>NZ_CP072358.1:0-1390346 GCF_018127985.1 Prevotella multiformis | reverse complement strand
ATGACGAGATCGAACTGCTGAAAGCCCACATCATCTTCCTTGAGAAAAAAGGATATGAAGTAATTACGGTGAGCAATGGGGCGGATGCCATCGAACAGTGTCAGGGACAGACCTTCGACCTTGTATTGCTTGATGAGCAGATGCCCGGTCTCTCGGGACTCGAAACGCTGCAGCGGATAAAGGACATCCAGCCTGCCACGCCTGTCGTCATGGTGACAAAGAGCGAGGAAGAGAATATCATGAACCAGGCCATCGGTGCGAAAATCGCCGACTATCTCATCAAGCCGGTCAATCCCAATCAGATTCTTCTGACGCTCAAGAAGAACATCCATCAGAAGGAGATTGTGACAGAGGTGACGCAGAGCAGTTATCAGCAGAGCTACCAGCAGATTGCCATGCAGATAGCAGAATGCCGTACGTTCGGCGACTGGAAGGAGGTCTACCGCAGACTTGTACACTGGGAACTGGAGTTGAGCAGTGCCGACAGCAACATGACCGAGATGCTGAAAATGCAGAAGGAAGAAGCCAACAACGGCTTTGCCAAATATATTGCAAAGAACTATCTCGACTGGGTGGCACCGCAGGACGGCAGGTCGGGTAACGTTTTTTCCAAGCTGGCCGCACACAGCAGGAAGCCGCAGACAGACAGTGAGGACGACCGCCCGCTGCTTAGTCCTGACATCTTCAAACGCAAGGTGTTTCCATTGATAGACAAAGGGGAGAAAGTGTTTCTTATCGTCATTGACAACTTCCGGTTCGACCAGTGGCGCATCCTCTCGCAGGAAATCGGCGATATGTTCGACATAGAGGAAGACCTCTATATGAGCATTCTGCCGACCGCCACACAGTATGCACGCAACGCCATCTTCAGTGGTCTGATGCCCCAGCAGATAGCGACGATGTTCCCTGACCTGTGGGTGGATGAAGACGAAGAAGAGGGAAAGAACCTCAACGAGGCACCGCTCATCGAAACACAGATTGAACGCTATCGCCGCCACGACCGCTTCTCCTATCACAAGATCAACGACTCGGCAGGTGCTGACAAGTTCATGCAGCAGTACAGGAACCTGGAACAGAACGACCTCAATGTACTCGTCGTCAACTTCATCGATATGCTCTCCCATGCCCGGACGGAGATGCGGATGATACGCGAGCTGGCAAGCAACGAGAGTGCCTACCGTTCGATTACGCTCAGCTGGTTCCGGCACAGCGTGCTGGCAGATGTTTTCAAGGAGCTGGCGCAGTCGGCCTACAAGGTCATCATCACCACCGACCACGGTTCCATCCGCACCACCAATCCTGTGAAGATCATCGGCGACAGGAACACGAATACCAATCTGCGCTATAAGTTAGGGAAGAACCTCAACTACGATGCGCGGCAGGTCTTCACCATCAAGAATCCCCGCCTTGCACAGCTGCCGGCTCCGAACCTGAGCACAAGCTATGTGTTCGCCACCGGCGACTCGTTCTTCGCCTATCCGAACAACTACAACTATTATGTGTCTTATTATAAGGACACATTCCAGCATGGCGGTATATCGATGGAGGAGATGATCGTACCCCTGGTGACACTGACTCCGAGAAAGAGATAAGACCTCTCCCCACAACCACTCCGGAGGAGGGGGCATCTGGCGGATTGCCCGCTGCTGATGCCATGCTTGCCTGTCATCACTTATCACCGCCTATCATCCCCCTCTCTCTCACCGCCTATCACCGCTTACAAATTACAACACAATATGGAAATTACAATCAAGAGCCTCGACACCATCCACGAGGCAGCAAAAGAATTCATCAAAGGGATGGGAAAAGAAAAAGTGTTCGCATTCTATGGCAAGATGGGAGCTGGAAAGACAACGTTCATCAAGGCTCTCTGTGAGGTTCTGGGTGTCGAGGATGTCATCACGTCGCCCACCTTCTCCCTCATCAATGAATACACGGACGGACAGGGCAATCCCATCTACCACTTCGACTTCTACCGTATCAAGAAGCTGGAAGAGGTCTATGATATGGGTTATGAAGACTACTTTTACAGCGGTTGTCTCTGCCTCCTTGAATGGCCGGAACTCATAGAGGAAATACTCCCGGAGAATGTCGTAAAGGTCACAATAGAAGAGCAGGCTGACGGCACACGCAAACTCGTATGCTCCTAAGACCATGAAGGCCGGTTCTGGCTCTTTGACAGAATTGCCGTCTTTGAGACGAACAGGGACAGCTTTCACCTTGAAGAGGCAGGGCTGATTATGCAACTGAAAGGGGAAACAGAAGACACCGCATAGAAGCAAGACGTAAAACATTGACAGACCGCATAGAAGCCGTCTGCCCATATGGGATTTTCAGAACCGACCTGAACTTCATCGAATCCATCTGACTTTCTGTGAGGTCATCCCATAAAACTCCATTGCCCCATGCGCAACCAAGGGAAAACAGACCGGTCCGGCATGACGGAATCCAGGGCATGAAATATGACCGCTCTGGAACTCACAATAAGTTTACACCCAAGCATCGTGAAACGAAAGTACATAAAGGAGACCATTCTCACCATCTTGTTCTGCACGCCGACTCTTACAGTCCAGGCACAGACAAGTCTCACCGACTATCTCACCCGACACCAGCCCAAATACGAGACACGTGCCGTATGGCTTACGACCCTCTCCAACCTCGACTGGCCCAAGACCTATGCAAAATCGGAAGCAGGCATCAGCCGACAGAAGCAGGAGCTTATAGATATCCTCGACAGTTACCAGCGGGCAAATATCAACACCGTGCTCCTGCAGACCCGCGTAAGGGCGGCGACAATCTATCCATCTGCCATCGAGCCATGGGACCGGTGCATCACTGGAACCGAAGGCGGGGCACCGGGCTTCGGTTATGATCCGCTCGCTTTTGCCGTGGAAGAATGTCACAGACGCGGCATGGAACTCCATGCGTGGATAGCAACAATCCCTGCGGGGGCGAAGAACTCGCTGGGGTGCAGACTGCTCAGACAAAAGGGCTTCCGGATAAGGAACTATAACACGGGCTCTTATCTCGATCCGGCAGACCCGAACGTCCCGGCCTACCTTGCCGCCATCTGTGCAGAAATCGTGAAGAAGTATGAAGTAGACGGCATCAACCTCGATTATATACGTTATCCTGACGGATGGCCACGGCCGACCTACCGGAACGGTGATTCTCCCGACGACCGCCGGAACAATATCACAGCGATCGTACGCGCCATCCACGATGAGGTGAAAGCCGTAAAGCCATGGGTGAAGATATCCTGTTCGCCCGTCGGGAAATACTCCGATCTCAGCCGTTACAGTTCAAAGAACTTCAATGCACGTGACCGTGTGGCCCAGGAGGCACAAGAATGGCTCCGGACAGGACTGATGGACCAGCTCTATCCCATGCAGTATTTCCGTGGAGAGAACTATTATCCTTTCATTGCAGACTGGATGGAGAATGCACACGGACGAGAAGTCGTGACCGGTCTGGGTACTTACTTCCTCGACCCACGCGAGGGGAACTGGACCCTGGACGACATGACACGCCAGATGTACGTCAGCCGGGATGCCGGCATGGGACACGCCCATTTCCGTTCTTATTTCCTCACCTCCAACAAACAGGGCATCTACGACTTCGAACAGCAGTTCAATGCCACCCCTGCACTGCCGCCCACCATACAGGGCGGGAAGTCCGTAGCTCCCCCCACCCTGCCGGCACACACTCCGCTCATACAGAGGCTGGAGAACGGTTCGGTAAGCATGAACTGGGAAGGTACGTCACCTTATTATAATATATATGCCAGCCGTTCCTTTCCGGTCGACATCCGAAATGCACGCAATCTGGTATCGGGGCGTTACACCGGCCGTTCGCTGCATCTCAGGCAGGTGGATCCGGCACTGCACTTTGCCATCACGGCCATGAACCGGTACGGCAAAGAGAGCGATCCCCTGCAGGAGACCGTCACGCTCCGGGAGCAGGCATCCCCTTCCCTGCTGCCCAATGACGGCACAACACTTGTACTTCCGATCCGTACCAGACAGGCAGACATCATCCGGTATGAAATACGGACCATGCAGGGACAGCCATTCCACAGCATCAAGGCCGCATCCAGGAACAGCATGCAGATCAGCATCACGACCATCCCCGACGGCATCTACTTCCTCCGGGGCTGTACACAAAAGAACCGGTCTTACGCGTTGGGAGCATTCATTATCAGAAGGAAGTGAAGAAAAGCATTGTACTGACAAAAGCCAACGCATAACCTATTGGATGAAAGGAGAGAGCCGCCTCCTCTGGGACCATGGGTGATTGCCGGCGGAAAGGAAATCATACATGGACAGCGATACCGTTCAGATTCCACCGGACGGTAACCGTCTGGAAATGATACTCAAAGAGCCATATCAAAACTCATGAGCAGAGTTTGATATGGCTCTTTCTGTCATTGTCAGGAATGGGGGAAGAACATCAAGACCTGCTTCCCGCATCACTGGTCATCCTCCTACGGCACATTCCCCTGTACCTCGGGAAGATATTACTTGTCATCCTCCTCAGGCACAGTCTCCTGTACCTCAGGAAGATGGAAACGATAGCTGCGGTCGAACACCTCACTTACCTTATTGATCTCAAGGAATGTCGTTCCACCCCCATTGCCGAACGAACCGGACAGATAGGCGATCTTGTCGTCCAAATCGATATATCCCTTCTGGCGAAGCATACGCAAGGCGGCCGTAAACATCTCCTGACTGGACTGGTGCTTCTGCTGGTAAACGGCGATGATGCCATAGCTCAGATTCAGCCAGCGCTGCACCTTCTCTTTGTAACAGATTGCCAGCACCGGATTGGGACCACGGAATGCCGCAAGGTTACGTGCCGTCTGCCCCGTCTCGCTGTCGGTGATGATTCCTTTCACCCCCAACTGTTCCGTAGCCTCAATGGCACTTCTCGAAAGGAACTCACGCTGGTCATTGGGGTTCGTCATGGGCACCGTGATATGTCCACGCTTGTGGGCATCCCGTTCTGCCGCTTCCGCAATACGTGCCATCGTCTGGACTGCCTCGACGGGATACTTCCCGCTCGCCGTCTCACCACTCAGCATCAGTGCGTCAGTATGACTGTAGATGGCATTGGCAATATCGGTCACTTCTGCACGGGTAGGACGGGGATTGGTGATCATCGTATGCAGCATCTGGGTAGCCACGATAACCGGTTTCTTCTTCAGGATGCACTTGTTGATGATGCTGCGCTGGATGCCTGGAATCAGCTCGATCGGCACCTCAATGCCCAGGTCGCCGCGTGCAATCATGATTCCGTAAGAAGCGTCGATGATCTCATCAATATTGTCAACACCCTCCTGGTTCTCAATCTTCGAGATGATTTTGATATCCGAGTTGTGCTCGTCAAGTATCTTCTGAACCTCCTGCACATCGGCAGCGGAACGGACGAAGGAGTGGGCGATGAAGTCGATGTCCTCCTCGATCGCCAACAGGATATTACGCTTGTCTTTCTCCGTCAGCGCAGGCAGTTCGATGTGTTCGCCGGGAACATTCACACTCTTATGCGCACCGAGGTCACCCTCGTTCTTCACCTGTGCCACCAGCATCGGACCGTCATTCTCTATCACCTCCATGTCCAATGCACCGTCATCAAAAAGGACATGGTCGCCCACCTTCACATCCCGTGCGAAATCCGGATAGGACACATTGATTATATCCTTTGACGTGTCCATTTCAGGACGACCGAAAATCTTCACCATGTCTCCCGCCTGGTAGTGAATCGGCTTCTCCAGCCCCGTCGTCCTGACCTCCGGGCCTTTGGTATCGATCAGCAAGGCCAGATGAGGAGAGACCGCACGTGTGTTCCGGATGATCTCCCGGATACCGTCCTGCGTGGCATGAGCCGTATTCATACGGACGACATTCATCCCCGAGAAAAAGAGCTGTCTGAGGAAATCGACATTGCAGTGCCGGTCGCTGATGGAGCATACTATCTTTGTCTGTTTCATATTCTGAGTGTGTTATTGTTTAATTTGACATCGATGAAAAAATCACATATAAGAGTGTTGACAGCAGGATGACAGCGAGCCAGCAAACGACAAAGACGACCGTTACTTTCCGCACCAGCCTTCCTTTCACTGACGGCTGCCGGACGCTGGCCGTCCTACGGAGGTCATCTGTTACCGTCTTCGATGGATCAGCCACCGGCACGGTAGCGGTGTCGCCGGCCGGCGTGGCCACCGTCATACCCTCTCCGCAATAAGGGCAGTTGCACCTTAATGTCCTGCCCGGCTCCGCCTCGATGGCAAACGGGCGACGGCAATGTCTGCAGGCTATCTGAAATTGCATGTTCTGTTCTCCTTTCTTTGAAATCTCACCGTACATCATCGATGAGGATATGCCCGTCCGAAACCTTGACCCGGATATTCCGGGTCTCCGTCAGGCCATGCTCTGACAGCCTGACTCTGTACCAGTTGTCATCCACGGGAGTTATCCGCAGATTACGGGACAGCTCTTCAAAATCATATTCATTGTTGAAATTGCCGAAAGCAGCCCACCAGCTCTCCCATCTGTCCTCCGCCCCATCACCGGGATCCACCCCGAAGATCATCTGGCGACAATAAGGTGTAAGATAGCGGGCATAGTAGGAGGGATCGTCATCGGTGGTGAAGACGGCCTTCCGATAGAACGACAGCAGGAAACTGCATACCGCCTGCCGCTGCTTCTCCCTGCGCTGGTCTTCACGTGCCTGCGCATCCTGCTGTGCACGGATCTGCATCAGCGAGTCGGCATGGGCTTTCCGTTGTAAACGGATTTCCTGCTCTGCCGCCTCCTGTCTGTCCTGCCAGACGGCAAATCCGAAGATTCCCAGCCCGCCGACGACAAGGACGGTCAGCACCGTCACCAGAATCTTCAGCCAGATGCCTCCTCCCGGCCTGTCCTCCTGACCGGCAGCCGGCTGCACCACGGGAGAGACAACGGGCTGCGCCACTGCCGGAAGGTTCACGTGCAGTCCCTGTCCGCAATAAGGACAGGTACAATGCATCGAATCACCGCCTTCCGCCGTAATCGTAAACACACGATGGCATTTGCTACAAGTTACATGATATTCCATCATTCTCTGTTTTCTGCAGAACAAGACCGAAGAGGGCAAGGAAAGCGTGCTTTCCATTTGCCGGACACAGTCTATCCTTTGCAAAATTAGGACTTTTCTTCCGTATTTGGAAATGTTTTAGACAATATTTAATAAGGCCGGTTCTAAAAAGAGGTGACAAGGCAGGAGACAGCGGCGAACAGGTTTCACATCTTACCCTGACACACATGACAAGACCCATGCACCGTGACAAAGGAAAAGAGGGGCTTTGCGGAAAGACGGCAAGACACACGGCATACCCTGCCATTTCCCTGCTGACATACCATCTGCTACCTGCCCTGCGCCCTGTCTTTTTCTTCCCCCATTCATACTTTAGGGAAATTCCTCCCACAAGTAGGGGAAATCCTTTCATCATCCGTTTTATTCTTTGTTCCTTTGCATCGTGAAAGTCAGGGAAACGCTTTCCGGAGCACAGTACCCGACACATGAATGAAACGATCAAAAGGCAAAAAATATGAGAAAGATGGTTCTTACACTCGTCGCATCCCTCATGCTCAGCGCATCGACCAGCGCAATGAGTTACGAGCAGGCTCGAGCACAGGCACTCTTTCTGACTGACAAGATGGCCTACGAGCTGAATCTGACGGAAGAGCAGTATGAAGCAGCCTATGAGATAAACCTCGACTACCTCATGAGCGTCAACACCGTAGACGACCTCTATGGCGCATACTGGTCGCATCGCAATGTGGATTTAAGTTACATCCTCTGCGACTGGCAGTACCGCGCATACGTCGAGGCCGCTTACTTCTACCGTCCGTTGAGATGGAATGCCGGCTACTGGCACTTCGGCATCTATGCCCGCTATCCCCGCCGCGACTATTATTACTTCGGCCGCCCGAGTTTCTACAATGCCTACTGCGGCGCGCACAGCTGGCGCATGAACGGCGGCAGAAGCTGGTATAACGGCAGGGATCTGTTCTACGGCAGAGGCTACGACCGGGCGTATGGGATGAGAGACGGCTACCTGCGCGGCGATTTCAACAGAGGTGGAAACGGCTACTTTTACACCAACACTTATCAGGACGACCGTCCCCGCAGTTTCGGCAGCCAGCAGCGCAGCAACTTCGACGGACCGCGCAGCAACCCATACTATTCTCCCCGTGAGAGTTCTACCCGCACGACGGTCACCCGCCCGAACAACAGCGGATTCGGCGGGAGCAGAAGCTTCGGCAGTGCCACAAGGAGCTATGAGCCGAACCGTACATTCAGCGAGCCAAGCCGCACGTTCAGCACGCCCGGCCATGGTTTCGGAGGGAGTCCATCCTTCGGCGGAAGCCGCTCAGCCGGCGGAAGCACCTCGAACGGAGGCGGAGCTTTCGGCGGACACAGATAAACCACAGATACATAAACTACAGATGAAGAAACAAGTTAGAGAGAACTATAAAATTCAATAAGGTTTAAATACTAAGCACTAAAGATCAATAGGAAAATATATCTGACCATTAGGGTATGAAGATGAAACGCAGATGTCAGAGAATGACCCGTCTGCATTCAGGACAGATTAGAGATGTAAAATAAAGAGAGTTATTTAAATGAAGGAAAGGAGTTCCACGTGATGTAGAGCTCCTTTTCGCTTTTTATAGCAGATACCAGGAAGTACGCAAGAGGGCACCTCCAGAACCGGCCGCAGTCCGCTCAGCATTTTCCGCATGCCCCCGTCATCCGCTTTTTACGACAGGGAGTATCCTGTCTTCCCGTCTCCTGCCGGCGTATTGATGCCCGACACCGGTCGTGCTGAGGGCTAACACTATTTGTGTTGGAGGCCTGTCTGAGAGCCGTCCCGGCTGAGCCGACAGTCCGTTACAGTTCCAGAATTCTGATATCGGCATTGCCCATGGGCTTGATTTCCTTCATGGGCTTTCCATAATAGACACTCTGAACAGCCTTGTTGATGATTCCATGTCCCACGGCAAGCACCTTCTGGTCAGGATACTTCTCTCTCAGCCAGTCCAGGAAAGCTTCAGCCCTCTCCTTCAAGGCAGCCAGGCTCTCTATGTCGTCGGGCCAGAGAGAGGGGTCGTTCAGGTGAGACAGGTCAGGGATGTACTTCCCGGTAAACGATCCCCAGTCACGTTCGCGCAGCAAGGGCGTGGTCGTGACGGCCTGCCCGTGCAGCCGGGCGATCAGTTCGCAGGTGTGAATACTGCGCCGGAGGTCGCTTGCCACAAAGGCGTCTATCGGCTCGTCCTTCAGCTTTTCCGCCACTTCCTCCGCCTGTCTTATCCCCGTTTCGTTGAGCTGTCCAGGCGTCTGCCCCTGCATGATGCGGTGCGCATTGTCTACGGTCTCGCCATGCCTTACAAGATACAATAATGTCATAACATCGTCATTTTGAATGCAAAAATAGTAAAAAGTCAAGGACCGGCATCTTCCAAACAGGGATTATTTTGTATTTTTGTACCCATGAAAGTACTTCAATTTTCAGCCATAAGGGCTATTATCGTATTAGCGACGGGCTTTCTCCTCGTTAAATACCGGGAGGAAACCATGACGTGGATGACCATCCTCGTCGGTGTTCTCTTCTTCCTCACAGGACTTATCTCCTGCGTGGTTTATTATATTGAGAAAGAGAAAGCCGCCAGGAGGGCAGCCCGGGCGGAGACGGAAGAAGACACCGCCCAGCCGCCCTCCTTCCCCGTTGCCGGGATCGGGAATATGCTTCTCGGCATCATCCTTGCCCTCATGCCCGACAGTTTCATCACATGGGTGGTCTACATTCTAGCAGCACTGCTCATCCTCGGAGCCGTCAGCCAGCTCATGAGTCTCTCCCGCTCCCGGCAGTATGCACACGTCCCGTTCTACTTCTGGCTCTTCCCGACGGCCATCCTCGTCGTAGCCATTCTCGTAATCAGCAAGCCGATTGAGGCCGCCGCCCTGCCCTTGATGATCGTAGGATGGACGCTGATGTGCTACGGGGTCATCGAACTGGCCCTGCTCATCCGCCTGCATCATGTCAGGAAAGCCTACGAGAAAGCCGAAGAAGCCAAGATCGTTACCGGCAGCAAGATGGTGACAGACAATATTGAAGATGCCGAGGTCGTGGAGGAATAGCCCATGCGTTTCCGTCACTATGTCTCCCCTGTCGGCCCTCTGCTGATTGCCGCAGACAATGATGTCCTCGCCTATTGTCTCTGGGAAGATGTGCCGGATACCGCATGGCCGGCACACTGGACAGAAGACAGGGACAGGCAATGCCGCCTGCTCTCAGAGACCTGCCGGCAGCTGGATGAATACTTCTCCGGCGAGAGGGAGACCTTCAGGCTGCCTGTACGTCTTGCCGGGACGGTCTTTCAGCGGCGTGTATGGGACACCCTGACACGGATTCCGTACGGCAGGACGGTGACCTACAAGGAACTGGCACGGCAGACCGGCAATGCGAAGGCGGCACGTGCCGCGGGCAATGCCAACCGACGCAATCCGCTGATGATCATCCTTCCCTGTCACAGGGTGGTAGGAAGCAACGGCGAGACGGGCGGCTACGCCGGCGGTACAGACAGGAAGAGATGGCTGCTGGAACACGAGAGATGCAGCCGACGCGGCCGTACAGCTACGGCAGAGATACCATAACGGGGCAGACGATACGGCAATGCACCGGACGCACCTGTCCCTTGCAGATGCAGCGACAGGCTGCATCGGTATTCCGGCAGGATGTATCGGTACGGGGGAAAGAAAGCAGATGCCCTCGGCCGTCCCACGAGAAAGATTGCTCGTAGGACGGCCGAGGGCATCTGTTCTTACGGTTTCCCTGCCGCCGACAGATTGTTCTCTACCGCATCTTACAATCTTACAGGAATCCCTGCTGCCTCAAGGCATCCAGCAAGCCGGCCGACATCGCCTCGTTGTCCCGCTTCGTATAACGGAGATCGGTGAAGACCTGGGCGAGGGTCTCCTTTCCGTTGAGTTCCACAAAGTGCCTGTTTGCCTCCAGATTCTCCTTCTCCGCATAGAACCGGTCGATACGGTCGGGGGTGTAGTCGCAGTAGGTCTCATCGTGGACGAGGCTGTCTACCGGCAGCCGGTCCGGCTGGGCAGGATGTTCGTCGGGCCAGCCAAGGGTAATGGTAGCGACAGGCATCACCAGGCGCGGCAGCTGCAGGACTTCGATGATTGCCCTGGGATTGTAGAGGGTCGTCCCCAGGAAGCACGTGCCCAGTCCCTCTTCTTCGGCGAGATTGCAGAAAGTCTGACAATACAGCAAGGCATCCGTCGCTGCATTGAGGAACGACAGGAAATTGTCATATCCCGGTGCAGCCTTGCGGTTCTCCGCCCACAGCGTCGTACGCCGGAAGTCGGCACAGAAGGTGAGCACGACCGGTGCTCCCTCCACCATCGGCTGGTTGAAATGCGGCGGGGCCAGCTTTGCCTTCATCGCCGTATCGTGCGTGATGACAACCGAATAAAGCTGCAGGTTACCCATCGTCGGCGTGCGTTCGGCCTGCTCCAGCAATGTCCTCAACAAATTCTCCGGCACAATCTTCCGGCTGTACTTTCTTATGGTTCTCCTTGAATTGACTGTTTTCATTCCGTATGATTTTGGTGGTACAAAGTTAAGCAAATGTTTTCTATTTTGGAAAACAATTCGTAACTTCGCAGTCGGAAAATTTCTAAAATGACAAAGATGGGAACCAATCAGACCTACTCCTTTGACGAAGCCTTCCAGACGGCACTTGCCTATTTCGGCGGCGACGAGCTTGCCGCACGTGTATGGGTGAACAAATATGCCGTGAAGGACAGTCACGGAAATATCTACGAGAAATCACCCGAACAGATGCACTGGCGCATCGCCGACGAGATAGCCCGCATCGAGCGCAAATACAAGAATCCGCTGACAGCACAGGAAGTGTTCGACCTCTTGGACCACTTCCGCTACGTCATTCCGGCGGGCAGTCCGATGACAGGCATCGGAAACAACCACCAGGTGGCCTCGCTGTCCAACTGCTTCGTCATCGGGCTGGACGGCGATGCCGATTCCTACGGTGCGATCCTGCACATCGACGAGGAGCAGGTGCAGCTGATGAAACGGCGCGGCGGAGTAGGACATGACATGAGCCAGATCCGCCCGAAAGGTTCGCCGGTCAACAACTCCGCCCTGACCTCGACAGGACTTGTCCCGTTCATGGAACGCTACTCCAACAGCACCCGTGAGGTGGCGCAGGACGGACGGCGCGGCGCACTGATGCTGTCCGTCAGCATCAAGCATCCCGACTCGGAGGCATTCATCGATGCGAAGATGGAAGAGGGCAAGGTGACAGGTGCCAACGTATCGGTGAAGCTCACCGACGAGTTCATGCAGGCCGCCATCGACGACAGACCTTTCATCCAGCAGTTCCCCATCGACAGCCGCGAGCCGATGTCAGCAAAGACCGTCTCGGCCAGGACATTGTGGGAGAAGATTGTACACAATGCGTGGAAGAGCGCCGAGCCGGGCGTGCTGTTCTGGGACACCATCCTCCGAGAGAGCATCCCCGACTGCTATGCCGACCTCGGATTCCAGACGGTCTCCACCAATCCCTGCGGCGAGATCCCGCTCTGTCCCTACGACAGCTGCCGGCTCCTCTCGCTGAATCTCTATTCGTATGTCATCGATCCGTTTACCGACCATGCACGCTTCGACTTCGACCTCTTCAGTCGCCATGTGCAGCTGGCACAGCGGATCATGGACGATATTGTCGACCTTGAGCTGGAGAAGATCGAACTCATCATGGAAAAGATAAGACGTGACCCACAGTCTGACGAGGTGAAGCAGACCGAGTACCATCTCTGGGAGAAAATCAAAGAGAAGAGCGGAAAAGGACGGCGTACCGGCGTAGGGATTACCGCCGAGGGCGACATGATAGCGGCCATGGGGCTGCGTTACGGCACACAGGAGGCGACCGACTTCGCCGTCAGCGTTCACCGCACACTGGCCCTGAACGCATACCGCTCCTCCGTGACCATGGCGAAGGAGCGGGGGGCCTTCGCCATCTATGATGCCGACCGCGAAGCGCACAATCCGTTCATCAACCGGCTGAGGGAAGCCGATCCGCAGCTCTATGAGGACATGAGGCGATGCGGCCGCAGGAACATCGCCTGCCTGACGATAGCCCCGACCGGCACCACCTCGCTGATGACACAGACCACCTCGGGGATAGAACCCGTCTTCATGCCGGTTTACAAACGCCGCCGCAAGGTGAACCCCAACGACACGGACGTACACGTCGACTTCGTGGACGAGGTAGGCGACTCCTTCGAAGAATACATCGTCTACCACCGGAAGTTCCTGACGTGGATGGAGGCGAACGGCATAGACACCAGGAAACGGTACACGCAGGAAGAAATCGACGGACTGGTGAAACGGTCGCCCTATTACAAGGCGACTGCCAACGATGTGGACTGGCTGATGAAGGTACGCATGCAGGGAGCCATCCAGAAATGGGTGGACCACTCCATCTCCGTGACGGTGAACCTGCCGAACCAGGTGGACGAGGCACTTGTCAACAAACTCTACGTCGAGGCATGGCGCAGCGGCTGCAAAGGCTGCACCATCTACCGTGACAGCAGCCGGTCGGGCGTGATGATCTCCGTTTCCAAGAAAGACAAGAAAAAAGAGAAGACCGCCGATGAGGAAAAGAGAAAAGACCTCTACTCCTCTGAAGAACACCATACGCACATCCTGGAACGCCCGCAGGTGACGGAGATACGTCCGAAAGAACTCGACTGCGATGTCGTGCGCTTCCAGAACAACAAGGAGAAGTGGGTGGCCTTCGTCGGTCTGCTGGACGGCTATCCCTACGAAATCTTCACCGGTCTGCAGGACGACGAAGAAGGCATCGCCCTTCCGAAGAGCGTCACCAAAGGGAAAATCATCAAGCAGACAGCCGAAGACGGCAGCCACCGTTACGACTTCCAGTTCGAGAACAAGCGCGGCTACAAGACAACCGTCGAGGGCCTGTCAGAAAAGTTCAACCCGGAGTACTGGAACTATGCGAAGCTCATCTCGGGCGTACTGCGCTACCGTATGCCGATCGACCATGTCATTAAGCTCGTCGGTTCGCTGCAGCTGAAGAGCGAGAGCATCAACACCTGGAAAAACGGTGTCGAGCGCGCCCTGAAAAAGTATGTCACCGACGGTACAAAGGCCTCCGGACAGAAGTGCCCGGTCTGCGGACAGGAGACACTCGTCTACCAGGAAGGCTGCCTGATCTGCACCAACTGCGGCGCCTCCCGCTGCGGATGAGACAGGCGGAGGAATCCGATCTGCAACAGTCCGGCGGGCAGCAGGGACAAGACAAGATGACGCTGCCTACACAGACCGAGACCCACCGACCGTCGGGAATGCTGTTCCCAAGGGTCGGGAATGGGATTCCCAACCGGTTGGGAAGGATGTTCCCGACCGGCCGGGAACATCCTTCCCGCCGGACGGTTCCGTACAGCGAATACCCATCGGAGATTTCAACGCCCGTCCTCTGAAAGTTCAAAGTACTGATGGCAAGTCGTTTACAGCAATTAATAAAAGTGAATCCTGAAAAGGACTTTGACGGATTCCTGCCTTTCAGGCGGGCCGTCACTGCCTCCCTCCTGCAAGGACATGGCAGGCCGTGCGATTGGAAAGAGGAAACAGAATACGCCGTATGAGAGCAGGAAGACACCGGGAGCTGACGAGCCTCCGCTCCGCAACCGGCCGACACGGAAATTCAAACATACACCTGTCATGAAAGCCGGCCGGGAAATACAGCCTTTAAGACAATGATGAAACCAATGACAAGCTACATTCTCCTGCAAGGTCTCCGCTTCCACGCATACATCGGAGTGGGGGCGCAGGAGCAGCGGGTGGGCAACGACTATGTGCTCGACCTGCGAATAGGCTACCCCTTTGCAGATGCCATGCAGAGCGACGAGGTGGCCGACACCCTGAACTATGCCGAGGTGTTCGACGTCGTCGGAGAAGCCGTGCGAAGACCGGCAAAGCTGCTGGAGGCGGCAGCCGGCGACCTTGTCAGGAAGCTGCAAACACGTTTCCCGGAGATTGAAAGCATCGATCTGAAACTCGTGAAACTCAATCCCCCGATGGGAGCCGACTGCAACGGAGCCGGTGTCGAACTGCACTTCGGACGGGAGCAGTGAACGCCGGTGCCTGCAGGAAGACATCCTCCCATGGCAGATTCTGAAAACAATCCCTGACCGATTCCCCGCCCTGTCCATGAGGGAGATCCGCTCCTGACAGGCAGATAAACCTGCCCTGTCCGCAGACACAGCACCCCTGATTCACGGAAAGAACCACGGCATCAGGCAGGGTTCGCCGATTACTTAATAAATGATAAAACCGGGAAAAAGAATCTTGGTTTCCCAAGGAAAAGCCGTACCTTTGTCCTCTAAATAATTAAGTATGCTTAAGAAAATAACGATTTCCTTTGTTTTCTTTATCTTGTCCGCAACCGCATCATGGGCTGCGAACGGACGCTTCACACTTGTTATTGATGCGGGACACGGCGGGCATGATGCCGGTGCCCTCGGTGCCTTCTCGAAAGAGAAAGACATCAACCTGAACGTCGCCCTCGCCTTCGGCCGCTATGTCGAACAGAACCTGCCCGACGTGAATGTAATCTATACCCGAAAACGCGACGTCTTCATCCCGCTGCACCAGCGTGCTGATATTGCCAACAAGGCAAAGGCCGACCTGTTCATCTCCGTCCATACCAATTCCGTCGTGCCGGGACACTACGCCAAGGGCTTCCAGGTCTATACACTGGGAATGCACCGTGCCAAGGACAACCTGGATGTCGCCATGCGTGAGAACTCTGTCATTTCGATGGAAGCCGGCTACCAGCGGACCTACCAGGGATTCGACCCGAAATCATCGGAAAGCTACATCATGTTCGAGTTCATGCAGAATGCGAACATGGAGAAAAGTGTCGAACTGGCACGACTGATACAGAACTCCGTCTGTGCCTCTGCCGGACGTATCGACAAGGGCGTACACCAGGCCGGCTTCCTCGTCCTGCGTGAGAGCTACATGCCGAGCTGCCTGATAGAACTGGGATTCATCACGGCGGCTGACGAAGAAGAATACCTGAACTCACCGGGAGGTATCGATGCGATGGCAAAGGGAATCTACGAAGCCTTCGTGAAATACAAGAACATGTATGACACGCACATCGTAGTGCCTTTCCGCGCCGCCGACAACAAGAGAATCGCCGTCGGACGGGCCATCCCCGCACTTCCTGCCGACACCCCCCGTCCTGTTGCGCCGGCTACCGGCAGGCGACAGCCGAAGAGAAACCCACCTGCCGCCGTGCAGAAACCCGCACAGAAGAAGGACAGCCAGCCCCGGCAGAAGGGAACGGGGACCGAGCAGCAGAAGAATGTCCCCGTGTTCAAGGTTCAGGTGTTCGCCACCAACCGTCAGATGAGACCGGGCTGCGAACAGTTCCGCGGACATACAGACATCGACTGTGCCCAGGAGGGAAACCTGTACAAGTACACCATCGGGAGCAGTACGAATTACAATGAGATCGCCCGACTGCGTGAGAAACTGAAGAAAGACTTCCCGCAGGCTTTCGTGATTGCCTACAAGGACGGTGTCCGCATGGATACGAACCAGGCCATCGGCGAGTTCCTGAAGAATAAAAGAAAAAAGTAAATTGACAAAAATGAACAAAGTTTTCACCCCCCAGGTAAAGATCGCACTGGTAGCCATACTTGCTGTCGTAGTACTGTTCTTCGGGATGCAGTTCTTGAAAGGGCTGTCGGTCTTCTCGACGGACACACACTATAGGATGATGTTCAGCGACATCACCGGCCTGTCCAATTCGACCCCCGTCTACGCCAGCGGCTTCAAGGTCGGGACGGTAAAAAGCATCGAATACGACTATGCACGGCCGGGAGAGCCTATCGATGTCGGTGTCGACATTGACAAGAGCATGAAGATCCCGGAAGGCACCAAGGCAGAAATCATCAGCGACCTCATGGGCAATGTGAAGGTTGTCCTGGTCTTCGGAAAGAGCAGCAGAATGCTGAAGGAGAACGGGGTCATTGACGGCCGTATCAATGACGGTACGCTGGGCGACATGAAGAGCATGGTCCCCTCCATACAGAAGATGCTGCCGAAACTGGACAGCATCCTCGCCAGTATGAACATATTGCTGGCCGACCCTGCGATCAAAAGCTCTATCCACAACGTGGACCGGATAACCGCCAACCTCACGACTTCCACACAGGAGCTGAACCGGTTGCTGGCGCAGGCCGACCGTTCGCTGCCGGTTCTGACAGCCAAGGCAGGCAGGGTGATGGACAATGCCAACGGAATGATGACGAATGCCAACAGCGGCATCACCGAGGCACGCGGGGCTATCCGCCGGGCGAACGGGATGATGACGACCCTGAACGACAAGGTGAGCGGCATTGACGTACAGGGAACCATGACGAAGGTAAACGCCACCCTGGAGCACATGAACACGCTCACGGAAAAACTGAACAGCAATGAGGGGACGATGGGACTGCTGATGAACGACCCGACACTGTACAACAACCTCAACAGCACCATGCGCTCTGCAGACAGCCTCCTCACCAATCTCAAGGCACATCCGAAACGCTATGTACATTTCTCTCTCTTCGGCAAGAAAGACAAGTAATTTAAATATAGTCTAAATTATTCGCTTGGTGTTCCACATCCGCAGGCGAAAGGGGAAAGGAAGTTGGAAATCAGCCGCTTCAACTCACCTCCGCCGCTGTTTCACCCGCCCGGGACTAATCGATTCATACAGCAGGAAACATCTGTTTATCAGAAGATTGGAATTACACAACCGCGTGTTGAGGAGCAAAAGAGACGAAGAAAGGTGCAAAGTACACAGAAATAGCCGTTTACGGAGTTCAACCGCCGACGCAGATACATACAGGCTAAATGCTCTTTGTAAATAATTTGCTATCTTTGCAAAAGAAAAATCATGGGGGAACAGCCGGCAAGCCGCCGTTTCACCGAAAGGCATAAGAATTCAAATAACCGACATGAACGTCAGTCCTAAAAATCTTTGGGATAGTTGCCTCCAGCTCATAAAGGAGAATGTGACCGAGCAGCAGTTTGACACTTGGTTTCGCCCGATTGTACTCCAGTCGTACAAGCCGGCTTCCAAGACACTGCTGGTCCAGGTTCCAAGCCAGTTCGTATATGAGTATCTGGAAGGACATTACGTAGACCTGCTGCGTAAGGTTCTGACACGTGTCTTCGGACAGGGAGTACAGCTGACGTATCGTGTCATGGTCGACCAGGAGCATCATCTCTCACAGGATCTGCAGCAGGACGATGCCGAGGAAATCTCGTCGCAGCGCCCGACCAGCCGCGGGAACCAAAGCCCCACCGTGCTGGATGCCGTACCGCAGGATATTGATTCGCAGCTCGACCCTCATAAGTCGTTCGGCAATTACGTGGAGGGTGACAGCAACAAGCTGCCCCGCTCCATCGGTCTGTCTATCGCAGAACATCCGAATACGACGCAGTTCAATCCGATGTTCATCTACGGCCCTTCTGGCTGCGGGAAGACACACCTCATCAATGCCATCGGACTACGCACGAAACAGCTTTATCCGCAGAAGCGGGTGTTGTATGTCTCCGCACGCCTTTTTCAGGTGCAGTACACAGATTCCGTACGTCAGAACACGACCAATGATTTCATCAATTTCTATCAGACAATTGATGTCCTGATCGTCGACGACATCCAGGAATGGGCGACGGCGACGAAGACACAGGATACTTTCTTCCATATATTCAACCACCTCTTCCGCAACGGAAGACGCATCATCCTGGCCAGTGACCGTCCGCCGGTCGACCTCAAGGGGATGAATGACAGGTTGCTGACACGGTTCTCCTGCGGACTGATTGCCGAGTTGGAGAAACCTAATGTCCAGCTCTGCATAGATATTCTACACAGCAAAATCAAACGTGACGGCCTCAACATACCAGAGGATGTCGTCCGTTTCATTGCCGAGACAGCCAATGGCAGCGTGCGTGACCTGCAGGGAGTCATCAACTCTCTTCTGGCTTACAGCGTCGTCTACAACAGCAATGTCGACATGAGGCTGGCAGAACGCGTCATCAAACGGGCCGTGAAAATAGATGATGAACCGCTGACCATTGACGACATTCTGGATAAAGTCTGCTCGCACTACAACGTCACGGCGACCGCCGTCAACTCCCGTTCACGCAAGAAGGACATTGTCATGGCCCGTCAGGTGAGCATGTACATGGCACAGAAATACACGAAGATGCCTGCAAGCCGCATCGGCAAGCTCGTCGGGAACCGTGACCACAGCACCGTCATCCACAGCTGCTCCAAGATAGAAGACCGGCTGAAGATGGACAAGGGATTCTTTGCTGAAATAGCCAGTATAGAAAACTCCTTCAAACTGAAAGCATAATAAAAGGATCTGTCCAAACCGGAACAGACCCTTTTAGCTCTGGGTAAACCGGACATCGCCGGATAACTGCCACCAGAATGCTGAACCAGCCATGAGGAACAGCTGTCCTCTCCTCTTACGGCAACCGAACAAAAACACACTTCCTGTTTTTTCCTTTCCTGTTTGGAGATATGACAAAAATTCATTACCTTTGCACAGGTTTCCAGAATGGGAACTAAGGGGTGCTTGCTCGTTTGGGCTTGCTGAGATCATACCCATTGACCTGATGCGGATAATGCCGCCGTAGGGAAATTCCCCTTTATTCTTCATCTTAATATCATTCATCTGGGATATGAAAAGAATTATCCTGTTTACCGCTGCACTGACATGTGCGGCAACGACAAAGGCACAAGTAACAACGGACACACTGAAACAACAGCAGCTTGACGAGGTCGTCGTGGCAGGCGTACGTGTACAGAAAAACGCACCGTACGCTGTTGCCAATCTCAAGGAAAGCGAACTTGAGGCTTTCTCCAAAGGCGGCCGCGAGCTTCCTTTCCTCCTCTCCCAGACACCGGGCGTGCTGGCCTGGGGTGAAAACGGCCTTGGAACAGGTACATCAGCCATGCGCATCCGCGGTGCAGCGGGCAGCCGGATCAACATCACACTGGACGGTGTGGCCCTCAATTCACCAGAGGACCAGACGGTATTCTGGGCAAACATGAACTCCTATGCCGCACTCATGGGAAGCGTGCAGATACAGCGGGGTATCGGCACATCGACCAACGGAGACGGTGCTTTCGGCGGTTCGGTATCACTGGCGACCCATGCACCGAACAGGGAACCCGGCGTGGAAGTGAGCGGTTCGTATGGTTCTTACAGCACCTATAATACCGGTGTGAAATTCTCTACGGGCCTGCTGTTCAACCATCTTGTATTCGACGGCGCCTACCATGAAACCGCCACAGACGGCTATGTCCACGGCACGAAGGGGCGTTCGGGATCCTACTATGGCGGACTGACCTGGATGGGCGATGATTTCCGGATCAGCTACAAGAACATCGGCAACTTCGAGAAGACAGGACAGGCATGGAACGGTGTCGTCACAGGGAGCAGCGACCTGAGCCTGATGGAAGGTACTTATGGTGCCAAGACGGGCATCATGACCTATAAGGACCTGTACGAGAGGGGGCTCGGGAAGTTCAATCCGCTCTACGAATATCTGCTGACAGATGCCAACGGGGCTTTTACGAAAGATGCGGACGGCAATTACCAGACCGCACGCTACACGATGCGTGACGGCTCTTTCTGGGATAAGACGACGGACAACTTCTACCAGAACCACAATCTCCTCTCATTCGCTTTCCATCCATCCAGCCATTGGAACCATCAGGTAACCTTACATTACACCTACGGATACGGATATTACAGCGAACTGAAGCCCAATGCGAAATTCGCCAAGTTCGGACTGCTCTTCTATGATTCCAACGGCAAGTTCGTCAAGAAGTCTGACTTCGTACGCCTCAAAGGGCTCACACAGCACACCTACGGCATCGTCTATACCAGCCGTTACAGGGATGCAAGCTGGGATGTGACGGGCGGACTGAACCTCCAGCAGTTCCGTGGCAGCCACTTCGGCTACCTTACCTATATAAAGAACGAACAGGCGGACGCAAAGTACCGGTCTGGCGGACGCGATTACAAATATTATGACTCCGATGCGCATAAATATGATTACAGCGGGTTCTTCAAGGCAAAATACCACTTCTCAGACTACTGGAATGTATTTATGGACCTACAGTACCGTCATGTAGAGTATCAGACGGACGGACAGAACGACCGTTTCTACAAGAGCGGAAACGGCTATAAGAACCAGCTGCTGGACATCAGCGAGCGTTACGACTTCGTCAATCCGAAAACAGGTATCAGCTACTACCGCAGCGGACACAAGGCGTATGCCTCCATTGCCTACGCCAACCGCGAGCCGGAGCGCAACAACTTCACCAACAACGGCAGCTATCCGGCACCGACACCGGAACGCATGATGGACATTGAAGCCGGCTATCAGTATGACGGCAGCAACTGGCATGCCGGTGTGAACCTGTACTATATGGATTACAACAACCAGTTCGTGCAGACCGGAGCACAGAGCGACATCGGCGCAAACCTGACCACCAACATCAAAAACAGCTATCGCATGGGAGCCGAGCTGGAGACAGGATGGAGTCCGCTGCCATGGCTGACTGTCGAGGGAAATGCCGCCCTGAGCCGCAATATCATCAAGGACTTCGATGAGATGGCAAGCGTTGACTGGGAAGCCTCCTTCCGTAAGATCCACTACGGACACTCAACCCTGGCCTTCTCACCGTCAGCCATCCTCAACGGCATGCTAAACCTCCATTATAAAGGCTTTGATGCTGTCTGGCATACGAATTTCGTCAGTCGTCAGTATCTGGACAATACAGAGAATATGACTCGTTCGCTGCCCTGCTATTCACAGACGAACGTCAATATCAGCTACACCCTGCGTCCCGCCAGGCACATTGCCGGCCTGAAAGAAGCCGTGTTCGGCGTGAACCTCAACAATATCTTCAACCGTCATTATGCTGCCAGCGGATCGGTTTACAGTTCCATCCTCGACCATGACGGCCATCCTAATGAAAACCGCTACACGCAGATCGGATTCATCCCAATGGCCGGGTTCAATATGATGGGAAATGTTACGCTGAAGTTTTAGAAAGAGAAGCCTCTCCTTCCTTCCCCCAGAAGGGAGGGATAGGAGGAGAGGCCGGCTGGCGGTCTGTGGAAAAATTGACTGTGCCGTTATTTATTTCCATTTATCATGACATTAGACATGCTCGGCTGCTTTGTCGGCCTTATTTACATCTATCAGGAATACAAGGCAAGTATCTGGCTCTGGCTGACAGGCATCATCATGCCTGTCATCTATATGTTCGTCTATTACAAAGCCGGACTGTATGCTGACTTCGGCATGCAGATCTACTACACATTGGCAGCCCTCTATGGGTTCCTTTATTGGAAATTCGGAAAGAAGAAGGAAGAGGAGAAAGAAATTCCCATCACACGTTACCCACGCCGGCTGATACTCCCCTCCATCCTCGTATTTCTCCTGCTATGGGCCGGAGTGTATTTTGTCCTTGTCCATTACACCAATTCTACCGTCCCCGTATGGGACAGTTCCAGCAACGCCCTCAGCTTCATCGGACTGTGGGCACTGGCAAAGAAATACATCGAACAATGGTGGATATGGATCGTCGTAGATGTGGAACTGTCAGGACTGTATTTATACAAGGAGATTCCTTTTACCGCAGGACTGTATGCCCTGTATGCCATTATCGCCGTGGCAGGATACTTCAAGTGGAGAAAAAGTCTCCCAACCACCCCGGATGCACCATCCTGCTGAAAGGGAGAAGTATCTGGTAGAAGATGTGCAGCACGGCATTCATAATGTCTGGCATTCCCTTCAGCAGGGAATCATATAGCCGACAGACAGGGTAGAAGAAAACCTATTCAACCAACAGATAAAAGGATCAGCACAAATGGTATTCAATAACAAAACAAAAGAATCTTTCTCAGAAGCAGGAGACGGCCATCCTGTCAGGTATTCCTTTTTTTCGGATGAGACAAAAGGATCTCTTTCAAAAGGGACAGATGAATCCAGCACAGAGCGTTTCTCGGCAGTTATCCTTGCAGCCGGCGACTTCCCCTATCATGTTCTCCCTCTCCGAATCCTGCGGGAAGCCAGAAATCTTGTTGTATGTGACGGTGCATTGGCAGGACTCATCGAGTATGAGATAGAACCGGCAGCTGTCGTCGGAGACGGCGACTCTCTCTCTGCCGGACTGAAGCAGCGCTACGCACACATCTATCATCAGATATCGGAACAGGCATTCAACGACCTCACCAAGGCGACCCTCTTTGCCCGCTCGCATCTGCAGATGGATGCACCGACGCACATCCGCCCACGCTTCTGCTACCTTGGGGCGACCGGGAAACGTGAGGATCACACACTGGGCAACATCTCCCTCATGCTCTATTACCATCGCCAGCTGAGCATCGACCCGGTGATGGTAACGGACTATGGCTGGTTTGTCCCTGCATCAGGTACAACCCGTTTCGCATCTTTTCCCGGACAGCAGGTGAGCATCTACAACGCAACCTGCAAAGAACTGACAAGTGAAGGACTAAAATGGGATGCCTATCCTTTTCAGGAACTGTGGCAAGGTACACTTAACGAGGCACTCGAAGATAGATTCACCATCCATGCAGACGGTGACTACCTCATTTACAGAACTCACAGCATCTAGTCCTGTCCACGTCTCTGTCAGCTGGCTTACAGTTGATCACCACACCTGTCTGAGTATTCTCCATCCGTGCAGAAAAACCGCTTCACTTGCCGATGCAGAAATGCCTGAAGATGTTATCAAGGACCTCATGAGTCGTGATCTGTCCGCCCGTAATGTCGGCAAGCTGGTCAAGACAGATGCGCAGATCCTCACTGACGAGGTCGCCGCTAAGTCCGAGCTGAAGAGCATCAATGACACGGAGGATGGATGCGTCCGCATGGACAAGTGCATCATAATGTCGGACAGATGTGACAATGATGCTGTTCTCATCGATTTCCGGAATCCCTGCAGCATTGTAGATGGCAGTTTCCAAGCCTGCTATATTCTGCTTCAACTTCGCTGATATATAGACAGTCTGCGCCTCAAGCCCCGTACTTCCGGGTCTTACAGGCATATCGTCCATCTTATTAAAGACTGTTATCAACTTCTTCCCTTCAGCAAGATGCCGCATCTCACGACATTCTTCAATTGTCGGCTGCCGGTCATTAACCCATAGTACGACGGCAGCCTCCTTCATCTTCTCATAGGCACGCCTGATGCCCAACCGCTCTATCTGGTCGTCGGTATGACGGAGACCAGCCGTATCGATGAATCGGAAAGTAACGCCGTTGATCTCCGTCGTGTCCTCGATAACGTCACGTGTTGTTCCATGGATATTGGACACGATGGCTTTCTCCTCGTGCAGGAGGCAGTTGAGAAGTGTTGATTTTCCCACATTTGTCTTGCCAATGATGGCTACAGGAACACCTTTCTTCAATATATTTCCTGTCTCGAAGGACTTTGTCAGACTTGCTATCCGATCATGAATCTTCGCTGCCAATGCGCTCAGTTCCGCACGGTCAGCAAACTCAAGTTCTTCATGATCAGAGAAATCCAGTTCCAGTTCCAGCAAGGATGTCATCCTCAGGAGCTGCTCCCGAAGCCGGGACAGCTCTGAACTGAAATGTCCTTTCAACTGGCTCAATGCCAACTGGTGTGAAGCACGGTTGGATGCAGCGATGAGATCGGCAACAGCCTCGGCCTGACTAAGATCCATTTTGCCGTTCAGATAAGCCCGTTGGGTAAACTCACCCGGCTGTGCCTGCCTGCAGCCGGCATCAATGAGCAGCCTCATTACCTGATTGAGAACATATACCGATCCATGGCAGGATATTTCCGTACTGTCCTCTCCAGTATAGCTATGTGGAGCACGGAAGACACTGACAAGAACATCGTCTACAGCCTTTTTCTCCTTGTCAAGAATCTCTCCATAATGCAAGGTGTTGCCCCTGGCTTCCGCGAGAGGCCTCCCTTTCACCCCTCGGAATATACGATCCGTCGCTTCTATCGCCCCTACCCCACTCACACGGATAATCCCGATGGCGCCACCCGGCTGGGTTGCGGGTGCGCAGATGGGGGAAGCCGGAAGATGGGAGGCGGCTGCCGAATGCTCACAGTCGGAGGCCGACAGTCTCTCCTGTCGCCCTCCGTCTGTTTTTTTATATGCTATACTCATTATCTTTCTTGCAGGAAAATCCTACTCAATATTAATTTTCCAATCTTGTTCTTTTCCGGTGGAAGCCCGTCACCTGACAACAGAAAGACAGCCTCCACGCAATTGTACCCGACCACTGATTCTCACCTCCCGACTGTCAACTATTCATAGGCCGTAACTAAAAAAACACCTTTGATGTTTTTGTTTTTCAGACGGACAGATGCTGCTTTCCGCCTGAGAGAGACTGACAGACCCTACAGCTAAAAGAACATCAAAGCGACAAGACACAAAGAGTTGACAACATTCTTATCGACGACCGCCCAACGTACTTTCCAGAAAAGTCCTGTTATATTCTTTCAAGGACTTTCTCTATCAATCCATCAATCGTATTCTTATAACCCGCATTCGCCTCTTTGGCAAGTCGGTTGGCAATTACCATGCAGACCGTGACCGCCTTGTGTCCCATGAGCGCCGAGAGACCTGCCAGAGCGGAAGACTCCATTTCAAAGTTCGTCACCTTCATGTTGTTATAAGAGAACTTCTCTATCTTTTCATTCAGCCTGGGGTCCTGCAGAGGCAGACGCAGTTCACGCCCCTGCGGCCCGAAGAAGCCGCCGCAGGCGATCGTCACGCCACGTACCATGTCCTCCCCTGCAATACGGTCCGTCAGTTCCTTATCGGCACAGGCAACGTAAGGATTCCCCAATTGCATATCCCATTCTACCTGTTTCTTGAACTGCGCTTCAAAATCCAGGTCACACACCTGGTTGCGTCCTGCATAGAAATTCAGCAGACCGTCGAAGCCGATGCTCTTGACAGAAGCAATGTAAGTGCCGACAGGTGTAAAAGGCTGCAGGCCGCCACAGGTCCCGATACGGACAAGCGTAAGCTGGCGCGGGGTATCTTTCTCGTTGCGTGTCTTGAAATCAATGTTTGCCAGGGCATCCAATTCGTTCACTACAATATCAATGTTATCACAGCCGATACCGGTACTCTGTGCCGTGATCCTTTTCCCATGGAAAGTCCCGGTTATCGTACGGAACTCACGGTTAGACACCTCACACTCTACATCTTCAAAATGAGATGCCACGAGGGCTACACGGCCAGGGTCACCAACGAGAATTACTTTGTCTGCAAGATTTTCCGGTTTCAGGTGCAGATGGAAAATGCTTCCGTCTTCATTGACGATCAGCTCTGAGGGGGCGAAAAACTTTTTCTCCATAGTCTAAAAGATAAATTGGTAATACAGTTGATTGATTCTTGTTTAGAAAGCAAAGATAATAAATAATACAAGAAAATCCAAGAGAAGTACGGAAAAATCATCCTACAGACTCTATACAAACAGAATCTTCCCGCAGTTGACGGAGCCGCTTACCCGCCGATGCGAAAATCAGCCCCCCTGCCGGCGACCGAATATCTGCCATCACATCCACCCTCTTCCCGGTGATTCCCCCTCTAAGACAGGTCCGGGAAAAACCAAGTCGGCAATCGTAACCATAAAATCAAACACCCCTTCGTACCTTTCCTATCTGCGGCAAATACCGGAATGAATGAAACCCCACACCTAAGGAAGATGATTTTGTCCTGAACTCACATAAATTTTAGATGCTTTTGTCATCTTTCCTCTCTTTCCTCTAAAAGGAAAAGCATTTTCTTCATTCTACCGGCTTATAAATCACAGTTTTTATGTAAATTTGCAGAAGAAAAGCTGCGCTCGGCAAATCAGGAGCAAAAATCCTTTGCTATCGCTTATATTACTTTTGTAGAAACAACAAACTAATGCACAATGAACAGAACCAACAAAGTATTGATCATTTACACCGGAGGCACCATCGGCATGGGGCGCAACCGGCGTACCGGTGCTTTGGAACCTTTAGACTTCAGTCATCTGGTTGACAATGTTCCTGAGTTCAAACTGATTCCGACAGAGGTGGACACCTATCAGTTCGACCCTCCCATCGACTCTTCCGACATGACGCACCTGCGCTGGAAGCAGCTGGTGAAGATCGTCTCCGACCGTTATGACGACTATGACGGCTTTGTCATTCTGCACGGTACAGACACCATGTCATACACGGCGTCGGCCCTGTCGTTCATGTTCGAGAACCTGACGAAACCCGTCATTCTCACCGGGTCGCAGCTTCCTATCGGGCAGCTCCGCACAGACGGAAAGGAAAACCTGATGACAAGCATCGAACTGGCTTCGGCACACCATAAAGACGGTACGCCGGTGGTTCCCGAAGTGTGCATCTACTTCAGCGGGCATCTGCTCAGAGGCAACCGCTCGACAAAACAGAATGCAGACGAGTTCAACGCTTTCGACACTTTCAATTACCCTCACCTGTGCGAGGCCGGGGTCAACTTCACTTTCGACGAGCACCGTATCCTGAAACCTGATTTCACAAAACCGATGGTGCCGCATCTGGAACTGGACAACAATGTCATCATCTTCTCGCTCTTTCCGGGGATAGAAGAGCACCTGATTCACCACATGCTCGATGCACCGGAACTGCGGAGCATCGTGATGCGGTCTTACGGCAGTGGAAACGCCCCGCAGCAGCCATGGCTTATGAACCTACTCCGCAAGGCTTCCGAGCGGGACGTGGTTGTGGTGAATATCAGTCAGTGCATCAGCGGACAGGTCGAAATGAACCGTTACGACACAGGCTACCAGCTCAAAGATGCCGGAGTGGTCAGCGGATATGACAGCACCGTCGAAGCGGCCGTAACGAAACTGATGTATCTGCAGGCGAAGTCCGACGATGTGAATTATATCCGGGAATGTATGAACCGGTCTATTGCCGGCGAGATAACCGTTACGACCTGACCCGGCCGGCAGACAGACAGCCTTTCCCGTCTCCTTTTCCCATATGAAAGGGGCCGTACCAGAAGCACTCCCTGCTTCTGGTACGGCCCCTTCCAAGTTATGTTCCCATCCGGGAAAAACAAAAGACTTCCCCCTACGGAATCTGTCCGCCCGCCTGCGCTTGTATAAATGAATACGGCGGACAAGACGGAAAAGCACCGTGCCCCATGCCGGCCTCTCCATGGAGAGGCCGTTGTCTCCGATCTGTTTCCATGGCCTCATGGCAGACTGCCTGCCGCAGGAACGGACTCAGAACCTATTACAACGTGCGAAGAAACCTATTTCCTCCAGTTCTTGCTTCATGCGCCCCTCTTCTTCGTCCGTCATGTTCTGGAACGGCACACGGTTAGGTCCCAGGTCGAAGCCAAGAAGTTTCATAATGCGTTTCCCACCGACAATATTACCCCGGAAGTGGCAGATGACATTGATGACCGCCTGTGAGAAGTTCTGTTTTTCCCTTGCCGTCTCGAGGTCGCCTCTGTTCCAGGCATCGATGATGCCGGTCAGTTCCCGGCCATTGTAATTGGTCGTCCCGCCGATGCCGCCACGTGCCCCGCCTTGCGCCAGACTGGGCAGAATCGTCTCATCCTGACCATGCAGCATATCGTACTTCCCATCCTTGTAAAGACGGCATTGGTTGTATTCGTAGAGGCTCTCGAAGGTGTACTTGATGCCTGCAAAGTTCGGAATACGGCCGTCGACGGCTTTCAGCAGATCGAGCATGGGCAGGAAAGCGCCGTTGAAAGCCGGAATGTGATAATAATAGAACGGCAGCGAAGGAGCGGCGGCAGCAATCGTCTCGCAGTACTTCACCAGCTCTTCGATCCGCCCGATTTTCGGGAAAGGAGGCGCCATGGCACCGATACCCCATGCCCCCGTCTTTTCAGCGTGTTCCGCCAGACGGACGCTCTCGCGCAGACAGCAGCTGCCTACGTGTACAATTACCTTGAAGTCGTCCGGTGCCGCCTGTATCCATCGTTCAGCCAGCTGCATGCGCTCTTCGGTCGTAAGCATATACCCTTCGCCGGACGAGCCGTTGATGAACACTCCCTTCAGTCCGTTCTTCTTCAACATGGCTGCATAAGCCCCGACAGGCTCAAGATTGACATCGCCATTTGCATGGAATGGCGTGAACGGTGCATCAATCAAACCGATTATCTTTTCCATAAGTCTATAATGTTTTTCTTGACAGGACACCTTCCCGGACCACACCCGACGGGGAGGAGCGGGTATACGGCCTGCCGCATCTTTTTCATTCCACATTGTCCGTCGTAGGCTTCAGGCAGGAAAGCTGCAGCACCAGTGCCAGGACGACCACACTGCCCAGGATGGCGAAGCCAAGGCCGAGATTCCCTCCATCCGTCCATTTCCCCAACACCTGTGTGACGGCGGCACCGGCAAAGACACCGGTCATGTTCATGATGCCGTACGCCGTACTGCGGTATCTGGAGGAGATGAACTGGCAGAGAATCGGCATGTTGTTGGCATCAAAGATACCATAGCCCATGCCGAAGCACAGACCGGCCCCTACCACGGAGACAAGACTGTGTCCGAAGCCAAGGAACATCAATGCCGGAACCGTAAGTCCGAGCCCGATGGCACTGGTATAGATGCGGCCGCGCAGGTTGCGCTGCACCCAGCGGTCGGAGACAACGCCTCCAACAAGAACACCGACGAACGAAGAGACGGCAATGGTGATGGTAGACAGCGGGCCGGCACTCGACATCGGTATGTCCAGACTGCCGGCGAAGAGCGTCGGAAGCCAGTTCTTCGTCGCCCACCCCGGCAGGCTCGGTACAGCAAAATAGAAGAGGATCACCCAGAAAGCCCAGGTGGAGAAAACGACCGAGAGCCCACGGAAAGGATTGCAGTCTGCCTTTGTTCCTGCCTGACGGGGCTTCCCCCCTCCATGTCTGGGATTCTCTTTCAGGAGCAGAATCAGCACGAGGGAATAGCCGATCCCGACGATCCCGAACCATTGGAAAGCGGCATGCCAGGAGAGCATGGCGGCGAGTGTCGCGCCAAAGCCCCCGATGGCCTGGCCGATATAGAGCCCGGTCATGTGGATGCCGATCGCCAATGAGCGTGATTTCCCTTCGTGCCAGTCGGCGATGAGCGACAGGGCGGAGGGGATATACAGTGCTTCGCTGATGCCCATGAAAGCCCGTAGCCAGTAGAGCTGCTCGAAACTCCGGGCATACCCCATAAGGAATGTTACGGCAGACCATACGAAAATGCTGCCCACGACAAGCCACTTCCGGTTGACGCGGTCGGCGACAATGCCGGCAAACGGACTCACAATGCCGTAAATCCACAGAAAGACTGCCATCAGCGCACCGAAGGCTTCGGCACGGTTCAATTCGGCGATGTCTGCCTTCATGGCTTCCTGCATCGTCGACAGCATCTGCCGGTCCATGTAGTTGAGCAGTGCGACAAACCAGAGAAGGGCTACTAGTACCCAGGGATAATATTTCTTCATAACAGGTGATGATTTGCGTGGAAAAGGATTACCGGCTCTGACAGCAGAGGGGCGGGATTCGTACGATTCTGTTGCTCCTCACTCTTGGCTTCAGTTCGCCGCCGATCACATAGATGCCATGCCGTGTCGGTACCAGAGCTGCACCGGCACGAGCCGTCTCCCTGCTTTTACCGATAATGCTCCAGCCCTCCTTATTATATAATAAGGTATAAGGATTGAAACGATACCATGCTTCAGGATGATTCAGATAGCCGGCCTGCGGGTGATTGACAGCGGAAAGGAAAACGTCCTTGTTCACACCGCCCGCTACCAGAAAACTGTCTTTACTCAGCTGCACGGCGGCACCGCCTCCCACAAAAAGCGGCTCATCGCACGCGTCCTTCGGTCCCTCAAGCGGTTGCCATTCCTCCGTGGTCTCATCATATACGCAGCCGTCCAGTGCCAGCCTGGCCTCTGCGCCGGCGGCAGCCGGTGCAAATCCTCCGAAGATGCAGAACCGGCGGTCGCCCATGCTGCCGGCTACCGGCTGTATGCGCATGATGCCGGGGAAAGGCTTTCTCTCCTTCCATCCTGCATCAGGACGGTCCAGGTCAAGACACAAGACACGGCAGGAGGGCCGCCCGTCCATCATGCCTCCCGCCACATAGAGACGGCGTCCGACCACCGCACCGGCCATGTTGTCCGCCGTACAGGGCAAAGCCGGCAAGGATGCGACCTGCGACCTGCCATTAACGAGGGTGATGCGATATACCGCCCTTTGGCTTCCCTTGCCGTTCATGCCTCCCGCGATGATCATGCTGTTGTCACAGCTTACGGCTACGCCATAAGCCGATGCGTCCGGCAGCTCGCCGATCCGTGTCCACCGCAGCCGGTCTGCCTGGCCGATTCTTGCCGCATAGATTCCCTTGTAATATTTCTTCTTGCTGTCGGGAGCAAGCGTATTTACAGGGAAATTACAGCCTCCCGCCATAACGATGCAGTCTCCGATTCTGCCGGCATAGCAGGCTGACACGCCTTTTTCTATTCCGTCTTCTCCCATGGGGAAGCCGTCGACGGAAAGCACACTGTCTGCCTCACAGGCCTCCGATGTCAGTCCTGTCAGTAAAGTCATTGTTGTCATGATTAGGGTTTTCAATCTCATCTTTCAGGTCAAAGTGCAGTGCAGATTCAATTATAATACAACCATGTGTCTCCTTTTACTTACGGCGGTTCCTAAAAAATACCATTGAGACCCTTCCGTCTTTCAGGCGGGCAGATGTCGCCTGCCGCCTGGACTCCAAGACCTTAAACCACGGCCAACAGCATTAAAAAAGTTCTTAACCCGTCAGGCAGATTCAGAAGAAGGCGAAAGGCGGTCAACCGGAAAACATTAAACTACACAACCAGAAACATTAGACGACAACAGGGGAAAAGCTCCCGACCGGCTGGGAATACTGTTCCCGACCGGCTGGGAATACTGTTCCCAACCGGTTGGGAATGTCATTCCCGGCGGCTGGGAATGTTGTTCCCAACGGCCGGGAATGTCGTACCCGGCAGTCCAGCCCCCCGGAACCGTGTAGAAAACAAAAAGCCACCATCTCATGTTGAGACAGTGGCCTGACTGGTTTTAGGCAGGTTCTATAAATTCCCTTTGCCGGCTTTTGCCTTTCAGACGGACAGACTCCGCTTTTTTCCTGGAAAGAACATAGCGGACTATGCAATTGAAAGAAAAGGCGGAAGAGGCCGCATAATTGCAAAAAAGGCACAAAGCGTTGACAACATCCATATCGGCAGCTGACCGACACGGCAGGCTTATCCGGACATGCCTTTAAAAAGCGTCGCCTCTTACTTTTCGATTGCAGCTACACCGGGAAGCACCTTGCCCTCGATGGCCTCGAGCATGGCGCCGCCACCGGTAGATACATAAGAAACCTTGTCGGCAAGACCGAATTTGTTGACAGCTGCAACAGAGTCACCGCCGCCGACAAGCGAATAAGCGCCGTTCTCCTGGGTAGCCTGAGCGACAGCCTTGGCGATCTCGCCGGTACCTTTTGCGAAGTTCTCCAGCTCGAATACACCCACAGGGCCGTTCCAGAGAATGGTCTTAGAGGCGAGGATGATCTTCTTCCAGGCCTTGATGCTCTCCTCGGAAGCATCCATGCCTTCCCACTCGTCAGGAATCTGGTCGATGGGGAATGTCTTGCGTTCCGTATCGTTGGAGAAGTCCTTGCCGCAGACGGTAGCCACAGAGAGCGAGAGGTTGACCCCCTTCTCCTTGGCAGCGGCCATGACGTTCAGTGCCTCCGGCATCAGGTCGTCTTCATGAAGGGACTTGCCGATCTTGCCCCCCTGCGCCTTGATGAAGGTGTAACCCATACCGCCGCCGATGATGAGATTGTCCACCTTGTCGAGGAGGTTCTTGATGACACCGAGTTTGGAACTCACCTTGGAACCGCCGATGATAGCGGTGAAAGGATGCTGTGCGTTCTTCAGCACGTTGTTGATGGCAGTCACCTCTTTCTCCATCAGGAAGCCCAGCATCTTGTGGTCGGCATCGAAGTAGTCAGCGATGACGGCGGTAGAAGCGTGCTTGCGGTGAGCCGTGCCGAAAGCATCGTTGACATAAACGTCAGCGTAAGAGGCGAGCTTCTTGGCAAAGTCCTTCTGGCGGTTTTTCATTTCCGCCTTGGCAGCATCGTACTCAGGGGTGCCCTTTTCAACGCCGACCGGCTTGCCTTCCTCTTCAGGATAGTAGCGCAGGTTCTCGAGCAGAAGAGCCTCGCCGCCCTTCAAGGCAGCAGCCTCAGCGTCGGCGTGGCCTGCATCCTTGGCGAATTTCACCTCAACGCCAAGCGCGTCGCTTACGTTCTTGACGATCTGGCTCAAAGAGAGTTCCGGCTTTACCTTACCCTTCGGCTTGCCCATGTGGCTCATCATGATGAGCGCACCGCCGTCAGCCAGTACCTTCTTCAGGGTAGGCAGTGCGCCGCGGATACGGGTGTCGTCGGTTACATGACCATTCTCATCCAAAGGCACATTGAAGTCTACGCGGACGATTGCCTTGTGTCCGGCGAAGTTGAAATCGTTAATTTTCATTTGTTTCTTTTTATTTAGTAACGTTGTTGATTTCTTACCGCAAAAATACTACTTTTTAATGGATTGGGGAAATCTAATACTATCTTTTTTGTGTAATATCGTGCAATGCACCGTTAATGCACCAACCGCAAGCCATGAATTTCAGGAAAGAATCCTTCTGCCCGGCTGTTTTCTGCGGGACATCCATGAGACAACTGCCTGCCGGAATGCTTTTCTGCCGGAATTTCAAAAGGGTCATCAGGAATTTGGAATGATGAGGTTTGTCTCGTGCGTTGATGACTTTGATGGAATATCAAACAGGGGCAGGAAGTGAATAGAGGTAAGGCCCTATAACGGAGACACCGTCGGTGCGTGGAGCGGAGGTTATTGGAGAGTTCCAGACAGATTCCTGACAGATTCCTAAGATTCCAAAAGAAAAGTCAGGAATAATTTGGTATTGTCGGGAAAACTCACTACCTTTGCACTCGCTTTTATGAAAAGGCATAGGGAGATCCGCTAGCTCAGCTGGTAGAGCACAACACTTTTAATGTTGGGGTCATGGGTTCGAGCCCCATGCGGATCACAGAAACGGTAAAAAGGGGATTCTTCGTGAATCCCCTTTTTTCGTTTGACACACAGGCACTTGTGTTCCAACTCGTTGGTTTAGAGGATTTTATATCAATGTTAAATCCTATGCCCAACGGGATGTATCGGGAAGGGAAAAGACCCATCGGGAATTATTTGCGCTACATTCTGCGCTACAAAATCACAAATGCGCTACAAATTTGCGCTACACAATTTCATCGTTTCCAGACTTTCTCCTCCATTTTCCCCTGCGACCATATTAAAGTTAGTTAAAATGGCAAAAGAAAAGGTGTCTGTCGTATTTGACAGGAGAAAAAAAGCTGAGCAAGCGGGAGTTGGCTATGTAGAAGTTCAAATCTATTTAAGCCGAAGCGAACGCAAGTACATTTGCCTGGGCAAATGTACACCGGAGGAATTGGACGTATTTTTATCCCAGCCTCCAGTGAAGGAGGAAATCAAGCGATGTCATAACTGTATTTCTGCCATGTCGCTGTTCAGGGACAGCATGACCATCAGTAATTTTGACATATACTATCAGGGAATAAAGGACGGAAATGGCATACAGGAATGCAGGAATAGCAACCTGAAGACGGATTTTGTTGCTTACATGAAAGACTATATCGAGAAAGAGCATGTAAGTAAAGGCACGCGAAAGCAAAAATTCTGTACTTTGGAGGCTGTCAAGCGTTTTGGCAAACTGAAAACTTTCGCAGACCTTACTTCCAAGAACCTTGTGCTGTTTGACACATGGCTGCACGATGGCACACGGGAGGATATTTCTATCCATACCTACCACAAGCATCTCAAAAAGATAACCCACTACCTGCGTATCACCGACATGATTCCGACAGACCCCTATACCCAGGTGAAGTTCAGCAGAGGTAAGAGTAAGGAACGTAGGCCTTTGTTAGAAGAGGAGCTTACTAAGATGCGAAAACTGAAATTGGATGAGAAAACGGGAAACGTACGGGATCTCTTTATCTTCTCAGCCTATACTGGTTTGGCATTCTGTGATGTTATGGCATTTGATTTTGAGACGATGACAGAACATGAAGGGAAACTGTTTTACATAGACGGTAGTCGCTTGAAAACCGGCACCCAGTTCTTCACCCCTATCCTCAAGCCAGGGATGGAAGTTCTGAAGAAATATCATTTTTCACTTCCTAAGATCTCCAATCAGAAAGCCAACGATTATCTTCACCTCATTCAGGCAGCGATGAAACTCAACAAGAATCTGACCTTCCATGTTGCCCGGCACTCATTTGCCACGCTTGCCCTCGCCCATGATGTGCCCATCGAAAATGTAGCTCGGATGTTGGGACATCAGAACATACGCACTACGCAAATCTATGCGAAAGTGCTGAAAACGACCATTGAGCGTCATGCCATAAGCCTCCAAAAGGCAATCAGATGAATTTGACAGCAACCCACATAGAGCCATACCTCCCACATCGAGGTATGGCTTTATGTTTTACGCTCCATCAGATAATTCACCAAGTAGGCGATGCCGCCAAAGAGCATCCACAAGACATACAAAAAGACTTGAATCACCCAACCGATCATCTGGAAGATGGCTCTGAACAGGATATATACGAAGAGAAACACTTGCATCTTAAAACATTATTAGCCATACCAAAGATACGAAAAATAGCTGAGAATAGCAAGCAAAACGCCATCTAAAGCATTGACAATCAATAAGTATTTTGTGATTACGTATTCTCGTAATATCACTATTCCACGGCTTCGGTCATTCGATATTTTGTGAAGGAACGGTCCCATGACTTCGGTTTATCCTTACATCGCTAAATCGGGATTTCATCATCCCTACTTCACGAAAACACTTTTTTAAAAAAGGAACCGTGAGAACACCGTAGCTCGTCATTTCTTGCTAACTTTATGTCAGACAAGCAGGAGGCGGGACTACATTTCCCTTACGGAGTTTGGGTAGCAAGTTGTACTTTTGTGCGGACAAAAGTGACTTGCCAACTCTGTCAAGTTGGGGATTATTCTTCGCAACTCAGAATATAAACGGAAGGATATGGAACGAAAGACAAAACGACTTTGGATAAGGATGTCGGCACAGGATGCCGAGCTGATCAAGCAGAAGGCAGCCAACTACAAGACGGTAAGCGGCATGATATGGGATGCCATCAAACAATTTGATGATACGGGGACAAAACGGAAGATAGCAGCCCTCAACGGGATGATAGCTTTCTACAAGAAGTATCAGCAGGACTTGTCGTGGATGGGCGGCAACTTTAACCAAGTAGTCAAGCGTGCCAACGAACTGGCAATAGATAACAAACTTACGGTGCCTTTCTTCGAGGACGCATTGTTTCCTCAAATCATGGAGCTGCAAAAGCTCTTAGCGGCGATAAAACAGGAACAGCATCAGATAGCCAAACGATTAACACGATAAAGCGGTCAGCCGTAATCGGGAAATACCGATTTACCGCTCCCTTATTCTCACGATAACGCAAAATCACAAGAAAGCGATATGATTGCAACCATACTACCCTCCAGCACAACATTCCATGCCGTCGAGTACAACGAGCGAAAGGTGGCCAAAGGTCAGGCCGTACTCCTTGAAATGCAGAACTTCGGCTATGTGGGCGCCGTTGACGGCTACACTCCTGAACAGTTGCAGCAATACCTGATTGACTATTCGGCAAGAAACGAGCATATCCGCAAGGCACAGTTCCATGTGGCCATTTCCTGCCGTGGGCATGAATACTCCCAGGAGCAACTTTTGGATATTGCCCATCAGTATCTCCACGAAATGGGCTATGACGACGAAGGGCAGCTCTTGCTTATCTATGCACACCATGATACCGATAACAACCATCTACATATCGTTACCAGCCAAGTGGCTCCCGATGGGCATAAGATAAACCACAGCCACGAGCGCATCCGCTCACAGGAGGCCATCAATAAGATCGTCGGCGAAGACGAGGAACTACGTGCCGATCTGTTTCTGAAGGAGGCCCTCGGTTACAAGTTCAATTCGCTTACTCAGTTCAAAGCCATCCTGGAGGCGTCCGGCTATGAATGTTTCGAGCGTGGTGGCCACCTTGAAATTGCACGTGGCGGACGGGTACGAACAAAGATCGGAAAGGAAGATTTGGCAGCAAAGTTTTCTGTTATTGATGAAAAGGAGACCTACAAACGCCGGAGGCAATTGGGAGCTATCTTGAAGAAGTACCGCAACATGGTTGCTGGCCGCAGTGAATTGGCAGACATCATGCAAAAGAAGTTTGGTGTATCGCTCGTCTTCTTCGGTTCAAAGGATAAGCCCTACGATTACATGATAGTGGATCACCACGAACAGGCGGTGTATAAGGGCGGCAGCGTACTCTCTATCAAGCAGCTGCAACACTTCATGAGCGAAGAGGAACGTATCAATAAGGTGGAGCTCTTTGTGGATGCCATGCTGGAGGATAATCCCCGGATGATAGCCTACGAACTCAACAGAATGTTGTGGCGGCAGTACGGTACTCGCATTGCCAAGGGGCGTTTCAAACTGTTCAACGGTAAACAGGTTGCCCTGAGCGACAGTGTGCAGAAGGTGTTGAAGTTCAACTTCATGTTGCGTCGTGTCCAGGCCTTCAGCCCGACCAACGAGGCCGAGCGCGATATTCTCTGCCGTATCTGGAAGATTGAGAATCCCCACCTTATTCATATAGAGCCACACGGCATCCTCAACAATGGCTTTGCCGTGGAAGTGCTGAACAATCTGGCCACATCGACCGATAAGGCTGACTTGGGGGCAACATTAAAAGCAAATCACCTCGCCATTTTCAGGCAAGGTGACCAATACTATTGTGTTGATTTCTCGCACAAGTGCATCTTCAACTTAGCTTCAGAGGGTATCGACTTCAAGGCCTTGCTCCCTGCCCTTCAGGGGCTCCAATCGATTCCAGTCCAAAGTCTCCACCGTTCCAATGGCATCCTCAAAAATGTCCTTTCGCACCATACATCGGTTTCCGACCGCAATGCCGAATGGGAAGTGGGTGGTAATGGTGGTTATGAGGTGGATGGAGAGTGGAAACTGAAAAGATAGATAAGATCTGAACAATTTTTGCAGGATTCCCCTTCTACTCCTCATTCCGTATGGAAATCTTATCCCCCACAATAGCCTGTTCATTCGTGATAGGGCTCAGCGGAAGATGGCTATTTTCCCGAATTACTGTTCGGGTAGCCTCTTCAAAGGGTAACTATTAAAATGCACGACAGTATAGAAATCCACAATACCCAATCCTGTGAAATCATCGAAGTCTGGTGTCTGTGCGAAATGATCATCTATTTTTATGGCGTACTCCATATTAGAGGAGAAATCATTGCTCCTGTCGAGTCTCCGATACCATGCTGCTTGTACCCGACTCATCAATATAACCAATATAAACTTTGAGGCTAACCAGGCCTATCGTTTTTGGGGGATTTATCCCAGAAAGTAACAACATATATTACTTGCTTTTTACATTTCTCTCACCATCAATCACGTATCTAATCCGCTCTATGAGATTATAGAAGTCAGGTGTACCACTTGGCTCAACCAACTTCTGAGGAACAACTAAACTATACCCCCCTCCGATATGAGGGCGGTCTTTGATGTCTTGAACGCTATCGATACACCACTCATTGCGCTTACCAATATCATGCAAAACTTTGGTATGCCTGATACAAGTCTCCAAATCGTCATATTTACGAACGGCAATATCTTCAGCCTTCTTCCATGTCATATCTACTATACAAAGCGAGTAGCGTTCCTTCTGCTCTACTGATGTTTTGAATTGGAGGGCTGACATTTCCACAGAATCGCTGGTACTCCATCGAGACTTGACTTCGATATAATACACCACTTTATCACCTAGCCAGACCTTATAGTCTTGACCACCTTGCTGATCACAAACCTCGACTTCTAATTGTTTGTTGCTGATAGCATCTTGTAATTTCTCTAGAAGAAGTTTCTCTGCAAAATTTCCTAAATCACGGATGAAATCTTTATGACGATTCTCATAATCTTTTTGAGCCAAGGTATTCCGACCAGCATCAATAATCTCCTGCATCCTAGGATCATCGGCGAGTTCAGCCAGCGACTTAATCTTAGTTTTATCTTTCAAGAGTGTATATACGTTAGGCAAATCATTATCGTCAATGCGGTGGAGAAAAATTTCAGCCTTATTCTTGCTGATATTAGTGAACCAATCTTCCCAGTTCTCATCCTTGCTATCCAGATGCTTGATAATTTCAAGAGTAACTTCGGAACCATAGTTCGATTCTTGAAGGGCATCATCAATAGGACGGGCTACATTCTCTTTAATTTTATCCTTTGTGAACTTTTCAAAGTCTTTGAAGCAGATGTCAACCCACTTATCACGTACATCTTCTCCTTTTACCCGTTCGTAATATGAACTCAAGTCATCAATATCCTCGGCTTTATATGTTTCACTATCGGCCAACACATGCAGTGTGTCCCACTTACAGAGTTTGCCATTCTGATTAGGAAAAATCGCATAATCCTGCATGGTCTTCTGATAGGCAGTTGGACGCTCCTTGTTGGAGAGTTCATTCAAAAGTTGATACAATATTTTATGATTATGTTCGTACCATTTAGCATTTTCCGTTGCTGCAAGTTCTATCTGCTTAAATTGCCATTTGACGAGGGAATCGAACACCACATTATACATCAGCTGCTCCTTGTCCACATCACCAAGATGCGGAACATGATTAAGCTGCAGTTGCTTATTGTGCATACCACAGATGATCATCATGGCTTTGTAACGTGTATTGCCTGGAGTAGACGTTGGGAAAGTCATGCGGAAATCTATAACAGCATCTAAGTTATCCCTGTAAGGTTTCGGCTTCATCTCTTCGGCGCTCACAAAACCACTAAGTGCAGTCTTCAAATCTTCGCGTGTTGGCGATACCCATTCATCGTAAACCTTGGCGTATTGTTCGTCCACCAACTGATTGGTAAAATCTGGCACTAATGGTTTGATGACCATATAGAGGTTGCCGGGTATATTCTCACCATTTCGCAGATTGTTAATCGGACAAAGTACACCTTCTCGATTTGGAATTATAGCCTTACGAAAATGCTCCGTTTGTCCACTCTCCTTCAAGTACATTAGGAACTCCAGTAAACCGGTCTTATTATTGTGTTCTATAATATTGTTGACGATATCTTCTACCGACACAACCCATTCCCTTTTTTCAGGATCCCATCCAAAGACAATGTCACTCCAATCAAGAATTTCTTCCATTTTCGGTAAGCAGGAAACCTTGCTGGCATAATCATAAATAACTTTCAGGTATTTTTCATGGCCTTCCTTTCTCAGAAACTCTACAATGGTATGGTCAAGAACCTTAATTTTGTCAGTTTGACTGATACTTACATGTTCATTTGTCGTTTCAATGAAGGGAATAGACTGAAATTCGTTCACCCATTTAGTATGAAGCGACTTGAAGTATTCTACCATCGCAGGTTTCATAGCGGTTGTCTCAAAGCCGACTGGTGCCAAAGTAATACTCCCCGATATATTCGCACTATGTTTCCTTAAATACTCAAACAGCATTGTGCACATCTCATCAATCAACGCTACATCAGCATCAATCTTATTTTGATGTTCACTATTTCCATCCGGTAATACAATTAGGTCACGAGGTTCGGTAGGGAAAAATTTTTCCGAGTGAAATATATAGTTAATTCTATGTTGCTCGGTTCCTAATAGTGGAAAGAAGATGAAGAAACGAGGAACATTGTTCAGTTTCTTAGCCTCGGTTGCTTGACATAGAGGTAGAATAACTATTTCCTTACCATCCTCCGATTGCAAATAGAATATATCTATCGGCTTCCGGTCTTTCCAAATTCTCTTACAGTGAAGTCCTTCTGTATCTTGTTCGTTCTCTTTGCGGAAGTCAATTCTCGTCCCATCTTCCAGCTGTATTGTACACTGCTCAATACGTTCATTGATTGTCATTACATACGGCATCAATTCGATAGCTGCTTCTACTCCTGTTCTTGCAGCCTCTTTTCTGTCTGAACGGTCTAAATGGTACAAGAATACTGTTTCCTGCTCTGCTGTTGCAGTTGTCTCTCTATCCAACAATTCGTCCAACCTACTTAATTGATTTGTCATTGATTCAATCATACCTGAGAGGTCATCCGAACTACGATCGATGACAAAACCTTTCCCATCAGAAGATTCCAAAGAGACATATAATCCCTCAGCAACTTCATAGGATCCAAACAATTCAAGCACTCGGCTGAACTTATGAGTGGTCATAAAACCCGTACCAAACTGCCCAGCGGCATCAGGATCTTCTTTCTCCTCGGACGACACCTGCTTTATGAGTGAACTCAGACTATCAAAATTAAAAGGTCGGCCGTTATGCGCAAATATTAACTTATCCTCATATAGTTCAATGCGGATATGAGAATGTCGAGAAAGGTCACGTGCATTCCGTACCAATTCCCAGATAGCACGATGAGCCGTGCTATCATCAAACTTGCCAATACCTTGCAATATCTTTTTGGCAATGTTGCTTGTTATCTTGCCTCCGTGCCTTCTCCTTGTTCAGTTCTTGGATTTCCATCTTTTGGATGTTCTCTAATGCCATTGTAATGATTGATTATTCTTTCTTATTTCTTTACTTGTAGTTATTTTCTCAATCAGTGAGATAAGCTCGTTGGTTACGTTACTGCTACCCTACATTGCTGTGATGGCCTTGCCAAAGTCCATCGCTTTACGTAAATCGACTTTAAACTGCTCCACCTTACTCACACGTTGAGAGAGTCCATTCAACTGTCGTTGCTGTGCCTCTATCTTTTGTTTTAACTCTGAGATTTGGCTTTCAAAGGTTTGCTGCACCATCACTGAAATTGACAGCATCTTGGCACATACGTCAACAAATAGTTTCTCCATAGACAGGAAAATTATGATAATGATATTGTTTAATTTCCAACGACAAAGATACGACATTCTTTGTATATTCTCCTTTGGCTGCCCTAAAAACTATCCACTCCTTATTTTCGTCACCTCCTTTCGAATCACCGACCGTTAATCTATCTTAATCTTTATTTTTTGTCTACTTTTAGTGCCATCCCAATATTTCATATTCTCTATTTATATGTCTTATTACATATACACAAAGGTATATTAACCATCTATAAATGAGACCATTCACGGCAATAATCCCATTTGCAAGTGTGAAGCAGAAATAATATCTTTGCCAATGATTTCAAGATTTAGCACCTTCATCATATGCTTAATCCGCAAGATGCCTATTTCACGAAATAACACTACTGGGGCCCAACTCCATTTGATAACCGGCCTTCCAAAAAGGAGTTTGTTATTATCAATCAACTAATAACAACCTCGACAATGAGCGACAACATCATGATCACCTTTGCCAATCAGAAGGGCGGTGTCGGAAAGACAACGCTCTGCACGATGTTTGCCGATTATCTGGCAGCGAAGGGAGAAAGCGTACTCGTTGTGGATTTCGACCGGCAGCAGACTATTTATTCCAAGCGGAAGGAGGATGTGGAGAAATACCAAGGGATGCGACTGCCTTATACCGTTCAGCCTTTCGACATCAAAGATACCAATAATGTCAGGGAGTTCCTTACCAGTCTGTGCGAAGGGTACAAGGGCACCGTGCTAATGGACACGCCCGGCAACTTGTCGCAACAGGGTCTGGTGCCCATCTTCGCCCTCAGTCATTACATCGTATGCCCTTATCAGTTTGAGGCGACTTCCATCAGTTCTACAGCCACTTTCATCGGCTTCATCATCAAACTTCAACGTATGCTGCCCATCATGAAGAGCCGGTTTATCTTCGTCGTGAACAAATGGGACAAGCGGTATGGCCGGAAGGCAGAACTGGAACTATGGGATAAGACCGAGGAGAGGCTCCGCCACTTCGGACTGGTTGCACCACGCATAGAGGTCAAGGCGGATATGCAACGGTACAACACCATCGAACTGATGGGCCCGCAAAACGACATCGTATCGCCCACCTTCGACTTTATGTACAATAGTCCGTTAAATTTTCACGGTTTGCGAAGCTTTCGTCCCTAAGGCAACAGAAATTGTGGCAGAAAGAAAACATGATAAGTCTCTGAAAAAGAGTAGATCAAATAACAAAATACAACACAATAAAATCGGCTATCTCATTGAATTTCAGTAACTTTACAAATGTAAAAAGACAATAAAGTTTATGCTGATAACCAACTTGATTAGCCGATATATGAAGCTCTGCAAAGCAGCATTCAGTGCCGAAGATGGGGCAAAGTTAAGCAAAAGTATCCAGACAAACGTCATAGAAATGCTTTTTCTTTTGATGGTCATCCCAAGGAGATGCAATTTCACGCAGATGGGACGCTATGGCAATCGTGGCGAGCAGTGCTGTCGGCAGACGGCAGAGCGCAGCGTGGACTGGCTTGAGATGAACATGTAGCTGAGTGCTTTCGCCTTCAAGGAGGGCAAGGGTCGCAATGCCATCGTCATAGACCCGAGCTTCATCAGGAAGGCCGGGAAGCATACCCCATACGTTGGTACGTTTTGGACGGGCTGTGCAGGTGCGGTAAAGCACGGTCTTGAGATCCTCGGCATCGGTGTGATAGACGTGGACCTGCATGAGTGCATGATGCTCAAGGCGGTGCAGACCACATTGGAAAAAGGCGAGGAGAAAAAAGAGATGAGCCTATACGACTGGTATGCCAAGGTGTTGCAGGACGACAAGGTAACCTTACAGCGTATCTGCAAGGTGCTTGTCGCCGACTCAGCCTTCTCCAAAAGACCCTTCATCGACAAGGTAATGAAGATGGGATTCCATGTTGTGAGCCGCCTGCGCCATGACGCAGCCTTGTTCTACACATGGGACGGGGAACCCACGGGAAGACCCGGCCGTCCCCGTGTCAAAGGTGACAAGATTGACGTGGGGAACATCGATATGTCTGAAGTCGAAATGCCTGAGATAGAGGAGACCTCCGGCAAGGCTTATGCGCTCAAGGCATGGTGCGAGTCCTTGCACAGGGTCGTTTCGCTTGTCATCCACGAGTTGCCTAATGGCAGTCGGCGCTTGTATTTCTGTACGGATGAGAACATGAGTGGACGCGATGTGGTGGAATATTACACCACACGTTTCCAAGAGGAGTTTTGCTTTCGCGACGCAAAGCAGTTCCTCGGCCTTACAGATTGTCAGGTATGCGACAAGAGAAAACTTGACTTTGCCTTCAACTCTTCATTCACGGCACTCAATCTGGCCAAGATCATGTGCAAGGAACTTGGCACGTCCGTCGGTCGACTTAAAGCGCAGATGGTCAATGCCTACTATGCGCAACGAATTATTGACGTGTTCGAGAAAAACCCGAACACGCCTTTAAATAAAGAAAGTATTAATGAGATATTTAGTTTCGATGCTGACGCAGCATAAAAATTAACGGAGTATTGTATGTATCAACAGATCTTCAAACCTAAAGAGCAGACAAAATGAAAGCAAACATTCCCCATTCGCAAACGCCACCTACCAACGACCTGCTCAACCTGCCCGATATTGACGGGGTGTTTAATGAGGTGAAAAGGCCATCTGTTCCATCTCCTTCGCAAACTGCACCCAAGGTACCGCCCCTCGACATCCACAAGACCGATGGTAGTTGGAAACTTTTCCAGCAGTATGCACAGCAGTACGGCTACCGTGTCAAGAAGAACGACCGCAAGAACTACGAGATAGACAACGAGGTGGTGGATTTGCTGAAGCTCTGCAACATCAACAATATGTCTGTAACTGACATCATTAACGCTGCCCTCCGTGCCTTCATTGGCACCAACAGTGGCTACCTCAAAGATTTTTTGCGCAGTAACGATTATATTGTCAACAATCTTCAAAATCATGTATAGGCAAAGTATTATTTGGACCGCATCAATGGTGGATTTTCTTATCGACCACTACAGGGAGACGAACAACGCCTCCTTAGCAGAACGATTGGGTATTTCTCTCAGCTGCCTGCGCCGGAAGCTGCATGAGCTGGGCTTGCGCAAATGTCCTGTCACCAAGGCGATGACGGTGGCAGATTCTGTCAAGCGGCTATACAGCAGCCACTCTCATAGTGTTCTGTGTGGTGATGTTAGGACTAACAAATATTAATATCTTGTATTATAGTTTCTCCACTTTATATCAGATGTGTAATTTGCGACAGTCCTTATGAGTTTATAAAACAAATCATACTTCGGCAGCTTACTGTCCCGGAAGAATCGTCGATTGAACTTCCAGCAATACTCGTTGAGATAGAGTTGGAGAAATCTTTGATCCACTTCCTTATGGATAGCCTCTATTGCACTACGACATTCTCCTGTTACTATATGTACCCACGGCAAAACCTTAGTCACCACCTCATGCACCTCCCCTTCCGTTTCCCTGTAAGATTCATGACAGAACAGCTCTCTCAACCTGATAAGATTTGTTCCTCCGTCAGTCACAACTTTAGCAGTGGGACTCACAGCCTTTTCTGCATATGGTTTTATGGAGGCATATTTACTATCGGGCATAGCGAACATCCTGACATAACGTACAACCTTCTTGACTTTCTGTGTAGAAGACCTCCTGAGAAGTTTTGACGCCTTGTTAACGTACTTGTTTTCAGTTATATTTGTAAGATACTCGCTCAACATTTCATCAACAGGCTTACTTTCTGCGATTACCAATACAGGCGTTTGTACCATTTTGGTTTCTTTCTCAATATCTTCGGATTCAGGATCTGTTATAACAGAGGTTTGAAAGTAAGACACATCCAGTTCTACCTGTGCTGATAAGGTATATTGTGACTCTCTTTTACCCATGATATCACGGTACTTCATCATCATCAGCCATACTGCAGGGTAATCTTTTCGTTCTAATTGATATTGAATCTCTTTTGCAGAGAGGACCTGCTTGAATGAAGTCATCATGTGAGCTGTAAAGAACCAATCATATAAGGGTATGTGACTTCTTTCCATTACAGTACCCTTTGTTAGGGGAGTACGATAACCACAACTCTTACATTGAAATGCTTTTCTGCCATCTAACCATTTATGGTCAGTATAGCCACATTTAGGACAGGTAATTCCTACATCTTCTCGAATCTGACGAAAATAGTCTATACAGCTTCCTTCGTCAGGAAATATTTGAAAGAAATCTTTAAGCAACATTAAGTTCATCGTTTCTTGCAAAATTAGTTGAATTACAGATGTTTATAAAGAAAGACTTCCTAAATTAACATTCTTTAGTCCTAACATCACCATACAGAATCATAGTGAGATAGCCCAGCTTACGGGCATATCCACCCGGACGGTATCACGAATCGTGAAGAAGCATCATCTTAGCAGAACGGCTGACGATACCCGGCAGATACGGTCGCGCAGCAGGAAGTGCATCATCAAACGGGAGAAGGCCCGCGTTTTGTTCGGACTGCCACAGAAAACCAGTATCAAGGTGGTGGGCAACAAGAAACGGGTGGTGTTGAAGAGTGTCCTGAAGTCGTGTGGCTATCTTGTCATCCCAGGCCACAACACCTTATATTATAATGAGGAGCTGAAGCGCAGACCGATACGTGAGAGCAACGGGCAGAGGCTGGGCTTGCGGTTTCAGCCAATGAGTGCCTATCCTACCGCATCAGTTCAATGTCCATTATTCACTTAATACCGGTTGTCCATGAACTTTCAGTTATTTTTAGGCTTTATCCTGGCTTGCTACCTCTGCTATTACTTCGGTACGGTGGCCTACGACCTGCTGGCAAACAGTAAGCGGGCTGCCAGCGAAGACGACAAAATGCAGGAAGAAGCCATTGACATCTCCGGTGAGGTAAGAGAGTTTACGCCCATCCTCATCACCCGCCCCGTTGCCAAGAAACAGAAGGCGGCTGCCATGAAGCGAAAACAAACGGCAGAGCTCCTGATGACCGGCGGCATTGAAGTAAACAACCTGCTGGTCAAGGTGGAGGACCTGCCAAAGGAAGGCGAGAACAGTGAACTGGGTGGCTTGCTTGCCGAATGGAAAGAGTATGAGCCCGAAAGAGGGGGCATTTCTTCATAACAGCATATTGACCTTTATCTTTAATATTTCAGACGTAGCACTTTAACTTGTTTTACTTACGGCTTTAACATGGAATTGAATTTCAAATCTAATCCAGTCGATTATGTCGCAATTAAGAGAACAAGCAGTAAAATGTGTCAGACGTGCTTGGAGCTTTGCGGAGCGTCAGTCTTTGAAATTAGCAGTAGGCGTGGGGATGTTCGCCCTGAGTACAGGAACAGCGTTGGCCAATAGCAAGGGTGCGGGCGGCTTTTCCAAAGCCACCACGGAGATTTCTTCGTATCAGACCCCTGTTTCCAACCTGATGAAGGCCATCGCTGCCGTTATCGTGCTCGTTGGTGCGTTCAATGTGTATTTCAAGATGCAGAACGGCGACCAGGATGTGAAAAAGACCATCATGCTCACTATCGGTGGCTGTGTGGCCTTCATCGCCATGTCGGAGGCTCTTCCGCTTTTCTTCAAGTGATCAACCGGCAGGGGCCGGATCTGCAACAAAGCGTCTGGCTCCTGCCCAATTTTAACTTCTATGGAAGATTTTTACCCCATATATAAGGGTATTCAGAAGCCGCTGGAGTTCATGGGCATCAGAGGCAGGTTTCTCACCTTCGCTGCCATCGCCATCGGTGTATCCTTTCTCGGTTTCATCCTTTTCTCCATCATCTTGGGTAAGTTGGCAGGCTTCATTGCCATGATTGTCCTTGCCCTCGTCGGACTGGTCACCATCTATGTCAGGCAACGCAATGGACTTCACTCCAAACGACACGACAAGGGCGTTTACATCTATCATGGAATCTTCAAACACAATTAGCTATGGCACAGAAAAGAAAACCATTCGATAAACTCTTTGCTCAGTTACAGGACATCAGGGATAAGGACGGAGAACTGCTCAACACGGTGCTGTGGTCTCAGAAGGGCAATCCGTCTGTTTTCTTTGAGATAGAAAATCCTGTGCAGCAGTATTGTACAGATGCTGACCAATACCGGCTATTTCAGGATGTGCTGGCCAATATCGTCAAGACGCTCGGCGAGGGCTATGCTCTCCAGAAGCAAGACATCTTCTGCAAGCAGAAGTATCACCATGAGACAGAAGGCAATCAGGAGTTTTTGACCGAAAGCTACTTCAACTACTTTGAGGGGAGGGAATACACTGACATACGCACGTTTCTTATCATTACCCAGGAATGTACGCACAATGCCTTCGTAAAATATGATGCCAAGCGATGGGAGGACTTCCACGTCAAGGTTGCAAAGGTGGCAGACATCCTGCAAGAGAAAGGTATCACCCACCGCAAGCTGAATAAGCAAAAGATTGACGAATACCTTCACCGCTTCATGGCTTTCCAGTTTAAACAGGGCTCATTCTCCATGACCAACTTCAAGTGCTCGGACGAGAACCTGAAGATTGGCGACCGGACGGTGAAGTCATTTCCCCTTGTCGATATAGACGAAATCAATATGCCCAATTTCGTGAGGCCGTTCCTCTCGGTCAATATCAACGGCACTTACATTGCCACCGATCTTTTCTCCTTCCTGACAGAGATATCCCACACCGATTGTGTCATCTACAATCAGGTCATCCAAATACCTGCCCAGCGCAAGCTCATGCGGAAACTACAAGGCAAGGCGAAGCGTCACGGCTCCATGCCCGACCCGTCCAACCGCATCGCCAAGGAAGACATAGAACGGTTGCTGGACACGCTGGCCGTGGATAGCAAACTGATGGTATATACCAATTTCAACATCATCGTCAGTTGTCCGCACGATAATATTACCCCGGTTACCTCCTTCATCGAAACGAAACTCTACGACTGCACCATCATGCCCTCCCGATCGGCCTATAACCAGTTGGAACTCTTCACATGCAGCTTTCCGGGTAACGGCTACGCTTTCAATCCAGACTACGATCTCTTCCTCACATTGTCGGACGCTGCTCTTTGTCTTTGCTTCAAGGAGCATCTGAAACATTCGGAGGAGACGCCGCTAAAAAACTACTATACGGACAGGCAAGGACTGCCCGTGGCGATAGACATTACCGGTAAGGAAGGTGCTCACAAATACACCGACAATGCCAATTTCTTCTGCATCGGACCCAGTGGCAGCGGCAAGAGCTTCCACATGAACAGTGTGGTACGCCAGCTGTTGGAGCAAAATACCGATGTGGTGATGGTCGATACAGGCGACAGTTACGAGGGCATCTGCAGCTACTTCGGTGGCACCTATATTACCTATTCCAAGGAGCATCCCATTTCCATGAATCCCTTTAAGATTACCAAGACGGAGTATCGACAGAACTTCGGAGAGAAGAAGAACTTTCTCAAATCGCTCATCTTCCTCATCTTCAAGAGCAGTGAGTTGCCTTCCAAAATAGAGGATGCCATCATCAACCAGGTCATCGTGGAGTATTACGATGCCTTCTTCCACCCTTTCCGTGGTTTCTCTTCCGAGGAAAAGGACAGGCTACGCCATCGTCTTTTGCTGGAGGATAAGAAAAACGGCGAGTATGAGAAGTATGGTGAGAAGGTAGAGCATCGCTATTATCACGACACCAAGACAGAGAAGGCAGAACGGAGTGATAGTAACGGGGAACAACCGATAGCCACTCCACAATATGCCCAGGAGGAAAACATATTCTTCGAGGCAGAGATTGCCCATCAAGTCAAGGCAAAACGTCAGGTAGAGAAGTTACATGCCCTGGTCAATGACAAGGCAGCAACGGAGGGCGAGAAAGTGGCTGCTAACCGTCAGCTCATGCGTCTCATGGCAGAGGTGATAGAGGACAGCTATCTCATGCGCATCGAGCGGAAGATAGAGAAAATGGAAGAGCGCAAACGGAAGATGAGCGTCAAGAAGTTATCCTTCAACACCTTTTATGAATATGCCTTGGAACGTATTCCACAGTTGATGGCGGAGAAGAAAATCGTCTTCGACATCGATAACTTTGCTGCCATCCTCGAACAGTTCTACCGTGGTGGCGAGCTGGAGAGTACGCTGAACAATGATTTGGAGCAGTCGCTCTTCGATGAGCGGTTCATCGTCTTTGAGATCGACAAAATCAAGGACGACCCGGTGCTGTTCCCTATCGTAGTACTCATCATCATGGATGTGTTCCTCCAGAAGATGCGCATCAAGAAAGGGCGCAAGGCACTCATCAGCGAAGAGGCATGGAAAGCGATTGCCTCGCCTACGATGGCAGAGTATATCAAATATCTGTATAAGACAGTACGTAAGTTCCACGGCATCGCCGATGTAGTGACGCAGGAGTTGAACGATGTGATTGATTCTCCGATTGTCAAGGAGGCTATCATTAACAACAGCGACGTGAAAATCCTGCTTGACCAGAGCAAGTTCAAAGACCGCTACGATGATATCTCCGCCATCCTCGGACTGACGGAGGTGCAGCGACAGCAGATCTTCACCATCAATGCGCTCAACAACCACGAGGGGCGTAACTACTTCAAAGAGGTATGGATATGCCGTGGTCAGGTGTCTGATGTATATGGCGTGGAGGAATCGCCTGAATGTTACTGGGTCTACACCACGGAACGGGCGGAAAAGGAAGCTCTCAAAATATACACGAAGCATTATGGTGGCAACATCCAACGTGCTATCACAGAGATAGAGAAGGACCGCAGAAAGGCAGGGATAGGAAAACATCTCGATTTCGCGCGGCAGGTCAACGAACATCAAAATATTATGAGCTTATGGAAAGGTCAAGAGTAATCCTCGTCCTGGCAATGCTCCTTGCCTCGCTGAACATTCGGGCTGGCTGGCGTGTGGTGATTGACAAGAGAACGACGGCAACTGTAACGGCAAATGCTGCCTCGCAGAAATTGATAGAGGATAAACATAACGGACGTTTGGATTCCATCAAGTCCAAGCAGGAGAAGCTGATGCAATATACTGCTACAATGGCAAGCATCAAGGAACTTTACCAACTCTCCATGCAGAACATCACGGGCTTTGGGGAGGAAAGCAGGTACTATAGCGAGATAGTTTCACTTACCGCGAGCATATTCAAGGATGTACCTATCGTACTGAGACAGCTTGGCAAGTCGCCGGGCAAGAACTATGTAGTATGCCTCAATGAGATGACCAACCTTGTGTCTGAGACAGAGGGTCTGGTGCATGACTTTGTGGATATAGTAAACAACGGCAAGATACGCAATCCCCTGGGTTCGGCCAAAGAGGATGATAAGAACGACGGATATAATCTGCTCAATCGCTACGAACGACTAACGATGGCCAACAAAATCTATAGTCGCCTGCTCGAAATCCACTATAAGCTGGAGGTCATGGTAATGATGTGCCAGTTTGGTAACAGCTGGAGGGATGTGCTCATGGCCATTGACGTAGAGTCATGGGCTGCCTATATCACAGCCCGGAACTCTGTAGATGGGCTGATTGACAACTGGAACGGTCTGAGTGTATAATGGGGTTGAGCCTATGAAAAGAACATGGAATATAAAGAGGTGTTGGCTGTTGTTATGGTGCCTCATGGTAGCAGCTCCCACCTTTGCCAGCGTAATCCCCACGCCGAGGGATCCGGCCACCATTGAAGCCCTCACCAGTCTGCACAAACTCATCAAGAGCGAAGAGGACAAGGCTCTGGCAAAGGTAACAACGAGCTTTGGTGAGCAGAGCGTCATTACAAAAGGTGCCAATAAGTTCAACAATGTCAGGACAACTCTGGACAGCAAACTGAACAATGGCTATTCCTACGTCATCTTAGCCGGAGCGTTGGGTTCGACGGCCAACAGCATATACCGTTTGATACAGGAATATAGCCAGTTTACACGTTCTACCTTTCAATATACTTTCAAGAAACCGATGGTGGCATGGTACTATACTGAGGCGAACATGGCGTGTGCAAGAGAAATCAAGAACATCAAAGCCCTTTATGCCTCGCTTGCCGCCAGCGGCATCAATGTGATGAAGGCCTCAATGGATGAGAAACTGCACCTGGTCATGGAACTAAGAACTTCCATTGAGAATATGCGTGGTATCATCGACGGTGCCAACGTATGGTGCAGCATCATTACCGTCGGCGGCTTCAGATACGATTACATCTGGGACATTCTCAACAGTGAGGTGACGGATAAGATAGCAGAGGGCGTCATCAATAAATGGAACAGCGTATGAGAAAGTATCTATTCGCCATCGTGGGGTTGTTGTACTTCTCTTTCCCTGCCTTGGCCCAACATCCTACTTACTATGACCAGAAGGAAAAGCAATGGAAGTCAATGGAGAACGGACCGTGGGATTTTGCTCCCGATTGGTATTATTACCTGTTGTACAAGAAGTACAGCGGTGGTGAGACCTATTGGAAATGGGGATTCCTCAAATCCGGCTGGAGGGTGCGGTTCAAGGAGAGCAAGTCGAATGTGAAGCGGATCATGCCCACCCGCATCACCGCAGAGGAGACGCAAAGGCAAAAAATGAAGGAAGCAGAACAGGAACGTGTCAAGATGGAAGAACTATACAAGGAAGAGGTAGCGCGTGCCGCTGACAGGAACGTCGATCTGGTTTACCCATCCTTCAAAGCCGACTTCGACCGTATGCAGAAATCCATTGCCGACGGACTGCTCTTCTGTATGCAGAGAAGCAAAGGCAAGCTGAAATTCCAAGTCGATGAACTAACCCGGCAGAATGAACTGATTTGCGAGGACATTGCCTATATCCATCGGACGGGTGTGGGATATGAACTTGAAAACGCCAAACGACAGAAAGCCTACCAGCAATACAAGAAACGGATGGAGGAGATGGTCAGCCGGGTGGTGCATCTTGTCGGTATGGCACAAAACTATTACAAACGATAAATCATGGTTTAAGAATATGGTTACAGACATTTTGATGAATATCACGAGCCAGCTGCTCACGATGGGATTGCCTTCCATTGACGAGAGCCTTGACAAGCTGCTGGTGGCGATGGAGACCTTTCCCAAATCAGCGGTACTGGGCAACACCGTGGGCTATGCCCGTGTCACCGGCTTGTGCCTCGCCCTTTGCGTGGGTTCCTACGAATGCTGGATGATGATGCTTGGTCGTAGGGCAATGGATGTGATGAAACTCCTCCGCATCGTGGGGCTTTCCATTTGCATCACTTACAGCTCATGGATATGTCAGGAGATGGCCCGACCGGGCAAAGCATTGGAGGCAACCACCAAGCAGATGGCAAGTAGTAAGAACAAGGAGGTGGCTGCCCTCGAACTGAAGGTGGCGCAGAAGCAATCAGATTACCTGAAACGGCTCCGGCAGGTGCAGGACAGTATTGAGACAGCAAAACAAGTGCAGGAGATAGGTGAAGATGCCCATTGGTGGGACAAACTTATCTACAACATGGAAAACTTGGGTTCGACCATCAACAACTATGCGCAGCGTGCAACCGTAGCCGCCGAGACGAAGGTGTCGGAATGGATTAACGACGTGATACGCTTTATCGGAGAGCTGATTTTCCAGATGTCCTATTACGGCATTTTGGTAGCCCAGCGTATCTTCATGACGATTCTTGCCACATTTGCACCCATCATGTTTGCCCTGTCCATCGTTCCGCCATGGCATAGTGCGTGGTCGCAATGGATTAGCAAATACCTGTCCTTGTCGCTATGGGGATTTGTTACCTATATGTGCCTGTACTACATCGACTTTATCTTGATGTATAACCTGGGCGAGGACCTTACTGCTTACGGCAGACTCCTGCAAGGACAGGTGGACTCTTGGGGGCAGATAGGCGCGCTGGGCATACAGGGCATCGGATCCAACTGCATGTATGCCATGGGAATGTTGGTAGGCGCCTATATTATCCGCTTCGTCCCCGAAGTGGCATCATGGCTGATTCCGGGTGGTGTGAGTTCGAGTGCTGGAAGTGCCGCCGGTGGTGTAGTGGCAGGTGCCGTTGGCGGCGCTATGGGAAGTGCCGCTTCTTCAGGAGTGGGTATCGTTTCGACGGCTACTCCAGTGGCAGGCTCTGCGGTATCGGGTGCGGCGCACCTCGGAGCAGCAGGTGTGGCAGGTGCTGTGAGTGGCGCAAGTGGCTATTCCGATGGCGGTGCGGCAACTGTGGCTGGAGTGATGGGCGGCGCTGCGGCTGGTATGGCAAAAGAGGCAAAGCACATGTTTACCGAAAGCTCTGCAGGCAAGGCGGCATCAAAGATGGGCAGTTCCATGAGGGATTCATACAACAGGGGAAAATAAACTAAAACGACAGGATATGTTAATACAGAGTTTAGAACAGAAAACAAGGCTTGCGCTGACTACCGTGCTGCTGACCGTCATAGGTAGTACGGTGATCTGTGCTTGCTGCATCTTCTACTGTGCTAAGTTGGTAACAGAAGAACGCAATCAGATCTATGTCCTTGATGGTGACATTCCTTTCCTCGCTGAAAGGAGCAAACAGGAGACGAACTTCGTGATGGAGGCGAAAGCGCACATCCAACTCTTCCATCAGTACTTCTTTAATCTGCCGCCCGATGATGATTATATCAAATGGACACTATCTAAGGCGATGTATATGGCGGACGGTACGGCCCTGAAACAGAAACAGGCGATGGAAGAATATGGATTCTACTCAGACATCATCTCTTCTTCAGCCGTGTGCATGATCATCTGTGATTCCATCCGGCTTGATGAGCAGTCAAGGAAGTTCAAATACTACGGTACGCAAATCATCAAACGCCGTTCAAGGGATATGAAACGCTCCCTTATCACGGTAGGCAGTATCGAGAATGTGCCGCGAACAAGGAACAATCCGCACGGTCTGCTGATTACCAACTGGAGAACGCTGGAGAACAAGGATTTAGACTACTAAGGGTATGAAGAAGAAAATGAAACGTGCGAAAGAGGCCAAGGCCAGATGGGAACAGGAGGTTAAGGGTAAAATGGAAGTCTTCGTGAGGAAGCTCTCCCATCAGTGGAAGTTACAGGAGCGGATAGATGCGGCCAATGCATGGGCAACAAAACACCCGAAGCGTACGGTGACCATGACCATCAGTGCGTTGGTCTGTTCACTCGGCCTTGGGATTGTCGTCTCCCTATATACCCCACAACCCAACAGGGATATTGTGGGAGAGATAGAGAATGTGCAGCCGATGTTTGCCGGACTGCAGAGCATACAGAATGGCAAGAACGTACAGGTACGGGAGATAGGACAGCTGACCCTCCGGGGACAACGGCTGAAATGGGAGTTGGACTCCTTGGTGCATATCCCTGTCAAGACGCATCAGGATTCAATGCTCATCGTATCTAAATACAGGCAACTTGAAATGATAGTGGCAAACTTAAAACATCAATGATATGAAAGAACTGATAAAGAAACTCTTACTCAAAGCAGGACTGGGAAAGGAGTACGAACCATCGGTTGGAGCCCAGACGGAGGTTGATGCTGAAACGCATGGAGCGAATGGGGATAAGACCGACGAAAGGGAAAAGACAAGTCCGAAAGAGCCTCCCGTAGTGAAGCCCATGTCACAGGGCAAGAGCTGGTGGCGCATCGACTTCAAACAGCCCAAGTATATCTTTCCTTTGGCTATTCTATTGCCTATCTTGTTCTTAGGCTATGAACTGTTGGGGGTGTTCGGTGGTACGGACAACACGAAGAAAGGTGTCGCCACGGACAGTATCAACGCCTCCCTACCCACGGCAGCCAATGAAGAAATGGGGGACAAGATGACGGAAATGAACAAACGCTATAATGAGGAAGATGCGGCATCGGCAGTGAACGGTATCGGTGAGGACCAAGGGCAGCAGGACTCGCTCGGTAACGGCTATCGGGAAGATGAGCTGAACGAGATAGACCGTCAGAATGCTATCAATGCCAAACGACAGAAGGACACGGAAGCCCTACGGCAGCGACTGGCACAATCCCGGAAACATATCAATGCCTATGAGGGTGGTAGCTACAGAGGCGCATCTGGATATGGTTCAGGGGGCAGCTACGGTCGTGACTCCCGACAAGCAAAGATGGATGACTATGCAAGGGAGGTAGAGGCCATTCAGAAGAGAAGTCTTGCCAGACAGAAATCTCTGGAGCGGATCATGGGCATCGATGAGGATGAAAGTGTCAAAGTGTCAAAAGTGTCACAGCCTTTTGATGCGTCCAATCGTAAGCCCGAAGAGAAACCAGCCATCGTCAAGAAAGTGATGGAGGGCAATGCGGATAAGTTCAATACCGTCAGTGCCGAGCCTACGACGGATGTACCGCTGATCCGTGCCATGATAGACAAGACGACCAAGGCACACGAGGGTACGCGCCTCCGCTTCAAGCTCCTCGATGATGTGACGCTCAAAGGTACAAGACTAAGAAAGGGCACTTACCTCTATGGTACGGTGACGGGGTTTGGTCAGCAGCGTGTCATGGCCACTATCACCAGCATCCTGGTTAGGGATAAGTTCATCAAAGTGGGTCTCTCTGTCTATGACAATGACGGCATGGAGGGCTTTTATGTTCCGGAGTCTGCCTTCCGTGATCTAATGAAGGATGCCAAGGCGAATGCCCTGCAGAGTAATATCAACTTTGACGGTGGGTATGGCGGTGGACTGAGTTCCGAAGCGGTGGTCCTGCAAGCCCTTCAGAACATGTACCAGTCGGCAACCACTGCCATGTCTGCGAATATCCGGAAGAACAAGGCACGGATCAAGTACAATACCATCGTCTATCTGGTCAACACCAATGCTGAGTAGCATTCAACAATTCATCAAATAGTAGAAAATATGAAGCAGTTTTTAGTTATCTTGGTTGCCCTCATGGGATTGTGTGGCAGCCTTCAGGCACAGAAAACGTATAAGAACATTGAGGTAGACTCGGTTTCGGTGAGATATATCCGCAACGCAAGGCCCACGGATAGCTACATCTTTGACGAGAATAGGCGCAAGGATGTGGTGTTTGTCAACGAGAAGGTGACGACGCATCTGCTGATGCCTGAGAATATCAAACTCGTGGACATCTCGACCAATAAGATTGTGGGCAACCAGTGTACGGACAATATCGTGCGCATCAAACCCTCCGGGAGAATGTACGACAATGAGCTGGTGGGCACGATTACTGTGATTGGTGAGCGGCACATCGTACAGCTCAACGTGGTCTATACCGCCGGATCAGCCAAAGCCAACTTCATCTACCGCATCAAAGCCGGGAACATGGGCAGGTATGAGAATCCCGACGTGACGATGCCGCGCAAGGAGATGGCGGCATACGCCTGGGCCATCTTTGCCAGTAAGCCACGCAAGCATATCCATTCTCAGGAGAACGGTATCAAGGCAGGGGTGAACAACATCTACAGTATCGGGGATTATTTCTTCATCGACTACTCGCTCTACAATGCCACCAAAATCAAGTATGACATCAGTGAGGTGCGCATCAAACTCGCGGATAAGAAGGAGCTGAAGGCCACCAACTCGCAGACGATTGAACTGACACCGGTGTATAGTCTGAGCAGTGCCAAGAGTTTCAAGAAGGCATACCGAAACGTGCTGGTACTCGACAAGCTCACCTTCCCTGAAGAGAAGGTGCTGAAGCTGGAGATTTCGGAGGAACAGATTTCGGGGCGTGTCATTACGCTCGACATCAACTATAAGGATATGCTGCACGCTGATGGGGTCAGCGAGCAGATGGTATCTTACTTGCCTGTATTGTAATCATCAAACCGTAAAGTCATGGCTGTAGAAGAGACAAGGGAACAGCAGCAGATGTACAACACGTTCAGGAGTTGCATTTATCTTTTCTTGATTGTGGAGCTAATCATGAATCTGCCCATCATGGCAGACAACCGTGTTACAGGGTTCATCCTGGAGCTGATTGCTCGTTTCAAGGTGTTCAACACGGTACCGACCTGCAAACTCGTTGAACTGATTTGCATCGGGGTGACGTGCATCGGCACTCGGCCGCAGAAGGCGCTGAAGTTCAATGTCAAGACAATGGTGCTATATCCTATCGGCATCGGTGTCACGTTTATTGCGCTCTGCATGATGTTCCATAAGGGCATCTGGGGCGGACTCTCTTTTGGGTTCCCGACCAACCGTGTTCTCTACGCCATGACTTCCATCATCGGCACGATGCTCCTGCATCAGGGGCTGGACGGTATCTCACGCTACTACAACTACAAGTTAGGCGAGGATCGGTTTAATTTTGAGAATGAGTCGTTTCAGCAGTCAGAGGAACTGAATGAGAATCCGTACTCGGTCAATATCCCGATGATTTACTATTTCAAAGGACGGATGCACAAGGGATGGATCAACATCATCAATCCCTTTCGTGGCACCATCGTACTGGGCACGCCTGGTTCTGGCAAGTCATTCGGCATCATTGACCCATTTATACGTCAGCATGCGGCCAAGGGATTTTCCATGATGGTGTATGACTATAAGTTCCCGACATTGGGAAAGACGCTGTTCTATCAGTATTGCAAGAACAAGAAGCTGGGCAGGTTGCCGGAGAACTGTGGTTTCCACATCGTCAACTTTACCGATGTGGAATACTCCAACCGAATCAATCCTATCCAACGGAAGTACATCCCTGACTTGGCGGCGGCAGCGGAGACGGCAGCGACCTTGCTCGAATCGCTCAACAAGGGTGGCGACAAGAAAGGTGGCTCTGAAGCGTTCTTCCAGAACTCGGCCATCAACTTCCTCTCTGCTATCATCTACTTCTTCGTGAATTTCCATCCTACGGGTTTCAAGGACGGTAAGAAGCTCACAAGGTACATCAAGTATAAGGGCAAGAAACTGATGTTGATTACAAAGAACTGGCATGACTACAGGGCTGTAGATAAGGACGGCAACACGATACTGGACTTTGTGGATGAGTTGAGCCATGATGTGTCAGTGGATGAGGATGGCATGTTCGTGGATTTGAATGACTTTACCTATACAAGCCGTAACGGACAGCGGGTGCATATCACTTCATCCTGGTATGAGGATGAGCAGGGGCAGGTGGTAGAGCCTGACACTATTACCGGCGAATACTCGGATATGCCGCATGTGCTGTCGTTCCTTGGTAAGCAGTACAGCGATGTATTCGACATCCTGATGCAGGATCAGAAAATCCTCTCGCTTATGGCTCCGTTCCAGTCGGCTTATACCAACAAGGCGATGGATCAGCTCGAAGGTATGGTGGGTACGCTGCGTGTCAATGCGGCTCGTTTAGTGTCGCCGGAAGCCTATTGGATTTTTACAGGGGATGACTTCGATCTGAAGATTTCTGACCCTGCCAATCCTTCGTATCTCGTGATTGCCAACGACCCGGAAAAGGAGCAGATTGTAAGCGCGTTGAATGCGTTGGTGCTCAATCGTCTTGTTACCCGTGTGAACAGCAGAGGGAATATCCCTGTTTCCATCATCGTGGATGAGTTGCCGACATTGTATTTTCATAAGATTGACCGCCTGATAGGTACGGCGCGTAGCAACAAGGTGGCGGTGACACTGGGATTTCAGGAGCTGCCACAGCTGGAGGCGGATTATGGCAAGAACGGTATGCAGAAGATTATCACCACATGCGGTAATATCTTCATGGGGGCTGCCCGTAACAAGGAAACGCTGGAATGGGCACAGAACGATGTGTTTGGCAAGGCGAAGCAGACTTCTAAATCTATCACCATCAATGACCAGAAGGTTTCCACGTCTATTTCTGAGCGGCTGGACTTCCTCGTTCCGGCAGCGAAGATAGCGGATTTGGTCACGGGTTGGCTGGCTGGTCAGTCAGCACGTGACTTCACTCCGACCGAAGGTAGCATGATGCAGGGCTTCGACATCGAGAAGTCGGAGGAGTTCAAGACCTCCAAGTATTTTTGTAAGACGCACTTCGATATGGCGCAGATAAAGAAGGAGGAAAGGCTGTATGCCGACTTGCCGAAAATCTATCAGTTTGCCTCCAACCGTGAGAAAGAAATCATGCTCGGTCGTAACTTCAAGCGTGTCAATGACGAGGTGGATGCAATGATTGCAGAACTGTTGGGCAAAGAAAAGAAAACAAAGTGACATGATCCTCGTTCAAGGTAAAGGACTGTCAGGAAGCGCATTGAAGGTAATTGCGTTGGTGTCCATGACATTAGACCACATAGCCTGTTATCTGATGGACAATGGCTTGGCCTACGATGCCATGCGAACGATAGATAGGATGGCTTTTCCCATCTTCGCCTTTCTGCTGGTGGAAGGATATGTGCATACTCGTTCTGTGAGGAAATATGCGGTGAATCTTTTCGTCTTTGCCCTGGTGTCGGATATTCCGTGGTGGCTACTGAATCATGACAATACACATAATGTATTCTTTACCCTGTTATTGGGACTGGTGGTGATGGAGGGCATGAATAAGATAGACAATAAGCCATTACTTTTGTGTGTCCTGATGGCAGCCGTTTGTGGAATGGCCACATGGGTACACGTCGATTACGAGTATTCCGGCATCCTGCTGATCTGTGCGTTCTATATCTTTCGGACGAACAACGTGACAAAAAGCCTTTTAGCCACCCTTTTCATGTACCAGTACGGTGTGATTGGGCTTTGGTTGGGATTAGCTGTCATCCTTTGTTACAATGGACAGCGAGGTTTTATCAATGGACAGTATGCGAAGTATTTGTGCTACGCATACTATCCCTTGCACTTCTTTGGGATATTATGCATTCTATGATTTTCTGCTATGAAACTATGTGAGGTTTAAGGTTGTTTTCTCCGTTATAACAATAAGTTTCTTGCACGCTCGAGATATGGCTACATAGAAATTCTTGGCATCTTCAAACTTGTCTGCTTCCCAAATAACAACCGAATCAAATTCCAAGCCTTTTGTTAATAAAGTAGTACCAATATATTTCCCATGAATTTTCCTTCCTTGATGCCTCACTCTTGTTTTGAGCAGTTTCATGGCTTCGAACATCGAAATATTATTTATTATGCTTACATCAAAACATTTGTTTATCGTATATAGGAATACCCTATGGTAGTTTTTTACCTTAGGAAGATTGCTTACAAAACTGATGATTTGTTGAAGGTTTTGAAGTGAAGGAGTTGATTCGAATGACAAAAATAATGCTTTCAGTTTTTGGGAATTTTCTGTGTTGTCTTTTTGTCTATCAACAAATCTGTTGTCCTTAGGGTTTATCCAATCTTGTACTATACTCATTTTGAAATGTAGCAAGGATAAAATATTATATAGACGAGCCACCTTATGTATTCGCCTGCCCCGTTTGCATTTAGAGATATACTCATCTATCTGTCTTGCACAAGCATAGTATTCTTTTCCATCTATCGCATCCAAGATTGAGAATTGATTATTAAAATCAGCTCGCTGTTTAATACCTATCCTATCTTTAACATCTCCTTTTAGTACATCTTGGCCATGCCTATTTTTTGCCGTATAAGAAGGACAAATAATCAGCATATTATCGGTGTTATGGTATTTGATTATATTTGCTAACACAGAATATTTATTTTGCTCTGTACAAGGCATTACATAAAAGCCGATCGCTGGATTATTTTGCAATTCAATACATTCTCCTGTTTCCAGTTTCTTTCTCATTTCAAAGATCAGACAACCTAATGCCGGATTCGTTTCTTCCCAGCGCCAAGGGTGGTTTAAAAGGTTAAAATGCTGGAAAAAACTAAGGTCGTGGGTAAAATCCACTAATCGTTTGCGCTCAAATGAGAAGATACCTTGCAGAGGATCTCCCAATAGGTGCAGAGGCAGGTCATGTGCAAGCTCTAACACCATCAAATGTTGGTCAATAGTACAGTCTTGGTATTCATCTACAAATACTCCATTGTATGAAAGTTTGAGAATATTCTGAACAATGCTGCTTTGTATTAACTCTTTGCATTTTTCGACAGCAACTTCAAAATAATTTTTATTTTCTTCACTGGGTAAAACCGACTTCCCGAAAAAATTAAGCACGTAACGTTGTGCAAAACCTGTGATGGTCTCTAAATGATAGCGACTTGCAGGTACATTCTTCTTCTGAAACTTTGTACGCAAGGATGCTATACCTGCATGAGTATGTGTCAATACCAATTGACAAGAATCTTCTGGACACTGTAACAAGCAATCGGCTATGGCAGTCGTCTTACCATGCCCCGCAGGTGCTATCAACACACCACGAAAACAATCTATAAATTCTTTCCAATCTATCATTGTTTGATTCCACACCAGTTGAGAAGGTTTGACACAGTTTGCTTCATGTGTTTATTGTCATCAACATCCGAATAAGCTTCCATAAACATCCTGCCAAGAAATTCACCTCCAGGAATGTGCTTAAACCATTCTTTATCCTTCATGATAGACAAATTGGTAATGTCGTTCCTTAATGCATCTTGTGTTGTATCATCAGCACAATCTATTTTCTCCTTTAACTCGGCTGGAATTTTTATGTTATGATGAGGAAAATTATCTTGGTTACAATCGATGACTTTCAACATGTATTTCCAAGGAAGATCTGTAAATAGTTGTCTTTCCATACAGTTGCCTTCTTCACAAAGAAATAGCCTAATTCCGGCTTCTATAGCCTTTTGTTTTTTTGATGCAAGTTCTTTTGGTTTATCATCATCGGCAAAGATACATGTGTCATATCCCAATGTCTTTAATTTTAGGGCATAGGTAAACATGTTGTCTCCACCCTTAGCATCGACCAAGACAACACCTTCCGCCGACAATGTTGTATGATATGTGTCCCATATCCATTTGTCGATTGCTCGAACAAATCCCTGCTCGGTTTTACCTTCACAACATATTATCTTCTTGGCAAAAAACGCCTGCGGATTTGTACGACGACACGAATCAAGATTACTATCAACCTTGGCAAGTGTGTTATGCCCCTTGTTTAATACGAAGAGGTTATTTGCTTCCGCCTCTAATATGACATGCAGGGAATGGGTTGTAATGAATACTTGACCAGCTTGTGTCTCTTTCAACTTCCTCACCAATGTGATGATGCGATCTGGTTCTAAGCCTTGTTCCAATTCATCTACCAGTATTATGCCGCCCTGTTTAGTCATTTCCGACTGGATAGCTATCGACATAAGCCGCTTGCTCCCCTTACCATGCAAACGATAGGGCAGTGAATTTTCGTGCAAAGAAATGCTATTACCTGTGTATGGGTTTTCCTTAATATCAATTTTTGCACATAGTGTATCTACCGTCAATCCTAGCTGCCTTGCGGAAATGGTCAAATCTCCCAATGGTGTATTTAGGGGATCTAACACGTCGTTGTCTGTACTCTGCGACATGCTACGTATCAGCTCCGACTTCAATCGTTCGATAGTTTTTCCACTATCAAGCTGTGCTTTGGTAAGTGCGTAAAGCGGCGACTGCCGGTTATAGGCAAACTGATTATCTGTAAAATCAGAAATGCAGTTAACAGCCAGCATAGATCTGTCTGCACCCGATATGGGCTTATCATCGAAGTCTGATCCTGGACGTGCCTTGACTACCCAATGAGGTTCTAAAGTCTCATCTACCATTAGCCTGACCACAAGTGTTAAGTCTTCATTATTGACCCTGTTATGTAAGCTGTTTTGGATATAGAGGGCAAATTTCTGTTCTTTGAGTAGTTCGATAGATAGCTCTCGCAAAGTCACTTCTATTTCTATGGGGTGTGAAGTGTCCTGCCTATAGAAATCCAAGTCGCTGAATGTCATATTCCACGAGGGTGACAACGCGGAATAAATGGCAGAGAGTATGGTACTCTTTCCTGAATCGCCACGCCCTATCAAGACAACGAATCGCTCTGCTCCAAAATCCTGACTAAGTTCTTTTATTCCCCGATAGTTCTTGATAGAAATACTTGTAATCTGGCTCATTATTATTTCATAAATAAAGTCAAGCCTTGCATCAACGTACCAGCAATCTGCGCAAGTTGTGATGCCTTTTCTGCATACTTGGGTTCGAGCTGCTTGGACAGATTCTGAAGTTCCAAGCTCAATTTCTCAATATTCGATTTGAGCAATTCTTCTTCGGCTTTGAAACCACCATGGCGATACAAATCCATAGCCTTAGTTGAAATTTCAATTACTGCACCATCACTATAACTATATGTAATTTTCAATAGTCCTAAATTTTGAAATTGATCTAAGAGCATTTTTGTATACGATGGGGCAAAGCCATATTCTTCTTGACTGTTATCGTAATCAAATTTGAAACGAGGCTTGTCAGCTGATAACAAATCAGCCAATACTATATCCTTCATTTCTGGTGTTATTAAAAACATACGCTTCCCAATTATTCGTTAAACTTAAATTTCTTCCATGCGTCCATCACAAGTCGTTTGGTACGATATTCACCGAGTTCACGAACCTCGCGATCTTTCAGCACACGGAAGGTCTCATTGATGCAGCCGGGGCCACAGACATCTTCGGGGTCGAGAATATAACGCAGGTCCTCGGTGGAGAGACCATAGAGGTGGGCAAAGATGGCATCAAGCTCTGCTTGTGCCACAGACCTTCGTCCTTCATTATATATAAAGGGCTCTGGCTCGGTGTGCGTACCACCGTTGCAAGCATCAAGCCGTGCAAGGATTGCCGTTTGCAGCTCTTCTGTCATACCCCCATCTGACCAAACTTCCTCCATCCATCCGTCGAGGTCGTGATTGAAATAGCATAGCTCTGTTACACGTTCGATAATCATTCTTGCCATTGCAGTCGAAATCTGTTCGGGCGAAAGGAATGGCAACTGCTTGATAACAAAAATACTCATGTGGTTTCCACCATTTTTTTGCTTTGCTACAAAATCAAAAACAATGGACGACATCATCGCCAGCAGTAATGCCGCGGGCATACAGCCACGCTCCTCATAAAGGAGCGTGGCTGTATGCCCGACGCCGCAGGCGTCGGGAATAAGCGATGTGATAAAAGTACGTGCTACACCAGTCCTTCCTATATCCTTAATTGCAATTAGCCATTTATGTTTCCATTCCCAAATCAATTCTCCCTGGCGATTTGTTTTTATCAAGCGTTTAGCAACTTCCTCTTGACGAATCCAATAGTAAGGTACTATTGACGAATGCGTATCCATTAATACATTGATTGGTGGCAGAGGTAAACTTGCATTATTAGGATGACTCCCAAAAATGGGATTTATACCATAGTGATGGTTGTAGAGTCCTATCATCTTCCCCTCGTACAGTGGTACATATACCTTTCTGTCAAGCAAGAATTTATTACCATCGAGTACAGCGCCTTCTTCTGTTAGCTGCTGATAGGTACGGAATAGATGAGAGTCGTTAGACATGTCTATCATTCTACCAAACTTCACCTCCCAAAGGTTACTACACTTGTCCTCATCAATCAACACCTGTGCATTGCGGTATATCTTCGCCGTAAGGCGTGCATCCCTGGCTGTACGGAAGATGGAACAGGTTTTTGTATTAGGGTTCAAACGGATAAAGTCTTCCGTATTCAACTTATATATGCGGTTAGGGTCAAGCAGGTGATCCAGCCTTGTTAAATAGAATCCGCCCGTAACCTCACGAGGCATATCCTGTTTTTGTTTTGCAGTTAATAGACAAAATTTGATTGTACTATCAATATCAAATAATCTTTCTTTATTTTCAAAACAGAAGAAACTATATAGACAATTTTCTTCTACCAATACACCAAAGAATTTTTTATTTGAATCGTTTACAGCTATGCCCAAAGGAACGACCAGTCCCCATGCTTCGCGCGAGCAGTTGAAACAATGCTCAGCAAAGAGTGGATAAAGGTCGATGTCGCCCATGGCTGTAAGCGGGAAACGGCCTCCGAATCGAACAAAACGGCTCATGGCTTCAGCATCTGCCAAAGCCTCTTGGTAGTTTTGAAAAAGCGCAGGGTCTGAAGCAGGAAGTTCAGCAATCGCTTTTTTGCGTTGGGCGGCCGTGCACGCATTGACAATGTCGGATCGTCCTTGCCGCTCAAACCACTTTTTATCTTCCACCTTTATCTTATCCCAAGGTGGATTACCGCACATCACGTCGAACTTGCCGTTGTTGACAAACACATCGGGAAACTCTATGCACCAATGAAAATAGCGATGCTTCTCCGCCTCACGATACACTTCGCTCTTAAAATTGCTTGTTAAAGGCAGATAATATCGAGGCACAGACAGCCCTTTCTCCATGCGCTCCATCACGTCAATCTGCTGAAGGGCACGATAGACGGTCTTAGAGTATGGCACCTGAGGCTCGGCAAGCAGATGCTCGGGAGAGCCTTCGGTTTCATCATTCTTCTTGTAGAGCTCTTCATGCTTTGCCGTGTGGTAGAATGCATAGGTATAGATGTTGCAGGCTTCGCGGAGACAATCCACACGAGCCGACCTCATCAGGTTCTCCCAACGTTGCTTTTTTATCTCCTCCTGCTCCATGGTGTCTTCAGGCAGATGAGAGATAAACGCGACCTTCTCGGCAAGCCCTATCTGCTCGGTACTCATTTCGCTAATACCGAAGGGATCTTCCTCTCCTGCGAAGATTCCATCATGGCCATGGGCATTGGCCTGCTTGATGGCTTCGGCATTGAGTTTTTTCAGTTCACGCTTAGTATCGTTACTGTCGGCGGTGAAGGCCTCGGCGGGTACGCCGTCAATAAGCATCTGCAGGTCGGTCACGCCCACCACGGAGTTGCCACAACGGATGTGATGGTCGAGAAATGACAGCGGCTTGCCAGCACAATAGCCCTCAATCCATAGTACGACCTTGCATAGTTCCACAGCGTCTGGATTGTAGTCAACGGCATAGACACACTTCTGGATTACCTCTCGCAGAGCATCGCGATAGTCAAGCGAGGCAGGATTGTCCTCACCCGTACGGATGGAACACACGTACCAAGCTATGGTGCGTGCCATCGCCAATACGATATGGCCGGAGCCACTTGCAGCATCGCACACCTTCATGGAGAGCAACGACTGCACCTGCTCTTCAGGTGTAGTGCATTGGGCTATACGTTCCTTGATGACAGGTTCCAAAGTAGTACGGATAAGACTCTGCACAAGGTCGGGACGTGTGTAATAGCTACTTGAGGATTTGCGGTCAAGACCAGCACCAAAGGTGAACTGCCAATCATAGTCGGCCTGGCCAGGGATAATGACTGCACGCATTTCAAGAATACCTTCATATACTGAGCCAAACTCCTCTACATCCAACGCTGAGTAGTTTATCTTCACACGGTTTTGCTTGTCGTCCAAGAACTCATTTAGGCAATTAAAGGCAGCCAGCAGACGGTCGTTGCCGATGGTACACTGCTTTATCCAATGGAGAGTATTCGGATTAAAGAGTGTTCCGCCCAATGGCTTGATGAATAATGGTGCCCCGAAAGATTCATCCTCAAAGAGATGGAACGAATCCATGAGTCCTTCCCACAGGTCGTGGTAACGCGCATTACGCAGATGTGGCAATTCGGACAAGTGACGCAGCCGCGACACTGCATAATATTTCCTATATATCTCCAGGCAATGAGCTTTCTGCTCATAATCCGGATCTTTATACGGGTCGCCAAACCGATAAACTAGGTTGCGGTCTTCTATGATGAAGAGAAACAGCAGTCGGTAGATGAAGTGGATGAGTTCCTTGTTCAGTTCGGCAGCATTAACCTTCCCATCCAGAAAAGCCTCACGGAATACTTTGTTGCCATCTCCCTCTCCGCATACTATGGCAAGTCCAAGAATCTCCATGGCTTTCTGTACGGCATCAGAGAGTCCGGCACGAATACGATTGCCACTCTCAACGGAGCGATTAAACCACTGCTCCAGCACACATGGGTCATCACCAGTATGGATGAAACGTGAACTGTGCAGGAGCCGGAACATCAGCACAAATTCAGCATAGTGGTCTTCTTCCACCATGCGACGCAGGTCAAACTCGGCATAGGTGAGTTTCACAAGTTGTCCGGTATTGCGGATGATGCGCAACACCTGACCATTGGTTACGATGCCATAGACGTGCTCGGTGTTGTTCAGATAGTCAAGCATAGTAGCATGCGGTGATTTCTGCCTTCGCCCTCCTTTAGCCCGAATATCGAGAGTACACTTATCAAGCGTGTCGAGTTGCACATCGCCCGTTTTGTCACCAACAATGATAACGGGCATATTGTCCAATTCTGGGGCAAGATAAGTGATGTCAAATGACCGTTCACCAACCTCTACATTGTGTGGTTGATAATTCAGCTGATAGTCAAGACTGGAGAAAAACCTCTCCATCAAGCGGCGAACAGACTTTGTGCCGTAAGGGTCGCGAATGAGGTTGCGCCCACAGAAAAGACTCCAATCGTTGCGCAGACTGCTCCAAGCATTATCAATCTTTGCTGTGAGATTAACATCGAGGTTGAAGTCCTGCTCACGGTTGCCCACCATGCTAGCATCGGTCTCTATCTCATGCAGTATGTCATCGGAAAGCAGATGACCATATATGTGAATTGATGTATAATCCATATTTTTAGTTTATTTTAGGGAGGAACACATAACATGCCATGACATCCACCGGGAGTACAGGGCGAACCACCTGAAACTCTGTGGCTACCACATAGGTGCGATATTGGGTAAATGCCTGAACAAGTTTATTAGCCCTCTCCAATGCTATGTCGTCAGTATGCTCACGAAGAGCATTTTCATCATTCACCCATTCCAGGCTACGCTGATAACGCATCCGCTGAGTTGTGATATCCACATCGCCAGCGGCCTTAGCATCAAGGAACAGATGCCGGCACTCATCATCTGAGATTAATTCATGATTTTCGATGCGTCCACGGTAACCGAAGAAAATAATCTCTTCGCCCACCATCTGATGGTCGGGTTGTTTCTGCTCGCTGATTACGGAGCGCACCCGCACCAGCATCACTGTGGTGAGTTTATCCACCTGTTCTGTAGTCATCACCATAGCACGGCAAGCTGCCAACGGCCCCCCATTGATAGTGTCGTTGACGACGCCACGAGAAAGGTCTTCAACGAATATATGGTTACGACCGATATACATATATCCCTTTGGTGTGGGTGAGGCGAACGAAATACGGATGGTGCCTTTCTTGTCAACTGCACGACGGAAATACACCTTGAGTGATTCCGAGAGTTCTGCCATCTGGAAGGAATAGCACAAAGGAGATTCGTCGGTCTTAATGTTTATACTGGCATTTTTAAGCTCGCTTACAATGAAATCACGTGTGTCGTAGATATCACCAATCACTTTTTTGGCCTCATTCAGACTTTCCACCAGGCGGGTTGGATTCATCGCTTTGGTGTTATGGGCAAAATAAGTATGCGACTTTTTCTCCACTTCTGCGGCACGTTGCATTCTGATATCATGCTCCTTTATAGCTTCTTTCTCGTCGAAATCAAAATTGAGTTCAAGCTGTTTGACCTGCCGTTCTGGTTGTAAAACAATAATTTCCTCCATGATGCTCTCCATAATGCTGGAATCGTTGTCGGCGATAGGAATATAGATGCCAAGTGACTTACGAATTTGCTCCTGCTTACGATAGAGAACTTTCATCACAATCTTATCGACTGGATTCTGCACTTCATCAAACATTGTGCAAATCATGACCTCATGTGAGGTCTGGCCGAAGCGGTCGATACGACCATTACGCTGCTCTACACGGTTCGGGTTCCATGGCAGATCATAATGGATGATGGCATCGAATCCATTCTGGAGGTTCACCCCCTCAGAAAGACAGTCTGTGCAGATAAGTACGTGGCGCTCAGTCTTTGACAGTTCGTCAATTTTCATCTTGCGATCTTCATCCGTAAGACGGCTGGTGATTACTTCTATAGAGACATTTTTGAATTTCTTGTTCGCCTTTAACTGCTTTTCGGCGTATGCTTTCACATATTCAGCTGTCTGAATGTACTGACAGAACACAATAGGATTATAACCTGAATTGAGTGCAAACTCAATGTATTTCTCTGCCTCTTTCACCTTCGTGTCCTGACCTTTATCGATGATAGCACGCAGAGAAGCAATGAAGCCGCGGAACTTATTTTTCTCTGATGAAGACGACTCTTCATAAGAATCTGGTACAATATCCTCACCATAGAATCCATCCTTCATGGCATCATTAAAGGTATAAACTTTTTCAGTATCAGATGATTCACTATTATTGGAATCATTGTCGCGCTTGGTAATCTTGTTTTGCAACATGCTGATGCCGGCCTCCGGACTTGACATAACACCACGGATAAGAGCCAGCAAATCCCAGTATATGTAGCGTTGTTTCCTTTTCTCAAGTTGCTTAGCCAGTTTCACACCATAGCGTACATACTCGATGATGTCCATAAGCAGTGCATGATATTGAGGAGACAAACTATATTTACCATCAAAAGGTACTCTATCGGGGAAGATGACATCATCGCCCACATATGGCTTGACATCAGCACGACGGCGCTGGATAAAATAGTGGGAAAGTGCCTCGCGCTGCTTTGCATCTTCAAGTGTGTAAGAGGCAAACTCGGGCTTCAACAAACCGATGAGTGACTGAAACTCCTCCGTGTTCCCACTGTGTGGCGTTGCCGTCAACATAACAATGTGCCTGTCTGTTTTGGCGAGGTCTGACAACAGGGAGTGACGAAGTTGCTGACTTTTATTAGCACCCTTTGGTTTGGCGCAGGTGTGCGCCTCATCCACGATAATAAACTCCGGACAGTGCTGTAGGAACATCGGCTTGCGGTCGGATGACTTGATGTAGTCGATGGAGATAATCTGAAAGGGAATGTCATGGAAGATGTTCTGATTGGCACGCATGTTTTTTTCCAAGCGGCTGATGGTGCTGGAGCGGATAATCTCTGCTTCAAGTCCGAATTTGTCACGAATTTCATTCTGCCATTGTTCGCACAGATGTGGCAGACAGATAACGGCAAAGCGTTGTATTTCTTTGCGATCAAGCAATTCTTTAGCTATGAGCAAGGACTCCAGAGTCTTGCCAATTCCCACGTCATCGGAGATCAGCAATCGGATAGTCTCATGCTTCAAAGCCAAAATAAGCGGAACCATCTGGTAGGGACGCGGCTCAAAAGAAAGACGACCAAGACACTGAAATGGTCCAGCAATATCACGGAACGAAAGGCGGCACGCATTGAAGAGAATGCGAGCTGCACCGGGGTAGCTGTTCTTGCCTATGTCTTCCTTAGATGGTTTGCGGAAGTTATATGGTTTGACGGCATCTTTAAGTGCATGGCCATAGACAGGCTTGTAAAGGCCAATTGTTTCGGCATCTGTACCACCAAGTGGTTTTAGCACAAGCAGGTCTGTATCAATGGACTGCTGCACAACCCAAGGGCGAGAACGAAATTCAACCAATGTGCCAGTTTTATAATTCAATTCTTCCATTTCCAATTAGCTTACAGGAGTAAATAAATCTGTATGGGCAGTTATGAAATCCTCCAAAGGAGTGGCATAATGCCATGCTAGAACGAGATAGCCTGCATCTTCAAGCACTTCTCGCTTGCGGCGGTCATCCTCTTGAACATCAGGACGATCATGGGGTATTCCGTCACAGAAAATGACTATGCGATCACCATACATGAAATCGGGCTGAACATAATATTCTTCAGGAAACATAGGCTGAGCCTTGTTGGGCAATCGGAGCCGATGATCGTAGAGATATTTCAAGAATTCATATTCTGTGCTACTGTTATGGTCGCGAGCACGCTCAAGACTTGCATATTGCTCATCATAACTCTCTGTCTGACCAGCCACACGAATCTCTATGTTAGCCTCCCACATCATGCGCAGCGTATGATATATCTTGCGAATATCAATCTGGCTGTGGTAAGGCTGGTTGTAGTAGTTAAGTAGATTGGTGTAGTCGGCAGGAATTAGTCTCTCACGCTGTTCATCGGTAAGAGGCTCAAGTGTGTTATAACAAATTTCATAGGCTCGACGTACTACGGTACGATAGGCTTCCGGTTCATGAACCAAGCGGCCTAGAACGCCAAGCGACCCCTCGGCATTCTCATAGATGAGGACATTGGGAATCTTTACCTCACCCATCACGTCGGCACCTATCTCGCTGCCCTCGGTCTGGAATACATCCTCAATAGCTTGTTTGAAGGCATAGAGGAAGGTGAGTACGGCACCCTTGTCCTGTAGCTGGAGCGCGTCCAGAGGCTGGATGTAAATAGCGTTTGCTGTTGTCTCGGTGAAGAGCTTCACATAACGAGCACGTCCCGCCTCTTCGGGGTGCTGCTCCTGCTCTTGCTGAATCTTGGTCATCCGGTCGATACTGAGCCAGTCGCCGGTCTTGGTATCGAAGGCAAAACCATTGGCATTGTCATCATTCTTGGATTCCAAAAAGTAAGTTAGACGGCACGCGGGAATATAGCGGATGTTAGCAAGATGGACATCGTTAGCGGTTTTCAACTCGCATAGACTGATTGACTTCGGGTCGTCCGACGAGAAGAATGTCTTGAACTGATAAGATTTGCGGTTGCGTTCCTCTTCCTGGCAGGTAATCTTCTCTTTCTCTTCCGCCACCATATCCTGCGACTGTATGCACATTCCAGGAATGAGCTTAGATACGCCATCAAGAGCCTCTCCTGTAATTATGTCAGTGTGGTAGGCTGCATTGTCCTGGTCTTTGTAGATAGTACCCGTATTGGGGTTGTAGAAGAACTTATGCTCCAACACATCACCAGTAAGCATCATTCGTGTAACACGAAACTTTCCTCCGTTGTTATAGATAATATTCTGTGGTCCAAACTCTGACAGAGCCAGACGGCGGGACCGGCTCAGATATTCTACCTTGTCGCTCTTGTATTGCAGTAAGGCACGTTGTGGGAGCTTTGTGAAATTGTAACCAGGTAGGAAACCTTCACTGGCAAAATAGCGGTAAGGATAGAACTCGTTTTCCTCAGCATTCATGCCCTGATTCTGACCAAGAAGCATATCTCGAAGTTCTGTGCCGCGCTTTTCTTTAATTAGGGCATCTTTCTTCTCTTTCGAATTATCTCCGTAGATGTTATTGCGGATTACAATCTGTGCTTCTTCTATCTGTTGCTGTGCAATCTTATACAGGTTACGCCAGCGGTCAAGTGCCTTATCAAAGTCCTTTTCATAGCAATTGAGAATATCATCCATCCATCTATCAGTGAACCAATATGGTTGGTCTTCATCAAGCTTCATTGACAGGAATGAGTCGGCAAGGACTCTCTTGAATACGTTTTTGATCTTTCCTTTCAATTCTGATGACAAGCGCAGACAATAACAAACCTCCGGCTTCAACGTGATATTGTTCGAGTTGGAATAGTCCACAAGAGAAGCTATGCCCTCTGACAACTGTTGTATGGGACATAATGATAATATCGTAGAATGTAAATGGGTGGTGAAAAGTTCTTCGTTTACCAATTCCATACGAGGTGCCTTAACTTCGCCATTCACCATCTTCTCTGGATGATTTAGATAATAATTCTCATGAGAATTGCGGGGCCGACAATAAGTATAGATGAGAGCAGCCTGCCCACTACGCCCTGCACGCCCTGCACGCTGAGTATAGTTGGCAGGTGTAGGCGGTACATTTCTCATGCCGACGATTGACAAGTCCTTGATATCAATACCAAGTTCCATGGTAGGAGTACAATAGAGCACGGGGAAAACTCCATTGCGAAACTGCTTCTCGCGCTCTTCGCGTTCTATCTTAGGAACTTGGCCGGTATGATCTTTAGCTTCAAGCACGACTTCCTTGAGCGGAATATGCTTGTAGAAATTCTGAAAATAGGCATTAGGCTTGTACTTGATTTCCTCACCAATGGCACGAACCTTTATTTGGTCGGTGCGCACATTCTCTTCATCGCCTTTCTCCCAAAGGATAGAACGATAGTCAAGCTGATAAGTGCCGTCGCGTTCAATAATATAATTGCCCAAACCTTGGAACAGACGGGCCATGTAATCTATATATTCATCGGCATTTGAAATAGAAGCTGTACCGCCATTATTGATAAGGAAATCACTAATAAAGGTGGCAAACTTGGAATGGAAACCTGCAACCTCTATATTGAAGGTTTTTCTTCTGCTCCGAGGTTTTACAAGCATCAGCGAACTGGCCGCAACAATGGTATCGTTATCGTCCAAAGTCCAAGGATCCACGAGGTCGTCTCTGACAGCCTTTATCGTGTCCCTCACAGCTGTCTCAGTTCGTTCTGCTGAGTGCATACAAAGCTTATGACGGAAATAGTCGAGAATCTGAATGATGAAAGTCTCTTTGGCTTCATCGGTCAGACCATCCAGCTCCGGTATGTCGTAAAGACGATCTCTTCCAGCGTTTCCGAAAATCTCGTCATGAAGATATTTGTAGTTAATCCTCAATAAAGCACAATCTTCCAAATTGGGCATGTTCACCTGCCAGTTGCCTGCAAGATCATCATAGATAATTGTGGAGAGATAACGCTCCATCACCTCTTCAACATCATGGGCACGGCCTCCGCGAAGATCTTTGCGTTTGGAGAATTCATTGAATTGGAGATGAAGATTCTGAAACACCAATCGGGCAATCTTTTCACTGTCTATGGGAGAGTTAGACTCATACACGGCATGCCAGATAGCAGAACGGATTTTTCCAATACGAATGAAATCATTGAAGTGACCAGCCTGAAGGGCTGCATCCTGACGAGCATCAACAAATGTCATGATCTTTCTATCCGATGAAGGCACACCAGACTCTTGCATTTCTATGATATTTTCGTATGAGAGCACGGTAGTAGCGGTGCTTCGACCTTCACTGCCAATCTTTGCTAGTTTTGACCATTCTTTACTTGATCCCCTATAAACCACCTTGGCTGTCGGGTCATATTTGAGAGGATATGGCACGTATATGGCTTCAATGGCATTAGCAAAGGCAGAGGAATTGTCGGCATATTTGCCAGTATAGGTCACATAAATCAATCTCGGCAAACGTTCTTGGTAAGTCTTCTTCAAATGACGCCGGCCTTTTCTGTCCACCTTATACCAATCTTCAGGGATTTCTTCTGAATCTTCGGAAAGGAGGTATCTGTCGGCCTTCTCATCTTCATGCGGAAGAATGATATATCCATCTGTGGTATTTGCACTATCTTCTTTCTCTTCGTTTCGGTTATCGAAACTGCGTGGCACAAAGGTTCCGTTGGCATTAAGCTTAACACAATAGAACTCATGCCCGGTGTGACGACTGAAGACGATAGGAAAATAGTTTACTTTGATATCACCGTCAGATAATTCTTCGCAATAAAGCTTTTCCTCGACAGTGACATAGCGGTTGGATGGCATTCCGATAGTTGCATAGACATTGCCCGATTGTGGGATAAACTGATGTATCTTATATGGGAGTAGATTGGTATGCTGCTCCACATTCACGCGGTTGCACCAGTTCAGTACTTCTATAAGATGACGAGTACAATCTTCCTTGGTAATGGAACGGTCAACATACTCATATAGTTTATTGGCCATTTCCTCTATGGAAAGTGGTTTACCACGGAATATCTTCTTTTCTTTTGCATCATACCTCAATGCTATATTCTGCTCTATCCAGTTTGTCGTGGGATGGATTCGTATGTCGTCTGCACCAGCATTAGCTGGCACAGGGGCATTTACAGCTGCCATTACTTCCTGCTTGGTAACTTCGGGGTAGTTCAGACCAGCTTTTAATGTCTCGTCGATAATCTGCTCTGCTACATAACTACTTCCAAAGATACAGGACGCAACCTCTGCAACTTTTTCCTTTTGCTCCTTATACGATATTTTGTCATCAGCAACCAGTGTAGCCGATGTTCCAAAACACAGCACATGCCCTTGGGCTTGGGCTTTAATGCGACGAATCAGTAAAGAGACATCGCTACCCTGCATACCACGATAAGTGTGAAGCTCATCGAAAACAAGATAGTGAAGATTCTGCAAGAAGCACCCCCTTAGAGGCTGCTCCTCACCTGCACGTGTCATAAGGAGTTCCAACATCATATAGTTGGTAAGGATGATGTTCGGTGGAGTCTGTTGCATACGTTCGCGTTCCTGCCGTCCTTCCTGACCCGTGTATTTGCCGAAAGTGAAAGGGCAATTTTCGCCTTTCTTTCGCTCATATTCCTCCTTATAGCGTTGCAACTCTTCAGACTGAGAGTTGATAAGAGCATTCATTGGGTAAACTATGATAGCAATGGTCTTGTCCTGACATTCTTCCCGATGGAAAAGAAGATAATTGAAAATCGTTGCCATGAAAGTACGTGACTTTCCTGAACCTGTTCCCGATGTTACAATAAATTCCCGATCACGGCATCCCAGTTCAATGGCATCCTGTTGATGCTTATAGAACTTGTTTTCAAAGAACATTGAAAGATCTGTATGAATAGGACTACCTACAGCTATCATTTCCTCTACACTCTTCCCCTGAGCAAAATTTGGGTTAAACTGAACCAATGCTTCAGGCCATAAAGTTTCGTCTTTGAGAGCAGCAGATACCGTTTCTTTTATACGGTCATCCTTGATGGTTACAAAACTACTGACATAACTCTTATAACTATCCTTCAGCTGGTTATATTGGCTAATAATGTCCATAGAAAGTTTGGTTTATTAGATTTAATCTACTCTTTAGGTTTATTACTTACAAGAAGTTCTCGCGAATCAACGCCAAGAATTTCTGATATACGCATCAATGTCTCAAGCCCTGGTTGAGATGAATTTGTGCACCATTTACTAACGGTGGCAGGATCCTTGCCCAACTGCTCGGCTAACCACTTTCCTGTTCTTTTTTGTTCTACTAGAACTATTTTCAGACGATTTATGTCCTTCTCCATAATTTTGAGATCTAATTTGCATCCAAAAGTACAAAAAATAAAGAGAATATGTAACATTAAACTAAAGAAAATAGCTATTTTCATCTAATTTTTTTGAAATAGATGAAATTCATTTGCGTTTTACAGAAATTCAGCCCTACACAAACTTTCCTCATTTCAATATCAAGCAATTTTTTGCTCTATCAGCATTAATAGTGCAAAAGAATTTTAATTCTCAGGAGGTATACATATAAGCTACTTGCGGAGATACATCAAATATTCGGAAAGGAAGTTGCAATACTCTCAATGAAAGCGGAAACAGATATATGGGTTGCTGGTCAGTTTCTTCCATCTTGAAAGCATAATTTGGTGTAGAGCTTGAACATCTTCAGAATGCGAAAAACCGTATTATGCATGCATTTTGCCTGTGAGAAAAGGTCGATTTCTAAATCATAGCTAACCAAGATTACAAACTTCTTTTAATATTGATAATCTTAGATATGTAGTCACCATCTTCCGCGTAGCCTATCTTATTCAGAAAATCATAGTAGTTTCCACCCTTATATTTGTATTGTACATAGTCTTTATATGCCTTTACGCTCTCTTCCCATGAGTTGAATGTGTAGTAGCTGCCGTTACTGGGGCGGCGGAGTCCGAAGAGGTTGTTGTTCTCCAGACATACCCTGGAAGTGAAATAGCCAGTTTCAAGCAGGACTTGTGCTGCCACAATTTGGGGGAATTTCACATCATACTGTCGGAGAACGGCCATTAGGTTTTCGATGTTCAACGCTCGGTCTGGCTTAGTGCCGAAGCGGAGATATGCCATTTTATCTTGTAGCTGTGTGATATAGCCATTAAGATAGTCCACAAAAACATTTGGATCGACACTCTTCCCTCCTTTCCTGATTCTGATATGAAGATGCGGTCCGGTGCTTTTGCCCGTGTTCCCCGATATTCCCACGATGGTTCCTGCCGTCACCGCATCGCCCTCACGAACGGTTATCATGCTGAGGTGTCCGTACATACATTCAAAGATGCCATGCTCCAACACGATATAGTTGCCGTAGCCTTTGTTGCCATAGTGTACTTCCTTGATGATACCGGGCAGCATGGCATAGACATGGGCATGGTTGCATTGCAGGTCGATGCCGTCATGAAAGGCGGTGCTGCTACTCACGGGGTCTTTCCTGTAACCATAGGCAGATGTGAGTTTCAGGAAGTCAAGGGGCAAGCAAACATTCATGCGCTGGCTGATCAAGCCAAAAAGCAGGGAGTCCTTCACGTTGACAAACAGTGGTACATCCTTTTCGATGCTCACTTCCATGCCGTTTCCGGTCTGGAACATAATATCCGTAGGACGAACCTTTATAGTGTCCTCCTGTCGTGGCGTAACTCTTTGTTTTACAGTCTTTGTCTTCCTTTTAGTTATCTGGGGTCGGAGGGTAAAGAACTGTGCTGCCACATCATTACTAAAAAACATGGCAACAGTGACCATCAGAAATAATCGGTATCGGCGTTTAATGTTCATCTTCTTTTGATAATTTTGTTCAGCGAAGAAGCCTCTTTTTAGGGCTTTCCGCTTACAAATTTATCTTTAAACATTTAACGTATGGAAGAAGTGATGACTTTTCAAGCCCAAGAAACTGTCTTAGAAAAATTAAAGGAGTTGGGTATCAACGAACGACGGCTGGAGTTGATGCCTGATGCTCTGAAAGTTCCGCTGTTTCGTGGGGAGGTAACGCCTGTTTTTGTTGCCAACATGGGAACATCAAATGGCAAGGTGATACAGTTTCCGCTGAAAGCCCAATTCGTACTTGATAATAACAAGCAGGTGTTACTGATGACTTACCCACTCCGTAGAGAGATTGCCAACGAATTAGGACTTAACCAAAATGAGCTCCAACGGGTGCAGTCTGGCGATGTTATACGCAAGGAGGTGGACGTGGAGGGAGAAAGGAAAGTAAGATTTATCCAGTTGGATAAAGAAACTAACTCGCTCATGCACCGTAATGTAGCCAGCATTCCTATAGAGACAGAACTACAAACACGTGATAAAGTGAAGGACATCGAACTGGGCGCCAATCAGAAAGAGGCCCTGCAGGAGGGAAAGCCCGTAGAACTGGGCCTCGGCGACACTAAGGTAACGGTGGGCGTGGACCTTCGTGAGCCCCAAGGATTCAAGATTGTCAACGGCGACATGAAGGAGTGGGAACGATTGCAGCAGATGCGCTATGACGATGCCCACGAGGACTTCATGGGGTATGTGATGACCGACGAGAACCGCTGGGAATACCAGAAGGTGGTAGAACGCCAGACCATCATGAGCAAGCAGTCTGAGTCCGCCGAGAGGAAGCTGCATACAGGCTTGATTCGATAGCACAAAACTAAACATCATTCTCCCCAAACAAGGGATTCTTTAATATTCTGCTCCCGTCTTGTCGCCTTGCATGGCCTCGGTGAGTGCTTTAACATTCTTCTCTCTTTGGCGAGTTCTTCTGTTGTAGAACCGTAGCGTTAAAGCACATCACGATAAGACAAGGTGGACAGAAAGAAAAACAAACATCTTGATTTCGACTACATCGTCAGCTCAGTGGCTGGCTATGCCAAGGTAGCTCCCATCGCCCGAAGGGTGAAGGCTGGGGACGAGATGGCCATTGCCCGGGCGGCAGAACTGATGGCGGCAGACGTGAGGAATGTGATGCCGATGGACAGACCTGTAGTGCTGGTTCCTATTCCCAATCGTACTGGTAGGGCTGGCTATACCAAGACGCTGGCCGAAAAGATTAGCGAAGCACTGCATCTGCCTGTCGTTGACGCGTTGGCAAGCAATACCCATGAGCCGCTTTATCTGGTGAAGAAAGCCAATGGCTCGCTCGATGAAGTGCCACTCTACTTCTATCGCATCCGCAAGGTGCCCAAAGACAAGATTCCCATTCTCATTGATAATGTGCTGGACACAGGACATACGGCCATGGCCGCCTACGAAGCGTTGGGTAGACAGGACACGTTGATGGCGGTGCTCGGTGATACGCATAAGTTCACACCCAACAAGTGGAAACCGGATATTTACCCTTTAATTGACAACAATATGGCAAGCAAGAAAAAAGAAGAGGTGCCGCAGCAAGCTACCCCAAAGATAGAGCCGACGGCTCAGACCGAGAAAAAAGCTGCAAAGAAAACATCGAAGCTCCCGAAGTCAAGCACATTGGCAGAGCTGTACACGAACATGAAGGAGAAGCATCCGGATGCCGTCCTGCTCTTCCGTACGGGAGATTTCTATACGGCATTGAACGCGGATGCCTCCAAGGTGGCTGACACATTGGCCATCAAAGCGACCAAGCCGACAAAGGCAGAAGACGGTTCTCTACAGGTGACATTCCCTCATCACGCTTTGGACACGAATCTGCCCAAGCTCATCCGTGCCGGTCTCCGCGTGGCTGTCGTGGACAGTCTGGAGAAGAAACAAAGTGTAGAGAAATCCGCATCGGTGGAAACGGAATCAAAGGCACAGGAAAAGAAAGAGGAAGGAAAGGCCGTGTACAAGTCGACTACCGTCAAGCAGGAACACCAGCCATGCGAGCCACAGATGGTAACGGTCAACGGCGACAAGGTCTCCCACGCCCATGCCTTCCAGTCGAAGGTGAATCCTGCTGACTGGTTCTATGTGGCACAACTCAACGGCAAGCAGCTCAACCCCATGAAGATGGATACTGCCGACATCGCTGCCTATCAGAAGCGGGAGGCGAAGGTGGAGGACATGATGCAGAAGTATTATCCTACCAAATTGGCTCCCAAGGTGTCGGTGGAGGAATACAAGGCAGCCAACATCCTCTCTGATGGTAGAGTCATCGACAAGATGACGGTGTATAAGGAGAAGGACGAGCAGCGTGCCTACTATGGCAAGTACAAGCTCTATGCGCAGGTGGGCGACCAGCGAATGTCTACACTTATGACCAAAGCGGATCAGAGTGCCTTCTTCGACCGTGTGACGACACCGGCGGCATTGGTGGAAAAGAACTTCGGTGAGCGGCTGCATTTGGCATCGGCATACTCGGCTTATCAGCTTCCTGCCAATATCAAGGTGGAGGATATCCGGGTGGCGAAGGACAACATGGACGGCAAGTGGAAGATTTCGGCTGCCGTGGGTGAGAATGGACGAACGGAGAAGAAGGCGATTTCCTTTGACGACGGCTTTTCGCTCTTACAAGCCAAGACTGTCACCCGTGAGCAGTTGGCCGCTAAGTATCTCTCGGATGACATCAAGGTGCTGTCGGGACAGAAACAAACCATCAGCAATGGGCTGAAGATGTAGGATTTGGCTATGATATAGTGAATATGGAATACAGAATACTGACAATATAAAATCAAAGAAAATGGCATATAGTTTTGAAGAGCTGGTTCAGCTCAAACAGGACAAACGTATCGGATGGCTTCAGTTCACCCTTGAAAGTGAGCATGCGGATGACTTTATGCAGTGGTGCAAGGATCACAATACGCATCCGAGTGAGGATACCGCTGAGTTCTATATGGAATCGGTGGAACTGAGCATGCAGGATAAGCAAATCTTGGCAGAGGACGACGATGACTACAGCTGGAACTGAAACGAAGAGCCTTAGTCAGAAAGCTGTGGACAGGTTCACGGAGATGATGATTGAGCGTATGGAGCAGATGAAGTCGACAGAATGGAAGAAGGGGTGGATTGGCAACTCGATCGCCCCTGGTGCCATGCCGCAAAATGTGTCCGGGCGCGGCTATTCGGGCAGCAACTCCTTCTTCCTCCAGTTGGACACGGCTCTGCGCGGCCACTCCATGCCCGTATATCTCACCTTCAAACAGGCCAATGACCTGGGGGCGCACGTCAAGAAGGGAGAATCGGCCATGCCGGTGCTTTACTGGGACATCATGGCAAGGGATAAGGACGGACGTAAAATCACCAAGGACATCTATCGCCAGATGAGCCTTGCGGAGCGGATGCAGGTGCAGACGATCCCTTTCCTGAAGGCTTATAACGTGTTTAATATCGACCAGACGAATCTCGCGGAGGTGAAGCCGGATAAGGTGGAAGCCCTCAAAAAATTGTTTGCCCCGCCTAAGATACGTGATACGGCAGGCATGTTCGCCAGTAAGGCTCTTGACCGTATGTTTGAACAGCAGGAGTGGATTTGTCCCATCCAATACGAAAAGCAGGTGCCAGGAGCATACTTCTCGCCCTCCAAAGACATCATCGTCATTCCGAGGAAGGAGCAGTTCAATATCGGCAAGACACCGGAGGAGGTGTATAAGGACGGTATGGAGTATTACTCCACGGCCCTGCACGAGATGGCTCACTCTACAGGGACGGAATCCCGACTGAACAGGGGCAGCCATGAGAAGTTTGGCGATGCCAAGTATGCCAAAGAGGAACTGGTGGCTGAGCTGACGGCAGCGATGGTGGGTAACTCCATGGGATTTGACAAACGCATCCTAGACAACAACGCGGCCTATCTCGATGGCTGGATCTCTACCCTCAAAGAGAATCCTAAGTTCATCGTGTCGGTGATAGCCGACGTGAACAAGGCTGCAAACATGGTGCTGGAAGAGGTGGACAAGCAGAAGATGGCCTTGGGCGAAGAGCCCTTGCTCGATAAGAACAGAAATCTATCCGCCGATACTACAAAGGATAAGATAGTTTTCGAGAACGCTTCCATCATCAAGCAGAATAGCGGAGACTATGCGGTGCGCGCCTCCTTCCAAGGCAGGGAACTGGGAGTCAAGCCGATTGACAAGAGTCTCGGCATGCTCTATTTCTCACTGTCGGAAGGGACTGAAAAGAATCGACTGCTCTTCCAGACTTTGGAAAAGAGCTATGGCGATGTGGTGCTGTCGCAGTCCCGAAAGCGTTCGCATCAGATAAAAGTCTAACTATAAATACTTACAGGTAGTATGGAGCAGACCGTAAACTTCAAAGACCTGAAAACGAAGGTTGGTGTTGATGACATTGCCTATTATCTGGGCTATCGCCTCGATCGCTCGGCTGGCGTGGGCAGATACATCGAAATGGTCTTGGCTGACACCACCGGTCATAAGGATAAGCTCATCATCAAGAACCCGAAGGAAAAGGCGGCACAGACCTATTTTCGGCGTAACGGGGCGAAAGGCGGCGATGTGGTATCATTGATACGTGAGAACCTTAACAGCTTCCACGAGTCTGGCAGAAACGAATGGGAAATCATCGGCAAAGTGATGGCTCGCTTTGCTAATGAGCCGATTCCTGACTATGGCGATAGTCAGTATCTCACGAAGGCTGGATATAGCGACAGTCGTGTGTTTGATCCGAAACGGTACGAGACGAAGGAGATTGGAAGTGATTTGTCGGAGGTGATGGCCTTCTTTGCCCAGCGTGGCATCAACGAGGATACGGTGGATGCCTTCGCTCCGTTCATCAAGCAGATAAGGGACAGCAGCCATACCACCTACAAGCAGTTCAACATCGGCTTCCCTTATACGGAGGCTGGCAAGGACAGGGTGGTGGGTTATGAGATCCGTGGCTTTGGTTCCTTCAAGAGTAAAGCGGCTGGTACCAATTCCACAACGGGTGCCTGGATAGCCGACCTCTCGCAGGGTGGAGAGCCTGCGGACATCCGGAATGTATATTTCGCTGAAAGTGCTTACGACATCATGGCGTTCTATCAGCTGAATCACCTTCGCTTGGATGCTGCTCATTCGGTGTTCGTATCGCTGGGCGGTACTTTCTCAGACGGACAGGTCAATAGCATCATGGCGCATTACCCGGAAGCCAGAGCAATGGACAGTTTTGACAACGATCTTTCAGGACGCATCTATGGCATCCGTATGGCTGCCCTGCTGGAGGGCATCCGCATGAATGTGCATAAGGAGGATAGTGAGGTAAAGATTACCGTTGGTGATAAGAACTTTGCCATTCCTAACGACCAGTTGTCAATCCGTGAGCTTCGCAAGCATATCCACATTCGCTATAATGTGGGTGAATGGAAGGCTGCCGAGAACTACAAGGATTGGAATGACCAGTTGATGGGCAAGCAGATGGAGGCTGTGGCGGTAGAGAACAAGTTTGTCAGAGACAGAAATTTGGCAGACAGGCGTGAGAAAAGAGTGGCCTTATGAAACGATTCTTTATCATATTATTGTTGGGTGGTCTGGCTTTCTGCCCGATGATGGCGCAGCAGACAGACCCGACGCTGACGGGTGCCGTGGTAGCGCAGAGCGAGATGCTGAAAAAGCTTTTCAAGGACCGCGAAAAGACGCAGAAGAAAATTATTGCGGCGGAAACGGCTGTTGGCGTGGCGATGGACAGGATGCACAAGGTGGAGGATAAGATGCTGGAGTATCTTTCCAATGCGCAGGGTGCCATGCAGAACCTCTATCAGATCAAGCGGGCTGCAGAACTGACGACCGTGGAGATTCCACGAAACATGAGCCTCCTGCACCGTTCTCTCCCTGGACATCTGAAAGGTACGGCCATCGCCCTCTTGGTGTCTGATGAGTTGACGGACGCTACCACGCAAATGGCTTCGCTCTATCCGTTTATGAGGCAACTGGTGACAAGCGGCACATACAACGTAAGTGGTTATGATGCCGCTGGAAAGCCTGTGAGCGAAAAGCACAAGGTGAACCTGCTGTCATCGGCGGAACGGTATTACATTGCCAACGAGGTGGTGACGAAACTCGAAGCCATCAATACAGATCTGTGGCTACTGGCATGGCAGGTGAGGACGTACTCGTGGAACGACCTTTGGTTCGGACTTGATCCTGAAGGTTGGGCCACGGTGATGTCGGGAAAGGCGATTGTGGATGGACTGGTCTATGAGTGGAAATACATCTGACCGACCTGAATATGGGCAAATTTCTGTACTTTTGCACTTGCTACACTTTGTTATTTCGAGGAAGAGCAGTACAAACAGCGGATTTGCCTAGTAATCATTAAACTTTAAGAAATAACAAAGATATGAGTGATACAAATAACTTAATGATTTGCCCTGTTTGCGGCAGAGGTACAATGGTACACGACGAGCAGGGCTGGAAGTGCAGTGAGCAGTCCTGTGGATTCGTTATCCCTGATCGTTTGTTTGATCTAGAGATGACGGAGGAACTGGTGACGCAGCTCGTGAAGCATGGACATACTGGGGTGCTATCTTTGCAAAACAGAGACGGCCAACATTTTAAGGCGGCTCTCGTCATCCGTAATGGAAAGGTGGCGGTATCATCAGGTGTGCATTACATCGATGGGGTGTGCCCGATATGTGGAGGTAGGATGCGCAAGACCTCGAAGGGCTACCGATGTGAGAACTCCCTTGGCGAGCATCCTTCGTGCGACTTTATGATTCCGGGTATCATCTGCAACCGTAGGATTACGGAGCAGGATGCCGTGGAGTTCCTGAAGGGTAAGCACATCGCCCTGGAAGGCTTTGCCTCGAACGAGTGGAAGATGTTTGCCTCGTCGTTATCAATAGCCGAGGGTAAGGTGAAGTTGGAGTCGCGCGTCACGAAGTGTCCGCATTGCGGGGGCGACCTACATGTCGGGCTGAAGGCAAACAACTGTGCCAATTATCGCAATGCCGAGCACCCCTGCAAGTTCTCCATCTGGCGAAATATCAGCGGCCATACCGTTTCGGTGGAGGAGGTGAAGCAAATTTGTGAACAGGGCGTGACCAAGGACAGCATAGAGTTCTACAAGGAAGACGGTACCGTGTACTACAAGCGTCTGCAACTAACGCCTGAAAAGGACAGGATTATCATGATTTGAGATGAAGCACATTAGAATACAACTCTCGTTACTATTGGGCATCACTGTGCTCATGGCATCGTGTACGGACAGGAAAAAGGAACTACAGCAACGCGCAGAGGAGAATCTGCGGCAGTCGGTGGAGTACCCCAAGCAGTTGAACATCGTGGCGGTTTCTGAACCAGACTCGGCATTTGGCTTTAGCTATTTTACCCAAAAGGAGAAGGCGGGTATCGTCCGTATCATGAAATCGGTCACTGACAGCATTATGAAACGTACCGACAATATGCAGTCGCTGGACATCAACGACTTCTATGTGATGGATCTCGCCGAGAGGCAAATGCGTGCCAACTCGGACATCAGGCAGATGCTCAGTCTGGCAACCAACAAGAAAGAATGGACGGGGTGGAAAGTGAAGATCGACTATCAGGCGGTAACGCATCATGGCATGAAGTATAATGCCGAACGGTGGTTCTTCATCAGTAAGGATGGCAAGGCGGTGGTAAGGACGTTTGAACTGCCGCTGCCATAGCTTCCTTGCTTTTGATATCAGAAAGCAGAATAAACAAAAATAACTTTTAGAAAAGTGATTTTCTTTATAAAAATCGCTTTTCAAAAAGTTATTTCGTATATTTGCATCCTCATCCTTCAATCAACGAGATATGGAACAAAATGATGTTTTTCCCCTGCTGACCACCTATCACCGCAGGTTGGCCATGACGGATATGCGGTTCATGCGATTCTTGCATGACCGAATCAACTGGAGATCAAGGCTGATAGGTATACGCGGCTCACGAGGCGCCGGAAAGACCACCCTGCTCCTGCAGCACATCAAGCAGAGCTTTGCCAACGTCGATGATGCCATTTGGATCTCGCTTGACAATATCTGGTTCAAGACCCATAGCCTCCCAGAACTCATTGAATACTTTTACAGCCACGGCCTGAAGCATCTCTTTGTGGACGAGGTGCACAAATATCCCGATTGGGTTGTTGTGCTGAAAAACATCTATGACAGTTATCCCGACCTGAACGTGGCCTACACGGGCTCGTCCATGCTGGAGATAGACAACTCCAAGACAGACCTTTCGCGCCGCCAGTCGCTGTACACACTGCCCGTGATGTCGTTTAGGGAATACCTGGCCTTTACCGGCATCGTGGAGGTAGCTCCCCTCACATTAGAGGATCTGTTGCGCGACCATGTTGCGCTGTCCATGGATTTGGCCTCCAAGGGGAAGATGCTGAAGACTTTTGGCGAATATCTGGACAAGGGATGCTATCCGTTCTTCCTGGAGGCCGGCGACGACTACTATATGCGGCTCGCCGCCACCGCGTCGCTGGTCATTGAGAGCGACATGCCCGCCGTGGAGAACGTGTCCTACGCCACGGTGGAGAAAACGAAGAAGCTGCTGGCCGTCATCGTACAAAGCGTGCCGTTGGTGCCCAATGTCAACAAGCTGGGGCAGGCTCTGGAAACGACACGTGACAGTTGCCTGAAGATGCTTTATACCCTGGACAAGGCGCAAATTATCTCCCTACTGACCAAGGTCGAAAAGAACTACAAGCACCTGTCCTCTCCTGAAAAGATTTACCTGGGCAACACCAATCTCATGGCGGCTCTGGGGACAAGCGTCAATATCGGCAACCGACGCGAGACCTTCTTCAACAACCAGCTTCAGGCGGTGGCCAACGTAACCATGCCACAGATAGGAGATTTCCTGGTGAACGACAAATATCTTTTTGAGATGGGAGGGGCAAGCAAGAGCTTTGAGCAGATCAAGGATGAGCCCAACAGTTTCCTGGCCATTGATGACATAGAGATGGGTTCAGGAAACAGAATCCCGCTTTGGATGTTCGGGCTGTTATACTAATGTACCTTTTTCTTAGGACATATCCAAAGTACACTCTGAGCTGTACGATGAAAGAATCCTGTCCTTCTGTAATAGAAAGACGGGATTTCTCTTCTTCAAAGCTTTCTCATACCTTGAATATTTTTAGTAATGGAATAGTGAGAATAAAAAGACTGACAGGTGGAGTCGGACCACCTATCAACTTCACAACGAAAAGTGATTAAATCCAATTTGCCAGTCTTGATTTTCAGATGTTCAATTGTCTGCCCCCTAAAGTTCCTGTTTTCTCACTTTCTCTGCAGCCCCAAGCAACTTAAACTCGTATTTGAGTTCGTTGTTAAGAGTTGGACACTACAGTTTGTCGTGATAGGAAGACTACAAGTTGACAAAACATAATACAAAGGATGCGGCAAGAATTAAATTGCCAATTTTTTTCTTTGTAGATTGAGCCATCCTTTTACACTCAATCTACGCATGATAAATAAATTTATTCATCGTATATTTGTTTTAAGGCCGGTGATAGCATAGGGCTGGTGCGTCGGTCGTGTTTATATTTGCCCTTCGGCTACAAATATACGAAAAAACGCCTAAATAAAACGAGATTCATTTGTTATTATTTCCAAACTTTTTTATGGAGATAGTTACTTCTATTCTTTACCCAGCCTCTTCTTCTCGCCAGCACTCATTTTCTTTGCAAAGTTACGGCACCAGGAAGAATGGCAAGTACCACTTCGCTATGGAGGATAAAACTTGTTGGCAGCCTTCCGCAAAAGATGCTCTTTTGGGTATTCCACCAACTTTCATTCTCCATCGCTTGCCTTTTCTCCTGTTGGATGCCGTATGCTCTTGCACGAAAATCGAGTACCGGCGGAGAAGTCTGAAGACTTCACAAAAGGGAAAAGATTAAGATTTATAACCTCTTAAAATGATAAGTTATGCACGCATGGATTTTTCAATTATCAGAAGAACGCATCGAGGGCTATCTCTGTGAAGATACCTTGTTGCAGGGTGATGGCAGCGATTACGACTATTGTGCAGCCATATCAGAGGAGGAGCGGAAAAGAGCCGTTTACTCGCTCATGGCTCATATTCTGCCATTGGGCATGTTCTGCCTCAAAGATGAAACGACGTTGGTGTATCAAGGTGGTTTCGAGCAGTGGAAACGTGAGTGGGTGGAGCGTATTCAGACAAGGGCGGAAAACGTAAACACGGAAAACGTGATGAACTTTTGCGGTGAGGTGTACCAGTTGGAGACCGAGTTAGAAAATCCGCTGGGAACCGATGCTCACTTCTACCTCTGCAATGACGACTATCAGACCTTTGCGGAGAAGTCGGCGGAGTTGATGCGAATGGTGGAGCATCTGACGGAGGGCGACAAACTTTATATCGGTGGTATCATTGATTTTCATTTCTAAGCGTATGGACAACATCAGTATTTTCTCGATAGAGGGCGTTGATGCAAGGGAGATATGTAATGCGCAGTTAGGCGATGCTCTGTTTGCACCTTGTAGTGTGTGCGACAAGTGGAAAGGTGATTTTCCGTCAGTAGATAACCTGTTTTACGGATATGTGGAAGATGACATTTTCTACAACTATTCCGATGACGAGTTTGAGACCCACGTCAATGCGATGTTTGACTAAGTGGAACCAGGAGTGTGCCGAGCTTTCGGCATACTCCATAATTGATACAACGATGAAGAAAATTTATTGTGTACCGGCAAGATACATTTTCGAGGGGACTTTCAAAGTGGAAGCAGAGAGCAGTGAGGAAGCTAAGGATAAAATCCTGAAACACTGTGGCATGGTCATGGGCAGTGGCATACAGACTACTCTGCCAGACCATGAGGTTGATTGGAAATTCTGCAACCACCCCTACAAGCAGGTGGGCAGAATAAGCAGGGAGAAGTAAGGCGTGGCTGGGCATATCTGAGAGGTATGCCCGGCTTTCAAAAAATCGGGCAGCGGTCACAGTCCGCTGCCTGCTTGGGAGATATTTGTCCACTTGGATAATGCTTAGTTGATATAAAAGTCTTGTTTTTGACGTAGAAAACAAGACAAATGTACGAAAAGACACTTTTCCCTATAAGCCGTATCTCGCTATCACGTCATAAATGAGTGTGATGGCGAGATACCGCTTTCATCGCTCCGTCGGGACACAGAGCGACAGGGGAGAGCGGTTGGGGCGTTTTGTGCTGAATGGAGTGTATAGGCATGGTACAGGAAGGATAGGCTACCGCTGTTCCGCTCGTCAAGGACTTATCGCCCATGACAACTTCACAACCCCGCCCATCTTACTTCCTGCTCCGTGCCTATGCACACCATATCGCACTTAGGAACTTAGAAGAATTATCCCTATTGGCAAAACCACTGCATTTGCAACCATTTCGTCATTAGAGATGATCGGTATTTGGATCGGCAAAAACTATCATCGTGTTCGTTTCACCTTTTGGTAGTCCTGATATTATGAAGAGCTATCTTCCCTGAAAGCCGTATCTCCATTCATTGCGCATGGAGCAGCAATCATTACGATACCGCTTTCATCATTCTTCAGGGACAAAGAATGACAAGGGAGAGAGGTTTGGTCATTCCGTGCGCAGCAAGGCCAGTGATGAGTTGAAGATGCCACATTACATTTCAGACTTGTAGCAAGATGCCCAAGCATCATTGCTTGCAGTTCTTCCATTCCATTTCCAGCTATCTTCAACCCATTACCTGCCATAGCGCACGCTTTGTTTTGAGCAACCAACCTTCTTCGGTGATTATCTATTTTCTTCGCGAAGTTCGCTATTGGCACATTCTGGTCAAGTACCAGTGCCTTATTTCCTGTTTTTTATTGGCAGCCTTCCCAGATTAAAATTTGGGTATTCCAATAAAAACTCAGGAAATTCCTTGCCCTTGAATGTGTCGCCCAACAGCAACTGATTGCTCGAAAATAGTTTTCCCCGAAGAAGTCATTAGACTTCACAAGAGGGAAAAGAATCAAAGGTAACGGGGTGGCTCACCACTGCTCCACAAATACTTTGCAAATGAGGGCAATGGAAAGTTTACTTTCACATTGCCGAGTGAAGCTAAGCATTATCCAATAGCATTTTATATGGCAAATCGTTTGATGACGGCTGAACTCGCCGAACAGCTGAAGAACTTCCCTCTTTATTCTCAGGACGGGAGGCAAAAGGACGCCACTTGCGTCTGTGTGTTTGAAATTGGACTCATCCGGTGGTATGTACTGGAAGGGCAGCCGGAAGGCGACGACTTTACTTTGTTCTGTATCGTCGTTGGCATGGCTGAAACGGAGTATGGCTATGCCTCTGTAAAGGAGATGGAAGGTATTACGGTGGATGGCTCACGGTATGGACTGGGCATGTTGAGCATTAAGCAGATGCCGGACTTTAGGCCCTGTCCCCTTGCTGAGATACAGGACAGGCGACTACAGGACTTCCTGTCAAGGCTATATGCCGAGCAGTAACGAAAAGACTTTGCAGGCAAGAGCAAAGGGAGCTTGCTCCAACTTTGCCGAGTGAAGCCAAGCATTATGCAAAGGCGGAGTTTCCGCCTTTTAATTTTTTCATAGGGCACATATATTTTGGCTGTCTTGGCTGTCTTATTTGTCTTTTTATCATAAGTCATTGATAATCAGAAGATGTTTGTTCTCAGAGAATAAGACGAGGTTCCAATAATCGTGACTTTCGAGGACAAAATCAGAGAAAGCGGCAAAAAATAGACAGTAAAAGACAAAGCAAGACAGAAAAAGAAACTTTGAAAATGCACCTAAATCATTGAATGTCAGCAACAAGACAAACAAAGACAAGCAAGACAGGAAATTTCAGGTTTTTCTGAGAAAAAACACGCGGATAAGGGCCAAGGGGGCTGTCCCAGGTTTACCAAGTTCAGCTAAGTATCATACAAATGCCTTGAAAGAAAAACCGCCATGACTGGAGGCTTTCCCAATCATGACGGCTTTAGAGAGTACCAGCCTACACGGCAGCCGGTATTTTATGGTGCGGCATAGCGCTTCATACCGCTTCTACCTCGCTGGGAAGCAAATGAAGTGAGAGGGCATCCTCTATTTTACAGAGCGTCTCGATGGAGAGGTTCTCTTTCCCTCGGAGTATCTTTGACACATACTGCTGCGAACAGCCCATTCGCTGGGCAAGTTCTGTCTGGGTAAGATGGAGTTCGTCCATCTTGTCGAGCATGAGCATCGCTATACGCTGCGAGTGGCGGAGCCACGACTTGTTGGCCTGGCGATATTCGGCAACCTCACGCCAGCGAGATGGTGTCTTGCTCTCGTGCGCTTCCAGTTTGTTTATAATTCGGTTCATATTTGCCTCCTTTTTATATTGTAGTTACATAATCTATAAAAGAATCATCGTCAATAATATCCTCATTCAGAAGAAAACGGCGGACTTTTTCCAGTTTTGTCAATTCTGCCTTTGTATGGTCTCGCTCTTCCATTGTGAGCGTCAGTTTAATAGCTCCACCAGTGATGACATAAACACCTTGTGATAACTTGATAGCATAGATGCGGAGCCATGAAGAATGACGAACCGTGCGTTTCAGCCTGGCTTTTTCCTTGCCGAGCACCATTTCCGAAGTACGGAAGTTTTCCAATGGGTGAAACAGCGATTCTAAGTCGGAATCAGGCTGCAAGTCCAGCATCAGACATTGCAGTTGATCGCTGTCATCTATTGTATCTTCAATGGCTTGGTTGATGTCCGTCACCTTAAAGTAGGCTGTCAGATCAGCCCAATTATCACGGAAGAACTGTCGAAGCCACATTACGTCGCTCCATTTGTCAAATAGCTTATAAAGCGCATTGTCGGTGTCCCCGTCGTAGCGCACTGCCCATAGACGGCCGTCATCTGTAATTTTATCGAACGTCATGTTCTTTCCTTTCTGTTGCAAAGATAAGTTATATATTTGAATTATACAACTCACAGGTTGTATTTAACTATTATTTTCCTCCCCCGTCATCTCCAGATTGATGTCAAAGGCCTCGACGAGCTTTTCATAGTCGAAGCAGTAGGAACGCTGCTGGACGGACATCTTGGTAGGCTGTCCCTTGGCATCACGGTGCTCAAAGTTGAGCACCTGGTTGCCTTTCTTGACGACGTGGTAGGTCATGCGCTGCTCGCCGAGGTATCCCTTGTTGTTTTCAAGGTAATATTTCAGCGATTCTTCGGGTAGGGAGGTCTCGCCGTTGCGATGGGCATTGAGCTTGTAGAGCATGAAGATGCGGGTCTTTTGCAAATAGAGAATCTTATGCGGCGCTGCCCATTCCGTTCCCTTGACGGTGCTGGAATGGAAACGGGTAACACTGCGTATCTTGAAGTCGGCTCCCTCACCAATTTCGCCCTCGCTGTTGAGGAACTGTACCATGCGCCAGAAGCTGCCCAGCTCGTCGTTGGTCTTGCACTCCAAGTTCTGACGGATGATACCGTCTATCGTGATGTTGAAATACTCGGCATAGGTCAGCGGGATGTCGATGTAGGTTTCCAGACAACGGAATACGGTCAAGGGAATCACCCAGTTCAATATAATACGGTCGATGACGGTACACCCAGCAAGACGGCTGTTCACCTCGTCCATCGTCTGGCGGTACATATCATAGAATACCGGAGCCAGCTTCTCCCGCAAGGGGAGTAGCTGGAGGGTGAGGTGGCTCATTCCCTTGGAGCGCATCTGAAGCAGTGTCTGGTAGTTGTCCTTCTCTGCTTGTGTGAAATCGGATTTGGGAAATGACAGGAATATCAGTCGGCTGAAAAGGGCGATGTCGGCCGTGGGCATCTCCTGCCCGGAGATGATCACACCGGCATTCACGGCGGTGGTCTCCTTCTTCTTGTCGGCGGCCATGTTCATGCGGGTGCGTCCCGTACCATCCCATAGCCCCTTGATGAACTCTACCTTGAGGGTATCGATACCATTCTTGTACTCGTCGATGTGTACCAGGGCATTGGCGGCGGCAGCCACGGTGTCGTTGAGGGCGGGAATGGTGGAGTTCTGGATATTCGGCGGCACGTTGTCTATCATGAACAGCGACATGAGCGTGGTGCCCATCTCGCTTTTGCCTGAGCCTTTGGGTCCGAAAAGGTCGAGGATGGGAAAGGAACGGGAGGCGAGCTTCACAATGTCACGAAAGAGCGTGGCAAGATAAAAACAGAACCCGACCCTGCCGTTATCCCCAAAGACGAGGAATAGCTGGCGTGTAAACTCATGCAGGGAGACCATGGAGAAATGGAGGTGGACGAACTGCCGCTCAAACTTGAAGTAATCCGTTTTCTCCTTATATATCTTGGAATAGGCGGGCAGATAGTAGTTGCCCTTGTCGCCCAGGCGTACAATGCCGTAGTCATCTACCGCATGAAAGCCCTTGCCGTCGAAGATTCCATTGCCGAAAGCATAAAACCCCTTTCTGTTCCAGCCCAATTGCTTGACCTGCATGGCGGTCTCCGTCTTTTCGTAGAGGTAGCATTTGAGTTTGGTCAATTCTTTGTCACCGGCTTTCCATACGAAATTGCCTAAGGACTCCACTTTCTGCTTGAACTTCTGCAAGGATATCAGGTCTTCCTGTTCCAATTCCACCAGCTCTTTCACCCCCAACTCGTTTTGCAGGACATAGATGCGCTTGGCCATCAGCGGGTCTTTGATATGGAAGAGGGACTGCATGGTGAAATTGCTCCATTCATAGATGCCGCCTTTCTCGGTGGTGGAATAGTATTTGGAGTGTTCGGTCCAGAAACCATACCGTCGGTGGGTGTCGGTCTCCTGTTCTTTGGGCTGTCCCTTGCGTGCCGATTCGCTCTCGATGGCTTTTTTCCAAAAGAGCTTTCCACGATGATATCTGGTGAGTGCATCAATATACATGGAGAGTTTGGTGTCATCTTCGACAAAGGTGAGCAGGTAGGCTACTTGCTTGACGGCATCACTCTTCTGCTCCGTATTTTGGCTGCGGACAAAGAGTTTGGCTGCCATCCAGAGAATGAAGTCGGTTTCCTCCGCTTCCCTGAAGGTCTGCATCATCTGGAAATAGCTGTCAGGATCCTGCTTCTCTCCATCCTTTCCCTCCGGGATTTCCTTGACGGAGACAATCAGGCCCTGTTCCATGGCCATACGCCCAGCCTTCATGATGGCACTTATGCCTGTCCCAAAGGCTTCCCCGTCTTTGGGAGGGTCACGGTCAGGAAGGAAACAGACCCTGTCTGCTGCCTTGTGTATCAGCGCAAACTGCTCTGCCGTCCAGTTGGAGCCAAGGTCGGCTACAGCGTTCCCCACGCCAATCAGCTGAAGGCGCATACAATCTGGTGCGCCCTCCACTAGGTATAGCTTCCTCTCCCTACCCGCTGCTTTCCATGCTACATCCAGGCCAAACAGGGTGCTTCGCTTGTTGTATAGCAAGGATTCCTTGCTGTTGAGATATTTCGGCTGGCTGTCGTCCATCACACGGGCGGTAAAGCCTATGATGTGCTGGAATCGTGAACGGATGGGGATGACGATACGATGTTGGAAGAAGTCATACCCTTGCTTGTTGATCAGCCCCAATTCCTCCAAGAACGCTCTCTGAAGTGGGAGCCGTGAAAGGCTCTTGCCCTCCTGCGGTGCAAAACCGATGGATATTTCATCACAGTATTTCTTCCCCCAGCGTTTGTAGGCGTAGTTCTGCGCAGCCTTGTCGTTCAGAAACTCCATGCGATAGAAGTCATGCACTTTCTCATTGACAATCAGCAAGGACTCCCTCTTCAGCCGCGCCTGCTTCTCCTCTATGGTTTCCTCACGTTCCTCCACCTCTATGCCATACTTCCTGCCCAGCCATCTTACGGCCTCCGGGTAGGACATATTCTCATGTTCCATCAAAAACGTGATGGCATTGCCGCCTTTCTTGCAGCCGAAACAGTAGAATATTCCACGATGGGGAGTTACGGTGAAGGAAGGTGTGTTTTCTTGATGGAACGGACACAAGGCCTTATAGTTTGCACCGCTCTTTCGCAAGGGTATAAACGTTTCAACGACCTCCTCTATCCGGGTTCTGTCGAGTATCTTCTCTATGATTGCTTTTGGTATCATCCTCTAATCGTAAAAATCATAAAAATGCCTTGACTGACCGGCTTCACAGCAGGTCAGTCAAGGTCTTGCTACTTAGTCACTTGTTATTTAGAGGATTGCTAAGTATCTCTCAGTCCAGCCACGAGTTCCGACTTCAGGATATACCAGCAGCGCCCCATCTTGTGGGCAGGGATAAGCCCATTCTCGATGCGTTTGCGAATGGTACACTCTTTGCGTCCGAACATTCGGGCGATGTCGGGCACGGTATAAACCGTGTCCGAGGCGTTTACAATACCATGATTCCAGACCTGGTCGTTACTCGTACTCTTTTCCTTCCTCCCAGGGCTCTTCACTGTAGAAGCCGGTGGGCAGTTTGTCTTTCCATTCATTTTCATCTGCTAATGTGTCTAATTCGAGGGTTCTCTGTTCTGTACTAATGGCATAGATAGCCATGCGGTGGGCATAGCTGTTATAAGAGACATGGAGGAATTTACCTCTTTCCTCACCCCAGAAGCGGTTGTACCTGCTTGCTAAATTACGCACGGTATGCGCCTGGGCAGGTGGGATGTTGGCTACTCACAACTCTCCGATACCGGTTCCATTGATCCATGCTGAGGGATGGATTACCTTTTCTACTTTTACTTTCATCTTAATGAAATTTAGTCCGTAGCGACATTGCTCCGGTATTCAAAAGTAGAAAGATTCCGGTCCCCGTTTTTGAGGGCAAATCGAATAGCATTAAATTCGTTTCCTGTCATTTTGTACTTGTTCCTTTTGATTTAATGCTGCAAAAATATAATCAAAAAATATGGAAAAAGAGAGAAAAGGCATTAAAACTTGCCAACCAACCAACTTTTTAACACTACATGGCAGGTTCTAAGGGGATTTTGTAAGATGGTATAGGGCTCTTTAATAGCACTCGCATCAGCAATGTTAGTAACATATAGAACAAAAAAGTCTTGTTTTTTACGTAGAAAACATGACTTTTTTGCTATCTTTGCAGTCGTAAGATAGTGAAGTCTATGATTATCGCAAGACAAGTAAAACAGAAAATCGAGACCATACCCGAAGGCGTGGTACTTGGTATCAAGGACTTTCAGGTGGAGACCCAATATGAGCCTACCCTCGTGAAAGTCTTGAATCGGCTTGTGAAGCAGGGCGACCTCGAAAGACTGTCCAAAGGGAAATATTATAAGCCTAAACGTACCATGTTCGGCTTGCTGAAGCCATCGGCTTCCGAGATAGCCAAGGATTTACTGGAGAGAAACGGAGAAATCATTGGTTATATTACAGGTACGACTGCTTTCGCTGGTATGGGGTTGACTACGCAAATTGCTTCTTCTATCGTGATTGGTACAAACAAATACCGGCGTCCTATTAAAAGAGGCGAATACACCATCAGGTTTCTTGTGCAGGATAATCAGATTACGGAGAAGAACATACCGCTGCTTCGCATTTTAGACGCCATTCGGCTTATCCGTGAGATTCCCGCGACCACGCCAGATGAAAGCATTGCTGTCTTGCAAAAGACAATGTCCTGCTTGCCTAAGAAGGAACAAGACGAGTTGGTGTCGCTGTCGAAAAGTTATACTCCTTACGTGAGAGCTTTGTTGGGAGCCATCCTGGAGAGTGTCGGAGCTGATGTAGACGATTTGAGGAATACCCTCAATGGAGTTACCACCTACAAGCTCCCTGTCTCCATTCAATCATTGCCAACCAAAAACAATTGGAACATCGTATGAAACTACACGAAAACATTCAGCTATTTCATGACGCTATATTGGCCGCCTCGCAATCGAAAGAAGATGGCGGCTTGGGCATCAAAAGCATATTCATAGAAAAAGATTATTGGATATGTCGATCGCTTTCCCTGATGGTTAAAGGCGACCCTGAGCATAAGGCTGTTTTCAAGGGAGGAACCAGCCTGACCAAGGCGTATGGCATCGGTGCCAGGTTCTCTGAAGATATTGACATTGCCATTGCTGAAGCATGGACGATGAGTGGAAATCAGCTGAAGAACCTGATACGTAAGACATCCAAGAACATGACGGAAGGATTGCAGGAAAAAGTAATTCCCGGTGCCACCAGCAAAGGATCCCATTACCACAAGGCCTACTATACCTATCCGCGGGCTGTCAATGAAGAACAGGTCGGGGCAATAAAGGCCGGTCAACTATTGGTTGAGATTAACTCCTTTGCCAACCCATATCCGGTTCTGCAATGTCCCCTTCAGAGTTTCCTCACGGAGTTCTTGATGAATACAGGCAATTCGCAGTTGGTTACGGAATATGACATGCAGCCGTTTCTCGTTCCCGTTCTTGACAAGAGACGCACACTGACGGAGAAACTGGTCTCGCTGCTCCGTTTCTCACTGGCAGATTCCCCAATCTCCGAATTACAAGCCAAAATCAGGCATTTTTATGATTTGCACTTTCTGTTGCAGGATAATGAATGCCGCACCTATCTGAACAGTACGGATTTCAAAAAAACTTCCAGACCTTATTTGATCACGACAAGCAGAGCTTTGACAAGCCACAAGGTTGGCAAGACCGAGACATCACGGACTCACCTCTTGTTACAAACCTCCAGGGTCTGTGGGCTAAATTGCAAGAAACCTATCTCAGGGAATTACCCGATTTGGCATACCAACAGATACCGGATGTTCTTTCCATAAAGATCAGTATGCAGGAGATGATAAGCAAACTTGTAAATCAATGAACAGGGTTATCAGTCACGGCCTAAAAATATAATAAGAAGATATTTCTTCATCTGAAAGAAAACCATTATCTTTGCAACGTTATTTAGAGGAGGCAAGATGTTCTCGAAACACACAAAATCCTCTTCTTTTCATTCTGCCTTGTCTCTTAAAAAATGTAGAAAGGCATGAGCTCTTTGAAAGCAGTTAAGGATGCAATTTTCCCCCACATTAGTGTCATGGGGTCTGACCCCTTTTGTGACCCCGCTTTTTTGCGCTACAAGTGCGCTACACGCATTTTACGCCCAAACTCTCTATGTGATGTAAATCATTGGTTAATAGGAACTTTGGAAAACGCAGAAGGCCGACCCCAAACGGATCACCAGATATTAAAAAGAGGGTTTCAGCAATGAAACCCTCTTTTCTGTTTATACACAGCCACTTGTTAGCTGAATGGTTATGCAGAATGTTGAACCTGTGGCTGACAGGACATAACAGGAATTTATCTCCATTAAGTTCATTTTTACGTTCTTCTTGCGAAACAACATAAATACCCATGCGCTCGGCCTCTTGATTGTAGGCAACATGGACAAACCAGCCTGTCCGACGACCATACCTTGTATTATACTTACTGATAACATTTCTCACACCGTGCTCTTTCTCAAAAGACACATTGGCAACTTTTAGTTCGTCAATCTTCATTTTACGCACCCATTCTAAGGGACGGACGAGTCGTTCTACTTTAATCTTCTTCATATCGATGAATTTTAATTATACCAGGCAATATGCGACGGCGCACTGAAGTAAGAACGATTCGCCCATTACCAGGTGCTGTAACGATGTGCAAGAATCCATCTACTTCCATTGCACGATATCACTTGGGTAATCACATTTTCATGATTTCACGGTTCGTTGCTGCAAAAATATAGACAAATAAATGGAGCAAAGAGAACAACCCCGCAACCACTGCCAACCAACCAGTTATTTAACTTTTGAGCATAGGAGGCTACAGGATAGGATGTGATTTCCTTGGGAGTACCTTTTCCGTTTGTGCAGGCATAATCGCTTTTTCCAAGGTATATCTGTTTACAAGAGGAACATCATTCATGGGATTCACTCTACCTATACAGATATTATGTTTGGCAAACATTATCTTTCAAAAACATAATCCTATCGAGAATTAAAATTATCGGCAATATTGTGTGTGGATATGGACATAAATTATTATCTTTGCAAAACATAATGTTTGGCAAACATAATTATCCGTGACATGGAATTTATAGATAGAATAGAAGAAAACCGCTATGTTCAAGCGCACGCTGAGCCTTAGCCGACCTGTCCTTATCGTGATTTACGGTAGGCGGCGTATCGGTAAATCAGAACTCATCAAGCATGTTCTGACCGAACAGGATGTGTACCATCTGAGCGAGGAAGCACAGACGCAGCAGCAGATAGACTCTTTTGCCAAAACCGCTTCATTTACGCTTGACGGATTCGACCATGTAACCTACCATGATTGGGAAACGGTGCTCACCTCTATCAATCTATATGTCGGGGAAAACACATCGGTTTGCTTAGATGAGTTTTCGTATCTTGCCAAGAGTGATCCTACACTGCCTTCCATCATTCAACGATTGGTGGACAACAAAAAACTGAAATACAACCTGATTCTTTGTGGTTCCTCCCAACTGATGATGCACTCGTTGGTACTCAATGAAAAATCACCCTTGTACCAACGCTGTGCTTGGCAGCCAAAGCTGAAACCGCTGCGCTTACCTTACATTAAAGAGGCCTTGCATTGTTCCGACCAGGAGGCTGTTGAGGAATATGCCGTTTGGGGTGGCGTGCCACGCTACTGGAAACTTCGTGCCGACTTCGACAGTTGGGAAGAGGCGGTGCGCAATCTGTTAGTCAACAATTACGGCACACTGTATGATGAACCAACTCGGCTACTCCGTGATGAGCGTCGTGATACGGCCACTTCTTTCTCATTGCTCACCACAGTGGGTAATGGGGTAAACCGAATCTCAGAGATTGCCGGCCGTATGCAGCAGCCTGCGACCAACCTTTCCCAGCCCATCAGCATACTGACCGACTTGGGCTATGTGGAAAAAGATATACCCTTTGGCGACAATCCGAAGAGCAGCAAGAAGGGACTGTACCGCCTTGGTGACAACTTTCTTTCCTTTTATTATAGGTTTATCAATCCCAACAAATATCTTATCGAATTAGACCGTCAGGATCTCGTAATGGATATAATCCGTAAGGACTTCAGCACATACGTTGGTCAGGTATGGGAAAAGATCTGTCGCAACTTCGTAACAGGTAATGAAATCGATGGCGTAGTTTATGGCATCGCTTCACGATGGTGGGGCAGCATACCGAAAGAGGACGATAGCAACGATTATGAGCAGATTGAACTTGACCTTGTAGCCGAATCACTCGACAAGAGACACATTCTCGTGGCAGAATGTAAATGGCGAGAACGTGACGAGGCACTAAGCGTATATGAGCAATTAACAAGCCGTGCCAGCCGTCTACCCTTCGTAAAGATGGGGCAAAAAGTACATACGGTGTTGTTCCTCAAAACTGAGACCCAAACCAATGTGCCATGTTATTATCCGAAGGACATCATCGTGTCCATGCTTCAGCAAGATTCCTCAAATGACAAAGCATGATGTCAACATTCTTTAGTCGGTAACTTTTGCAAAGTTCTGGAAACGCTATGCAAAGAAAGAGGTATAAAATCTTCACAAAGCATTGCACTGCCAATATCTAATGACAGGTATCAGGGAAACTTGACAATTGCCTGTTATAAGGAACTAAAATGGGATTTGAAACTTTCATGGATTGGCGAGCTTTGTATTGTTATTTAGAGGATTTCAGTTGTGCCGATAAAGTATCTTTCCAAAGAGCTTCATTCAGACTATTCCCCCGACAATGATCTTTGATTTAATTAACGGCAGATTTATTCTGGTTATTGCGACATACTGTGTAACAAGCGGATGACTGCCTTCATGCGAGAAATGGTTTCCCGATGCCGATACCGCTAAAAACTTTGACGGAGTTTACTTTTCAGGCAGACAGAATCTGCTTCCTCCTGGCAAGGAAACAGCACGCTGGACGATTGAAAGAGAATGCCGAAGATACAGCATAAAAGCAAAAAGGGGGAACAAAGAGCTGACAGGATTCATCCGTGTCGGCATGGCGGCAAGGAACCTCAGAACAGGTTTTCATCAAAAGGAAGCAGCCCTTCCCTCCAGACAGGCCTGCCGGGGGCATCCGCTTTTTCAAAGACAGGCGACGAAACCGACAACCCCATCAGACGGACAGGCCGGTCATGGTATGCCGTCTCTCCCAGCAGGCGCTTGGCAAGCGGCAGAATATCGTCCTTGGTGCGAAGGACACGTTCCTGCGTCAGACTGCGTGTTATCTGTGACGCAGCATCCCATTTCAGCTTCAGCGTAAGCGTGCGTCCCTCAAAACCACTTCGTGCCAGCCGTTCGACAAGTTCCAGAACGATGTGATACAGCTCAATGATAATCTTTGACTCGACATGGATATCCTCCAGGAAAGTACGCTCGCAGCCCACCGATTTCCGTTCATGAAAAGCGACGACGCACCGGTTGTCGATTCCGCGTGAAAAGTCATAGTAGACATTCCCCATCTTGCCGAACACCTGTACGAGGTGCCGGCGTGAGACCTGCCGCAGCTGTCCGCCGGTGAACACCCCCATGTCGTGCATACGCTTCGCCGTCTTCGGCCCGATTCCCCACAGCTTCTCCACCGGGAGGCTGCCGATAAAACCGAGCGCACGGTCGGGATGCACCGTAAACAGGCCGTCGGGTTTGCGCATATCAGAGGAAATCTTCGCCAGCAGCTTGTTATAGCTGACGCCGGCCGAAGCGGTCAGCGAGGTGCGGTCAAGAATCTTCTGCTTGATTTCCCGGGCAATGTCCACCGCCAGTTCCATCCCTTTCTTGTTTTCCGTCACATCGAGGAAAGCCTCATCCAGCGAGATGGGCTCGACAAGGTCGGTATATTCGTGGAAAACAGCATGAATCTGCCGGGAGACGGCCTTGTACCTGTCGAAATGACAGGGGACGACGACCAGATGGGGGCAACGCCGCCTGGCCTGCGCCATCGGCATTGCCGAATGGACACCGAAAGGACGTGCTTCATAGCTGGCAGTAGAGACCACACCGCGCGGTCCGTCGAAGCCCACGGCGATGGGCTTCCCACGCAGTCCAGGATTGTCTCTCTGCTCCACCGAAGCAAAGAAAGCATCCATGTCAATATGAATTATCTTGCGCATTATGTTACAGTCCTTCCCCTGCAAAGATACAGAGAACAGAGGAAAGATAGGTATTTCTGACTGATAAATAAATAAAAAACCGTATCTTTGCAACAAAATAACGGAAATGGAGTTATTATAACAAAATGACTAAAGGAGACAAACTGGAAATGATAGAAGACAACGGACACGATGCCATGGGAAAGGTGCAACGCTGCATCAAACGAGGCTTCGACCTTGTGGCGGCCTTCGCAGGCATTGTCGTCTGCTCGCCGGTCTTCCTCATCATCAGTCTTCTCATTACGTACCAGGGCAACGGCCCGGTGTTCTTCCGGCAGATACGCATCGGCTACAAAGGCCGCCCTTTCGCCATCTTCAAGTTCCGCACGATGAGCAGCGTCGTCGAGGAAGAGGGACCGCAGCTCGTTGCCGGATGCGATGAGACGAACTCCACACGCTTGGAACAGTTCCTGCGCGGTCATCATCTGGACGAGCTTCCGCAGCTATGGAATGTGCTGCGCGGTGATATGTCGTTCGTCGGACCGCGCCCGGAGCGCAAGTTCTTCATCGACAAAATCATGGAACAGACCGACCGCTACCGTCTCATCTACCAGATGCGGCCCGGCCTGACATCGGAAGCCACACTCTACAACGGCTATACCGACACAATGGAAAAAATGCTCCGTCGCATGGAGATGGACATCCACTATCTGGAGCACCGCACGCTGCGGCTCGACCTGGTCATCATCGGCAAGACAATTCTCAACATCGCTACTGGAAAGAAATTCTAAACAAAAATGAAAAGATACATACTGTTCGTATTGCTCACGATATGCACCCTGAACGCCTTCGCACAGTCGTCCATGACGGACACACAGGTCATGGAATTTGTGCAGAAAGAGCACAAACGAGGGACATCCCAGGCACAGATCGTCACGAAACTCATGCAGAGCGGCGTGGACATATCGCAGATACGCCGGGTGAGGGACACCTACGAAAAGATGCAGAAAGGCAATGCCGCCTTCGGCGCGACAACCGAAAAGACAGCGGCCGACCGGAGCCGTACGAACAACGGACAGCTGCATCCGGGCAAGAGCAGACGGCAGATTGCCGATGCCACGCTCGACAGCTACAACACGGAAGAGCAGGAAGTAAACCGATACAGCGACGGGCGTGTGTCGGCGAACCGGTCATGGACAAATACCTACGACGAGAACGACGGCGAATACCTGAAGATGCAGGAGGAGATGAACGCCTGGATGCCGCAGGACACGGCCACGATGTACAACAACCTCCTGAAACAGCTGAGCCGCAACCGGAAGAAGGTATGGGGGCGTGACATCTTCAACAACAAGAGCCTCTCGTTCGAGCCGAACATGAACATGGCACTGCCCCGCAATTACCGCATAGGACCGGGAGATGCGGTATTCATCGACGTGTATGGCGCATCACAGAAATCTTACCAGACGACTGTCGCGCCGGACGGCATCATCACGCTGGACGGCTTCGGCCCTATTCAGGTGAGCGGACTGACCGTTGCACAGGCGAACAGCCGCATCCGGGAGAAACTGGGCCGGCGGTACAGCAGTTCGAGCATACGCCTCTCCGTAGGCCAGACACACACCATCATGGTAAACGTCGTCGGCGAGGTGAAGACACCGGGTACTTACACGCTGTCGGCTTTTGCCACTGTCTTCAATGCACTCTACATGGCGGGCGGTATCGGCGAACTGGGGACACTGCGCAACATCAAGGTATACAGAGGAGGATCGCTCATCAGTACGGTTGATGTCTACGACTTCCTGCGCCGCGGCCATCTGACTGGTAATGTACGGCTGGCGGACAATGATGTGATTGTCGTCGGTCCGTATGAGATGCTGGCACAGGTAAGCGGCAAGGTGAAACGTCCGATGTTCTACGAGATGAAGCGTGGCGAAAGCCTCGGCACGCTGATCAGTTATGCCGGCGGCTTCGCCGGCGATGCCTATACCCGGTCGGTGCGTGTACGCAGAAAGACCGGCCGCCAGTACTCCATCTTCAACGTCAATGAGTTCGATATGCGCAGCTTCCGTGTGTCCGATGAGGACTCGGTCAGCGTCGACTCCGTCATTCCACGGTACGAGAACATGGTCGAAGTGAAAGGAGCCGTGTTCCGTCCGGGGATGTATGAGGTCGGCGGACGCATCAACAGTGTGCGTGGACTGATCGAGGCGGCAGACGGACTGACGGAAGCTGCCTTTTCCCCGCATGCCGTTCTGCACCGTAAAAAGGCCGACCGGACACTGGAAGTGATTTCCGTTGACGTAGACGGTATCCTCACCGGACGTGTGGCGGACATCCCGCTCCAGAACGAGGATGTGCTCTTCATTCCCACCAAGACAGAGGTGCAGGAACAGCAGACCATCACCATCCACGGCGAGGTGCTCTATCCCGGTGTATACAAATATGCTGACAACGAATCGCTGGAAGACTTCATCCTGCAGGCCGGCGGACTGAAGCAGACAGCCTCGACGGTCCGTGTAGATGTGTCGCGGCGAATCAGCAACCCACAGGCTCTTGCCCCCGACTCTGTCATCGCACGTACCTACTCTTTCTCCCTGCGCGACGGATTCGTCATTGACGGTGCGCCGGGCTTTGTCCTCGAGCCGTTCGATGAGGTATATGTCCGCAAAAGTCCAGGCACGAATGTCCAGCAGAACGTAAGCATCGAAGGGGAAGTGGTGTTTGCAGGCAACTATACGCTGACCTCCCGCAGGATGCGCCTGAGCGACATCTTCAAGGCTGCCGGCGGCGGGACGGAACTGGCATATATAAAAGGTGCGCGGCTGGAACGCCGCCCGACACCGAGTGAACGCCTGCGCATGGAAGCTGCCTATAAGATGCAGCAGGAACAGCAGCGCAAGAACATGATCGACCTTGCTGTGAAGACGAAGAACGCCACCATTGTACAGGCGGTACAGGAAAACGACAAGAAGACGCAGGAGAAGTTCCAGGTACCCGACAGCTATCCCGTAGGTATCGAACTTGACAAAGCCATCGCCAACCCAGGGGGCGATGAAGATGTCCTCCTTCGGGAAGGCGACCGTATCATCGTCCCGCAATACAACGGAACTGTCAAAATCAACGGTGCCGTCATGTATCCGAACACTGTCGGCTACGTTGAAGGGAAGAGTGTCGCATACTATATCGACCAGGCCGGCGGCTTTGCCAGTGATGCGAAGAAAAGCAACACTTACATCCTCTACATGAACGGAATGCTTGCCAAGGTCGGACACAACGCCAAGGTACGTCCCGGCTGCGAAATCATCGTTCCTACGAAGATACAGAGCAGGATGAGCCTTGCCGAGACGCTCAGTGTCGGATCCAGTGCGGCCAGCATCGCAGCCGTCATCGCCACGATTGCCAGCCTCTTGAAATAGTAAAGAAAGGAGCAGGAAATGAAATACCCGATAGGAATACAGTCGTTTGAAAGAATACGACAGGATGGATATGCCTATGTTGACAAGACACGGGAGATATACCGGCTGACCAGCAAAGGGAAGTATTACTTTCTCGGCCGTCCCCGCCAGTTCGGCAAGAGTCTGCTCCTCTCTACCCTCGAAGCCTACTACTCGGGGCGCAGGGACCTGTTCAGAGGACTGTATATAGACACAGTGGAGAAGGAATGGGAGGTGCATCCCATCCTCCACCTTGACCTGAACACCGCCAACTATAAAGAACCGGACAGCCTTGACGCCGTATTGCACAATTCGCTTACAGAGTGGGAGAAGCTCTACGGGGCTGAACCTTCCGAGACGACAGCTCCTCTCCGCTTCAAGGGCATAGTAGAGAGAGCTGCAAAACTGACAGGGCAGAAAACGGTCATCCTCATTGATGAATACGACAAGCCCTTGCTGCAGAACATGACGAATGCCGTGCGGCAGGAGCATTTCCGCAACAGTCTGAAGGCTTTTTACTCCGTTCTGAAAACACAGGACAGATACATTGAATTTACCCTGCTGACAGGGGTGACGAAATTCAGCAAAGTGAGTGTATTCAGCGACCTGAACAACCTCAACGACATCTCAATGGACCGTGCCTATGCCACGATCTGCGGTATCACGGAGGAAGAGATAGACACCTGCTTCAAGGATTCCGTGGAAGAACTTGCCAGGACAAACGGCCTTACCATTGAGGAGACGAGAGCCAGACTGAAAGAACTATACGACGGCTATCACTTCACGCCCACCTCGGCTGGCATCTACAATCCGTTCAGTGTGCTTTGCACGTTCAGCAAACAGGAGTTCAACAACTACTGGTTTGAGACGGGCACACCGACTTTCCTCGCAGAGATGCTGAAGAACTTCAAATACCGGCTGCCCGACCTCACGAAGGAACAGGTCACGGCAGACGTACTGAACAGCATCGATTCCACTTCGCTGAATCCTGTCCCCATCATCTATCAAAGCGGCTATCTGACCATCACCGGCTACAATGAACGGTTCAAACGCTACCGGCTGGGATTTCCCAACAAAGAGGTTGAGGAGGGATTACTCAACTTCCTGTTACCGAGCTATACACCTGTCGAAGCCAAGAGCGAATTCGACATCATCGAGTTCGTCAACGATGTCGAGACAGGCAACCCGCAGCAGTTCATGGAACGGCTACGTACACTCTTTGCCGATACCTACTACAAAATTGTCGGCAACGCAGAGCTGTATTTCCAGAACGTCCTCTATCTCATCTTCAAGATCATGGGTTTCTACATCCAGGTGGAACGCCCGACTGCCAACGGGCGTATGGATGCCATTATCCAGACCGCCGACTATGTCTACATCATCGAATGCAAACTGGACAAGACTGCCGACGAAGCCCTCCGGCAGATAGAGGACAATGCCTATGCCCGGCCTTTCGCCATGGACAGGAGGAAGCTCTTCAAGATAGGTGTCAACTTCTCCACGAAGACAAGAGGAATTGAAAGCTACAAGATTCAGTAGACGCATGAAAGTATCTCCGGCGCACTTGGAAGACAGGCATCCTCTATCAAGGAGGATCATTGCCAATTCTTACGCCACAATACAATAGAGGAGGAAAAAATGATGAATAAAATTAGATATATCAATATGTGCATTACCGAATTTGGGAAGAAGTTCGGTATGGAACCGCACATTGCATTCAATTATCTAAAAGAATACAAAGGAATTGATTTCCTGAACAGATACTATGAGGCCGAACATCAACTTTCCCTGAACGATGCCATCAATGACCTCATAAGTATCTGCAAAAAAAACGGAGGTACTGTCGAATGAAACTCTATCATGGGACAAATATTGACTTTACAGATATTAATCTATCTGTCTGCAGGCCCAACAAGGACTTTGGGAAAGGATTTTTTTTGACAGAGATAAAACGACAAGCACTGTTGATGGCAATCCGCAGATGTGCCTTCACCCAAAAAGGGACACCGATTGTCCAAACGTATGATTTCAATGAAGCATTTTTGTCTTCCCAGTCATTAAACGTGAAGATCTTTGATGGCGTAAGTAAAGAATGGGCACAGTTTATATATGACAACAGGCTGGGTAAAAAGAGAAAAGAAAAGGAATATGACATCGTTGTCGGACCTGTCGCTGACGACGGCGTTGTGTATCAGCTCAACTTATTCCGCCAACAGCTAATCACGATAGAGCAATTGGTACGGGAACTGACTTATAAGAAATTAAACAATCAATACTGTTTCTTGACAGGAGAAGCAATAGCTACACTTCAAAGAGTATGAAGATAACCAAAAGACAACTTGATTTCATTATCAACAGCGATGTGGAGGAACTCGTCTCCATGCTACAGAAGAAATGTCAGATGCCTTTGACAGCAGCATTCGATCATGTCTATAATTCAAAAACTTACCAGAGTCTCCTAAATGTAAGAACAGGATTATTCCTTCAAAGTCCTGAATATATTTATCCCTATTTGAAAGAAGAGTTGAAACAGTTAGATGCTATCGGGCTATAAAATAAAAAGTGAATAATTTGCTACAGAATGAAAAGAATTAAATAAAAAATCTCAAGCCAATAAATAGAAAGATATTTTTTAAACAGAAACATTCTATGGACAATCAAGATGAATATAAAGGTATAGACTACACCGCTGTCTTCCATGCAATATGGAAGAAAAAAATGGTGTATCTCACCGTTTTATCCTTTACTATTTTATTTGCCAGCCTATATATTTTCAGCTTACCAAGGACATATTCCTCAAGCACGGAAATTGCCCCTGAGGTGGACAGCAAGACTCCAGGTGGAGGGACATTAGGATCGCTTGCTTCTACATTCGGCATAGATATGTCCACGCTGGAATCCTCAGATGCTATCACCCCAATGCTTTATCCAGATCTTATAGATGACAATGGATTTATATCCATGCTGCTTCCCATACACGTGCAGACCGGTGACAGTACTTTTAAGGGAACTTATTATGACTATAAACGCACGGCAACAAAGGTGCCATGGTGGAACAAACTGGCAAATGGCCTGCTTACGAAAATATCAAGTAAAAAACCTGAAGAGGGGAAATATGAAGTGGGAACTCCTTTCAATGCCTACCATTTGACGAAACTGGACAATAGCATCATCGAAAGTATAAGGAAACAGATCGCCATCAAGGTTGACAAGAAGACTGGTGCCATAACTATCAATACGGAAGATCAGGATCCTCTTATTGCAAAGACAATTGCTGATTCAACGAGAGAACTATTGAAAGATTTTATTACCAAATACCGTACTGATAAGGCACGGCGCGACGTTGAGTATTACAAAAAGTTGACGGATGAAGCAAAGTCGTCCTATGAGCATCAAAGACTGAAATACGGCGAGTTCTCCGACTCTAATACAGATGTTTCTTTACCTAGTGTCCAGTCGAAAGGTGAAGACATGGAAAATGAAATGCAGCTGAGGTATAACAATTACAGTCAGCTGAAAGGTCAATTACAACTATCCCTTGCCAAGCTACGTGAACGTACACCCGTATTTACTCAGATTAAAGGGGCGGCCGTCCCTATAAAGCCAACAGGTCCTAAAAGAATGTTATTCTTACTGGGTACAGTCTTGTTCTCCTTCATTTTGACAACAATTTATGTGCTCCGTACCATTACACATACACAGAACAGGAAACAATAAACCTCTGACAATCTATGGCCATTATTGATAGGAAAAGTAACAATGAAAAAAGGAATAAAAGGATAGCCAAAAATACTACCCTTATGTTTCTACGTATGCTGTTACTTACCATCATAAATCTGTATACCGTTAGATTTGTTCTAAAAGGGTTAGGAGTCATCGACTATGGAATATTCAACGCTGTTGCAGGCGTTGTTACCTCCGCAAGTTTCATCAGTGCCGTCCTTGCTTTATCCATTCAGCGTTTCTTTTCTATTGCATTAGGACAAGAAGACGAAGAACGATTAAAGACTATTTTCTCTGCCAGTTTGAACATAATAATTATCCTAAGCATAACAATAATCATTCTGTTTGAAACCGTTGGACTTTGGTTTGTCAGCACACAGATGACCATACCCGCAGAGAGGATGACTACCGCCATCAGCTTATATCAATGTTCCATCTTCGTTTTTTTCTTTTCCTTATTACAGATACCTTTCACAGCCATTATCTTTTCTCATGAGGATATGGGGGTGTACGCTATCATATCGACGGTTGACAGCTTATTGCGTTTAGCACTGGCTGTTATTATAACAAAAATATCTATTGACCATCTTGTATTTTACAGTATTGGCCTGCTTGTAGAATCAGGTGTTGTTTCACTTCTCTATATATGGAAAGGAGGGAAATACGAAGAGTGTCATTATACGAAGACAAAAGATAAAATTCTTTACCAGCATCTCCTTCAGTTTTCAGGATGGACTATGTTTGGCTCATTAGCCAATATGGGAATGAACCAAGGAAACACAATTCTTATAAACCTCTTCTTTGGTCCTGTCTCTAACATGGCATTTGCAATTGCGATGCAAATAAGCAATGCCTTTAATGCCCTAAGCAACAGCATGGTTCTATCTTTCCGACCGGCTATGATACGTTCTTATGCAGAAAGCAAGCATTATTATGTTAATGAACTATTTTATATAAGCAATAAGTTTATATTTTACTTGCTTATCTGCATTGCAATACCCATCATTGCCGAAATGGATTGCATTCTGAAAATATGGTTGGGCACAGCTAATGAGGAGACCATTTTGTTTTCCAGGTTGATTATTATATATATTGTAATTTCTGCCATTAGTAACCCTATAACCATAATAATGCAGGCTTCAGGACATGTCAAGGAATATCATTTTCCCGTAGAAAGCATTACATTATGTACTCTACCACTCACTTGGATTCTATTTAAACTCCATTTCCCAAGTTATACTGTATTCATCGCTATGGTATCAACTTGCGTTATCGCCCACATTGTTCGGCTCATTTGTTTGAGACATTACTATCTGCCTTTCGATTATATTTACTATATCAGAGACTTTCTCTTGCCAGCAATAGGAATCACAACCCTTGCAATTGGATGCACTTTCTTTTTAAAAAAGAATATCATAAATTTAAGCATATGCTTTATACTCATTTTCTTAATTATACCATCCCTCATTCTTCTGACGGCATATAACATTGGGATAAGCAAAAATGAAAAGATTTTATTAAAAAGATTTATAACTTCGTTCCTCTCTAAAAAACATGTCTGAAATTGTTCTGAATAATATTCTCTCATTGGGGTTCCTGTTTTTGTGGATCATAACACTTATCGGATACCAAATGATTAAAAACCGATGGGATGGAGGAAGTCTTGTCATTGTATTATACATCATTTATGCCGTTTTTGCAATAATGACGCTCAATGACCCGCTCTTCTCTATTGCTTTCAATCAATTAAAGCTGTTTCCATACATTTATCTTTATTCTATGATGATAATTGCATTATCACCCATCATAGTACATCATTGCTCTGATACTTCAGAAATAGAAAATCCCCATACAAAAATCCTATACATTCTGACTTTCATCATCATTATCAGCTCTATTATGCTCATTCCCGGCCTAATCTCAGGTACAGGTAGCGGTTTAATCAGTATTTTTACAGACTCATCCGCAGGAAAAGAGGCCTACTTAGAACAGGTAGAGGGAGTAGAAGATTCTGGAAGTACCATCAGGAACCTACCAGCAATTATCTTTAATTCACTCACAGACGTCACCGTGTTTTTATTCTTTTACTTTCTTACTTTAGAGAAAAAAAACATATGGATTTTATCAGGACTGATCTTCTCTTTCATCATAAACTTCCTTATATGTATTTCACAGGGGCAGAGAGGAGGGTTAGTGACAAGTTTGCTTACACTTGCTGGAGGATATATGCTTTTCAAACAATACATGTCAAAAAGAATCAAGAAGATATCAAGACATATTGGATTGTTCTTGTCTTTATTAATATCCTTTCCTATAATTGTCATTACAGTCAGTAGATTTGATGGTGAAACTGGTGGCATAGGTGGATTTGTCAATTGGTATATCGGCCAAGGAAGTCTCTATTTTAACAATTATGGACTTACCCCAGGTGGCTGTAGGAATGGTGACAGGACAATAAACCTCTTTAAACGAGTTATAGATCCAAGCACATCCCAAAACTTCATGGAGCGAAGAGACAAATATCACAACATGGAAATAAATGATAATCTATTTTCCACCTTTGTAGGTGACTTTACTTTAGACTTCGGACCAGCTGGCGCATTCTTCATCTTTGTTATATTCTATTCATCTCTCATAAGACTGACAAGAGAAAGAAAACAGCAGATAAAACTTTATAAGTTATTACTGCTTTACTTTGCGTTATGCGTAAGCTTGCAAGGGGGAATGACCTTGTTCTCTTACTCAGATGTCAGTGGCAATCTTCGTATGCTCAACTGCCTGCTATTGTATGCTTACCTTAGGTATCACGAGCAATTCTCACGTGCTTTCCCCTCACAGAAAAACAACTAAAGATGAAAATAGTACTTACTTACATTCTCCATTGTTTAGGAAATTTTCTTAGCCTAATAAGAGCCGAACAACTTGCACGTATATGTTCTTTTTTTAGAAATCATATCTATACAGGGCTGCTGCATGGAAAGTTCAGAGAAATAGGTCCTAACAGTATTTTCCTTTGGAGAGCTTACCACCTGCATGGATTAGAAAATATTTCTATTGGGGAAAATTGTACATTTGAAACAGGGCTACAACTAACAACATGGGCAGATGTTTCTGACGATCCTATTATCACAATTGGTAACAACTGTCTTTTCCGTAGGGATGCACACATCACGGCCGTTCATAAAATTACTATTGGAAACAATCTCCTCACTGGAACAAATGTTTTTATTACAGATAACTCACATGGCTTCACTGATAAAAGCTCATTAGAAGAAGCACCATTAAAACGTCCAATTATCTCAAAAGGAGATGTAAAGATTGGTGATAATGTATGGATTGGCAACAATGTATGTATCCTTCCGGGAATAACTATCGGAAACGGTTGTGTCATTGGTGCCAATAGTGTTGTTACACACAGCCTTCCACCATATTCTGTGGCGGGAGGTGCTCCTGCGAAAATTATCAAACAAAACAACATATTATAATACCTATTACGTTACGGTAAATAGAAAAAATGAAAGCAAGAGTTATAGCATATTATTTACCACAATTCCATCCTATTCCTGAGAATGATGAGGCATGGGGGAAGGGTTTTACCGAATGGACGAATGTCGCAAGTGCTAAACCTCAGTTCAAGGGGCATTACCAACCAAGAATACCTGCTGATTTGGGATTTTACGATTTGCGCCTCTCTGAAGTAAGAGAACAGCAGGCACGAATGGCGAAAGAAGCTGGGATAGAGGGATTTTGCTATTGGCATTACTGGTTTGGAAATAACAAGAGACTATTGGAGCGACCTTTCCAGGAAGTTTTAAACTCTGGCAAACCAGACTTTCCTTTCTGCTTAGCATGGGCAAACCATGACTGGACCACAAAGACATGGAAAAATAATGGTAAACCTGCAATGATAGCAAAACAACTATATCCAGGTGAAGAAGATTATAGACAACACTTCCACACTGTATTGCCTGCTTTTAAAGACCATCGATACATCACAGTTGATGGAAAACCTTTATTCGCAATATTCGACCCTTATTCATTTAAAGATATAAGAAACTTTATTGAAGTGTGGAGAAACTTAGCAAAAGAAAATGGGTTAAAAGGAATTCATTTTATAGCTATATGCAACAACACCTCAACAATGAAAAGGCTTGCAGATGGAAGTATAAAAAGGGTTCTGCCAAATACCAATAGCAGTGCCGAAGTGTATAAAGAAATGCTTTCATTAGGTTTTGATGGATTAAATTCTTTTGGGAAATCACGAGGTGAGATGCTTGCCTTAGGTAGAATTAGACGAACAGTACGATTCCTTTTACAAAAAAATATATCTTGGTTTCCCCCACTTAAGTATGATTATGCAAAAGTAACAAAACATTTCTTCTCTCCCGAAGACAGATGGGATAACGTATACCCCACTATTATGCCACAATGGGACAGAACTCCGAGGGCAGGAAAGCATGAAGGAATCTACATCAATTCAACCCCTGAAAACTTTAAGAAGCATATAGAAGAGGCATTAGAAGTAATAAATGACAAACCAAATGAACATAAGATACTATTTCTCCGTTCATGGAACGAATGGGGAGAAGGCAATTATGTGGAGCCTGATCTAAAATATGGTCACAAGTTCCTCGAAGCAATCAAGACATCTGTATTTTAATCAATAATAGAAACAACACATGTATAACATTCCTATTCTATTTATAATATTTCGACGCAAAGACATTGCATTACAAAGTTTTGAGCGTATTAAACAAGTAAAGCCAAGCAAGCTATACATTGCTTGTGATGGCGCACGTGAAAATGTTAAAGGAGAAGCCGAATTAGTGAAAGCAACTCAAGATTCTATCCTCCAACAAATAGATTGGGAATGTAATGTTAGAACATTATTCCAAAAAGAGAATTTAGGTTGCGGTAAAGGAGTTTACACTGCTATAAATTGGTTTTTTGAAAATGAAGAAGAAGGAATTATTATAGAAGATGATTGTGTTTTACAATCTTCATTTTTCCCATTTGCAGAGGAACTGCTAAATAAATATAGAAATGACGAACGGATAGGCATGATAGGAGCTCCCAATTATATTTCTGGAGTTAATATCCCGGATTCTTATGGCTTTAGCAGGTATAAAGCAACATGGGGATGGGCAACATGGAGGCGTGTCTGGAAAAATATGGATTTAAATATGGATTGGAAAAACACTCCATATTATGAATCTATCATAAATAATAATGGCTACAATGGTAAAGATAAAAACTATTGGCGATACCGCATAAAGGCAATTGAGAATAATTATGTCAGTGCCTGGGACTGGCAATGGTTCTTTACTTTATCGGCTTATAATCAATTAAGTATCTATCCACGCATAGGTCTCATAAGCAACATAGGATTCGGTAAAGATGCTACACATACTACCGCGGGAGCAAAACAGCTACAATCCAAAGCCGAAGGACAATTAGTATTTCCCCTACGACACCCTAAATATGTTGTACCTTACGAAGACTTTGAACAAGGCTTTTACAAGAGCAACAATACGTTTAGGAACACTATTCTACAACTCATTCCATTCAGTCTAAAAACAATATTAAAGAAATGGATCAGAGGATAAAATACTAATAATAGAAAATAAATATGAAATTAAATATTCCAACATCAAAAGGTAATTATTCTTATCGCTTTGTGCCCATCTATCCAGGCATAAAGCCTATTAACAAAGAAAGGGCGAAAGAAAATCTTTCTTTGTTAAAACGCATATGCAATACGCACAACTTAGAATTTATTCTTTTCTTTGGTACACTCTTAGGAGCAGTGAGAGAACATGATTTTATTTCTCATGATGAAGATATTGATATCGTACTTCCAATTACAGACTTAGAACGTTTTAAAGACATACTTTTCATATTGAGAGAAAATGGTTTTGAAGTCGTGCGTTTTGAGAGAAGAGGATTTATGTCAATAATGCGTAAAGGAGAATATATTGATATCTATTTTTTTACGCCCTATGCAAAAGACAGAAGATTAGCTACTTGTATATGTGAACTTTGCGAAGTAAAATATATAAACAATACGACTCAAATAGAATTCCAAGGAGAATCTTATACTGTACCGAAAGAAAGTGAGGCTTTATTAAACTTCCTTTATGGAAAGGATTGGCGCACCCCTATCCCCATGTTTAATTTTAAAATGAGCAAGACAGAAAGAACAAAAGCCTTTCTTATACAATATATCAAGGCATTACTGCCACATACGATGGCAGAATTCATTCAAGACATTAAAAGTAGAAAAAGAATAAATTTCTTTAAACAAAAAGCATACACTATACTAAACAAATAATAATATTGAAATATGCAAGCAATCATATTAGCTGCTGGAATGGGTAGGCGACTTGGAGAATACACAAAGGACAATACGAAATGTATGCTGTCCGTCAATGGTGTCAAACTGATTGACAGAACTTTAACAATGCTTTCCCATCTGAAGATTAAACGTGTTATCATTGTAGTCGGCTACCAAGGGCAGAATCTTATTACCCACATAGGACAGCGCTATAATGACAAATTAAAAATAGAATTCATCGACAATCCAGTCTACGAAAAGACGAACAATATTTATTCTCTTGCACTTACTCAAGACAGAATATCTGAAGATGATACGATTCTATTGGAATCAGATCTCATCTACGAGGAAAGTTTATTGCAAATGATCATAGATAATCCTTTCCCTAATCTTGCCCTTGTCGCAAAATGGGAATCTTGGATGGATGGAACTGTCGTCCGCATAGATGACGAAAACAATATCATAAACTTTATTCCGAAAAAAGCCTTCAACTACAAGGAGTCAGACCAGTATTACAAAACTGTAAACATTTATAAGTTCAGCAAAGATTTTTCCAAACATAGGTTTCTTCCTTTCCTCAAAGCCTACTGCGAAGCTATAGGAAACAACGAATACTATGAACAAGTACTACGTATCATCACTTTCCTTGACGGTTCAGACTTCAAGGCATTACCAATCGGAGACAGAAAGTGGTATGAAATTGATGACATACAGGATCTTGATATTGCAGAAACAATCTTTGCCCCAAAAGAAAAAAGCCTATCCCGATATGAGATGCGTTACGGAGGTTATTGGAGATTTCCTAAATTATTAGATTTCTGCTATTTAGTTAATCCTTTCTTCCCTCCACAACGAATGAAGGACGAGTTACGTGCCAATTTTGACACTCTACTGACAGAGTATCCATCGGGAATGTATGTTAACTCTCTGTTGGCAGGTAAGTATTTGGGAATTCGTCAGAGTTATATAGTTGTAGGGAATGGTGCAGCAGAATTAATCAAAAGTTTGATGGGGATGATAAATGGGAAAATTGGAGTTGTCTACCCGACTTTCATGGAATACCCTAATAGAAAAAACAAAGATGATATAATTGCATATCTTCCTCAGAACATGGACATGTCATACAATATAAATGACTTGATGGCTTTCTTTGCCCATAAGGAAATAAGCAGTCTGCTTATAATCAACCCAGATAATCCTTCTGGCAACTTTATACCAATCAGCGATATAATCAATCTTATTCAATGGGGAAAAGAAAAAGGCATACGGATTATAATAGATGAATCTTTCGTAGATTTTACTGATGATTATTCTCAAAACAGCCTTTGCCATGATGATATATTAAAATCTAACCCTAACCTTATAGTCATAAAGAGCATTTCAAAGAGTTATGGCGTACCTGGACTACGTCTTGGAATCATGGCCTCTTCAGATTCCGACCTAATAGATGCTGTCAAAAAAGATGTGGCAATATGGAATATTAATTCTTTTGCAGAATTTTACATGCAAATCTTTGGTAAATATACCAAAGATTACCAACATGCTTGTGAGAAGTTCATCATAGAGCGTCGACGTTTTAAAAGATTATTGGATCAGATACCTTTCATACATGTTATTCCATCACAGGCCAATTATTTCTTAACTGAAATTACAAGTCGGTTCACATCAAAGCAGCTAACCCAGAAACTACTTAATGAGTATAATATTCTCATTAAAGACTGTGACAACAAAGATGGATTAAAAGGGAAGAACTATATACGCATTGCCATCCGAACCAAAGAGGATAACAACAGGTTAGTTGCCGCACTCAAAAGTATTCAGGCATTCTATTCGACCTACAAAATACAATAACATACTAAGGTTTCCTAATAAAAAACCTTTATCAGAGAGCATTCAAGTTGCTGTCACTTTTAACATTTTACATAATATCCTTATTATAAGAAGTTTACAAAGTATATTTATGTGACAGGAGTGACAGCAACTTTGAAAACTGAAGTGAATTAATCACGCATACAGAAAAACGTATAGATGGAGGGTGACTTCATCTTCATCCCTCCCCTGTCAACTCCACTAAAGATACAGTCTGCACACAAAGAGCAATTGTCAAGGACTGGAGACGGAAGTTTCCCACCTGCTACCGCAAACAGGGGCGAGACTCCACTCCAAACCGTACACCCAATTCATCGAATACTTTAAGCTTTATGACCAGCTATTAAAATAGCCGATTTCTTTCGCCTATCCTTAAAAATCTGGTTCTTCCGAAATGTGGAGTGATAAAGTAATCCTACTACATAATAAGGCACACGGAGAAGTGGAGAACACAGAGGGAAAAACTATCACGGAGGTGCCGACGGCACAAAAGGGTGACAGAGAGGTAACGTACGGACTTCTTTTATTTTGGGGGATAAACACTATTCGTAATTCTCACAGATAAATGCCCTGATAAAACTCTCAGATAACCTCCGTTGCTCCACGCACCGGCGGTGCCTCCGACATATGGTTTTTACCTCCGTTCACTCCCTGCCTCTGTGTGATATTTCATCAAAGTTATAAACTCACGAGACAAACCTCATCACTCCCAATTCCTGAAGACCCAAAAGTCTATCTCCAGAGAGACTTATATGGTTACTCCCAACTCTCTCAAAGCTGCATTCAAATCACAATATCTTACTCATAGTGCCCTGCAGGCATCAGGTATCATAACTCGCTTTCTGCAAGTTGGATCCGACTTTTCATAGGTTACCAGTACCATATTCTGGGCTGATGCGGTAGCAACGAGATAGGCATCTGCCACATCAGCATAAGTATGGAGAGCCTCGGGCTTAAAGTTCTTACAGCGGTTTGCCCAATTCTGTGTTGCTGCATAATGCTTCATAATGTCTCCATCCAGCGGAATATAGAAGCCTTCCACTGAATGCTCCTTCATCCATGCTGTCAGCTCGTCTTCCCCACGTTCAATCTCTTCCTTCACTTTTATGCTGGAATATATTCTGCCGTCGCGGATAAGTTCAGCCATACGCTCCCAGAAAGTAGGCCATATATCTGCCGGCAACTGATTCTTGGACGTTATAAAGATATTGGTATCAAACAGATATTTCATGTTTTTCATCCTTTAGAAATTGTTCATGAACTTCTCGTAGGTCCTACCATAGAGGCCTGTCAGGCGGTAGGCCTCTGTATAAGAAAGTTGTCTGTTGCCGACAGCATTCCTGACATGGATAGCAAAAAGTCGACCTACTTTTTTCATACTTGTTCTGTAGTAATTTCCTCCTCCGGCCCCTGTTTTCTTTTGACGGAACGGCCGATGAGGATAAGACAGCCAGAAATTATGATATGCCTCATCCGATAACAGGCCAATATCGTGCGCTCTGCGTGCCACGACCAGTTCGCTTACCCGAAATCGTTTTGCTGTCTGCCGAATGTCTCCGTTCCACTCACACCTCAACTCCTGCATGGGCACAAGGAACTCGGCAGCGACCTTATCGCAGAAACGTTCATGCTGGTCGGTGATCAAGGTATCATCCGCCAAAGCATGCCCAGCGCTGACACCTAACATCAAATGAGCAGTTTCATGTATCAAAGTAAACAGCTGTGCAGTAGAGGCATCCTTGCTGTTGACAAAGATATAAGGTGCAACAGGATTGACAAGCGCAAAGCCCCTGCATTCACTTACTTCCAATGGTCGGCGTGTATTGTTTCCTACAACTCCATTGAAAGCTACAAACACACCGTTGTCCTCAAGTCTTTCGGTCAGATATTTTACAGCAGCTGTCGGTGTAGGGAAAGAGAGCGACCAGTTCGGTTCTAATTGCAGAAATCTCCGCAATCTGGCTACGACATCGTTTATTGGGGTGTGCAATGCTACAGAATCCACGAACGCACATGTATCAATCTCATTGTCTATGAGATAATCTTCAAGCCAGTCCTGCCTTTGCTGTACTGCACAGACAGTGTCATACACGTTCAGATCGAACTGCACGTGTTGTCCGGCTTTCCCACGGAACACAGGGAAAGGGATTCTCTCTACAGGAACACTATCCAGAAAAAGGAAGCCGAATGGGACATGTACGCTTTTAGCAAAGTCTTCAAGCTGCTTAATGGTAGGTGCTTTCGTGCCATCCATCCAGCATGCCAAAGTAACTTTAGGATGACTATCCATATAGCCATCTACCGTAAGACCCGCACGTTGAATAGCCCAAACATAACGGTCCGGAGACAGATTGATTCTGTTAGCAGTTGCCATTTCCTAGGTATATATCACTGCAAATATACAATATTTTCCGAATGATCCCAAATTTCACAAGAACTTATCTAAAAAGACAAAAAGAAGAAATACCCATCTAAAAATCAGAATCGGAACTCGAAAACCTTATATAGATACTTCAGGGCTATTAGGAACTGATTGCTGTAGATGCCGTTTTCCCGGCACGCCCGGGTGTCTTCCTGCAAAAGGAGGCGGTGGCTACGGACACCGTTCGTACTTGCTCCGCCGTTGCGCATAGTGACAAAGTCCATCTTGAGATACTGTGCCTTTATCTTATGCACACAGAACATCCGGACGATCATCTCGAAGTCGGCGCCGATCTTGTAATCAAGTTTATAGGGGCCTACCCTGTCATAGACTCCCCGGCGTACATACAGAGACGGATGGGCCGGCATAAAGCCGAAACGGACCCAGAAAGGAGAAAATATCCTGGAAGAGTAATAGCGAGTAATCTTATCGGGTTCGCCGTCATGAATGAAATGAATATCGCCATACACCGCATCAAGAGCTGTATCGGAAAAAGGTTCTGCCAGCTTCGACACGACATCACCGGCGGTGAAATAGTCATCGGAATTGAGGATGCCGACAACATCGCCTGTCGCCATCGCAATGCCTTTGTTCATGGCATCATAGATGCCACGGTCTTTCTCCGTGACCCATCTCACGGTATGCCGGGTTGTTGCAGCGGCATATTCACGGATCATCCCGACCGTTGAATCCGTCGACCCACCATCGACTATAATATGCTCTATGTCGCAATAATCCTGCCGCAAGACGGAATTCAAAGTGTCCTGCAGTGTTTTCGCACTGTTATAGGTCGCCGTTATAATTGATATCTTCATTGAAAATGTATCAGACTTCTGCACCGTTGAATTGATCCTAATTGAAACTCCCGGCATAATAGCTGCGGGCAATGAAAGGGGACGGTTCGTAATAAGCACTGCAATTGTAATCGTCGATGATTTCGCAGATGGGATGGTTGTATACACGGAGGATTGCATGGGCATAATCTTCCCCGCTTCCTGTAATCTGTATCTTCGGCCGTTCCACCTTCACATTGCAGCCATGATAAATCTCTGCCATATCCATGTTCTTTAGCCACAAATTTACAAAAAGAAAACGAGATTCTAACCATGATGGGTAAGAAGATTTCACAAAGCAGGTGCTTCAGAAAGTACAGCCGCACTTTTCCGACATCCAAATACAATATTATTACAAAAATTGAGTTTTGTTAAAGAAAAGAATTGATTACCGATATATGTTGACATACATTCTGATCAGCCTGTTCGCCTTCTTGATGAGTGCTGCCTGCGGATTCATCATGATTCCACAGATACTTTCGTTCTGCAGGAAGCGGGAACTTTATGACACTCCGAACGCCCGGAAAGTACACAAGGATGCCGTCCCGCGGCTGGGAGGCGTATCGTTCCTGCCCAGCATGCTTATAGCCACCATCGTGGCACTGCTGGTCTGGTCGTACACCAGCAAGGGCAGCAAGATCGCAGTCAGCCCCTGGAGCATTTTCTTCGGTGTGGGCATCACGGTCATCTACGTGACGGGGCTTGCCGACGATGTCTTCGGCCTGCGGGCAAGAGTGAAACTCCTCATGCAGATTGTCGTTGCCGGCCTCCTCCCCCTGTCCTATCTCTATGTCAACAACCTCTACGGCTTTCTGGGCATCCATGAGATTCCGGTGTCTGTGGGGATGGTGCTGACGGTCGGCATCCTGGTCTTCACGATGAATGCCATCAATCTGATTGACGGTATCGACGGTCTGTCCACCAGCCTGGTGCTCATCGCCTTGTCCGGTCTTTACTACATCTTCCTCCGTGAGCAGATAGGGGTCTACTGCATTCTCATCGCCGGACTGATGGGGGTACTGGTTCCGTTCCTCTATCACAACATCTGGGGCAAGGCGGAGAATAACCGCAAGATTTTCATGGGCGACTCGGGCAGCCTGACCCTCGGCTATATTCTCGGTGTCCTGCTTGTCAAATTCTGCATGTACAATCCGCACGTCATGGCTTATCAGAAAGATTCTATCCTGCTCTCCGCGACCCTGCTCATGGTCCCCACCTTCGATGTCTTCCGGGTCATCATCGTCCGGCTGCTGCACCACCGTCCGGTCTTTGGCGCGGACAAGAACCATATTCACCATAAGCTGATGCGGGCAGGACTGACACAGCATCAGGCACTGCTCTGCATCATCCTGCTGTCGTTCTGCTTCATCCTCCTCAATGTCTCGCTGTTCAACCATCTGTCTGTCACATGGATCATCTCGACAGACATCCTCTTATATGCCATTTTCCATTATGCAATCGATTTCCATATCAGAAAAAACGGCTTGCTTCCCTTTGCAGAGCAATATAAAAGTAAAAAAGTAAAAGGGGAAAAGTAAGGGTAAAAAACAAAAAGGTAAACATTATTCTATCATTTCTCCATCCTGCCCTATTGTTACTCCTGCTCTTCTGTTTTTATCGGGATCCTCGGACACCGGTAAACTTTCCGGCTCATCTTTCTCCTGACCCTCAGGTCTCTCTGTGTGCTTTGATTCCCATTAAAGGCTCTGTGAGTTCCGTGACTCCGTGAGAGGACACATACCGAAAGATGACGCTTCCGTAAGGATTTATTCTCACACAGAGAACACAGAGTTTGTAGGAAAAGTAAAAAGGTAAAACATTATTCTATCTGCCAGCCGAAAGGACAAAAAGAAAACATCAAAGAGAATCTTCAGAACCCGTCTGCAATCAACTTACGTGAGGAGATACTTCCGGGCAGCATCAGCTTAGAACTTGTCAAAACAGAGTCTTACACTGCCGTCATTCAACACCATTTCTCCTTTCCGGACCCGTTCTATCCTGAACGCAGGGACAAGTGTCCTGATGCCAAAGAATGCCAATGCAGGTTCATAGACCGAAAGCGGACGGTCGCCGTTCTCACGGTCGTACAGATAAGGGGAAGACAGGGTAAGACGGTCGCCGTCAATACTGAAGCGATAAAGATAACTGCTGTGTGTACCTTTCTTTTCCTCCAGTTCCAGGAGTCTTGCCTGGAAAGACCAGAAGACTGTCTTACTGCTCATGTCTTCTGTCGTTCCGGCTGTCAGATCGTCAATACGCACAAGATGCCACATTCCTTCCAGTCTGCCGGCATCGTTATCCGTCTCCAACGAACATGAGGAGAAGAGAAGGGCCAGCAGCGGAAAGACGAAAGACAACACCTTTGTTCTGTTCATTTTCTGATTCATATCCTATAATAATATAGTAGGCTAAAGCTTTTCCAGCAAGCCCCGTTTACAGACGGTCAGCTGCATGCCATAATTGTTTCCGCGGAGGATGGCACCGAAGTCGGCGCCGACTCCCATCCGGACATCAACACCTTTCAACCACTCCGGCAACCTCCCTCCATGAAACGTATAGGTGGCTTCGCCCATCAGACTGACGTTATGATGCTTCTTCGTGTAAGGTTTTTCGTATGTTCCCAGTCCCTCCTGCCACGTACCGAGGAAACGCCATTTCACATAGTCGGAGGGATGACCGCCCAGTCCTATATGGAAGGCAGCGAAACGGTTGTCCTGAAATTCAACCGTGCCGTCTTCATTGTACAGCGGCGACCGGTAGAGCGGATTGCCCATCGCCTGTCCCCAGTGCTGGTAGCCGGGAAAGATGTAATGGTTGTAAAAGTCGTCCCTTCCGCCGATATGGTCAGGAACGGTAAGGGTATGGTCGTGGTAGATCGGACCGCTCTGGTATTTCGTGTAAAGATATTCAAAGACAATACTGTTCAGCCAGTTATCGGGTTTGAAACGATACTCCAAACCCAGCATCCAGTCCTTGAAGTCATAGAGCAGATAGCGGTGCCGCTTCTTCACCTGCCACTCGTCGCCCTCCCCGTAACCGTCATAATCAAGCTGGAACATTGACGAATGATCCTCGAAGAACTTGTCGGCATAGAGAGAAAAACCATGCCAGTCGCCGTCGTAGTTCAGCCGCATCAACCAGCTGCCCAGCTGGTCGCCCTCTACATTCTGGTAAGTCGTCTCGCCGTTATCAGCACCGCCGGGAAGAAATGCATTCCAGAAATCGCGGACACCTTTTCCGCTCTTCAACTGTTCCATGCCTCCGGCACCGTCCGGACGATAGGCCGTACCGCCGAAGAGAGAGACCATCTCCAGTCCCATCTCCAAAGACCAAGGGCAGAACACCTCGTCATTTCCGATTTTCAGATAACCGGCCTTGGAATGATAGAGCACCCGGTCGGCATACTTTGACTGACGCCGGGTGAAGCCGTGCTGCCAGTTCTGGTCGGTCATCATGCCGTACGCAATGTGACCCTTCAGATGCAGCCATCCGTTGGCAAAGGGCAAGGTCCAGTAATCGGGCAATGCCAGGCGTACCTGAGGGACCGGCCGTGCGTTGATGCCGAGTGTCTGCGCACCGGAGCTCAGACGGTTGTCTTTCAGTTCCATCGGCTCTTCCTTGGCACCGACGGTCAGCGTTCCATGCCACCACCGCCCTTCGACATACGCCTGCTGGACAATCGCCTTGCTGGTATAGTGGACCGGCAGGACGACATCCAGTCCGTAGCCCAGCCCGAACTTGCGTCCGTCGTCGGTGCTCAACGGGCGCACTACTCCGCCTCGCACATAGCCGTTCGCCGTTTCCAACGAGCTTAGTCCGTACCTGTCGGCATTCAGCCAAAGGGGCGTCCGCCCCTTCGAGAGACTGCCCTGCATCTCCACCCTGTACTCCAGACCTTTCATCGGGTGCCATCCCGACGTGTCTCGCCGCAAAGGTTCCTGATACTGGGCATGCACTGCCGCAGCCATGCACCAGGCAGCCAGAACTGAAACAAACTTTCTCATATCATCGCGTAAATATCAGGCGCAAAGTTAGTAAAAAAAGTGCTTCTATGCAAACGAACAGCCAGGCAACGGCCCGCCCGGGCCGTCTTCCGCTTCCGGACAGAGAGGAAGAAGAAGGTACAGAGGCGTTTGATTTCGGACTCGTGCCGGTAAAAGGGAAAACCGGCAGACAATAAAACAGGACAGAATGCGTTTGAAAGATGTTATGAACAGAATATTCGTCACCTTAACCCTGCTGGCAGCCGCACTCGTATGCCCGGCACAGGAGCGAAGAGTGCAGAACCGTCCCTATACGGATCTGCGTGAGTTCCATTTCGGAGTGCTCGTCGGGACACATCTGCAGGACCTTGAACTCAACAACGTAGGACCACAGATGATTGACCTTGACGACGGCAACGGACCTGTCGAGAAGACCGTCTCAGCCGATCAGGACCGGTGGGATGCCGGCTTCACGGTGGGTGTCCTGGGCGAGCTGCGCCTCAACTCGACGCTCCAGCTGCGGATGGCGCCGGCCATGTATTTCGGCACACGCCACATTACTTTCCGCAATCTCACAGACCGCACAATACAGGGGGAGCCTACCGAACAGGTGCAGGAACTGAAGACCGCCTACGTCTCCTGCGCCTTCGACCTCATTGCCGCTGCTCCCCGCTTCAACAACCATCGCCCATACGTGATGCTGGGCATCAATCCGATGCTGAATCTTTCGGGCAAGGACAATGATTACATCAAGCTGAAGCGGAGTGATGTCTTTTTGGAAATCGGTCTGGGCTGCGACTTCTATCTCCCTTACTTCAAGCTGCGTCCGGAACTGAAGTTCATGTACAGCCTTACGAACAGCCTCGACAAGAACCACGCCAAGGACCTGCAAGACAAACACATGCTGATGTACACCAATGCGGTCGATGAAACCCGGGCAAAGATGATTGCACTGACCTTCTACTTTGAATAAACCTCCCCGACAACAACTACTGTCTGATGACAGACCGAGAGAGGTCTTTACAGAGACAACGTGAAATCCATGTGACCTTGGAGTTCAATCCCAAGGTCACATGGATTTTTTGTCTAAAAACATTGTTCTACGCCCCCTGACTGCAAGTTCACCATTCATCATCGCACGGGGGTTCTCGCATTCATCAGACCCGTCGGCACTACATGAAGGGCAGACCTATCATCAATGAAAATACCGGAAAAAACATTCTGAGATAATCAGATAGTTACAAAAAAAAATCAGCGTAATGTATCATTTATTAAACACATTCTCGCATTCATGCAAGGTAAAAGATACATTATGACACATTAGACTGCATCCACCCAATCGAACTGGACACAAAGGAACACACTTCCCGACCGCTCGGGAATCCCCTTCCCAAGCACCGGGAACAGGATTCCCAAACGGTCGGGAACACTGTTCCCAGGCGTTGGGAACAAGTATGCTTTACTTTTTCTTCTTCAGGTCAAGCACCAGTTTCCCCACAAAGATGGCATGCTTGCCGTTCTGGTCGTCGCCGACCCATTTGCCGTCAAGGTCCTTCACATATTCCAGCTTCGTGAGATAGGTATGAGAGTGCCCGCCAAGGACGAGATCCAGACCGCGGGTGCCGGCGATGACCTCCTCGTCGCTGACCCCTTCGATGTTCCAGCCGAGGTGGGAAATACAGATGATCAGGTCGCACTTCTTCGCTTTCAGCTCGTCGATAACCTTCTGGGCACACGATACAGGATCGTTGTAGACGATTTTCCCATAGTTCGCCTTGACGACCAGACCGTCCAGCTGAGGGGCCAGTCCGAAGACACCTATTCTCAATCCGTTGCGTTTCAGGATGATGTAAGGCTTCACCAGGCCTTCCAGTGCAGTTCCCCTGAAGTCGTAGTTGGCACAGACAATCGGGAAGTTGGCCATCCGAAAGAGACGTACCATATTGTCGAGGCCGAAGTCGAACTCATGATTGCCGATCGTAGCGGCATCATAATGCATCCGGTTCATCAGCCCCACTTCGACATCCCCTTTGAACATTGTATAATAAGGTGATCCTTGCGAGAAGTCGCCGCTGTCGAAGAGCAGCAGGTCAGGATGTTTCCGGCGTTCCTCCTTCAGCATGGCAATACGGCGGAGGAAGCCGGCACGTCCGGCCTTCATCGTATCGGCGAGGTTCGTATTGAGCGGGTAAATCTGACTGTGCGCATCATTGGTATGCAAAATGACCAGCTGCTTGTCCTGTCCGAAAGCGACAACAGCCAGAAGGCAGAACACTGCCAGTAATATCTTTCTTTTCATATTCCTTTTTCGTTAACGGGTTACTCCACACGGATGCGACCCTCGGTATGTGCATTGACAACCCTGCCCTGTGCGGTCTGTTCCTTGAAGTAATTCATGATGATGAAACGTGTGTTGTTGCTGATCTCCTGCGGTGATACGACATCCGTGGCCGACTTGAAAGCCTCCATCTTGTCATTGCCCTGTGCCAGATAGTCGAGCGTAGCGATGCGGTAAGAGGCCTTGGGGTCTATCTCCTTTCCGTTCAGCCGTGCCGACTTGAGCCTGTGGTCGTGCGTGAAGACGAGCTGAACGCCATGGCTGACAGCTTCGCCACCGGTATGGGCCATCTGCGAGAACAGTTCGAGCACCTTCCCGCCTGTCAGCGTAACGAAACAGATTTTGTTCTCGAAAGGAGCAATGTCAAGCACGTCTCCATAGGTAACCTTCCCCTTCGAGAGCGCCGCACGGATACCGCCCATATTATACACCCCGAAGTCTACCTTCTCATTATAGTCCCGGGCAGCCCACACCATGATGTCTGCCAGCAGGTTGGAGAGATCGCTCTCAGGACGGTGTGCCACCATGTCGTGGTCGACTTCGCCCACAACGGGTCCCATCACCGAGTCTACCTTGTGCCTGAAAGGTTCCATGAACTTTGCCGCCTCAGCATCAGGGGCAGCGTCATACCGGCTGTCAACCAGTACACGTGTGCGCTGTATGCCTGCCAGCTCGTAATGAGAAGCGCAGCCGCCCGCCGTGAGCAACACCGACAATCCCGCCAGATAGAATGTTTTTCTATACATATTTATATTATGACTTTTGATTGTTGCAAAAGTAAGAAAAAAAAATGATTGGACACCTGTCTGCTGCATGAAATTATCCACAGAGGGCGGTTTGCCGCTTACCTAAACAGGAAAAAGGAGAAATGACGCACAGGCTGCTGCCCAAGCAGGTTGTAAAGATAATCTGCGGAAAGCTTTGCCGGTTCGGAAAAAAGCCGTAACTTTGCAGCCGCTTTCCGGTGTAACCGCTGATCGTGGAAGAGTCATGGATTATGTTGCATGGGAACGACAAACAATATTTAATTAACAAGAAAATGGATTTAATTAAAGTTGCTGAGGAAGCATTTGCAACCGGCAATCAGTTTCCAGAGTTCAAAGCTGGAGACACCATCACTGTCGCTTACAAAATCGTCGAGGGTAACAAACAGCGTATTCAGCTCTACCGTGGCGTAGTCATCAAGATTTCAGGGCATGGCGAGAAGAAGCGCTTTACAGTTCGCAAGATGTCCGGTACCGTCGGTGTCGAGCGTATCTTCCCGCTGGAGTCACCGAACATCGATTCTATCGAGGTGAACAAACGCGGTAAGGTTCGTCGTGCCAAGCTTTACTACCTGCGCAAGCTCACGGGTAAGGCTGCACGCATCAAGGAAAAGAGAACCGTTGCTGCTGTTGCAGAGAAGTAAACCCTTGGAAATCCAGGAAAATAAAAGTCCGAGACCCTTGACGGTCCCGGACTTTTTCTTTTACCTACGTGCTGAATCCTTGCTGAAAAGGCAGAGACTTCAATCCTCATAATTCAGCCTGGCGTCACTGTTTCCATGCAAGGCGGCACTCAGGTCTTTCCAGTTCTGAAAGCCGGCAAAAAGTGCCAGTCGGTCCAGCGTCTTTTTAGACGGTCTCTCCTTTCCCCTGAAATAACCTGTCAGTCTCTTCAGTGATGAAGTTTCCAGATGAATGTGGTGGACAGCCAACTTACCTGACAACTTCTCCAAGTCGGAAGCCAGATCTTTCCGCACCTGCGTTTTACGACCCAGCTCCTCAATAATGCTTTTAAAGCTCTTTTTCATCTCTCATCTACGACAAATACTAATGTGATGCAAAAGTAATAAAAGATCGCGTAACCACATAAGGTTCAACTGGTTTTCTTCGTTAAGATTATAGAAAATCTTACCTTGCCCTAAATGATGAAAAGGGGAAAAACACATACGAAACACCCAAAATGTCATTCACAGAACGACTTGTAGAAAACGTAAATAAATCAAAAGAACACAAAAATAAGTTCTATACACAGAAAGCACAACAGAAAAGTCTTACCTTTGCAGCCCAAATGATGTTTTCAGTCCCATTTCGTAAAAGACATCTGTCTATTTACGGACAGTAAAACAAACCTGATAACGGTCATCATTATTAAGAGAGGAATTATCTGAGTTGCTGATTTTTATATTCAATCAGGAAAAGAGAAATATCTGAGTATTAATTTTAATATCAAACAAGAAGTATGAAGAAAGTAAACATCAAGTCCATTCTGCTTTTATCCATGTTGTTTCTGCAGACTGTCACGCTAAAGGCACAAGACGATCTTACCAGGATTTACGGAGTATATGCCGGAACAGCCACGACAGAAATCGAAACAGCAGGTGGAAGCATGAAACAACCTGGTGAAAGGAAATTCCAAGTAGAGATTGTGAAAAGAGCTAATGACACGAAGCTGATATTAAAGGATTACAAATTAGGCAACTACGAATTTGAAGAGATTGTATTTGACAATTTCGATCAGTATTACCAACCGGAAAAGAAAGGCTGGAACTTCTTCACCGATCCCCTTTCAGGTAAATATTTCAGGACAAAAGACAACATTTACACCATACAGCTATGGGGGAATCCCATTGATGACTACTGCTTTGTCTACGAAAACGGGACCATGGATTTCACTTTTGAAATCTACACAAACCCTGAAAGGAAAGTAAAGCATGTTTTCAAAGGGAAAAAGTTAGGTACGAGCGGTATCAATTCCTTATCAGCCAAATACGACAAGGATGTAATATACAATCTGCATGGGCACCGGACACAAAGGGCGCAGAAAGGATTGTACATTGTCAATGGCAAGAAAGTACTGCTGAATAACAAATAACAGAGCGAAGAAGGCAGCACAGTCTGTAGCAGACACAGCGTAATTCTCCGGAATCTTTCTCCGATACTGACTATTACAAGAAGAAATCCCTTTATAATGGAGTTCCACTTATGTACCTCCATTATAAAGGGATTCTTTTTCCCGGTAGAAGCCAGCGGTCTATTTCACCGCAATACACTCCACTTCTACCAATGCGCCCTTGGGCAGATCCTTGACGGCAAAGGCCGAGCGGGCAGGATAAGGCTGCTGGAAAAACTCGGCATAGACTTCATTCATTGCAGCAAAGTTGTTCATGTCGGAGAGAAAGACAGTTGTCTTTACGACGTGGGAAAGGTCCACACCCGCTGATGCCAGTACATTGCGTGCATTGGTGAGCGACTGGCGGGTCTGTTCCTTCACACCGCCTTCAGCAAAGGCATTGGTAGCCGGATCGATGGGAAGCTGACCTGATGCGAAGATGAAACCGTTGGCTTCGACAGCCTGACTGTAAGGACCTACTGCCGCAGGAGCCTTGTCTGTGTGTAATGCGTGCATATCTTTAAGAATTTAAAGGAGTTAAAGGAGTTACAGGGAGCCGGGCCGACGGCGAGACACCCCCTATACGCTCCAATGTTCATTTCTATTCGAGTGTAAAAGTACTGCTTTTCTTCAAAAGAAACAAACCTATACCGCTAATTTACTTAAAAACAACGAACGTGCCATCATATTCCATTATTTTTCCTCTAAAGAAAAAGCACTTTCTTTATCCAACTGGCTTATAAATCACAGTTTTTATGTAAATTTGCACTACTCAATTACATATACCACATAAGTTATATGAAAGAATTAGCTCTCAAGTACGGATGCAATCCGAACCAGAAGCCTTCACGCATCTACATGGAAGAAGGCGAACTTCCCCTCACAGTGCTCAGTGGCCGTCCGGGCTACATCAACTTCCTCGACGCACTCAACAGCTGGCAGCTTGTAAAGGAGCTGAAGGCTGCAACCGGTCTGCCTGCCGCAGCCTCGTTCAAGCACGTCAGTCCGGCCGGGGCTGCTGTCGGTCTGCCTCTCAGCGACACGCTGAAGAAGATTTACTTCGTCGATGATGTCGACTTTGAGCTTACGCCGCTTGCCAGTGCATACGCCCGTGCCCGCGGTGCCGACCGTATGTGCTCCTACGGAGACTTCTGCGCCCTCAGCGACACCTGCGACAAGGAGACGGCACTGCTCATCAAGCGTGAAGTCAGCGACGGTGTGATTGCACCTGACTATACACCTGAAGCCTTGGAAATTCTGAAGGCCAAGCGCAAGGGCAACTACAACGTGATAAAGATTGACCCGGCTTATATCCCGGCACCTGTTGAACATAAGCAGGTGTTCGGCATCACTTTCGAACAGGGGCGCAATGGGGTGAAGCTCAACGACCCTGCACTCTTCGGGAATGTCCCGACAAAGAACAAGACCTTTACCGAGGCGGCTAAGCGTGACCTTATCATATCGCTCATTACACTGAAGTACACACAGAGCAACTCCGTCTGCTACGTGAAAGACGGACAGGCCATCGGCATCGGCGCCGGACAACAGAGCCGCATCCACTGTACACGCCTGGCAGGCAGCAAGGCTGACGAATGGTGGTTGCGCCAGTGCCCGAAGGTGATGAACCTGCCGTTCAAGAAAGGCATCCGCCGTGCCGACCGTGACAACACCATCAACGTTTACATTTCTGACGAGTATGAAGATGTGCTGCAAGATGGCGTATGGCAACAGTTCTTCACGGAATGTCCAGAGCCTCTGACACGTGAGGAACGCAAGGAGTGGATTGCCAAGAATACGGGTGTCACACTCGGTTCTGACGCTTTCTTCCCATTCGGCGACAACATTGAGCGTGCGCACAAGAGCGGCGTGGAATATATTGCACAGGCAGGCGGCAGCATACGTGACGACCATGTCATTGATACCTGCGACAAATACAACATCGCAATGGCATTTACAGGCATCCGCTTATTCCACCACTGATAGGTTTGAGATTTGAGGTTTGAGGTTTGAGATTTGAGGTTTATGCCTACGGGATAATGCAGGCTCAATTTTCAGACCTCAAACCTCAAATCTCAAACCTCAATCCTCAAATCTCAAACCTCAATCCTCAAACCTCAAATCAATATGGAAATAGAAAATGACATATACGTTTTATCCAAGGCTTTTGCTTTAAGGATAATCCATCTATATAGATATTTAACCAATGAGAAAAGAGAAAATGTAATATCAAAACAATTACTTCGTTCCGGAACAAGTATCGGGGCAAACGTACATGAAGCGAAGAATGCACAAAGCAGGGCTGATTTCTCCTCTAAAATGAACATCGCTTTGAAAGAAGCTACAGAATCTGAATATTGGATTGACTTACTGAAAGAAGCAACATTCATTTCTAAAGAGGCATACGAATCACTATATGCGGACTGCAGCCGAGTTAAGGCAGTACTCGTTAAAATTGTCAAAGCAACGAAAATTCCGAAAGAATAAACCTCAATTCTCAAACCTCAAACCTCAAACCTCATGGATGATTTTCAAAGTATATTAGAGAATGGCATCAGCTTCAAGGGATCATCAGGACCGAAAAAGGAAGATGACAAAGTGAAGACCAAAGCCAAGAAGAAGAAGTATATTACCGGGGCACACGGTTCCGGCAGTGCAAAGCAGAAAGCTAAATACCGCCAGCAACGTGCCAACCGGCACAAATAGAACCCGTTTCCCCACATTGGAAGTCCGGGAGTACAAGCCATGGACAGGAAAATGTGGCTCTGTACTGACAGCGACCTGACAGCTTCCAATCTGCAAGTTGAGATTCTCTGAAAGAAAGGGAAAGCCCATTTCTCCACTCACAAATGAGTTTTGAAATGGGCTTTTCCTGTTGTCTCGTTGTAAACTGTAAGGCATTCGAGCAACTCCTATAGGGTGCGCTATCAAAAAACGGTTACGGATAAGCAGTGCTATCGCTAATCCCCCACCCTTCCCTCACCTCATTATGACATAGAACAATACCACGGCCACAAGCAGTAGCCTTTCCGTCCAATATTGAAAGATGGGAAAGACGGGGGCTTCCGTTAAATACATAGATAGGAAATAGAATAAAGGCTTATACACTTGCAGGGTATGACCGTCAAGAATCAGAGGGGCTTCAAAGGAGGATAAACTACAAGATAAAAGCAAAAACGCAAATTGATACGATGCCTGTCCATCAGCACGTCATTCCGTCTTCTACAACCAACTTATTCCCACATCATCGGTGTTTGTAAACCATTTTCATGCAACCCAAGCTGACACATGCCCTTCTGGCTTCTGAATGATGCCTGATTGACTTGCAACAGGTGCTCTTTTAGCGTGTTACCAACGCCCTTTTGAAGCACAATCGAGCACCTTTTCCAAACGGCTTGATAACCAACTGATTTACTGCCGGTTGCAAACTTGCTTTTTGCACGTGTTTTCTTTATTTGCAGATGATTGATTTGAAATTATGTAATGGTTTTTCAGAACCTTGTCTGTATTTCAACGTATTAAAACGAAAAGGCCTTTGTATCGGAGGATGAGAACAGGATAGACAGCTGACGGCCTCGGCTATGTTTTTGTTGAATGAATCACTTCGGCTCTTCCGTTAAGCTATACGAAAAGCATACACGCATTTAACGGAAGAACCCAAAAATGGTTATGGCTAAGCAGTCCTATCGCTAATCACCGCCTTTCCTAACGTCATTATGATATACAACAATACTCCGCCACAAAGCAGTACCCTTTTCGTCCAGTATTGAAAGATGGGAAAAGACGGGCAGCAGCATATCCCCCCTGAAACAGCCAGGGCGAAGAGGAAACAACCAACAAAAGACCATCTTCAAGACTCCATCCGTTCAAAAGACCCGTTGCTGATTCTCAACAAGCTGTATCTCCTATTGTCCCCTTACAGAGAAGTTCTGCCGAGAGACTCCGAAGAATGGCTTTAAGGCTCAAAAAACACATCCGTTATCGGAAGATTTTATAGAATGCGACAGTCGGTGTGTCGAGGATCCAGTTCTGTCATTCCAGCTTTTTCATCTTTTCACTTTCTTCATCCGCATTCCCAGCTGGAAGAGTGATGGTATGAGGATGCAGAGCGAGAAGAACAGTCCGCCGTACATCATCCGCTCGCTGCCATGGAAGAGGTCGATGAGTTTTCCGTCATTCATCTGCGGCATGAAATTGAACATCAGGTAGGCCACGGTGTTGTTGACCCAGTGGAACAGAACTCCCGGGAGAATGCTGCCCGTGCAGTAATACATCCAGCCCAGCAGCAGACCGACCAGAAAGGCGTGCGTGCCCTGTGCCAGGTTCTGGTGGATGGCGCCGAAGACGAGGGCGGAGAACACGATGGCTGCCCAGTGGGCTCTGCTGCCAAAGATGTCCAGCAGCGTGCGCAGCACTGCTCCGCGGAACACGACCTCCTCGGCTATCGGAGCCATGATGCCCAGGGCGAGATAGCCCCAGGAGGTTCTCATGATGCTTTCGAACAGCTGCTGTGTCTGCGAGGGGAGGGTCAGATTGATTTTCTCTGCCATGAACTCCATCGGGAGTATCGAGCCTGCCGCCAGCAGGAATGCCCAGAAAAGGACACCCCAGGGGCGCGACCTGAGGTAGGTGCGCGACACCGATGCCCATCCGGAACGGGTGAAGAGGGCGAAGGTGAGCAGGCTGCTGATGACAGTGGTGACGGCAACGGCCGTTCCGCTGCTGTCCTCGTTCATGGCGGTACGGAACGGTATGTCCCGGACAATGGCAATGCATCCTGCCGACAGGTACCGTGACAGGAACTGCAGCAGTACGAAGACTGCGACGAACAGGATGATGTAAAGGACGTTTGTCCACGTGTCTTTATGCTTCATATTTCTCTCTTTTCCTTGATGATGATCACTTTGTTCTTCTGCGGGCTGCCTACAGTCGGGCTTCCATCTGCTGCTGCCGGATCTGTCCGGCATCGAACAGGTGGTTGATAGCTTCCCGGTCCTGTTCCAGCTGGTGTGCCAGGGCTTCCAGCGACCCGAACCTCCGCTCGCCTCGGATTTTGGCAATGAAGCTGACAGCCAGCGGCTTGTCGTAGAGGTCGCCGTCGAAGTGGAAGATGTTCACCTCCATCGACATCGCCTTGCCGTTGAATGTGGGACGTGTGCCGATGTTCATCATGCCCCGCCTCCACTCTGAGGAATCCTTCTGCCGTACGGCTACGGCATAGACACCTGCTGCCGGGATGAGCTGGCGGCAGGCTGCCATATTGAGGTTGGCGGTAGGAAATCCCAGCCGGTGTCCGTTCCCGTAACCGCGTACGATGGTGCTCTCTATCGTATAGGCATAGCCCAGCAGGTGGTTGGCTGATGCGATGTCGCCCCGGCGTATGCGGTCTCTGATGACCGACGAGCTGACCTTCTCTCCCCCGGGAGGAAAGCATCGGCACGGACAACCCCGATGCCCAGTGCCTGTCCATAGCGCACGTAGTCGTCGAAGCCCTCCGCACGGTCGTGTCCGAAGCGGTTGTCGTAGCCGATCAGAAGCTTCCGCACGTTCAGCTGCCGGCGGAGCACCTCGTCCATGAACCGGCGGGCAGGGAGGGCGGCCAGCGACCTGTCGAAATGCAGTACGAGGGTGTTGTCGACCTGTGTTTCCGAAAGCAGCTGCAGTTTCCTCTCGAGCGTCGTCAGCAGCTCCGGCTGATAGTCAGCCTGCAACACCTGTCGTGGATGGCGGTCGAAGGTGATTACGGCCGATGCCATTCCCGACCGTCGTGCCTCGTCGACGACACGTCCGATCAGGAACCGGTGTCCCCGGTGTACCCCGTCGAAGAATCCGATGGTAGCCGCCAATGCCGGCAGCTCCGGCCTCTCACCCTCTTTGATGTATATGATGTTCAATTCCGGTTGTCTGTAAATCTGTTTTCTGTTCCCGTCTGTTCCTGTATGCTGTCCATCCGTTATGTCCATCCGTGCCGGAGGCATATCATATACGCCCTTGATCCGGACATACCTGATAGTCCGCTTCTGCAGACCCGTCTGGATGAAGCGTCATAGGATGCCCGTTGCTGTCTCCGGTCGGCCGGGAAGTTTGCTGCAAAGGTACTCCAAATCGGCGTAAAAGCCCTCCTGTCCCGCTCAAAATGTGTTAAAACCTTAAAATTCCTTACCTTCCTTTCCCCTGTTTCCATTTTATTGATTACCTTTGCAGCCGAATTAATATAATCCCGGACTTGTAGCTCAGTTGGTTAGAGCAACAGACTCATAATCTGGAGGTCCCTGGTTCAAGCCCAGGCTGGTCCACGCTGAAAATCAGTAACTTAGAAGAAATTCAAGTTGCTGATTTTTCTTTTCGGGAAAACAATGGGAAAACACAGCAATTTTGAAAACTCCATGATTTTTTGATAAACTTGGCATCGTATCAGCACAAGTAAAACATGTAAACGGGGTCTCGCAGAGTATCAAAATTGCGATGGGAAAACAGTTGGGAAAACATTTTTTCCATCTTCTTAGTCTTTTCACTCCATATTTCTGTCCACACATCATGTCCCCTATCATTTGGAGGGTGTGTCAAAATTGATACATCCTCTTTTTTATTCTTCCTTTACCTTGTCTACCATATAATTCATTATTTACTGCAGCTATGCTGCTAATTTCATATAAAATGATTTATTGGGCTTTAAATAACCTATATAAACTTGTATAAAGCATCTGAAGGTGACTAAAAGTACCTCCATAACGGCTTTTAGTTCCTTTAGATTGGTTTTTCTACACATTTTCCCTATGTTAAAGGCAATAGCGAAGAAGGCAAAGTCCATATTGACCTTGTCTTTGCCAAAATGCCTAAACCTCTTGTAGGCTTTATTATATTTTGTTTGTCCAAAAACAGCTTCTGGTTCTATGCACCTTCGTCCTCGATGCTTGATGCCTTCTTCCGAGGTCAGTAGTTCCCGTGCCTTTTGCTTATATTGCTGTAGTTGGTGGTTTACTTCTATAATTCTGTTCCCTCTTGCCTTAAAACATGAGCCTCTCAACGGACAACCATCACAGCGTTCTGCCTGATAACGTACGCTGTAAGTAACGAATCCATTAGAGGTTAGGGAACGCTTCATACCTATACGCTTCATATGCTGTCCCATAGGGCAGACGTAGAAATCCTGTTCCTTATTATAATAAAGGCTTGCGGGACTGAATGGGTCAGGTGTGTAGCGTGGACGCTGCTCTTTATGGAAGCAGTTATACTTCACATAGGCTTCCATATTGTGTACGTCCATGAACAGATAGTTCTCCTCGGAGCCATACCCCGAATCGGCTACGACTGTCTTGGTATAACGATGATAGCGTGATTTGAAAGACTCCAAGAAAGAAGGTAGTGTGAGTGTATCGGTACGATTGGCATAGAGTGCAAAGTCGGTGATGAACTGGTTCTCCGTTGCTATCTGCAGATTATATCCAGGCTTAGTCTGTCCGTTCCGCATAGCGTCCTCCTTCATGTGCATAAACGTGGCATCAGGGTCGGTCTTGCTGTAGGAGTTTCTCTCTCCCATAATCTCAAGGTGTTGGTCATACTCCTGGAGTTTATTACGTTTCTTCTCAAGTTCTTTAAGCTGTTTTTTCTTGGTTCTAACAGTCTGCTTCTCTTCTTTAGTCTTAGGCTCAGGGGCTGATTCCAAAGACTTGTTCAATTCCTCGGATATCTCATCGAGCAGAGCTGCCGTAAACTCGACACCTTCTGTCTTAGCGGCATTGTCCTGCGCTATGACATCATCAACCTGAAGCAGGAGTGTGCGTATTTGTTCCTGCAACTTGGCGCGGTTCTTTTCCACGGTTCTCTTCCAAACGAAGGTATACTTGTTGGCTTTCGATTCTATTTTTGTGCCGTCAATATATTCAACGTCAAGACTTATCAAACCTTTGGCTGCAAGTACTAATACCACTTGTGTGAAGATATTGTTGATTTCCTTTTTCACACGATTACGAAAACGATTGATGGTAATAAAATCAGGCAGCTCATATCCTGCCAGATAGATGAAATGAATGTCACGCTTGAGAAGCGACTCTATACGACGGCAGGAATAGATATTATTCATATAGGCGTAAAGAATCACCTTGAGCATCATTTGTGGATGATAAGGTTTGCGACCACTGGGCTTATAAAGCTTGTAGACATTATCCAACATAAGATTATCCACCAAGGCGTCTAAAAGACGAACAGGGGCATCTTCTGCGATATCCTTATCGATTCTTTGAGGAAAAAGAATCATTTTCTTGTGTATGTAAGAACGAAAGTGTACCTTTGTCATAATGAGATTTTTTGTATGCCTAAAGGTACAAAAACTTTAGGAAATAGCAAAGCCCTGGCTTGAGAAAGTCGGGGCTTTGTGCATAAAAAAGAGGATGTGTACATTTTGACACACCCTCTTATTTATTGCAATATCTCTAACAATATTAATTGTTAACAAACTTGATGCGTTTGTTACAGTCATCAATCTTTGCCTGAAACTTAGCAATCTTCTTTTCCATCTTTCTTAAAGTCTTTTGACTCTTAGCCAACTTCTTGTTGATAGACTTAGCTTCCTTCAGACGCTTGATAGTGGTCTTTGCATCCTTAACAGTGTTTGATGCGTTGGTTGTGTTGAATTCTGTTGTTGCTATATTTGCTTCAACATTGATGTCAGCAGCTTTCTTGCTGAGTTCGACATTGTTTGCCTTCTCTTTTTCGTAATCTAACTGCAGTTTGTTTAACTCTGTAGTCATCTTGAGCACCTTCCGATGTTCTTTCAGAGTGTCAATCTTTTCACTATTTAAAGAAGAGGCACAAGATACAAAAGACAACGTTATTAATCCTAAAAAAAATAATTTCTTCATACTTATATTCTATTTAAATTAATTGTGCAAATGTATATAAAATATTGTTTATATGCAAAAGATAATATGTAAAATCTTTCCTTTTAAGTAGGTCGTAAGAATTAATTTATACTAAGCTGCATGGGTAAAACTGATTTTGAGTCCAGATCCGATTGCCGCCAAGGCTCTGTTTGTGGCATAGAGCAGGGTGTCTGTGTAGAGATAATCCACAGGTCTGAGCCACTTCCCCTTGAGGATGCGCCAAAGAGTCTCGGCAATATTGAGATGCGGGCTATAAGGAGGGGAAAGAAAAGGAACAGCCCCCCGCTTCTCCCATACGGGGCGAAGTTCCCGCATAAGCCTGCACCTGTGTACACTTGCGTTGTCAAGGACCACGAAGGTCCTTCTGCTGATACGGAGCGACATACGGTCAAGAAAGTCAGCGACCTTGTCTGCGGTCATGTTCTCTGTCGTAGTGAATCCCTCATATCTGTTCCTGCGGTCTATCATGCCGAATATATTGAGCCGGAGACCTCTTTCAGAGGGGATGCAGACATCTTCACCGCGGAACTGCCAGCCGTATGGCACATATCCACCCGTGCAGACATGACTCTCATCACCATAGTAAAGGTCTATGAGACCGTCCTTCTCCTGTTGTACGAGTTTCTGCAGCTTCTCGCTCTTGTAGGCATAGAGCTGCGGCGAGGGTCTCCCCTTGGGACGTTTCCTTATACGTCTGTATCTCGCGCCAATGCGGATAAAAAAGCCCGGAAGGTACTTTCGCTCGCTTTCTTGCCGGAGGCCTGCTGCCAGGCTTCCTTCGCTTTCTTCACGCTCTGCCTGTCGTTCTCGATGGCCCTGCGTACCGCATCCTCGTCAGAACTATCCATTATCGGCTTCCGACCCCGCCCGGGACGTGTAGCCAGACCCTTGACACCTTCACACTCGAACCGTCTCACCCATGAGTTCACCGATATGTGTGTCATTTCTGTCTGAATCCCGACTTCTTTTGATGTCAGACCGTTGGATTTCAACAGTATGGCACGGCAACGCATACGGAAGGAATGGCTTTTGCCACGGCGGAAGCCCTCCTCCAACTGAAGACGCTCTTTGTCTGTCAGTTCTATAATCTTGATCTTTCCGATAGTTGTACTTCTTTTATATGTTCGCACAAAGGTACGCAAAAAATATGATATAAAGTGTTTTTCAACATCTACTTAAAACACATAGACACAGCCGTCAGAAGGGTTGAAGTCATTACCACGTACGAATTGACATAAGCGGAGGATTCCCTGACGCATATCAACAGGAGTACAACAAACACGATAAACATTTGTTTCGTTGAGTGCAAACATATTTTTTTGCACAAAGGTAGGAAACAAAACATATCGGAAAAAGACGGCGAATATTGGATGCTTACTAAAAAACGAGAACATAACCCCTTATGGCGGTATTTTTTATGTAATGGACGAATTTAAGTGCACGGGGGTAGACAGGTTGGTGGATAGCCGTCTGAATACCCGCTGTCAGAACTATGGTTATCAGTACAGTGACATCATGCTTGCATTGTTCTGCATTTATCTCTGTGGTGGTGATCATATAGAAGATATCACTGCCATTTTGAAGAAATATCTGAGCACTGCACCTGACGCTAAAATACCCAGTTCTGACACTATTGCGCGAGGATTGAAGGAATTGCGCAGCACGAGTATAGCCTATACAAGCCAGAAAGGGGGTGTTTATATGCATGATCCTGCCATGAAACTCAACTCCCTCCTACTGGAAATGACCCTCTTACTCGGTCTTTTGAAAAGAGGACAGGGCATTGATGTTGACTTTGATAATGAGTTCATCCCTGCCGAGAAGAACGATGCACCGTACTCTTACAAGAAAAAACGTGGCTATTTCCCTGGCGTAATGACTTCTGGTCCGTTAATTATAGGTATCGAGAACAGGCAGGGTAACTCCAATGTGAAGTTCGAGCAGGTGGAAGAACTCACGCATATGTTTGACAACATAGAGGCACACGGGTTACACATCCGTACATTCCGTGCTGACTGCGGCTTGTTCATTAAGGAACTTGTCGAAGAACTGACCCTGCGTACAGAGACTTTCTACCTCCGTGCTGGCAGCTGTGCATGGCGCAGAGGGATGTATGAACAATGCACGGAATGGAGGCGTACGGTGGCAAACGGACAAGAGATGGACGTTGCTTCATTTGAGTTTGCCGATTTCCTTTCTGACTGGCATCTACGCCTTGTCGTGCAGCGCACAGAAATGGATACAGCACAGGGAGAACAGTTCCTGCCAGGTATGCAGTATATATACCGTGCCATACTGACCAACGACCATGACAGCACTGAAGAACAGGTTGTTGACAAGTATAACCAGCGAGGAGCATGCGAAAAGAACTTTGATGTGCAGAACAGCGACTTCGGATGGGCTCACCTTCCTTTCTCAATGATGGAGGACAATACGGTGTTCCTACTTTTCACTGCCATGCTGAAGAATTTTTACCAGTACCTGCTAACTGGAATCAGTCGCGTCTTCCCAGGTGTTGACATGAAAAGTCGACTGAAACGCTTTATCTTTTCCTTCATTGTAGTACCTGCAAAATGAGTTCAGGTAGCCAGGCAATGGACACTAAATATCTACACGAAAGATAGGTGGCTGCATTATTGGTCAATCTTCAACTTAACGACACTATGAATCAAATATTTTCGAGGGTCAAGCATTAACTCCCCCCATGGGGGAAAGGGGGAATTATGTGCTTATGACAGACAAAAAGCCGCAAAAGGCCGTCTCTTTAACGAAAATGACATATTAAATGAACATTGACGACAATACAAAAAAAGGTTTAGTGAGGTTGCGGAATTAAGGATTTTCTTAATTCAAGTATTTTTAGTATCTTTACTTTATAAAACAACCATCATCCACTCCGAGTTTTGCCAATATGTTCCTTTGGCGACGTAAAATCAAGTAAACATTCTTTTCTCAAATAGATACGATCATTGAACTCACGTTAATTATTTCAAATACGTAATTATAGGGTGAATATCTAAAGAATAAGGGCGAGAATGCTTACGAGGGTAAGCACGTAGAGGACTATTGTCCAAAGGAGGCGGAGAACGTCTGCAATGATTTTCGCAAGCAAACCGATGACCACCCCGACCGCTCCAAAGACGATGCTTATAACGCTTGTGAGCATCAGGCGGAGGGTTGTGCGCAAGGCTCGGTGAATGTTGACTGACTTTTCCATTTTTGTTCGGGTTTTAATGTTTAATGCGGATCCAAGAGCTTGAGGGAGTTGAGTTTCACTACTTATCTGTCTCTCGTTTATCCGACATTTTTTATGCGTCTTCCTGTCACATCGGTCGTTTTCGTTTCAGGTGCCCCACAAAGGTAGGGATGAGCGAATGCAAGGTTTTTGAGGGAAAATACGACCCGGAGCAAAATGCGGTGGAGCGCAGGCGTGGAGATTTTCTCCAAAACCGAAGGCACCGACCTTGCAGTAGCGTAACATCCCGGAATTACCTTTGCGACTGAACGGGAACGACCAACGGATATGATGCGGTAAAGACTGCATCCAAATGGAGGTAAACGGCAAAGAGACAGATTCGGATGAAGATTGAAAATCTGTTTGCATGCCATATAATCAGATAAATAGAGAAACGTGTGATGAAGCGAGGCATGTAAAAACCACCTAAGAAGACAAAGACGGGAAAGGAAAGGTACGAAGTCTGCCTTTCGGCAGGCGTGTACTTTTCCTGCGGCTTTGTCAGATAAGTCGGAGATGTCGGAGATAGGCGGGTGAGAGATTTATCACCACCTGAATAGCTCCGACTTCTCCGACGACAAACAATGCGGCTTTTACAACCGCTTCCAAGAAAAGGAAAATATCGAAAGAGAAGTGCACTGAAAAATTGTCTTGCTGAAATCCGTACCTTAGAAAGTATAGCCGATACACAGAAATGTGGCAGGAAGCAGATTTGCCGAAGCTCTTTCGACAGACTGATCCCTGCCTCTTTTCGTCGGCCATGCTAAAGGCAGGAATGTGTTATGCCCGATAGCGAAGTTTACGAAGAGAGGGCATAACTTGTTCCTGCCAAAGACGAGGAGGATTTCAGCAAGACAATTAAACCGCTGAAATGACAGCCGAAAAGTCTGTCTAATAAGAAAAAAACAAGTGTTCTCTTTGGCCGTACAACACATTTTATTTATCTTTGTACCAATAACAAGAGTTGTTTGAAACGACAGCAAATCAAGGAAGTTCAGGGAATTTGAGTAGTAACCAAATCGTAACCCTTTTCCTTTTTTCAATTTTATAAGTATTTATAATCAAAGAGTTACAAAGAACTAACTCTTTTAGCTTCTAAAAGATGCCTGATTGACTTGCAAGGGATGCTCTTTTAGCGCATTACTAACGCCCTTTTGAAGTCCAATCAGGCACCTTTTTGAAACGGCTTGACAACCTGTTGATTTACTGCCGGTTGCGAACCTGCTTTTTTCGCACGTATTTGTATATTTGCAGCTGATTTGTTTGAAATTATGTAAAAGACTTTTCAATATCTTATCTGTATTTCCAACGAATTAAAATGAAAAGGCTTTTTGTATCGGAAGAGGATAATAGAACAGACAGTTGACAGTATTATCTATATCTTTGTTTAATGAATAGCTTTGGTTCTTCCGTTAAAGCTATACGGAAAGCCTCCACGCATTTAACGGAAGAACCGAAAAACAGGCTCATCAAAAAAACAGGAAGCCCTCTATGCAGACTTCCAGAATTACCATAAGCGAAAGAAAATGCGGAACTACTATCTTACCGTGATATGGAAACACCCCTGATGCTTCTCATGCTTGATAAAGCAGCGTCCCTGAGAACGGAGATCGTTCAGAACCTCGCTCAACACCCACTTCAGCGTATCATTCCGTACCGGACGGGTGATAGACGCATATTTGTTATAGGCGATGTCGAATGTCGTACCATACAGATGGCAGCTGTTTTCCGTTGCATTGTGATTGTGCCGCCGGAGTTTCTCCACGTCTTCCTTCGTTCTCAGCACACTTGATACCAGAAGTCTGTTCAAGGGTACTCCTTTCGTCTGCAGGCTGTCCATGAAGTTGCGTGCTATGTCCTGAAGCAGTATGGCCGCGCGCGGGACAAGATAAGGTACGCTGCTGTTCAGCCTCTTCATGTCGTAATAGGGGTTGCTTCCAATATAGACCAGTTCATTCTTCCGCTTCTCGGCATCCGTGCGACTGGCAACCGGTTTCACCCCATAGCGCAAAGCGGCATCCAGCTGCTGAGGCTGGGAGTCGGGAAAGCTCTCGTCATAATCCCGCACGCCTACTATTCTATTTTTCTTCAGTGATCCGTCAGCATTGAAGAAGTGCGACAGCTGCATGCGCCGTAACGTAGACTGCGATGTGACCTTGACCGAATCTGTTATCCTCTCTTTCTTTGCCTTCTCCCTCACCTCCCCGGCATATCGCCCCTGTCTTTTATCCCGTGCAATAGACGGGAACAGCAGCCTGATGACGGCCAGAAAGAGTGTGATGATGATGAAACCCAACAAAAAACGCTTCTTTGTTATCTTTGATTTTCGATTCATTGTCATGTATATAATTCATAAACCGGTGGATGTCGGACTGTCTCGGCAACACCTTATGGCGTATTCCTCCCTGTCTCTCTATAAAAAGGCTGGACGGAAGAGATCTGCGCTCCCCCTCTCGCCATACGGAGTCTGGAGTACCTTATGGCAGGCTCTGATCCGATGACTGCCTTACTGACTTGGCAAAGCTGTTACACTGTCCGGACAGCCGCTGCTCATCGTGCATAATAGTATGCCGCATAACTTCCGGACCTGTAGGGAGACTTCAGCTTTAAACCTTTTTGCCGGAGAGCGAAGATCTGACAGGCTTCCCGATAATAGGTCGGACGCAATGAGTCAACAGGATAATACTGTGGGAGATACCGCACAAAGTCATGCAGATTCCTATCCAGCAGGAATCCTGTCAGCTGGTAATTTGCCGAATTGCGCGTCACTTTAAACAGAATACTGTCCGGCAGCAGCCAGGAATGCACCTTCCCCGGACGGAGTATATGTGCTCCACCCACCAGCGGATAATAAAAGAGGCTGTCTGCCAGATGTCCCCGGCGTGCCACGGCATAGACCGTCAGCATAGAGATTACAGAATCGGCACGGTGCATCGTCCTTACGACATCCAATGCACCGGAATAGTCTTTCCGGTCAATCAAGGCTTCCACTCTGGCACGTTGATGGAAACATCTGTCTGTATTGCTGAAGACCCCAGTGAAGAGAATGAACACCAGGAACATAAGCAGACTGTTCCAAGTCAGCTGAGAGAGCGGACCGCAACTCCGAAGTTCCGGTTCGTACGGCTCATAACGCCTGACCGCAGCCACTACCAGCACATAGGCGACAAGCAGCAACGGAGCCGTCCAAAGCCAGGCACCGAATGTGACACCCTCCGCAGAGGGACGTATATCGGACAAGATCGTCAGAAAAAGGAAAGATGGAAAGTAAGTCAATGCAAAGCCTCGTTTGGATAATTTCGCCAGCGAACTGACACCTGTCTGCAACAGTTTCAGGGTGAAGGTAATCAGGACCGCTCCCGGCAAAGGACTGTAGAAGGTCTGTCCTCCCGAAGCCAGATGCTGCGTGACCGTCATTACATCCGCCTGAAAGAAGAACAAGTAGCAGAAAGCGAAGGTACAGAACAGCACCGAACAGACTATACGCATGAACTTACTTTCCATCATCACGCTTATTTCTTTCTCAGCACGACAGCACTGCGTGCAGGAATATAGAGTTTGAGCCAGCCCTTATGCTGGTCGGCATAAAGCGGATCCGGATTGGTGAAATGCTCGACGGAGTCATCGGCAAAACCATAGCCGCCGAACTTCTTGTCATCAGTGTTCAATACGACATGATAAGCCCCTTCCGGTACCAGGAAGCCATAGTCAGAATAGGAACGTGTCGGCGAGAAGTTGAACACGAAGACAAGCTCTCCCCTGCTGAAGGCCAGTATCTGGTCGCCGTCGTTGTGCCAGATTTCCTGGACAGGGGTCTCGTTGAACTTCTTCTCACTCTTGATCACCGCCAGCATTTCTCGGTCGAAATCGCCGAGATAATGGTAGCACAGTTCCTTGTTGTCCACCAGGTTCCACTGTCTGCGGGCATATTTATAGCCCCAGCCGTTTCCCTCCCGCGGGAAGTCTATCCATTCCGGATGACCGAACTCATTGCCCATGAAGTTCAGGTAACCTCCGTTGATGGCCGCTGCCGTGGCAAGCCGTATCATCTTGTGCAGGGCTATGCCGCGGTGTACCATCTCGGTCTCGTCGCCCTTGCGGAAGTGCCAGTACATATCGGCATCTATCAGACGGAAGATGATGGTCTTGTCGCCTACCAGTGCCTGGTCGTGTGATTCGCAGTAGGAGATGGTCTTCTCGTCTACACGGCGGTTCTTTATCTCCCAGAAGATGGACGACGGCTTCCATGCCTCATCCGGCAGTTCCTTGATCGTCTTGATCCAGTAGTCAGGGATATTCATGGCCATACGGTAGTCGAAGCCATAGCCGCCATCCTCGAACTTCGCTGCCAGTCCGGGCATACCCGACACTTCTTCGGCAATGGTAACGGCATGCTTGTTGACCTCATGGATAAGGCAGTTCGCCAGTGTAAGATAGCAGATGGCATTGTCGTCCTCGTGCCCGTTGAAATAATCACCGTAGTTGCAGAAAGCCTCTCCCAGCCCATGACTATAATAGAGCATGGAGGTCACACCGTCGAAGCGGAAACCATCGAAATGGTATTCCTCCAGCCAGTACTTACAATTGGAAAGGAGGAAGTGGAGCACCTCGTCCTTGCCATAGTCAAAGCAAAGTGAATCCCATGCCGGATGCTCGTGGCGGTCGCCGGGATAGAAGTACTGGTTGGGGTCGCCAGCCAGATTGCCCAGCCCCTCGACTTCATTCTTGACAGCATGAGAATGGACTATGTCCATGATGACGGCAATGCCGTTTCTGTGCGCCTCGTCGATCAGGGCCTTCAGCTCTTCGGGCGTGCCGAAACGCGAACTGGCTGCGAAGAAAGAACTCACATGATAACCGAAGCTGCCATAATAAGGATGCTCCTGTATCGCCATAATCTGAATGGCGTTGTATCCGTCCTTGATGATCCGCGGCAGCACTTTCTCGCGGAACTCGTTGTAACTGCCTACTTTCTCAGCATCCTGTGCCATACCGATATGGCACTCGTAAATCAACAGGGGAGAAGTCTGGGGCCTGAAGGTCTTTTTCTTCCAGACGTATGGTTTCTCAGGAGCCCATACCTGTGCGGAGAATATCTTGCTCGTCTCGTCCTGTACGACACGCTGCGCCCAGGCCGGAATCCGTTCGCCTTCTCCACCCTGCCAGTGTACCCGCATCTTATAGAACTGTCCGTGCTGCATCGCCTTGCGCGGAAGGGTGAGTTCCCAGTCTCCTGTCCCTTCGAGTCTATGACACAGATAGGCCTCCTCCTCCTTCCAGTCATTGAAGTCACCGACAAGGTAAATCGCCGTTGCATTCGGTGCCCATTCACGGAACACCCAGCCATCTGGTGTAAGGTGCAAGCCATAGTAATCATGACCGTTAGCGAAGTCTGAGAGTGTCAGCTTACCATGCTGCGTAAGCTCATTCATCTTCCACAAGGCATGCTCGTGCCGCCCGCGTATCGCATCCTCATAAGGAGCCAGATAGGCATCGTCTCTTACGAGACCTATGTGAGCGGTCTCGGTCGTACATTTTACTTTCGTCTTTCCGGCTGGAGCCTTCTTGACTGGAGCCTTCTTGGTTGTGGTCTTCTTTGTTACCATGGTGAAAAAGCTTTATGTTTGTTGTTATATTTTATGAAGCCTAATTCGTATAGCGCTTCCCGCTCTCATAATGGCCGCTTGCGGTCACCTTCCCGTTCCTGTCCCGCTCGATAAACTTTCCGTCGCGGCGGTCGTCCCTGTAACTGCCTTCAAAGCGGACACCTTCTGCCGACTCCTCGACGGCACTTCCATTGCGTTTTCCATTGTGATAGCTGCCCCGGAATTTGCTTCCGTCGGCATAATGGATAATGACAAGTCCCTCGACAACTCCGTTCCTGAACTGTCCTTCATAGACATCCTGGTTTTTCTTCGTCAGCTTGCCTTGTCCGTTCTGCACTCCTTTCTCCCAATAGCCGGTGTATATGTCGCCGTTGTGCCACGACATCGTACCGAAGCCGGACTTGAGACCTTTCAGGAAATGCCCCGAATACTGGTCACCGTTCTTGTAGCGGAAAATCCCCTGCCCCGTACGTTCGCCATCCACATATTCTCCCTCATAGCTTTCGCCGTCCTTGAACTTGTAGATTCCCTTTCCGTTCTGCAGGTCATTCTTCCATTCGCCGTTATACTCGTCCCCATCCGCATAGATGTAGATGCCCTTTCCCTCTTTCAGGTTGTTGACCCAGTCTCCCGTGAATGAGGAGTGGTCCGGCCAGCAGAACCGCCCATGTCCGTTCTTCATGTCGTTCTTCCATGCGCCATCGTAGAAAGCACCATTGGCAAAGATATACTTTCCGTCTCCGCTGCGCTTGTCATGGTCCCAGTTGCCGACATACTTGTCACCGTTGTAATAATACATCGTCCCCTGTCCCTGCTGATAGTCCTTATACCATAGGCCGTCGTAGCGGTTGCCATTGGAAAAATAATAAACACCCTGTCCGTGCTGCTGGTCCTGAAACCACTGTCCAACATATTTCTCACCATCGGCAAAGGTATAAGTTCCCTGTCCCTGCCGCAGCCCTTTCATATACTCGCCCTCATAGACATTGCCTTTCTTATAGGTGGTTTTCCCCCTTCCGTTCGGCTTCCCCCGGAACATCTGCCCATGGTAGCTGCCTCCGTCTCTCGTCGTACAATTCCCTATTTCAATCTTTTGCGCAAAGAGACAGGAGGGGATAAAAAGCAACAATATGATGATATGTCTATTTCTCACGTCATTCGGTTTTAAGTCCGTGTAAAGTTGAATATAACCTTAATGCAAAGATACTTATTTCCAATGAAAGCAACAAATTTATAAATCTTTTTTAAGGTTCTTCCGTTAAATGCGTAGATATTTTATCTTTAAGTTTATAAAAAGGGTTTTTCCGTTAAATGCGCGGATGTTTTCCGTATAGCTTTAACGGAAGAACCGAAGTGGTTCATTCGACAAAAACATAGCCAAGACTGTCTTGGCTGGCTATTCTATCATCATCTCCTCCGATACAAAAGACCTTTCGTTTTAATACGTTTCAAATACAGATAAGGTTTTGAAAAGTCATTACATAATTTCAAGCAAATCATCTGCAAATATAAAAAGACACGTGCAAAAAGCAAGTCTGCAACCAGCAGTAAATCAATTGGTTGTCAATCCGTTTTTAAAAGGTGCTTGATTGGACTTCAAAAGAGCGTTAGTAACGTGTAAAAAGAGCATCAGTTGCAAGTCAATCAGGCATCTTTTAGAAGCCAAAAGGGCATGTGTTGCCTTGCGTTGCATGAAAACAGTTTACAAACACCGATGACAGGGGAATAAGTTGTCTGTAGAAGACGGAAAGACCTGCTGATGGACAGGCATCGCATCAATTCGCCTTTACTGCATTTTATCTTGCCATTCATCCTCCTTTGCAATACCAGCCAATTCTGGACAGTCATACCGTGCAAGCGCATAAGCCTTTAACCTTCCAATCTACGCATTTAACGGAAGAAACTTTTTTTATACTAACCTGTCAATAACCCATGAAAAGCGTAGTACGGCCAGCTGCGTGCTGATACAGGGAGGCCTGCGCTCTGATGGCCAGGGCGGAAAGGGCTCCCGTTACCGGGAATGGACGACGCCCGCGCCTGCTACCCTTCATCTGGCAGGAATACATCGCCTTCCAGCGCAACAATGGCATCGATACGAATCAGCCCGCCATCCTCCATCTGTATCATGCGTCCATCGTCATGAATCTCCTTGACGACTCCCTTTGCGACCACATAAGTTCCGCCGGCCTTACGTGCATCCGGCTGGAAATATGTGATCGAGACGACCGGATGCCCTGCCAGACGTGTGGCGAGTTCGATGAGTCTCCGGTCGAGCAGGCGGCGGCCATCCTCCTCCAGTTCCATTTCCGACACCGTCGGACGCGCCGTCTCGGCGATCGCTTCCCCGTATCCGGCAAGAGCGGCAAAGGGTGCGAACTGCGCTGCACGGTTATAAAGGCTCATCTGCGGATGCCGCTTCGAAACATGATGGGGAAGATGGAGAATGTCATCATAACTGTCTGTCATGCCTTATGCCCTCCTATCTGTCCGTTTCGTTCCCTTGCCGTAGAGCCTTCTTCAAAGTTCAGGCCCCGGAGCAGGGCATTCTTGCCGAACTTGTGCTTGATGTTGATGATGGTCTCCTGCATCCTCCGTTCACGGGCATACCGTGCCGCTTCGGCCTGTCTTTTCTTTTCCTCCATCTCATGATCCGCAAACAGCTCCAGTTCGACAGGCCCGGCCGCCTGCCTCACCTGTGCTTCACGGATCACATGACTGGCAGAGATATTCAGCCTCCTGATGAGCAGTCTGCGGTCTACGATCTCATCATAAAGGGCAAGGACGGCTTTACCGATCTGCTGTGAGGAAGATGTGAAGTGAGGAAGACGGGCTGTGCCATGGACGCTCTTCGGAACTTTACGCCCATACCAGTCGACAGAAACCGGACCGGCATATCCGCAGCCTGCCGAGGAGGTCAGGCTCTCACGGTCGTACCCCACAGAGAGGACAAGCTGGCCTGCCACACAACGCTTCTCCACAAGGTCCAGGGCAATGGCATCCGCCATCTCCTGCACGACGACCCTCGCCTTGCGGAAGGGGTAAGCCGCCTGCAGCACCTGTCCGCTGCTCATCGAATTGCTTTCCGGGCGATAGGCCTTCACCATCTCCATCGTGCAAGGTTCCCAGCCCCAGGCATGGTCGATAAGAAGTTCGGCATTGACACCGAAGAGCCGGTAGAACAGTTCTTCCTGCTCGATGGAGCAGCGTGCAATCTTCCCCATCGTGTCAATACCGTATGCGTCTAACCGCTGTGCGATTCCCCTTCCGACACGCCAGAAGTCGGTCAGCGGCCGATGACTCCAAAGTTTCTCCCGGTAGCTCTGCTCGTCCAGTTCGGCTATGCGCACACCGTCCTTGTCGGCAGGGATATGCTTGGCGACAATATCCATCGCCACCTTGCAGAGATACATATTCGTACCGATGCCTGCCGTCGCCGTGATTCCTGTCTCCCGCAATATGTCACGGATCATCTTCCTTGCCAGCTCATGCGCCGTCATCCTGTAACTGTAAAGATACGACGTGGCGTCGATGAATACCTCGTCGATCGAATAGACATGGATATCCTCTGGTGCGATATACCTCAGGTAAATCTCATATATCCGTGCGCTTTGCCGGATGTAATGCGCCATCCTCGGGACTGCCGCAATGTAATCTATTTCCCAATCGGGATGCCGCTCCAGTTCCTTTGCATCGTATGACTTCCCCGTGAAGGCTTTTCCTGCCAAGGAACTCCGCCTGCCGTTGACCTCCCGCAGGTGCTGCACCACCTCAAACAGACGTGCGCGTCCGGGGATGCCGTATGCCTTCAGCGAGGGCGATACGGCCAGGCAGATCGTTTTCTCCGTCCGGCTGACATCCGCAACGACAAGGTGGGTGGTCAGTGGGTCAAGTCCACGCTCGGCACACTCCACACTGGCATAGAACGATTTGAGGTCTATGGCAATGTAAGTTCTTGTGGATGAGGATTCTGATGAATACATAATTGGTACTGAAAGTTAGAGCAGCTAGAAGAACCAGAGAGCCGGAAGAAGTCAAAGGAATCAAGCCGACAACATCTCCGCTCCGCCCGGACATCTCCTACACATCAGCAGATGAAAGCAACGGCTTACCTCCTTCAACACCTTTAGCTCTTTCCCGACTCCCGTAATCAACGCTGATAATCTTTCGCCGTGTAGGTCACATCAAACAACACCTTCGAAGGAGCTTTCTCTGAGTGATAAGTATAGCGGAAACTGAAGCCGGCATCCTTGTATCCCTTTGTTCCCGGGTCAGCCTTCAAGGCTTCGCCCAGAGCTCTCCGCAGTTCTGCCTTTTTCGAGGTGACGGCCTTCTCATTGTCTGCAACCCCCAGCAGCGTATGATAATAATGGATTGTACGGGACGACGGTTCGAACACCATACTGTCCATCCTCGTGTTGTTCACATCAGGTGTCGGACATTTTCTCTCCGTATATTCCTTACATTCTCGTGCCGCCCTGTCCTCCAGGCTACGATGGCAGGAGGAGAAAGCAAGCAGCAGAGCAACTGTATAAAGCAAGTGTTTCTTTCTCATTCGACGGATCTTAAAGCAGGGACGGGAAAGCTGTGCAAAGCTGTTTAGTCACACGTCATCCCACCTCGTATATGCGTTGCAAAGTTAACAAAAAATAGTCAATTTCTTACTTTCCCGTTATCAATTCTCGGCAAAAATGAGTATATTTGCACTTTGAAAACAGAGACAAATAGATGAATCACATAAGAAATTTCTGCATCATTGCCCATATCGACCATGGAAAGTCAACTCTGGCCGACCGTCTACTTGAATACACACAGACAATCAAGATCACGGAAGGGCAGATGCTCGATGATATGGATCTGGAGCGTGAGCGCGGCATTACCATCAAGAGCCATGCCATCCAGATGGAGTACACTTCAGGCAAGGAAAAATATGTACTGAACCTCATTGACACGCCGGGACACGTTGACTTTTCCTATGAAGTGTCGCGAAGCATTGCCGCATGTGAAGGGGCTTTGCTCATCGTGGACGCGACACAGGGCGTACAGGCCCAGACCATCTCCAACCTTTACATGGCCATCGACCACAATCTGGAAATCATCCCTGTCATCAACAAAATAGATATGCCCAATGCCATGCCGGAGGAGGTAGAAGATGAAATCGTTGACCTCATCGGATGTGATCCGGAAGACATCATCCGGGCCAGCGGCAAGACAGGTGAGGGCGTACCGGAGATTCTCGAAGCCATCGTCAAGCGGATTCCGGCACCTGAAGGAGACGTGAAGGCACCGCTGCAGGCGCTCATCTTCGATTCCATCTTCAATTCGTTCCGGGGCATCATCACACTCTGCAAGGTAGAGAATGGTGTCATAAGAAAAGGCGACAAAGTGAAGTTCGTACAGACAGGGATGGAATATACGGCAGACGAGGTGGGAGTACTGAAGATGGATATGGTACCTGCCCCACAGCTGTCTACCGGCGAAGTAGGATACATCATCTCGGGTATCAAGAACGCTACCGAGGTGAAGGTAGGCGATACCGTCACCCACATCGAGCATCCCTGCCGGCAGGCGATTGAGGGCTTCCAGGAAGTGAAGCCGATGGTTTTCGCAGGCGTCTACCCCATCGACCCGAACGACTATGAGAATCTCCGCGCCTCCCTGGAGAAACTGCAGCTCAATGATGCCTCGCTCACCTTCCAGCCTGAAAGTTCGCAGGCACTGGGCTTCGGCTTCCGCTGCGGCTTTCTGGGACTGCTCCACATGGAGATCATCCAGGAGCGGCTCGACCGTGAGTTCAACATGGACGTCATCACCACCGTTCCTAATGTAAGCTATAAGGTTTACGACAAACAGGGGAACGTGAAGGAGGTCCACAACCCGTCCGGACTGCCGGACCAGACGATGATCGACCATATAGAGGAGCCTTACATCCGGGCTTCCATCATCACTTCCAGCGATTATATCGGCCCCATCATGACGCTCTGCCTCGACAAGAGAGGTGAACTCGTCAGTCAGAACTACGTGAGTGGAAACCGGCTGGAACTCATCTTCATGATTCCTCTGGGCGAGATCGTGATTGACTTCTACGACAAACTGAAGAGCATTTCCAAGGGCTATGCCTCCTTCGACTATCACATCGACTCGTTCCGACCGTCGAAGCTGGCGAAACTCGACATACTGCTGAACGGAGAGCCGGTCGATGCCCTGTCCACCCTGACGCACGAGAGCAATGCGGTCGTCTTCGGCAGAAGGATGTGCGAGAAACTGAAGGACCTGATTCCACGCCAGCAGTTCGACATCGCCATCCAGGCGGCCATCGGTGCCAAAATCGTGGCGCGCGAGACCGTAAAACAGGTACGGAAGGATGTGACAGCCAAGTGTTACGGAGGTGACATCAGCCGCAAGCGTAAACTGCTGGAGAAACAGAAGAAGGGCAAGAAGCGCATGAAGCAGATCGGGAACGTACAGGTTCCGCAGAAAGCATTCCTCGCCGTATTGAAGCTGGACTAAAAGACAAAAGAGAAACAAGAAAGGAAAGGAAAGATGAAAGAATTGGTCAACGACACAAGAGATATAGCACGTGAACTTGCACGGAAATACAGTACGATGACCCATGACGAACTGGACGTATTGGAAAGTATCCTTGTGCCCATGAAATTCGCCAAAGGACAGATGATTCTGAGTGAAGGGGAGACCTGCCGCCATTTCTATTACATAGAGCGGGGGCTTATACGCCAGTTCTACTTCAAGAACGGAAAGCAGATTACCGAGCACCTGGGAGAAGACAGGACCATCTTCATGTGCATCGAGAGCCTGTTCCGTGAAGAACCTACGAGATTGCAGGTGGAAGCGTTGGAGCCGACACAGGTATATGCACTGCCCAAACAGAAGCTGGAGCAGGTGGCTCTCCACAATGTGAACATTCAGATTCTCTACCGTAAGATACTGGAGGAGAGCCTCATCACCTCACAGATCCATGCCGACCTCGTACGCTTTGAGACGGCACAGGCACGTTACAAGCGGATGTGCAAACTCAACCCGCAGGTTGTCCTACGCGCTCCGCTGGTCTATATAGCCAGCTATCTGCAGATGACTCCCGAGACCTTGAGCCGTGTCCGTTCGTCAACACTGCTGGATGACTAAGCTTGCGCCCGGGAAGTCCTGCATTGCCATTCCCGTCCGATGATCCCCCTGTCCCGTCTGTCCTCTCTTTCTTGGCACGCCGCCTGCCGAGCCTATCCTCAGCCGACATAGCCTCTATGCGGACTGCGAAGAGACTGCTGAACACACCGTATCAAAGCAGAGGTCACGATGTCTGCGAAAGCTGGCAGCGGTTCATCCGCATTCGGACGGAAGACGCGAAGAGCGGGCGATGTTCATGCCGACGACAGCACCCGTTGCGGATTCTTTCAGAACCGGCTCTAAAAGAAACAACAAATCCTTCTACCCTGCATCACCTGCTGAGGTAGAAGGATTTTTTCATGTGGTTTTGTATCTTCGTAGACTGGGTCAGGATTATGACAACGGTCACATTCCGTTCCTACGGAAGCCATTGCGGGGTTACCGGGCATAGAGAAATCGTTTGATAGACTTCTTGGGTGTCTTCTCGAACTCCTCTTCCTGAATGCGAATCTCCGCTACTTTACAGTAGGCAGGCACGATGGTGTTCAACTGCGTGCGGTTTTCCTCCATGATGCTCTTGATGTCCTCCGCATTCAGTCCGAGGTTCTGGGCTTCATCGTAATCGGGATGTACCAGTGCGATGAGCTTTTCCCCTTTCTGTATCACCAGGCACTCATTGACCAGAGGCAGAGAGTTCAGCTTGTCTTCAATCTCCTCCGGATAGATGTTCTGGCCGTTGCTGCCCAGCAGCATATTCTTCGAGCGTCCTTTGATAAACACATTCCCGTCCTCATCCATCAGACCGAGGTCACCCGTATGGAACCATCCGTCCTTGTCGATCGTACGGGCAGTGTCCTCCTCGTTCTTATAATAGCCCAAAAGGACATTGGGACCTTTCGTAAGGATTTCACCCGGCACATGGGCAGGGGCTGTACTGTCAATCCGGACTTCCTGATGGAGGGCGGCCTGTCCGCAGGATCCCTGTTTGAAGGTATGCCAGTCACGGTAACAGATAATCGGGCCGCACTCCGTCGCACCATACCCTACGGTATAGGGGAAATCTATACGGCGAAGGAAACTTTCAATCTCTCCATTCAGGGCTGCACCGCCGATGATTATCTCATACAGGTTGCCGCCGAAAGCCTGATAGACCTGCTCGCGGATCTTCTCACGGACTTTCTTGTTGATTACCGGCATATTCAGCAGGAGACGCATACGGTTGTTCTGGATCTTCGGGAACACCTTTTTGCGGATGATCTTCTCGATGACCAGCGGTACGGCAATCATGATGACCGGTTTCACCTCCAGCAACGCCTGGGAGATGACGGCAGGCGAAGGGATGCGCGTCAGGTAGAAGATGTGAACCCCTGAAAGGAACTCGTAGAGGAACTCAAATGCCATGCCATACATGTGCGCCATCGGCAGGATGCTGATCACGTTGCAGCCCGGCTTCACGATATTGCCCAACACGTGCTTTGCGAAGTCGGAATTGCTCCACAGGGAACGGTAAGGCAGCATCACTCCCTTCGAACGCCCCGTCGTACCGCTCGTATAATTGACAAGTGCCAGTTCGTCGGGACTCTGTTCACGGTAATAATGTACATGTTCCGGGCGGAAATACTTCGGATAACGTTTCCCGAACTCTTCATTCAGATGTTCGCGGGCATAAGTAAGCCGGTCCGTACGGCTCACAACCAGGGAATAATCAGGTATATAGATGATTCCCTCCAGTCCCGGCATCTTCGTCGCATCGACCTGTGTGACGACCACGTCGCCGACAAAGAGCAGCTTGGCATCAGAATGGTTCACTATATTGTGAATCTGCTCGGGCATGAACTCATGCAGGATCGGTACAGCCACCGCCCCATAGGTGATCACCGCCAGAAATGCAGCGGCCCAGGCCGAAGAGTTGCGTCCGCAAAGCGCAATCTTGTCGCCCCGGTGCACGCCACTCGCCTCGAACATAATATGCAGTTTCTCGATCTTTCTGGCTACATCATGATACTGGAGGGTCTTGCCTTTATAATCCGTAAGAGCATCAAGGTCCCAATGCTCAATGATACTCTTCTCTACTAATTCATTAAAACTCGGAATATGTTCCATTGCACATTTTTTCAATCTATGTGCAAAGGTACATACTTATCCGCACATTTCAAAATATAATGTGCAGAAATATACGATGCCCAGGCGATAATCTGCCTGTTACAGCAACAAGAGCCACAGAACGGACAACAGAAAGAAAGAATGTACAGAAAGAACGGGCCGAAACAGAAAAAACATTCTGCCTCCCACTTCTTTCTGTACATCAGTTATTTCCGCAGCACCTGCCGCATCCGGACTTACGGCCTGGGGACCTCCTGATAGAGATAGCGCTTGATGCTTTTCTTCGGGGTCTTGGCGAACTCCTCGTCACGCAGCTCGATGGAGGAGAGATGGCAGAAGGACGGGAGGGAATTGTTCAGCTCGATCCGGTTCTGTTCCATGATGTCCTGCAGATCGGAGGCAGAGAAGTTCATCTCTTTCGCCTCTTCCATCTCCGGATAAACCAGTCCCACCAGTTCATTGCCACGCTGAATGATGACAGACTCGCTTACCATCGTCATAGAGTTCAGTCTGTCTTCTATTTCTTCGGGGTAGACATTCTGCCCGTTTGAACCTAAAAGCATGTTCTTGATACGCCCGCGGATAAACACATGGCCGTCTTCGCTCATCGTGGCAAGGTCGCCTGTATGATACCAGCCATCAGCATCGAGCACGGCTTCTGTCGCTTCCACATTCTTATAATAACCCAGCATGATATTCTCGCCCCTGGCAAGGATCTCGCCCGGAATACCGGCAGGATCAGGACTTGCTATCTTCACTTCCATGTTCACGACCGGTGTTCCGCACGATCCCGGACAGAAGTCCTTGTAATCGCTGTAAGTAATCATCGGCCCCGTTTCCGTCGCACCATATCCGCTGGTAATCGGGAAATCTATTCCCGTCAGAAAGTCCTCTATCTCCTTGTTGAGGGCGGCTCCGCCGGTCATCACCTCATACGCATTGCCTCCGAAGACCTCCATCACCATGGCACGGATCTTTTCCTTCACCTTCTTGTTCACCATGGGCATCATCAGCAGCATCCTCGTCGCCTTGTTCTGTATCTTTGGGAACACCTTCTTGCGGATGATCTTCTCAACGACCATCGGGACAGCCACGACGATCGCCGGATGGATGTCAGCACAGGCCTGGGCAATCAGCGAAGGGCTAGGCAGGCGGGTGAGGAAGAACAGATGGCTGCCGAAGCAGAACTCGCTCAGAAACTCACAGATCATACCGTACATATGCGCCATCGGCAGCATGCTGAGCACATTGCTTCCCGCCTTGATGTGCGGCTTCAGTGCCTCTATGGTCCAGTCCAGATTGCTGCGGAGAGACCGGTAACTCAGCATGACCCCCTTGGAGAATCCCGTGGTGCCGCTGGTATAATTGATCAATGCAAGATCGTCCGGCGCATCCTTGAAGTAGTCTACGTGTTCTGCATGAAAATATTTCGGATACCTGTGTCCGAACATCGCATTGAGATGCTCGCGTGCATAGGTCAGTGTTTCCGAACGTGAGAGGATCAGGGAGTTGTCCGGCAGATAGATGATTCCCTCCAGAAGCGGCATCTGTTCCCCGTCAATCGTAGTGGCAACCACGTCACCGACGAAGAGCAGCCTCGCTTCAGAATGGTTCACGATATTGTACACCTGTTCCGGTTTGAACTCGTGCTGGACGGGGACTGCCACAGCGCCAAATGTAAGCGTGGCGAGAAAGGCGACCGCCCATGCCGATGAGTTCCGCCCGCAGAGAGCGACCTTGTCTCCCCGTTTCAGACCGCTGTTTTCAAAAAGAATGTGCAGTTTCTCTATCTTGCGGGCTACGTCATGGTACTGCAGCGTAGCGCCCAGATAGTCTGTAAGGGCATCCTTGTCCCAGTTATCCTTGATGCTACTCTCTATGTATGCGTTAAAACTTATTACAGGCTCCATTGCACAAAAATATGATTCGCGTGCAAAGGTAAACAAATTCCTGCACAGATACAAATACTTTGTGCAGGAAATTTCGTCTCCACCGGATTGTTCCGGCAATCGCCTTCAGCCATGTCCCGGACAAACCGCATGGTCTTACCGGGAGGATGAAACATGGGAACATCATTCCCAACCGGTTGGGAATGGTGTTCCCGACGGCCGGTACCTCTATTCCCGACGGCCGGGAACATCATTCCCAATTGACAAAGAGCAACAGACTCCTCCTGCGGTCAAGGCATGATGAGAAAATCCTACACTGTCCTGCCGTTGCCGGCAGGTTCTGAAAAGTTTCTCTGACGGCCTGCCCTGGACCAGGCTCAATAGTGTTTCCTTGCACGGTCCATCTCCCTCCGGTCCTCCTTCTCCTTCAGCGTCTGACGCTTGTCGTACTCCTTCTTGCCTTTCGCCAGTGCTATATCCACCTTGGCACGTCCATGCTCGTCTATGAAGATCAGGGTCGGAATGATGGTATAGCCCGGCGTCTTCGACTCGGCCTCGAGGTTTCGGATCTCCCTGCGTGTCAGCAGCAGTTTGCGCGGACGTCTGGCTTCATGGTTAGCGTATGATCCATAGAAATAAGGAGAGATGTTCATCCCCTGTACCCACATCTCCCCTCTGCTGATGGTACAGAAAGAATCGACCAGCGAGGCCTTGCCGGCACGGATCGACTTGATCTCTGTCCCCGTGAGAACAATTCCCGCCGTGAAGGTATCAACAAAGAAATACTCGAATGAGGCCTTCTTGTTCCTAATCTGCACGGGGGATTTCTTTCTTCTTTCCTGTTGTTCCTTGTTCATTTTTCAATCGTGGCGAAATTTTCAATATGATCATCGATATAAGCGGCTACCAGGGCTGTCCAATGCTCCTCATTGACAATAAATTCATCATCATACTCATCAAACTCGGGCATCTGTTCATACAAAGCCATGAAATCATCATCAGAAACTACCGCCTCGATCTTTTCATGATACATATCATAATATTTCCTCGCATGGCGGATGTGCCTGTAAAGATCATCAAGTCCCCACCCCCGTATGGCGACAGCAAAGGGATTCTTGAAAATGAATGCTCCATAGCCGTTGTAAATCAGCTGGATATAACCGCCATCCATCACTTCCTGATGAAGATAGCTCCATGCCAACAGGGTAATCTGGTCGGACGTGAGCTGCTGCATGGCCTCCAGCGTCAGACTGTGGTCTATCGCCTTGTCGACGGCATCAATAAAGACACGGACAAAACTGTCCATTCCTTCTTCTACGGCTTTGCGTATATCGCTTTCTTTTACTTTTACTTCCATCATCATGCTTGTCCTGCAAATGTTATCATGCTTCTATGGGTATATTCTGTCAAGAGGGGTGAAACCTGGCCCTATGAACCACCCCGTCAGGATGTCCCCATGTTTCCGATGCACCGGAAAATATACTGCAAATTTACATAAAAACGGTGATTTATAAGTCCGCTGGATGAAGAAAATGCTTCTTCTTCAGAGAAAAGACAAGATATTTTATGGATTGAACTTCCAATATCCCTGAAAAGAAAAAAGTCTGCCCAGAGTTCTGGGCAGACTTCTATATTCTGACTTGTCCTTCCGGTTTATTCGTCAACCGGCTTGAAATCATCCTTGCCGACACCGCACAGAGGACATACCCAGTCGTCTGGAATATCCTCAAAAGCTGTACCCGGCGCTATGCCGCTGTCTGGATCGCCGGCCTCCGGGTCGTAAATATACCCACAGGTCTCACATTCATATTTCTTCATAATGTTTTTGTTGTTAAATATTATCTTTGATCATTTATCGGGCGCAAAGTTATAAGTATTCTGCAAAAATTACAAGTTTACAGCGTTAAAAAATGTCATCCGATTACATCGTCAACGAGAATTTCTACAAACGGGACACTCCTGTCGGAAAAGCGCGGTCATCGCTTCCTGTCAGGCATCACCCATGCAGTTCATACACTTCACTGGGTATTTTCCGCTTCAGCACATCAAGCAGGAAATCCTTTCCCGCAATGACACCCCTGTCGCGCAGCACCGCCTCGACCGTCTTTTTGGCCAGTTCTGGGTGGTTGTTCTCATCGCTCAGATGGCACAGCCATACATGGCGCAGTCCCGGGGAGGCATTCTCTACCAAGACCTCGGCGCAGGCTTCATTGCTCAGATGTCCGTTAGGACCGCTGATGCGCACCTTCAGATGGCGCGGATAAGGGCCTGCCTCCAGCTTCTCCGGCTCATGGTTGGCTTCTATCACCAGATAGTTCGAGATGGAGATGTAATGGGCGATTTCCTCTGTAATATGCCCGCAATCAGTTACCAGCGTAAAGCGTATGCCCCCCTGTACTATTGAATAGCCCACACAGTCGGTACTGTCATGCGGCACACCGAAAGGGGTAACGGCAAATTCCCCGATTTTGATTTCTTCACCCTTGGCAAGGCACATCGCCAACGCCTTGTCGATTTTGCGCCTCACGCACCAGTTCTGGCTGATACCCCGATGGATGTCCTCTGTCGTATATACCGGAAGCTGCAGATCACCGCTGATAGAACCTACCGACTTCACATGGTCGGCATGGTCGTGGGTGATAAGCACATTGTGAACCATTTTCATTTGCAGACCGTAGTTGTGGAAATGCTTCTTTAGAGAACGAATACCGACCCCGCAGTCGATCATCAGACAATCGGTGCCTGTGTAGAGAAGATAGCAATTCCCACTACTACCACTGCCGAAAGATAAAAATTTCAGCATTATATTATTCTTTTAGGCAAATGTAATAAAAGATATTCGACGGGCAAAACCGACAATAACATTTACCGAACATTACCACTTGATTTTAGGAATAATTAAACATAAATGCCCGCAGAAAGATTCAAAAAGGAAGTCCGACAGCAAAATGAAATGTAAAATCCCGTTTCAGATTCGGATGCCACAGGGCATAATGCTCGTTCCGGTCGGCATAAGCCGGATTGACGGCCTTCATGCCTCCGTCGAAACGGAGGATGAAATAATCGAAGTTCAACCGCAAGCCGAGACCGTATGCAACAGCCATCTGCTTATAGAAGTCTTTGAAACGGAACTGTCCTCCCGGCTGTTCCGCATAACTGCGCAATGTCCAGATGTTCCCGGCATCCACGAAGGCGGCACCATCCAGTTTCCAGAACAGATGCGTGCGATACTCTGCATTCAGGTCCAGCTTCATGTCGCCCGTCTGGTTGATGAAGTCTATCCTGCCGTCCACGCCACGGAACTTGCCCGGCCCGAGTTCCCTCACGCTCCAGCCCCGGACCGAGTTGGCTCCGCCGGAAAAATAGCGTTTCTCGAAGGGGAGGACGGTACTGTTCCCGTACGGGAAGGCGATACCGATGCCGCCATGCAGTGCCAGTGCGTTGCGGTCATCGAAGTGGAGAATCTGCGTGTAAGAGAAGTCGAACTTGGCATATTGGGCATAAGCGATGTTGAACAGCGTACGTTTCCCCTGTCCGTTCTTCTTGAAATCGAACAGGTTTCCCAGCCCGTCCAGGAGGTTTCCCGCCAGTTCCACACGTGCCCTGAAAGCATGGCTGGAACTGTTGTAATGCAGTCCGAAGCCCGTACGCAGGATAAACAGGTCCTGGTAATTATACCGCAGGATGGCATTGCGTGTCGTGGCATTGTCGAGGTAGTCGCGCTTGAAGGTGCCGCTGATCCACGGCATGTAGATATAACTGAGGTCGAGGAGTTCGAAGTCGTATGTCAGGTGGTGTACGGGATTCGTCCAATGGTATTTCCATGCAGAAGAGAATATCCTGCGGTGAAATTCAGGACGGTTCTGGAGATTCCAGCCCAGTGAAACCTCTGAAATGGCATTGCTCCTCCGTTTGAAGTCTCTGGAGACGAACGGCGCAAGGAAGCGCGGGAACTGCAGGCTTGCCTGCAGGCTGTACTCTTCGTAGTCACTGTTCTTGTAGCCCTCCAGTCCCTTGATGGCCTCAAAGGCGGCACGAAGCTCCACGCTGAGATGTTCACTTCCGCGGAAAAGATTCCTGTTCTGATAGGAAAGGACGGCCGCCGCCCCGAGGTCTCCTGCCGTATTGGTTCCTTCCGGCTGGAAAGAAATCGTGTTCGGCTTGTTGTTGTAGACCTGTATGTCAGCATCCAGATAATGGGTGGAAGAGGTCCGGTAGGCAAACGATTTCCCTATGACCAGACTGTCATAACGAGGCGGCTCTCTGAAATTGATGCTGGTATAACGTACCGCCCCAAGACGTGAGAAATTGTTGTAAGTCCGCTGCAGGTCGGTTGCAGAGAAGTACTTCCCTTTCTCAATCAGCGTATTGTCTTCGAGGACGCTCTTCCGAAGATGAAACCCGGTGGAGTCACCGGGGAGGAAGCGGACATGACTGATGATGTAGCGTGGATGCAGTGCCGCCCCGGCACCGCTGGTCTCCACATACTTCGTCAGATGGAGTGTCACACTGACGTGTTGTCGCCCCCGGGTCGAATCGGCCGTGTAATACATGAAATCCTTATGGAAACGATAGAAACCGGAATCATTGAGGATATGGGTAATCCGCTTCCGTTCATCGTCCAATGACGTGACCGTAAACCGGCGCGGGCGTTCCGTGTCCGTCCTGAGATGGGGAGAGAGCACCTTGGCGACAACGGAGTCTTCTATATCGTAATTGAAATGGTCAATGATATAAGGCTCTCCCGGATGAAGCCGGTAGATGGCCGTCAGCTTCTTTCCCTTGACTTTCCGGTCGAGGTCGACAGAAGCGTTCATATACCCCATGTTCTGCATGGCGACGGTCAGGTCTTCGCATGACAGGCGTGCCTGAAGCGTGTCATACCGCACCGGTTCTTCCCCCATTCTGCGAAGTGTACGGTTGATCCATTTCGTCGTGTCCTTCCCGGCCATGGCATATGTGCCCAACGGTATCTTGAAAAGGGAGAACCAGCGCGAGTTGCCTTTCTGACGCACATACTGCATCAGGAGCGACGGATTGACGTCCTTCCGGTCGGAACGCAGTTCCACCTTATCCAACAGGTATTCCCCGTCTGAAAGGAATTTATCGGACGAACAAGCGATGAGAACCGGCGTAATCAAAGCGATAAGAAACAGCGAAGAAAGACTATGTAATCTTGAAAACAACATGGACTGTCTGTATGAATTGATGCAAATTTACACAAAAACTGTGATTTACAAGCCTGTGGGATAAAGAAAATGCTTTTTCCTTTAGAGAAAAGTCTGCAAAAAGTTGAACGTAACAGGTGACAAATGGAGAGTTTTTTGTAAATTTGCGAGGTGATATCAAAGAATAAAGCGAAACTCATCCACACGCTCGAAACCAGAAAAGGCAGAGAGAAAGCAGGACTGTTTGTTGCAGAAGGGCCGAAAATCGTCAACGACCTGCTGCATGAAGGATTCGTTGCGGAAGAGATCCTGGACGACCTGGACGACATCAGGAAAGTGTCCTTTCTGAAGCATCCGCAGCCCGTGTTGGGAGTATTCAGACTGCCGGCAGCAGACAGAGAGACACCTCCCGCATACTCGGACATCTTCCGGCAATATCTTGACAACCGGCTTGTCCTGGCGCTTGACGGCGTACAGGATCCCGGCAATCTCGGCACAATCATAAGAATAGCCGACTGGTTCGGCATTGAAAACATCTTCTGCTCGCAGGAAACAGCGGATTGCTGGAATCCGAAGGTGGTGCAGGCGACGATGGGGAGCATTGCACGGGTGAAGTTACATTATCTGAATCTGAACCGGCTGACAGAAGGTCTGCCGGCCGACTACCCTGTCTACGCCACACTCCTCGACGGGGACAGCCTTTACGAACACCCTCTTAGCAAACAGGGGATGATTGTCATGGGGAATGAGGGAAACGGCATCACACCTATGCTGCGGTCGAAAATCAACCGTAAGCTGCTGATTCCGAATTATCCTCCTGGGCGGGAGACAGCGGAATCGCTGAATGTCGCCATCGCCACCTCCATCGTCTGTGCAGAGTTCAGAAGAAGACAAGGATAAGACTCCTATCTCGTAAACAACCACACCTACTATCCAAAACAAGCCGTGTATGATAGATTTACAGCATTTGGTCAGACCGAACATACGAAAGCTGTCTTCTCCTTTCCAACAAGGAGACGGACAGCCGGAATCGCCCCGTCGTATCGCCCTTGATGCCAATGAGAACCCTTATAACAGACCTCTCAACCGGTACCCTTCCGGCTTGCAGCATGACCTTAAAGCACGGCTTGCAAAGCTGAAAGGGGTCGGCGAAAAGGAAATATTCTCCGGCAACGGCTCCACTGAAATCATAGACTTATGCTACCGCATCTTCTGCCAGCCACAAACCGACAATGCCGTAGCCATCGAACCGACCTGCAGACTGTATGGGCATTTTGCAGCCGTCAATGATGTCGAGTACCGGCCGGTTCCATTGTCCCACGACTTCCAGCTGGATGCCGACAGACTGCTCAAGGCATGCGACCGTCATACGAAACTGGTCTGGCTCTGCTCTCCCAACACGCCGACAGGGAATACACTCAAGGTGAAGGAAATAGAGAAAGTGGCAAGGACTTTCCAGGGGATGGTGATCGTTGACGAAGCCTATACGGAATTCTCCAGGCAGCCATCGTTCCGTCAACGGCTGGAAGAGTTCCCGAACATGATTGTCCTTAACACATTCTCAAAAGCATGGGGCGGAGCAGCCATACGGCTGGGCGTAGCATACGCACAGGAGGCCGTCATCAGGCTGTTCGACATGATCAGGCCTTCTTACAATCTCAATCTGCTGACACAGGAACAGGCGGTCGAACTGCTCAGACACCGCTACGACATAGAGGACTGGACGAGGATTCTGTTGCTGGAACGCAACCGCATGATGAAAGCCTTTGAAAGTCTCGCCTGCTGCGAGAGGGTCTATCCGTCCAGCGCGAACTTCTTCCTTGCACGCATGAAAGATGCCCGGAGCGTATACAACTATCTTGCGGAAAAGGGGATCAGGGTACACGACTGTTCTCATGAACCCTTGTGCGAAGACTGCCTGCGGATCACGATAGGGTCGAAAGCTGAGAATGCAGAAATCCTCGGAATACTGAGATACTACAACCCGGCTGAATAAGATCCGCCCCTAAAACCGCATGATAAACGCTGCCTGCAATGTGAAAAGCTGCCCCTTGAATGCCAACCTCCATGTCGCCACGGAGTCATTCAAGAGACAGCTTTTCCCGTAATATAAGTTTTTGTTTTGTCTGCTGTCATTTTAACATTCTCTGCAAACAGCTTATCGGTCAATCTCTTAAGCGTTCAGAAAGAATGAAGGAAGTGACAGGAAAAACGTCTGCGGTCCATGCCTGTCCAACGGACGGCGGGTATTACTGCGGACGGCGTTGAGGTCAATAGACACGCGGGCCGAAGATGGCGGTACCGACACGTACCATCGTGGAACGGCATTCCACGGCAATGTCGTAGTCATGGCTCATACCCCATGAACGCTCCTTGAACTCGGGGTCGTCCGCAAAATACTTCGCCTTCAGCTCGTCGAAGAGATCGGCTGCCAAGGTCATCTCCCGCCTGATCTGGCTGCGGTTCTCCACATTCGACGCCATCATCATCAGCCCCGAGATATGCACATTCCGGAGTGCCCGCCATTCGCCGTCTTCCAACAGTTCGCGGCAGGCGGCCGGACTGAAGCCGTACTTGCTCTCCTCTTCTGCAATATGCAGCTCCAGCAGGACTCGGATGACACGGCCGTGTCTGGCCGCCTGCTTGTTGATTTCCTTCAGCAGTTTCAGCGAGTCGACGGCCTCTATCATCGAGATATAAGGGGCAATGTACTTCACCTTGTTTGTCTGGAGATGACCGATGAAATGCCACTCGATGTCTTTCGGAAGGCACTCCACCTTCCGTGCGAGTTCCTGTTCCTGGCTTTCACCGAAGAGCCGCTGTCCCTCACGGTAGGCAGCCTCGATATACTCGGCAGGATGAAACTTGCTGATGGCAACCAACTTCACACCATCAGGAAGAGTCCCGAGCACTTCGTGCAAATTCTTCGCTACGTCATACATAATCGCAGGGTCCTTTCGTTACAAATGGGTTACTGCTCGAACTCCGGGTTCTCTTCAGCCTCGGTCTTCTTGCCGGAACGGTGTTCAAAGACATCCATGATCTTTGTTTCGGTGATGGCGGCTATCTCGTAGTCGATCAGGGTAGCCCCCATGACCTCATCCACGTGCTTGACAGCACCGTTCACGGAATGTGCCTGTACGAGATAGGTCACGGATGACCGCTTTTCCTTCTCCGTCTTTTCATCTATCGTGATGAATGAGAGCCTGGCCTTGAACCATTTGTCATCCGTATCTACATCGCTGAAGAAAATCTCCCCGTAGGCTGCCGGAGCAATCGCCTTTACGTCAAATTCACCGCTTACATAGTGCGACATCTCTTCCGTGATGAGTTCTTCGGCCTCGGAGAAGCTGAGGGCATCGACCACATACTGTTCTATGACCTTCTTGTTCTGACCGTCTTCCATGGTCTTGTCATATCTCACCCTTGTCTCAAACCAGGTACTTGTTCTACTTCTCATAATCTTTGTCTTTATGTTTTCAGGCCCTCCTTTTCCATCATCAGAAACAGACGAAAGGAAATGCGGAAGGCGGTTTTTACAGCTGTGCAAAAGTAGTAAAAATTCTGCGTTAATCCTCTAAATGTGCAGATAAAATAAAAAAAATGTCTAACTTTGCATCATAGTAAAGAAAACAGGAGCAGTTCTTTCTGCCCCCTCTCCCGTCATCGGAAGAACAAACAAAGTCATTATGCCGGAAATATCAGTTCGTGGACTCGAAATGCCGGAGTCGCCTATCAGAAAGCTGGCTCCGCTTGCCGTTGCAGCAAAGAACCGTGGAATAAAAGTTTACCATTTGAACATCGGCCAGCCAGATCTGCCGACACCGCAGTGTGGACTGGATGCCCTGAAAAGGATCGACCGCAAGCTGTTGGAATATTCTCCTTCGCAAGGTTTTCTCTCTTACAGGGAGAAGCTCTGCGGATTCTATAAGAAATTCAACATCAACGTCACACCGGACGACATCATCATCACCGCCGGCGGTTCGGAGGCTGTGCTCTATTCGTTCATGGCATGCCTGAATCCGGGCGACGAGATCATCGTGCCGGAACCGGCCTACGCCAACTACATGGCGTTCGCCATCTCCGCCGGCGCGAAAATCAAGACCATCGCGACTTCCATCGAGGAAGGGTTCGCCTTGCCCAAAGTGGAGAAATTCGAAGAGCTGATCAACGAACGCACACGCGCCATCATGATCTGCAACCCGAACAATCCGACCGGCTACCTGTACACCCGGAGGGAGATGAACCAGATCCGTGACCTCGTCAAGAAGTACGACCTCTACCTCTTCTCCGACGAGGTCTACCGTGAGTACATCTACACGGGATCACCCTACATCTCCGCCATGCACCTGCAGGGGATAGAGAACAACACCGTACTGATCGACTCCGTATCAAAACGATACAGTGAGTGCGGTATCCGTATCGGCGCACTGATCACGAAGAACGAGGAGATACGCAAGGCCGTGATGAAATTCTGTCAGGCACGCCTCTCCCCTCCCCTGATCGGACAGATCGTCGCAGAGGCAAGTCTCGACGCACCGGCATCTTACTACCGTGACGTATATGATGAATACGTCGACCGGCGCAAGTGCCTGATCGACGGTCTGAACCGCATTCCCGGCGTCTACTCTCCCATACCGATGGGGGCATTCTATACCGTGGCCAGACTCCCCGTTGACGACTCGGAGAAGTTCTGCCGCTGGTGTCTCAATGAGTTCAGCTACGAGGGAGAAACGGTCATGATGGCACCGGCCAGCGGGTTCTACACGACACCCGGTGCCGGCCGCAACCAGGTGCGCATCGCTTACGTACTGAAACGTGAAGACCTGCAGCAGGCACTGGTCGTATTGCGGAAGGCATTGGAGACCTATCCCGGACGAGTGGAGGAGGAATGACGGACGCCTAAGGCTTGCGCATCAGCCCCCCTATCGCCCCATCACCGCCTACCGCCCCATCACCGCCTATCCCCTATCCTCATCAGCATGAACTTCCCTCTTTTCATTGCCCGGAAAATATACGACGGAGGAGACAAGACACGGAAAGTGTCGAAGCCTGCCATCCGCATCGCCACCGCCGGTGTCGCCATCGGCCTGGCGGTCATGATCGTGTCCGTCTGCGTCGTCCTGGGCTTCAAGCATACCATCCGTGACAAGGTGGTGGGGTTCGGAAGCGACATCACCGTCGCCGACTTCCTTACCCTGCAAAGCTCCGAACAGTATCCTATCCAGGTGAGTGACTCTCTCATCAAGGTACTGAAGGCGGTGCCGGGGGTGAAACACGTGCAGCGTTATGTCTATACACAGGGCATATTGAAGACGGACAACGATTTCCTGGGTATCGTGATGAAGGGAGTAGGCCCCGACTTTGATTCCACTTTCATCCATAACAGCATGGTGGAAGGCGGGCTGCCTCATTTCTCTGACACGGAAAGCCACCAGAAGCTCGTTGTGTCCAGGACGATTGCCGACAAGCTCAACTTGAAAGTCGGACAGCGGATCTTTGCCTACTTCATCAACAAGCAAGGTGTCCGCACACGCCGATTTACGATTGCCGGCATCTATGCCACCAACATGAAGCAGTTTGATTCACAGATATGCTTCACCGACCTGTACACAGCCAACAAGCTCAACGGCTGGGAACCGGACCAGTACAGCGGGGCGGAACTGCAGGTGGATGATTTCTCACAGCTTGATGCCGTGTCCCGCCGTGTATTGAAAAAGGTGAAGAATACCATCGACCATTACGGAGAAACCTATTCTTCCGAAAACATCACAGAGCAGAACCCGCAGATTTTCTCATGGCTCGACCTGATGGACATGAACGTATGGATCATCCTTGCACTCATGACCGCTGTCGCCGGTGTCACGATGATTTCCGGACTGCTGATCATCATCCTCGAACGCACACAGATGATCGGCATACTGAAGGCACTCGGCTCAAGAAACCGACAGATACGCCACATCTTCCTTTGGTTCTCCACATTCATCATCGGCCGAGGACTCTTCTGGGGCAACCTTATCGGACTGGGCTGCATCTTCCTGCAGAAATGGACAGGGCTCATAAAGCTTGATCCGCAGACCTATTACGTCAGCACAGTACCGGTAGAGCTGGACATTCTACTGGTCATCGCCCTCAACCTCGTCACCCTGATGGTATGTGTCGGGGTTCTCATCGCACCGAGCTACCTCATCAGCCACATCCACCCAGCCCGGTCCATGCACTACGAATAGCCTCATCCGCCCAGAACCTCTGCAAAGCTCTATTTCTCCCAAAACCGTATGCCTGATTAACAATGAGCTACATTTCCCAAGAGTTCATGTAGAGGAGTTCTGCCGAGACCGCATTCCGCCTTTTGAGTCCTCCCATCCTTCTCCAGTGCGCTCCCATCCTTCTCCAGCGTATTGATGCCCATCACGCATCGTGTTGACGGCAAACACCAGGCGTGTTGACAGCAAACACCTTTGCAATCAGTCGTCAGAATGGGAACAGCCTGCGAAAGCCATGAGAATTGCCGGCTTAAAAAAAATCACACAGGAAGCCATGGACTTTCAAGGTTTACCCGCCAGCGGCAACCTGATATACAGGCGCATGGTCTCACTCAAATACACAAGGGAACGCCCAAGGGGAATACCCTCACCGCAACACGGCCAGCACAAAAGCGAGAAATTGCGGGGATTTACTTCTTCGCTGAGGGTATGTCAAAACACAAATATCGTTTTGACACATCCCCGTCTATTCTATCATCATCCTCCGATACAAAGACCTTTTCATTTTAATACGTTGAAATACATACAAGGTTTTGAAAAACCATTACATAATTTCAAACAACCCAGCTGCAAATATAAGAAAAACGTGTAAAAAGCAAGTTTGCAACCAGCAGCCAGTCAATGGGTTATCAAGCCGCCCGAAAGAGGTGCTTGGTTGGACTTCAAAAGGGCGTTGGTAACACGCTGAAAGAGCACCTGTTGCAAGTCAATCAGGCATCTTTTAGAAGCCTGAAGAGCATGTGTTGCCTTGAACTGCATGAAAATGGTTTACAAACAGCGATGATATGAGAATAAGTTGTCTGTAGAAGACGGAGAGACGTGCTGATGGACAGGCATCGTTTCAATTTGTCCTTTCTGCATTTTATCTTGTGGTTTATCCACCTTTGCAAGACCATCTGTTTTTGGACGGTCATACCCTGCAAGTGCATGAGCCTTTATCCTATTTTCAATCTACGCATTTAACAGAAGACCCTTTCTTTTCGGGGGAACTTTACTTATAATTTGGAAGTCGTTAAGCTCTTAATCTGCATTTTGACACACACGCCTTTTTGTCTGTCTTTCGTGGTATCATCACCTGTCTCTTTCTGTCCCGCTCCCTTTCAGGAAAAAGCAAACAGAACCGCCAGAGAAAGAAAATCTACTGTCCCGAGAATCCAGCAAAACGACTTTTTCCCAGAACCGAAAGAAGGCATGCCTCGCGACATGCCTTCTTCTGTGTTCTTAGTCATTTTATCATTTCGAGCCTCTTGTCGGATTCGAACCAACGACCCCGAGATTACAAATCACGTGCTCTGGCCAACTGAGCTAAAGAGGCAGGTGGGCAAGCGATTCCTATCGCACCGCTACAACCTTCTGCCCTTGCTACGTTCCCGTCCTGGGGGATTCAAAGGGAGCTGGTCGTAGGAGACTTGCCCATGTCTATGCCCTTATTGTAAAAGCGGTTGCAAAGATACGTATTTAATTTAACAACGGCAAGGCGCAAGATAAACTTTTTCCGATTTTAACAAAAAAACATAATTTTGCAGAGACACCACATTATTTATAATATTTAATCCGTACTTTTGCACCATGATTTACGAAGAATTTAAACAGCTGACGGCTTATACCCGTTATGACGGTTTCTATCTTGCCATCATCTGGCTGGCAAGTTTTGCGTGCCTGCTGGGGATGACCTTTCTTCCGATTCTGGCGCAATTCAGTCTGTTACTGTGTCTGTCAAGCCCTTTTTTCGTAGCTTATCGCCTGAAGATATTCCGTGAGGAAGGGCGGAAAGGAGTCATTTCCTATCGCCGCAGTCTGCTTTACTTCCTGCGTGTATTCTTCAATGCGGCACTCATATTCAGCCTGCTGCAATGGCTTTACATGCACTACATCGACAATGGCAGACTGCTCCTGATGGTCATGAACCTCTATTCAAGCAGTGAGGGGAAGAGTACTCTGGCAGCCATTGGAATCCCCTATAAGCAATTCATGGCTACATTGCCTGAAGCGTTCCAGCCTTATTCTTTGGCCTCCAGCAGCTTTGTAACAGCCATCTTGCTGGGTGCCGTCTGTTCGCTGTTCATTGCAGCCGTTATGGCGAAACGAGTAAGGAAACAGGAGCCATAGCAGCGGAGAGACCGGTTCCGGAATCTTGATGCTCCGCAGCAGCCGGAAAGGTCCTGCACAAGTCCGGCCATCACCCTCTCCTGCGCTCGCCTCCCCCCTTCCCAGCCGCCCCTACCTTTCAATCAAAACTCCAAATTCAAAATATGGACATATCAGTCATCGTTCCTCTCTTCAACGAGGAAGAAAGCCTTCCTGAATTACACGCATGGATCCAACGCGTAATGAACGCCAGCGGATTCACGTATGAGATCATCTTCGTCAATGACGGCTCCACGGACAACAGCTGGAATGTCATCGAAGAACTGCACCACAAGGATGCGCAACACGTACACGGCATCAAGTTCCGCCGCAATTACGGCAAAAGTCCTGCCCTCTACTGCGGCTTCAAGGCTGCCCAGGGCGATGTCGTCATCACGATGGATGCCGACCTGCAGGACTCTCCCGATGAGATCCCGGAACTTTACCGCATGATAACGGAGGAGAAGTACGACCTCGTGAGCGGATACAAGCAGAAGCGTTACGACCCTCTGTCGAAGACGATTCCCACGAAGCTGTTTAATGCGACGGCGCGCAAGATCAGCGGCGTACACAACCTGCACGACTTCAACTGCGGCCTGAAGGCATACCGGCGCGACGTGGTCAAGAACATCGAAGTCTACGGAGAGATGCACCGTTACATTCCCTATCTCGCCAAGGAAGCCGGTTTCGCACGCATCGGCGAGAAGGTGGTACACCACCAGGCGCGCAAGTACGGTAAATCCAAATTTGGCATCAACCGTTTCTTCAATGGCTATCTTGACCTTCTGACGCTCTGGTTTCTCACCAACTTTGGCAAAAAGCCCATGCACGTCTTCGGCCTGATGGGGTCGTTCACGTTCTTCATCGGACTAATCGCATTCTTCTGGCTGATCGTGGAGAAATGCGTGATGCTTGCCCATGATGTCTACGGTGACCTGCTTTCCAACCATGCGTCCTTCTTCATCGCACTCGCTGCAATGATCTTGGGAACGCAGCTTTTCCTCGCAGGATTTATCGGCGACCTCATCAGCCGGGGCAACCCGCGCAGGAACGACTATCAGATAGAAAAAGAGATGTAGGAATGATTCCTCGCAGGGGAATGTAATACCGTCCGATCCGGCAAGGACAAGTACTTCCGTCAGCCCGTCGGACAACCTCTACGACAGACTGACAAGGCATCCGCTCCGGCTTCGGACAAAAGAAAACAACAGGGAATGAATAACCAACTGATCGGAAACATTGCAAAGAGAGGCATCCTGCTTTCGCTCCTCGTGACAGGAATGGGCTGGATCAGTTCCTGCTCCGACATCGACTGCTCCGTGACAAATGGCGTGCTGGCGAATTATGTTGTCCAAGGCGACACGCTGCAAGATACACTCACGGTATCGGCCATCCGTGAGAACAGATCCGACACGGTACTGCTGAACCGCATGGTCAAAACGACGAAATTCAGTCTGCCGATGAGCTACAGCGGCGACACCGACCGGCTGCGCTTTGTCTTCACAAGCAAGACCGGCGTGACGACGGTCGACACCGTGACCGTATCGAAGACGAACATGAGCCATTTTGAGAGTGTGGACTGCTCGCCAGTCTTCTTCCATACGCTCACTTCTGTCACGGCCAAGGGGACACGCATCAGTCAGATAGAAATCAGTAATCCTAATGTCGACGATGATGGTACGAAAGAGAACATCCTTATCCGCTTCACTAATCCTTAGCCTGCTGTCCCTGCTGCCGGTCTCTGCCGTCCATGCACAGCACAGACCATCCGCACCGGAGAGGAAAGAAGACGCTGTCGGCTTCTTCCGGGGTATGGCAGTAGGCGCCGATGCCGTCGGGCCGGTCATGCGTTCGCTTGCATCCTACGGACAGTATGAAGCCTTGCTGCGCATCAACATAAAGGACAGGTATTTTCCCGTCATCGAGGCAGGTGCGGGACAGGCCGACAAGACCGATGAAACAACCGGGACCGGATTCAAGACAAGTGCCCCTTATTTCCGGATAGGCTGCGACTTCAACATGCTCAAGGACAAGCACGATGCCTACCGCTTCCTGGTCGGGGGAAGAGTAGGCTACTCCTCCTTTCAATATGACATTTACAGTCCGGGCATTGCCGATCCCATCTGGGGCACACAGGCAGCCTACGGAGCCGTCGGCAGCAAGGGCAGCCAGCTGTGGGCGGAAGTCGCCGGCGGTGTGGATGCAAAAATATGGGGGCCGATACGCATGGGCTGGACGGTACGCTACAAGTTCAGACTGTCGCATAAGACAGGTGAAATCGGCGAGCCCTGGTATGTGCCGGGCTACGGCCGGGGAGGTTCGTCGCGACTGGGAGCAACTTTCAACATCCTCTTCGAAATATGAACAAGAAAAAAATATATTGGCAGATACCTTTCCTGCTTGTACTGCTTATCGGATCAGTCGCCATTGTCCATTGCCAGCATGCAATGCCTTACCAGCATAACACAGGCTTTATCTTCGGGACAGTCTACCACATCACATATCAGAGCAACGAGGATCTGCAGCCGCAGATTGATGCCGAACTGAAGAAGGTCAACGAGACCTTTTCGACCTTCGACCCCAACTCGATGATTTCACAGATCAACCGGAACAGGCCGGTCAAGATAAACGAGATGTTCAGTGAAGTCTTCACACTGGCGGAAGAGGTGTCCGAGGATACCGGCGGCGCCTTCGACATAACGGTCGCGCCGATGGTCAACCTCTGGGGCTTCGGCTTCAAGACAGGACAACGGCCGTCCAAGGAGAAGATAGACAGCCTGCGCCGGATGGTGGGATATGAGAAGGTGAAACTCGTCGGCAATACCATCCGGAAACAGGACCGGCGCACGATGCTCGACTGTTCTGCCATTGCCAAGGGATATGGTTCGGATGCCGTGGCACGTCTTCTGCGCCGCAACGGCATAGAAAACTTCATGGTAGAGATTGGCGGAGAGATCGTCACGAAAGGCAACAGCGAACAGCGGATGCCCTGGAAGATCGGCGTGACGAAGCCGACTGACGACACGCTGAACACGAATCAGGAATTTGAGACCGTGCTCAATGTCACCGACAAGGCCATGGCGACAAGCGGCAACTACCGCAACTTCTACTACAAAGGAGGGAAGAAATACGCCCACACCATCGATCCGAAGACCGGATACCCTGTACAGCATTCCCTGCTCTCCGCCACCGTCCTGGCCAAGAACTGTGCCACGGCCGACGCCTATGCCACCTCATTCATGGTGATGGGCATTGAGAAGGCACGCAGAGTGCTCGAACGCCATCCGGAGCTGATGGCTTATTTCATCTATTCGGATGCAAAAGGAAACCTGAGGGTATGGTACAGTCCGTCGATGAAAGGGAAAGTAGTGGAATAAGGAATGCTCCAACTCTATAACAAACTCCTCGAACTGCCGCTCTTCATCGGAATCAGCACGGATGAGCTGTCCGACATCATTGAGCAAACGAAGTTCGGTTTCCACAAGCTGCCAGCCAGCAGGCCGCTCATAAGGAAAGACGAGAAGTGTGACTGCCTCTTTTTCCTGATGAGCGGGGTACTGCAGGTCGCCAGCTATGCCGACAGCCACCGCTACTGCATTGAAGAAGAACTGAAGGCACCGGCCGTCATCCAGCCGGAACACCTGTTCGGTCTCATGCAGTATTACACCAAGGATGTCACGGCACAGACCGACTGCAGTCTGCTTTCCCTGGCCAAGCCGGAGGTGCTGCGTCTCCTCGACAGCTACCTGATCTTCCGTCTGAACTTTCTCAACAGTCTCTCGATGCAGGCACAGCGCATGGGACGCATCCCCTGGCAGAAACCGTCTGACGACATCCGGCAGCAGTTCATCACATTCCTCCGTCACCGCTGCATGACACAGGCCGGACGCAAAATACTGAGAATAAGGATGGAAGATCTTGCCCATGAACTGCACCAGAGCCGGATCAATGTTTCCCGCATGCTCCACCAGCTGCAACGTGAAGGTCTGCTGTCAATGGGCAGAAGCATCCTTATTGTTCCCCGGCTGGAAACTCTGAGAGACTGATGCCGCTTACAATGCGGAAGCGTCTGCAGAAGGCATCGCATGAAGTCGACGACCTCCATCAGTCCCTCTGAATCCCGACAGAGCCGTCGCCTGTTCTCAAGAAGGAAAGCGGTGAAAACACACTATACTGCCTCCTGTCTTTCCGGGAAAGGGGATGGAACCAACCTGCATCTACCCAGACAGCAAGGCCGTACCCTGTCTGCCGGGAGCGTCACTTCAGACGGTCTTTTTGAGGGTCAGTCCTAAAACCCAGTTGCAAGCCTATACTCTTAAGCACACAATTTCATAAGCCTATATAAAAAGAAAGGAATATCTGTAACTCCTCTGAACTGTGCCCTGAATGCCTTAACCTTAGCATTGAATGACTCGGCATTTGCATTCGTAGCTCTGTTTACAAAGAAATTGAGTATGGTTTGATAATGATTTTCAAACGTGTCAATCACTGTGTAGAAATTGTCCACTCCCAGCTCTTCAACCTCATTAAACCATTTTGCCAGCTTCAGCCTTGCAGCATCCTTGATGCTCTTGATGTTATAAATGTCGGTAAGTTTCATAGCCAAATCATATGCCTTTTTCAGTGTCGGATAATGTTCAAAGATGATTTCCGCCCTACCTTTCTGTGTTTCAGTCCACTTGGTCTTGTGCTTGGTCAATATGAACTTTGCTCTGGCGAGCAACTGCTTGCGCGTGTCACCATTGCTGTATCTAAATGGTATATATTCCTTACCCTTACTTTTAGCTTCTTTTATCTCCTCATTCTCTTTATCTCTTGCCATCCATCGGTAAGCAATACGCATGTCATCCAGAGCATCATAATATAGTTTCTGCACATGAAATCTGTCATTGGTAATAAGTGCTTTTGGAAAAACAGAGCGGGCTATGCGCATCATAGAAGATGATAAATCGAGTGTTATCTCCTTGACTGTCTTTCGTTTAGAAAGGTTTATCGTCTTGAGAACCTGGATGACGTCCTCTGCCTTGGTCCCTTTAACCACAGCTACCAAAGTCCCTTTTCTGCCCTTTCCCGCCTTGTTGGTCAGAAAAGTATAAACCTCGCCACTGCTTAGACAGGTCTCATCAATACTTAGGTTCTCACCTATGTTATCTTCAAACAATAGCCAGTCTTGAGCATGCCCCAACTGGTCCCAGCTACGATAATCACTGAAATGTTCCTTGTACTGTGTGGATAACTGCTTGCCATTTACGCCATAGTGCGCACCGATGCTTGCGATGCTCTCTGCAGTGGACTCAATTCTATTCTTTTAAAAAAGAAACGAACTCGGGGGATAGTTTACTGCCCTCGGCCGTCAAGTCATCATATGAATAAGTAAATATCTCTCCGTTGGAACTGTCACGCCACTTGCGACGGCGAACATGGAGGTAGACGGCTTTGCCACGAAGAGGAAAGTCCTGAATTACACGCTCGCTGGTAAAACCATAACTGCTTACAGTGCCTAGCTTATGGTCTGACTTTTCCATAAAGTTACGCTCGTCAAGCCAAAAGTCAAACTGGGAAACACTCTCTTGAATATCGACAACATCAAAGTAGTCGGCAAGTACATCTGGAAAGATGCAACGTAATAGTTGGTCACTCTTCATGATGCAAAGGTAATAAATACTTATGGAATTATGTGCTTAAGAGTATAGGCTTGCAACTGGGTTTTAGGACTGACCCCTTTTTGATCGATTTGTCAGTCAGCAGACGATCTGAAGCCTCCCATGTCGGCAACGTGTCCGCACACATACAATTTCCATACAAAAAAACGTACAAAAAGTTTGCAGGTAAACAGAAAAAGCTCTATATTTGCAACTGTTATCCTGAAAACAATCTTTTACCTTTTAAATGGCTAATACCTATTAGATAAAGAGCGGTCACCTGAGAAGGTCATCGCTTTTTTGTTTTAACCGGATCCAAAACTGATTATACAGAGACTACCGGGTCAGTCCTAAAACCCAGTTGCAAGCCTATACTCTTAAGCACACAATTTCATAAGCCTATATAAAAAGAAAGGAATATCTGTAACTCCTCTGAACTGTGCCCTGAATGCCTTAACCTTAGCATTGAATGACTCGGCATTTGCATTCGTAGCTCTGTTTACAAAGAAATTGAGTATGGTTTGATAATGATTTTCAAACGTGTCAATCACTGTGTAGAAATTGTCCACTCCCAGCTCTTCAACCTCATTAAACCATTTTGCCAGCTTCAGCCTTGCAGCATCCTTGATGCTCTTGATGTTATAAATGTCGGTAAGTTTCATAGCCAAATCATATGCCTTTTTCAGTGTCGGATAATGTTCAAAGATGATTTCCGCCCTACCTTTCTGTGTTTCAGTCCACTTGGTCTTGTGCTTGGTCAATATGAACTTTGCTCTGGCGAGCAACTGCTTGCGCGTGTCACCATTGCTGTATCTAAATGGTATATATTCCTTACCCTTACTTTTAGCTTCTTTTATCTCCTCATTCTCTTTATCTCTTGCCATCCATCGGTAAGCAATACGCATGTCATCCAGAGCATCATAATATAGTTTCTGCACATGAAATCTGTCATTGGTAATAAGTGCTTTTGGAAAAACAGAGCGGGCTATGCGCATCATAGAAGATGATAAATCGAGTGTTATCTCCTTGACTGTCTTTCGTTTAGAAAGGTTTATCGTCTTGAGAACCTGGATGACGTCCTCTGCCTTGGTCCCTTTAACCACAGCTACCAAAGTCCCTTTTCTGCCCTTTCCCGCCTTGTTGGTCAGAAAAGTATAAACCTCGCCACTGCTTAGACAGGTCTCATCAATACTTAGGTTCTCACCTATGTTATCTTCAAACAATAGCCAGTCTTGAGCATGCCCCAACTGGTCCCAGCTACGATAATCACTGAAATGTTCCTTGTACTGTGTGGATAACTGCTTGCCATTTACGCCATAGTGCGCACCGATGCTTGCGATGCTCTCTGCAGTGGACTCAATTCTATTCTTTTAAAAAAGAAACGAACTCGGGGGATAGTTTACTGCCCTCGGCCGTCAAGTCATCATATGAATAAGTAAATATCTCTCCGTTGGAACTGTCACGCCACTTGCGACGGCGAACATGGAGGTAGACGGCTTTGCCACGAAGAGGAAAGTCCTGAATTACACGCTCGCTGGTAAAACCATAACTGCTTACAGTGCCTAGCTTATGGTCTGACTTTTCCATAAAGTTACGCTCGTCAAGCCAAAAGTCAAACTGGGAAACACTCTCTTGAATATCGACAACATCAAAGTAGTCGGCAAGTACATCTGGAAAGATGCAACGTAATAGTTGGTCACTCTTCATGATGCAAAGGTAATAAATACTTATGGAATTATGTGCTTAAGAGTATAGGCTTGCAACTGGGTTTTAGGACTGACCCCTTTTTGATCGATTTGTCAGTCAGCAGACGATCTGAAGCCTCCCATGTCGGCAACGTGTCCGCACACATACAATTTCCATACAAAAAAACGTACAAAAAGTTTGCAGGTAAACAGAAAAAGCTCTATATTTGCAACTGTTATCCTGAAAACAATCTTTTACCTTTTAAATGGCTAATACCTATTAGATAAAGAGCGGTCACCTGAGAAGGTCATCGCTTTTTTGTTTTAACCGGATCCAAAACTGATTATACAGAGACTACCGGGTCAGTCCTAAAACCCAGTTGCAAGCCTATACTCTTAAGCACACAATTTCATAAGCCTATATAAAAAGAAAGGAATATCTGTAACTCCTCTGAACTGTGCCCTGAATGCCTTAACCTTAGCATTGAATGACTCGGCATTTGCATTCGTAGCTCTGTTTACAAAGAAATTGAGTATGGTTTGATAATGATTTTCAAACGTGTCAATCACTGTGTAGAAATTGTCCACTCCCAGCTCTTCAACCTCATTAAACCATTTTGCCAGCTTCAGCCTTGCAGCATCCTTGATGCTCTTGATGTTATAAATGTCGGTAAGTTTCATAGCCAAATCATATGCCTTTTTCAGTGTCGGATAATGTTCAAAGATGATTTCCGCCCTACCTTTCTGTGTTTCAGTCCACTTGGTCTTGTGCTTGGTCAATATGAACTTTGCTCTGGCGAGCAACTGCTTGCGCGTGTCACCATTGCTGTATCTAAATGGTATATATTCCTTACCCTTACTTTTAGCTTCTTTTATCTCCTCATTCTCTTTATCTCTTGCCATCCATCGGTAAGCAATACGCATGTCATCCAGAGCATCATAATATAGTTTCTGCACATGAAATCTGTCATTGGTAATAAGTGCTTTTGGAAAAACAGAGCGGGCTATGCGCATCATAGAAGATGATAAATCGAGTGTTATCTCCTTGACTGTCTTTCGTTTAGAAAGGTTTATCGTCTTGAGAACCTGGATGACGTCCTCTGCCTTGGTCCCTTTAACCACAGCTACCAAAGTCCCTTTTCTGCCCTTTCCCGCCTTGTTGGTCAGAAAAGTATAAACCTCGCCACTGCTTAGACAGGTCTCATCAATACTTAGGTTCTCACCTATGTTATCTTCAAACAATAGCCAGTCTTGAGCATGCCCCAACTGGTCCCAGCTACGATAATCACTGAAATGTTCCTTGTACTGTGTGGATAACTGCTTGCCATTTACGCCATAGTGCGCACCGATGCTTGCGATGCTCTCTGCAGTGGACTCAATTCTATTCTTTTAAAAAAGAAACGAACTCGGGGGATAGTTTACTGCCCTCGGCCGTCAAGTCATCATATGAATAAGTAAATATCTCTCCGTTGGAACTGTCACGCCACTTGCGACGGCGAACATGGAGGTAGACGGCTTTGCCACGAAGAGGAAAGTCCTGAATTACACGCTCGCTGGTAAAACCATAACTGCTTACAGTGCCTAGCTTATGGTCTGACTTTTCCATAAAGTTACGCTCGTCAAGCCAAAAGTCAAACTGGGAAACACTCTCTTGAATATCGACAACATCAAAGTAGTCGGCAAGTACATCTGGAAAGATGCAACGTAATAGTTGGTCACTCTTCATGATGCAAAGGTAATAAATACTTATGGAATTATGTGCTTAAGAGTATAGGCTTGCAACTGGGTTTTAGGACTGACCCAGACTACCTGCCTGTCTGCAAAAAAGGGGAACACAATACATGCTCCCGCTCTTCACTGCGTTTCTTTTCCTGCCGAATCTGAGCCGCCTTTATCTCTGCACCCTTTGTTCCTCTGTGGGAGACAGCTGTTCTTCCCTCGGAGTGCCTCCGCAGACGGACAGTTTGATGAATGGTAGACAAACAAAGCGTACAAGGCTTTTCAAGCCCTTTTCCATCCGTAAGACCCGGATGAATTTATACGGTCGGAATGAATCCGCCCGCTTCCCGGGCACCGTCCGCCTCGCCCGTGAACCCCCTGCGGCAGTCGGGTACATCACAGAACCCTGTCAGAACAGAACCTTACAGAAGAGGATGAACTACAAGATAAAATGCAGAAAAGACAAATTGATACGATGCCTGTCCATTAGTATGCCTTTCCGTCTTCCACAGACAACTCATTCCCATATCATCGGTGTCTGTAAACATTTTTACGCATTTCAAAGCTGACACATGCTCTTCTGGCTTCTAAAAGATGCCTGATTGACTTGCAACAGACGCTCCTTTAGCGTGTTACTAACGCCCTTTTGAAGTCCAATTAAGCACCTTTTACGAACGGCTTTATAACCATCTGATTGACGGCCGGTTACAATCCAGCTTTTTTACACGTTCCTTTTATATTTGCAGATGATTTGTTTGAAATTATGTAATGGTTTTTCAAAACCCCATCTGTAGTTCCAACGTATTAAAATGAGAAGGATCCTGTATCGGAGGAGGAGGATAGAATAGCCAGTTGACGGCCTTGGCTATGTTTCTGTTGAATGAATCACTTCGGCTCTTCCGTTAAAGCAACACGAAAAGCATCCACACATTTAACAGAAGAACAAAAAGTTCTTCCGTCAGGTAAGATGCACTGCATGACAGACATCTACACATTTAACGGAAGAAAAAGAAAATGGACGGGAATCATGCGACCGCATGGCTCCCGTCCATCTATACTTGTAACCGTCTGGTTCTAAATAGCCTTGTAACCTTTGGTGCTGTTGTGTGCAAGCAGGTCTTTGAGGTTCAGCTCTTTGTTGCCATTGGCTTCGTAAGCCTCTTTCATTTCCTCTTCCCCTTCAGCTTCCGCCTCTGAGTGAACGAATGTTACGCTTTTGCTTTTCTGCTCTGCGATTGCCCACCCGACCAGTGCGATGACGAGCAGTGCAATCAGTCCTATCATTGGAGTTGTCATAATTGATTTGATTTAATTTTCTGATGCAAAAGTACATTAAGTTTCGGAAAGAACCAAATAATCTTTAGGTTTTCAGTAACTTTGCACCATCAGACACGAAAGGTATGCAAAGTAATGTCATTCCTGTGCATGGTACTGTGCTTTACTCCTTGTCCAGGCTGTTCGCTGCATCAACGATAAGGAAGCACTAAAACATAATACGCCAATGAAGAGAATCTTTTTATGCTCGTCTTTTGCGGATGTGGCTTCGGTCCTGTCCGAGTCTGTCGCCATTCCGTTGAAAGGAAAGACAGCAGCATTCATCCCTACCGCAAGCATCCATGAGGAATACACACGATACGTGGAGGACAGCAGGGCGGCACTTGACGCTCTCGGACTTATCGTCAAGGAGCTGGAAATCTCTCAATGCAGCAGGAACAAGACGGAAGAAGTACTGAACGACTGTGACTGCATCTACGTCTCAGGGGGTAACACATTTTTCCTCATGCAGGAATTGAGGAGGACAGGTGCCGACAGATACATCACAGAACAGGTGGGGAAAGGAAAAACATACATCGGGGAATCAGCCGGAGCGATGATTCTTGCCCCCGACATAGAATATGCCAAGGACATGGACGACCATCTTGCGCTGACACCGGGCTTCACGGACTTCGGCGGTCTCGGCATCGTCAGCTTCTATCCTGTCGTACATTTCGACAGCTTTCCTTTTGAGGAGGCTGCACGGAGAGTCGTCCACAAGAACAGCCACCTGCCCTTGAAGATCATCACAAACCGGCAGGCCATTGCCGTTGTGGGAGACAGTGTCGTGATAAAAGAAGCAAAATAAGTTGATCGGGCGGGGACGCATAGCCACAGCCCTATACAATAAAAGAAAGATGACAAGGAAAGAACGATATACTTATGTCTTGGATTACTTCCGCAAACACACCGGACACGTGTCGACCGAGCTGATGTTCGGCTCGGCATTCCAGCTGCTCTGCGCCACGCTGCTGTCCGCACAGTGTACGGACAAGCGCATCAACGCCATTACCCCGGAACTGTTCCGCCATTACCCGGATGCAAAGACGATGGCCAAGGCAACGGCCGAAGAGGTGTTCGGGTATGTGAAGAGCGTGTCCTATCCGAATGCGAAAGCAAAACATCTGGTGGAAATGTCGAAGATGCTGGTAGAGCAGTTCGGCGGCGAAGTGCCGTCTGACCCCACTGCACTTACGATGCTGCCGGGGGTAGGCCGCAAGACGGCGAACGTCATACAGGCCGTGTGGTTCGGCAAGCCGACCCTGGCCGTCGACACGCACGTCTATCGTGTCAGCCATCGGCTGGGGCTGGTTCCGTCAACAGCAGACACACCCCGCAAGGTGGAAGACTATCTGATGAAGAACATCCCGACGGAGGAAGTGTCGGATGCTCATCACTGGATACTGCTGCATGGCCGGTATGTCTGCAAGAGTGCTAAGCCTGATTGCGAGCACTGCCCGTTTGATGCTATATGTCCCAAGCTGATGAAGAACAGCAAATTATAAAGAGTATTTTTCAGGCTCAGAAGGAGTTGAGACCAACTGCGATATTCCGCTATATGCCTCAACCCAATTCGTTCGGTCCGGCTCCTTTAACTCTTCAGACTTCCCTGACAGCAAAACATAAATCCGCAAAACAAGAAGAAATGAATACAAAGAAGATCATGCACTTCCTGGAAGGCATTGCTGCGAACAATAACCGGCAGTGGTTTCAGGAACATAAGGCTGAATATGATGCGGTGAAGGCCGACTTCGAGAAGGGCGTCGACCAAGTTATATCTTGCCTGGCAACCTTTGACGAAGAGGTTTCACATCTGACGGCGAAGGACTGCACTTACCGTTTCTATCGTGACGTACGCTTCTCGCCCGACAAGAGCCCCTATAAACGCCACTTCGGCGCCTATATCTGTGCGCACGGACGCAAGGCCCTGCGCGGCGGCTATTACATCCATCTACAACCGGGCAACTGCCTGGTGGCCGTTGGCTGCTACTGGCTGCCTACAAACATCCTTACATCCTGTCGCAATGAGATCATGGCAAACATCGACGAATGGCGGAAAGATGTGGAGAATCCGGACTTTGCAAAGCTGTTCGGCCGACCGAACGAAGGACGATGGACGGACGACAAGGTGAGCAAGAAAGGCTTCGGCCTTGCATCCCTGAAGACCGTTCCGAAAGGTTTTCCCAAGGACTACGAGTTCCTCCAGTATCTCCGGATGAAGGACTACTGCTGCTGGGTGTCCGTCCCCGACGATTTCTTTGAAGGCGGTAACTGGCTTGGAAAACTGGAGAACATCTGCAAGACCGGCAAACCCATGATGGACTTTATCAACAATGTGGTGGATGACTACGAGTAGGTGGAAATCCGATAAGATTCCCATCAAGCCATAAGCAGGTATAAAAATACTGCAAATGCTGAAGATTCAGGTTTCAGATTTCAGTTTTACTCAATCTGTAGAAAGTCTACCTGAGGCAAAAAAAGAGACGGTTCTGAAACTGTCAGAACCGTCTCCGATACAAACGGACAGTCAGCGGATCATGCTAAGCCAGTCCTTCTATCTGTCCATGCACAATATCGATCTTCTCCGCCTGCGGAATCTTCGGAAGCCCCGGCATACGCATGATGTCTCCGGCAATAGCCACAATCATTTCCGCACCGCCGTTGATTACGAAATCCCGGATGGTAATGTCAAAGTCCTTGGCAGCACCCACCTGCTTGGGGTCTTCACTGAACGAGAACTGTGTCTTGGCAATGCAGACAGGGAAGCGTTCCATCCCCCAGGCACGAATACGGGCAAGTTTCTTTTCTGCCGATTTCTTGAGGATAACAGAACGGGCACCATATATGTTCTTGGCGATCCTGTTCACCTTCTCTTCGATGGTGTCATCATCCGCGTATGCCATGCGGATCTCCTTCGCCCCCTGCCTGTCAATCGTCTCTACGACAAGCCGGGCCAGTTCTTCTGCACCTTCTCCGCCTTGCGCAAACACATTGTTCTCGGCAAAGCCTACGCCCAGCATCCTGCAATGCTCGGAAAGCAATGCGATCTCTTCCTCGCTGTCATCACCGTATCTGTTCAATGTCACCACAACAGGCTGCCCGAAACGCTGCATGTTCTTGACATGACGGTCGAGATTGGCGAAACCTTCGATAAGAGCCTGCCGCTCCTGCTCGTGCGATTCGCCGCCGACGAGTCCTCCATGCATCTTCAAGCCGCGTAAAGTAGTGACAAGCACCGTAATACGAGGATGGATTCCAGCCTTACGACACTTGATGTCCAGGAATTTCTCTGCACCGAGATCCGCACCGAAGCCGGCCTCCGTCACCGCATAATCGCTCAGAGACATTGCAATCTTCGTAGCGACCAGACTGTTGCATCCATGGGCGATATTGGCAAACGGCCCTCCATGGACCAGCGCCGGAGTCCCCTCAAGCGTCTGTACGAGATTCGGCTTGAGGGCATCCATCAGCAGGACGGTTATCGCTCCGGCCACCCCGAGGTCGCATACCGTGAAAGGCTTGTCCTCGAAAGTTATGCCCAAGACCATGTTCTCAATCCGCCGGCGGAGGTCATCCTCACTGTCCGCAAGGCACAGGGCCGCCATGATTTCACTGGCCGGCGTAATGTCGAAGCCTGACTGCGCCGGCAGTCCGTCGGTCGTATTCCCCAGTCCCGTCACGATATTGCGAAGACTGCGGTCGTTGACATCCAGCACGCGTTTCCACAAGATCTGCTTCAGCGCAAACCCTTCACTGCGGTGCTGATAGATATAGTTGTCGAGCAAGGCGGCAATCATGTTATGCGCACTCGTAATGGCATGGAAATCGCCCGTGAAGTGGAGGTTGATCTTCTCCATCGGTACTACCTGGGCATAACCGCCGCCGGCGGCTCCACCTTTCATACCGAAACAGGGGCCGAGGCTCGGTTCGCGCAGGGCAAGCATAGAGCGTTTCCCGATGCGGTTGAGTGCCATGGACAGACCAATGCTGACCGTTGTCTTTCCGATTCCCGCACGTGTGGGAGAAATGGAGCTGACAAGAATAAGGCGGTTGCAGGCTACGCGTTCCTCATCGATCAACGAGAGAGGAATCTTTGCCATGTACTTGCCATAATGTTCCAATACTTCCGCAGGGATTCCTGCCGTCGCTGCAACTTCCTCGATCCGTTTCATATTACATGAACGAGCGATTTCAATGTCTGATTTCATAGTTATATTTTTTACGTTAAGTTATGTGGGCAAAGATAGAAAAAAAAAATGAATATCACCTTCGAATGGAGATTTTTTATCATTACTGTCCGGTAAAACCTAAACGGCATAGGCTTCGATGCGTACAGCAGGAGCGAGAAGAGAAGTCCCTCCCCTGCACGACATACATACAGGCAAGAGGCGGATGGCCGGATGATACAGGCTGACAAGGCCTGTTCTGAAAACTCCATGTCGGTCTGTCGCAGACAGGATTTCTGTCAACTTTCCGTACCTTTCCGTCTTTATGTGGTCGCTTCAGTTCGTTCTTTCATTCGCATAGCCCGCCATGCTCTTTCAAGAAAAAAAGCGGAGTCTGCCCGCCTGAAAGACAAAAAGCCATCAAGGGAAACTTTCAGAACTTACCATAAAGGAAATGCATACCGGGGCAACAGGAGACTATATATTGGCAATGCTCATGACATTGGCGAACACGCCCGCAGCAGTCACGGAAGCGCCGGCACCGTAGCCCTGTATCTGCATGGGGTATTCCTTGTAACGTTCTGTGGTGAGGAGGACAATGTTGTTGGATCCTTCGAGGTTGTAGAAAGGATGGAGTGCATCGACCGCCTTCAGCGCCACACTTGCCCTGCCGTGTTCCATCGTCGCCACAAACCGCCAGCGTTTCCCCTCTTCGGAGAGTTTCCGGCGACGCCGTTCAAAGTCTGCGTCAAGTTCGGGCAGATGCTTCCAGAAGCCGTCCACCGATCCCTTGAAATATTCATCAGGGACAAAGAGGTGTCTCTCCACATCTTCCTGTTCCACCTTATAGCCAGCCTCGCGTGTAAGGATGACCAGTTTGCGGATCACATCCGTTCCGCTGAGGTCGATACGTGGATCCGGTTCGCTGTATCCCTGCTCCTTTGCGCGTTTCACCGTCTCCGAGAAAGGAATGTCCGCACTGATTTCGTTGAAGATGAAGTTGAGCGTGCCGGACAGGACCGCCTCTATCTTCAATATCCTGTCTCCTGAATTGCGCAGGTCGTTGATCGTCCCGATAATCGGCAGACCGGCACCTACGTTCGTTTCAAAACGGAACTTCACCCCACGCTGGAGGGCTGTCTGCTTCAGCCGGCAATAGTTCTCGTAAGCACTGGAAGCCGCTATCTTGTTGGCCGCAATGACCGATATGTTGTTTTCAAGGAGCGATTGATAAAGAGCCGCAACCTCCTTGGAGGCAGTGCAGTCGACGAACACCGAGTTGAAAATGTTCATCCCGAGAATCACATCACGCAGATGTTCTGGACTGGACGGTTCGCTTGCCCGGAGATCTTCCAGACAGTTGTCAAGGTCCAGTCCGTCACGATTGAAGATGGCATTGTGCGATGAAGCGATTCCCACGACATTCAGTTTCAGATGGGAATGCCGCTTCAGTTCTTCATACTGGTTCTTGATCTGCTCGATGAGTTTTCCGCCCACCGTACCGACACCGCATATAAAAAGGTTCAGCTCCTTGTATTCGGACAGGAAGAACGAATCGTGCAGTACGTTCAGGGATTTGCGCAGATCCGTCCCCCGCACAACGAAGGAGATGTTCATTTCCGTCGCACCCTGTGCCAGTGCAATGATGCTGATTCCCGACCGTCCGAGCGTGCCGAAGAGCTTTCCGCTGATGCCCGGCGTGCGCTTCATGTTCTCTCCCACGATGGCCACGGTGGCAAGACCGCTCTCAGCATGCATGGGGAACATCCGTCCGTCCTCTATCTCAAGCCGGAACTCCTCGTTCAGTACATTCACGGCTTGCACGGCATCTTCGTCCTTCACGCCGATAGAGGTGTTGTTCTCTGATGCAGCCTGCGAAACGAGGAAGACACTGATTCCGTTGTCGGCAAGCGAACTGAAAATGCGCCGGTTGACCCCCACTACTCCCACCATGGACAGACCGGTCACAGTGATGAGCGTCGTGTCTTTGATGGACGATATGCCCTTGATGGGTTTCCCATTGTTCTCTATGTGCGACTTGATGACCGTCCCTTTTCTTTCCGGGTGAAAGGTATTCTTCACCCTGATGGGGATATTCTTCACACACACAGGGTATATCGTCGGCGGATAGACGACCTTTGCTCCGAAGTTGCAGAGCTCCATGGCTTCTTTATACGAAAGCTCATTGATGGTATAGGCTCCTTTGATGACTCTGGGATCAGCGGTCATGAATCCGTCGACATCCGTCCATATTTCCAGCACTTCGGCATTGAGTGCGGCGGCGAGGATCGAAGCGGTGTAATCGCTTCCGCCACGTCCCAGATTGGTGATGTCGCCCGAGTCTCGGTCCTGTGCGATGAAACCCGGGACGAGGGAGATGCGGGGAAGGTCGGAGAAGGCCGCCGAGACAAGCCTGTTGGTAAGTTCCGTGTCGAGACTCCGTTTGCCCAGCTTCTCCTCGGTCTTGATGAATGTACGTGCATCAAACCACCTGGAACCCCCGATGAGCGTGGCCACAATGTTCGAGCTGAGGCGTTCGCCGTAGCTTACAATCGTGTCCTGTGTCTTGTGACTGAGGTCGTGGATGAGGAAGACACCGTAATAAATAGACTGTAATTGCTCGAAGAGGGCATCCACCTTGCCGGACAGCTTCTCACGGTCCTGCGGATCGGTAATGACGGCATCAATCATCCTGTGATGGCGGTCAACCATTGCATCGAATGCCGTCCGCCAGCCTTCATCGCCCTTCAAAGCGAGCTGGGATGTGGCTATGAGCTGGTCGGTGATGCCGCCCAAGGCACTGACAACCACGATGACAGGCTGGTGCTTCGCCTCCCGCTCCACGATATTCTTCAGGCTGAGAATACTCGAAACAGAACCTACGGATGTTCCTCCAAACTTCAATACTTTCATTGCTGATGGCTTTTGGGATTATCATCCGCCTCCCTTTTACAATGATGGAAAGGCCGGACTTGGGCGCAAAAATAACAAGAAATATCCCAATTGCCAACGTTTTTCTCAATATATTTGACTAATTTTGTGGCTATAAGAAGAAACAGCACGATTATGACAGAGGAATACCAGCTGCGGGTTTTACCACAGGCAGCCTATGACGAGGACAATCTGAAGGCATATATTGCCCGGGAAAAAGGACTTGACGAGCGCACGATCTACCGGGTACGCACCCTGAAACGATCGATTGACGCACGTCACCGTGACATCTTTGTAAACCTGAAAGTCCGTGTCTACATCAATGAGTTCCCGCAGGATGACGCTTTCGTGAAGACCGAATACCGGGATGTGAGCAGCTGCCCTGCCGTCATCGTGGTGGGCGAAGGGCCTGCCGGACTGTTCTCTTCGCTGAAGCTCATAGAGCTGGGCCTGCGCCCGATAATCCTCGAACGCGGAAAGAACGTGCGCGACCGGAAAACAGACATTGCCTCGATAAAGAAGACGCAGACGGTAGACCCGGAGTCGAATTACTGCTTCGGAGAGGGCGGAGCCGGGGCCTACTCGGACGGAAAACTCTATACGCGCAGCAAGAAACGCGGACCTGTCGACAAGATCCTCAATGTCTTCTGCCAGCACGGCGCACCGGTCTCCATCCTCGCCGATGCCCATCCCCACATCGGGACAGACAGGCTCCCTCGTGTGATCGAGAACATGCGCAACACGATTCTTGCCTGCGGAGGCGAGGTACATTTCCAGACCAAGATGACCTCCCTGCTGCTCGAAGGCAGCAAAGTCGTGGGCGTGGAAGCCGTCGACAACCGGGAGGCAACCGGCACAAAGCGTACGTTCCACGGCCCGGTGATTCTTGCTACCGGACACTCCGCACGGGATGTCTACCGCTATCTTGCCGGCGCCGGCATTGAGATGGAAGCAAAGGGAATTGCCGTGGGAGTACGTCTGGAACATCCGGCCCGGCTGATCGACCAGATACAGTATCACAACAAGAACGGAAAAGGAAAATATCTCCCGACGGCTGAATACTCGTTCGTGACACAGGTGCAGGGGCGTGGTGTCTACTCGTTCTGCATGTGTCCCGGCGGATTCGTCATCCCCTCGGCTACCGGTCCGGAACAGACCGTAACCAACGGGATGAGCCCTGCCAACCGCGGCACGCAATGGTCCAACTCGGGAATGGTCGTCCAGCTCGAACCGGAAGACGTGGAGGGAGACGACCTGCTCCGCATCATGCACTACCAGGAGCAGCTGGAGCATGACACATGGCAACAGGGCAACCGCAGCCAGACAGCTCCCGCACAGCGCATGGCGGACTTCGTGAACAACCGGCTGTCGTACGACCTCCCAAAGTCGAGCTATGCACCCGGTCTTATTTCCAGTCCGATCCATTTCTGGATGCCCTCCTTTATCACAGAACGGCTTCAGGAGGCTTTCAAAACCTTCGGAAAACAGGCGCATGGCTTCCTTACGAACGAAGCCGTGATGATCGCCTCCGAAACCCGTACGAGTTCGCCGGTCCGTATTCTCCGCAACCGGGACACCCTCATGCACATACGTCTGGAGGGACTGTTCCCATGCGCCGAGGGCGCCGGCTATGCCGGTGGCATCGTCAGTGCAGGCATCGACGGCGAGCGGTGCGCCGAGATGGCCGCGGCCTACCTCCGGCAGCTGTAACGCTTTGCGCCCAGCTTCCCACGGAACATGGCAGGGAACTCCTTATACAGACACAGGGGCATGTCCTAAACCTCCCGACAGCCCCGGCCGCCGACAGCTGCCATTGTCATGCTTCTTGCCGGAGCTCCGGCACAGCTTGGCTGGCAGAGAGCCACCCTATCTGATTATCCGACACACACCCGGAAACAAGACCGTGCACCGGTCTACCGGGACAGATACTCGTCATCGCGGACCAGCACCTTTACGATTCGGCCGACATACATCGTGTGGAGGTCATGGGCCGGATAAGCCTGCCGGAGAATTTCCTTGTCGATGAATCCGCCTTCCTGCAGTTCAGCTGCATACTCTTTCTTGCAGACAAAGACCAGCTTGGCTTCCTTGAAGTAGACACTGTGATCGGCAAAGACCTTCGTCAGTCCGGCCTTTGCGATCTTGTCTTCATTACGTCCCGACACGGAGCCGAGATAGGCCATCTGCTGCCTGAAGGTTCCGTCCATGACACAGAGCGTAAAGTAATCTTCCCGGTCCACAAACGTCTTTGTATAGCGGCTTGGACGGAGGTAGACGACAGCAGTCGGGTCGTTATGTCCCCAGAGACATCCCAGATGTCCCCAGCTGATTGTCATTGTATTACAGCCATCCTGCTCATTGCCGGCAGACAGCAGCATCCATTCTTTCCCCAGAAGGTTGAACGGATTGAAGTTCAATTCTTTGTAACTGATTTCTTTCATTATATGTTCGTTTTATAATTGTAGTGTCTTCTGAATCACCTCCCTTGTCACTCCTGACCGACAGGAGCGGCCCCCCCCTTTACACCGTCCTGCCTCTACACAGCTTCCTCCGTCTCCCTCCGGCAGTATAGCCCCCCCCTGCCTTTTTTAAAAGACGAGAACCAGCCAAACGGAAGGAGAAACCTCGGGAACGCTTCAGCAGCCGCTGCCATGTAGGACATCCAGTTCCTATCCAACTGCAAAAATAAGAATTTTATATTCCAGAACGACAGACTCCAGCAGATATTTTCAGCTTTACGGAGGTTCCAAGAAATACCTTTGATGGGATTTTCAGGACACACCTTATATGAGACTGTCAGCTAACGGGCATGAAAAGATGGAAAAACAAAGACGAAGTGTAAATTAAAGTCAAATTCGTTAAAGCATTGTATTATTTACAATAGATTGTTTGCAAATTCATACAAAGTTCGTACCTTTGCAAAAAGTATCGTGCGCGGTTTCCCTACGGGAACCGACACCTTATTTTAATCGAACAAGAATATCCTTCAAATTAGAACCAACAAAGAAAGTCATCATCGTGGATTCAGCTTATAATAAACTTATCGCATTGGGCATCCGCCCTTCCATCCAGCGCGTTGCCATCATGAAGTATCTACTTGCCCACCATACGCATCCGACTGTCGAAGAGGTGTTCGTGGCACTGAAGAAGCAACTGCCGACGGTGAGCCGTACGACGGTTTACAACACGCTGAGGATGCTGTCGGAACATGGGGCCGCACTGATGATAACCATCGACGACCACCGTGTATGCTACGACGGTGTTACAGAGCCACATGCACACTTCTTCTGCAAACGCTGCGAGAAGGTCTACGACTTTGAGGCCATGGAGATGCCGCGCTATACGGGCGAAATCGGCAAGGGATTCCAGATTGACGATACCCAGCTCTATTATAAGGGAATCTGCCCCAAGTGTCTGGAAGCGATGAAGAAGGAAGGGGTGAACTGATCCCTTTCCTCTCCGTCCGGGAAAGGATGCGTTGCAGAGCAAGCCTGTAACAGGAGCTACCTGCCGCCCGGAAATAACCATCCGCCCGACCGACAATGCCCCCTATCCTGTCAGGCTGTTGTTACAGAAACTGTCCGGGGACAACTCCAGGAAACACCGGTTTCCGCTGACACCGTATGCCGACAGCTTCCACCCTCTCCCTATGCAGACAACGAAGACCAAGAGGGAGGGGCATTTTTGTATCGTGGAAACAGCTCATCCCGATAAACGGGAAACGATCGGGGACTTGCTCCGAAAGGGAAAACATCTTTACATTTCAAGCCCTCCATACGACTGCTTTCCCCTCCCGCGGCGGCCACTAAATCAACTCCAAAGAATCATCTGGTTTTCAATATGCCGTCAGTTGACATCCAACCAAGCACTCCTTGGGCTTCAAGGGATGCTTAGTTGCAGGCCAACCAACGCCCGTTTGCAACACAATCAGGCACCTTTTAAAATCAGGCGTACACTCCGCTGATTACAAGCGGTTTGCAAATCCCATGCGAACAGTCTGGCACTTATAAAGACACCGCTTCCGCTCAAAACCAAAACATATCCATATCCTACTGAAGAATCCCGGATTCAGATGGTAATTTTTTACAACAGAAAATTAAGGGAAATGTATGCGGAATCTGCCTAAGATTCCTTCATGAGGACTTCAGCTTTTGATTTCCCCACGGCCATCTCAGACAGAGCCACCTCCGCCAGACGAAACGAAAGACTTAAAAGTTTGGTATTTTCAGTTGTTATTCGTATCTTTGCAGGTATTTAGAAAATAAGTACAATAAGCATAGATAATATGGCAAGGAAATTCGCCGAGCACAAGGGACTGGACCTTGTAAGTACCAACCAGGAAATCCTGAAAGAGTGGGAGAAGAAAGACATCTTCCACAAAAGTATCGATGAAAGAGAGGGGAATCCCCAGTTCATCTTCTTCGAAGGACCTCCTTCGGCCAACGGTCACCCGGGTATTCACCATGTGCTGGCACGTTCCATCAAGGACGCCTTCAACCGCTACAAGACCATGCAGGGCTTCCAGGTTCATCGCAAGGCGGGTTGGGATACGCACGGCCTTCCTGTTGAATTAGGTGTAGAGAAAGAGCTGGGTATCACCAAGAAAGACATTGACAACCACGCATCCCCAAAATATATCTCGACGGAAGACTACAACCACAAATGCCGTGAGAACGTGATGAAGTTCACAGCCGAGTGGAAGCAGTTGACAGAGGAAATGGGCTACTTCGTCGACATGGAGCATCCCTACATCACCTACGACAACAAGTATATCGAGACGCTGTGGTGGCTGCTCAAGCAGCTTTACAACAAGGGGCTGCTCTATAAAGGTTACACCATACAGCCCTACTCCCCTGCTGCCGGCACTGGCCTTTCGAGCCATGAACTGAACCAGCCGGGGTGCTATCGTGACGTGAAGGACACAACCGTTACGGCGCAGTTCGCCATCCCCGCTGCTGATTGGAAAGTATTAGCAGAGAAGGCGGATCTTCCCAAGGAGACCTGGGGAAAGCCCTGCTTCGTGGCATGGACCACCACTCCCTGGACCTTGCCTTCAAACGTCGCACTCTGCGTAGGACCAAAGATAGAATACGATATTATCGAGACCTACAATCCCTACGATGCTGAAAAACTGACGCTGGTCATGGCTTCAAGCCGTGTCGCTGCCTATCTGAAACCGGAAGGCGAGATAACGGACGGCGGCGAGCTGCCGCCCTACGAGCGCGGCGACAAGTACGTCCCTTATCGTGTCGTAGCCAGACTGATGGGTACGGAACTCGAGGGCCTGCACTATCGGCAGCTCATGCCATGGGTAAAGCCGGTGGAGAAGACCGGTGAACTTGCTCCTAAGTTCGTGAACGACTATGCTGCCGCCCATCCGGAGAAGGTGTTCACGGGCGAGGACGGCCGCGACAGGTTCGTCGAGATGGAAAGCGAGGCTTTCCGCATCATCCTCGGCGACTACGTGACGACAGAAGACGGTACGGGCATCGTACACATCGCCCCTACCTTCGGTGCAGACGATGCCAAGGTGGCCAGGGATGCCGACATTCCTGCACTCTACCTTATATCAAAGAAAGGCGAAACACGCCCGATGGTGGATCTGCAGGGGAAATACTACACGATTGACGAACTGGACAGAAACTTCGTCAAGGCTTGTGTCAACGAAAAGGCTTACGGCCATCATGCCGGTGACTATGTGAAGAATGCCTACGATCCGCGCTTCAATCCGAATGGCATCTGGGACAAGAAGGCCTCAGAAAAGGCGGAAGACCTGAACATCGTCATCTGCATGGAGATGAAGCAGGAGGGAACGGCTTTCAACATCCAGAAGCACGTACACAACTATCCCCACTGCTGGCGTACCGACAAACCCATCCTCTATTATCCGCTTGACAGCTGGTTCATCAAGGACACGGCAAGGAAAGCGCGCATGGTTGAACTGAACGGAACCATCCAGTGGCAGCCGGAGTCGACAGGTACCGGCCGTTTCGGCAACTGGCTGGAGAACCTGAACGACTGGAACCTGAGCCGTTCACGCTTCTGGGGCACTCCGCTGCCGATCTGGCGTGACGAGAACCGCGGCGAGAAGTGCATCGGTTCGGTAGAGGAGCTTTATAATGAGATTGAGAAGGCTGTCGCCGCCGGTGTGATGGACAGGAATCCGCTGAAAGAAGCCGGATTCGTCGTGGGAGACTTCAGCCAGGAGAATTACGACAGGATTGATCTGCACCGTCCTTACGTGGATGAGATTGTTCTTGTAAACGAGGAGGGCAGACCCATGCACCGGGAGGCAGACCTTATCGATGTCTGGTTCGACAGCGGTTCCATGCCTTATGCCCAGCTGCATTATCCGTTCGAGGGCGAGATCAATGCAGAAGGATTGAAGGCCACAGGCAAGACCGAAGCCGAATACCGCAGGGAACTGGTACACTCCACCTACGAAGGAACAGCCGTTCCACCGGCTTTCTTCCCGGCCGATTTTATCAATGAGGGTGTCGACCAGACCCGCGGCTGGTTCTTCACGCTCCATGCCATTGCGACGATGGTGTTCGATTCTGTCGCCTTCAAGAATGTCATTTCGTCCGGCCTTGTGCTCGATGCCAAGGGCAACAAGATGAGCAAGCACGTGGGGAACGTGACCGATCCGTTCGAGATGCTGCATAAATACGGTGCCGACCCTGTCCGCTTCTACATGATGACCAACAGCGAACCATGGGACAACCTGAAGTTCGACCCGGAGGGAGTTGACGAGTGCCGCCGCAAGTTCTTCGGCACATTATACAACACATACAGCTTCTTTGCACTCTATGCGAACGTTGACGGATATGATGCCGCAACCTGCGAAGCGGTGAAGGCCGGTGCTCCGGAGATTGACCGTTGGATCATCTCCAAACTCAATTCACTCATAAAGGGCGTTACCCATGAGCTGGAGAACTTTGACCCGACACGTGCCGGCCGGCTGATTGACGCTTTCGTCAACAACGACCTCAGCAACTGGTACGTCCGCCTGAACCGCAAACGTTTCTGGGGCAAGGAAATGAGTGCTGACAAGAAGAGTGCTTACGACACGCTGTACACCAGTCTGATGACCGTTGCACGGCTGCTGGCGCCTTTCGCTCCGTTCTATGCCGACCAGCTCTACAAGGACCTCGGCGGAGAACTCGAGAGCATCCATCTCGACCGCTGGCCAGTGGCCGACGAGGCTGTCATCGATGCTGACCTTGAAGCACGTATGGACATGGCACAGCGTATCACATCAATGGTTCTCGCCCTTCGCCGCAAGGTGAACATCAAGGTGCGTCAGCCACTGGCACAGATCATGATACCGGCTGTTGACGCAACACAGAAGAAGCACATAGAGGCTGTGGCCGATCTTATCAGACACGAGGTGAACGTGAAGGAGCTCGTATTCGTTGAAGGTCAGGGCGTTCTTGTAAAGAAGGTGAAGTGTAACTTCCGTGTCATGGGCAAGAAATATGGCAAGCTGATGAAGCAGGTCGCTGCCCGCATGAACGAACTGACACAGGAGGAGATCGCCACACTGGAGACATCCGGCGAGTTCTGCTTCGAGGTAGAAGGTCAGCCGGTCAAAGTGGAGGCAGCCGATGTGGAAATCATCTCGGAGGACATCCCGGGGTGGCTGGTCAGCAACGAGGGGAATCTGACGGTGGCCCTTGAGGTTGAACTGACAGACGAACTCCGTCGCGAGGGTATGGCACGAGAGCTGATCAACCGTATCCAGAACCTGCGCAAGGAATCCGGACTTGAAATCACCGACCGCATTGCCGTTGTCATTGAACCGAACAAGGCGGCGGCGGCAGCAGTCGAGTCATTCGGCGAACTGATCAGGACCCAGGTGCTTGCCGATGATGTCACTCTTGGCGAAAACAACGGTACGGAGGTCGAATTCGATGACTTCAGACTGCATATCGACATACGAAAGAACTAAAGCCATGGGCTCCGGGGGCATTGGCAAATGCGCCCGGAAGCTCTTTCTCAGCAGGCAAGATGTCTTCTTGTGAGACGGCCTCTGCTCCTGTATTCTACTGATCATATTCAATAAACCTAATTCAATTTTACTTTATGGAAACAAAAAAGCGTTATACCGATGAGGAGCTCGAGGAGTTCCGCTCGATTGTGAATGACAAACTGTCTGTTGCCAAATCCGACTATGAGGAAACGATGAAAATCCTGATGAACAAGAATACGAATGACGTGGACGACACGTCGCCGACGTATAAGGCACTGGAAGAAGGCAGTTCAAGCCAGACAAAGGAGGAGCTGGTGCAGATGGCACAGCGCCAGCAGAAGTTCATCCAGGCACTGCAGGCCGCACTCGTCAGAATCAACAACAAGACCTACGGCATCGACCGAATCACGGGAGAGCTGATTCCCAAGGAACGCCTGCGCATAGTGCCTCATGCAACATTGAGCGTTGCATCCAAGATAGCAAACAAAAACCACTGATGAGCAAACAGAAGAAACAAGCTCTGACAGCCGCCATACTGATTGTCCTGTTGATCGCCATCGACCAGGTCATCAAGGTGGCTGTCAAGCTGAACATGAATTTAGGGGAGTCCATCCATATCTTCGACTGGTTCCAGATAGAGTTCATCGAGAACGTGGGTATGGCATGGGGCATGGAGCTGGGAAGCAAACTCTTCCTCAGCCTGTTCCGTATCATTGCCATCGTCTTCCTTGTCTGGTACATAACCGACCGTATCAGACAAGGAGCAAGGACGGGATACATCGTCGTACTGGCCATGATCACTGCCGGTGCCGCAGGAAACATCTTCGACTCCATCTTCTATGGACAGATCTTCACCGCCTCAGCACCTTATTACATAGAGGGTGCAACGCCGGCGACACTCGTCCCATGGGGCGAAGGGTATGCCCCGGTGCTGATGGGAAAAGTGGTCGATATGCTCTATTTCCCCCTCTTTCATGGCACATTCCCAGACTGGATTCCGCTGTGGGGGGGCGAGTCTTTTGTCTTCTTCTCACCTGTCTTCAACTTTGCCGATTCCTGTATTTCCATTGGAGTAATGACCATTCTCCTCGCATTCCGCAAGGACTTCAACGGCTGGGTTCCGGCCGGCAGCAGACCGGTCGCAGACAACAAGGCGGCTGCCGCCGACAGGGACGGCTGCCGACAATCAGAACAATGCAGATAATCATACGTCAGATGACAAGGAATAGACATCGGGGGCGTTTGTGTGCCCTGCTCTGCTGGCTTGTACCTGCAGTCTTCTTTGCAAGCTGCAAGCCGGCCATTCCTTCGGAGTATATCCAGCCTTCGGAAATGGAAGACATGCTCTACGACTACCATCTGTCGATGGCAATGGTGAGCCGTGACGGTTATACTGCCGTAAGGGAAAAGGCCTTCAAGCTGGCCGTGATGAAGAAGTATGGCGTATCGGAAGAGAAGTTCGACAGGTCGCTTCAGTATTATATGCGCCATACAGAGAAACTGCACGACATCTATGTAGACCTAACCAAACGGCTTGAAAACGAAGCAAGAGCACAGGGCGCATCCGAGAGTGAACTGGCCCAATACGGCGACATCACTTCAAAGGGAGACACGACCGACATCTGGCATGGCAGCCGTTCACTGGTGCTCTCCCCCTACGCTCCTGTAGACCGGGAGACCTTCGAGATCAAGGCGGACACGGCCTACCACAAGGGCGACCGCCTGCTGCTGAGTTTCGACTCGCAGTTCCTGATACAGGATGGCATGCGGGATGCAGTCGTCGTGCTGGCTGTCACCTACTCCAATGACAGCATCAACACGCAATACCAGCACATCTCGTCCGACTCTCATCAGACCATGACCATCGATTCAGGCGACTCCCTACGTATCAAGGATATACGCGGCTACTTCCTGATGTTGAGGGGACAGCAGCCCACGACAACCTTCAAGATGCTTGTCCTGAGCAACATCCACCTCGTGCGAATGCACATCCGGCGCGGAGAAGGTGTGCAGAACGCCGACTCTTTACAGAATCCCGACCCGATACGCACCATCGGCGGCGAGCCTGTCAACCCACAGGCCATCCCCGGGCAGCCTGCCGCACCACCGGCAAGGACACCGGCAGATGCGATGAGAGAACGCGGCATACCAGAAAGAAACCGCTCATGACGAAGAAAAAAAAGACAACGATAAGACGCATCGGAGCCCATGCAATCGAACTCCCTGAAGGCCTGATCGAACAGGGCATAGCAGTGATAGAAGACGGCATCGTCAAGATGACCTTCCCTTTCACCGCAGAACAACCCATGACAGAATGGTTATCCGGCACCATCACCGTACGTCTCGACGACGAGGGAAAGCCCAGGGCCTACAAAGGAGACACACTGCTGGAATGATCCTTCCCTCCGTTTCGGCAAGCATGATTGAACCGTAACATAGAATAAGACAAAAATCTGATAGCGAATGATCCTGTTAGTGAATCTTTTATTATCCGCACTGCCTTTCGGATCGCCCGTCCACATCCCCGTACAGCTGGCAGGCAACTTCGGCGAGCCCCGCCCCAATCACTTTCACGGAGGGATTGATGTCAAGACCGACAGGGAAGTCAACCTCGGGGTCTACTCCATCGCCGACGGCTACATTTCCGGAGCCGTCATCGAGAAATATGGTGAAGGTCATGCCCTGATGGTCGCCCACCCGAACGGCTATACAAGCTATTATTTCCATCTCAACCGCTTTGCACCACAGATAGAAGCTGCCGTCCGCAAGTGGCAGTATGCACACCGCCAATATGCCTGCGACATAAAGTTTCCCCGGGGGGAGTTCCCTGTCGCAAAGGGACAGCTCATCGCTCTCAGCGGAAACACAGGTTCGTCGCAGGGGCCGCACATCCACCTTGAGATGCACAGGACGAAGAACGACAACCTCTGCGATCCGCTCAACTTCCTCAAAGAGATTGTAAAAGACAGGACGGCACCGGCCGTCTATGCCTTCAAGACATATCCGCAGCCGGGCGAGGGGGTCTTCCAGCATTCCCCTTCCTCACGCATCTTCACTTTCGACAAAGGACATTTCCAGGCATGGGGCAAGGTGGGCTTCGGCGTAAGAGCCAACGACCACATGGACGGCGTGTACAACAATTACGGCGTACGCTATACGCACCTGTACTGTGACGGCAGGCTCGTCTTTACCTCCGACGTGAACGACATCCCGACAAGCTGCCACCGGATGGTGAACTCATGGGGCGATTACGACCATTTCCTGTCCACCAAGATCTGGTTCATGAAATCGTACATCGAACCCGGCAACACGCTTCCTGTCCTGCGGGCAGGGAAAGACAGGGGCATCATCAACTTCAACCAGCAGCGCGACTATCACCTGCGCTACGTGATAAGCGATGTCTTCGGCAACCAGACGGTCAAGGAATTCGTCGTGCGCGGTGAACCGGAAGCCATCCCCAAGCCTGCCCGTCCGGAAGGGGCAAGTCCGCTCTATTATGCCAAGGACAACCACTTCAAGGCTGACGGCGTGCAACTGAACATCCCGAGAGGACTGCTAGCAAAGGACAGTTGGATCCAGCCGCAATACTTCCATGCCGCCGGGGCACTGTCAATGGGTTATAGTTTTTCTAAAGCGTCATTCCCGCTATTCCACTACGCACGGATAAGCATCAAGCCGGCAGGCGTAGTCCGTAATCCCAAGAAACTGTATATTGCCATGCGGACGGGCATGGGGGCTGCTGCACCGGCATCGTTCTGCGGTGGTGAATATGCCGACGGCTGGGTGACAGGACGACTGCGGGAACTGTCGAATGTCTATTACATAGCGTCTGATGAAACCTCGCCGGCAATTACACGGATGAACCTCAACCCGCACCACCTCTTCTTCAAGATAACCGATACGGGGAGCGGGCTGAAAGGATACGAGGCTTATGTCGACGGGAAGTTCATCCTCCTGGCATTCGGAAAGAACAAGGAAGTCTTCTTCTGCGACCTGGCCGACACCCCCGTCCGTCCTACAGGAAAAGAACGGACGCTGAAGGTCATAGCCGTCGACAACCGGGACAACCGACATGAATACATGACCAAGATAAAGTATTAATTCTTAAATTGCAGATTATGAAGAAAACATTTGCAACACTGTTCTTCCTTTCCATGATGGCGTATGCCCATGCGTGTACCAATTTCATTGCAACCAAGGGAGCGACAAAGGACGGATCTGTCCTCGTGACTTACAATGCCGACGACTACGGCCTGTTCACCAACCTGTGCCATTATCCTGCCGGCACACATGCCAAGGGGGAACGCCGGGAAATCATCGACTATGACACGCACGAAAGCCACGGCTTCATCCCCGAGGCTTCAGTCACCTACAACGTCATCGGAAATATCAATGAATACCAGGTCAGCATCGGCGAGACGACTTATGGCGGACGTGAAGAGATGGTCGACAAGTCGGGGACAATCGACTACGGTTCACTGATGTATATCGGTCAGCAGCGCAGCAAGACCGCCCGCGAGGCCATCAGAATCATGACTTCGCTGGCAGAGACCTACGGCTATAATTCTGAAGGCGAGACCTTCACCATCGCCGACCCCAACGAGGCCTGGCTGCTCGAGATGCAGGGATGCGGCGGTGACAAGAAACAGAAGGTGGTATGGGTGGCCGTGCGCATCCCCGACGGGATGATCTCCGCTCACGCCAACCAGAGCCGTATCGGTCAGTTCTCGACCTATGACACCGAGGTCATCACTTCAAAGAACTGCATCAGCTTTGCCCGCTCAAAGGGCTGGTTCACAGGCAAGGACAAGGACTTCAACTGGAAGATGGCCTATGCAAAGCCCGATTTCACCGGCCGCCGCTGGTGCGATGCCCGCGTATGGAGTTTCTTCAACCACTTCAAGGACATGTCCCGCTGGATCCCCTGGGCGCTGGGCAGAGACGAACAGGCAGAGGATATGCCGCTCTGGATCGCACCGGACAAGAAGCTCGATGTCGCCATGATGGAGAGCTGCATGCGCGACCACTATGAGGGAACACCGCTGGCACTCGACAAGGACATTGCCCAGGGAATATGGAACTCCCCCTACCGCCCTACTCCGCTCCAGTTCGAGGTAGACGGGAAGAAATGCTTCAACGAGCGTCCTACTTCTACTCAGCAGACCGCCTTCTCCTATGTCGCACAGCTCCGTTCCTGGCTGCCACGTGAAATCGGAGGAATCCTGTGGTTCGGCAACGACGACGGCAACATGGTGGCCTACGTGCCGATCTATTGCAGCAACACGAAGCGTGCCGAGTGCTTCAATACACCCGGCGCCGATGCCGTGACCTTCTCTGACAAGAATGCCTTTTGGGTATGCAACTGGGTCAGCAACATGACCTATCCCCGCTATTCACAGCTTTTCCCGGCCTTGAAAGAGGTGCGCGACTCGCTCGAAAACTCTTATTTCGCAGCACAGAAAGATGTGGAAGCCAAGGCACAGGCACTCTATGCCAGTGACAAGGCGGCAGCTGTAAAATATCTCAACGACTATTCCATCCAGAAAAGCGACGAGATGATTGCACGCTGGCGGCAGCTGGCAATCTACATGATTGTGAAATTCAACGACATGGCTGTCAAGCCTGAAAAAGACGGCAAGTTCCTCCGCACAGCGACCGGGCTCGGGGAACGGGTACAGCGTCCGGGCTACAGTGAATTTTTCAAAAGAGAACTGATCAGGCAGACGGGTGACAAACTCGTCATGCCAGAGAAGTAAATCGGAAAGCAATACGGAAAGGGAGGATGACCGCCTGCCAAGTCAGGACAGTCACCCTCCCTTTCTGTGTGCCGGAAGATGGAACACCATCCGGCAGACCGCCCCTGGCCACCGTTGTCCGGCAGACAGTCTCCGTATAGGCTGGTCACCCGCTGCCTGCTATATATGACGCAATGACAGGAAGGACGCAGGCTTCCCACCTGCCGGCGATGTATTGATGCCCGACACCAACCGTGCTGGGGATCGCCCCCTGTCGTGTTGAGGGTCGACACCACTCGAGTTGAAGGCTCACACATTTGCATTCCGCCGCCCGGTTGGAAAAAGCCTGTCGCCAAAAACAAAGGTGAACATTCTTTTCCGATGAAAGCCGCCTGCTTCTCCAAAGTCTTGAAGGCATAATACGGACTATGCGAGTGAAAGATTCAATAAATTTGTATCTTTCAGATAATCAATAGAGTAAGAATGAATAAAGGATAAATGGGTTACGACTTGGAAACGAGCGAGTTTCTTTCTCCTTCTTTATTCTGCAATGCCTCAAAGAACACTTAAATTGATTGTGCAAAGATAATGCTTTTCTGATGAAAACAGTGTGCTTTTACGGAAATAAATAGGAAACACACCTAAAAAATAATCACATACAAAGTCTAATGGGAGGAATTTGACGGGATTTTCAGCCTAATTATTAAGCCTGCAAAAAATACCCAGAATCAACTCTTTTGCATTGCAAAATAAGAAAAATGAAACTTTTTGGAGAAAAATCCTCCGAAAAATTTGGCAGATTGAAATAATTTGCATAATATTGCACTTATAAACACAGAACGAACGTTCTGTTCTAATTCTAGTATAATGAAATAATGGAAAAACAAATAGATAAAGAAGGCATAAGCAAAAGGGACATTATCCTTAATGAATCGTTCAGGCTGTTTCTGAAAAAAGGTTATGCAGCTGTATCATTTTCGGATTTAGTGGAAGCTACCGGCATTTCTCGTGGCAATATGTTTCATCACTTCAAGAATAAGGAGGATATATTCAATCATGCCGTTGATAGGTTTGTATTTGAATTCTTGACAAATGATGCTACAGACTTTCTTGAACTTACAAGCTCGACACCATTAAAGGACTTCATTGATAATCGTGTAGAAAACATCGGTCGCCGTATGAAATCATTTCTTATAATGACAAAAGGCACAGTCACTCCTGCCAATTTCATGTCATTTATCTTGTATCTGAAAGACAACTACCCGGATTGGAAAGAGAAATTTCAAGAATATGAGAATAGAAAGAACCTTGAGTGGAAAGAGGTGATAGAGCTTGCCAAACAGAAAGGAGAGATTACTCAAACTGTGGAAACAGAAAAGATTATATCTTCCATTAGAAATATATATCTTGGATTGTCATACAGAAGTGCATTGAGCAGCCAACTTTCTATTTCCGAATTGAAAGAGCAAATATACACAATATACTATTTAATAACCAAATAATATTCCTATGGAAAAAGCAGCATATATCAATAGCGTATCGGCATATCTTCCTAATTCTCCCATCGCCAATGAGGATATGGAAGACTATATCGGAAAAATTGGTGGAAATCCGTCAAGGGTTCGTTCCATTGTCCTTAGACAAAATGGCATCAAAACGAGTTATATAAATGTTGGAATGAACTTGGAGATAGCAAGAAAATAATTGGTTATATTAACGATCAAGACTTCAAAAACAAAGATTTAATACGAAAATATGTATTATCAGCCAATTGTTTTGAAGATGAAAAATGTAAGGATTGCGAATTTATACCTATTTGCATGGGAGGATGCGCCTTTTATCGAATCAAGAATATGTTTGACAATGGGAATTTTGACATTTGCTCACTCTACAAAGATAACGGAGTAATAGAAAAATGTATTTGTTTACATTTGGATAAACTGAGGATTAAAACACCTTCTATCTGAAATTTTAATATAATCTATATGCAAAGACTATTTTTGTTCGCGTTCATGGTTTGCACATTTAGCAACATAAATGCGCAGTATTCTATTATTGGAAAAGTCCTCATCGAGAATGGTGACACCCTTGAATCCAATGTAGAGCTGTACACCAAAAGCCATACGGTTGTCTCTGCCGTACAAACACAGAAAGGAATGTTTTCATTCTCAAATCTCGCAAAAAACAATTTTTATTATGTGGTTGCATCACATGTCGGATATACTACTGACACAATAAAGATAGACCGCATAACAAAGGATCTGAACATTGGGACAATGTTCCTTAAAGACAGTCTTACTACGTTGGACGAAGTTACCGTTGTGGGAAGCAGCATAAGTTTTCAAAATGGAAGCAAGAGAATTTTCCCCAATGAATTTCAAAGAAACAGTCCTGACGCTATGGTTATGCTTGACAAGATGAACCTGTCGAGGATTAATGTTGACCCACTAACAAAAAGCCTGACACTGAACGGTGGCGGAAGCGTTAAGACATTGCTTAACGGAAGGGAGGTATCAGCCGTTGAAATTGCTGCACTTTCCCCGGAAATTATACAGCGCGTAGAATACCACGACACGCCGGAAGCACGGTATGGCAATGCAGACGTGGTCTTGGATTTTATTACCAAAAACGACCAAGTTGGCGCAAGGGTTTACCTTTCTTTGTGGCAGGGGCTTTTAACGAGTTTCGGAGAGGACTACATTTCCTTGAAATTCAACCGCTGGAACAGCCAGTTTTCATTAGACTACAATATGGCATACCGCAATTGGAAACACCTCAGCAGGGAATATGAAGAGGACTTTAATCTGCAAAATGAGAACTTTTCGAGAACCGAACTGGGGCATCCTGGACGATACAGATACGACAATCACAACGTACATTTCAATTACAACTATCAGGAGAACAAGAAAATAATTAACTTTTCACTGGGGACAGCCATCCAAAATGCACCGTATAAAGAGTGGAACAGTGATTTGCACTATAAAGGGACAGCACTCAACTTATACGACAATGCGAAATCATCGGCCACAAATCCTTATTCGCAACTATATATACAGTTGCCCATAGGAGAAAATCAACTATATGTAATGAATCTCTCTGGTCAATACAACAAAGGGAAATACAACCGTCTGTATCAGGAGGCAGACAACGAAAGTGAATCCAACCAATTCTGCAGTAATGTCCGTGAGATTCAAAAAGGCTATGCGCTGTCGCAATTATACGAGAACAGGCAGAATTGGGGAACTTTGACCATTGGAGCAAACTTCAACCAGCAGTTTACCAAAAGCGACTACAATTCAGTCCGAAACGATATGACACAGAAGCATCACACAGGCCAACGCCAGACCAACCTTTATTCTTATGCACAATGGGGAAAGGCATGGAGCGAACTTTATTGCCGAGTGGGCATTGGACTGAACCAGCGATGGATGCATGTGGGAGAACAAAAACAAAGCACCTTTACGATTCGTCCGATGCTATTCGTCCGTTATACCGTTTCTCCAAAAATCGAACTTCGTTATCAGGGGTCGGTCTCTAATATAATGCCTACACTTTCGGCTATTTCTGACTATTCACAGGATATAGATTTTATACAGATACAGCGAGGTAATCCTAATCTCAAGCCGCAGATTGATTTCTATAATGCGTTGGTATTCAATTATAAATTCACAAAAACAGCATTGGCTCTCTACTTGAATGAAACATATTCAAAGTCGCCAATCATGGAATGCACATATCTGGATAATGAAAAGGTAGTCAGAACCATGGAAAACCACAAGAATTTTCAGAACTATAATGCGGAATTTGAATATGGAGGGCAGCCTTTTGGCAATCTGCTGTCGTTCAAAGTTTATACCGGCTTGAAATTTTGTAAAAGCAATGGCAATCAATACACTCACCGCAAAACAATACCCTACTATGGAGGTCAGGTTTCTGTTTACTATAAACAATTCACTATGAGATGGCAGTTTCGCAAGAATGTGCAGGACAGGTTTTGGGGAGAAACGCTTTATCGGTATGAAGACGGCCACATGTTGTCGTTTGGCTATCAGACAAATAAACTCAGCCTTTCTGCCGATGTGCTGAATCTGTTTTCTTTGAAGCATATTTCCGCACAAGAAAACTATTCAAGCGTGGCTCCTTACAAACGCTATGAATATCTTGATGAAACAAGAAATCTTATACGTTTAAACCTTACGCTGAACCTATCGTATGGTAAAAAATACAAGGAGGCTTCAAAACGCATAAACAGCAACACAAGCAGTGAATCATCCGTCATTAAAGGAGAGAAATAATAATAATTTTTGATTTTAATAATGAGTTTTGCAATAAAACGACAGCGAGATGCTATGGATTGCGGTCCTTCCTGTTTGGCAATGATAGCCAAACATTATGGACAGCAAGCTGATAAGGAGCAATTGCGGAAAATCTGTTCCTTAGGCAAAGATGGAGTGTCTCTTCTTGGTATCAGCAAAGCAGCAGAGGAGATAGGCTTTAAAACTATCGGTGGTCGTTTGAGTTTTGACACGCTTACGTCAGAAGTTCCCTTACCTTGCATCATTCATTGGAACCAGAACCACTTTGTGGTTGTTTATAAGATAAAGAAACGCAGAGGTAATCGATATGAAGTTTATGTGGCAGATCCTGGAAAAGGACTTATAACCTATACCAAGGAGGAGTTCTGCGAGCATTGGATAAGCACCAAGACCAATGGCGAGGAGAAAGGTATTGCTCTTCTCCTCGAACCAACAGAACAATTCTATGCTCAAAACGATACGAAAGCAGTGCCGACTCAAAGGCGAGTGAAATTTCTCTGGAGCTATCTCAAGAAATACAAGCGTTTCTTTACGCAACTCATTCTCGGTTTGTTACTCGGCTCACTCCTGCAACTTGTCTTCCCGTTCCTCACCCAAGCTATTGTAGATACAGGTATAGGGGGAAAGGATGTCGGCTTTGTGTGGTTGGTGCTGCTGGCAGAGATGATGCTTCTTTTCAGTCGTACCGCCATTGACTTTATCCGCTCAAAGATACTCCTGCACATCTCCACCCGTATCAACATCTCGCTCATATCAGACTTCTTCATCAAGCTGATGAAACTACCGATGAAGTTCTTCGATACCAAGCTGATGGGCGACCTTTTGCAACGCATTGAAGACCATCGGCGGGTTGAGCAGTTCCTCACATCGAGCAGTCTTAGTTTGCTTTTCTCATTTTTTACCTTCCTTGTCTTCGGTGTTGTGCTGGCAGTCTATAATCTCGGTATCTTTGCCGTCTTCCTCACATAGCCTTAACGAAAGAACCGAAGTCATTCATTCAACAAAAACATAGCCAAGGATGTCAACTGTCCATCCTGTCATCATCCTTTGTTACAAAAACCTTTTCATTTTAATATGTTGGGCATACAGACAAGGTTTTGAAAAACCATTACATAATTCCAAACAAATCATCTGCAAATATAAAAAACACGTGCAAAAAGCAGGTTGGTAACCGGCAGTCGATCAATTGGTTATTAAGTCATTTCTGACAGGTGCCTGATTGGACTCCAGAAGGGCGTTGGTAACACGCTAAAAGAGCATCAGTTGCAAGTCAATCAGGCACCTTTTAGAAGCTAAAAGGGCATGTGTTGCCTTGCGTTGCATGAAAACAGTTTACAAATACCGATGATAGGGGAATAAGTTGTCTGTGGAAGACGGAAAGACACGCCGATGGACAGGCAGCATATCTATTTACTTTTTCTGAATTTTTATCCCGTAGTTTACCCCCTTTGTAAGACCATCTGATTTTGTATAGTCATACCCTGCAAGTGAATAAGCCTTTATCCTGTTTCCCATCTATCCATTTAACGGAAGAACCCGGAATTTCGCATGGAAAGGGGAGACAATCCTGATTTTTATCGTAACTTTGCCGTCAAAACATAGCACAATGCAAAACGGACAGACTCAATATCCATTCGAGGAGAATTTCAGGAAAGACCTCTCCACTTACCTGCAGGGCAGGAACCTTACAGACAAGATGCTGCCGGAAGCAGCAGACATCGAAGAGAAATGGCAGAAGATAGCAGAAGCCTATCTGCCTGACGGCATGCGTGAATTTACGGCTTACCCCATCGTCTCCCTCGGCTGGATGATGTACATCGGCATGGCGATAGCGAAATACTGGGATGAAGACTGGGAGCTGTACGACAAGGTAGAGAACCTCTACACCTATCTGCGCGACCGCATCGACTATGACCACATGGACGATTATATCTGCGAGAAAGTGCTGCTCCTCACCGCTGACGAACACAAGCAGCTGACAGCCGTCGTCGGCGAATGTGCCGCCCGGACCGACAGTCTGCTCCGTCATCTGCCGGTCGCCGCAGGCAGCAGTGATGCCTTCCACGCTTATGTCGCCGCCCTTCACCAGCTTTATCTTTTCGGCGCCGCCATACAGCTGAAGCGCATGGGATACCGCATGACGAGAATGTAAAACCCCGTCAGCAAGCCCCTGCCCCAAGGGCATTCAGCAGAGGAAAGGACGATACTGACAGAATCCGGCAGCCGGGGAAAGACATCGCCCCCACTGCCGACGGCCTCAGCCCCGCATAAGCCCATGCACGCTGCAGGCACGGGCCATGCCGGCAGGAGAGCGGCTACACCAGTTCTACCTCGTCCATTACCTGTTCCTTATCGCAGTAATGACATTTCAGAATCCCATGTGCCTTGTCAACGACATGGAAGATCGTATCCATCGGTTCGTTGTTGGTGATGCACTTGGGATTGTTGCATTTTACAATGCTCCGAAGCTCGTCCGGTGTCACCACCTTCTTCTTCTCTACCACTTCATAGTCATTAATGATGTTCAACACCACGTTCGGTGCCACGACCGACAGACGGGAGATCTCATCATCGGTGAAGAACTTGTCGCTCACCTTGATGATTCCCTTTGTGCCTACCATCTTCGATGAGAAGTTATAGCCGATGGTGACAGGCGTGGAGAGCTTCTGGAGCTGTAATAGGTTGACCACCTGAAAGGTCTTTTCAGCTGGAATATGATCAATGACGGTGCCGTTCTCAATGGCGGCTACAAGGCGTTCTTTCTTTGACATTTTTGCAGGATGGAATTAATGGTTGGAGGAATGAGGGCTTTTTATCGAGTGATGAAGGGAATTGCCGGAAACGAGGGACGGGCACGGAAACTGTCGATGAGGAGGAGAAGGTAAAGGCAGTGGCACGCATCGGGAGCACCGCCGGGGACATCCTCTCCGGGAGGAGCCGTCCGCATCCGTCATTCCGTCTCCCTCATCTGATGATGGTTCTGTCATTCCTTATCTGCTCTAACGATATGCCGAGACAGTGGCAGAAGATGGCCTCACGGGCAAAGAGACCGTTACGGGCCTGCTGGATATAGTAAGCGTGCGGACTTTCATCCACATCGTAGGCGATTTCGTTGACACGAGGCAGCGGATGGAGAATCCTCATGTTCGGGCGGGCCTGCGAGAGCATGTCACGCCGGAGGATGTAGACGTTCTTCACCCGTTCGTATTCCATCAGGTCGGAGAACCGTTCTTTCTGCACACGTGTCATATAGAGAATATCAGCCTTTGCGATGACATCCGGTGTAAACGCCTCGTGCTCTTCAAAGCGGATGCCATGTTCACGGCAATAGAGCTTGTACTCTTCCGGCATGGCGAGTTCCTTAGGCGCGATGAAGTGAAACGTCGGGTTGAAATGCCGCATCGCCATGATGAGCGAGTGGACGGTCCGGCCGTATTTGAGGTCGCCGACAAGATAGATGTTCAGATTCTCGAGCGTCCCCTGAGTCTGACAGATCGTATAAAGGTCGAGCAGACACTGTGAGGGATGCTGGTGGGCACCGTCTCCGGCGTTGATGATCGGTACAGGAGCCACCTCTGAGGCATACTGCGCAGCACCTTCTATATAGTGCCGCATGACAATGGCGTCTGCATAATTTGAGACCATGAGAATCGTGTCCTTCAGCGTCTCGCCCTTGCTGACGCTCGATACCTTTGCATCCGTAAAGCCGATGACACGCGCACCGAGCCGGTTGGCAGCCGTCTCAAAACTAAGACGGGTCCGTGTCGACGGCTCATAGAAGAGCGTTGCGATCACCTTTCCCTTGAGCAGTTCACGATTCGGGTGCCGCTCGAATTCCTGTGCCATACGGATGAGGTAGAGCAGCTGCTCACGGTCCAACCCCTGGATATTCACAAAGTTATGCTTTTCCATATTCTGCTTGTGATGTTTTGGTTCTTTCCGTCTGTAAAGGTACATATTAATTTTCTTTCCATCGAAGCGTGGAAAAGGAAAGTTCTGCGAGCGGCAAAAAAACATCCATTTATTTTGCTTATCCGCTGATTTACATTATCTTTGCATAATATTTCCGTAGTTTATGAGAAGGCATTTCGTACATTTCCTCTGGGGATTCCTGACAGTCCTGCTAGGCTTTATCGCCGTATTCTTCATTTCCGTATGGAATGGATGGATAGGCTATATGCCTGACATGGACGAGCTTTCCAACCCTATAGACAAATTCGCCTCACAGGTCTATTCGGCTGACCAGCAGCTCATCGGAACATGGAACCAGGACAACAACAACCGTGTGGCAATCGACTACAACGGCCTGTCGCCGCATCTTGTCCATGCGCTTGTTGCCACGGAGGACGAGCGGTTCTACGAACATTCGGGCATCGACTTCATCGCACTGGGGCGTGCCATTGTGAAACGCGGCGTGATGCAGCAGGCGAGTGCCGGCGGAGGGTCGACCATTACCCAGCAGCTGGCGAAGCAGCTCTTCTCGGAAAAGGCACACAACACACTGGAACGACTCCTGCAGAAGCCCATCGAATGGATCATTGCCGTCAAGCTGGAACGCCACTTCACGAAGGAGGAGATTCTGGCAATGTACTTCAATTACTTCGACTTCCTGCACAATGCCGTGGGCATCAAGCGGGCGGCCAATGTCTACTTCAACAAGGAGCCGCGCAATCTGAACGTGACGGAGGCAGCACTGCTGGTGGGTCTCTGCAAGAACCCGTCCATGTTCAATCCGCTCCGCCACCCGGAACGCTGCATGCAGCGCCGCAACGTGGTCTTGATGCAGATGGTGAAGTCGGGATACGTCACGAAGGAGGAATATGCGGAACTGTCGCAGCGGCCGCTGGCCATACACTTCACAAAGGCCAAGCCTGTGAACGGTTCGGCCGACTATTTCCAGGCTTTCCTCCGGCAGTACATGATGGCGAAGAAACCCGAACGGGAGAACTACCAGGCCTGGCAGAACCGCCAGTTCGTCCTTGACTCCATCGCCTGGGAACAGGATCCGCTCTACGGCTGGTGCAACAAGAACACGAAACGCAACGGCGAGCCTTACAACGTGAACACGGACGGCCTGCGCATCTATACGACCATCGACACACGAATGCAGCAGTATGCCGAGGAAGCGGTACGCAAGCATGTGGGCGGCTACCTGCAGGCACAGTTCAACCTTGCCAGCCGCTACAAGAAGAATGCGCCGTTCTCGTCGAACATCTCGCGGCGCACCATCAAAGAGATACTGAACCGTTCCTGTCGCCAGAGCCTGCGCTACCAGCGCATGAAGGAACAGGGAGCTACACCGGAGGAGATCAAGCGCAGCTTCCGTACCCCCCACGAGATGACGCTCTTCACCTATCATGGCGACATAGACACGGTGATGTCTCCGATAGATTCCATCCGCTACTACAAGTCGTTCCTGCGTGCCGCATTCATGAGCATGGATCCCCATACAGGAGCCGTGAAAGCCTATGTGGGCGGAATCGACTACCAGCACTTCAAGTATGATGTCGTGATGGGCGGTCGGCGGCAGGTGGGGTCGACCATCAAGCCTTACCTCTATGCACTTGCCATGCAGAACGGCATGACACCCTGCACGCTGGCGCCGAACGTACAACGGACCTACGGCGGATGGACACCGCGCAACGGGTCACACGCCCGCTACGGACAGGAAGTGCCGCTGCGGTGGGGCTTGCAGCAGTCTAACAACTGGATTTCTGCTTATCTGATCAATCTGCTCGGACCGTCACAGTTTGTCAATATCCTGCACGACTTCGGTCTGAACAATCCTGACATAGACAAGAACACAAGCCCCGTGCTCTGTCTCGGGCCATGCGAAGTATCCGTCGGCGAGATGACCAGTGCCTATACCACCTTCGCCAATGGCGGAATCCGCTGTGCGCCGCTCTTCGTCACGAAGATTGAAGACAGCCATGGGAATGTCATCGCAAAGTTCCAGCCGCTGATGACCGAGGTCATCTCGGAAGTCAGCTCCTATCAGATGATTGACATGCTGCGTGCCGTCATTCAGGGAGGTACGGGCAGCCGGCTGCGCTACGCTTATCATCTCACTGCGGACATCGGGGGCAAGACCGGTACGACCAACAACAATGCCGATGGCTGGTTCATGGGCATCACGCCCGATCTCGTCAGCGGCTGCTGGGTAGGCGGTGAGGACCGGGACATCCACTTTGACAACACCGCAATGGGACAGGGAGCCACAACCGCTCTGCCGGTCTGGGCTTACTACATGCAAAGCATCTATGCAGACAAACGGTTAGGCTACAGCCAGAACACGAAGTTTGCCATACCTCCCAAATTCAATCCCTGTCAGGCTGCTGACACGATCAACGTGAACGGCATACAGGAAGAATACTTCTAAGCCGTTCCGCTGACGATTCAGATGTGCTGGCAGACGGGCAGACAATAGAATCCCTTGCCGACGGCCTTGCGTATGGAGAAGCAGAATACAGTATCATGAGAAAGCGCGGCTTCTTCTACTGTCCCCTGCGTAGTCTGAAAGCAACACTTCCCGGGAAAATACAAAGAAGACCATTCCAAAACCCGAAAACGGGTTTTGGAATGGTCTTCTTCATTTGGGACTTTCTCAAGCTTTTATGGATACAATCCCATGTTGCTGACGGAGCCGCCGGACTTTTATCGGACTAACCCATGCTTTCGTCAGCACTGGCCAGGCTACTACCATGATTACCCCTAGGCTTGTGTCAGGATTGTCTCAAGCTTTTATCAGGGACTGATTCAAACCTTTAGAAGAGCCGATTCAAGCTTTTATCAGGGACTTTCTCAAACCGGGAAAGTCCAGAAAAGCATTTGCCGATGGGCAACAGACTCATTGTCCGAGACAGCCGGTCATCTATCCGCCTGCGTTTATATACAGAAGGAATCGCCCGATATGGTACATATCATATACCCGTCGGAACGAGACCTGCTGCATGGAAGAAGCTGAGGTATTATGCCTCCTCATCCGCCGCCGGCTTCATATTGGTATAGACATTCTGCACATCGTCGAAGTCCTCCAGCTTCTCAACCATCTTGTCGATGGTCTCCCGCTGTTCAGGTGTCACATCCTTCAGATCATTGGGAATGCGGGTGAACTCGGCAGAAGTGATCTCGAAGCCATTGTCCTCCAAGTGCTTCTGAATATCACCAAACCTTGTCGGCTCACCATAAATCGTGATTTCATCCTCTTCGTCATCCTCATCGTACTCATCATCAACCCCATAGTCAATCAGGTCGAGGATCAGTTCTTCCATGTCCAGCCCTTCCTTCTTCTTGAAGGTGAAGACCGCCTTATGGTCGAAGAGGAAAGCGAGCGACCCCTGCGTGCCGAGGTTGCCGTTGAACTTGTTGAAGACCGAACGAACATCCGCTACCGTACGTGTCGTATTGTCCGTCAGAGTATCGACGAACACGGCAATCCCATGAGGGCCATAGCCCTCGTACGGCACTTCCTTGTAGTCGCTCTGATCCTTGCCCATCGCATTCTTGATGGCACGCTGGATATTGTCCTTCGGCATGTTCTCACGCTTGCAAGTAGCGATGATGGCACGAAGGCGAGGGTTGTTCTCCGGTTCCGGACCGCCAGCCTTGACGGCAATGGCGATCTCCTTGCCTAACTTGGTGAATGTACGGGCCATGTGACCCCATCTCTTGAGCTTAGTAGCTTTGCGGTATTCAAATGCTCTACCCATTGGATTTGTCTGTTAACGGAGTTCTGCTCCGAGTTTATTTGTTAAATTCTTGATTAGTTTCTGCATGATGGCATCAATCGCCTTGTCGTTGAGCGTCTTGCTCTCGTCCTGAAGAATGAAATTGACAGCATAGCTCTTCTTGCCCTCCGGCAGATTCTTTCCCTGATAGACATCGAAGAGTTCGACACGCTTCAGCTGCTTCTTATCGGTCTGACAGGCAATCTCCTCAATCTGTGCGAACTCCACGTTGTCGTCAACCAGCAGTGCAAGGTCGCGGCTGACAGCCGGATACTTGGATATTTCCTGGAACTGGAGTCTGTTCTTGCGGATGGCCTTCATCAGCCCGGCCCAGTCCAGTTCGGCATAGTAAACCTTCTGCTCAAGGCCGAAACGCTTCAGGAGCCTGTGGCTGAGAATACCCATTTCCACCAGCACCTTACCGGCCCGTGTCCTCAAGGCAATCGCCTTGTCGAACACATTGTTATCGGATTTCTCGCTGACGAGCAGGCCCTGTGCGATGCCGATACGGCGGAGGACATTCTCAACGTATGCCTTCAGCTCATAGAAAGAGCTCTCCTCGTCAGGGTGTGCCCACGAACCCTGCACACGCTTTCCGGTCACCCATAATGCCATATGATAGTCCTGCACATAAGCCTTGACGGGACTTTCCTCCGTCCATTTCTCCTTATTATATTTATAGACATTGCCCACCTCGAAGAAGCGCAGGTTCTGTGCCTTGCGGTTCACATTACGGACAATGCTCTCCAGACCGCCGAAGAGAAGCGTCTGGCGCATTACGCCCAGATCGGCCGACAGCGGATTCATTACCTTTACCGTCTCCTCCCAGGGATAGGCATTGAGTTCTGTCCCCTCATAATAGGAGCTCTTGGAGAGGGAATTGTTCATGATTTCAGAGAAGCCCTCGCCCACCAGCTGTTCGCCGATGATGTTCTCCCGATGGTAGTTCCTGTCGGCTTCTTCCGCAATCGTGAGCGATGACTTCAGCTCTGCCGGAATCTCCACGTTGTTGTATCCGTAGATACGGAGGATATCCTCGACCACATCACACGGACGCTGGACGTCTACGCGATAGGCGGGGACGAGCAGGTCAAGCCCCTCGGCATCTTCCGTCTGCACCCGCATTTCAAGGCTCTCGACAATGCGCCTGATGGTCTCATGCCCCAGTTGCTTGCCGATGAGGCGGTCGCAATATTCATAGTTCAGCCGGACGGAGAAATCCTCCATCTTCGTCGGATACTCGTCACGTATCTCCATGCTGACCTTTCCGCCGGCCAGTTCCCTGCAGAGGATAGCCGCCTGCTTCAGCGCATAGACCACCCCGTTCGGGTCAATACCACGCTCGAACCGGAAGCTGGCATCAGTCGAAAGGCCATGCCGGCGCGCGCTCTTGCGGATCCATGTCGGATGGAAATAAGCACTCTCCAGCACGACGTTCTTCGTTGTCTCGTAGGTCCCGCTACCCTTCCCGCCGAAAACACCGGCTATGCACATCGGTTCTTCCGCATTGCAGATAGCGAGGTCGTGCTCCCCGAGCGTATGTTCTTCTCCGTCCAGGGTGACGAATTTCTTGCCTTCGTTCCTGTCCTTGACGATGATGTGCTGCCCCTTGACCATGTCCGCATCAAAGCAGTGCATCGGCTGGCCGTAGGCCATCATGATGTAATTGGTAATGTCGACAATGTTGTTGATCGGACGCAGACCGATGACATTCAGCTTGTCCTTCAGCCACTTCGGGCTTTCCTTCACCTCGCAGCCGGTTATGCTCAGACAGGCATAGCGCCGGCAGGCATCCGTATTCTCGATGGTCACATCGACAGGAAGGTCATGATTGTCAACCCTGAAGGCACTGCAGTCCGGACGATGAAGCGATGTCTTGTAACCGTTCTGCGTCAGCCAGGCATAGAGGTCACGGGCCACACCGTAATGGCTCAGCGCATCCGCACGGTTGGCCGTGATGTCTATGTCGATCAGCCAGTCGCTGTCCAGATGATAATACTCGGCGGCAGGCTGTCCGACAGGTGCATCCTCCGGCAGCACGATGATGCCGTCATGGCTCGTACCGACGCCGATTTCGTCCTCGGCACAGATCATACCGAAGCTCTCCACACCACGCAGCTTGCTCTTCTTGATGGTGAATTCCTTGTCGCCGTCATAGAGCACGCAGCCCAGATCAGCCACAATGACTTTCTGTCCTGCAGCCACATTCGGTGCGCCGCACACAATCTGCTGCGGTTCGCCCTTGCCGAGATCGACGGTTGTCACGTGGAGATGGTCTGAGTTGGGGTGCGCCTCACAGGTCAACACTTTGCCGACGAAGAGCCCTTTCAGTCCTCCCCGTATTGTTTCCACCTCGTCCAGTGCATCCACCTCAAGTCCCGTGGAGGTCAGCGCATCCGCTGTCTCCTGCGGGGTCAGGTCAAAATCGACGTATTCCTTAAGCCATTTGTATGAAATCTTCATTCTATCGATATGTTGTTATATTCCGAAATACGTGCAAAAGTACGAAAATTCCCAGACATGGCAAAGGGATAAAAAGAAAAAAACAGGAGGAGCAGGTACGGTCAACGCTCAAAGGGGCGACCGGAAGAATCAGAAGCGGTAGGCCATGCCTAACAGAATTTCGTAGGTATGCAGATAAACCTGGTCATGGCTGTGATACGTCGTCACCCTGCTGTAGGAGGCTCCGGAAACGGAAAGCTCCCATCCATGACGGAGCCGAAGGTGATAGTTCGGCGAAATGACGATCAGCCTCGCATGGCTATGGTCGCCCTGGACATTATAGAAGTGAGGGTCCACCCCGGCCAGGTCACGCTCCTCGTATCCTTTCCACGTCCACAGGTGATAGAACGCCGCATGGAAAGAGAATTTCCCGAAACGGTGGAACTGCATGAGGGTAGACGACTTCATGCCGTATCCTGATCCGATATTGTAATCACGGTCGAGCACGCTGTAATAATCGCTCTTCACGCCTCCCAGCAGGATTCCATTGAGGAAGATGCGCTGTTCCAGACGCTTCAGCGATCCGATTCCGTTGATCCGGTAGATCAGTCCGGGACCGAATGCCGCAGCCTCGGAGATTTTGTAGGGAATGTTGTCCGAGCCGTGGGTAATCTTTTCAGAAGCATAATAATCGAAATGCTGGAAAATGCCCGCCTGCATCTTCACATGATTACCGTTCCGTATCTGTCTGGAACAGAGGCGGCCCATCAGATGTATCCCACTGACAAAAGGCTGGCTGCCGCCCAGCATCAGGCTCAGGTCGGCCGTGAAGAAGTCATAGGGCCGGACAGTCGTCTCGTTGAAGGCGTCGCCATACTCCAGGTGGACGTTCAGGAAGGGGCTGTACTCTCCGCGTGTCATGGCCCCGCCGTCGGCCAGATAGCGTACGCCGAAGGAAAGCGAGAGATCGACAGGCAGACGCATGAAGTCATGGTACAGCGCATGATCCGACCGGATCCGCCATGCCTGTCCTGTCACGATGCGGTTGAATGCCCTTACGGGGTTCAGAATACCGGCTCCCAGCTCGCGCAGAAAGCGTGAGAAGCCTCTGTCACGATCATCAAGAAGGAGGCTGCTGGTGCGGTAGAACACCTCGCCGATAGCGGCTCCTCCGATGGAGGTCGAGACGATGTCGTTGAGGGCGGGAGGATCGGTTTCGCCGGCCAGCTCCCACATCAGGCTGCCCCCGAGTGCATAGGGAAAAGAGGCGAAAAATCCCAGGCCGCTGGTGCGTGCCGCATTGAAATAAAGATTGCCGTGGTAAGGGTGGGCAAACTGGTTGGTCGAAAAGTAATCGTTGTCCCACACAAAGCCGTTCTTCATATTGCGCCATACGGTCGCCGCGCTGGTCTTCGCATAGTCGTAATGCAGCATGAAACGGTCGGCCGAGTTTACAAGCAGGTTGATGCCTGTCACCTCGGCGACGGCTCTCCAGGGACGCCTCCTCCCTGCCCGGGGGTCATGGCAGGCAAAAAGCTGCTGCCGGACGGCTTCTGCGCTGTCTCCGGCAAGGGCGAGCGTCTCCTCTTCCAGCGTTCTCATCCTGTGCGAGAAACCGGGCTGCTCATCGTGGGCAGGTGTCAGACGGAACGTCAGTCCTGCCTCCAGGACCGGTTTGTTGCGGAACCTCTCATGATGGGCATACCAGCGGGTATGACCGTATCCGCCCGTGACGAATGCCCCGACGTGCCGGCCGAACTGATAGTCTATCGATAAACGTCCCTGCAGAGAAAACAACCGCTGCGGGCGGTCAGATGATTTCTCTTCAAAAGTCTCGATGTGCGCATAACCGATGTCGGCACTGACCGTCAGGCGCGGGGAAAGCGGGAAATAACGTCCCATACGGTAGAAGACCGAACCGGAGAAACGGCGGTCGAAATCGGCATAATAGAACCCGGTGCCTATGATGCTGTAAGCACTGCGGTTACGGAAACGCCATGCGATGTTCCCGGCCGTGCTGTTTCCTCCGAAGACAAGCAGGTCGGTCGTCGTGGCGGGACCGACGTTGAGCAGTCCGAGACGCACGCCGGAGAGATCATTGCTGAGGTTGATGAAACCGAACTGGAATCCCCTGGGATTGCGGTCGTTGACATTGACAAGCCCTATCTGCACGCCGCAGAGCGTGTCGGCATAGTTGTAGACACCGCCCTGCACGCCCCGCATATCCCCCGAAGTGATGTTGAGGCCGCCAAGCTGGACACCCTTCCTGACACCTCGGGAAAGGTTGTTCAACGGTGAAATCTGCACACCATAGAGGGGTGTAAGGCAGAGATTGCCAAGCCCCGCCAGCTGGACTCCCTTCACCTCACGCGCATCGTTTACGATGATACTCGCCTGAATACCTGTCAGTTCCCCCCGCACATGAGCCGCCACCGGCCCGAGATTCAGCCCGCGGACAGTGTCCGCACTCGACTGGGCAACGGCATTCGACACATTGCAAAGCAAGACTATCCAGATGATCAGCTGATGTTTCCGCATCATAAAAAGAGTTGTTGTCAGTGCAAAGTTAGCAAAATATTCCTGATTATGGGAGGCACCATGACCGATAAAGTAACGGAAAGACGTATATTCTGTCATAAAAAATCATCCTCCGGCAGATCCTTTGAAACACAGCCCGTCCATGCCTCCTGTCCCATCAGGGCCGAACAGGAGCAACGTCACGCATCCGCTTTTCCATCACAACATAAACACCTAACAGACAACCTGTTATAATCATCATTTCAAACGGCGCCCCCTTGCGGTGCAAACGACCGTCAGTCGGCATGCAAACAAGCACCCCTTGAAGTCCAATCGGGCACAGATTAGAACGCAAGTAACGCCATGTTGCAGAACAGGGGAGCGTTCTCCGCCCTCAGACCGTTCGTCATGACAGATAAAAGAGGGGGGTGAGAACCGCCCGGATTGTAAACATATTTCGCAATGCGCCACGCTGCCTCGGATGGCAGTAGATGGAGGGGCGACTTCCCCCACAGCCGCCCTGCAAAGAAATCGCAACAGAATTTTGCGCATTACAGCATTATGTGGTATCTTTGCAGGCAAACGACGACAGAAAAATCAAAACAGGCACGATGACAGACTCGAAGATCATCAACGACCCGGTGTTCGGATTCATCAAGGTACCGCGAGGCCTGCTGCTCGACATCGTCCGCCATCCGCTTCTCCAGCGGCTGGCACGCATCAAGCAGCTGGGACTCACGCAGGAGGTCTATCCCGGCGCACAGCACACGCGCTTCCAGCATTCGTTAGGAGCATTCCATCTCATGAGCGAGGCGCTCATTTCCCTGCGGCAGAAAGGCGTGTTCGTCTTCGACAGCGAGGCGGAGGCGGTGCAGGCGGCCATCCTCATGCACGACATCGGACACGCCCCTTTCTCGCACGTACTGGAGAACACCCTCATCAGCGGCATCACCCACGAGGAGATCTCGCTGATAATGATGGACCGCATCAACCGTGAAATGCACGGTGCGCTGAACCTCGCCATCAGCATCTTCAAGAACGAATACCCCAAGTCGTTCCTCCACCAGCTGATTTCCAGCCAGCTCGACATGGACCGGCTGGACTACCTGCGCCGTGACAGTTTCTTCACAGGAGTGACAGAGGGAAACATCGGGTCGGCACGCATCATCAAGATGCTCAACGTGGTGGACGATGCCCTGGTGGTGGAGTCGAACGGCATCTACTCCATCGAGAATTTCCTCACCTCCCGCCGGCTGATGTACTGGCAGGTGTACCTGCACAAGACCACCGTGGGCTGCGAGCATATTCTCATCAACGCCCTGCGCCGTGCCAAGCAGCTGGCAAGGACGGGAACGGAGCTGTTCGCTTCACCTGCCCTGCGTTATTTTCTGTACGACGACATCACAGCCCGCTCATTCCACACCCACGCCGAGGCCTTGGACAACTATATCGCTCTGGACGACAACGATATATGGAGTGCGTTGAAGGTGTGGCAGCAACACGACGACCGGATTCTCGCACGCCTGTCGTCAAACATCGTCAACCGGAGACTCTTCAAGGTGGAGGTACGGGAGGAAGAACCGACCGCCGGAGAGATGACCCGGCTGAAGGAACAGATAGCCGCCCGGTACGGGGTGAGCCTTGCCGACAGCAGTTATCTGGTGGGGGTCGACAGGGTGCAGAAAGACATGTACAATCCTTTCGACGACCACATCAGCATACTTTACAAAGACGGCACTTTACGGGACATCACCGAAGCCTCTGAGATTCTCAACATCGAGCTGCTGTCTAAAAAAATATGTAAATATTACCTCTGTTATCAACGATTCTGATAAAATTTACCTATCTTTGCACAATTGAAAACCCATAAACGGTAATTTAAATGGAATTCTCTGCGAAACAGATCGCGCAATTCATACAAGGCCGCGTGGAAGGTGACGAGAACATCACCGTCAACACTTTCGCCAAGATTGAAGAAGGCAGGAAAGGGGCGATTTCCTTCCTTGCCAATCCCAAATACACACATTATATATATGATACGGAATCGTCCGTCGTCCTGGTCGACGAGGACATAGAGCTGGAGAGAGACGTGCAGCCCACGCTGATCCGGGTGAAGAACGCACGCGACTGCGTGGCAAAGCTGCTGCAGCTCTACGAAAGCATGAAACCGAAAAGGCAGGGCATCGACTCCCTCGCTTTCATCTCCCCCAAGGCGACCCTCGGCAAAGATGTCTACATCGGCGCCTTCGCCTACATCGGCGACGGCGTGAAGCTGGGCGACGGCTGCCAGATATACCCCCATGCGACCGTCATGGACGGGGCACAGCTGGGCAGCAACTGCATCGTCTATCCCAACGCCAGCATCTACCACGGCTGCAAGATCGGCGACAACGTCATCCTGCATTCCGGCGCGGTCATCGGAGCCGACGGCTTCGGCTTCGCTCCCAATGCGGAGACCGGCTGCTACGACAAGATCCCACAGATCGGCATCGTGACGATCGAGGACGACGTCGAGATCGGCGCCAACACCTGCGTGGACCGCTCCACCATGGGCAGCACCTACGTGCGCAAGGGCGTGAAACTCGACAATCTTGTACAGATAGCACACAACAACGACATCGGCGAGAACACCGTCATGTCGGCCCAGGTGGGCATCGCCGGCTCTACGAAAGTGGGAAAGTGGTGCATGTTCGGCGGGCAGGTAGGCATTGCCGGACACATCACCATCGGCGACAAAGTATTCCTCGGCGCACAGTCGGGCGTGCCGGGCAGCCTGAAAAGCAACCAGCAGCTCATCGGCACACCGCCGATGGAACAGCGTCCCTACTTCAAGTCGCAGGCCATCTTCCAGCGGCTGCCGGAGATGTACAGACAGCTGAACGCCCTGCAGAAAGAGATTGAAGAACTGAAAAAGAACAGATAACAAAACGTCCGCAGGCGAGAAGAGACAGCGAGGCCGGAAAGCGCTTCGCACCATGCGGAAACCGCAGGCAGGACACCGGAGACCGGTACCGTCCCCGGCTCCCCGCTAAAAGCTCTGGACGCCTTTCCGCCTCCAGACGGAACGGAAACAGCGAAATATCAGATATACATACATGGACACTGTCAAGCAGAAAACACTGAAAGGGAGCTTCTCCCTCTTCGGGAAAGGACTTCACACAGGATTGAGCCTCACGGCGACCTTCAATCCTGCACCGGAGAACACCGGGTACAAGATTCAACGGATTGACCTCGAGGGCCAGCCCACCGTCGATGCCGTCGCCGAGAATGTGGTCGACACCCAGCGCGGAACGGTCCTGGCAAAGGGGGATGTCCGCATCAGCACCGTAGAGCACGGCATGTCAGCCCTCTATGCAATGGGCATCGACAACTGCCTGATTCAGATCAACGGCCCGGAATTTCCGATTCTCGACGGTTCCGCAATGATGTATGTAGAGAAAATCAACGAGGTGGGCATCATCGACCAGAACGCCCCGAAGGACTACTACATCATCCGCAAGAAGATCGAGATCAAGGACGACAACGGCTCCGTAATCACCCTCCTCCCGGATGAGCAGTTTTCGATTACGGCCATGTGCAACTTCGACTCGAAGTTCATCAGCAGCCAGTTCGCCACACTGGACAATATCGAGAACTATGCGACCGAGATCGCACCGGCCCGCACGTTCGTCTTCGTACGCGACATCATGCCGCTGCTGCAGGCCAACCTCATCAAAGGCGGCGATCTGGACAATGCCATCGTCATCTATGAGCAGCAGGTGTCGCAGGAGAAGCTCGACCAGCTTGCCGACCTGCTGAAAGTGCCCCATATGGATGCCAACAACATCGGCTACATACAGCACAAGCCGCTGATGTGGCACAACGAGTGTACACGACACAAACTGCTTGACATCATCGGCGACATGGCACTCATAGGAAAGCCCATCAAGGGACGCATCATCGCGACACGTCCCGGACACACGGTGAACAACAAGTTCGCCCGCCTGATGCGCAAGGAAATCCGCAAGCACGAGGTACAGGCTCCCATCTACGACCCGAACGACGAACCGCTGATGGACAACATCCGCATCCGCGAACTGCTGCCCCACCGCTATCCGATGCAGCTGGTCGACAAGGTAGTCGCCATGGGATCGACGAGCATCATCGGCATCAAGAACGTGACGAGCAACGAGCCGTTCTTCCAGGGACACTTCCCGCAGGAGCCGGTCATGCCGGGCGTACTGCAGGTAGAGGCCATGGCACAATGCGGCGGACTTCTCGTCCTCTCACAGGTGGAAGAGCCGGAACGGTGGTCCACCTACTTCCTGAAGATCGACGACGTGAAGTTCCGGCAGAAGGTTGTCCCGGGCGACACACTGCTGTTCCGCGTCGAACTGCTCGGACCTGTCCGCCACGGAATCAGTTCGATGAAAGGATATATGTTCGTCGGCGACCATGTTGTCGCTGAGGCGACATTCACCGCACAGATAGTAAAGAACAAGTAAGGAATTAAAGGAAACAATGAACCAGATAAGCCCATTGGCCTTTGTTCATCCAGAGGCAAAACTTGGTGACAACAACATCATCGGCCCGTTCTGCTATATTGACAGGAACACCGTCATCGGCGACAACAATGTGTTCCAGAACAGCGTGACGATCAACTACGGTGCACGGCTGGGCAGCAACAACGAGATTTTCCCCGGAGCGAGCATATCGACAAAACCGCAGGATCTGAAATTCCGGGGGGAAGAAACGATCTGTGAGGTGGGAGACAACAACTCCATCCGGGAGAATGTCACCATCTCGCGCGGTACGGCATCGAAGGGTACGACCAAGGTGGGCAGCAACAATCTGCTGATGGAGTGCGTACACATTGCGCACGACTGCATCATCGGTTCGGGCGAAATCATCGGCAACTCGACGAAGTTCGCCGGTGAAGTCATCGTGGAGGACAATGCCATCATCTCGGCCAATATCCTCTGTCACCAGTTCTGCCGCATCGGCGGATATGTGATGATACAGGGGGGCTGCCGGTTCTCCATGGACATTCCTCCGTACATCATCGTAGGCAAGGAGCCTGCACGCTACATGGGCATCAACCTCATCGGACTGCGCCGGCGGGGATTCTCCAATGAACTGATCGAACTGATACACAACACCTACCGCATCCTCTACGGGACCGGCACACGTGCGGAGAACATTGCGAAGATCAAGAATGAGCTGCAGGTCACACCGGAAATCCAGCACATCATCGATTTTGCAGAGACTTCACAGCGGGGAATCATCAAGTAAGGGGTTCCCCCTATCACCGCCTACCCCCGCCTATCCCGCTTATCACCGCCTACCCCAACTTATCACCGCCTACGCACCCTCCGATGGATTCCGAGGAGGCCCATCATCTTGAAAGACAAAACACTCATCGTCATCACAGGCCCTACAGGAGTAGGCAAGACCGAAGCGACACTGCGTATCGCCGAACACTTCAATGTACCGGTCATCAATGCCGATTCACGTCAGATATTCTCCGAGATACCGATCGGCACAGCCGCTCCGACCGCCGAACAGCAACGGAGAGTGCGGCACTACTTCGTGGGAAGCCGACATCTGGAGGATTATTACTCGGCAAGCCTGTACGAACAGGAGGTGCTGAAGCTGGTCCGCAGCATGCCCTCCTCTGTTGCACTCCTGTCCGGCGGATCGATGATGTATATCGACGCAGTCTGCAAAGGAATCGACGACATACCGACCATTCTGCCGGAGACACGCATGGAAATGAAAAGGAGGCTGGAGAGGGAAGGACTTGCGAAGATGTGCGGACTGTTGAAAGAACTGGATCCCGAACACTGGGAGACCGTCGACCGGAACAATCCACGCCGTGTCATCCATGCCCTTGAAATCTGCATACAGACAGGAAAGACCTACACCTCCTTTCGTTCTGACACCAGCAAAGAACGCCCATTCAACATCCTCAAGATAGGACTGAACCGCAACCGGGAAGAACTGTACGACCGCATCAACCGCCGTGTCATACAGATGATCGACGGAGGAATGATCGAGGAAGCGCTGCGCGTCTATCCAAAGCGGGCACTCAATTCGCTCAACACCGTGGGATATAAGGAACTGTTCGAGTACCTCGACGGGCTGACAACGCTCGATGAAGCCATCTTCAAAATACAGAGCAATACACGACGGTATGCCCGCAAACAGCTTACATGGTATAAAAAGGATGCGGGGCTCCGGTGGTTCGAACCCGACAACGTTGAAGAAATCTTAAAATATATCCACACTGCTTTATCAGATACAAGTAAATAACTACTTTTGCAGACAGATAGTAGACTTCCTTGCCGCACTGCTTCCTTATAAAGCTGACAAGGAAATTATCAACGCGAAGATTGTCAATCAATGGTAAAGAAATTCTCAAAGTTCATCAGGAGCATTATCCGTGGTGTCATTCACTTCTTCCCGTGGTATGCCAGACTTTATAAAGGGCGTGCCTGGTATACAAAAGGCGCAATAGGCATCGTCTCGTTCTTTGTCGCTATCTTCCTCTACCTGGGAATGGTGGACATCAACTTCCTGTGGCTCTTCGGGAAGTCACCGGGCTTCGTGGAAATAAAGACGCCGCCGACCTACGCAGCATCTGAAATATACAGTGCCGATTCGGTACTTATCGGCAGATTCTACAAGGAGAACCGTACACCGGTAAAGTATGAAGAAGTGACTCCGGCCTTCTGGAAGGCGCTCATCAGTACAGAGGATGAACGCTTCTACAGTCATCACGGCATCGACTTCATGGGCATCGGAGGAGCAATCAAGGATGCAGTGACCCGCGGCGACGGACGTGGTGCGTCGACCATCACGCAGCAGCTGGCCAAGAATATGTTCCGTGTCCGTACGCAGTATTCTGCCGGACTGCTCGGACATGTGCCGGGTCTCCGCATGCTCATCATGAAAAGCAAGGAATGGATCATTGCCGTAAAGCTGGAGATGATCTACTCCAAGAAGGAGATTCTGACGATGTATGCCAACACCGTCGACTTCGGAAACAACTCCTACGGAGTGAAGACCGCGGCCAAGACCTACTTCAACACCACTCCTGCAAAGATGTCGGTCGACCAGGCCGCGACACTCGTGGGCATGCTGAAAGCGACCACCTACTACAATCCGATTACCCATGCCAAGAACTCCATACGCCGCCGCAACACCGTATTATACAATATGGTGACGCATAATGCACTTCCCCGGAACGAGTATGACGAATACTCTCGGCAGCCGCTGAAGCTGGATATACATGTCGAAGAGAACTATGAGGGACAGGCACAGTACTTCCGCGAGTATGTCGCCGACTATCTCAAGAACTGGATGAAGGACAACGGCTACGACCTTTACAGCAGCGGACTGAGAATTTACACCACCATCGACACACGTATGCAGAAGTATGCCGAGCAGGCTGTCTCAAAGCAGATGGAGAAGGTACAGCAGCAATTCGACAACCACTGGCGCGGCATGCAGCCATGGCGAGATGCAAAGGGAGATGAGATACCGGGCTTCATCGAAGGGATCGCGGAACGCCAGCCGTTCTATAAGAAACTGGTGCAGAAATACCCCAGCCAGCCTGACAGCGTGCTTTATTATCTCAACAAGCCCCACAAGGTAAGGCTCTTCGACTATGCGAAAGGACAGATTGAAAAGGAGATGTCTTCCATGGACTCCATCCGTTACATGGTGAAGTTCATGCACTGTGCGATGGTGGCCATGGAGCCACTGTCAGGTGCCGTGCGGGCCTGGGTGGGTGACATCGACTTCAAGACGTGGAAGTATGACAAGGTCGTGGCCGAGCGACAACCGGGTTCTACCTTCAAGCTTTTCGTCTACTCAGAGGCCTTCAACCAGGGACTTACACCTTGTGACAAACGCCGTGATGAGTACATCAGCATGCAGGTACTCGACAAGAAGACAGGACAGATGAAGACCTGGACACCACACAATGCCAACGGACGATTCTCCAACGACTCCCTCACGCTGAAGAGTGCCTTCGGGCGCAGCATCAACTCCGTGGCAGTACGGCTCGGTCAGGAGATGGGCATCAAGAACATTATCCGTACTGCTCAGGACATGGGCATCAAGAGTCCGCTGGACGACGAGCCTTCACTGGCTCTCGGATCCAGTGACGTGAACCTGCTGGAGATGGTCAATGCCTACGGTACCGTGGCCAATGACGGAGAACATCATGTCCCGGTCGTCGTCACACGCATCCTCGACAAAGACGGAAATGAGGTCTACGTCGCACCGAAAGACCATGAGAAAGCCCTTCCTTACCGTACGGCTTTCCTCATGCAGGAGATGCTGAAGGGCGGTGTGAATGAAGCCGGCGGAACCAGTCAGGCTCTGCGCCACTTCATCTTCAACGACACCGACTGGGGAGGCAAGACCGGTACGTCCAACAACCATTCTGACGCCTGGTTCATGGCCGTAAGCCCCAACCTCGTCGTCGGTGCATGGGTCGGTGGCGAGTACCGTTCCATCCACTTCCGTACAGGAGCATTAGGACAGGGTTCGAAGACCGCACTGCCTGTCTGTGGAGAGTTCATCTACAGCCTCATGCGCGACAAGGCTTTCCAGAAGTATCATGCCAAATGGCAGTTGGATCCCGACGAGGACATAGACCCGACCATGTACAATTGCCAGCCGGTGGTTGTCCGCCGTCAGCTGCCCGATTCGCTGCGCGGCGCATCGTCGGCCCGCCACCATCATCAGGAACAAGGGGAAGAAGTCCTCGAAGAGGGGGCTGAAGGAAACGAGGAAGGAGGCTTCGAACTGGAGACCGCCCCGCAACCTGCACCCGAACGGCACGGCAACAACGGCAACGAGACACAACAGATCATCAAGAAGGCAAAGCGGCCACACAGCGAAGACATGGAGATATAACCCCGTCAAAGTACAATGTCTCAGAAGAACCAAGCCATAGATGCAAAGGCGATAGACCTGGATAACCCGGAGTTACAGAAGGCGCTCCAGATCATCCAGTTCACAAACAATTCCCTGTTCCTGACCGGCAAGGCTGGAACAGGGAAGTCTACGTTTCTACGGTATATAGCTGCGACCACAAAGAAAAAACACGTTATCCTCGCACCGACCGGCATTGCCGCCATCAATGCCGGCGGCAGCACACTGCACAGCTTCTTCAAACTCCCGCTCTATCCGCTTGTCCCCACCGACAAACGATACACGAGACGCAACCTCCGCAGCACGCTGAAATACAACAGTGACAAATGCAAGCTGTTGCGCGAAGTGGAACTGATTATCATCGACGAAATCAGCATGGTCAGATCCGACATCATCGACTTCATCGACAAAGTACTCCGTGTTTACAACCGCAACATGCGTGAACCGTTCGGTGGAAAACAGCTTCTGCTGGTGGGCGACATCTACCAGCTGGAACCTGTCCTCAAGGAGGAAGACCGCCAGCTCCTGCAGCCTTATTATGCCAGCAGCTACTTCTTCGATGCCAAAGTCTTCCAGGACTACCCGCTGGTAAGTATCGAACTGAATAAAGTCTACCGGCAGAGCGACCCCTCCTTCATTTCCATCCTCGACCATATCCGTACCAACCAGGTCTCCGAGAAAGAAATCAGATACATCAACACCCGTGTCGGGACACAGATAGAAAAGGCAGAAGAAACCTTCACCATCACCCTGTCTACCCGGCGGGACACGGTAGACTGGATCAACAACCAGGGACTGGAGAGCCTCAAAGGTGACCCCGTGACGTTCCTCGGTGAAGTCAAAGGAGAATTTCCGGAGAGCAGTCTTCCCACGCCCGTCGAGCTCAACCTCAAGGCAGGCGCACACGTCATGTTCATCAAGAACGATACGGAGAAGCAGTGGGTAAACGGCACGCTGGGACTCGTCATCGGCATTGACGAAGAGGCCGGCCTGCTCTACATACACACAGAAGACGGCGACGACCTGCAGGTACAGCGGGAGATGTGGGAGAACGTACGCTACCATTTCAATGAAACCGAACAGAAGATCGTGGAGGAGCAGATCGGCACCTACGTGCAGTTCCCCATCAAGCTGGCATGGGCCATCACGGTGCATAAGAGTCAGGGGCTGACCTTCCGGAATGTCAACATCGACTTCACGGGCGGTGTCTTCGCCGGCGGACAGGCCTATGTCGCCCTCTCACGCTGTACAAGTCTGGAAGGCATCACCCTCAAAGAGCCGCTCCGCCGCAACGAGGTGTTCGTCAGGAGCGAGGTGGTACAGTTTGCCAGACACTACAACGACCACAACATCATATCGGCAGCGCTCAGGCAGAGCAAGGCGGACAAGGAATACTCCGATGCCGCAAAAGCATTCGACAAGGGGGACTTCGATGCCTTCCTGCACAATTTCTTCCTCGCCATCCACAGCCGGTACGACATAGAACGTCCTGCGGCGAAACGCCTCATACGGCGGAAACTGGATGTCATCAACCGGCTGCGCGACGAGAACGGCCGCTTGAAAGAGCAGATGGAGGAACAGAAAGCATATCTCAAAAAACTGTCTGTGGAATATGTCATGATGGGAAAGGAATGCGAACACGAGGGCATGACCGAGGCGGCCATAGCCAACTACGAGAAAGCCGTCACGCTCTGCCCCGACAACCCCACGGCACTGAAACGGCTGAAAAAGCTGAAACCCGCAACTTACCGGAAGCAATAGAAACGATTATGGAGAAGAAAAGAAATCTGTCAAAAATCATAACGACCATCATCCTCTGCATCATCCTCGTAACTGCCATGATAGCCTCCTGCCATCACAGCAGAGCCATCGAGGGAACCGACAACGGCGACACCGTGGCTGCCTCCGAATTTGAACCCCAGACGGAGAGCGGAAAGCCCGACATCAGTCTGCAGCGTATCACCGCTGTCCGGTTTCCTAAATACAAACTGTCGAAAGCGACCCCTTTCGTCCCGGATTCGGTCAGTCTGGCGGCCGATGAAGAAACCGTTGCAAGCGGGAACTACACAGCCGTCCTGCTGCTTGACACGATTCCCGGCAAGCATTTTTACGAAGCCGTCGGCCTTGCCGCACAGCACGATACCTGTTGGAACATCGGCAGGAACTCATACACGTACGAACGAAGAGACAAGACCGGCGGTCTCTACAAAGTCGCTTTCGACAGAGATGCACGGCAGATTGTCGTCACCCATCTGAACAGAGAACTGGTCAGACCTGATTCTCCTCAGAAGCACAAGGAGAGACCTGAAAAACACTCCTGACGGACTGCTCTCCTTCCAACAGAGCAGCCGGGTGCAAGCCGACAGGCGGCAGAATGAGGCTGGAATGACGATGCCGACAACAGGCATCACCGTCCGACATTCCAATTCCACACCGTGTCCGGGGAACATCATGACCGATAAAAACCTCGCAATCCCGCCCCGCAACGGCAAGGACCGCATCGTGCTGGTGTTCTGTCCTTCTCCACATCTTCCGTCCTCCCCTTCACCGCACTTATCCATACGAAACGGCAAAGAGGCTGTATCAAGACATTCCACATGCTTGATACAGCCTCTCTTCATTGCATCATCCGGATGCCAGTCTGCCTATTCGAACGTACGTTTTCCTTCTTGTACGGCCGGCCTGACAATGATTTCACGTTGTCTGGCACCGGTCGTGACCTTCATGGCTACGCCGGCAATTTCCTGCGGCGTAAGCGTACTGAATACAGGTGTGGCGACGGCTTCGTCATCCGGCGAAAGCTCCTTTCCGGTCTCGGCATAGACATTGAGCAGTCCCATCCACTCCGACAGTCTGTTTTCACCTTGGGGAGACTCCGGTTCCTCCTCCCGGATGGCAAGAGGCACCATGGCTGCCTTGAAGTCGTCAGCAGTAAAACGCTGCGCCTTGATGTCGTCAAGAAGCTGATGAATCAGCGTGAGCACCCTGTCCACATGCTCCCTTGCCGTAGAGAGGTGGATGCTGAGATGCTCGTTCGCTTCAGGACGGGGAGTGTAGTCAGCGCGGACACCTACGGTATAAGTCAGGTGCTCTTTCTCACGCAGAACGTCAAAACAGCGGCGTTCCAGCAGGGCACGCATCACCTCCATGGCGGCCTGCTCGCGGTCGGACAGCTTCAGCTTATTGACAAACGAAATCTCAATCTCCGCCATGTCTCCTTCGGTCTCGGCAACGAACGTATGCCTGATGACAGGTGCGGCGGATGAGAAGTCCATGGGCTTCGCCTCCGTCTTCACAGGCTTGCCCCCTCCCTTGAGCGAACCGATGTAACGCAGTACCAAGTCCTTTGCCTTCGCCTCCGGCAGGTCGCCGATCAGGCAGTATGTGAAACGGGAAGCATCGCCCAGATGCTTCTGGAACTGCTCCTGCAGCCTGTCATACCGGACGGACTTGAAGAAAGCCTCATCCTGACGCGGGTTCATCGCACTGACCGGATAAAGCAGTTGCCGGATAGAATCCTGGACGGCCTCCATACCGCTCTTCGCACGGTTCTCGTAGACATAAAGGCTGCGCTGGACATACTTGTCAAAGACCGGTTTCGAGAAGTTCTGGCGCGACAGGACCAGATACAGATAACCGAAGAAGTCGTCGGCGTTGCCGGCAGGAGCGTTGCCCCCTACCCCGTCGCTGTAATCCTCCAAGGAGAGCGAGAGATCGATGTTCTTCCCCTGCAGCCACTGCGCCAGCTGGTTGCGGTCATAGTTGTACACTCCCGACTGCATCAGAAGCGAGCGCATGGCCGTGTAATCAGCAAGTTCCTTTGCCGGAACGATCGACTTCCCGCCTTCCGCAGAACCGACGAAGAAGAACCTGCCCTGCAGCTCCGGCACGTGCTTGTACAGCACCCTTGCCCCGTTAGAGAGCGTCCATTCCTTTGCCTGCAGGCGGTTCAACGGCTTCTCCGCAACGATCCTCCCCGGTGTCAGATTGAAATCGACAAGCTGCCTGACCGGCTTCACGCTGTCGATATGTATCAGACCGCCATACGATCCCTTTGCATTCAAAGCCTCCCTGAAGTCGGCCTCCGTGATATTCATCCCGTCCGGTGTCTTGGAATAGGTGACGAAAGCAAGGTTGTCGTCGTTGAGCAGGGATTTCATCCATGCGTTCATGTCCTCCGCCTCCAGTTCGACCAGTGTCTCTATGTTGCGGCTGATCTGTGTGCGGAAGTCCTGTACGGGAATACCGTAGAGGAAGTTCTGGCGGAAGAGCATCAGGGCATTGTCGGGTGTGCCCAGTCCCTTCTCGCCCAACACGCCTTTCATTCCGTCGTACATCCGTTCTTTCTCCTCATTGAACTCGGCCGCCGTAAATCCTTTGTCACGCAGCGACTCACGTACCGCCAGCAGCTGGTGCAACGCTTCCTGCTCACTGCCCCGGTACGGCACCATGTCCCACGCCATCTGAGAATAGCCTCTTACCAGAGACGAAAGACTCACTTCGGCGGCAATATACCGTTCCTTGCCGGCATTCTTCAACAGGGCAAAACGCCTGGGAGCAAGCAGATTGAAAAACTGCGTGAAGAGGAACTGCCGCACACGGTCGTCCTCGGGAGCATCGCCTGTCACCGCATAACGCTGGTAAAGTCCGAATGATGCGCTCTTGTTCTCCGGATCGACAAAACGCATATACAACGGCGTGGCGTTGTCGGGAATCTGCCTTGCCTGCGGACTCACCGGAGGTGTCTGCCTTGCAGGAAGCGTCTTGAAGACAGCCTGGACGCGCTGCTCCACCCGGTCGGGATCGACATCGCCGATGACGGCGACAAACTGCTTGTCCGGACGGTACCACTTGTCATAGAACTGCCTTACCTGCTTTTGCTGGAACGATTCCAACAGCTTCCGCGAGCCGATGACATTATGCGTCGCATATCCTGAATGATTATAGACGACAGGCGCAATGGCATCTGTCAGCCGGCGGTCCACCCCCGCCCGATGACGCCATTCTTCGAGGATGATGCCCCGTTCCTTCTCTATGTCCTTCGGCAGCATCCTGATGCCATGACACCAGTCACGGAGCACCCAGAGCACATCTTCATTGAGCTTCGCATCCCCCGCCGGCACATTGTGTACGGCATACCGGGTATCGTCGACACCGGTGAACGCCTCAAAGTCGTTGAGGTCGTGGCTGCGGAGGAAGTTCATCACACCACCGGGGAAGTGGTCGGTGGTATTGAACGCCAGGTGCTCCAGCACGTGTGCCAGCCCCAGTTCCCCGTCCGTCTCCAGGATGGCGCCCACATTCTGATAGAGGTAATACTGCGCTTCACCCGAGGCCGAGCCGTCGTTGTATATATAATAGGTGAGCCCGTTCGGCAGCTTCCCCGTCCGCAGACCCCGCATCTGCGCACAGGCCGTACCGGAGGACAAAAGCAGGAAGCCCACGAGCAGTGCCTGCGCCATGCCCGTGAGGCGTTGAATGAGATTCTTGAACATCATCGTCATTTACTTTTCAAGGAGTTCGAGTGTGGAGAGCTTCTGCTTGATGGCTCCCTGCAGCATCGCCTGCGGCATCTCCATATTCTCCAGCCGGAGCGTCTCGGCAAAAGCCTGGTTGTAGAACTCACGTGCCTTGGCATAGTTTTTCAGTTCACGGTAGGAATCGCCGATCATCACCATGTAGTTCACACGGTCCATGACAGCGTCTTCCTGTGCCAGAGCCTTTTCAGCCCACTGGATGGCCACCTCATGATCCTTGCTCTTCAGACTCTTGCCGGCCGCCATATAGAGATTCTGCGCCGCCTTGCCATAATCCGCCGACCGAAGGTTCCCCTCCATCTTGCCGAAATAGATCTGCATCGCCTTCACATAGCCGTCCACGTCCTTGTTCTTGTACAGATTGTAGAGGGCGTCGAAATAGAGTCTGGATTTCTCGTAGGGAGTGATGCCCTTCAGCCCGACGACCCCGTATGCCTTTGCATACTGGCTCTTCACCTTCTCCACATACTCTTTATACTTTGCATTCCCGTCCTTTGCCAGGTCTTCCGCAAGGAGATCGTTGGCTTCGACGATGTAATAGGAAGGTGCCTTTCCGACAGCCTTTGTCCAGTCGTCGAGATGGTCGTTGATGAGGTCTATCACATACTGCTTGTGCTCCTTGTCCTCGTCGCCCTCAAGCGTCAGAATGATCTTGTAGTCGTTCTCGTTGATGAGCTTCAACGGTGCTTTGGCCGCAATGTAGTTCTTATAGAGCTTCTGCAGACGGGTCACCCATTTGTCGGCCTCCATTCCCTCCTGCGCCTGCAGGAAAGAAGGAGCCTTCAGGAGGAGCTGCTGCTGTACGTCAAGGTCGCTGTTGTCGGCCTTGTACTTGTTGTACAGTTCTTCAAAGCTGACCCGCTCGCCTGCGACGATCTTCGCCGCTTCCATGAGTTCGTCCTTGTCCATAGCACCCGTATTTACCGACAGGGCCTTGCCGTCAGGTGCAATGAAGGCTACCGTCGGATAAGCTGCCACCTTATAATTTCTGGCAATCTCGACATTCTCGCCTTTCTCGGCATCCAACTGCAGGCTGATGAAATGTTCATTGAAATACTTCCCGACTTCCTCCTGCGTAAAGACGGTCTTGGCCATCTTCTTGCACGGCACGCACCACACGGCGTAGAAGTCTACAAAGAGCGGTTTGTTCTCCTGCTTCGCCTTTGCAAGTGCCTCTCCGAATGTACCCTTAAAGAAAGCGATTCCGTTTGCAGCATCGGATGTCGCACCCTGTTGTGCACGTCCCTGTACTGCCAGCAGGAGAAAGGCTGCAAGCAACAGGACATATCTACTTCTTTTCATAATCAATCTGATTAAAATGGTTTATAATCTTTTTGTTTCTGATCGTTCCGGATCCTGTCGGCTGGAGCAGACCGGCCTGCCGCCGGGATTCACATTCCCGGCCGTCGGGAACGATGTTCCCAGCCGCTGGGAGCACTGTTCCCAACCGGTCGAGAACAGCAGTCCCAGCCGCCGGCCTGTCCTCCGACTGTCTTCAGCGTCAGTCCAAAGGCAGTTCGTCGTCGGTCACGACAACCTTGAAGACATTCTCCAGAACGGCCTCATGATCTTCGTTATACACCCTGAACGACAGCTGGTATCTGCCATTCGGCAGCTGTTTCACCGCTTTCAGCGAGACAACGACCAGACCGCCCGTCACCGAGATTTCGCCCTCCCGGCAGAGCTTCAGGAAGAGCTGCTCCTGCTCCGGGCTGCCGGCTTTGACACCGGCCAGCTCGAAATTGACGGGATTGGTGCCGGCAACGCCCTGGATACGTGTCGAAACGAACGGGAGATTGCCGACGGCACGGTCGCTCGTCGGGTCGATGTTGTGGAAAACGTTGATCGAATCGGGGGTAAATGAAGCTCCTGTCGTCCGCAGGTAGCCGACATCCATCCTGCGGCAGGATGCCATGAAACCTATCGTGAGCGCCGTCAGGCAGAGCAGGGCGATCCTTTTCTTCATCTTTTTCATGTTCTAAAAGTCCGTTAGTTTGAAGTTGTAATCAAGTGAGTGGACGACCCCTGTAAGCGTTTCGATGTTACAGGAAGCGACATCCGTGGTCTGCGTCGTCGCAGGCGAGACAAGATGAATCCGCAGAGGCCCCTTGCCCGGCACATTGTTGTAAGCCTCGCGGAAGGTGTAGATCCACAGCCGCTTTCCCGAAGCCATCTGCACCTGCTCGCCTCCCTTTCCGATCGGTGTGGAAGGGTCTGACGACTTGACGCCCTCCTTGAAGTCGTCAAGCATCACGCGCCTGCCGGGGAGGACACAGTTCAGGATAAACGTCCGGCAGTCGGCCACAGGCATGTCAGCGACCGTCTCCATGCCGTTGTCTAACAGATAACGGCGGATGCTGTGGCTGGTAGGGCCGAAGAACGTGAAGTCCTTTCCATACCGGCTTGTCCCCTGGAAGAGCGGAACCAGGCCGGCACGCTCCGTCATTTCGCACAGGAGTTCCCAGTTGTACTTGTCGCCTTTGAAGTAATCCCACATGGTGGTCTCGTGCTTGCCGTTGGCAAGTCCGGTATCGTCGAAATTGTATTGGGTGCAGCTGGCGAACAGTCCCGCCGTCAGGCACACCATTGCGATATAGATAATCTTTTTCATTTTTCAGACAATTATATTTGTTATGCAGCTTGGGATGCCGGATCAGTTGTAAGCCTGCCAGTAAGGTTTCTGCCGCAGCCTGTTGTTGATCACGTGTCCGTCCTTGTCCTGCCATGCATCCTTGGGCAGCGGCAGGAAGAGTGCGCCGCCCTGAATGTTCTGGTTGGTCAGCAGCTTGAACTTACCTTGCAGTTCTTCCTTCACGTAACCATTGCGGATGATGTCGGCATACCGTGCATCGTTCTCGCCGATGAACTCCCTCTCCCTCTCGAGGAAGATGGCTTTCTTCAGGCCTTCCGTATCATAGACCGAAGGATAGGGCTGTGCGCCCGCCCGCGACCGGATCATATTCAGGTCGGTTATGGCATGGGCCGCATCGCCCAGCTTCTGATAACATTCTGCCCGCAGAAGGTAAATATCGGCCAGTCTCCAGTACACATAGTCGGCATCTACCGTGCGGTAACTCTTCCCGCTCGGCGAATACTGGTCAGGATCCATGATGGCCTTCCGGAACTTGTACATGACGGCATAATCCTGTCCGTCGACCTCGTGCGGCGTCCCCCACTCGTAGAAGAAAGCCTTGGGACGCCGGTCCGCAGCATCGGGGAAGAGCTGGTCGACGGTCGACTTGTAGAGCTGGTAGGTGGTGTTTGAAGGCAGGTCGGCCAGCGTATGGTCTTCCCGTACAGGCCAGCTCACGAAGTTCTGCGCCACCTCGTTGGGCGAGACGACGTATTCCGAACGTGTCTTGTCGAACAGCAGGCTGAAGATCGCCTCGGGGTTGGGGCTCTTCTCATTGGACAGATACTTGCACAGTTCCTCCGGAGAAGCACACAGCTGGTAACTGCCAGCCTTTCCATCAATCAGTTCCGTAGCGTACTTAACCGCATTCCGATAGTCTTCCTGTGCGTTCCCCTGCAGCCTGTAAAGCTCCGTCACACTGCCTTTCCAGGCATAGATCTGTGCCAGCAGGGCTGCAGCGGTACCTTTCGAGGCCGTCTGCCGGTTGGTTATCGCCACGCCGTTCAGGTCCTTCAGCTTGTCCCATGTAGGCAGGAGGTCGAGTGCCTTCTTCGCATGGTCGACGGCCGCATTGAGCACTTCCGTCTTGGAAGACAACGGATAAGGCTTGATCTCGGAAGAGTTCTCTGTGATGATGGCTTCGCCATAACGCTGTGCCAGCAGGAAATAAGACAGTCCGAGAGCGAACTCCGCCTGACCCACATGGAAATCCCGGCGGTCAGGTGTCAGATCCTTCGGCTTGTCGATGTTGTCGAGCAGCAGATTGCTCTCAAAGATAATGTTGTACAGGTTCTTCCATGAATACTCGCTTGAGATGACCGTCCGCGGGTTCCATTCGCGCAGCTGACTGGCATTCAGCACCTCGTCGGCCTTCATGCCGGCTGTCGCAAGAACGTAGTTGTCGCCGACAACCGTATTGATGAAGTACTGGATGGACGTGGTCGTCGCATCCAGTTCTTTTTCATTGTTGAACGAATTGCTGTAAGTAAGCCCGTTCTCCGGCTGCAGGTCAAGACTACAGGAGGAGAGGAGGCAACCGCATATCGAGAGTAAGATAATCTTCTTCATTTGCTGTCAGAATTTTAAGTTGAGACCTAATGTGACTTTCCGGTTCAAGGGGTACTGCGTACCGTCGTCCTTGCCGGTATAAGGATTGATGACCTCCGGATCCACACCCGAATAGTTGGTAATCAGGAACAGGTTCTCGCCGCTGAGGTAGAGGCTGACATCCTTGATGAACGAGCCTTTCAGCCAGTTCTTCGGCAGCTGATAGCCAATGACCAACTGCTTCAGACGCAGAAAACTGATGTTCTCGATGTTGGAGTCGACATTGCCGTCGAACTGTCCTATGTAATCCTTGTCGGCAAACTCAAGCGACGGATACTTCGCATCTCTGTTCTCCGGTGTCCAGAAGTCGCTGGCATGGAAGTAGTTCATGATGACCCCGAAGTCCTTTGTAAAGGTGAAGGCGCTGTTCTTGTACATGTTCATCACCTTGCGGCCGATCGTATAACTGAAGAGCACATCGAGGCTCAGCCCCTTCCATGCAAGGTGACTGTTCAGACCGCCGTAGACAGCGGGGAGGGTGCTGCCGGCATAGTAAAGATCCTTGTCGTCGATCACACCGTCATAGTTCTGATCCTTGATCTTCCTGCCGCCGACACGCAGCGGGTTGTTGATAGACTGGAAATACAGCGGTATCAGCTTGCCCGATGCGTTGCGGTACATCGGGATGTCTTCCTCCTTCTGGACGATTCCTTCGTCCTTGAACGTATAGATGCCGTAGACCGGGCGGCCGAGCACCTTGTCGTTGAGGTCTTCACCGTTGTAGGTCTTGCGCAGCATGTTCTTGTTGTGCGAGAGGTTCATGCCTACGCTCCAGTTCCAGTTCTTCTTGCGGATAACATCATACTGTGCTTCAAACTCGATACCCTCGTTGGAGATGGCGGAAGCATTGTCCCACATGTTGTTTGCAAGGAAGACATTGCCCGGGAGATAGGACTGCATCAGCAGCTTGCTGGAATACTTATAGTAATAGTCCAGCTTGAGTTTCAGCCGGTAATCCAGCAGCTGCAGGTCGAGACCGAGGTCGTACTGGTCGCTCTCCTCCCACGTCAGTTTCTTGTTCGCCATAGACTGCGGTATCAGTCCCAGCTTTCCGTTGAAGACATTGCTTTCCTCCATCACACCCAAGGCGAGGTAAGGCTCCTGGAACTTCTGCCCCGACTTGCCCCATGAGGCACGCAGCTTGCCGAAGCTCAGCCACCACAGCTTCTTCATGAACCGTTCTTCACTGAAAGCCCAGCCGAGACCTACCGAGGGGAAAGTACCCCAGCGCACATCCCGTCCGAACACACTCGAACCGTCCGAACGGATGGACAGCTCGGCCATGTAACGCTTCTTATAGCTGTAAGCCGCCCGGCCAAGAAAGCTGACAAGAGCCTGTTCCTGCTTGTCGGTGCGGAAAGTCTGCGCGGCTCTCGCCGTACCGCCGTCGTTCAGCAGCGAGGGCCATCCCTCCCCGGCATACTTGATGGAATTGGTAGGACCGCCCTTTGCCGTACCGTTCAGGTTCTGCAGCAGGTCGTAGTTGTAGGTCATACCTGCCATCAGCTCGAGTTTGTGCTCGTGCGGAAGGGCGAGGTTGTAAGTGAGGATGTTCTCCGTCTGGATGTTCGTCATGGCGATATTGGATGCCTGAACCTCCGACTTCATGTCATATTTCAGATAATCGGGCGTGAACGTATAGACCCGCGTGAAGTAATGGTCGAGCGAATAGGTGGACGAGAACTTGAGCCCTTTCAGGATGTTATAGTTCAGGCCGACGCTCAACCGGACATTATAGTTGGAGTTGGTCTTGTCAATATCCTTCAGCTCCCTCAAAGCCGCCTGCTCAGCGACACTCCCCTTGCCCGGGAGCAGCGTTGACGTGCGTTTGGGGTCGAAGGTCAGTCCCTGCACACGTCCTCCGTCCGAGCCGGCATTCTGTGTGGCATAGGTGAGGTTGATGCGTGTGAAGGCGCTCAGCTTCGTCGACAGATTGAAGTCGAGGTTGCTCAACAGACTGTAACGGCGGAAGTTGGAACTGATCATGATGCCTGTCTCGTCATAGATACCGGCATTGACCATATACCGCATATTGTCCGTTCCGCCTGCCAGCTGCATATCGGCTTTCGTCACCTTGCCGACCCGGAAGGCATACTTCCACCAGTTCGTACGGTTGTTGTAGAAGGTGTTGAGCGAGTCCTGTGCAATACCGGGAAGACGACGGTCAGGGTCCAGCACCTTTCCGTTGCGCCACAGATAGTCGTAGGCACCGTCGTTGTCGGCATCCCAGCCGTAAGAGTCCTTATAGGAATGAGGATAGACAAGCTTGTCGGTAAGATAGTCATAGTGCGCTCCCCGCTGGCTCTTTGCCAGAAGCAGGGCGATGTCACGTTCTCCCTTTCCCATTGTCTGCATCGGTGTGCTCGGCAGCCAGGAGAGCGACTGCGACACGTTGAAGCTGACCTCCGTCCGGCCGGACTTGCCTTTCTTCGTGGTGATGAGGATGACACCGTTGCCGGCTCTTGAGCCGTAGAGAGAAGCCGATGCCGCATCTTTGAGCACCTGCACCGACTCGATGCTCGACGGATCCAGTCCCGCCAAGGGGTTGATGCCGCCGGTCGCCTCCGTGGCACTGCCCGAAACAGGGACACCGTCGATGACGTAGAGGGGCGTTCCGTCGTTGACACCCTGCTGGTTCAACGAGCTGAAGCCGCGGATGGTGATGCGTGAACCGCCGCCGCCGGGCGACCCCGAGAGGTTGGTCACGTCTACACCTGCCATACGTCCCTGCAGCAGGTTCTCGATGCTTGCCGTCGGGGCTTTCTGGAGGTCTTCCACCTTCACGGAAGCGACGGCTCCCACCTGTTCACGGGTGTTGCGTTTGCCGTACGCCACCACCGTCACCTCGCCCATCGCATAGGCTGACGAAGGCAGGACGACGTTCAGGGGCTTGCCGGCATGGTACTTCAGCGTCTTCGCCTCATACCCCACGCTGGAAATGCTGACGGTCCCCTCCTCCTGCTCGACAGACATGGAGAAGTTTCCGTCTATATCGGCCGTAACACCCTTCAATGTCCCCTTTATCTGCACGATGGCAAAAGGGACGCCCAGTCCGTCTTTGTCCTTCACCGTTCCGTGAAGCGTGTACTTTCCCTGTGCAGCGTTCTTCATCTTGAACACGTCAATCACATTCCCTTCCACATTGTGTATGAAGGGCGTATGCGACAGCAGGCTTTCCACAGCCCCCAGCTCGTCCACATCCTCGAAGGAGATGGTCAGGAGCAGCGAGTCGTTCTTCACATCATCGGAGTAATGAATCTTGTAATCTCCCTTTGTGGCAATAAAATCTAAGATCTGTGCAACGCCCTTGTCCTTGAACGAGATCGAGAACTTCTTCCCTGCAACCTGTGCGGAAGCAGGAGAAGCCCACGACAACAGCAGGGCAAACGCTGCCAGAAACACGAAAGAAGGTAACCTCCTTACCGTGTTGAAAACATGTTGGTGATGCTTCATTGATCAGTTTGTATAATTAATATGCGCTTTGATTAAAGTGAATGACTAAAAGCCAATGTCCTCCATTCCTTCCTCATTTAAAGTATGCTTCGCCTGAACAAATGAATGTAGATTCTCGTGGCCCATTTACAGCATTTTTACATAAAAAAGGTATTAATATCGAACAAGCTGCAAATGTACATAATTTTTTTTAATCTCATGGCAATTGACTGAAAAAAAGAACTGTCACTGTTCCAAACAGATTGCAGACAGATTATGGGCCGGGTTGAAAGCCTACCGGGGCTCCCTGACAGGAACGAAGACGGGAAACGGTGCACAGACCGGTACAGGACAGAGCATGCGGAGAACGCAGCCTGGCTGTATTGCGGCGGGCGTTACTTCCCACGCCGGCAGGCGTTGAGCGCACTGCATGCAAAACACTACTTGAAAGACTTTCCGAATAAAGAAAAACAATCCGGGGACATCGGGACAGATGCCGGCATACAGCTTACGGAAAAAAAACAAACGGCACAGCCTTCCATGCGCAGTTTTCCTTTAAGGCAGAAATTCCGGTTCTTCCCGTTAGATGCATAGATTGGAATAAGAATAAAGGCTTATGCACTTGCGGGGTATGGCTATCCAGAATTAGATGCCTTGCAAAGGACGATAAACTACAGGATAAAAAGCAGAAAAGGCGAATTGATACGATGCCTGTCCATCAGCATGTCTTTCCGTCTACCACAACCAACCTGTTCCCACATCATCGGTGTCTGTAAACTGTTTTCATGCAACCCAAGCTGGCACATGCCCTTCTGGCTTCTGAAAGAGGCCTGATTGACTTGCAACAGGTGCTCTCTTGGCGTGTTACCAACGCCCTTTTGAAGTCCAATCAGGCACCTTTTACGAACGACTTGATAACCTGTTGATTTACGGATGTTTACGAACCTGCTTTTTGCACGTTTCTTTTATATTTGCAGAAGATTTGTCTGAAATTGTGTAATGGTTTTTCAAAATCTTATCTGTATTTCCAACGTATTAAAATGAAAAGATCTTTGTGTCGGAGGAGGATCCATGCTCTCCCAAGAAAGACAGGCTCGCACGGCTGAAAAGACCGAAAACCACCAGAAGTACCTTTCAGAACCTGCCTAAAGAAAGAAGTCTGCCCCCCAGATGAGAACGGCATAACGCATCACCTTTCCTATTGTGATACTGAGAACAGACAGCGGGAGGTTGGCACGTGTAAGCCCCAGCACGATGGTGATCGCACTGCCCAGTATCGGAAGAAAAGCAAAGAAACCCATCCATGCGCCATGCCCGCCCATGAACCGGTAGGCTCTGTCGATAGAGGCCTTCTTCACATGGAAATAGCGTTCAAGACACTCCAGCTTGCCCAGTCTGCCCAGCCCGTAGTTGAACATTCCCCCCATCACGTTGCCGATACTGCCGTAGACAAGCAGTAAGACAGGGTCAAGTCCTGCGGCAAGGAGGCCGAGCATGACTGCTTCACTGCTGAAAGGGAAGAAGCTCCCGGCAAGAAATGCCGACAGCAGCATCCCCCAGTAACCGTAATCTAGAAGGAAGTGTGTGAGAAAGTCCATAGATTGATCAACATGATGATGACGGCGGAACAAGAAAGGAAGACAAACATCCAGTTGGTCAGCCGCGTACGCGTCAGTGCGAAGAAATGTGCGATCAGCGGTGCTGTCGTTACCATCAACATGCTCAGCAATGCTTCATAATGCCGGGGCTGAAGCAACAGGAATACGGCAGCGGAAAGGTCGACCGTAATGAAAATCTGATAGAACAGACGGGTACGTATGTTGTCGTTCCGTTTCTGATTCAGGAAATGGACAATACCGATCAGCGCACATAACAGTACAAACGAAATCACGACCAACTCACTTACGCTCAGGCTGGTGAGACGGAACGGCTCATGAAACACCGCAAGCTGTGCAAAATGATTTACAAGCACTGAAAGATCTCCCTTGGCCGCCAGATAACCTGAAAGAAACCAGTAAGGAAGCAGGAGCCCGAGGATAGAGGCACAGAAGTTGCGGATGCTCAATGCAAGAAGATTCGTGCGCATGATTATCCAGAATATGGGCAGGAAGAAAAGAATCTGTACCCATGCGATGCTTGCCATGCCGATGCAAAAGTAAGCATAGAAAGTCCATCCAGGTGCATGGGCATCCTGGTAACAGCGGAAAGACAGGGTGTAATAACCTACCGTCCCGAGCATGACGATTGCTGCCCGGACAGACGGAAACATGAACCCCGCCATTGTGGCGAACACGAGAAACGAACAGGAGACCATCCGACTGTAGATGCGGATGAGCGCATTGCCGTTGTTCAGTTCCATCATAAGATAGGTAGACAGCAAGAGGCAGATTCCCGGTACGATCACCGCCGGATGATGCAGACCTGCGATAATCCATACAAGAGCAGCCGCTGAGACGACATATACTTGCGTCCAGCGGCTTTCAGCTATTTTGTTCTGAATACGTTTCTTTTGCATTGTCGGGTTGATGAAAGGTGTCCGTCATATCCTCCGGGAGGAAGAAATCGACAGGCGGAGAGGTTCGGTGTCAGGCAGGATAAAGCCGCATGCCAGGCAAGGGGGGCTACAGATCCTGTCCGATGTCTCTTCTGAAATATTTGTTCTTAAAGTCGATCTCCTGCGCTCCGGCGAAACTCTTTCTGAGTGCCTCTTCCTTGTTCTCCCCATAAGAGGAGACCGCAATGACACGCCCTCCGGCGGTGACGACCTTCCCGTCTTTCAGTGCCGTCCCGCTGTGGAAAACGACCGAATCCTTTATTCTGTCTAGTCCGGAAACGGGATAACCCTTTACGTATGCTTCAGGATAGCCGCCGCTCACAAGCATGACGCAGACCGCGGACCGCGGATCGAACACAACCGTCCGCTTGTCGAGATCGCCTTCAGCGACCCCTTCAAACAGGTCGACAAGGTCGCTTTCCAGCCTCAACATGACGCTTTCCGTCTCCGGGTCGCCCATCCTGCAATTGTATTCGATGACCATCGGGTCGCCATCGACATTGATCAGACCGAAGAAGATGAATCCCTTATAGTCGATATGCTCGGACTTCAGTCCCTCCACGGTAGGGCGGATAATGCGTTCTTCCACCTTCTTCATCCACTCGGCAGTGGCGAAAGGAACAGGAGACACACTCCCCATCCCTCCTGTATTCAGCCCCGTATCATGTTCCCCGATACGCTTGTAGTCCTTCGCTTCAGGCAATATCTGATAATGCGTACCATCCGTGAGGACGAAGACGGAACATTCTATGCCCGAGAGAAACTCCTCGATGACGACCTTCGCCGAGGCATTCCCGAACATCCCGCCGAGCATCTCGCGCAGTTCTTTCCGGGCCTCTTCGAGCGTCGGGACTATAAGCACGCCCTTTCCGGCAGCCAGTCCGTCGGCTTTCAACACATAAGGAGCATGGAGCGTCTCGAGGAATTTCATCCCCTCCTCAAGGGTCGTCCCGTCGAAAGTCTGATAGGCGGCGGTAGGGATGCGGTGACGTTTCATGAATGCCTTGGCGAAGTCCTTGGATCCTTCCAGCACGGCTCCCGCCTTGGACGGACCGATGACCGGGATACGGGCTGTACGCACATCGTCCTTGAAGGCATCATAGATGCCCTTCACCAAAGGATCCTCAGGCCCCACGACGACCATGTCCACCTTTCTTTCCACGGCGAAGTCCTTGAGCCTGCCGAAATCGTCTGCACTGATCGCCACATTCTCACCGACAGCCCCCGTACCGGCATTGCCGGGTGCGATGAAGAGCTTACTACACTTCGCACTCTGTGCGATCTTCCATGCCAGGGCGTGCTCGCGGCCGCCGCTACCTAAAAGTAAAATGTTCATAAATAATGACTATCTGATTCATTCCATCCGGCTTGCTGCGAGGAGGAAGCGGATGCGATGTTGACTGTTGTTACGGCGGATGATGTCCGGCACCGGCCGTCTACAACCGGTTCTTTCATCCTCCATGCAGCTCTGCTCCCCCTCCTTCCGGAAGAGGGGCAGAGAGATTCCCGTCTGTTATTTAAGGTAATCCTCGAAATACTGCGTGATGCGTTCATGCAGATGAACGCTCTGGTGTCCACGCATATTATGAGGTTCGCCCGGATAAACGAAGAAGTCCGGCTGCGTGCCGGCAGCGATGCAGGCCTTCAGGAAAGAATACGCATGCTGCGGAACGACCACCGGATCGTTCAGACCGATGATGATCTGGAGCTTGCCTTTGAGGTCTTTCGCCTTCTGGAGAAGTGAGGTCTGGGCATAGCCTTCAGGATTCGCCTGGGGGGTATCCATATATCGTTCTCCATACATCACCTCGTACCATTTCCAGTCGATGACAGGTCCGCCGGCAACTGCCACCTTGAAGACATCAGGATAGTTGGTCATCAGGGAAATCGTCATGAATCCTCCGAACGACCACCCATGCACGCCGATCCGGTCCTGATCGACGTATGGGAGAGACTTCAGGAACTTCACACCCTCCATCTGATCTTTCATTTCCTCCTGTCCGAGGTGACGGAACGTAGCCTGTTCAAACTTCTTCCCACGGTGTTCGCTTCCACGGTTGTCAAGGATGAAGAGCAGGTATCCTTTCTGTGCCATATAAGTCTCCCAGCCACGTGATCCCCAGTTCCAGGAGGCCTCAACGTTATGGGCATGGGGGCCGCCATATACATAGATGACCGTCGGGTATTTCCTGCTCGGATCGAAGCCGACAGGCTTCACCATGCGCCAATAGAGGTCTGTCTTCCCGTCAGCCGCCTTGACGGTTCCGCACGTAAACTCGGGAACGTCATACGCTTTCCATGGATTGGCGGACGTGAAATACCCATGCCGCTGCGGCTTTCCCTTCAGCGTGACCAGTTCATACTTACGGGGCACGTCCGGTTCGCTGTAACTGTCTATGAGCACGCTGCCGTCTTCACTCAACTTCGGGTAGTGGTATCCACGGCCGTTGTCGAGCAGTGTCCGCTTCCCTGTCGCCACGTTGACGAGCCATACATTGCGCTGGATAGGGCTGCACTCGTTGGACACATAGACGATGCTTTTCTGTTTTGCATTGAATCCCAGCACATCCAGGACCACCCACTTGCCACTTGTAAGCTGTCTGATCAGACGCCCCTCTTTATCGAAAAGATAGAGATGATTATACCCGTCCTTCTGGCTCTGCATCACGAACTCATTGTCATTCCACGGCAGGAACCGGACAGGATGGCAAGGTTCAACGTACTTCGCATCCGTCTCCCGATAGAGTTCCTTCAGCTTCGCACCCGTCGCCGCATCGTATGAAACCAGCCGGCAATCGTTCTGGTCACGGTTGAGTTCAAACATATAAACCGTCTTTTCGTCCGGACTCCATGCGATGTTGGTGAAATAACGGTCGGTCGGATCGCCTGCCTGAAGGTAAACCGTCTTCCCGGAAGTCAGGTCGTACACGCCGACTGTGACCTTGTGGGACGTCTCCCCGGCCATCGGATACTTGATGGGAGCAGCCTTGGCGGCACGCGACTCCCCCTTCTCCGGTGTCCAGTCCAGTTCCGGGATGTCTACGAGCGGATAGTCCGCCACCCCGCTCTGGTCCATGCGATAGAAGGCCAGCCGGTTCCCCTTCGGACTCCAATAAAGCCCGCCATCGATGCCGAACTCGTCCCTGTGTACGCTTTGCCCATAAACGATATTACGTGAACCGTCCGTCGTCAACTGGTGCTTCGACCCTTTGGCATCGGTCACGTAGAGTTGATTGTCAGCAACGAATGCCGTTGCTCCGGACCGGCTGTTCCACTGCCGTGCCTGCAGGCCGGCCGGCCGCTCCAGACGCTGTTCCAGCCGGTGTTCCCTGAAGTTCACATACAGGTCCTCATGGCCGTTCTGCACCAAGACCACCGGACGGTCAGCATAAGGGAACTCCGCCCCATAGAGATGGCGGACGACCTCACCAGCCTCCTTCAGTCCTGCCCACCTGTTCAGTTCGTCCAGCGAAAAGAGCAGTTTCTCCTTGCCGCTCACAGGATCGACCAGCGAACAGCAGTTCAGGTCCTGCCGTACCGGTTTCCCGCCCCACCACGTAAGATAGCGCGCTTCAGGGCGCATGTTGTAGAAATTCGTGCCACCGAAGTTCAGATCCTCCAGTGTAAACAGCTTTTGTGCCATACTCTCAGTAGGACAGAAAAGCCCCGTGAGAGCACAAAGCCCCACGAGACCGATAAATGATTTAATCTTCATGTCTGTATGTGTTTTTACCACGGAATCCTCCGCGCTTGTTAGATTTATCAAATCGTCTGCCGCCGAACTTACGGTCGTCGTCACGCCTGAAGGAGCGTTTGCGGTCGTCAATGCGCTTGAAGGAGCGTCTGCGGCTGTCGTCATCACGGTCGAAACGGGGGCGGCGTTCATGGCTGTCACGGAACTTCCCACCGCCGAACTTGTTATGTTCCAGGCTATGGAACGTAAACGACCGTATGTCAGCTTCGGCATTCTCCTCGTTCTCTTCGAGCCGCTTCTTGAAATCACGTTCTTTCCTGAAGCGGTGCTTCTGCGCCATCTCCTTTTTCTCTTCTTCGGTCTTCACGACCCCACCCTCGTGGCGGAAGCTGCTCATCTTGCCGTCAAACATCTGATAGCGACGGAACTCACACTCCAGAGAGCCGTTGTAGACCGGAATCTTGATGCTGGGTTTCAGGCCGATCTGCCGGAAGCACTCCTCACGATAAGACAGGATCCATGCCTCATTGCCCATGAACTGGTGTTTCAGCCGTTCGCCGATCATCTTGTAGGTAGCCAGCAGGTTAGGTGTGGAGATACGCTCTCCATAAGGAGGATTCATCACGATGATGCTCTTCCCCTCCGGCTGCGTGAAGTCCTTGAAGTCCTGCTGGGCGATGGTCACATCCCGCGACAGGCCGGCGGCGGCCACATTCATACGTGCCGTGTTCACGGCCTTCATGTCGGCATCGTAGCCGTAGATGTGATGGGTGAACTCACGTTCCTGTGAGTCGTCATTATAGATCATATCAAACAGCTCCTGGTCGAAGTCGGGCCATTTCTCGAAGGCGAACTCCTTGCGGAAGACACCCGGCGAGATGTTCCGGGCTATCAGGGCCGCCTCGACAGGCAGTGTCCCCGACCCGCACATCGGGTCGATGAAGTCGGTCTCTCCCTCCCAGCCCGTCATCAGAATCATACCGGCGGCCAGCACCTCGTTCAGCGGAGCTTCGACGCTTTCCTGACGGTAGCCGCGCCGGTGCAGCGACTCCCCGCTCGAATCCAGCGACAGGGTCGCATTGTCTTCCGCCACATGGATGTTCAGCCGGATGTCAGGGTTGCTGACAGAGATATTGGGACGGCTCCCCGTCCGGTCACGGAACTGGTCAACGATGGCATCCTTCACCTTATACGTGACAAAGCGCGAATTGGTGAACTCCTCGGAATACACGACGGAATCGACAGAGAAGGTCTTTCCCTCGAGGATATATTCGCTCCAGTCTATCTTCTTCACTTCCTCGTACATATCCTCTGCGCTCCTCGCCTTGAAGTGTGCGATGGGTTTAAGGATGCGGATGGCGGTGTGCAGCTGGAAGTTGGCACGGTACATCATTTCCTTGTCACCGGTAAACGACACCATGCGGCGTCCTATCTGTACGTTGTTGGCGCCTAACTTTGTCAGTTCTTTTGCTAATACCTGTTCCAAACCCATGAAGGTCTTGGCGATGAGTTCAAATTCTTGCATTTATGTGATCGTGATTTTATAAGCATTGAAAGGAAAGAATAAGTTGCAGAACGGACGGGAAGGTCAGATCCCCCCACCGCCTTCAAAGTCGGTGTCCAGTATGTCGGTCCTGCTCTGCCTGTACTTCTTCGAACGCGGGCGCATATCCCGGGTGACCCATACATTGGCGCCGATGACGCACCCTTTCCCTATCGTGACACGTCCGAGGACTGTCGCATTGGCATAGACAATCACCCCGTCCTTCAGAATCGGATGGCGGGGAATCCCCTTGATGGGCTTCCCGTCCTTGTCGAGCGGGAAACTCCTGGCACCCAATGTCACGCCCTGATAGAGTTTCACATGATTGCCGATGACGCACGTCGCGCCGATGACGACGCCCGTACCGTGGTCGATCGTGAAATGGGTGCCGATCACGGCGGCCGGATGGATGTCGATGCCGGTCTCAGAATGTGCCAGCTCCGTCATCATGCGCGGAATGAGCGGGACCTGTTCCAGCACCAGTTCATGTGCCAGCCGGTAATTGATGATCGCCTTGACGGCAGGATAGCAGGAGATGACCTCGCCCTGATTGACTGCCGCCGGATCACCGTCGAAGGCCGCCTGTACGTCGGTCGAGAGAATCCTGCGAATGGCCGGGAACCTGGCGATGACGCGCCCGGCAATCATGTCGGCCTCCTCCTGCATGCAGCGGCGCATATCCTCCACATTCGGGCAGTGGCAATCCTCGTCGAAACACAGGCCCGCCATCACCTGGCGGCTGAGCAGCTTGTGCAGCCGCTCTACACTTACTCCTATCTGATATTTGATGGTCTCGATATTGACAGACGACTTCCCGTAAAACCCCGGAAAGAGGATGGAACGCGAAAGGCCGACGATCTCTTCAAGCTCCTTTGCCGAGGGCAGGGGGTCTCCCTCGCGGTGTTCATGGAAAAGACCTTGCAACGCCTCCGGCTCCGAAAGTTCATCCACCGTCTGGATGAGCTGCTGCGTGATGTCCTGTCTGCTCATTGCTGCTTGTATCGAGATGTATTTACGATGCAAAGATAATGATTATTATCGGATTTTTATGTGTTTGTTCAGGAAAAATATGGTAATTTTGCAGCCGTCACCAAGAGATCTGACAGGATGGTCCCGATTCATCAGGAATCTTTCCGGACAGTTACACTTACAAGCAATGAAGTCAAGAATCCTCCCGCTCATCATCAGCATCGTTCTTCCGCTCACCGGCTGTGCAGCAGCATCCGCGTCCCGGCCCGACCGTTCCCGGCGCTCCTACGACGGCATAGACGTATCGCATCATCAGGGAAAGATCGACTGGAAAGAGGTGGCGAGAAACAAGAGCATCCGATTCGTGTACATCAAGGCGACACAAGGGACGACCATCGAGGACGAACATTACGACCGGAACATCAAGGGGGCGCGCCGGCAGGGACTGCGCTGCGGTTCCTATCACTTCCTCTCCTCCTCCACCCCTATCAGGGCACAGTTCCGGCACTTCCGGAAAGTAATCCGGAAACACAGGCAGGACCTGATACCGATGATCGATGTAGAACGCGAAGGGGTAAGAGGATGGACACGCAAACAGGTGCAGGACAGCGTGGCTGCCTTCGCAGGACTCATACGCAGACATTACGGGAAGAAACCGCTGATTTATTCGCAGGCGAACTTCTACAACTCCCACCTTGCGCCCCGATTCAACAGCTACTTCCTTTTCCTGGGCAGATACAATGCCGTGCGTCCGTCCATCAGGGGAGCGGGACACCACAACATCTGGCAGTTCACCGAACGGGGAAAGATCCGGGGAATCCGCGGACATGTGGACCTCGACCGCTTCATGTCGGGAACTTCACTTGCAGACATCCGGCTATAACGCACCTGCGGCACAGGGAAGTGCCCGGCCGCCGGGAACAGGAGTACCGGCCGCCGGGAATGCAGGTACCGGCCACCGGGAACAGGATTCCCAACCGGTTGGGAACACAAGTCCCAGACAGTCGGAAACATTCTCCGCTTTCACATCCGCCCAGACAATAAAGGCAAGCAGCCTCCGTTTCCCATAAAGTACATCCGGGACGGAAGGCCCTGTCAGGAAAAACAACCTATCAAGACAGACAACATGAAAGATCATAAGCCCGACAAACGGCATCCATACGCCGGCCGCAGACCGGCCGGCCTGCTTCGTACCGCACTGCTGGCACTCGCCCTCTTCGCCATGGGGGAAGCACCGGCACAGAGACTTCATGAAGATCCGCCGCTGACCCTCCGCCCACTGCTGCAGCAGCTCGGGACGGAACTCATGCAAGGCAAGAAAGGGAGCATCGTGGCCATCGACCCCGCTACCGGCGAGATACTCTGCATGGTGACGAACTCGCCCGAAGGCCCTGACGATGCGCTCGCCATCGCCACCGCCTACCCTCCCGGATCTACGATAAAACCGGCCCAGGCGCTGGTCTTTCTCTCTGAAGGACTTGTAAAGGCCGATACGAAGATCGCCTGCCACCATGGTTTCCACGAGGGGAACATCAAGGTGAAATGCCACTCCCACTATTCCCCCGAGACACTGACGGGAGCGCTGGCCGTATCGTGCAACACCTGGTTTCTGCAATCGTACCTGACGATGCTGAACGACAGACAGAAATACGGTTCGAAGGAGAAGGCCGTCAGCACATGGCACGACTATCTCGTGAGCATGGGGCTGGGCGGCCCGTCAGGCATCGACATGCCGGGGGAGAAAGGCGGCCTGGTGGCCAATGTGAACTATCTCACACGCCGCTACAAGACAGGATGGGAGCCCAGAACCATCCTGTGGGCCGGGATGGGACAGGGCGACATTACCGTTACCCCGCTCCAGCTCTGCAATCTGGCTGCTTCGATCGCCAACCGCGGTTTCTTCTTCACGCCACACATCCATAAGAACACGGAGTGGTCTCCCCTGCCGCCGCGTTTCCTCACTCCCCATCAGACAAAAGCGCTCCCGGCCGCCTACAACACCGTGATTGCAGGAATGAGACTGGCCGTGACCAAGGGGACGGCCACCGTACTCAACGGGACCTCCTACCCCGTATGCGGGAAGACCGGAACCGCCGAGAATGCCGGCAAAGACCATTCTGCCTTCATCGGTTTCGCTCCCATGAACAACCCGAAGATAGCCATTGCCGTGTACATCGAGCATGGCGGATTCGGAGCCGACACGGCGGCGCCGATAGCCGGTCTGGTCATGGAGAAATACCTGAAGGGAAGACTGAGTCCGAAGTCGACGGCAAGGGCCAGACGGCTGGCACAGATGCAGACAATCGAAAAACAGAATCCTCCTGCCAGATGAAAACGCCATCCTGCGGCGACATCGGGAGGCAGATGCCGTGCGACAGGAGGAGGCTGTCTTCCGCGTTCTATGGAAATGACAGAAACGACAAAGGGCTCGGCAATCTGTTGCCGAACCCTTTGTCGTCTGCATTTCTGCGGACATTGTGCTTGATTTTTGGGCTTCCGCCTCACGGCGTCACCCAATCATCTTGCATCATTGTTATCCTTTAATCAATCTTCTAATTACCTTTAACTAAACCTATCTTCTTGAAACCTGAACAATCTCTTTTGTTCTCCTTAAATTAAATAACTAAAAACCTAAATCTATTACTACTAACCTAAACAATCTATATTTTTTGTCTTTTGACGATGCAAAGGTACGACTGTTTGCGTACACAGCAAAGGTTTTCCATGCGTTTTTCTCATAAATCCGGCATTAATTGACCTACATCAATCTCCCGGGCGCCGGACGATTCCATGCGGAAGAAAAAGACCCGGACATACCCAAGAAACAGCAGAGGAAGGCATGAGAAAAGGCTGTGCCGAGGATGCCGGACCGGCGGAACATCCTTGACACAGCCTCTACAAGGTCTGTGGAACTGTAATATATACCTTAATAGGATAAGGCCGGCAGCCCCCCGGGCAGTCTCTTTGCTGATCCGACTCGGCAGCCGGCGGGCACGGAACTCCCTGAAGATGCCGCGAAAGCACGGATCAGATAAGATACTGGCTGGAGATGCTCTCGTTGTTGAGGACACGCCGGATCGTCTCGGCGAACATATCTGCAACGGAAATCTGCTTCACTTTCGAGCAGCGGGCCGTATAAGGAATGGAATCCGTGAAAACCATCTCTTCCAGCGAAGAAGCTTCCACACGCTCGGTAGCAGGGCCGCTCATCACGCAATGGGAGGCAATGGCGCGGACGCTCCTGGCACCGGCTTCCTTCATGATGTCAGCCGCCTTGGTAATGGTGCCGGCAGTATCTACCATGTCGTCAACGATGATGACATTCTTCCCTTTCACGTCACCGATGATCTGCATGGTGGCGACGACATTGGCACGGGCACGCGTCTTGTTGCAGAGAACCAGCGGACAGCCGAGGTACTTGGCATACGTGTTGGCACGCTTCGAACCGCCGACATCAGGACTGGCGATGACGAGGTCGTCCAGATGCAGGCTCTGCACGTAAGGGAGCAGTACGCCGCTGGCGTAGAGGTGGTCGACAGGAACATTGAAGAAACCCTGAATCTGGTCGGCATGCAGGTCCATCGTCATCATACGGTCGATACCGGCAACACTCAGCAGGTCGGCAACCAGTTTCGCGCCGATGCTCACACGCGGCTTGTCCTTGCGGTCCTGACGGGCCCAGCCGAAGTAAGGGATGACGGCGATGATCTGACGGGCGGAAGCACGCTTGGCAGCGTCGATCATCAGGAGAAGCTCCATGAGATTGTCCGAATTCGGGAAAGTACTCTGCACAAGGAAGACATCCTTTCCGCGGATACTCTGTTCGTAGGAAACGACGAACTCACCGTCGGAGAAGCGAGTCATCACCAGGTTGCCAAGCGGACAGCCGAGGCTGGCACAGATTTTCTCTGCAAGGTATCTTGTCTTCGTGCCAGAGAATACCAAAAAAGAGTTGTTTTCACTCATTTCTTTTCGTTGTTTATATTGATGAGGTATATAAATCTATCGTCACTTCTGCATCTTACTGGCAAAGAGCGCGCAGCTTGCGGAAGTATTCAACGACCGGACTGAAGTTCTGCTCGCTGTGAATGCAGAACCGCTCCCAGAGGTCGTTGCGGATCACCACGCCTCCGAATCCCCGCTCACGGAGAACCGGTATGTCCGCCAGCGTGATTCCGCCCATGGCATAGACGTGCCGGCCGAGAAGTCCCTGCCTGCCGGCTTCGTCCAGTTCCGCATCCGAGAGGACACGCTCCCTGTCGGCTGTCGCCTCACGAGGCTGGTGGATATTCTTCAGAAAGACATAATCCGACTGCTTCTTCATGGCTCTCAGCTGCATCACGTCTTCACACGTCCTGCCTACCGTCCCCTTGTAGCCCGTGGGGACGGCCGCACCTGCACTGTCCAGGTGGATACCGCCCAGTGCAAATTCGTTCTTCGCACAGAAGTGCTGATGGACGATGATCCTGTGATGAAATTCTGAAGGGAGAAGAGAAAGAAGACGTTCCAGATAAAGTGGGGATGTATCTCTCTTCGAGATGTGAAGGCTATCCAGACCCTCCTCGAAGAGCATACCGATGATTTTGTCTTCTTCCACAAAATAAGTGGACTTAGTCATGACGACCAGTTTCATGCCTTTTGTTTATTTGCATTGCAAAGGTAGAGATTATTTCCGATAACTGCAAATTTTTCCTTATATTTGCACCATGAAAGTAAATCCATTGACCTACGACGGACTCTCCCGCCCCATGTACATTCTGGAGGAAAAACGGCTCCGGGATAATCTGAAACTCATCGCCCGGGTAGCGGAAGAGGCGGGTGTAGAGATCATCCTCGCTTTTAAGGCATACGCACTGTGGCGTACATTCCCCATCTTCTGCGAATACATCAGGGCGACCACCGCCTCGTCACTATACGAGGCAAGGCTCGGATTCGAGGAGTTCGGTGCCCCGACGCATACCTTTTCACCGGGCTACACCGATTATGAGATTGATGAGATCGCACGCTGCTCGTCCCACCTCGTCTTCAATTCCCTGACACAATACGAGCGTTACCACGTCCGGGCCAGGATGGGAAACAGCCGGCTGAGCCTCGGACTGCGTGTCAACCCTGAGTATTCAGAGGTCGAGACGCTCATCTACAATCCCTGCGCACCGGGCACACGCTTCGGCATCACTTCAGAGAAACTGCCCGACAGACTGCCTGCCGACGTAGACGGATTCCATGTACACTGCCACTGCGAAAGCGGAAGCGACGTCTTTGAACGCACTCTGACACGCATCGAAGGACGATTCGCCAGGTGGTTCCCGCAGCTGAAATGGATCAACTTCGGCGGCGGACACCTCATGACGCGGAAAGACTATGATGTCCCGCGGCTTATCCGTACGCTCCGCGGATTCAAGGAACGCTACCCGTGGATCAAGGTCATACTCGAGCCCGGCAGCGCCTTTGCCTGGCAGACCGGACCGCTGGTGGCACAGGTGGTAGACGTAGTGGAAGACCACGGCATCAAGACCGCCATCCTGAACGTCAGCTTCAGCTGTCACATGCCCGACTGCCTGGAGATGCCTTACCACCCCGCCATCCGCAATGCCCGTCTGGCCGACGAAGACGGAAGCGCCAGGGGAGAGCACACCTACCGGATGGGGGCTAACAGCTGCCTGAGCGGCGACTGGATGGGGTCATGGACATTCGACCATGCCTTGCAGACAGGAGAGAACATCATCTTTGAAGACATGCTTCACTACACGACGGTCAAGACCACCATGTTCAACGGCATCAGCCATCCCGCCATCGCCCTGCTCCACGTTGACAACGAACTGGAGATGCTGCGTGAATATAGCTATGAGGATTATCGGGACAGAATGGATTAATGGCACATTCTTTGCTGTCTTGACGATGTAAGAAAACAACTATCAAGGAGGATGAATTATGGCATTTATAGACTACTATAAGATCCTGGGCGTAGACCGGAACATCCCGCAGAAGGATGTACGGGCAGCCTACAGGAAACGTGCAAAGCAGTTCCACCCGGACCTTCACCCCAACGATCCGAAAGCAAAGGCCAAGTTCCAGGCGCTCAGCGAGGCGTTCGAGGTCATCGGCGATCCAGAGAAACGTGCCAAGTACGACAAGTACGGTGAACAATGGCGCAATGCCGAAGCCTATGAACAGGCCGGCGGATTCGGCGGATTCCAAGGAGAGCAAGGCGGCGGACAGGCTGGCGGAAATCCGTTCAGCGGATTCGACTTCAGCAGCTTCGGAAGCGGCGGGAGCGGATTCAGCAGCTTCTTCCAGGACCTGTTCGGTGGCGGAAGCCGGCGCCGGGCGGCAGGAGCCGGCACCGGGCGGACATACAGGCAGCAGCCGCCGGGGCAGATGGAGGCCAACGTCGGCATCGATCTCTACACCGCTCTTCTGGGAGGCGAGATCATCATCCAGCTGTCCAGCGGACAGAAGCTGAAGCTGAAAGTAAAGCCGCTGACGCAAGGCGGAACGAAAGTCCGGCTGCGCGGGAAAGGCTATGACCGGGGCGACGGCACCTTCGGCGACCTCATCATCACGTACAACGTGAAGCTGCCGGATCACCTGACTGATCATCAGAAAGAACTGATTGAACAGATGAGAAGGGAAGGCTGACGGCAAAGGGCGCACGTGACTTCCACCGGAACTTCCCACGGCGGGAGTGTGCGCACGCACGACGAGAAGGGACTGTCTTCTTCAAGCAAAGGGGCATGCCGGAGTGTACAGACACTCCGGCATGCCCCTTTTCCGTGCTGCTTACAGGGACAGAATACGTGCTCACCGCCCTCCGGGCTTATACCATTGTCTTGCTCCAGTCTGCTGAAGGAGAGCATCGGTCATCGGAAGGCCAGGACCAGCTGGCGGCCAGCCAGCACGGCGACAAAGCCAAGAAAGAGGGAGGCGAAAAGATAAAGAACAGACGTAGAGAAGTCATCTCCGTCCTTCATCAGCATGACATTCTCGTTCATGAAGGTGGAGAACGTGGTAAAACCACCGCAGAATCCCGTGGCAAGCAGGAGGCGGACGGCAGGGCTGATGCTGCTCTCACTGCCTGACAGTGAAGAGACGATGCCTATCAGAAAGCAGCCCAGAACATTCACCACCATAGTCCCCAAAGGGAAAGACCCTGCCACACACAGCTGAAGATACTTTGAAACGACCATCCTCAGGCTGCCGCCTGCGAAGCTGCCGATTCCGACCAGCAATATATCCTTGAACATCTTGATTATCTGAATTATAATACATTCTCAGGAATCGATGCAGTCCGCCGCCTGCATATAGGATTCCGTTCTTTTCCTGCAAGTATCCATATTCTCCGGACAGCATGCCCGATTCCACGCAACAATCCGGCGACAGGGACATTACCATCCGCACAGAGAGAAACCGGTCGCCGGTACAGGGAACAGGGTTCCCGATACATTGGGAACCCTGTTCCCAACGACTGGGAACATTGTTCCCAACGGCCGGGAACCGTATTCCCATATAATCGTTCTGCCGAGCCCGAGAAAGTGTCAGGCTGTTCAGAACACCAGGTTGAAGCCGAACCTGACGCCCCCTTTCGAGATACCCGGCACATGCGTGTAAGTGAGGCGGCGCACATAATCGACCTCCAGACACTTGAAGATGTTGTGTACACCCACCACCAGCTCCAGATAAGGGTCGTGCGTCATCACCCGTGTCCCTTCCGGGAACTTATACAGGTCGGGGTCGTTGGCATTCTGTGGCAGGTAGGGATTGTTCTTGTCCGTCAGGTGTCCCCACATCCCCTTGAACGCCAAGTACTCACGCCACTTCAGTTTCTTGATGAGCGGAAGACGGTTGAAGAGCTTGCCTTCCAAGTCCCATGCAAGGTTGAACTGGGCATACCGGTCGTTGAGGAACTCGAGGCTCTGCATGAGGTTGAACGTCCCCTGGTGTTCAAAATAGGAGGTATTGACCGGCGGCGTAATGAGGAACTGGAACGGCACCTTGCTCCATTGCGCCCCCCCTTCCACACGGGTATCAATATGTCCCCAGCTGCCCAGCCAGAACCGTTTATAGACGGATACTTCCGTAAGACTGCTGTGGAAATTGCCGCCCAGCACATGGCGGAGCCCCAGCGTATGCTTCACTCTGAACTCCGGCGCGTCGAGGTTGACTTCCATGCGCTGCTGCTTGGAATTGACATAGCTCTGCCCGGGGCGGAAGTCGAGGCCGAGAATCACCTCCGTCATGCGCATCCGGTCTATCAACGTCCCGTCCATCTTCTCGTAGACGAGCCTGCCCGTAGGTCTGTTGACCTCCGTACGCAGTTCAAGACTGGTTGCCAGACCGTAGTCCGTCTCCCACATGAAATTGATTTTCTGGCGGTTGTAGAAGTACATCTTCTCCACCTTTACAGGACGGAAAGTCATGAAGATGTTGTCCTTGTTATGTATCAGATATTTATCCGACGGCGATTCGACATCCTTGTTCAGTTCTACCGATACCGTCCGGATAGGGAACTCGATAGGCTGGTAATCGGGCTTGTTGAACGAGTAAGTCACCTTGGCATCATAGTAATTGCGGTGCGACTTCGTGCCATACGCATAATAGCCTTCAAAGAACCAATGGGGATTGAACTTGGCAGTGGTGCGGGCTGAAGCACGGAGACGGATGCCGTCGACGAAATTCTTGGACAGGAAGGTATTGACCGGACCGAGGTCTACCTTGCTTGGTGTTTTCTCCGTTCCTGTCTCGATGAAGTTCTCGATAAACGCCTTTGACGCGAACATGACCCACTTGAAGTGCCTGGTCTTCGCCATGCGCTGGATGAAAGAATCCATCCCCGCCTCACTCTTCGTCAGCTGGCTTGTGCGGCGGGCCGCCCAGAAATCGCTGTCACGCATCTTGGCATTGGCATCATAGACGATCTTCGCCCTGCCTTTGAAGCGCCTGTCGTCGATCGGGTTGAAGGCATAGTGCGTCATGCCCGTTGTCCGGATGACGACAGCCCGCTGCAGGAAGTCCGTCAGCTTCAATTCGGCGATCATGTTGTCCGTCGTCAGCGCCCACTCGCCATTGTCCAGTCTGGAGAACTCCTGCTCGAACTTCATGGCATCTACGAAGTTCACGCCGGTGCCGGCAGGCAGCTGCATATCACATTTCTTCACGTGCAGCGAACTGTCGTTCAGCACGTACAGTTCACCACGGAAGCCGAAATCCTGCTGGTTGGCCGGCATGAACTGCAGACGGATACACTGGTCCTGATTCACATAGACCGTATCGTCGATATAGAAGTGATAGAACGAAATGGCCGTAGAGCCGATCGGTGACGGGAAACGCTTCTGGAGAAGGTCAATCTGGTCGTCGTAGAGGTCGATGTCCTTGAACAGGTCTTTTACGACCGTGTTCAGAGCTTCTCCCGTCTGGATCAGTTTCGAGATGCCCTTCGTGGACTGTCCCAGTACAATATCCTTTTCATCGCATGGATTCTTGCGGTAAATATGCTGTGTGAGAGTCTCGTCCACAGAGAGCGGAAGGATCAGCTTGTTGTTATAAGGACAGGTCTCCACCTGGTCGAGAAGCCAGGGAGCTTTCTTGAACAGGGAGCTTTCCAGATCATCGGGGGTGAGATTGTTGACCGCCATCGTCACCTTCTGGTACTTGTCGTACTGGTAATAGTCGTGGTTCTCAAGATGTGTCTGCTTCTTGGCAGCAATGACACGCCGCATGAGTTCCACCGCCGGATTGTCCTTGCGGGAATACTTGTGCCTGCGTTTGGCTTTTACCACGACTCCCTGCAGCTGCCTTGAATCGGCTATAAGCGTCACGTGGAGTTCCCTTGGTGTCGCCGAAGTGACCTTTATGCGGCGCGGCTTGTAGCCGACGGCCGTCACGGTAAGCAGTTCTCCTGCCTTTCTTTCGATGGAAAAGTGTCCGTTGGCATCACTGGCTGCCCCCTTCTTCAGATTACGGTAGATGGCATTGGCATACGGGATGCTGTCGCCGGTCTGGGAATCAACCACATAACACTGAAGCAACGTACTGTCTACCACGGCTGGGGGCGCCGTCTCCCCGGACAGGGAGTCCATCATCTGGAGAAGCGAATCGGTGACCATCGCCATCGAGTCGGCCTTCATCAGAAGAGAGTCCTTGCCCAGCGACAGAGAATCACCTCGCATAGGGACGGTATCTGCCGCAACATACAGGAAAGTGAAAGTGCGTGCCTGCACCGTCAGAAACGCACACAGGAAAAGGACCGAGAGGCAGAATCTCCCCCCAACCCTCCATGCACTTGTCTTTTTCTTATCCGACAGGGAACGTGAAAGGCCCTGTCTGTCGAGATCTGGTAATCTGCTCATTTCGTGCTTCTGTTTTAGTAGAGCGCAGGATCGTCCTGCACTGTTATCCTGCATCAAGGACAGGCCGCAGCTTCTGGAGGTTACAGAGAAACCCTCCCGCAGGCCGTGTCCGTGCTAATCGATTTCCTCGTCAGCTTCATACCCTCCCATTTCCCGGATGGCATTCTTCAGCATCGTGTACTGTTCGAAGAGGTTGTTGACTGCTTCCTCACCACGTGTGAAATCGTGCATAGGACTTTTGAGGAAGAAGCTCAGGAACCGCTGGATGCCATAACGGCCGGCACGTGCCGCAAGATCGGAGAGCAGTGCGAGGTCGAGAAGCAGCGGTGCTGCGAGGATGGAGTCGCGGCAGAGGAAATTGATCTTTATCTGCATGGGGTAACCCATCCAGCCGAATATATCAATGTTGTCCCATCCCTCCTTGTTGTCATTGCGGGGAGGATAATAGTTGATGCGCACCTTATGGTAAATGTCTCCATAGAGGTCGGGCTGGTCATCGGCCTTGCAGATCGTCTCAAGGGTAGACAGCTTGCTGACTTCCTTTGTATGGAAATTGGCGGGTTCGTCAAGCACCAGACCGTCACGGTTGCCCAGGATGTTGGTAGAGAACCAGCCGGCCAGCCCGAGGTTGCGGGTCTTGATGATGGGTGCGAAGCCCGACTTGACCAGCGTCTGCCCCGTCTTGAAGTCCTTGCCGGCAATCGGCATGTGCGTCTTCTCTGCCAGTTCCCACATGGCCGGTATGTCAACCGTCGTGTTCGGAGCGCCCATGACGAACGGACACCCCTCTGCCAGCGCCGCATAGGCATAGCACATGGACGGTGCGATGTGCGCGCGGTCGTCTGACTTCATGGCCATTTCCAACTGGCCGAGCGTCTTGTGATACTGCTCATCATAAGGGACATAGATTTCCGTAGATGCAGCCCAGATGACAACGATACGCGCACAGCCGTTCTGCTGCTTGAAATTACGGATGTCCTTCTGCAGCTCCAGTACCATATCCCAGCGTGTCTGACAGTCCTTGACATTGTCACCATCCAGGCGTTTGGCGTAGTTTCTGTCAAAAGCAGCCTTCATCGGCCTGATAGCCATCAGTTCCTCACGTACCGGTTCTATATCTTTCGCCTTCAGGACTTCGGCATATACCGCAGCCTGATACGCATTCTGGGGATAGACATCCCATGTGCCGAAGACAATATCTTTCAAATCCGCCAACGGGACAATGTCCTTATAATGAAGATACTGCTTGGCATCCCTTCGTCCCACACGGATCTTATCGTATTGGGTCATGGAACCGACAGGTTTCGTAAGACCCTTGCGTGCCATCAATACCCCGGTCATAAAAGTCGTAGCAACTGCGCCGCAACCAACGACCATAATACCCAATTTGCCTTCAGCAGGCATGACATCTGTTTGCTTCATGTGACTTTACTACAATATTATTCTAACGTATTCATGCGGCATATATTGCCTTTGTGCAGATTATAATTCATCTAAACTTCTGATGATACGGTCTGCCACGCACATGACAGGCGCTTCTTCCGTCCATCCTTCTCCCTTCAGCCACACCGTCTTGCAGCCGATTTCATGGGCAGGCAGGATGTCTTTCGTATAGCCGTCCCCCACGACCGTCACATTCTCGGGCTTTTCCTTCATTTCCGCCACCGCCAGACGGAATATCTGCGGGTCGGGTTTCCGCACACCGGCGACGGCACTCTCGGTGACGGTCTCGAAGAGAGAAGACAGTCCGAACTCGTCAAGGACGACCGCCATATTGCCATAGAAATTTGTCACCAGTCCCAGTCTGTGCCGCCTCCTCAGCCGCTCGAGCACCCTCCGGCTCGCTTCCGTGTTCTCCTTCACCTTATCATACAGGTCATTCACGAGGGCGGCCTGTACACGTCCGTTCGTCTGCCCATCAGCAGGCAGACTTCCCTTTCCGGTCAGGAATGCGATTTCCATCCTCAGCTTCGCCGCCAGCATCTGCCGGAAAGTGAAGTCCGGCCGGATGATCTTCTGCTGTCCCAAAGTGCGTTCAGCGTACACGTAGGCTTCACGGAACTGGGCTTCCGTAACCGGGATACGGAGCCTTTCATAGGCGTGCCACAGCATTCTGCCCCAGTGACAGCCGGCCGTATCGAGCGTCCCCCCGAAGTCGAAGAGGAAAACAGCCGGCACTTTCCCGGTTACCGCTTCACCCGGGAGCCGTACGGAAGCCGGTGGAAAGGGTGTTCTATCTGTCTCTTTGCTCATGAACTGATGATAAGGAATGATTGAGAAGGAGGGAAGATGCACGGCAAGACCATGTCCCGGTCAACGCACCCCGGCATGCTCTACCTCTTTACCGGAGAAAGGCGGAAGAGAGCGGGTCAGCTCCCTGCACAGCGCTTCATGCCGTCTGTGCATATAGACATACAACACATTATACACTGTAATCTCACACAAGAGATAAACCCACGGACAGTCCAGCAGGCAGGTCACATAAACGAGGATCGCCCGGCTATTGAAGGTCAGGAAATTCGTGTAGGGCATCAGAGGACGGCTGCCGGCCAGGAAACGATCCTTCATCCCCTGCGGTACATTGCCGATACTGCCATACCGTCGCATCAAGGCCACATGGAACTGCTGGAAAGCAGGGGTCCTGCGCTCCTGACTCCGGCAATAATGCTGATAATTGCCGTGGAAGGCACGGTCCCAGAAAGCCCCTTCCTTCCCCTTCAATCCCTCTGCTATGGCGTGTTCCCGGGCGTATGTGTCCAGCTCGGAGCCCTCCTTTCCTTTCAGGAAACAGAGATGTATCTGCCGGTAATAGTCGCTCAGCGAACTCTGGGGGGAATGGCACAACAGACCCGCCACGGCCGCCAGTCCCAGCCCCAGGACGCCCCATGTCTCCGCCGTATACGGCACATGCCGGTCCCACAGACGAAACACCAGGGCGAGATAGATGGCAAAGAACCACACGTCACCGGCAAAGCCATCCAGACAACGCCCCTTCATCGACTGCTGCCGGGTGAGCCGGGCAAGCTGACCGTCTGTCGAATCGCAGAAATTTGCCAGCATCAGCAGGAGAATGCCCAGCACGTTATGCAGCGTATCGGTGAAGAAGAACATGACACCCGCCCCTACTCCGAGGAAGATAGACAGAATGGTTACGGCATTGGGAGTCACCCCCAGGCGATACCACAGCAAGGCAAACGCCAGTCCGATGGGACGTGTGAAATGAACATCCAGCCATTCCTCGGTGTCCATGGACTTGAAGGAAGCATGGAGAAGAGAACGGAACCCCGTGCGGCGGACGGTTCCGTCGCCCTGATTTTGTACTGAAACGACCTGTTCTTCCTCCAGAGAGAGGGGGAGCGCAGGTCCGTCCTGTCGATTCTTTGCCATAGGTTCTTGAAGAATTAAAAGCTGTTATGGGCGAGCGTTTTCAGACAACATTACAATCGCCCTTGCCGCCTCCTCCCTGCACCGGGAGAAGCTCGGCCAGTCGTTGAAGTCGACAATCACGTAGTCGCCGCTGCGTGTGACGATGGCATCCCCGCCGTACACCGCCGTATGCAGCAGCCGCGACAGCTTCTCCGCATCCGCCTGCAGGCTGCGGGAAGAGAACGGGTAATGATGCGGCCTGCCGTTCAGACGCTCATCGCCGAACTTGGTCTCGTCATCGTCGCCGGGGTAACAGCAACGGAAGAAACCGGTTCCTTCGACACCATAGAACTTGACAAGGTCTCCTCTCACGTGCGCCTGGACGACGACCTCCCGAACGCCACGCTGCACGAAACGGTCCTTTGCCCGCAGCAGTTCATGCTCATCACGGCAGAAACACACGTCTTCCCTGCACTGTGCGGCGGCATCTCCGCGCTTCACCCAGTAGCCGTCCGGCCCCTCGTCAGGCGGAAGAGGAAGATGATTCTCACGCATCACCTTCTCTATATTGCTCCGGCTGCAGGCCCGCACACCCGCCGTCGGGTTGAGAACCCGCATGCCTTCCTTCTCCAACCGCTCCAGCCTGTCCAGTGCTTCAGCGCTGCGCGCCATCGAGAAGATCCGGCCGCCGGCCGCTGACGACACTGGCCGACTCCAGGGAACCGGCTGACCACCGTGGCCTCCGAAAGCCGCCAGCTCTTCCTCGCGGACGATGCTTACGTTCCCCAGAATCCGTCCGACCTCCTGCAAAATCGCCAGATCCTTCCCTACCGAGTTAGGAGAAAAGCGTTCTGCACGCTGTACCAGCAGAATCCTCTCCCTGTCGCCAGGGACAGAGCCTGCGGCGATCCCCCCTTTCTCTTTCTGAAGAGAAGGCGAGCGCAGAGCCGCCTTCCGTATGTCTTCTGCATGGTCAATGTCGAACACCTGTGTCAGCGGATAAGCTTCTATCCGCAGCCCGTCCGCAACAAGGGCACGCTGGAAACTGCGCATCCGACTATCTCCCCGCTCCACGCAACGCTCCAGAACAGAGAGGGTCCCGGGGGTCAGACCATAGATGCCGGCTGACACAAAACGGAAACCGGGACGAGCCGTGTCGTAATACCCCCTGACCCGCATATCGCCGTCAACATCCACATAGAGCGGTTTCTCGTCGTCGATGTAATCCGTGACGCCCATCAGCGCATCCGCCCCCCGGGCTGTCCGGTCCTGGAAAGACGACACATAATCGTGAAACTCCCGCTCGTCAAAGACCGTATCAACCGTTGTCAGGATGAACGGCTCCCCCTGCAGGAACGTGCGTAAAGCATAGAAGCTGTGCATCGAACTGGGAGTAGACCGTGTCACATAACGCAGCGGGACAGGCTGTCCGTACAGGCCTTCCCGCTGAATGACCGACAGATGGCGTGCCACGGCAGGCAGATGCCTGTTACAGACAACGACGATCTCCGCAGCACCATTCGCCATGAAGATCCTGACCAGCCGGTCGATGAGCCGTTCCTCCCCCACCCTTACCAGCGGCTTCGGGTCGGTTATCCCCTCCAGTGCCAGTCTTGAACCGTCTCCGGCAGCGATTATAGCGAATTTCATTACTTTAAAATTACCTGTTTTATCCGGTCACCACATCTGTTCCGTCCGAAAAGCCGGCTCCTTGCCTGCAAAGGCGCTGCACGCTCTGCGGAACCGTCCGCAAACGGAGAACCGCTCTGCGCAGCCAGCCCGGCACATGCCATCCCGCCGCAGCTTTCCACGGTACGATCGCACCGGCAACGGCATCGCACGCCCGCCGGCGCAAGTCCCTCCTTCTTCCCTTCCTGAGGCGGCTGCCGGGCAACAGGCGGCCGACATCCCCGGCGGTCGTCATCCAGCGAACCGAAGCACCGACGGGATCCACGGAAGGAAAGACGGAAAACGGCCGGACAAGCCTTCCCTTTCCGTACTATTTTAGGACGGTCGCCCTGCGGATATGCGTGTCTGCCAGCGGACGGTCATTCGCATCGACGGCCTGCCGCTGGATGCGGTCCACGACCTCCAGTCCCTCCAGTACCTGCCCGAAGACCGTGTACTGCCCGTCCAGATGGGGCGTTCCGCCCACCGTCCTGTAGATCTCACGCACAGCCGGGGTCATCTTCACCTTTCCGCCGGTATGTGCGTCAAGCCGCTCCTGCGCCCAGTCGAGCTGTCCGTCAGAGAACTTTATTCCCCATACGATGTAGAACTGGGAAGCCGACGATTCCCACTTCGGATTGACATCATCAGGCTCGCGCGCCGCCGCAACGGCGCCCCGGCGATGGAGCAGCGCAGGATAATGTATCTCCGCCGGGATCGAACAGGTCTCCGGCGTATCCCCCACGGCCTCGCCGGGCTTCGCCGTCTTCGATCCCAGATCGCCCGTCTGTATCATGAAGTCCTTGATGACACGGTGGAACAGCACGCCGTTGTATGCTCCGCTGCGTACCAGCTTCAGGAAATTGTCACGATGGCGCGGGGTCTCGTTGTAAAGCTGGATGCGGATGTTGCCGCTGTCCGTCTCGAGCAGCACCTCATGGCGCAAAGTGTCGGCCGGTGCCTGCGCCCAGCCACAGGCTGCGGAAAAGGCCAGAACCAAAGAACACAAAATCTTCTTCATCGTTTTCATAAATATCAATTCCCGGCAAAGATAAGCATTTCAGGACGAATATCCTAATACTGAAAGGATAAAAAACGTTGCAGACCTGCAATATATCAGGGAAAGGAAGTAACTTTGCACGCTCCATCAAGGAGTCCGGGGGACAGTCCCCGCGGAATTTCCATCACGGCGGCAGACCGGCAGAGGCCTGTTTTCCAGAAACGGGGACAGGGCAGGGAAGCCTTGTCATCCCTGACGGACCGGACACCGGCCGCTGACACCGCCGGACATCAGACAGAACAGAAATGACACAAAAGAAAAGTATATTCCAGCGTCCGTTATGGGTGACCGTCTTCGCCCTCACGGCTGCCACAGCATGGGGATGGGCCTATCCGCTGATCAAGTCGGGATTTGCCGCATTCGGCATCACCTCCGGCATGACGGGGGCGAAAATGCTCTTTGCAGGGATCCGGTTCTGCCTTTCGGGGCTGATCATACTGGGCATGGCAGGTGCCGGCCGACGGGACTTCCACGTGAGGAAGCCGGCCGACTGGTGGTATATCCTGCTCTTCTGCCTGCTGAACACCACCCTGCACTATGCCTTCTTCTACTTCGGACTCTCCCACAGCGAAGGTTCCCGGGCAGCCATCCTCAACTCGCTGAGCGTCTTTTCCGTCGTCATCCTTGCCTGCATCTTCTTCAAGAGCGACCGCATGACGGTGAAGAAGATCATCGGCTGCATCGTCGGCTTCTCCGGCATCCTGTCGCTGAACTTAGGAGGGACGGAGAGCGGACGGTTCACCTGGCTGGGCGACGGCATGATCATCCTCAATGCGCTTTGCGGCGCATCGGCCTCACTGCTCACCCGCGGACTGGGGAAACGCATCGACGTGTTTGTCGGTACGGGATACAGCCTCGCCATCGGAGGAGCGCTGCTGATTGTCCCGGGACTGCTGCTGGGCGGCAGCCTGCCGCAGATCACCGCGCCGGGCATCGTCTGCCTGCTGCTGCTCATCGCCATCAGCACCCTCGGCTTCACGCTCTACAACAAACTGATCACCTGCAATCCTGTCGGCCGGATAGCCATCTACAATTCCCTGATTCCGGTTGTCGGGGCCGTCACCTCCTGCCTCTGCCTCGGTGAGGTTTTCTACTTGAAATACGTAATAGCCGGAGCATTGGCGGCAGGCGGGATATACCTTATCAGCAAGTAGGTCTCCCCCGGGCAGCCCGGCAGCCTGTACGCACCTCTCTCTGCAACCCTTACGGACAACGCCTCTTCCTCCTGCAGAACCGGCCCGGAGAACCGGCCTCCACGCCATGCGGCTTCCATCCGACGAAAGAACCGGAGCAGAAAGACCGGCTGCACGCAACGGGTAAAACAACTTTACATTCCGAGGCCGTCAAACCTCTTTTCCCGTCCCGACGAACCCTTTCTGGAAGAACGGGAACGGCAGGCAGGAGAACAACCAACGGTCACTTGCCTTCCAGCCAACGCCTGATTGCGTTCCAATCAGTGCTTACTTGGGCGCTTACCAACGCCTGTTTGCACCGCAAGGAAGCACCTTTTGAAAAGAACCTCTTATCTCATTGTCTACAAGCGGGTTGCAAAAAGCCTGAAAAGTCCGGGAAGTCTGTATCTGAAATATTCCCCATGCGAATTGAAGAGGAGAGACTTGGCAGGACACCGCAGGGAAAAGGGAAGTAAATTATAAGGACAAAACACACGCCCCCCATCGTGGAGCAGCTGACAAGGTACGGCCATCACAGGGGAAACCTTTTTGAGAGAAAGGGGAAACGACACGCTTCCCCGCTTGGAGAAGAACCAGAGGGAGACGGGAACGCCCGCCGCCGTTCAGGACGACACCCGGGGACGATCAGATGCAATAGTCCGCAGCATCCACCAGTCCCGACCGCATGGCATAGCGCATGGCCTCGTGTACACTGTTGACCCCCAGCTTGCGAAAGATGTTCTTACGGTGCGTATTCACCGTATGGAATGACGAAAAACGCTTCTCGGCTATCTCTCGGGTCGTCATCCCCAGGGCGATCTCCTTCAAGATTTCGGTCTCGGTCTTCGTCAGCTTCACCGTCTCCCTGTCAGGAGTCTCCGCAGGGGTCAGGAGCAGGCCGGCGGCGTGCTGGCAGAGGAAACGCCGTCCGTGCAGCACATAGTCGAGACACTGTTCTATCTCCGGCAGCTTCGCATCCTTCATAAGCACGCTTACCAGACCGCTGGCACTGACAACGCTGCGGATGAAACCGACGCTGAGTTCCTCGCTCCAGAGTACCAGGTGTGCAAGCGGATAACGCTGCCCGAGCACGAGCAGGTCGGCCGCACCGGAGAAATCGAACAGGGTATAATCCAGTATCACGACGGCCTCCGGACACGCTTTCAGCCGGTGCATCAGTTCAGACTTGCCGGCTGCCACCCGGCAGGAGACCTCTCCCATGCGTGAGAGGACATGGAGCAGCCCCGCCCGTGTAATATCCTGATTGTCCGCTATGATGATCTGTTTCATCTTTGTTCCTTCCTGCTGTTTTATCCTGCCGGAGAGTGCAAAAGTAGGGAAAATAATCGAGAATATAAAAAAAATATTGTAAGTTTGCAACATCATTCAAACACATTACCTGAAATGAAGAAACTGCTTTTCCTCGTAGCCGGACTGCTGATGGCAGCTGCCGCCGGCGCACAGATACAACGGCCGAAGCTCGTCGTCGGGCTCGTTGTCGACCAGATGCGCTGGGATTATCTCTACTACTATTATGACGAATATGAGAACGACGGCCTGCGCCGGCTGCTCGACCATGGCTTCTCGTTCGAGAACACGCACATCAACTATGCACCGACGGTGACCGCCATCGGACACAGTTCGATATTCACAGGGTCCGTCCCTGCGATTACAGGCATTGCAGGAAACTATTTCTACCAAGATGACAAAAGCGTCTATTGCTGTGAGGACAGGACCGTGAAGAGCGTCGGTTCGGACAGCCGGGAAGGACAGATGAGTCCGCGGCGGATGCTCACCTCCACCATCGGCGACGAGCTGCAGACCGCAACCGACTTCCGGTCGAAGGTGATCGGCGTGGCGCTGAAGGACCGTGCCTCCATCCTGCCGGCCGGCCATGCGGCTGACGGTGCTTACTGGTGGGACACCTCGGCAGGACATTTTGTCACATCTACCTTTTACATGGACAGGCTGCCGCAGTGGGTCGAGGACTTCAACAGAAAGAACCATACCGCTCCCCGATTCGACATCAAAGGATCGACGCAGGGCGTGACGATGACCTTCAAGATGGCAGAAGCGGCATTGAAGAACGAGCGGCTCGGCAAGGGGAAGGAGACGGACATGCTCACCGTGAGCGTCTCTTCGACGGATATCATCGGACACAAATACTCTACCCGGGGCGAGGAGAACCATGCTGTATACATGCAGCTGGACAGGGACCTGGCACAGTTCCTTAAAGCACTTGACCAGGAAGTGGGCGAGGGAAACTATCTGCTCTTCCTGACGGCTGACCACGGCGCTGCACACAACTACAACTATATGCGTGAGCATCGCATCCCGGCCGGCGGATGGGACTATAAGCAGACCGTAACAGACCTTAACGCCTATCTGCAGGGGAAGTTCGGCATCAGTCCGGTAATGAGCGAGGACAATTACCAGATCTACTTCAACGACTCACTGATTGCCGCTGCTGGAAAGAAGAAGCAGGAGGTGATTGACGAATCGGTAGACTGGCTGAAGAAGGACCCGCAGTTCCTTTATGTCTTCGACGAAGAGAAAGTGACGGGGACGACCATGCCGGAATGGATCAAGGAACGCATGGAAAACGGGTACTTCCGCGGACGGTCCGGAGAGATCGGTGTCGTCACCCGTCCGCAGTTCTTCGGCGGGAAGGACGACCCGGCCTTCCGTGGAACACAGCACGGGCAGCCGTTCCCCTATGACACACACATTCCCTTCCTGCTTTACGGATGGCACGTGAAACACGGTTCGACGAATACGGAGACACATATCGTCGACATCGCACCGACAGTCTGCGCCATGCTGCATATCCAGATGCCAAACGGCTGTATAGGAACAGCAAGATACACCTACTGAATTACAAACAACTTTTCTCTGCACGGCACGCCACGGAATCCTTCCCGGCGAAGGAGGCGAGGCGGCATGCAGACCCTATACTTATGCACATTGCAATCGCAGGAAACATAGGGAGTGGCAAGACGACACTCACGACCATGCTGGCCAGACGATATGGATGGAAGCCGAGGTTCGAGTCGGTAGACTACAATCCCTATCTGGAAGATTATTACAAAGACATCAAACGCTGGTCGTTCCCCATGGAGGTGTTCTTCCTGAAAGAACGCTTCAGAGATCTGCTGGAAATACGGCAAAGCGGAGAATCGGTCGTGCAGGACCGTTCCATCTACGAAGGGGTCTACGTCTTTACGGAAAACAATTACGCCATGGGCAACCTTGACGACCGTGACTACGAGACCTACATGGAACTGTTTGAGGACATGACGGATGCCGTCCGCTTCCCCGACCTCATGATCTATCTCCGGTCTTCGGTCAGCCACCTCGTTTCCAACATAGAGAAACGGGGACGGGAATACGAACAGAAAATGCCCCTGGATTATCTCGAAAGCCTCAACAGACGCTACGACGAGTTCATCAGGGACAAGTACAAAGGGCGTGTCCTGACCATCGATGTCGACAGGCTCGACTATCAGCACCGGCCGAAAGACTTCGGCTTCATCACCGACAAAATAGACCGGGAACTCTTCGGACTGTTCTGACTTCCGACCTCTTTTCCGGAGGGATGCCAAAAGACGAAGAAGGGCATCGCCATTACACAACAGACAAGAAACAATAATCTCACGCCCCGACACCGAAGGCTCTCCCCGAGAGAAGCTGACAGGAAGAAGGGGATTCACAGACATACATTATGCACATAGCCATTGCCGGAAACATCGGAGCCGGAAAGACAACGCTCACGAAGATGCTCGCCAGAAGATACGGATGGAAAGCCCACTTCGAGCCGGTCGACAACAATCCCTACCTGGAAGATTACTACAAAGACATGACCCGCTGGTCGTTCAATCTGCAGATATACTTCCTCAACAAGCGTTTCCGCGACATCGTGGAGATCTCACGCTCGGAAGAGACCATCATACAAGACCGCACCATCTTCGAGGACGCACGCATCTTCGCGCCCAACCTCTATGACATGGGGCTGATGTCCGAACGCGACTTCAAGAACTACACGGATCTCTTCGACCTCATGCTCTCGCTGGTCAAGCTGCCCGACCTGCTGATCTACATCCGCTGCTCCATCCCCCGCCTCATCGACCATATCCAGCAGCGCGGACGGGACTATGAACAGACGATGCGCATAGACTACCTCCGGGGACTGAACCAGCGGTACGAGGACTGGATCAAGACCTACAAGGGACATCTGATGATCGTAGACGGCGACACGACCGACTTCCAAGAGAATCCGCAGGACTTCAAGCGCGTCACGGACATCATCGACGACCGCCTCTTCGGACTGTTCCCAATGGAGTAAGGATGCCCCACCCTCCAACCGAGAGGCGGCCGCAGAGCAGGCCGGCCCTGTACCGGGACTCCCCCCATGCTCCTGCCATCCGTTCCTCCCTCATCGCCTGTCCGCACCCTGAACGGCCGGCGGATACTTTTGGCATGATATTTGTTTTGTAACGATTACAAAGTATGAACCCGCCCTGCGGACAGGACATACTGTCCCAGAAGGGCGCACAACACGATTATACAAGTATGGAAAAAGTAAAGACCCTGATAATCGGCAGCGGGCCTGCAGGCTATACCGCAGCCATCTATGCCGGACGTGCCAACCTCCAGCCAGTACTCTACTCCGGACTGCAGCCGGGCGGACAGCTGACGACTACGACCCTCGTCGAGAATTTCCCGGGCTTCCACGAAGGCATAGATGCCAACCAGCTGATGGACGAAATGCGCCGGCAGGCTGCACTTTTCGGTGCTGACCTCCGCGACGGGTCCATCGTAAAGGCCGACCTCGGCAGCCGTCCCTTCCACCTTGAAGACGAACGCGGCAACAAGATCGAGGCAGAGACCGTCATCATCGCCACCGGTGCCAGTGCGAAATACCTTGGGCTGCCAGACGAAGAGAAGTACCGCGGACAGGGTGTCAGTGCCTGTGCCACCTGCGACGGCTTCTTCTATCGCAAGCGTACGGTAGCCGTCGTCGGCGGTGGAGACACAGCCTGCGAGGAGGCCATGTATCTCTCCGGACTGGCGAAGAAAGTGTACATGATCGTGCGGAAGCCCTACCTGCGTGCTGCGGAAATCATGCGCAAACGCGTGACCGAGAAAGAGAACATCGAAATACTTTACAATACCAACACGCTGGGACTTTTCGGTGAGAACGGCGTCGAGGGAGCGCACCTCGTCCGCTTCAAGGGCGAGGAGAACGAGGAGAAGTACGATATCGACATCGACGGCTTCTTCCTCGCCATCGGGCACACTCCCAACACAGAACTGTTCAAGGGACAGCTGGAGACGGACGGCCAGGGCTTCATCGTCACCCGTCCGAAATCTACCGCCACCAGCATCGAGGGTGTCTATGCAGCAGGCGACGTAGCCGACCCCACCTACCGGCAGGGAGTCGTGGCAGCCGGCACCGGTGCCATGGCAGCGATTGAGGCGGACCGTTTCCTGCAGAAACAGTAGAAAATCCCTCCAAGTGATTCTCTCCGACAGCAGGGATATAGGATCCATGCGGACGTAAAGAAAGACGACAACGGACGTACGAGCCGTATATCCCTGCCTGTGCCATACAGCGTTTCAAGACCGCAGCAGGCCGGCAGCCGGTCCTGCCGCTCCGTCTCGGTCTTTCTCCATTCAGACAAACAACTTAATTCCACCGACTTATGCGCAACATCCTATCCATCCTGTGCAGTCTTGCCTTACCCGTCCTCGCCGAGGCAGCGGGCTGCGGCATCCTGATGACCGGAGCGGCATCCTGCACAACCAAACCTAACACGAATATGTTACAGACCGATTCCGGAGCCGTCTCCAAGACGAGATTCACCCGGCCCGACGATGCCACACTGCGTAAGACCCTTACACCGGAGCAGTATGCCGTCACGCAGCAGGCAGCCACCGAACGTCCTTTCACCAATGCGTACGACCATGAGTTCAGAGAAGGCATCTACGTGGATGTCACGACAGGCGAGCCGCTCTTCTCATCGGCAGACAAGTATGATTCAGGATGCGGATGGCCGGCTTTCTCCAAGCCCATCGACAAAAGCCTCGTCACCGACCATACGGACACTTCACACGGAATGGTGCGCACCGAAGTGAGAAGCAAGACCGGGAAGGCGCATCTGGGGCATGTCTTTGACGACGGCCCCGCCGAGACCGGCGGAAAAAGATATTGTATCAACAGTGCTTCGCTGCGCTTCATCCCACTTGAGAAGATGAAGGCTGAAGGCTACGGAGCCTACATCCATTTAGTAAGACCCATGAAAGAAATCTATGTCGCAGGCGGATGCTTCTGGGGAACAGAGCACTATCTCAAGCAGATAGAAGGTGTCACGGCCACGGAAGCGGGCTATGCGAACGGAATCATCAAGAACCCCACCTATGAAGAGGTATGTACGGACAAGACGCAGTTTGCCGAAGCCGTCCACATCACCTACGACCCGAAAGTCATCAGCCTGGAGTTCCTGTTAGGCTTATACTTCAAGGCCATCGACCCGACAAGTGTGAACCGACAGGGCAACGACCGGGGGACGCAGTACCGCACGGGAATCTACTATACCGATCCGGCCGACCTCCCCACAATCAGAAAGGTATTTGCGGAAGAGCAGAAACAGACGAGCGGGAAGATCGCCGTCGAGGTGAAGCCCCTGAAGAATTTCTATAAGGCAGAGGAGTATCACCAGGATTATCTCGACAAACATCCTTCAGGCTACTGCCACCTCCCGCAGGCACTCTTCGAGTATGCCCGCAAGGCGAAGATGAAGAAATAGAGAACACCCGGAACGTAATACAGCGATCGGATGCCCTTGGGCGACCGATCGCTGTTTTTTTCACCTGTTCTCCCGGAAGCCCTCTCCTGAACAGGGACCGGACCGTCCGCGCCCGGTTATCTGCCTGCCGTCAGCTTCCTGCGCTTCAGACGCCTTATCCGCCAGCGGCGGGAGCGGCCAACGAAACGTTATCTGCTTGTCGTCAGACCGCTGCGTTTCGGACGCTTATACGACCGGTAGTCGTCGAGTTCTATCTCAATATCGGGCTCCACCAGCACACCGGCCTGCGGCAGGCGGAACTTCATGTACCTGATATCCAGTCCCCGGTCAATCCATTGGTTCTCATAATAGGTGTGGATGCCCAGGATTTCACGTGTCTTCTCGTCCATCAGATGCGCTGCCGCCCTGTCTCCTTCAAGCGTATTGCCATACAGGTCTTCCGTCCGGTAAAGAACAGGAAGATGATTGGCCTGAACCATATAGGTCGTGTATGTAAAGAGGAAATTCGAGTCTGTCTTCAGATGCACGATCCCTCCATCCACCAGGAAACGCCGGTAACGTTCCATAAAGAATGTCGACGTCAGGCGTTTGTGTACGTTCTTCATCTGCGGATCCGAGAATGTAAGCCATATCTCCTGTACCTCGTCCTCGCCAAAGAAACGGTCGATGACCTCGATGCTCGTTCGGAGGAACGCCACATTGTCCAGGCCGCCCTCCAGAGCCTGCCTGGCACCGGTATAGATGCGTGCGCCCTTGATGTCTACGCCGATGAAGTTGATGTCCGGATAGACACGTGCCAGCCCGACGGTATATTCGCCTTTGCCACATCCCAGTTCAAGTACAATCGGGTTGTCATTATGAAAATACTGCTCACGCCAGGATCCTTTCATCCCGAACGGGACTTCACTGATGACACTGAAAGGATACTGAAAGACATTCTTGAATGTCTCCATCTCCGCAAACTTCTGCAACTTACCTTTACTCATGGCTGCAAAGTTACAACAAAATTAAGGAATGAGAAAAGGCACGGCCGATTTTATCGCATCATCGCCCGCATCGCCTCCTACGGAGAAGTCCTTTCGGCAAACGCCTTTCTCTCCTCACCGTGACCGTCTGCACATACAGCTTCCAGCAGCCGCACTTCCCCAAGCCAATATGCCGGGAAGCACAGAACCGTCTACGGACAAGCCGGAAACAATCAGGCCTCCAGAAAAGAACGCATCGTCTCCACCGGCTGAAACAGATCATTGCCCTGTCTGTCCGAACACAGCCGCAACGGAAGCTGGACAGCAGAAAAAGGGTTCTTCCGTTAAATGCACAGATGCTTTTCGCATGGCTTTGACGGAAGAACCGAAGTGATTCATTCAACAAAAACATAGCCAGGGCCGTCAACCGGCTATTCCATCATCATCCTCCGATACAACAGCCTTTCCAATTTAATATGTTGAAAACACAGACAAGGTTTTGAAAAACCATTACATAATTTCAGACAAATCATCTGCAAATATAAAAAAGACACGTGCAAAAAGCAGGTTCGTAAACTTCGGTAAATCAACAGGTTATCAAGTCGTTTGTAAAAGGTGCCTGATTGGACTTCAAAAGGGCGTTAGTAACACGCTGAAAGAGCACCTGTTGCAAGTCAATCAGGCATCTGTTAGAAGCCAAAAGAGCATGTGTTGCTTTGCATTGCATGAAAACAGTTTACAAACACCGATGATGTGAGAATAGGTTGTTCGTAGAAGACAGAAAGACAGGCTGATGGTCAGACATCGCTTCTATCTGCCTTTCCTGTATTTTATCTTTCAGTTTATCCTCCTTTGCAAGATCATCTGCTTTCGGACAGTCATGCCCTGCAAGTGCATAGGCCTTTCTTCTATTTCCAATCTATGCACTTGACAGAAGAATCAAAAAAGGCAGCAGAAAACGGATGATTCCGTCTCTGCCGCCTTCTGTCTTTCCATCCTTGATCTTAGAACTTAGCCATTTTGATGGCGTCAATTGCACATTCGTCCCCCTTGTTTCCGAGCCTTCCGCCACTGCGGTCCTTTGCCTGCTGCAAGTCGTCCGTGGTGAGCAGCCCGTAGATGACGGGGATGTTCTGTGTGGCGTTGAGATGCGCAATGCCGTAGGTGACCCCCTCGCAGATATAGTCGAAGTGAGGAGTCTCTCCCCGGATGACGCTTCCGAGGATGATGACGGCATCGAATCCGTCGTTCTTGGTCATCTGCTGCGCTCCGTAGATCAGCTCGAAGCTGCCGGGAACCGTCTTGATGTGGATGTTCTCCGGGAGAGTGCCATGCTTCTCAAGTGTCTTGACGGCCCCGTCAAGGAGAGCATCGGTGATTTCCGGATTCCACTCGGCTACGACGATGCCAAAGCACATGTTGCTCGCGTCAGGTACGCTCTGTGCATCGTAGTCGGATAAGTGATGAAGTTCTGTTGCCATGACGGTTTAGTTGGAGGCACGCTCAATGTATTTGTCAATATCCTGATAGACAGGAGAGTTGACATACTTCTTCTTGATCTCCTTATAGATCTCGAGCGCATCGGCCTTCTTTCCCTCACTCTCGAGGAGAATGCCCGCCTTGCGCAGTGCCAGCGGTGCGATGCTGAGGTTGGTGTCGTCGGCAGCCTCCGCATCGGCCATCTTGGCAGCCTTCTTGAAACAGTCGACCGCCTTGTCGTTCTGGTTGTTGTTGGCATAGATGTCGCCTAGTGCCATCTGGGATGCCGGGCTGATCATCTCGTCGTCGGACGTGCTGAACTTCTCGGCGTTCTCCAGTGCCTTTGCCCAGTCCGGCTTGGCCTGATGGGCGTAGCAGAGTGCCACATAGAGGTTGGCAAGGTTGCCGGCAGCTGTGCTGCTGTAGTCGCTCTGTACCTTCTGGAAACCGGTGAGCGCCTGGTCGTACTGCTGTCCGTTGAAGAGCATCTGGCTCTTTGCCAGCTCTGTACTGGCCTCCGCCTCGCGCGGCGCTGAGATGAAGTTCCTGTAAAGGATGACACCTGCCACGACAACGATGAGCGCTGCGACAGCGATAAGGAGCTGCTTCTTGTATTTCAAGAAGACGGCTTCCGAATGGTTAAGGGTTTCTTCGTATGTACCCTGTTCTTGTTTTTTTGCCATTTTTATTATTGATGTATTTATTTTTATCTAAGCTGCGGGGCGTGCATTATAGCGCGACAAAATTAGTGAAAAAGTCGCATATATTGAAATTTATCAACGACTTTTTTCTTTTATTGGGTGGAAATGAACTATCTTTGCAGAGGTCGGGAAAGGGCTGTCCGGCAATCGGCCGTCCGGAAACCGGCGGTGTGCCGCCGCCGCTGGTCTCACGCTCCGGAGGAACGGCGACAGCGGCCAGCTGCGGTCTTTTTCTTATTCCTCAAAATCAAAGACGATGCAATTAGACAAATTATCCATCATAAACTACAAGAACATACAGGCGGCCACATTGAATCTGTCTGCCAGGCTCAACTGTTTCATCGGTCGGAACGGAGAGGGAAAGACCAACCTGCTGGATGCGGTCTATTATCTTTCTTTCTGCAAGAGCGCCTTCAATCCCAAGGATTCCGAGGTGATACGCCATGATTCGGATTATTTCGTGCTGGAGGGGAACTACACCACGGATGCCGGTGAGCAGGGACAGGTGTACTGCGGGATGAAGCGCGGCACGAAGAAGCACTTTAAGTGGAACAGAAAGGAGTATAAACGGCTGTCCCAGCATATCGGAAAGGTGCCGCTGATATTCGTATCGCCTGCTGACGCCGCACTGATCGAGGGGGGCAGCGAGGAGAGGCGGAGGCTGATGGATGTCGTCATTTCGCAATATGACACACCTTATATAGAAGCTCTCGGCCGTTACAACAAGGCTCTGCAGCAGCGCAACAGCCTGCTGAAGCAGGAGGAAGAGCCCGACCCGACGCTTATGGAACTGCTCGAAATGCAGATGGCCGAGCATGGAGAGACGCTCTACCGGAAGCGGAAAGCCTTTGTACAGGAGCTTACACCGGTCTTCCAACGCATCTATCAGACCATCTGCAGCAACCGGGAGCAGGTCTCGCTCGAGTATGTCTCGCATTGTCAGCGGGGCAGTCTGCTGGACGTGATACAGCGCGACCGCGCCAAAGACCGCATCATGGGGTTCTCCCTGCACGGCACGCACAAGGACGACCTGGTGATGAAGCTCGGAGGCTATCCGATGAAACGCGAGGGGAGTCAGGGACAGAACAAGACCTACGTACTGGCTCTGAAGCTCGCACAGTTTGATTTCCTGCACCGCACATCCGGCAACAATACGCCGCTGCTGCTGCTTGACGACATCTTCGACAAGCTCGACAGCAGCAGGGTGGAACAGATCGTGCGGCTTGTCTCGGGCGATGACTTCGGCCAGATATTCATTACCGATACCAACCGGGATCACCTGGACCGGATTCTGCAGGGGAGTGGATTTGATTACAAACTGTTCTCTGTCGAAAACGGAGAAATCAATCAGCGGGAGGACTGAGGATCATGTTCAGACGGAAAGTGCAGCCGTTGGGAGACGTGCTCAATCAGTTTCTGAGACAGGGCGGACTGGAAGCCCCTCTGCTGCAGAAGCGGCTTGTCGATGCCTGGGACACCGTGGCGGGAGCTGCCGTGGCACGGTACACGCAGGGGAAGTTTATCAGGAACCAGACCTTGTTCGTGAAGATACAGAACCCTGCCTTGCGTGCAGACCTCTGCATGATGCAGTCGGAATTGGTGAAGAAACTGAATGCGGCCGTCGGCTCCATGGTCATTACGGAAGTCCGGTTCTACTGACTTCCGTCTTGCGTCCGCCTCCCGGAGGCGGACACTCGGACAGACGGTCGGCCGGATGGTGAAAAACTGTTGCAGCTCTTTCGCATGGCCCCTGTTTTCTGACAATAAGTATTGACGCAGGTCAATAAATATTAAAATAATTGTAATTTGTGCTGGATAATTTTGATGTGTGCGCAAACAATCGTACCTTTGCACCGTCAAAAGACAAATAAATAGATTGTTTAGGTTAGTAGTAATAGATTTAGGTTTTTAGTTATTTAGTTTAAGGTAGAACAAAAGAGATTGTTCAGATAACAGACATTAGGTTATTAGTTCAAGGTAGCAAAGAAGATTGCATAAAGGATAACAAAGATGCAAGATGATTGGGGAACGCCGTGAGGCGCGAACCAAAAATCAAGCATGGAACGGACTTTTCATACGAAAGAAATAGTTTGAGGCACGACAGGATTCCTGTCGTGCTTTTCCGTATGTGCCTGTCAGCTTTGCAATGAGAAGGTCGTTACAATATATTACGGGTCAGTCCTAAAACCCAGTTGCAAGCCTATACTCTTAAGCACACAATTTCATAAGCCTATATAAAAAGAAAGGAATATCTGTAACTCCTCTGAACTGTGCCCTGAATGCCTTAACCTTAGCATTGAATGACTCGGCATTTGCATTCGTAGCTCTGTTTACAAAGAAATTGAGTATGGTTTGATAATGATTTTCAAACGTGTCAATCACTGTGTAGAAATTGTCCACTCCCAGCTCTTCAACCTCATTAAACCATTTTGCCAGCTTCAGCCTTGCAGCATCCTTGATGCTCTTGATGTTATAAATGTCGGTAAGTTTCATAGCCAAATCATATGCCTTTTTCAGTGTCGGATAATGTTCAAAGATGATTTCCGCCCTACCTTTCTGTGTTTCAGTCCACTTGGTCTTGTGCTTGGTCAATATGAACTTTGCTCTGGCGAGCAACTGCTTGCGCGTGTCACCATTGCTGTATCTAAATGGTATATATTCCTTACCCTTACTTTTAGCTTCTTTTATCTCCTCATTCTCTTTATCTCTTGCCATCCATCGGTAAGCAATACGCATGTCATCCAGAGCATCATAATATAGTTTCTGCACATGAAATCTGTCATTGGTAATAAGTGCTTTTGGAAAAACAGAGCGGGCTATGCGCATCATAGAAGATGATAAATCGAGTGTTATCTCCTTGACTGTCTTTCGTTTAGAAAGGTTTATCGTCTTGAGAACCTGGATGACGTCCTCTGCCTTGGTCCCTTTAACCACAGCTACCAAAGTCCCTTTTCTGCCCTTTCCCGCCTTGTTGGTCAGAAAAGTATAAACCTCGCCACTGCTTAGACAGGTCTCATCAATACTTAGGTTCTCACCTATGTTATCTTCAAACAATAGCCAGTCTTGAGCATGCCCCAACTGGTCCCAGCTACGATAATCACTGAAATGTTCCTTGTACTGTGTGGATAACTGCTTGCCATTTACGCCATAGTGCGCACCGATGCTTGCGATGCTCTCTGCAGTGGACTCAATTCTATTCTTTTAAAAAAGAAACGAACTCGGGGGATAGTTTACTGCCCTCGGCCGTCAAGTCATCATATGAATAAGTAAATATCTCTCCGTTGGAACTGTCACGCCACTTGCGACGGCGAACATGGAGGTAGACGGCTTTGCCACGAAGAGGAAAGTCCTGAATTACACGCTCGCTGGTAAAACCATAACTGCTTACAGTGCCTAGCTTATGGTCTGACTTTTCCATAAAGTTACGCTCGTCAAGCCAAAAGTCAAACTGGGAAACACTCTCTTGAATATCGACAACATCAAAGTAGTCGGCAAGTACATCTGGAAAGATGCAACGTAATAGTTGGTCACTCTTCATGATGCAAAGGTAATAAATACTTATGGAATTATGTGCTTAAGAGTATAGGCTTGCAACTGGGTTTTAGGACTGACCCTATATTACTGTCCGGTAAAAACGGAAGGCCATGGATGTCCATGTGTCCCTTCTTTTCGACCGGCGGTCCCTCATTGTTTTTGGAAAGGCCGGCCGCCCCCTTGTCAGACAAAGTTCGTTGGCTTCCGGCTTTCACGACAGGCTGTTTCCATCCCGGGTATCCGACGGCAGGCGTGTGAGCCATCAGCATGATCGGTATTCACCGACAACACGATCGGTTTTTGCCGACGACACAATCGGTATTTGCCGACAACACGATCGGTGTCGGGCATCAGTACATCATGCAGGGGAGCGTTGTTCGTTCCGCTCATGCTCATCCATATGCAGGAGGGAATGAACGGCTTCCACGGGGGCAGTCCGTCCGACGGCCATCATCACAGTATCCGGACAAGTCTGGCGGAATGGGAGAATGCACAGAGGTTTCAGCTTGATTTCCAGTCTTTTTTCGTACCTTTGCAGCCGGTCTCTGAATCACAGGAGGGAGACGCAGCTTGGTTAAGAAGCCAGATGAGTAAGATCATTCAGTTTATAAAGGATTGGACATTGCCGGTGTCGATAGGCACGGGAGCGTTGACGTACCTTGTCTTTGCCTTGATTCCGGCGTTGGATGGTGCCGGGGGATTCTTTGCTCCGGTCCTCAATGAGGCATTGCCGCTGTTTATGTTCCTTGTCCTGTATGTCACTTTCTGCAAGGTAGACTTCCGTAAGCTCGTCCCTGTAGGGTGGCATTTCTGGATCGGAATCTTCCAGGTGGCGTTCGTCGCCGCCGTTGTCGGTATGGCCCTCGTTATCCATGCCACGGGCAGGACGCTTATACTGCTCGAGGCTGTTCTCACCTGCATCATCGGTCCCTGTGCCTCTGCCGCAGCCGTGGTGACACAGAAGTTAGGCGGCGACCTCGAGGAGATGACGACCTATACGTTCCTCTCCAACTTTATCTGTGCCCTGCTCATCCCGGTCTGTTTCCCTCTGATAGACCCCTGTGCAGGCATGGCGTTCTGGAATGCCTTCCTGCTTATTCTGTACAAGGTGTGCATGGTGTTGGTCGTACCGATGTTCCTGGCGTATGTCACAAAGCACTGGCAGGTTCTTCACGGCTTCTACCAGTGGATGATCCATGTGAACGACCTCAGCTATTACCTTTGGGGATGCTCGCTGCTCATCGTATCGGGGACAACGGTGAAGAACATCGTACATGCCGATGTTACGGCCGGTTTCCTCCTGCTGATAGCGGTTCTGGCTCTCCTGCTCTGTCTGATTCAGTTTGCCGTGGGCAGATATGTCGGACATTTCTTCCACAGCACGGTCAATGCCGGTCAGGCCTTGGGGCAGAAGAATACGGCCTTCGCCATTTGGATCGCTTATACTTACCTGAATCCGCTCTCGTCAGTGGGGCCGGGATGCTACATCCTGTGGCAGAATATCATCAACAGTGTTGAGATCTGGCAGCATGGACGTGCCGGACAACACAGAAAGTAGACAATTGTGAAAGCAGTAAAGTATTTTATAGTATTCTTTTTCATCCTTTCCGTACAGTCGGTTTGGTCACAGGACACTGGCAGCAGCGCATTGCCGGACTGTCAGCCTGTCCGTCCGGCAGACTCGCCAGAACCTGATGCAATGCCTGTGCAGCCGGCATCGCAGCAGCCCCTGGAAGAGGCGGAGGAAATGATGCCCGCGCCTCTTCCGTCCTCCTCCACACATGTGGCACACATTACCGAAAGCCGCAACCAGATTGTTTTGCTTGTCGGCGACTCGATGGCCGACGGTCTGGGTGTGCGTTTCAACGATTACGCTGTCAAGAACGGATTTGAGTTCCACTCTGTCGTGTGGTATGGCAGTACGACGCGCGACTGGGCGATTGCTTCCGACCTCCAGTATCAGATAGAGCGGATCCATCCTACCTATATCATCATCAGTCTGGGTACCAATGATCTGGGATACAAAGATTACAGCAGACGTGAAACGGCGATACAGACGATACTGAACCGTATCGGCAACATTCCGTATGTGTGGGTCGGACCGCTGCCCTGGCACAGGGTGAAAGACCGCACGATCGTCAATGTCATCCGGGACTGTACGGGGACAGGACGCTTCTTTGACAGCAGTTCGGTCATTGCCTCGCGGACAGACGGGATCCATCCGACACGGCAGGGCGCTGCACTGTGGGTAGACAAGATTGTGCAGTGGATGGGCGAACCTGACAAGAATGCGAACCCCATTGAGATGGACAGACCCGACTTCACCACCCGCTTTACCCATGATGAAAAGCACGGGATGGGATACCATGGACGCAGATAGAGACGGCCTTTGGGGCACACCGGATCGGAACGGTCGATGATGATGTACTGCACCGTACGGTGAAAGAGACTTTTTCCGGTTCTTCCGTTAAATACATAGATTGGAAATAAAGGCTTATGCACTTGCATGATATGACTGTCCGAAATCGGATGGTCTTGCAAAGGAGGATAAACTGAAAGATAAAATACAGGAAAGGCAGATAGAAACGATGTCTGACCATCAGCCTGTCTTTCCGTCTTCTACGAACAACCTATTCCCACATCATCGGTGTTTGTAAACTGTTTTCATGCAATGCAAAGCAACATATGCTCTTTTGGCTTCTAACAGATGCCTGATTGACTTGCAACAGGTGCTCTTTCAGCGTGTTACTAACGCCCTTTTGAAGTCCAATCAGGCACCTTTTACAAACGACTTGATAACCTGTTGATTTACGGCAGTTTACGAACCTGCTTTTTGCACGTGTCTTTTATATTTGCAGATGATTTGTCTGAAATTATGTAATGGTTTTTCAAAACCTTGTCTGTATTTTCAACATATTAAATTGGAAAGGCTGTTGTATCGGAGGAGGAGGATGGAATAGCCAGTGACGGTCTTGCTATGTTCTTGTTGAATGAATCACTCCGGTTCTTCCGTCAAAGCCATACGAAAAGCATCCGCGCATTGGACGGAAGAACCAAGAGAAACGCTCCCTCCCAAGAGAAAAAGGGAGGGAGCGGATGCTTTCCGGCGGCCGAGGACAGCTAAAACTGGAAATAAATGAACGGCTGAATATCAGAGCTCTTCACCTGCATGATGATAAATATGACGACCGTGACGGCAACGGCAGAAAGCACGACACCCCCTTTTTCCAGGAGGCGCACACAGCGGTTCTGCCAGGAGTCGGGAATCCAGTGCGTCAGGAGGGCGAAGGCCATCAGCAGGAAAACATATCTATAAGCTACGAAGACATCGGGAAGAACGGCAGGGTTGAACTTCGTGAACATCTGCCTGAGCATGACCCACACCCCCTCGAAGTCCTTGCAGCGGAAGAAAAGCCATGTAAAGCAGAGGACGTGGAACGTGATGAACACGGAGACGAAACGGCGTATGCCGGCGGGATGATAATGTCGGTCGTGCCTCATGACGGTCTGCGACCAGAACTTGTGCAGGCAGACCAGCGCACCGTGCAGCACTCCCCACACGACGAAGTTGAGCGACGCGCCGTGCCACAGGCCACAGGCCGTCATGGCCACCATCTGGTTGAGATACATGTGCAGCGTCCCTTTCCGGTTTCCTCCGAGTGCGATGTAAACGTAATCGCGGATCCATGTAGAGAGCGAGATATGCCAGCGACGCCAGAAGTCGGTCATGGAATCGGCGGTGAGCGGCGCATTGAAGTTCATCGGGATCTTGAATCCGAGCAGCAGGGAGATACCGATCGCCATATCCGAATAGCCCGAGAAATCACAGTAGATCTGTATGCAGTAGCCGTAAAGGCCGAGGAGCACCTCCCCGCCGGAGAAGAGCGTCGGGTTGTCGAAGATGCGGTCGACGAAGTTCTGGGAGATATAGTCGGAGATGACCGCCTTCTTAAAGAGACCGATGAGGATGAAGAACACGCCCTGTGCGAACATCTCACGGCTGACATGAAGGGGCTTGCGGATCTGCGGTCCGAAGTCGGTCGCACGGGTGATAGGGCCTGCCAGGAGGGTCGGGAAGAAACTGACATAGAAAGCATAGTCGAGGAGCGATTCCATCGGTTCTACCTTCTTCCGGTAGACATCCACGACATAGGAAATGGTCTTGAAGGTATAGAAACTGATGCCGACAGGCAGGAAGATGTCCCACGGCTGGAAGTTGCTCCCGACCATCTGTGCGATCATCCCTGCAAAGAAGTTGGTGTACTTGAAGTAGCCCAGCAGACCGAGGTCAATGAGCAGACTGGCTGCCAGCCACAGACGAGGATGTTTCCTTTCGGCGATTTTCCGTGCAAGGCAGAAGTCGCTTACCGTGACGACAAGCAGCAGCAGGAAGTAGAAACCGCTGCTTTTGTAGAAGAAATAATAAGAGAAAAGCGTCACGAAGAGCAGTCTTGCATCCACCTTCCTGCGCAGACAGCAATAGCCCGTGACAAAGATCAGGAAGACGAAGAGGAACGCACCTGACGAAAAGAGGAGCGGTTCGCGCGGATTATAGAGCAGGATGTCTGCCGCCTTCGTGAAATCAAGGCCTGAGACATACGATGCCATGCTCTGCAGGAAGACTTTAAGTTGAGCCGTCATCTGGCTGAAAATATCATTTGTTTCCATCTTGGTTCTTTATAGGGTTTGTCAGCTCCGGCCGTGCCGCCGGATGCGCAAAGCCGTCTACTGTTCCATCAGCTTTGCACGGCGCGTATAATTCTTCTGTCCTGCCACGACAGACTTGAAGATGCGCTGGCTGACGTATTTACCCCCTTTGTAATTGATGTGTACATAGTCCTTGGTGCCCATGTCCTGCTCGTCAACAATGCGCATCATCGTCCCGGCGCCGCCCATGGCCTGGAAAAGATTGTAGAAGCCCACGCGGCAGTCGGCCGCAAGCTGCTCCTGGTATCCCACAAGCATCTCTACTCCCTTCATGGTGCCGTCGGGTGAAGTCTTCGACCCGCGGTCGGGCGTACTGACAACGAGGATGCTCGTCTCGGGGAAACACCTGCGGAAGAGTTCCACGACCCGCTTCATGTCGGCCATGTACTTCTTCAGCCGCTCCGGCGTCGTCTGTGCGTCGATGGCATTGACACCGAACTGGAAGACGATGAGGTCGTAAGGACGGACACGGGCGAACTCGGCCAGCATCTTCCCGGGAAGTTTCGCCAGGGTTATGCCCGAAGATCCCCGCATACTGAAGTTGTCGAGTACGATTCCCTCCTTTCCTTCCTGCGATGTGCCGAAAAGAACGGTGCCGGCACCATTCACCTTGACCGTGGCATGAGCCGTAATACCGTCCATCTTCACAGCCTGCACTTCGGGCGAAGGACTTACGCGCTGCGTGCTTTTCTTCCCGCCGTCCAGTTCAAAGCTGACGTCAGCCCCTCCTTTCGAGCGCAGATAGAGCCAGGTGCTTGCCCATTTCTCCGTATGCGGATAATCGTGCGTCAGGGCGAAAGGGGCGAACGACATCGTGGCCTGTCCGCCCATGGTATAATACCGCTCGGCCATGCCCGCCTGACCGACATCATAGCCCGCAGGCTTCTTCACCATGTGTTCTGTCAGTCCGGAAAACCTGTTGTCCACCGTATGCTTGTACTGGTCGAGGTCATTGCCGGCATCTATCCAGCCCACCCCGTAGCCGCCGTAGTACCGCTGGAGATCCTCCCGCAGGTCGGCAAGCAGAATATCTCCCTCTATGAACGAGTCGCCGAAATAGGCGATGCGCACCGGACGGCCGACCGCCTCCTTCCGCGCCAGCCGGTCGAGCTGGCTGTAGAAATGGTCGAGCCCGCCGCCCTTCCCGGCCGAATAGTCTACGATACGTTCCGTGCCCTTGGGCCATACTTCCCTGAAACGGATCGCCTTCCCGTCTTTGTCGTAAGCGACCGAAGCCGACGGCTCCTTGGGGGAAGGGATGACTTCCTTGAGTTCCTTCTTCTGTCTGGCAAGGTCGCTCAAAATGTCAATTTCCCGCAGTTCCGTCCCGTCTATCTTGAAGGTCGGGAGAAAGTGGAGCAGGAAAAGAAACAATGCCACCAACAGTGTCAGCAGCAAGGTTCGGTAGATATTATCTTTCATCTTAATCTAATGCTATGAAGTCGGTGTCTTGCCGGAACCCTCCGGTCTTTCTGCCTTCCGGAGCCGTCTTTCCGGTTTCCCCAGACTGCCTTTCCCGGCTTCGGATCTTTTATCCGGCATGCAAGTCCGTCATGCGCTTTCTTCCGAATGGCGGACTGACCGGGAAGAAACTCCCGGGTCTGTAGGGAAATCCGTTGCAGACGCCCACTTGCCTGGACTATCCTATTGTCTTATCCAATCTTTCCAGAAGGGCGGTTTCCCTCACATCGCAGGTGCGCCATGCAAGCCCTCCGGACAGGAACATACACACGCACCGGCCGGCTATCTGCCGGCTCTGATCCAGGCAAGGGATTCCAGCTGTTCATCCAGCTGCCTGACACCTTCCGGCGTACAGAAGCCACGGATAAAGAGCAGGATGGCCACATGTGCGAGTTCCGTCACATCGTATTTCTTATAAAGGTACAGATTCATAATCGCCTGCTGTGAGGCGTTCGTCAGCGTACGGACGATTCCGTAATTGATATCGGGAAGGAAAAGTCCCTCGTCTATGCCCCGCTGCATGAAGGCGAGGACATCCGACTCCCTCTGCTCATGCAGTTTGCGGACGTGTGCGAGCAGCTCCGGATACTTGTGGATATCCTCGAAGAAGAGCGGATTGATCTGGCTGAACTCCTCGATACGGTACTTGCAGACCTCTATCACGATATTGATGACGTTCGATCCCGGTCTGTCAAACCCCTCCATCCGTCGGCTTTCCACCAGCTTGTCATTCCGCATCACCTCCAGCAGCAGCTTCTCTTTGTTGCTGTATATTTCGTAGAGCGTCCGCTTGGATATCTTCAGGTCGTTGGCAATGTCGTCCATCTTGACCCGCCTGATTCCGTACCTGTGGAAGAGAGCCGTGGCCACCCGGAGAATCTTCTCCTTGAGTTCACGCCGGTAGGCGGTTTCCGTTGCAGTATTATACATCAATGTCTGTTTTTGCGGCAAAATTACAAAAAACTTTGATAATGCCGTTTGTTTTAGAAGGGATTTTATTAACTTTGTGGGTCAAACATACATACTCAATACATAAATACAGAAGAGAATTATGGTCAAGGTAACAAAAGAGGCCGCTCTTGAATACCATCACAACGGTCGTCCCGGCAAGATTGAAGTAAAGCCGACGAAACCTTACAGCACCCAGACCGACCTCAGTCTGGCTTATTCGCCCGGTGTGGCTTATCCCTGCCTGGAAATCCAGCAGAACCCCGACGACGTATATAAATACACCGACAAAGGCAACCTGGTGGCCGTCATCAGCAACGGCACCGCCGTTCTGGGGCTGGGCAATATCGGCGCCATGAGCGGCAAGCCGGTCATGGAAGGCAAGGGACTGCTGTTCAAAATCTACGGCGGCATCGATGTCTTCGACATTGAGGTGAACGAACAGGATCCCGACAAGTTCTGCGAAGCCGTCGAGAAGATCGCACCGACCTTCGGCGGCATCAACCTCGAAGACATCAAGGCGCCGGAGTGCTTTGCCATTGAGGAGCGGCTGAAGAAGACCCTCGACATCCCGGTCATGCACGATGACCAGCACGGCACGGCCATCATCTCGGCCGCCGGACTGAAGAACGCACTGGAGGTGGCGGGCAAGGACATCGCCGACGTGCGCCTGGTCGTCAACGGCGCTGGAGCCGCCGCCATCTCATGCACCAAGCTGTACATGGCACTGGGACTGAAGAAGGAGAACATCCTGATGCTCGACTCCAAGGGGGTCATCACCTCTGACCGGGAGAAGCTGACGCCGCAGAAGGCGCTCTTCGCCACCGACCGCCGCGACGTCCACACACTGGAGGAAGCCATCAAGGGGGCTGACGTTTTCGTCGGACTGTCCAAGGGCAACATCCTCTCGCAGGACATGATCCGCTCGATGAACGAGAAGCCGATCGTCTTCGCACTGGCCAATCCGGTTCCGGAAATATCCTACGAGGACGCCGTTGCCGCACGGCCGGACGTCATCATGTCGACAGGCCGTTCCGACTACCCCAACCAGATCAACAACGTCATCGGATTCCCCTACATCTTCCGCGGCGCACTGGATGTCCATGCCAAAGCCATCAACGAGAAGATGAAGATGGCCGCCGTAAAAGCCATTGCCGACCTTGCCAAGCAGGCCGTGCCCGATGTCGTCAACGAGGTATATCGCGTGAACGACCTCACCTTCGGACCGAAGTACTTCATTCCGAAACCGGTCGACCCGCGGCTGATCACCGAGGTAAGTGCGGCGGTGGCCAAGGCCGCCATGGAGAGCGGCGTGGCACGCACGCCGATCAAGGACTTCGAGGCCTACAAGCAGAACCTCCGGCAGCTGCTGGGACAGGAAACCAAGCTGACCCGCACCCTCCACGCCACCGCAGCCCACCATCCGCAGCGCATCGTCTTTGCAGAGGGTGGTCACCAGACGATGATGAAAGCGGCCGTACAGGCAAAGCAGGAAGGCATCTGCGTACCGATCCTGCTGGGGAATCCCGACCGGTTGAACCGTGTCGCCAACCGGCTGAAACTGGACATATCGGACATTGAGATCATCGACATGCGTGCCGACAAGGAGCAGGGCCGCCGCGCCACCTACGCCAAGCATCTGGCAGAGAAGCGGGCACGGGAGGGCTATACCTTCGAGGAGGCATACGACAAGATGTACGAACGCAACTACTTCGGCATGTCCATGGTCGAGAACGGTGATGCGGATGCCTTCATCACGGGCCTCTACACGAAATACAGCAATACCATCAAGGTGGCCAAGGACGTGATCGGCATCCGGCCGGAGTACAGGCACTTCGGCACCATGCACATCCTGAACACCAAGAAGGGTGTGTACTATATCGCCGACACGCTGATCAACCGCCATCCCGACGGCGACGTGCTGGCCGACGTAGCCCGGCTGGCAGCCCACTCCGTAAGATTCTTCAACGACGAGCCGGTCATCGCCATGCTCTCCTACTCCAACTTCGGCTCAGACAAGGAGGGCTCTCCGCTGAAGGTACACACGGCCGTGGAGACCTTACAGAACGAATGTCCGGAGCTGGCCATCGACGGAGAGATGCAGGTGAACTTCGCACTCAACAGACAGCTGCGGGACGAGAAGTACCCGTTCAGCCGCCTGAAGGGGAAGGATGTCAATACGCTTGTCTTCCCCGACCTCTCTTCAGCCAACAGCGGTTACAAGCTCCTGCAGGCGTTGAGTCCGGAGACGGAGGTCATCGGGCCTATCCAGATGGGACTGAACAAGCCCATCCACTTCACCGACTTCGAGTGCTCGGTACGCGACATCGTGAACATCACGGCCATCGCTGCCATTGACGCATACGTGGAGAAACTGAAGAAAAACAAGTAACTGACGGCATTGTGCCCGCGGCCGCCGATTCCGGCAGGCCGCCTACAACCGAGACAATACCCGGACAGGAGGAAGACAGTTTTGCCTTCCTCCTGTTTTTTTGCAAGCTCCCCGCCCGGCCCTGTTCCACCCGCCATCGTCCATCCTCCCCCATCGCCGCCCACCATTTGTACACCCTTACCTGCCACGCTCCCTCCTTCGGAGGAGCTTAGGAGGCGCTCATCCTGTCCTGATATTTCATCACCGTACAGCCTCCTCCCCCATCGCCTCCGTCCCTCTTCCACAGACAAGGCAAAGCCAGCCTCCCCATTTGGGAAATAGACTTTCAGACGGATCCACAACCAGATAAAGATCAGGCACATACAGACACCAGGCGAAGAACTGTCCTGTTACACTCCAAACGGGCGTTAATTGGGACGTTATCGGGCGTTAATTGAACTGCAATCAGGCGTTAATTGGAAGGCAATCGGTGCCCAGTTGCGAAACAGCCTGCCGCATGTACCGTCCAAAGCAGCTGTTTTTTCAAGGAAAACCCGCCGCCAGAAAAGTCCGAATTGTCAACATATTTCATCCTGCACATGTGCCCCCCGATACGTCACAGCCCCCTGACGAGACACGATTTTCCCTGTCTGTGAGAAGCACCTGTCCGGCAGCCCCCATCAATACAGACGAAACTTTTTCGCGGCGGAAGTGTACTTTTCCCGTCGGTTTTATCCGCAATGCACAATCTTTTTTATACTTTTGCACTCGGAATCATCCGTTCAAGTTCTTTCCAGACAAACCAATACAAACGACCAATACATGGGCAATACAAATCTATCACCGGCACGGAAGACGATCGTGGGGATACAATTCCTCTTCGTGGCTTTCGGCTCCACCGTCCTCGTCCCTCTGCTTGTGGGGCTCGACCCCGCAACGGCATTATTCACAGCAGGCTTAGGAACTTTTATCTTTCATCTGGTTACGAAAGGTAAAGTTCCTATTTTTTTAGGTTCTTCCTTTGCCTTCATAGCACCGATCATCTCCGCCGCCAGACACTGGGGAATGCCGGGGACACTGGCAGGCATTGCCGGGGTGGCGCTGGTCTACTTCGTGATGTCGGCCTTGATAAAATGGCAGGGAAAGAAACTGCTCGACCGGCTCTTCCCACCGGTCGTCATCGGCCCTGTGATCATCCTGATCGGTCTGTCCCTGTCCACGTCGGCTGTCAATATGGCGAAGACAAACTGGCTGCTGGCCTTCGTCTCGCTGGCAGTGGCCGTAATGGTCCTCTCCATGGGACGGGGACTGATGAAGCTGGTACCGGTGATCTGCGGCATCATCGCCGGATATATCGTGGCGGTGGGCATGGGGCTCGTCGACTTCACACAGGTAAAGGCGGCCCCGTGGCTGTCGCTGCCGCCGGCCCTGGCACACTTCCATCTGCCGCAATTCGCATGGGAACCTTTCCTCTACATGATTCCCGTGGCAATCGCCCCCGTGATAGAACACGTGGGCGACGTATATGTCGTGAGCGCCGTCGCAAACAAGGATTTCACGAAGTCGCCGGGACTGCACCGCACGATGCTGGGCGACGGACTGGCCTGCCTCGCGGCCTGTCTGCTGGGCGGTCCTCCCGTGACGACGTACAGCGAGGTGACCGGTGCCATGAGCATTACGAAGGTCACCCACCCGCAGGTAATCCGCATTGCGGCGCTCACAGCGATCGTCTTCTCGGTCATCGGGAAGCTGAGCGCGCTGCTGCAGAGCATCCCTTCCGCCGTGTTAGGCGGCATCATGCTGCTGCTTTTCGGCACGATCGCCTCGGTAGGCATCCAGAACCTCATCCAGAACAAGGTCGACTTCAACCGCACACGCAACATCATCATCATATCCATCACCCTGACCATGGGAATCGGAGGAGCCGTACTGCACTGGAGAAGTTTCTCTATCAGCGGCATCGGCCTTTCAGCTGTCATCGGTGTCGTACTGAATCTGCTTCTGCCGCCGGCAAAGGAGAAGCCTGCACGGAATCCGGAGAAGGCAGACTGACGCTGCAAGCAGCGCGCAGACAGAGGCACGGCGCCGCTACGCCGACGGGAGAATCTCGAGGGCATGCCCATCACGGGAATGCCCCCGATGCATCCACAGCCGATACCGTTCAATGGCACGCCGGGGGAAGCCATGTCCGGGGAGCTGCCCGGACGGACGGCGCCCCACGGCTGTTAAGAAACGTTTTGCCAGCTTAACGAATGATAAAAACCCGCCTGTTGTTGAAGTAAAACACTAACTTTGCTTGTAATTATTATGTATCGAAGTTTACAGAACTAAAAGCATAAAACTATTTACAATGAAAAGTTTAAAAGATATTCTGCCCTGGGAAGACCGCCCGGAGGGATGCAAGGACGTGATGTGGCGTTATTCTAAGAATCCGATCATCGGCCGTTACCATATCCCGACATCAAACAGTATCTTCAACAGCGCCGTCGTTCCTTTTGAAGACGGTTATGCAGGTGTGTTCCGCTGCGACAACAAAGCGGTGCAGATGAACATCTTCGCCGGCTTCAGCAAGGACGGCATCCACTGGGAAATCAATCACGAACCCATCAAGTTTGAGGCTGGCAACACCGAGATGATTGAGTCAGAGTATAAGTATGACCCGCGCGTCACATGGATTGATGACCGCTACTGGATCACCTGGTGCAACGGCTATCACGGTCCGACCATCGGCATTGCCTACACCTTCGATTTCAAGAAGTTCTATCAGTGCGAGAATGCCTTTCTGCCGTTCAACCGCAACGGCGTGCTCTTCCCCGAGAAAATCAACGGAAAGTATGCCATGCTGAGCCGTCCGAGCGACAATGGCCATACACCTTTCGGCGACATCTACATCAGCTTCAGTCCTGACATGAAGTACTGGGGCGAACATCGTTGTGTCATGAAGGTGACGCCATTTCCGGAGAGTGCATGGCAGTGTACGAAGATCGGCGCCGGCTCTGTCCCCTTCCTGACGGATGAGGGCTGGCTGCTCTTTTATCATGGGGTCATCAACACCTGCAACGGCTTCCGCTATTCAATGGGGGCAGCCATTCTCGACAAAGACCATCCGGAAAAGGTGCTCTATCGTACCCGTCCTTACCTTCTGGCACCTGCAGCGACCTATGAACTGCAGGGCGACGTGCCCAACGTCGTCTTCCCATGTGCCGCCTTGCAGGACGGTGAACGTGTAGCCGTTTACTACGGTGCGGCTGACACGGTTGTCGGAATGGCCTTCGGGTACATCAAGGAGATCGTAGCATTCACGAAGAACAACAGCATTCTATAAAGAAGCCTTGCCCACGCTGTAGGGACAGATGTCTTTGTCTGTCCTTACAGCGTGTATGCCATGCACGGTCTTTCATCACCCACTCTCCATCAGCAATCCCCCGACATCCGGCATTTACTACCCACCAATCATCATTCCCCTTCATCATCTCACATGAAACATAACTTTCTCCTTGGGCTTCTCATGTCCCTTTCTTTCCTCTCGCTGGAGGCAGCAGGCAGGGAAAGAGAAGAGCCTGTCGACCTCGTCAATCCTTTCATCGGCACATCCAACTTCGGTACTACCAACCCGGGGGCGGTGTGCCCCAACGGCCTGATGTCGGTGGTACCGTTCAACGTGATGGGCTCCGACCTGAACAAATACGACAAGGATGCACGCTGGTGGTCGACACCCTACGAGTACCACAACGTTTTTTTCACGGGTTATTCTCATGTCAATCTGAGCGGTGTGGGCTGCCCGGAGGTCGGCTCACTGCTGCTTATGCCTACGACCGGAAAGCTGAACGTAGACTATAAGGAGTATGGCAGTACATACGACAAGGAGGCTGCCCAGCCCGGCTATTACTCCAACCACCTTGTCAAATACGATGTGACGACGGAGGTGACAGCCACTCTCCGCAGTTCCGTTGCCCGCTTCACATTCCCGAAAGGTGAGAGCCACGTCCTGCTGAACCTCGGCGAGGGACTGACCAACGAGACGGGAGCAATGGTAAAGAAGGTGAGCGACACGGAATGGGAGGGCGTGAAGCTGCAGGGAACATTCTGTTACAACCCGCAGGCTGTCTTCCCCATCTACTTCGTGATGCGTGTCAGCAAGAAGCCTTCAGCAGCCGGCTACTGGAAGAAACAGCGGCCGATGACGGGCGTAGAGGCGGAATGGGATGCCGACAACGGCAAGTACAAACTCTATAAGACCTACCAGAAGGAACTCGCAGGCGATGACATCGGCGTATGGATGGACTACGATACCGAGGCCGGCGACCAGGTGGAGGTGCAGATGGGTGTATCGTTCGTGAGCATGGCGAACGCCCGTGAGAACCTTGATGCCGAACAGCGAGGCAAGGACTTTGATGCCATCCGTGCCGAAGCACGCACGAAATGGAACGACGATCTGTCCCGCATACTCGTCGAAGGAGGAACGAAGACGGAACAGACCATATTCTATACCGCACTTTATCACACACTCATCCACCCGAACATACTACAGGATGTCAACGGACAGTACCCTGCCATGGAGCGCAACGACATCCGCACGGTGAAGGAGGGAAACCGATATACGGTCTTCTCGCTGTGGGACACCTACCGCAACGTGCATCAGCTGCTGACACTCGTCTACCCGAACCGGCAGCGCGACATGATCCGCACGATGATTTCCATGTACGACGAACACGGCTGGATGCCGAAATGGGAACTCTTCGGAAGAGAAACTTACACGATGGAAGGCGATCCGGCCATCCCTGTCATCACGGACTCGTGGCTGAAAGGACTGCGCGGCTACGACATCAACAGGGCTTACGAGGCGTTCCGCAAGTCGGCTCTGACGAAAGGAAGCGACAACCCTCTGCGTCCGGATAATGATGAGTACATAGAGAAGGGATATGTCGCCCTGCACGAGCAGTTCGACAACTCCGTCTCCCATGCCCTCGAATACTACATTGCCGACAACGCCCTTTCACGACTGGCAGCGGCATTGGGAAAGAAAGACGATGCCCGCCTGTTCCACAACCGTGCTTTGGGTTATCGCCATTACTTCAGCAAGGAGTACGGCATGTTGCGCCCTCTGATGCCCGACGGGACTTTCTACAAGCCCTTCAACCCACGTCAGGGAGAGAACTTCGAGCCGTCCCCCGGCTTCCACGAAGGCAATGCCTGGAACTACACGTTCTATGTTCCGCACGACGTGACGGGACTTGCCAGGCTCATGGGAGGACGGAAAGCGTTTGTCAGCAAGCTCCAGAGCGTGTTCGACAAGGGTTATTACGACCCGGCAAACGAACCTGACATTGCCTACCCTTACCTCTTTTCCTATTTCAAGGGGGAAGAATGGCGCACACAGATGCTGACCCGCAGGCTCTTGAAGGAGTACTTCAAGAATGCACCGGAGGGTATTCCCGGCAACGACGACACGGGGACCATGTCGGCCTGGGCGGTATTCAACATGATAGGGTTCTATCCCGACTGTCCCGGCGACCCGTCTTACACGCTGACGTCGCCGGTCTTCGACAAGGTGACCATCCGCCTGGACAAGGAGCAATGGGGAAAAGACCAGCTTGTCATAGAGACCGTGCGCCCTTCTGCCGAGGCCGTCATCATCCGGAAGATGGAACTGGGCGGGAAGCCGCTGAACCGGTACCGAATCACGAACGACGAACTGTTGAAGGGCGGAACATTGAAGTTCTATCTGAAATAAGCCTCCCGACAGCATTGTCAAACCTAAGAAACAAAAACGACATTTACCGTATATGATGAGAAAACATATCCTTTTGAGTGCAGCCTTCCTGCTGCTGTCAACTGCCGTTCCGATGCCTGTTGCAGCTCAGAACATCATCCCACAACCTGAGCATATCAGTCTTTTGAAGGGTCAATTCAAGCTGAATAAGGGCTTGAAGATCGTGACCAATCTTACAGGCAGTGACTTCAAGGTGCTTAACCAATATACCTCTGAGGTAATGAGCCATCCTTTGGTTTATGCGAAGAACCCTTCTCAACAAGCCGTTTTTCGCTTGATTTGCAAGGGGACAGCCCAACAGGCTGCACAGGCAATGGACAGCGTGCGCCTGCAAGGCTATGAGCTGGAGGTGACACCTAAGGGAATTACCATCCAGTCATTGACACCTACGGGACTGTTCTACGGCCTGCAGACCGTCCGTCAGCTGGAGAAAGACGGGAAAATAGCCTGCGTAAAAGTCAAGGACACGCCTCGTTTCGCTTACCGGGGGCTGATGATCGACTGTTCCCGCCACTTCTGGACGAAGGAGTTCCTCAAGAAACAGCTGGATGCGATGGCTTATTTCAAGCTCGACCGTTTCCACTGGCATCTCACTGACGGCGGCGGCTGGCGCATGGAGGTGAAGCAGTACCCTCGTCTGACAGCCGAAACGGCCTACCGGACACAGTCGGACTGGACCTGCTGGTGGATGGACAAGGACCGCCGTTACTGTCCGGCAGGAACACCGGGAGCATACGGTGGCTATTACACACAAGCGGACATCAAGGATATCGTACGCTATGCGGCAGCACGTCACATAGAAATCATCCCCGAGATTGAGATGCCCGGACACAGCGACGAGGTGGTCTTCGCCTATCCGGAACTGTCGTGTACAGGCAAACCCTACACACAGTCAGACCTCTGTGTAGGAAAGGAAGCCACCTACACCTTCATGGAAAACGTGCTGAAAGAAGTGATGGAACTCTTCCCCTCCAAGTATATCCACATCGGAGGAGACGAGGCAGAGCGTCGCACATGGAAGACTTGTCCTGACTGCCAGAGAATGATGAAGGAAAATCACTTAAAGGATGTAGCCGAGTTGCAGAGCCATTTCACCCATCGTATGGAACAGTTCTTGAACCGTAACGGTCGTAAACTCCTCGGTTGGGACGAGATTATGGAAGGCAAACTGGCTCCTAACGCAGCCGTGATGTCATGGCGTGGGACTGAAGCAGGTATCGAGGCTGCAACAAGCAAGCACCATGTAGTGATGGCACCGCAGCAGTTCTATTATCTGAATATGTATCAGGACAATCCGATGGAACAGCCGAAGGCACAGGGAGGTTATACCCGTTTGGATAAGACCTACAATTATGAGCCCATCCCAGCGAAGTATAAAGGAACCAGTCTTGAGAAGTATATGGATGGCGTGCAGGCCTGTGTCTGGACGGAATTCATCGCCGAACCCGGCCATTTAGAGTATATGCTCTATCCTCGTCTGTTGGCTCTGGCAGAGACAGGATGGACGAAGCAGCGCACAGGATACGACAAATTCCGCCAGAGAGCAGTTGTGAATGTCGACCGACTGAGACGTGCGGGCTACAATGCCTTTGACCTCTCAAAGGAGAAGGGTTCACGCATCGAAAGCCGTAGCATAACACAACACGAAGCAATGGGCCGCCCCGTCACTTACCTGGGACGCTATGCAGAGAAATACAGGGCGGAAGGCGACAGCACGCTGACCAACGGACTGCGAGGCGACTGGGGCTATCTTGAGGGACGCTGGCAGGGCTTCATAGACAGTACCGGCATGGATGTCGTCGTCGATATGGGCAAGGTGACAGAGATACGTGACGTGGAAGTCGACTTCATGCACCAGTACGATGCGGTAATCTATGCTCCGGCATCCGTTGAGCTGATGGTCTCCGACGATGGGAAGAACTACAAAACGATTGACACCGCACAGCCGGGAGTAAAGACAAAAGAGGCCTATCTTGTCTATCCTTACCAGTGGAAGGGTAACGCCAAGGGACGCTATGTACGCATAAGGGCACTCTCCCGTGAGAAAGACGCATGGATATTCACCGATGAGGTGATTGTCAACAGAATCATCAGAAGCTGCGGGAAAGGATAAACGGGAGAGCTTTCCGCCATATTCCCAACCGGTCGGGAATCCCGTTCCCAACGCTTGGGAATGCTGTTCCCAACGCTTGGGAATGCTGTTCCCAACGGCTGGGAACAGCATTCCCAGATACCGGGACAGCCACAGGCTTCATGTGCCGGGACAACAGACAGCTGACAGCCGGCCGGAAAAGCATGACATCCGGGAACGGAAAACAGCCTCATCAGCTGACGGATCAGACAATGAGATTAAAAACAATTCAAGATATGAGAAAAAGGTTCTTAACATTGGCGGTGCTTACCGCCGCCGCTCTCTTCGCCTTTGCGCAGGACTACACGCAGTATGTCGACCCGTTCATCGGAACAGACGGACACGGCCATGTGTTCCTCGGAGCCAATGTTCCGTTCGGAAACATTCAGGCGGGTCCTACACAGAAGAAGCAAGGCTGGGACTGGTGTTCCGGCTATCATTACAGCGACTCGACGGTCATCGGATTCGGGCAGATGCACCTCAGCGGAACAGGTATCGGCGACCTGGGAGACATCTCCCTGCTGCCGGTCACCGACCCGGCACAGCGGGAGGTGAAGTTCGCCCATCGTGCCGAGCACGTCAGCCCCGGCTACTACTCGGTGATGCTGGCTTCCGGCGTGCGCGTGGAGCTGACGGCGACCCGGCGCGTGGCTTTCCACCGCTATTCCTTCCCTGCCGATGCGGCGAAAGGGTATGTCGTACTGAACCTCGCACAAGGTATCGGATGGGACAGGATGACCTCGTGCAGCTTCAAGCAGGAGTCGGACAAGACCATCAGCGGCTTCCGTATGTCTACGGGATGGGCCAAGGACCAGCGTGTCTATTTCGTGGCAGAGTTCTCGCAGCCTGTCAGGTTGCAGGAAAACGAACGTAACACCATCGGTGTCTATGCCCTTGACGACACCGCCCGGCCCCTCCTTGTAAAGGTGGGCATCTCTGCTGTGAGTGTAGAAAATGCCCGGCAGAACCTGCAGCAGGAGCTTCCCGGATGGGATTTCCGCAATGCTGTTGCCCAGGCGAAAGCCGAATGGAACCGTGAACTGGGCAAGATCGCCGTCAAGACGGAAGATGAACACGCAAAGCGCATATTCTATACGGCACTCTACCATACGATGATTGCACCGTCGGTATTCAATGACGTCAACGGCGAATACCGTGGGGCAGACGGAAAGACACACCGGGGCGACTTCACCGACTATACCACCTTTTCACTCTGGGACACTTATCGGGCCGCCTTCCCGCTGATGACGATCATCCATCCGGAAATGCAGCGCGATCTTGCCCAGACGTTCCTGCACATCTTCAAAGAGCAAGGCAAGCTGCCGGTATGGCATCTGATGGGCAACGAGACAGACTGCATGGTGGGCAATCCGGGCATTCCCATCCTCGTGGACATTGCCCTGAAAGGCTTTGATGTGGACAAACGTGCCGTGCTTGAAGCCGCCAAGGCTTCTGCCATGCGTGACGAACGCGGCATGGGACTGCTGAAGAAATACGGATATATTCCCTGCGACCTCGACCCGGAACGTGAGACAGTTGCCAAGGGACTGGAATATGCACTGGCAGACGCCTGTATAGCAAAGCTCGCCAGGCAGCTGGGCAGAACGGATGATTACAAGTATTTCCACAAACGCAGCCAGTCGTACCGTGACTTCTACTTTGACCGGAAGACGAAGTTCATGCGGGGCGTGACTTCGGACGGGAAGTTCCGTGAACCGTTCGATCCGTTCAGCACCGTCCATCGCCAGGACGACTATACCGAGGGCAATGCCTGGCAGTATGTATGGCTCGTGCCGCATGATGTACACGGACTTGTCGCTGCCTTCGGCGGTGAGAAGCCGTTTGTCTCAAAGCTCGACTCCCTCTTCATCGTCCATGGCGACATGGGCGCTGATGCCTCGCCGGACATCACGGGGCTGATCGGCCAGTATGCACATGGCAATGAACCGAGCCACCATATATTATATATGTACAACTATGTGGGACAGCCATGGAAAGGTGCGGAGAAGATACGCTATGTGCTCAAGAACCTGTATCACGACGACTTCGACGGCCTGAGCGGCAATGAGGACGTAGGACAGATGTCGGCATGGTACGTCCTTTCGGCACTGGGAATCTATCAGGTGGAGCCGGCCGGCGGAAGATACATCATCGGATCGCCGCTCTTCGACGAAGCTGCCGTGAACGTGGGAAACGGCAAGACATTCCGTGTCGTGGCGCATGACAACAGCCCGGAGAACATCTATGTCCAGCGTGCCCGGCTGAACGGCAAGCCCTATACCCGCTCGTACATCGACTTCAAGGACATCGCCTGCGGCGGCACGCTCGAGCTGACGATGGGCAGCAAGCCTTCTCGGTTCGGCGTAAAACCGGCAGACAGACCGTAGGAGGCTGGAGGGGTCAAGAGCGTTAACTTCTCTAACACTCTTGCCCCCTATGACTCCTTCCTCAAAACAAACAATCTTCAAATAAAACCTAATAAAACCATGCTCGATTTCATCAATGTCGTCTCACAGTTCCGCATCGAAGGAGCTGTCGAAAGCGTCAGTCCGATAGGAAACGGACTGATCAACGAAACGCTGCATGTGACCACTGTGGGGACTGACACTCCCGACTACATCCTGCAGCGCATCAATGACACCGTTTTCACCGATGTAGACCTGCTGCAGCACAACATCGAGACGGTGACAGCACATATACGCCATAAGCTGGAGGCACAGGGCGAGCAGGACATCGACCGCAAGTGCCTGCGCTTCATAGAGACTTCGGCTGGCAAGACCTATTACAAGGACGGCAACGGACGCTACTGGCGCATGAGCGTCTTCATCCCTGATACCTGCACCAAGGAAGAAGTGAACCCGGAGAATGCCTTCTGCTGTGGCGAGACCTTCGGCAACTTCGAGCAGATGCTGGTAGACTTGAAAGAGCCTTTGGGTGAGACAATCCCCGACTTCCACAACATGGAACTCCGTCTGCGCCAGCTGCAGGAAGCTGTGAAGGCAGACAGGATGGGACGTGTCGCCTCGGTACGTGACATCCTCGGCGAGCTGGAATGCAGTGCCGACGAAATGTGTCTTGCCGAACGGCTCTACCGTAAGGGGACACTGCCCAAGCGCATCTGCCACTGTGACACGAAAGTGAACAATATGCTGTTTGATGCCGACGGAAAGGTTCTCTGCGTCATCGACCTCGACACGGTTATGCCGAGCTTCGTCTTCTCCGACTACGGCGACTTCCTGCGTACAGGTGCCAACCGGGTGGCAGAAGACAGCGACGACTACCAGTCGGTAGGTCTGAAAGAGGATATTTTCCGTTCGTTTACCGAGGGCTATCTCGGTTCGGCAGGCAGCTTCCTGACACCGGTAGAGACAGGCCATCTGCCTTACGCCGTGGCACTCTTCCCTTATATGCAGTGTGTCCGTTTCCTGACTGATTACATCAACGGCGACATCTATTACAAGATAAAATATCCCGAGCACAACCTTGTCCGCTCACGCAACCAGCTCCTGCTCTACCGTGACGTACGCCGTCACGACCGGATGATGGCGGAGTTTGTCGAGAAAACCTTGAAGCTATGAAACGGATAGAAGCAGTACGTCTGGACTGTCGGCAGGTGAAGGCCGCCGACATTCCGGCCCTTTTCAGGAAGAACGGGGTAGCTTACCACAGGATAGACACGGTGGACTGGCCTTCAGATTATCCATATTGTCCGGATGTAAAGTTTGCCATTGCCCATAAGGGCGATTGTCTCCTGTTGCATTACAAGGTAGAAGAAGACTGCGTACGAGCCGTTTCGGGGGCCGACCTGGGTCCTGTCTGGGAAGACTCCTGCTGCGAGTTCTTCTGCTGTCCGGATACAGAAGGAGGCTATTACAACCTCGAGACCAACTGCATCGGGACGGTGTTGCTCTGCAACGGAAAGGGCCGTGAGAACCGTACACCGGCCTCTCACGGGACACTTGCGGACATCGACCGCTGGGCCTCCCTGGGACGCGAACCGTTCGGAACGAGAGACGGAAGACAGGCATGGGAGCTTGCGCTCGCCGTGCCCGTCAGCTCATTCTTCCGTCATACGCTGAAGAATCTCTCCGGACAGACGGTAAGAGCCAACTTCTATAAATGCGGCGACAAGACACGTCAGCCCCATTTCCTTTCATGGAATCCCATCAGTCTGCCCGCTCCCGACTTCCATTGTCCGGAATTCTTCGGCGAAGTGACTTTTCTGTAGCCCATCCACAGAATATTGCCTGCATCAGAAGCCGGAATTGCTGATGGAGCAAGCGGCGGAAAGAGCTGCCATCCCATCCCCCTCCGAAAGCAACACACAGGCACACACTGCCCGGACTTACCCCCTAAAAAGCCCCCCGTCCCTTTCCACTCTCTGCAAAGAGAATGAAAGGGACGGGGGGCTTTTTTGATCAGCCATTCAGAAATAAAAAGGATAAAAACACTTGCATTCGATATTTTTTTATATATTTGCGGACAGAAAGGGGCATCTATTACAATAACCTAAAACATACTGAATATGGAACACATTCCACAAGTATTCTGGCTCATTCCCATTGCTTCCGTGTGCGCGCTGGGAATGGCATGGTATTTCTTCAAGTCCATGATCAAGGCCGAGGAAGGCACACCCCGCATGAGAGAGATTGCTGAATACGTGCGCCGAGGAGCCATGGCCTATCTGAAGCAGCAATACAAGGTCGTCCTGATCGTATTCATCATTCTGGCTGCTGTCTTCGCCGTCATGGCCTACGGTTTCAACGCACAGAACGCCTGGGTCCCTTTCGCTTTCCTGACAGGCGGGTTCTTCTCGGGACTGGCCGGGTTCTTCGGAATGAAAACAGCCACCTATGCCAGTGCCAGAACAGCCAATGCCGCACGGAAAGGACTGAACGACGGACTCAAGATCGCCTTCCGCTCCGGAGCAGTCATGGGACTGGTCGTCGTCGGCCTGGGACTGCTTGACATTGCATTGTGGTTCATCGTCCTGACCTGGTTCTACTCGGACAAGATGACGGCAAGCGAGATGCTCATCACCATAACGACAACCATGCTGACCTTCGGTATGGGTGCCTCTACGCAGGCACTGTTCGCCCGTGTAGGCGGCGGCATCTACACAAAGGCGGCCGACGTGGGAGCTGACCTTGTAGGTAAGGTGGAGGCGAACATCCCCGAGGACGACCCGCGCAATCCGGCGACAATCGCCGACAACGTGGGCGACAATGTCGGCGATGTGGCCGGCATGGGAGCCGACCTCTACGAGAGCTACTGCGGTTCGATTCTCTCCACGGCAGCCCTGGGCGCAACCGCCTTTGCCGCCTCGGCGGGTGATATGCAGCTGCGGGCCGTCATCGCCCCGATGCTCATCGCCGCCGTGGGTGTGTTCCTCAGCCTGTTCGGCATCTTCCTGGTAAGGACTAAAGAAGGGGCGACAATGAAGGATCTGCTGCATGCCCTGGGACTCGGCACCAATACGGCCGCCCTGCTCATCGCAGCTGCCAGCTTCGTAATCCTGTATCTTCTCGGACTGGAAAACTGGCTGGGTGTCAGCTTCTCGGTCATCGCCGGTCTGACGGCAGGCGTAGTCATCGGCCAGGCAACGGAGTACTACACCTCCCAGAGCTACCGTCCGACGAGAGACATATCCGAAGCCAGCCAGACAGGTGCGGCAACGGTAATCATAAAAGGTATAGGAACAGGCATGATTTCCACCTGCATCCCCGTACTTTCCATATCGGCAGCCATCATGCTGAGCTATCTCTGTGCCAACGGATTCGATATGTCCATGTCGGCGGTATCCATCCAGCATGGCCTCTATGGCATCGGCATCTCCGCCGTCGGAATGCTGTCGACCCTGGGCATCACCCTGGCGACCGATGCCTACGGACCTATTGCCGACAATGCCGGCGGCAACGCCGAGATGAGCGAGCTGGGAGAGGAAGTACGCCACCGCACGGATGCCCTCGACGCACTGGGCAACACAACCGCCGCCACAGGCAAGGGCTTCGCCATCGGATCGGCCGCACTGACGGCACTGGCACTGCTGGCCTCCTATATCGAAGAAATCAAGATTGCCATGGCACGCGTCGGAGAGCAGATGACCAACGTTGCCGGTGAAACGATAGATGCCACAAAGGCGACTATCCCCGATTTCATGAACTTCTTCCAAGTGAATCTGATGAACCCGAAGGTGCTTGTCGGTGCGTTCATCGGTGCCATGGCCGCCTTCCTGTTCTGCGGCCTCACCATGGGTGCTGTCGGCAGGGCTGCCGGAAAGATGGTGGCCGAGGTGCGCCGTCAGTTCCGTGAGATCAGAGGAATACTCGAGGGAACAGGCACGCCCGACTACGGACGATGCGTGGAAATCAGTACACAGAGCGCACAGCACGAAATGATCATCCCATCCCTGCTGGCCATCATCATCCCTGTTGTCGTGGGGATCGTGCTGGGGGTTGCCGGAGTGCTGGGCCTGCTGGTCGGCGGCCTGGCTGCCGGTTTCACCCTCGCCGTATTCATGTCGAATGCCGGCGGTGCATGGGACAATGCGAAAAAACACGTTGAGGAAGGCAACTTCGGCGGCAAAGGCTCCGACTGTCATAAGGCAACTGTCGTGGGCGACACCGTCGGCGATCCCTTCAAGGACACCTCAGGACCGTCGCTCAACATCCTCATCAAACTCATGAGCATGGTCAGCATAGTCATGGCAGGGCTGACCGTCGCCTGCCTGTGACAACAGGTCTCACACCGTATCCATAGAGGCCAGGATCCGACTTGCATGGTAAGAGAAGTTTACATCTGCAAATGTAAACTTCTCTTGTCATACCTGCAGAATCCGTATATATGCTTACCTGCATGGCTACTAAGCACTAATAAGGATTCAACTGACGCTTACTTGCATCCCAACCAAGCCTTACTTGGGGCGCAACTAAGCACCTTCTCCTACACAAGATATAAACTCATGAAATACAGCTTATTACAAGTCCTTCAGGACAGCATCCGTTCTGTTCCCATGACAGTCTCTCTTGATTTTCTCGAATATGAATTTTCAGGACAGAAAATACAGAATGGCATACTCTCAGCGAAGTCTTCCCCACCCTGTCTCCTCCGACAGAAAACGCTTCTATCATGTTTTTCCTGTTCCCAGATGAAGCGTTCAGAATGCCGTACCAGCAGTGGCACGCCCCTCCATCAGCCGTTCAGCCTCTTTGAGTATCTCGGCATGGTCGAAGGCAAGGCAAGGGAGGTCTGACAACGGGAACCATCCGGCCTGCGCCGCATCGTCCTGTCCCTTGACTGTCACGGGGCTGTCAAGAACCGTGTAATATGCTACGGTGATGATCCGCTCACGCGGGTCACGGTCTACGGCATCAAAGACACCGACCCGGTACAGTCCGCCGACCGTCAGACCGGTTTCTTCCTCCAGTTCCCGGCGTGCAGCCCGAGCAGTCGTCTCGTCGATATTCATAAAGCCGCCCGGGAAAGCCCACATTCCCTTGCACGGCTCATTCCTGCGCTGTATCAGCAGCAGTTTCATCCCTTCGGCAGTGTGTGCAAACACCAGACAGTCTGCCGTCACTGCCGGATGCGGATACTGATAAGTGTACATCTTCTTCATCTGGAATCAATCTGTCCTTCTCCTCTCTCTCTCGTGTCCTCAGCCAGGCAGGCGGGCCGGCAAATGGAAACGGTCCGACCGAGCAGAGACACACAGATTCAGGAGCAGGGCAAATATACGAATAATATATGAAATGGAACATCATGTGACGGAAAAAATATGAAACAAGTTTATTCAGCCAAGTAAAAGTATGAAAAATAATCTTTAAGGATAAGTATTCTCTCTTATTTTTTTGCTAACTTTGCGACGATGGAATTCAGAACAATCGTCCATTTTCCCCGGCCGGCATTTGAGCTGATGCCCTGCGAACGGATTCTTTTCGTAGGGTCATGCTTTGCAGACAGCATGGGCAGGCGGTTTCAGGAAGAGAAGTTCAGGGCTGTTGTAAACCCCTCCGGCGTGATGTACAACCCTGTATCCATCCTGCATACGGTGGAGAAGATGGAGAAACACGTATTTGACACCGCCGTATTCACGTTAGGGACCAATCATGTCTATGTGGAGCGGACGACCGGCGAGATCGTCGACAACTGCCGGAAACGCCCGCAACAACTGTTTGAAGAACGGGAGCTTACCGTTGAGGAATGTACCGGCGCACTGCACGAGTCTGTCCTGCTGCTGCGGAAGAACAACCCCGGCATCAAGGTCATCCTCACCGTCAGTCCTATCCGTTATGCCAAATACGGCTATCATGGAAGCCGGCTTTCCAAGGCCGTGCTGCTGCTGGCGGCCGACAGGCTGGTGAAGGAACTGGGCGAAACGGCCTATTACTTCCCGGCCTACGAGATTGTGAATGACGAGCTGCGCGACTACCGTTTCTACAAGCCCGATATGCTGCATCCCAGCGACCAGACAGTAGACTATATATGGGAACGGCTCGTAGAGGCCTGCTTCTCTGCGGAGGCGAAAGTATTTCTCGAGGCATGGAGACCGGTCAAGGCGGCACTGGGACACCGGCCGTTCCATCCCGGGTCGGAGGCATACCGGGACTTCCTGGAGAAGACAAAGGAAGCGGCCAGGACACTGAAAAAGAAATATCCGGACATGGAACTGAACCTATAAGAAGAGAAGATATGGATGACAGACAGATTGAAAACCTACTGAGGACACACAGCATAAGAATAACGGCCAACCGCATCCTCATCGCACGGACGCTGGCGGCACTGGACCATCCGGTCTCCATGAAAGAGCTGACAGCAATGATCCTGACGATAGACAAGTCGAGCATCTTCCGCACGCTGCTCCTGTTCAAGGACCACCATCTGGTACACCAGCTCGAGGACGGCAGCGACGTGGCACGGTACGAACTGTGCCTGAGCCATGACCCGGATGATGATGAAGACGTACACGTACACTTCTACTGTGAACGCTGCCGGCGCACATTCTGCCTCAGCGACACGCCTGTCCCCAGGGTCAGCCTGCCCCAAGGATACGAACAGACCTCCGTCAACTATATGGTGAAAGGCATCTGTCCCGACTGTTCCCGCCGTCCTCATCACGACTGACAAGCCCGGACGCCCCCAGCCACATACGTATCGCTCCGCCCGGTATCGGTTTCCTCCCTTCGTCCTGCCGTCAGGCTCTTTCACGTTCCTCCTCTCCCCGGACGCAGGACGGACGGCTCTGAAAATCGCCTTCACCAGACCGTCAGACAGACTGAAACTCCAGCCTGTACATCTGCCCAACGGCCATGACCTGTCCGTCAAGACGAAAAAACAGTGCGGATGATAGGCCGTATTAAGACTTTTGATTACCTTTGCATAAGATTAAAAAACAATTTAGATAGTAATGAATTATACTATTGAGAAAGTAACGACGCTCATCGGCGCACGCCGTTATGGCGACAAGGAAGCGAACATCAGCTTCGTCCTCACCGACAGCCGCTCCCTATGTTTCCCGGAAGAAACATTGTTCTTTGCCCTCAAGTCCGAACGCAACGACGGGCACAACTACATCCCGGAACTCTACGGACGGGGCGTCAGGAACTTTGTTGTAGAAACGGTCCCGGAAGACTGGAACAGGCGTTATCCCGACTCCAACTTTCTGAAGGTCGTCGGCTCGCTGGAGGCTCTGCAGCGGCTGGCAGAACGTCACCGTGACGAATACCTCGTTCCGATTGTCGGCATCACCGGCTCCAACGGCAAGACGATGGTCAAGGAGTGGCTCTATCAGTTGCTTTCTCCGCAGATGGTCGTCACACGCTCACCGCGCAGCTATAACTCACAGATCGGCGTGCCGCTGTCCGTACTGCTGCTGAACGAGAACACACAGGTGGGTGTCTTCGAGGCCGGTATCAGCCAGCCGGGTGAGATGTCGGCACTCCACGACATCATCCAGCCTACGATCGGTGTGTTCACCTGCCTCGGTTCGGCCCATCAGGAGAACTTCCCGTCCCTGGATGCAAAATGCAGGGAGAAGCTGCACCTCTTCCACGACACGCAGGCGATTGTCTACTCCCTGGACGACGAGGTGCTGAACCGCTGTCTGGACGAATACGACTACAAAGGAGAGAAGCTCTGCTGGTCGGCAAAGGATGAAAAGGCGGTCTTCTACATCAAGTCTATCGAAAAGAAGGACGTTGAAACCACCGTCACCTACACATGGAAAAACGGAAAGGAAGCACAGTACAGACTTCCGTTCATCGATGATGCCAGCGTCGTGAATTCCATCACCTGTGCCGTGACGGCACTCCAGCTGGGCGTCACTCCGGCTGCCCTCGGAGAACGGATGGCACAGCTGGAACCCGTCGCCATGCGGCTGGAGGTGAAAGAAGGACAGCACGGCTGCACGCTGATCAACGACTCCTACAACTCCGACTTCAACTCGCTGGACATCGCACTCGACTTCATGAACCGCCGTCCCGACCACAAGGGACGCAGACGCACACTGATTCTGAGCGACATCCTGCAGAGCGGCGACACTGACAAGGACCTGTATAACAAGGTGGCATTCCTGTGTGAGAAACGTGGTGTGGAGAAATTCATCGGCATCGGCGAGGGACTGCTCGGCCAGCGTTCCGCCTTCAGGCATCTGGGGAAAAAGCATTTCTTCGCCACCGTCAATGCCTTTATCCACAGCGATGTATTTGCCAATCTGCACGATGAAGTAATCCTGCTGAAAGGCGCACGACAGTTCGGCTTCGACCGGCTGACAGAGCTGCTGGTGAAGAAAGTACACGAAACCGTACTGGAAGTGAACCTCAACGCCGTTGTCGACAACCTCAACTGGTACCGTTCCTTCCTGAAGCCGGAGACGAAACTTGTCTGCATGATCAAGGCCGATGCCTATGGTGCAGGTGCCGTGGAGATTGCCAAGACGCTGCAGGACCACCGTGTGGACTACCTTGCCGTGGCCGTGGCCGACGAAGGCGTGACGCTCCGCAAGAACGGCATCACGAGCAACATCATGATCATGAACCCCGAGATGAGTTCGTTCAAGACCCTCTTCGACTACGACCTCGAGCCGGAGGTATATTGCTTCCGGCTGCTGGATGCACTCGTAAAGGCGGCGCAGAAGGAGGGCATCACCGGCTTCCCTGTCCACATCAAGCTCGACACGGGGATGCACCGGCTGGGCTTCGACCCGCAGAAAGACATGGATGAACTGATCAGCCGGCTGAAGCACCAGAACGCCATCATACCCCGTTCCGTCTTCTCGCATTTCGTCGGTTCCGACGCTGACAGCTTCGACGACTTCTCTGCCCGCCAGTTCGCTCTCTTCGAGGAGGGCAGCGGAAAGCTGCAGTCAGCTTTCAAGCACAAGATCATCCGTCACATGGACAACTCCGCCGGTATCGAACATTTCCCTGAACGGCAGATGGACATGTGCCGGCTGGGACTGGGACTCTACGGCATCAATCCCCGTACGAACAAGATCATCAACAACGTCTCTACCCTGAAGACGACCATCCTCCAGCTGCGCCATGTGCCTGCCGGTGACACCGTTGGCTATTCCCGCAAGGGGACTGTCGAGCACGACAGCCTGATCGCCGCCATACCAATCGGCTATGCAGACGGCCTGAACCGCCATCTCGGCAACCGGCACTGCTATTGCCTGGTAAACGGAAAGAAGGCAGCGTATGTCGGCAACATCTGCATGGATGTGGCCATGATCGACGTCACGGGCATCGACTGCAAAGAAGGCGACAGTGTCGAGATTTTCGGTGACCACCTGCCGGTCACTGTGCTCAGCGATGTACTTGACACCATTCCATACGAGGTCCTTACCACGGTCAGCAACCGTGTAAAAAAAGTTTACTTCCAGGATTAAAAGAGAAAACAGTCCCCCCTCGTCCCCTTCCCCGTAGGGAGGGAAAGAGGGGGACAAGTTTCATTCTCTCACACAGAAGGCACGGATAAACAGAGCTTACAGGGTTCTGCCACAGACCCCTCACGGACTTAGACGATGCAGAGTGTTGCCGGAAACGATACAGTCATCTTAGCTAAAGTCAAGGGATCCATGCACCCCGATCTTATTTACCATGGAAGAAAACAATATCACCTAATTGTATTATAGCCGCAATCTACAAAGCCTGCTCAACCTTGGGGGCAGACAACAACTGACTTATCTTAGGTTATCCCGTCTACAGCCCGGGGTACTCGCAAACTTTCAGACTGCAAGATATAAAACATCCTATCCACAGAGTTGTTAATGGATATAAACGACATGGGTACATGCCCATCAAGGTTCTGTGCCATCCCTGCCCGCAAGGGTTCTGCGCCAAAAGTAAACTCCGTCTATCCGTACCTTCTGTGAGAGAACTAAAATGACAACAACTATGGCAATTATGTATTTACTTATCGGTATCATCACCGGCGCAACCATCATGCTGCTGTGGATGAAGAACAAATCAACACAAGAACTAAGGAAAGCCGGTGAGGAACTGGCAGCGCTTCGCAGTCAGCTTGAAACGGAGCGGAAGAATATGGACGAACGCATCGCTGCGGTGAAGGAGAGCAGCCGGAATCAGATAGAAACAGAACGGAAACACGGCGAGGAGCTGCGCAGCGAACTGCAGAAGCAGGCGGAGGCGAAGAACCGGCTGTTGCAGGAGGAGGTGCGCAACATGGCCGCACAGATGCTGGCAGAGAGCCGGGAGAAGATGAACGCCGCTGACAAGGAACGGCTCGATGCCCTGCTCTCACCGCTGAAAGACCGGCTGGAAGCATTCAGCCAGACCGTTGTGAACAACAGCAAGGAGAGCACTGCCAACAAGGCGGAGATAAAGACCACCTTCGAGGAGGCGATGAAGCGGCTGCACGCCGAACAGGAAATGACCATCAAGGCGATGCGTGAAGATCAGGAACGCACCGTGAAAGAGCTACGTGAACAGACAGAACGCATCGGCAACGATGCCGCTTCGCTGACGAAAGCCCTCAAAGGCGACTCGAAGATGCAGGGCGACTGGGGGGAGATGATTCTCGAAAAGACCCTGGAAGACTGCGGACTGGTAAAGGGCCAGCAGTTCTTCCTGCAAGAGAACTACAAGGACGAGAACGGCAACAACTTCCGCCCCGATGCCGTCATCGTCTTTCCCTGCAACGAGCGGACGGTCGTCGACTCAAAGGTGTCGCTGACGGCGTATCAGGCTGCGCTCAGAGAGACCGATGACAACGAACGGGACAGGCTGCTGAAGGAGCATGCGGCATCGGTCCGCAGGCATATCGACGAGCTGTCGGCAAAGAACTACGAGAAACTCGTTCCGGGCTGCATCGGCTATGTGCTGATGTTCGTTCCTTACGAGAGCGGTTATTCGGCTGCCATGAAGACGGATCCGGCCATCCTGCAATACGCTTTCCGCAAGCACATCTTCGTCCTCAGTCCGAGCAACCTGCTCATGGCATTGCAGCTGACCCGCACCATGTGGCAGAACTACCGTCTGAACAACAACGTAGACGAAATCCTGCGGCAGTGCAACGACCTCTACGACAAGTTCGTCACCTTCGGCGAGACTTTTCTCAAGGTCGGTACTGGCATCGAACGCCTCCAGCAGGATTACAGCAAGGCCAAGGGACAGCTCAACGAAGGCAAGGGCAATATTATCCGCCGTCTGGAAGGCATGAAGGCACTGGGCATCACGCCGAAGAAGCAGATACCGGAACAGCTGTAACAGGAGGAAGCCCAGACTCCCATTCAGATTTCCATTCCGCAGGAACGGATTCCTCGTCTATGACAAGCTGTTGGTCAGAGAGAGGAGATAGCTGTTCCTACTGTTTTTTTTTGACAGACTCTCTTTTCCTGCAACAATATCATAACCCGTCAGATCATGAGAGGAAGCCGGTGATGCTGCGACTGGAATGTTGCGCTGCAGCTCTTTGAATCGCTGACTTCTGTTCGCCTCCAATGTGAAAAGCACCAGCATCGACCATTTGTCACCGACCCTTGACAACACGTTCCGGACGGGACAGTTGGGGGAAAGGGCATCCCTTATTTCATTTCTGTTCATGCTTACAAAGTCTTTAAGTCGTATTGTTCCTTAATTCCGCAACCGCATTAATCCGTTCATCGTATTGTCGTCAATGTCCATTCAATATGTTATACTCTAAATCTATCGTCCTTTTGTGTGGTTAGTGCGAAGAATGCTCATATACAAGAGGTGGCTTCCCGATATGCGGGAAGCCACCTCCGTTGGTTAAAAAGATGATTGCGCGTTGCTGCGTGCTGCACATGTCTATTCCGTCACGGGCCGCACCGATGCGCCTAAACAGCGAAGGGGCGTACTCAGCGGATGCGCGATTTGCCAATTAAAAGCAAAGTAGAAACCGCCGCTCGCCGTGTTCGGAGCGGCCGACCAATAAGAGCCTACGATGTTGGCGCCAATGAGCGAACCGTCGTCGTAGTGACGGTAGCCCGCGGCGGGGAAGAAGATGGTGGACGTATTGTTTGCGTCGGCAAAGAAGTTCCAACCATAGTTGACAACAAGGTTGATAGTAGCTTTTGAACCCTGTATGTTCATCTCTTCCACCTTGGTGGAGTTCTTGCCCGTAGTGGTGAACCGCGTAAAGGCGTTGCTGGCGGGCAGATGGAAGCCTGCAGGACTGGGGTCGTAAATGGATTTCACCACGGGGAGGTCGTTACCGACATTGTAGACATCCCACGTTGTGTTCTGCGTCGACCAGAGATTAAAGTAAGCAAAACCTGCAGGGGCGCCAAAGCCATGAGGATACCAATCCACACCGGTTCCACGAATGTAGAAGTTGCCGGGATGCTGGATGGCGTTGGTGAGAGAGATCTGCTCGCCCGCATTCTTGTTGAACAGGTGGTCGGCAGGATAAAGCGTGGGTTCCACGGCTTTCCCTGTTTTCAAATCCCCTTTCAATCCACCGGGGAAAGCATCTTTACGGCCAAACTGATAGTGAGTGGAACTGCCTTCTCGTGCAACGCCGGAGGCTTGCGTGATGATGATGTCGCCCTGCTGATTGGAAACCTGCTGGCGGATATGCACTTTCACGCGACGGGGCTGCTGATTGTCAGAACCTCTCCAAGCGGTATATTTCCAGCCGAGGGGTTCGGTGCTGAATTTATAAGTATGGGATTTGCTGTAGTTGACCACAGGAATGGGATCGAGCACGTTGTCGGGAGCAAACCACAGGTGCCAAGACCACACGATGGTACCATTCTTGGTGACGGCTACCACGGCGTTACCGTTTTTGATGTCGGCGGCCTTCACCTCGAACTTCAGGTAGGTTTCGCTGCCGTTGCGCTCAATGGCGTTGGCATCGAGGTGTACCAAGTCCTTCTCGTCTTCCCAAACAATCCTTGCACCGTCGATGCCGCTGTTGGCACCGCCGTTGGTTTTCTCGATCCAAGCGTTGGTGATGTCGGCACCGGCATGGTCTTTAAACTTATGCAGAATGACATCGGTATTATTATACTTTACGACGGTAGAAGGGCCGGTGTAGGACGCAGTGTTCTCCGTGCCGTTGGTGATGGCATTGCCGTACACCAAGGGAAGCTTATAGAAGCCTGGGTGGGAGATGACGTAGCAGTTGGCCGTGTTGCGCGGCGTGACGGCACCTTTGATGTTGTGCGTGGAGAGGTCGTAGTAGGCAGAGCTACTGCCCTTGTCACCCTCTTTGAGTTTGTCGTTGCGCGCTTTAAGCAAGTCTTTTACGACTATCTTCTTCACCGTGCCCTGACCTTGGTCGGCTGCCACATAGTCTTCGGCTTGCGTGCGGACGTTGCTAATCCCGTCAAACCATTCGGGCTTGTTCATGCCCTTGTCCTCCCAAGTGCCGGTGGTATAGTTATACTCCTCGTAGCCCACAATCTGCCAAGGCACGGCCTGCTTCACGCCGGGAGCGGAGGCGTCTGTGCGGAAGCTCTCCACGGTATAGGTGCCGCCGTCGGTACTGTTGTAGGCGGCCGTAGTGGTGGGACTTGTCACTGTAAAACTGTAGTTCCAGTTGCTGGCGGCATTGCTTAGTTTATAGGTGCGAGTGGTGGCCGGCTGCCAAGCATCGCTCAAGGGAATGTCAATCGCGGGGGCATCGGCTTCGCTGAACTCAACGTGAACGGTGACGCCCTCCAACGATTGCGGAATCATGTAGAACGTGTAGTTGTCGCCGTCTTTGCCCACGATCACCTGATTGGGTAGGCTGTTGGTGCTCACAGGGGTTTCGGGCGTGAGCGTGAAGGTGGTCTTCGAACTGGCGTCCACCTCCCAGCGCAGGCCTTTGCCGTTGGCGTTGTCGGTGAGATGGAGCCGACCTTTGCTGCATACGTTGCGCAGCTCCACCTTGGTGATGTGCTTGTTCCACGAGAGATTCTCTCCCACGGCAAACTTCACGGCCGTAAGGGCGTGATAGAACTCAAGGCGAGCCTTGGGAGCCGTACCGCGTGTTTCATATTTCACCTCGCCCGAGCTGGCCACCATCAGGTCTACTTGGTCGGCAATGCTCGGTTTCACCTCGAAGTCCACATAGGGCGTGCCGCTATGCGTGGCGGGCGAGAGGGCGATGCTGTTGGCCGTCGTAGCCTCGGGGAAGACGGCATAGAAGCGGGCGTAAGGCTCCGCCCACGACCATAGCAGCGGCGTGACGAGGGTACCGGCGGCATCGGTGGGCGCACTGTGGAACCACTCGGGACGCTCTACCTTAAAACCGGCCGTCGCGCCGCGATAGCCCAGCGAACTGAACCGCGCATCAATGGCGGTCTTCACGTTGGCGCGTGTGCCGGGCTGGGGCAGCACGGCGTTGATGCCCTCGGTAGTGGTTTGAATGAGGCAGGTGTTGGGCAGCCCCGACACATCGATGCGACGCGTGGCCAGATCTTCGCCCGACAGGCCTTGCGCCTGCTGGCGGGCGATGGCGGCAGCCTTCGTGGCAGGATCGTTCAGCATTTCTGTCTGCGCGACGCTTACCTCGAAGCTGACGTTCACGCCCGGGTCGCCCGTCTGTTGGTCATTATCGTCGGAGCAAGAGCCGATGGACAGGCATGCGATGCCCGCCAGCATAGCGGCGAAGCATCTACGAAGAATGTCTTTTGTTCTCATGTTTGTTTTGAATGGATAAAGTTTAAACGAATGCTTTATTTTCTGATATTCAATCGGGCTGTGCCCGAGACGAATTGATGGGCCGACAGGCGAATAAACACCTCCGCCCGTAGGGCACTCCGTTACTTCTTCATGATTTTCTTTCCACCTCCGATATAGACGCCGGCGGGCAGACTGTTGAGAGATGTGCCGATGTAGCGACCTTGCAGGTCGTAGTAGCGCACGGTGCCGTCGCAGTCGGTGGTCTTGATATGGTTGATGCCCGTCGGTCCGCCATTGGTCTTCATCCAGCGCAGGATGGGATAGTCGTTGTCGACGTGTGCCCATACCTTCTCCATATCCCATCCGAGCGTCGTAGCATAGTGTGCGTTGGACTTGGCCGTGGCTTCGGTTACCTGCTGGCCGTCCTCGCCATTCGGATTGGCATAGCTCTTGGTGGAGGGAGAGGCGGGAGAACCGTAGAGGGTGGTCGCCAGCGTATAGTTAGACTCCAAGCTGCAAACTTTTCCGGAAGTTTGAAGTAATGGATGAGTCCATTTTCGTACGCTAAAGATATGATCGGCTGCCACCATATTATGAGACAGTTGGGTGGGGACAGCGGTTGCATCTATCAACCCCAAGATACCGGAAGCGTGGAGCTCATTATCCACCGTACCTCTGAAGAGACAGCGTGCGAGAGTCAGTCCGGTACTGGTGCCCACCAGTCCACCGGCCTGATGTTCGTCCGATACGATTTTGGCCTTGGCCAGACAATCGGAAATGACAGTAGTTGCTTTCGATTCGCCGACGAAAGCAGCCACATGGTCATGGCCTCTTACGGAAGATTCCATCACGGCACACCGGCTGATCTCGGTGCTGACGGCAGTGCCCACGATGACACTCGTATTATTGAAAGGTCCGCTGAGCTTTACATTGGCATCGCGGAACCCGAGGTCATAGATTTTTGCGTTCTCCGTGCGGCTCAGGAAAGCCATGTTGTCGCGAGAGCCATGGAGATTCATATTCAGAATCCAGTGCCCGTTGCCATTAATTTCTCCGCTGAAGGAGGGAGTGCCTTGGGGAATATTGATGCCGTTGAAATCCGTACCTTTCAGGTCAATGTCGGCCATCAGTCTGGCTTTGACGGCATGCTGACCATTCTCAATCATCTTGCCCCATAGTTTCAGCTGTAGGGCTGTGCTCAGCTCATAAACTCCCTCGGCATTGAGGGTCATGGCAGCGGGGTCGATCTGACCGCAGACGGTGCAGATGCCATCCACATAGGCGTGCGCCCCGGTGGCAGGTACGACATTTGTTTTTCGGGTTGCCTCGCAGATGGAGCAGGTCTGCAAGTCGTATCCTTCAGCCCCACAGGTGGGAGCTACCGTCTGAGTGGTTTTCCATTGGTGGGTGTGAGCCGCAATGGTCTTCAGTGCCAGTTCGCTCATCTGGAAATACTCGTTACCTACGCTTTGGGTAACGGTGAAGCGATAATACTGGTAAGCCGTTTCCGGAGGGGTTACGGGGAAGAAATAGGGATAGTAGTTATTGTCCTGCATCACCTTGTCGTCCGTCTTGCTGTCGATAGTCGTCCACGTCTGCTGGTCGTTGGAACCTTCCACCGTCCAGTCCCTGGGATTGCGCCCGATATAACTGGAATTGTCATTCCCTGTCATGAACTGATAGCCCTCAAGATAGCATGCCGATGTGGCTTTCACTACTACTGTCTGGGGAGTCGTTCCCTCCCATTTCTTTCCGGTGTCGCCATCCATTGCCTTGGCACTGCCCGACTCCAAGGTCATACCGACAGCAGCCGGCAGCAGCGCAAATTCGGAAAGCTGGAAAAGATGCCTTCTAAAATCGGAAGAACGATATGAGTTCCTCCTAATCCAGAGTTTAAAATACTTGTACTTCTGCTTGCTGTTGCAATACACCGTGTATTCGGTGAAGTTCTTGTCCTCGATGAGGTGCTCTTCCTGCTGGTGATAAATAACGTCCCACTGGGTCTTGTCGTTACTTCCGAAGATAGTATACTCTCCGGGAACGCGCCCACGGTCGTCAGTGTTGTCATTGGCCGTAGTCATCTTGAAGCCTTGGATGTAAGTGGGCTCGCTGGCTTCCAGCATCAGGTAGGCTTTATTCACATCGCTGTTGGCTCCCTTGCACCATTTGGTGTTGAGATTCCCGTCGAAGGCTTTCGCCGAGCCTTCTGCGTCGGTCCAATCCGACCCTTCGACAGCGGTGAATGTGACCTGGCACATCGCACCGATGCTGACTGCAGCCAATGCCATCAGAGTAAATAATCTTTTTTTCATTGTCATCATCGATTTAAAATTTATAATACTTATATATCATTTTCTTTGCCAAAGGGTGTGCTACACGCTTGATAAAGCGTGTAGCACACTGTCATGACCGGTTTGAGTAGGTTCATCATGTAGGTGATGTGAGATTTATTTCTTTATCACTTTCTTGCCGCCAACGATGTAGATGCCGCGGGGCAGATGGTCGAGCGAGATGCCGAGGTAGCGGCCTTGCAGGTCGTAAACGGGGGTGTTCGTATCGGCTTTGTCGGCCGTCACGCCGTCGATGCCGGTGACGACGCTCACGGTTACATTGACCGTGATGTCGCCGTTAATGGCGGTTGTCTCCGAGAATCCGTTTTCAAAGGCGAGCTTATAACTTTTCTGTGCGTCATAGTCGGCGCCGAGGAGTTCCTTTGCCGTGGGCAGCTTCACGTTGCCACCTTGGTTGGCATAGCGTGTGACGGCCACCTTATTCTTATAGGCGAACTCCACCTTACAGACCCGCTTCGCAGCGTCGGCGGTGAGCTGCGGCTCGTTGTCCTTGTCGAGCTCTTGTCCCCAAAACTGCGTATCTCTGCCGTTCTGCAACTGATAGGCCACGTGGCCGCTCTTCAGCTGCTCCTCGGTTATCTTCTCGCCCTGTGCCTCGCCGCAGGTGTTGAGGTAGTAGCAGTTGGTGATGGTAGTGCCTTTGTTCATACAGAAGGTGTGGCTGGTTTCGTCGTGGTCGAGGGCGTTGTTCGTGCCGAGGTAGAGGCAGTTGTTCAGCGTGCAGGTGGCTTCTAGGGGCATATGAGTTATAAATCCGCATATACCTCTTGCTTTGCCGCCTTCCAGGTCGTACGTGGCGTGGAACGTTCCCTTGACTAAGCAGTCGTTAATGGTAATATGAGCATCGCCATCCGGCCATTGAAGTATGCCCGCCAATGAGCTGCCCCCCTTGAGGTCCACCTCGCTGACACAGCCCGAAATGGTGGTGTTGCTCTCAGCGTTCATAATCAATCCGGACAACTGGCTATCGTAACTGCTCGACGTAATCTTCCCTTGGGTGCGCAGGTTGCGGATGGTGGCGTCCTTCACATACTTGAAGGGGGCAATCTCTCCTCTGTTGCCGGCATCCCAGTTGAAAGAGAGCGTTAATCGTCCCACAGCGAGGACGAGGAACTGCCGCTGTTGCCCTCGTTGTCCTCGTCGTCGTCGAAGAAGCTGTTACCCTTCGACAGGGCCGGTCCCGTAGCGGGGTCTTCACTGATGCCCACGCTGAGGGAGCCGGCGAGGATAGAGTTTTCTAATGTGATGGGGACCACTTTGATTTCCGGTTTGATGTAATTGTTCATTTTATATTAATTAACTGTTTGTTTTAAATCATCGGGGGGAGCGCACCACCCGTTTCCGTGGGATTCGGAACGTGATGAATCACGCTCCTGCGGCGTGCCGCACCCCCGATGAGAGAGACATCTTTTTATTTCACAACAACCTTGCGGCCGCCGACGATGTAGACGCCTGCGGGCAGCCGGTGGCGTGCGTCATCGAGGCGATCGGCCACGCGGCGGCCTTGCAGGTCATACAACGGACCGTTCTTTCCGTCGGTCGCCTCGTTCGTCGTGCTGCCGATGCCGGTGGTCTCGCCGTCGAGGACGACAGAGAGCTGCTTGGCACCTGACGCCTGCGGTGGACAGATGATGTAGGCACGGTAGGCAGGAATGGTGGCGGCGGAATTGGTCGTCGTTACCTTGTGGAACTTGCCGTCGTCCTGCAGAATGTAGGCGTTGTCGGCGGCAGCGGTGGCGTTGCTCACGCCGGCTACCGTACCCGTGAATTTGTAACCTGCGGCGAGGGTCGTCATCTTGTCGGCCTTGTAGGCTTTCACCTCGATGTTTCTGCCGCCGAGCTGTGGCATACCGTTAGCCGTGATGTAATACGGCGTGTATGCCGGGAGCTTGTCGTCCACTTCCTTGAAATGGACTTCGTTTTTGTTGCCGCCCGAGAGGGTGTAGGCCTTGAAGCCCTGAGCATACAAGTCGTAAGGCAAACACAGCGTGGCTTTCTGCGTGCCATTGAAGTTACGCTCGTAGGTAACGGTGGCGGCAGTGAAGTCGAGCCCGATGGGCAACGGCTGTCCGTCGGTGAGGCGGAAGTCGTCACACGTCCAGCCTTTCTTTGCCGCGTCGTAATACACGTAGTTCGCCTTGCTCTTGTCGGCTGCGTTGTAGAAGTCGGGCATTTCACCCAACTGCTGTGCCCAGTAGCATTTGTCGGTGCGGTTGTTCTGTAGCTTCTTTGTCACCTCGCCGTTCTTGAGCTGCTCCTCGGTTACCTTATCGCCCTGCGCGTCGCCGCAGGCGTTGAGGTAGTAGCAGTTGTTGAGGGTTGAGCCAGAGTAGGGGGCGAAGGTCCTTGACCATCTGGTTCCATTGTTCTCGCCGGCGTAGAGGCAGTTGTTCAGGGTGCACTTGCCATACTGATTATTTACGAATCCGCAGATGTTTTCCTTACCTTTCTCTGTCGTGGCGTTGATCTTGCCCTTGACAACGCAGTCGGTGATGGTAACATTGGCATTATCCCTTACGCATTCAACCATGCCCGCCGCGTCGCATCCGCCTTCGTTATAGGTGCTCGTGATGTTCACCGCGCTGACGCAGCCCGAGATGGTAGTAGTGCCATAGACGTTGCCAGCCAATCCTGACAAAAAGTTCGTGCTCGAATTGATCTCTCCTTCGGTGCGCAGGTTCTTGATGGTGGCGCCGTCCACAGTGTGGAAGGGGGCTAACCTGCTTGATGTGTTATTCCAGTTGATTTTCAGCGTGTGGTTCTGCCCGTCGAAAGTGCCGGAGTATTTGTTGTTAGCATCGCCCACCATGTTTATTTCCGAGCCGAGGTCGATGTTGCGCGTCATCTTGGCGTCAACAGCGTTCTGTCCGCCGTTGACGAGGTCGCAGAACTCTTTCCAGTTCTCCTTTGATGCGATTTCGTAGTAGTCTTTTTTGTTGAAGGTTACTGCCACGGTCCGGTCGGTGTTGACGGTGGTTGAGCCGTTGAAGCCGTCCTCAAAGGCGATTCCGGAGTAATAATGGTGCTCGTTGTAGTCGCTGCCAAGGAGGTCCTTTGGTGTAAAGGTGGGCATGGAGCCGTAGATGGTCTTGCCGCTGTTGGCATAGCGCGTGGCTTTTACCTGGCTGTTGTAGGTAAACTCCACCTTGCGGACCCGCTTCGCGCCGTCGGTGGTGAGCAGGGGCTCGGTGTCCTTATTGAGTTCCTGTCCCCACACCATGTTGTTTCTGCGGGCTTGCAGCTTATACGCCACCTCGCCGTTCTTGAGCTGCTCCTCGGTTATCTTCGTGCCCTGCGCCGTGCCGCAGGTGTTGAGGTAGTAGCAGTTGTTGAGGGTGGTGCCGGAGGAAGAGTTCGACGCAAAGGTGTGGCCGCCGGTGGTGGCGTTGTTCTCGCCGATGTAGAGGCAGTTGTTCAGGGTGCACTTACCATACTGATTTTCTACAAATCCGCCCATATATCTCCTGCCTGACTCCGTCGCGGCGTGGAACTTGCCCTTGACGACGCAGTCGGTGATGGTAACCTTGGCATTATGCCATACGCATTCAATCATGCCCGCCGCGTCGCATCCACCATTGCCATAGCTGCTCGTGATGTTCACCGCGCTGATGCAGCCCGAGATGGTGGTGGTGCCATAGGCTTCGTAAATCAATCCTGACAGGAAGTGGGTGCTCGAACTGATCACTCCCTCGGTGCGCAGGTTCTTGATAGTGGCGTTCTCCACAGTGTGGAAAGGAGCTATCCTTATTCTATCGCCGCTATTCCAGTTGATCTTCAGCGCGTATTCCTGTCCGTCGAAGGTGCCGGAGTACCTATGACCGTCAGTTCCCACCATCGTGATGTCCGAGGCGAGGTCGATGTCGGCTTCGAGTCGTGCGTTGAGCCAAGCCATGCCCTCGTCGTTGACCAGATGAGCGAATACCTTCCATTCGTTGAGGTCTTTGATGAGCATGGTATGAGCCCCCTTGTCCGTGCGTATTACTGTGAATGTTTGCTTAAGAGAAGACTCCTCGTAAAGGTCGTTCTTCCGCTGATTGATGGTAACGTCTACAGTACCTGCGGTACCTTCAAAGAAGCATTTTCCTGACATTGCTTCGGGCCTCAGCACGTTGTCATTAGTGCATTCGACGTTAAACCCGTCATTACCACTTTTGTAAGGTATACCACTTTCCGTCGTAAAATCCGAATAATCATATAAGTTATGGACTTCGTGGGCGTATCCTTCACCCTCGTAGTACAACACCTTAGGCCGCTCGATCTGGTAGTTGAAGGTTACTCGGTCGCGCTTCACGTTGATCGTCGTGCTGCACGACGCTCCGGCAAACTTTTCATTGGCGGGGAAAATGGCGGTGAGGACTTCTGTGCCAGGGTGCAATAACTTTAAGCTTCCATCCCCGTAGAGTTTCACAACATCTTCATAGTTGGCCACATTGTACTCTACCTTGCCGTCGTACTCATCCTTGTCGAGGTTGGCATAAAACCCTCCCGATACGGTGTACACGTCATATCTGTCTCTTTCGAATTTCACCTTGGGCACCTTGACGTAGCCCACGATGATGTCGCGCACCTTGAACTGATCCCAATCTTTATTGTTGTGGGTGTAGATGTTGACAACTCTTTCCGGGGCACTATAATTGTAAACAACGATGTTGTTGTTGTCGTCATTGAGACCATCTTTATTGCCCCCGCTTATATGCGCGTTCGAAATGGCAGTCTTCTCGAAGAAATAGGCATAGTGCGGAACTCTGTCGATGCGCCAGATGCCTTCCCGTTCGTCATAGTCCTTTCCTCCCTCCGTATCGCGCAGGATGATCCAGCGGACGGCATAGCCTTCGTCGACCTTTACGCTGAAGTGGGAGCCCTTTGCCAGCTCGTAGATGGCGCTGTTGCCCGTTCCGCTGGTGGTTCTGCAATCGCTGAAGTTTATTTCCACCCTCCCCTGTCGGAGAGTTCCTACCGGCTTTTTCTTGCCTACCGCATTCACGGTATTGCGTGAGCGGAATGTCTCATAGTCGAAACGACCATAATCTGTTGCCCACGCCGGTGCCGCCAGCACGAGGACAAAGAGGAAGAGGCAGAGCCTCTGAATGATGTTTGTTGTCTTCATATAAATTGAAATTAAAAATTAAATATTCTTTTGGTTGTTTTTTTGGGGGGGAGTTACTGCGTTTTCCGGAAGACTTCCTTGTATATTTCTGTCTGTTCCCGATTACGTCGTACGAGAAGGTTGATCGTATCTTGGGAAAGGGAATCCAAAAGATGCTTGTGTGCCAAGCCGTCGAACGGTTCTTCAAACGGACGGAGGTAATACAGCTTTTCCTTTCGCATGGAGATTTCTGTGAACTTTTCATCCATATCGACCGAAAAGCCGATGGTTATTTCTCCGCTTTCATTTCTTAAGATATATACCCAACAGTTCTTTTTCATCTTTGCTGCTCGTTGATTCTGTTGCAAAATTATTCCACGAAGACCAACAGGGCGTTTCATATTTGCAAAAACTTGTATCATATTTGTAATTCACAAGGAAATGACGAATTATAAATGTCCGGAACACCTATGCCTTCTCATCGGCTGAATCCTTTTGCGTTTTCTTTTTTTCTTTGGAAACAGCTTTGTATTCTGAAGGCGACATCCCGAAGAAAGTCCGGAAACAACGGTTAAATGTGGCTCGGGAATTGAATCCTGACCTATATTCCACCTCGTTGATGTTCAAGTCGGGATTGTTGGTGAGCAGCGATGCCGCATGTCGCAGCCGGTAGCCGTTGATAAATTCGTTGACCGTGGCTCCATCGGCATACTTGCGCACGGCATTGGTGATATAGACGGTATTTGTTCCGATCCGCTTTGAGAGAATGTCGCGGTTCAACTCCGTGTCTTTATAGATTTTCTCATTCTGCATCAGCTCGCACAACCGGCGGTAGATTTTCCCTTCACGGTCGAGTTCTTCCTCGGGAACGAGCCTTGCCGCGGTCTCCATGTCGCTTTCCGCCTTGCGGTATAATAGAATGGAGTCGTACAAAGCCCTGTTTTTGCGGCGCAAGCGGCGGGTGTAGATGATGTAAAGTACGACGGTGGCAAGCAGCAATGCCACGATGATGAGTGAGAGATAGAGACGCGTGGTGATGACCTCGTTCCGGAGTGTGAGCTTGTCAACCTCGAAGATGGTGCGCAGTTCGTCGAGCTGCTTGGCAAGTTCGGTGTTGCGCAGTTTGTCTTTGTGTGGGATGACGAGGCTGTACAATTCTGCGGCTTCCTTGTATCGTCCGGCCTGCATGTAGAGGTCGGCTTGCTGCATCTGCACGGTGAGCAGGCTGACGGAGTCGCCGGCGGCAGTCATGATGCCCATGTTCTCGTTGTTGCAGGCAATGGCCCGGTCGTACTGTTTTGTGGCTGCATAGTAGCGGGCTTTCACTTGAAGGAGCTTGAATCGGGCGACGGCTTTGCGTCCCTCGGCATATTTATCGGCGAGCTGCAGCAAGTCCTTGGCGCGGTCGTAATGGCCTGTTTCCAATTCAGCGACGGCAGTTGCCAGCGTGCAGTAGAGATAGCGTCCGTTGAGCGAGGGTGTATAGCCTTTTCGCAGGGCTTCGTTCTTGTATTTGTCGATGACCGCTTTCCACTCCACGCATTTCGCCCTTAGCTTTTCATATTTCCGCAGCCCGTCGAGCGTTTCGCCCAAGACGTTGTAGGCAGAGAGCAATTGTGAGATTTCATCGGCCTTGGAAAGGGCGGCGATGCTCTCCTCGATGGTCTTCTCGGCTTCGCGGAAGCGTCCCATTGTCTGATAGATGCATGCCATGCCGTAGGTGGAAGTGCCTAATCCATAGTTGCTCTTTCTCTTTCGTGCGTCGGCATACATCTTTTGCGCTTCAAACAATGCGGTCTGCACCTTGTCTTCGTAGAGATAACTCTCAATCAGCACGTTCCACGCATTGTAGTAATAATCCCATGTGCCGTTCTTTTTCATTGCACTGAGGACTTCGGGCAAATAGTAGCTGATGCTGTCGGTCATCTCGTAGTTGTAATAGCAATACAACTGGGTGACGCGCGCCCGGGCTTCCGCCTCCTTGTCTTTTTGGCGTAAGGATTCGGCAAGATATTCACGGATGCAGCGTAACTCATAGCCCATATTATCTTCGGCAGCTGCCAACCGGCAAAGATGATGGTAGGCCTGCAAAAGTTTTTCTCCTTTGAGGTGCTTCATCTCTTTGCGGATAGAGTCTGCCGGAGTGGCGGCATACATTTCTCCTGCGCAGAGTGTAATGACAAACAGCAGTATGATAAAATGTTTCATTTCCGATATATATTCAGTTTTTACAGTTTCATAGACATAGCAGTTTTCTTGTCCTTCCTCGCCCCCCTAAAGTATATCCCGCAGGTTGTAGCAACGACTGCTTTGTTTTTAAGTGTAAATTCTTTATTCTAATTTGTCTTGGCACCTGCTGAAGTTCAGCAAGCCTCTTTTTTTAACAGTGGCGTTTGCTCAAGTTGAGCAAGTCTCCCGTCATTTGCTGTGACGTTTGCTGAGGCTCAGTAAGGCTACCGTCATTTGTCGCAACATTTGCTGAGATTCAGCAAGGCTCTCGTCATTTGCCGCAACGTTTATTTGCCTCTCCATAGACTCCTCGGTGAGCTATGACTGACATTTCGTAGTCAGATGTTTTTTGTTCATTTATGGTACGTCCCTTTTAACTGTCCGGCATGGGTAGAATACCTTTCGGTAGAAGATTATATAACAAAATTAATAAAAGACAAGGATTTTGAACATTATTCTTCTTGCAAAATAGTATATTTTGTTAAATATCGCACCCTAAAAACCCTAACACTACCCTAAAAACCCCTAATATTTTTTTCGGAAATACAAAAATAAAGACGTAACTTTGCATCATGATTTTAATACAAACTGCAGCTCACATGTTCCATCATACACCCTTGGGAAAAGTAAAAAACTTTTTGAATTCAAGAAGCAAGACCACCGTAGAACGTCATCAGATCATCGTCTATCTGCTCCACTCCGCCATCGTCGTCATCGTTATTGCCATGCAGCTCATGGGATTAGGCGGCTCGCAGGAAGTGATGCCACAGGCGATGAGCATCGTCCATCTGACGGCCTGCCTCACGGCGCTGACGCTCTTCTTCGCCCGACGGGTGTCCGCGCCCATGGCTCTTTCAGTGGTAGCCCTCGTGTCACAGGTCACCATCGTGTGCCGTTTCGTCTATTTCTCCCATGTGCGCCCCGAGCATTTCCTCCAACTCATCATTCTCAACCAGATGGTGTCGCTCATGGCAGTGGTGCTGCTCGTGATGTGCTTCGTGAGATATACGCCGTCTGTTGTCGCCGCCATCAGTTTAGTTGCATACGGAAGCGTCACAGCCTATCTTAAGGAACCGGCTCTGTGGAAGCTCTTCGGTTTCTTTCTCGGCGTGGAGTTCCTGCTCTGCGTGCTGGGCGAACTGCTGCGCCGCAACGTGCAGCATGTGCAGAAGGAAAACGTCTACCTGCACCACCGCGAAACGGCACTCATGCGCGCCGTGAGACTCAACGAGCAGGAAATCGAGGCCTATCTGTGCATGAGCAGCAACAACCGGCCGTTGCCCGAAGATACCGACCGCCTGTTCGCCATGCTCAAACCGACATCACAGCGCAACCTCATCAACGCCGTGCGCCTGCATCTTAAAAACCACTTGACAGACGACGACAGCCTCGCCCGCCATCTCCCCACACTCACCAAGTCGGAGGTGGACGTATGCAACCTTATCTTGCAAGGTAAGAAACGGGGGGAGATATGCCGGCTGCTCGACAAGACGGAGAAGAACGTCGACGTGGTGCGCACCCATGTACGCAAGAAACTCAATGTACCCACTGACCAAGACCTGCAGAATTTCCTCTTCAATTTATTGATAGAAAAAGAATATTTGAACAAGGGGGAAAGGAAATAAATAAGGTTCTTCCGTTAAATACATAGATTGGAGAATAAAGGCTTATACATTTGCATGGTATGACTGTCCGAAATCAGATGGTCTTACAAAGGGGGATGGACTACAAGATAAGATGCAGAAAAGGCAAATGGATACGATGCCTGTCCATCAGGCTGTCTTTCCGTCTTCTTCAACTTATTCCCATATCATCGGTATTTGTAAACTGTTTTCATGTAACGCAAGGCAACACATGCCCTTTTAGAAGCTAAAAGGTGCCTGACTGGCTTGCAACAGGTGCTCTTTCGGCGTGTTACCAACGCCCTTTTGAAGTCCAATCAAGCACCTTTTCTGAACGGCTTGGCAACCAATTGATTTACTGCCGGTTGCAGACCTGCTTTTTGCACGTGTTTTTTATATTTGCAGAGGAGCCTGTTAGAGTTTGTGTAATGGTTTTTCAAAATCTTATCTGTATTCTCAACGTATTAAAACGAAAAGGTTTTTATATCGGAGGATGATGACAGAATAGCCAGTTGAACGGTCTTGGGCATGTTTCTGGTTAATGAATCACTTCGGTTCTTCCGTTAAAGCTATACGAAAAAACATCTACGCATTTAACGGAAGAACCATAAATAAGTCCCTCCGCCGGAAACGTTCATATTTATTTTTCTTCCGAAATACTTTTGAGTTTAAAGACAATTGGGTTATCTTTGTACGCAGTTGCGTGACACCGATAATCTCTGCCGATTCCGAACGCATGATACATGAGGCTGGATTCCATTTTTTTTATATTTGATTTGTGGTGAATTTAAAGATAACGGAACCCAGCCTCCTTTTATTGGAAAGAAGGCTTATTTCGCAACTTATCAACCCGAAAAGCGGAAGAACCGATGATTTTGATGAATTTTGTGTAAAGGTCGTGCATCTGTCGGTTTGAACTTAATGATTTATACTCCACTAAGTTGCTAAAAATCAAAGATATGTGCAACTTTTTAGCACATTTGGCAACTTAATTTAATTCCGCCAACCGGTTAAGTATGGCTCTTTGTCTGCCAAGTGTTCGTGCCATTGCGAAAGCAGCTGCATACCCGATGGGCGAGAAACAGCCTCTTAGAGAAAACAGCACGGGCGTTTGACAATCTTTTGACAGTCGGCCGCCAATTCTTTGGCCAGCAGATGCCAAGTCCGTAAAAAAGCTGGCAGGTCTTGCCCTTCTGCAAATTAATGCTTACCTTTGAACCGTAATAGCGTAAGAGGTACGGTTATGGACACGCTCTCAAGGCAACAGCGGCACGACAACATGGCGGCCATCAAAGGCAGGGACACCAAGCCGGAGATGATTGTCAGGAAATATCTGTGGCGGTGCGGATTCCGTTACAGGGTGAACAGTCCGCGGCTGCCGGGACATCCGGACATCGTACTGCGCAAGTACAGGACTTGCATTTTCGTGAACGGCTGTTTCTGGCATGGACACGAAGGATGCCGTTACTATGTCGTCCCCAAGACCCACACCGACTTCTGGATAAAGAAGGTGGCACGCAACAAGGAACGTGACAGACGAGAACAACAACAGCTTGCCCGCATGGGCTGGCATTGCATCACGGTGTGGGAATGTGAACTGAAGAAGAACAAGCGTGAACGGACACTTTCTTCCCTGGCTTATACGCTCAACCGCATCTACCTGAAGGACCGCACGGTGACTTACCAATCTCCCGAAGAAGAGACGGGACTGTGCATGGCCGCCGAGCCGGAGGTGGAAGATTGAAGGGACGACGGGAACCGGTCCGACAGTATGTTTCCTGATTGCATGTTGACGACAATGCAGGGACAGGGATTCTCGCCGTTCTCTTGTACACCCTGACACCTCACAGACAAAACACCATTATGGCAAAGATCTGTTTAGCAAGCGGCCGGCGCAACGAGTTTTTCCCGAAGGGGCAAAAGCACTCCGTGCAGCAGGTCATGAAGTCTATGATTTCCGCAATCCACCAGCAGAAGGCGCTACTTTCAAATGGAGCAACATTGACCGTAATTATATGGACTGGACACCCGCAGAATACCGGGAACATCCCCGATCACTCCATGGCCGAAAGTCAGTTCAGGAACGACAGTACAGGAATGGGTCTCCTGCGATAACCTGTTCGATCCTCCTTCCATGCGGCCTTTCCACACACAGAAGCCGGATGGTTTGCGGGCAGGGACAGACGTGTCATCCCCCATACATTCCGCAGAAAGAAGAACCCGAGCTGATGTATAAGCTGTTCGATGGAATTACAACGAATCTGGGAGAACTGAAGGGATATGATTGAAAACAAACATCGTAAATGAAAACTCTATTATTTTTATTGATTACTGCGATTGTCGTGATACTTGCTGTCCGCCTTGTCTTACGTTTAATCCAAGCAAAAGTCAGAGGGTGGATTGGAGAGAAAGCCGTATCAATAATCCTCAAATTTCTACCTGACGAATACACCGTATTCAATAATATCTATATTGAGGAAAACGGAAAGAGCACCCAGATCGATCATGTCATCTTGTCGCCTTATGGGATATTTGTAATAGAGACAAAAAATTATAGCGGTTGGATTTACGGCAGTGAGAATGCCCAATATTGGACGAAGAACAAATACGGAACAAAATATAGATTCTACAATCCCCTATTACAGAATTACAGCCATGTGAAAGCTCTGCAATCCTTGTTCGGCTTTCCCATGCTATATTTTGTGCCGATAGTTGTTTTCACTGGGAGAGCAACTATAAAAGGACATTATCCGAACCACTATGTTATTTATGCCCGTCAGTTGTTAAGCACCATAAAGGCTTATCGGAAAATAGTTCTTACAGAAGAAATCCTGACCACTATAATCAACAAGTTATCTTATTCGAGCTTTGAAACAAGCGAGACTGCATCGAATCATGTTAACCAGATAAAAGATGGTATCAGAGAGCGAAAAGCTATAATCATGCAGGGCATCTGTCCTCGTTGCGGAGGAACCCTTGTTCACAGACAAGGAAAATACGGAGCATTCTGGGGATGCTGCAATTATCCGGAATGTCATTACACATTAAACGAGCAAACATTGATGAAAGGCGGTGCCTCTTAAGAAGCTTTAATTCCAGCCGTGTGCCTCCTCAACACCTTAACAACATGACAACTGAGCGAAAACCACTCATCGCTAAAAAGCTAACAAAACTTATTTGTTCAGGAGACCGGCCATCCCCCAGACAACACAGAATTGTCTGTTCTGAGGAGAAGGAAAGAGCCTCCGTACAGAACAAAATATCATCGGGCATACTCTAAAAATCCACGCTGGCCTGTCCCTAATAGGAGTATTGTCAACGACCTTTCACTTTTTGATTAAATTCAGCAAAGGCAATTTTCAGAAACTACCATTTAAGTTTTATCGGACGGCAATCATAGATTATGTCAAGGGACTTCCACCTTTGAAACGCTGTTGACACCGACTTCTTTCATTTTATTTAGGGTTCTGAACGTGTACCTCTCCCCCCATTCGTGAAGCAAAGACAGGAGATTCGCCCATCATAATTGTATAAAATCATGTCTTTTAGGTATTGACAGGAGTGTCACATCTTCTTAACTTTGCCACCAAATCAATTCTAATGGCTAAGTCTACCTACATTATTGTCGTGTTGCTGTTGATAGCTGAAGCTGTCAAGGCACAGCAAGACGGTTCCCCTCCTGCATTTCTCCTACATGGGACGGTCACCGCCTCCGATGACACACAGGAGGTGGCCGGTGCGACAATACGTGCGTACCGGCAGAAGAAACTGCTGGGGGGAACGGTATCAGACTCAGCCGGCCATTTTGTCATGAAAAACCTTCCCGCAGATGTCCTGCATCTTCATGTTACAGCTGTCGGTTACCAGCCTGCTGACACCACCATACAGATCCAGGCATCCGGTCCCATACGGATTTATATGTCCGCGAAGAGGCAATCAATGAAAGAAGTAGTGGTGACGGCATCCGAACAGAAAGGGATGACAAGCGCCACCATCATCGGACAGACTGCCATGGAACATCTGCAGCCTTCCTCGTTTGCCGATCTGCTGGCACTGCTGCCCGGTGGAATGACGAAGCCACCTTCGCTGGGCAGTGCCAATGTCATTACGTTGCGCGAGGCGGGTTCTCCAAGCTCACAGTATGCCACCTCCTCGTTGGGTACGAAGTTCGTGATAGACGGACAGGCCATCGGCACGGATGCCAATATGCAGTACATTGCGGGTACATTCCAGGGGGATGCCGATAACAGCAGAAACCACACGAGCTACGGTGTGGATATGCGGGAAATACCTACTGACAACATCGAGAAAGTGGAAATCATCCGCGGCATACCGTCCGTAAAATACGGAGAACTGACGAGCGGACTGATCAGTATCACGAGAAAGCATACACAATCGCCCTTGCAGCTCCGCCTTAAGGCCGACGAATACGGAAAACTGATGTCGCTGGGAAAAGGTTTCCTGTTGTCGGGGAAGTGGAACCTGAATGTTGACGGCGGTCTGCTCGAAGCCCGCAAAGAACCGAGGAACAGGTTCGAGACCTATCGCCGCCTCACCTTCTCGGCCCGCCTGCAGCGCAAGTGGGAATTGGGCAGGCATTATGTTCTTGAATGGAACGGAGCTACGGACTATGCCCTGAACATAGACAATGTGAAGACGGATCCGGAGATCCAGATACATAAAGACGACCGTTACCGGTCCTCGTACCTCAAGATGGGAGTGAACCAGCAGCTCATGTTCAGGAGAATGGAGCAGACCGGATTCAGAAGTGCATTGCTGACCTATGCCGCCAGTATTGCCTTCGACCGAATACACCAGACCGAGGCCGTCGCCTTGCAACGGGACTATGCCGTCCCGCTGGCTTATGAGAGCGGTGAGTACGACGGACTGTTCCTGCCGTTCCAGTATGTGTGCGACTACCGGGTAGAAGGCATTCCGTTCTACAGTACTGTCAGAGGTGAGACGGAATGGGCGGCACGGACTGCATCCATGCGCCACCGTATAACGGCAGGTGCAGAATTCCAGCTCAACAAAAACTATGGGAGAGGACAGATATTCGACATCACAAGACCCCTGCATGCTTCAACGGCCCGCCGCCCCCGATCGTACAAGGACATCCCGGCAACGGATATCCTGTCTTTCTATGCGGAAGACAATGCGACCATGCCTGTCGGCAGACACCGGTTGACGCTGATGGGCGGCATCCGTACAACCCAGCTGCTCAATATTCCGGGCTATTACGCCATACACGGCAGAATCTTCACCGACACACGTATCAATGCCCAATGGGACTTTCCGCAGTTTGCAGGCTTCAGGTGCTATGTCTCCGGCGGCTTCGGAATGATGACGAAGATGCCGACAATCCTTGACCTGTACCCTGACTATATCTATAAGGACATTACGGAACTGAACTACTGGGACATCCGCCCCGAATACAAACGTATCCATATCCGCACGTACAAGCTGAATCCCGTCAATCCCGATCTGCAGCCGGCACGCAACAGAAAATGGGAAATTCGCATGGGAGTAGACAGAGGCGCGCATCATTTCAACCTTACCTGTTTCCTGGAAGACATGAAGGATGGCTTCAGAAGCACCACGACAATACGTCCGTTTACTTACAGGAAATACGCTACGTCGGCTATCGACCCGTCAAAACTCACCGGGCCGCCGGCCTTGGATGCCCTGCCATCTGTTACCGATACCATCTTAGACGGTTACGGAACGACCGAAAACGGATCAAGGATAAAGAAGCGGGGCATAGAGTTCCAGTATTCCTCACCGCGCATACCTGTCATCCAGACCCGCATAACCGTGAACGGAGCATGGTTCAGGACCGTATACGAGAACAGCATTCCGCTGTTCAGATCCGCACCCAATGTGGTTGTCGGCGGTGTGGCTGTTGCCGACAGATATGCCGGATACTATCTGAATACGGATAGATATGACAAACAGATCTTTACATCTAATTTTATCTTTGACTCGTATATCGACAGACTGGGACTGATTCTGTCGGCAACGTCTGAATGTTTCTGGATGAGCAGCACGAAACGCCCGCCAACCTCAAGTGTCCCCATGGGTTATATGGACATCACTGGTGCGGTACATCCTTATACCGAAGCCGACAAGAACGACCCTTACCTGCGCTGGCTTGTACTGAGCGGTACGGCAGGGCAGGACATGAGCAATAGGGAACGCAGCTATATGCTGGTCAATTTCAAGGCGACAAAAAGGTTCGGCAAGCATCTTTCCTTGTCTTTCTTTGCCGACAGGGTACTTTACATCGCCCCTGATTATGAGGTGAACGGGTTTACTGTACGCCGTACGTTCTCGCCTTATTTTGGAATGGAAATGGGACTGAAGATATAAACCTAATTATAAACAGACAGATATGAAAACGTTAATCAAAACTTTCTTTGCCATCATACTGGTGTCAGTTCTTTTCAACTCCTGCACCAATGATGATGTTTCTCCTGGCGGTTCTGCCGTGAACTATGCCAAGTTCGGACTTGACATCAGCCTGTCCCAGGCATTCAGTGGTGTCGATTCCCTTGTCTCCATCAAGGTAAAGGTACATAACGTGTCAACAGGAAGGGACAGCACCTTTACCGTTCCGTCCGTCAAATGCCTTGATGCGGAGGGGAAACTGCAGTCGTCCATCAGTATTGATACGCTCAATATCGCTGAAGGGCTTTACAATATAGAGCTTGAGGCTAATGCCGTTCATCACAGCAAGCTGAAGACTAAAAGCATTGTCCGTGGCAATCTGATGAACCAGTCCTTGGTGAAAAGCACCGCTTCTACGCTGCCTCGTTTCGCCATCGACCTGTTCTTCCCCAATATGGGTAATGGCTTCGTGATTGCCGAAATCTTTGCCGCCCGCACACTCCGCCCCAGTGGCGATCCATATACCGGTGACCAGTACTTCAGAATTACCAATAATTCGGATGAAGTGCTCTATGCCGATGGACTGTTCATTGCGGAGAGTGCCTTCCAGCAGATGATACACCAGGACTATAAGCCTTATGTTCTGGACAAGGAAACACCGGTACAGTACATCACCAAAATCCCGGGAATGCACGGTGTAGACAAGAAATGTCCTGTCCAGCCCGGTGCTTCGCTCATTATCTGCGACAATGCCATTGACCATACCACAGCCGGCAGGAATCCCAACTCTTTCAATCTTTCAAAGGCCAACTTCGAATGGTATGACGAGTCGACAAGCCCGAGGGTCACTGACATTGACAACCCCGATGTCCCCAACATGGAGCGTCTCTATACCTATTCACGCACGATATGGGGCCCGCACGACCGTGGCTTTTATTCCTATGTCATGGGTTTCCTGGGAGTGGACAACCATACCTTTACGACCGGAAAAGACTACCAATACGATTATTCTTACCGTTTCGTGTACGGGACGACGGTCAAGGACATGAAATTCCATGCTGTTAAAGTCCCCAACACATGGATTGTAGATGCCGTAGTACTGGCCATCAAAGACAAGAAGAAATGGAATGTAATCAGTCCGACACTGGACAACGGCTATGCCTGGTTCTCCACAGTCGACCATGACCAGCAGCGTTATGGCAAGTCGGTGCGCAGGAAATACGATGCCAGGAAACATAAGCTGATTGACACTAACGACTCTCAAAATGACTTCGAGACGGTTAAGGCTGATCCATGGTATGTCTTCAAATAGGCCATGCCGGTATTCCCTCTTTGTGCTTCTGTGTGTCTCCCCTCTCTGTGGAGCCGCACAAGAGTACATACAGCCGTCCCTGTCTTCGCATTCACATTCATTGGAAGCCGTACGGGAGACTACCCTCCGGCTGCCTTCTTTGAGCTACTTGAACCCGTCAGACGTAGTCTCCAATCTGAATGAATTTACCCCCAGCCTTTCGCAGGTACAGGCCGGCTACCGCCATGACGGAGCGTCTCTCGCGGTCGATGCACAGCAGGGGACCGGTGCGGAGCTGATGTTCTTCAGAGCACAGTCGCACTTAAGAATCAGCAAGAAGTCTGTGGCATGGGGGGAAGCCGTCTATGAGAACGGCAGCAGGCAGGGTATATCATGGAATCTGAACAGCGATTACCAGCGTGTGTTCCCTTACGTCATTGCCGATACTGCCACTGTATCAATGCGGCGCGAGTACTATTTGTTCAGGGGTGGGTATGCACACCAGATGAACAGACTCTCCATAGGAGCTGAGATGAGTTACCGCTCTACAATAGAGTACCGCGACCGTGACCCACGTCCCAAGAACACGACACTTGACGTACAGCTGCATTTTGGAGGAGGCTATGCTGTGGCTGCACGGCGTGTCGTAGGGCTGTATGCCGGCGTCGGGAAGTACACACAGCAGAGTGACGTACAGTTTATGAACCCGCAGGGCAACCGTGTCCTGTATCATCTCACCGGTCTGGGCATGCAGTATTTCCGTTTCAAAGGATTGCAGAACGGCGTGAAGTATGAAGGTGGAAATTACTCGGCGGGGCTGTCCACACATACGAAGGACGGGCTCGGGCTGCAGGCTTCAACGGATCTCGAGTATGAGAACATCCAGAAACGGCTTTCCTCCGAACGTGACATTCCTATCTGTGATGTTTTCCAGACGAAGTGGAGAGGTGAACTAAGCTGGACAGGGCAATGGAGACAGTGGGACTGCAAGGCAACATTCTCCGCCGAGACAACGAAAAGAGAGGGGCAGGAACGCTATTATGACAGCGGACTGACAAATTACAAGGAGATAGCAAGCTCCAGACCTTTCATTTACCAGCACCAGGGCATGCAGTTGTCGCTCTCGGCGTTATATAAATTCACACCTGCCATTTGGCTCGTCATGCTGCCGAGACTGGCTTATGACGTAGACAATACGCAGTACCTGACCCCTGTTCGACAACTGAAAACAGCTTTTCTCGTACCTTCCTTGAAACTGGATCTGTCGAGAATGTTCTCAAGAAGTCTGCTGTCGGTAGGCTTCCTGTCTCATGTAGGCAGGCAGGTCCACCATCATTTTGTCTTCACTGAACCCCAGGTGTTCGACAAGCCCGTCGGGATGTTCCGCAACAACGCATTCATGCAGCAGGCAAGCTATTGGGACGCAGGGCTTCACATCCGCTATGATTTCAGACTTGTCAGGTCCCTGACTTCCGCTTTCATGCAGATGCAGCTGGGGCGCAGGTGGTACGACAACCACCAGCATGGCCACAATCTTGAAATTTCAATGGGCGTAACACTTTGAGGCAGGCGGCAACGCATTGCCTCCTGTAATGAATTCATTTATTAAATATCAATTGCGTATGAAAAAGATCTTACTTACCCTCTTCGTCTTGTTCAGTACGACGTTTGTCTTTGCACAGGACGATTACAAGGTTCCCACTGATGCCTATTTCAATCAGCGTGTTGTACAGCTTACCAAGGCCGGCACGCTGGAACAGACTGTGATGGAACTCTATGGTGACGTACATGTCCAGGGCATCAAAGTCACCGGACCGATGAATGATGCTGACCTGAAGTTCCTGGCCAGACTTGCGAAAGGAGGTTCGCTGACGGACCTGCATTCGGCGAATTTGCATGATGCGGAGTTTGAAAGCATACCCGAAGGCTGCTTCCAGAACCTGACTTATTTCATGTATATTTACTTCCCGAAGACGCTCAGAACCATTTCTGACAATGCCTTCCAGAACTGCGACCTGATTTCGGTAGTGTTGAACAATGGCCTGGAGAGCATTGGGAAGCGTGCCTTCTACAGTACTCACAGTAAGACCCTGACGATACCGGCCTCTGTAAAGTATATCGGAGATGCGGCTTTTGCAGGCAGCAAAGATTATACGGAGGTGAAGGTCGACCCTGCCAACACCGTCTTCAAGATGATTGGGTACATGCTTTGCGATGTCAGCAGACATAAGGTACTGCAATGTTTCAATATGTCCGAGGGCATCGTGGAAGTCCCGCAGGACATGGAGAGCATCGGTGATGAGGCCTTCTCTCCGTTGAAGAAGGTCACGACTGTCCGTATTCCTGCTTCTGTCACCCATATCGGCAGTGAAGTATTTAGTATGACTTATGCGCTGCAAAAGATTGAAGTGGCATCGGAAAATCCTTCTTTCACAGCAGTTGACGGCGTACTCTTCAGCAAAGACAGGTCAGTCTTGTGGACCTATCCGGCCTCCAAGGACGGAAAAAGCTATACCACTCCGGCTACGGTCAGACAGATTGCCGACGGTGCCTTTTCCCAGGCGGGCGGTCAGAATGCCCATGCCGGGATGAAAGGAAAAGAAAAACGCGAGAAGAATCTTGCCAGGGTAACGGTCAACGAAGGTACTGAAACCATCGGAAAAGATGCGTTCCTCTTCAGTGGACTGGAGGAAATAGAACTTCCCAAAACTCTTAGAAGTATAGGCAGCAGCTGTTTCTATTATACGGACTTAGGCGAGATTACCCTTCCGGAGGGCATCACCCGGCTGGAGGATGCCACCTTCGGAGCCTGCGGCAGCCTGGAGAGCGTCACTTTGCCAAGCACGCTGACGTATATAGGTAATGACATCTTTGCCGTTTACAACACTTCCCTCACGGACGTTTCTATCTATGCCCCTGAACCGCCTACCTGTGCAGCCGGTGCTTTCAACACCTTCGACAACAGTGTGACCTTGCACGTTGTGGGAGGAGCGGAAAGAAAATACGAACAAGACGACATCTTCGGGTCAAGTCTGTTTGACAGCATTGTAGGCGATCTGACACCGACATCTGTCAAGAATGTCACCAAGAGGGCAACCGACGTTGTAGAAACGGGCATATACAGCATCGATGGCAGAAAGCTCCAGCACAGGACACGCGGCCTGAATATCATCAAGATGAGTGATGGAAGCGCACGGAAAGTGCTGGCCGATTCTCCAAATCAGTAAAAGAAAGAAAAACATTTGGCACGACGCCCGATCTGGCGATTGGGCAACGATATAGCCCTTTCGCCAAATAAGGCAACCGCAAGAAACCCGCCCTGCTTCTCTCCTGAAAGACAGAGAGACAGGGCGGTGTAGACTGCAACAGTCGAGCGACTCCGACTCTGATTACGTCAAGGCAATCCCATCGAATGGACGGTTCAAGAGGGCACACTTTCAGATTCTTCCGTTAAATGCGTGGATGCTTTTCGTATAGCTTTAACGGAAGAACCGAAACTATTCATTCAACAAAAACATAGCCAAGACTGCCAACTGGCTATTCCATCATCATCCTCCAATACAAAAATCTTTTAAATTTAATATGCTGGAAATGCAGATAAGGTTTTGAAAAGTTATTACATAATTTCAAACAAATCTTCTGCAAATATAAAAGACACAAACAAAAAAGCAAGTTTGTAACCAACAGTAAATCAACAGGTTGTCAAGTCGTTTTTAAAAGGTGCTTGATTGGACTTCAAAAGGGCGTTGGTAACACGCTAAAAGGGCACCTGTTGCAAGCCAATCAGGCATCTTTTAGAAGCTAACAGAGCATGTGTCAGCTTTGGTTGCATGAAAACAGATTACAAACACCGATGATATGAGAATAAGTTGTCTGTAGAAGACGGAAAGACAGGCTGATGGACAGGCATCGTATCCATTTGTCTTTTCTGCATTTTATCCTCCTTTATAAGACCATCTAACTTTGGATAGCCATACCATGCAAGTGCATAAGCCTTTATTTCCAATCTATGCAGTTAACGGAGGAACCCTAAATTTGCCGATACGGATTATTTTCGTTATCTTTGTCAACAAAACAAACGAAACAACCAATGGCAACAGTAGACGACAAGAAGATTATCTTCTCAATGGTGGGGGTGTCTAAGATCATCCCGCAGAATCAGAAACAGATCCTGAAGAACATTTACCTCTCGTTCTTTTATGGTGCAAAGATAGGCATTATCGGTCTCAACGGTGCCGGAAAGTCCACGCTGATGAAGATCATCGCCGGACTGGTGGAGCCTACACAGGGTGAGGTGGTATGGAGTCCCGGCTACTCGGTGGGCTATCTGCCGCAGGATCCGCCGCTCGACGAGACAAAGACCGTGAAAGAGAATGTCATGGAAGGCGTACAGCAGATCTATGATGCACTGAAAGAATACGACGACATCAACGTGAAGTTCGGACAGGAGGAGTATTACTCTGATGCCGACAAGATGGACAAACTGATGCAGCGACAGGCTGAATTGCAGGATATCATCGATGCAACAGATGCCTGGAACATCGACTCGCGACTGGACCGTGCGATGGATGCACTGCGCTGTCCAAAGGGCGATCTGCCTGTAACGAACCTTTCGGGTGGAGAGCGTCGCCGCGTCGCACTCTGCCGCCTGCTCCTTCAGAAGCCCGATGTGCTGCTGCTCGACGAGCCGACGAACCACCTTGACGCCGAAAGCATCGACTGGCTGGAGCAGCATTTGCAGCAGTATGAGGGTACGGTCATCGCCGTTACCCACGACCGTTACTTCCTGGACGATGTGAGCGAGTGGATTCTTGAACTCGACCGTGGCGAGGGCATTCCATGGAAGGGCAACTACTCTTCGTGGCTCGACCAGAAAACAAAACGCATGGAACAGGAAGAAAAATCGGCTTCCAAGCGGCGCAAGACCCTGGAGCGTGAACTGGAGTGGGTGCGCATGGCACCGAAGGCACGGCAGGCAAAGGGCAAGGCCCGTCTGAACTCTTACGAGCAGATGCTCAACGAGGAACAGAAGCAGCGTGAGGAGAAACTCGAAATCTTCATCCCAAACGGTCCGCGTCTTGGAAACAAGGTGATCGAAGCGCAGCACGTGAAGAAAGCCTTTGGTGAGAAGATGCTCTTCAACGACCTCAACTTCACGCTGCCGCCGAACGGCATCGTGGGTGTCATCGGACCGAACGGTGCGGGCAAGACAACGCTCTTCCGCCTCATCATGGGACTGGAACAGGTCGACGGCGGAACATTCGAGGTGGGTGAGACCGTGAAGCTCGCTTATGTCGACCAGCAGCATAAGGATATTGACCCGAAGAAGACAGTGTATGACGTTGTAGCACAGGGGAATGAGACGATCCGCATGGGTGGGCGCGACATCAACTCACGTGCCTATCTCTCTCGTTTCAATTTCTCCGGCACGGATCAGAGCAAGCTCTGTTCCGTACTCTCCGGGGGTGAACGTAACCGCCTGCAGCTGGCACTGGCCCTGAAGCAGGAAGGCAACGTCCTCTTACTTGACGAACCGACGAACGACATCGACGTGAATACGCTCCGTGCTCTGGAGGAAGGTCTCGAGGCATTCGCGGGATGTGCGGTCGTCATCAGTCACGACCGTTGGTTTCTCGACCGTATCTGTACTCACATCCTTGCCTTTGAGGGCAACGGCGAGGTGGTCTTCTTCGAGGGCGGTTTCTCTGATTATGAGATCAATAAGGCACGCCGATTGGGTAATGAGGAGATAAAGAAAGGAAGGTACAGGAAGCTGATGGAGGGATAAAAAAGCCTCACCCCCGACCCCTCTCCGAATGGAGAGGGGAGTAGACGGCGGGAGACTCCTGCGTGGAAGGGACCGAGGCCGCGACAGGATTCGGGTGAGGCTGGGATTCCGAAGACAGAAGGAGGAAACCTCTATGCAGGAGAAACTGAACCCGAAGCCAGGTAAAACAGGGATTCCGGGACAGATGAAGAAAAGACCGGAGAACCCTCCTCAACAGGGAGGATAAAAACAAAATGAGCTGTCTGTTGTTAAAATGAGACCTGTCCATGTCACCTTTTGTGCACCGGCAACGTTATACATGTGAATCGGTTCAGAAAGAAAATTCAATGTATAACCTACTTAAAAATGAATGATTATGGATTCTGTAGTTCTCCACACCCTTGCTGACGCTGTTTTCCCAATAGCCGTCGCGGTGATTCTTCCTATTGTGTACACCTGGCTCACTTACCGGAACAAGCAGCACGAGACCGACAAAAGAAGCCAGATTGTAATGGCCTTCATCGAAAAGAACCCTGATGTCGACATACAGGAGTTCCTCCGCCAGATAAATCCTCCGAAGAAACCGTACAAGGAGAAGTTGATGACAATGGTGCATTACGAGATGCTTTGGGGAACAATCTGCATGATAGGCGGGACCGCAACCATCTTGGTGATTATAACACTGTGGCTCGTGTTGGGCTTTGCCAACACGTACATTCCTATTGGTGCCGTCTTCGGCGTACTTCCACTGGCTGTCGGATGCGGTCTGCTGGCAGCCTACAACAATGGCAAGAAGGCTCTGGACAGGCTGAACGACAACGATTAGGAAACTATGACAAGAGAACAGTTCGTCAACCGGGTCGGTCAGGAGCAGGCAGCATTGCGCCGGTTCCTGACGGCCTTGTGCTGCGGCAACAGTGCCGAAGCTGACGACATTGCTCAAGAAGCACTCATCAAGGCCTATCTTCGAAGCGAACAGTACGACGAACGGGGGAAGTTCCCGGCATGGCTGATGAAAATCGCCTATCGTGTCTTCATCGATTCACACCGCAGACAGAAGAACCGGGCCGAACAGCCTATTGAGAAAGCCTTGACGTTACAGGGAAGCAATGGGAGCGATGATGCTTTCCGCTACGAGGAATTGCACAGTGCCTTGGCAACGCTTTCTGAAACGATACGGACAAGCATCCTGCTCTATTACATGCAGGGCTATCAGATAAAAGAGATTGCAGAGATAACCGACAGCAGTGAGAGTGCCATCAAGAAGCAGCTCTCACGGGGACGGGAGGAACTTAAAAACTTACTGGAAAGATGAACGAGGACAAATTCTTAAAAGACCTGCTGGCAGACTATCATCCCCGGCTTTCGGATGACAGGCAGTTCATGGGGAGGCTGCAACGGCAGATGGAACTTGTAGAAGAAGTAAAGGCTTATCAACGCGCAGAGACCCGTAAGAACAGACGGCTGTCAATCTGGATGCTTGCCGTCGGCATTGTAGTGGGGTGCATGGTGACGCTCGCAAGTTTCACACTGCCTGCCATCATGGAGACATATGTCAATGGGACAGAACCGGAACTTATCCTTGTCCTGCTTCACAACGTCCGGTATATCGGTCTGGCGATCGGTGCCGCCTTCGTCACGTTCAGCCTGCTGTTCACCATGAGGATGGTCAACCTGAAACCGTAAAGTCCCATCCTGCGAGAAGCAGAAGGAAAGTGTCAAAAAAAGAGACATCCACACGATGAGGATGTCTCTTTTCTTATGCTTCTCCGACAGCTATCGAACCTGTACGACCAGATACTTGCTCGTACTCCAGAAGGTCTGCGGATCCGTGATACGGAGGACGTACTGCCCGTTGGTGTCAGTCGACAGAGAGTAGCTGCTGCTCGGATGAGCCGTCAGCAGCCGGGCGCTCTTGCTGTAAAGTTTGATTTCCTTGTTGACACGGATGTCAATCTTCGTAAAGTAGTTCTTGTTGAACGAACCCTGCAATACCTTTCCACCGTCGAGGATGTGCTGTGCCTTCAGTTCACTCTTCGTACCGAACACATACCAGCCTGTATTCAGCTGCTTGTCCTGTGTGTTGATGGTCTCGGTCTTCTGATTGCTTTCCGCCTGAAGATTTTCCTTTTCCTTGGTGAGGGTCTCCTTCTCCGTAGCAAGGCTCTCTTTTTCCGTCTTCAGCGTCGCAACATCCGTATTCAGCCCCGTGATGGTCTCGTCAAGTTCCTTGATATGGATATTTTTCGACTCCAGTTCGGAACGGAGCTGCTTCAAGTCCGACTCCTTGCGGCTCAGCTGGTTGGTCAGCTGGCTGAGGGTCTTCTTCATGGCGTCCCCCTTGAAGCCCGTCTCGCGCAACTGCTGCTGCAGCTTCTTGATCAGTTCGCGGTTCTCCTTCATGCGCTGGGCGATGAACTGTATATTCTCCTTCACCTGCGTAGCCTTGTCCGGCCGTTCACCGTCCTTCGCAATCGTTACCCGGTTCTCGGCCTCGTTGATCTCGGTAAAGCCCTGCTGGATATCGTTCAGCGTGCCCATCATGTCATTGATTTCATTGTCACGTGCACTGATGATAGAGCGCAGGGAGTCATTCTGTATCTCGGCAGGATTCAATGCCGACTTCTTGTCTTGATTGCAGGATGCCAGTGCAAGAGCTCCACATACTGCCATTACTAATAGTTTCTTCATACGTTATATGTTTTATCCGTTTGATTCTTCCTGTCGGAAGACTTGACTTTTTCCTTTCCCGCCACCACGATGACAAACTCACCCCGTGGTTCGGTCTCTTTGAAATGGGCGATCACCTCTGCCAGCGTTCCGCGTACACTCTCTTCATGCACCTTTGAGATTTCCCTGCAGCAGCTTGCCTGCCGCTCCGTTCCGAACACCTCCGCAAACTGTTCCAGGGTCTTTACCACCCGGTAAGGCGACTCATAGAAGACCATCGTCCGCGTTTCCTCCGACAGGCTTTCAAGATGCGTCCTGCGCCCTTTCTTCTGCGGCAGGAAGCCTTCGAAACAGAACCGGTCGCAAGGCAGTCCGCTCGACACAAGCGCCGGCACGAAGGCCGTCGCACCCGGCAGCGTCTGGACAGTCACGCCGCTGGCTGCCGCCTCACGGGCCAGAAAGAAGCCCGGATCGCTGATGCCCGGCGTCCCCGCATCAGAGATGAGCGCAATGGTCTCCCCTGCTTTCAGACGGTTGACAATCCCTGCAGAAGTGCTGTGCTCATTGAACTTATGATGAGATATCAGGCGGTTCCTGATTTCAAAATGCTTCAACAGAATACCCGAGGTGCGGGTATCTTCACACAGAACCAGATCAGCCTCCTTAAGGACTCTGATGGCCCGGAGCGTCATATCCTCCATATTGCCGACAGGGGTCGGTACGAGATACAGTATTCCCATTCTTAGCTGCAAATGTAAGTCAAATCGGATGAAAGTCAAAATAAATTAGCTTTTTTTACATAACAATCATTTCCGTTTGCAGGGGGCAGAAGCATCGGAGACCGGGGGCATTCAGAAGAGGGGCACATCCGGCTGCAGGTACAGGATGAGAGGGGGAAAGGAGAATGTTCCACCGCCACAGGTTGAGGAAAAGACGGCATCCTTCAGGGGAAAGGTTCAGAAATCTTGACCTCTCGACACATTCAACCGGGAAGACAGCTTCTTCCCCGGCTTCCCCCTCTTTCAGCAACTTTTAACGCTTAACATTTACCTTTTCTCTATAAAATATCTATCTTTGCATCAACAAATGACAACGATGGACAATCTCAACGGTGAAAGGCGTCGGCAGGGACGCATTGAAGTGATTTGCGGAAGTATGTTCTCCGGCAAGACCGAAGAACTCATCCGACGGATGAAACGGGCGAAGTTCGCCAGACAAAAAGTGGAGATCTTCAAGCCCTCCATTGACACCCGCTATTCCGACGAGGATGTCGTCAGCCACGACCAGAATACCATTCACTCCACACCGATCGACTCATCGGGCAGCATCCCGCTCCTTGCAGCAGGCATCGATGTCGTCGGCATCGACGAAGCACAGTTCCTGGATGACGGGCTTGTAGATGTCTGCAACCAGCTGGCGAACAACGGCGTGCGCGTCATCATCGCCGGCCTCGACATGGACTACAAGGGTGCCCCCTTCGGTCCTATCCCCGCCCTCTGCGCCATCGCCGACGAGGTGACGAAGGTGCATGCCATCTGTGTGAAGTGCGGTGCGCTGGCATACGTGAGCCACCGTCTTGTGGCCGACGACCGCCGTGTCATGCTGGGCGAACAGCAGGAATACGAGCCGTTGTGCCGTGCCTGCTACCAGAGAGCGATACAGGAGGAAAGAAAAGACAGAAAATAAAAGGACTATGGCACAGACTATCACATTCGACAAGTTCATACGATGGGCATTGATCGCACTTGCCATCCTCGCCGTCGGCTTTATCATCAATGCCCTCTCCGGGGTGCTTCTGCCTTTCTTTGTCGCATGGCTACTCGCCTACCTGCTCTACCCCATTGTGAAGTTTGTACAGTACAGGCTCCATGTGCCGGGCAGAGCCTTGAGCATCCTCGTCACCCTCCTGTTCGTCGCAGCGGTCATTACCGCCATCTTCCTCTTCATAGTCCCCCCGATGATCGGCCAGATCGACCGGCTCATGCACGTTGCCAACCGCTATCTGCACGAGACGACCCATACCGACAGCCTGTCGGCAATCGTACAGCGGTGGGTCATGGAGAACCAGATCGAGATAGAACGCTACCTGAAGAGTCCGGACTTCACCAATACCCTCAAGACCGCCATGCCGAAGCTCTTCTCGGTAATCGGGCAGACGGCAAGCATCGTCCTGTCGATCATCGCATCCTGCATCACCTTGTTATATATGTTCTTCATCCTGCTCGACTATGAGACGCTGACCGAAAAATGGATAAAGATATTCCCCAGGAACGTGCGCCCCTTCTGGGCCGGACTGGCACAGGACGTGGAACGCGAGCTGAACAACTACATCCGAGGACAGGGACTGGTATCGCTCTGCTTAGGCATCTTGTTCTGCATCGGATTCACCATCATCGACTTCCCGATGGCCATCGGCATGGGCATCCTCGTCGGCATCCTCAACCTCGTACCTTATCTTCATACCTTCGCACTCATACCGACGGCGTTCCTCGCCCTGCTCAAGGCGGCCGATACAGGACAGAACTTCTGGATCATCTTCGGGTCGGCCCTGGCGGTCTTCGCCGTCGTGCAGGTGCTGATGGACATGGTGATTACGCCGAAGATCATGGGAAAAGCCATGGGACTGAACCCGGCCATCCTGCTGCTTTCCCTCTCCGTATGGGGGGCACTGTTAGGCTTCATCGGACTGATCATCGCCCTTCCGCTCACCACGCTCATCATTGCCTATTGGCAGCGGTATGTGACAAAGGAGGAACAGTAAACATCCTATCCGTCCCGTCTCTCCTTGCAAGGTTTCCGACAGGCGCATGACGGGCAGACCGTTAGGACAGACACCCTCGCTCTCCGACAGACACTATGTTGTGCTGCGGAAAGCGAGGGTGTCTGCTTTTCCCCAGGCAGCTGCCATGCAGCCGCACCGCTGTAAGTCCGGGAGCGATTCATGACCGTACTTCCATGCCCTTGTCATTCAAAGGAAAGCATGACAGGCCAGAATGTGAAATCCTCCATGTCAGATTACAGTGATGGGCGTATCCAAATCCACATCAAGTCCTATCCGCAATTTGTCTTGTTCATTGTTTTTATTAACCAGTATACCGTCAAATCTTCCTTTTATATTATACCTATACTTTCTTATGTGTGCTGAGGTATTAGCAGAATTTGTGTAGTACGATATTAAGGCTATGGTTGAAAAACGAAGATCTGCCGGGAAACCCACTTTCGATGAAACATAAGTGACAGGTGTTTTGATGCCAGAATAATTGACCTCAATATAGTATCTATATTTTTGGGGTCTATAAAGATGGTTATCTGTTGCTGTGTATGTGTCCATAAAGTCAGGAACATAAAGATGAAGGTCTACGGTAGAATCTTTCGACGTTATCAGTCTTACTTTCAATGCCAAGCTCTGCTTGTCATCTGCAGTTCTGTATGCCATAACCGTGCTGAGACGGTCGGTGTTAGTGGTGTCTGACTCCGTAATGTCTATATTTTTTTATTAATAATTCCCATAACATTACATTTTTGCAGAGGTGTATGGATCTGCTCCTGTTCGTCATCATCATGACTGCACGAACTCAACAAGCCCGTGAACAGAAAGAACGTGAGCAGTAAAATCATTGAGGGAAAAATAGCGTTTCTGTCAATTACTTTTTTCATTGTGTCGTTTAAATTACTTCGTTTTCGCAAAACTATAAACAAAATGTATAAAAGCATCATTTATTAAGACCGTTTAGCGATGTTTAAACATGGTTTCACTATCGTCAGCTCGCAGGTGTCATGCAGCTTTTTCTTTACAAGTCGCTTATACACAGTTTATTGTATACTGAATACACATTCTGCATGACTCTTTGTCCGCCAGATGCCCGTGTCGTTGCGAAAACAGCCTGTGCCCTTATGGGGAAAGTCACGGTTCTCGTCCTTGCAGTTCTCTTACAGGAAAAGCTGCCGGCTTGTAAAAGAGCCGGCAGCTTTCCAAGGCAGCTTGCCGAGGACGATTTCTCCCCGGCCACCCTGCATCTTCGAGCTGTCTTTGAAGACCTTCGCCAGCGAAGCGTTCTGTCTGTTCACGGAGTTCCTTCACGGTACGTCCCTGATCCTCACGCATCGCCCTGATGGTTCCTCCCAGAAGACATGGCTCACACATACGACTCCAGGAACTTGACCGTCCCGGAGACCTTCACGGTGGTTGCCGTAGCAGGCAGAAGCACGCTCTCGCCGGCACGGAAAGCAACGGTATTGCCGTCGGCATCGGTAAGTCCGCCCTCGCCTTTCAGTCCTACGAGGATGACGAATGAGTCCAGGTCGCTGTAATCAAGCGTCATCGGCTCTGTGAGGTCATAGACGGAAGTCGTGAAGTACGGACAGCGCACCAGTTCTACCGGTTCGTCCTTCCGTGCCTCATACCGCGTGCGGTAGTCAGGATAGACGGTGTAGTCGATGCACTCGGCCGCCTCCCGGGTGTGCAGCTGCCGGTAGTTGCCCTCCTTGTCCTTGCGTTTGAAGTCGTAGATGCGGTAGGTGACGTCGCTCGTCTCCTGTATCTCCGCCAGGAAACAGCCGGCACCGATAGAATGGATGCGCCCTGCCGGGAGGAAGAACACATCGCCTTCTTTGACTGGATACTCCGCCAGTGCGTCGGTGATGGTGTCGTCTTCCACCATCGACTTGTACTGCTCCGGCGTAATCTGCCGTTTCAGTCCGCTGCGGAGGGAGGCGTCGGCGTCGCTCTCCATGACATACCACATTTCCGTCTTGCCGCGTCCCAGCCCCTTCGCCTGTGCCTGCGCGTCGGTGGGATGCACCTGTATGGAGAGCTGCTGCCGGGCATCGATGAACTTCACGAGCAACGGGAACTCGTTGCCGAAACGCGCATAGTTCTCCTTGCCTACCAGCCGCTCCTTCAGCGTGTCGACAAGTGCGTTCAGCGTCCAGCCTTTGTACTTGCCGTCTGCCACGACACTCTCGTTATCCTTCACGCCGGAGACCTCCCAGCTTTCGCCCACCTGCTTCTGGTCTGAAGCAAGATGCTTGAAGGGGACTATCTTCTCACCGCCCCAGAGGGTTGACTTCAACAGAGGATTGAACTTAAACATTTCCATTTTTATTGTTACATTTGGTTATTATCAACAGATCTGCAAAGAATCCGTCAGACAGATTCTTTCAGCATTGCAAAGTTACATTTTATTCCGGACATGGCAAAACTTTGAGGTTTGAGGATTGAGGTTTGAGATTTGAGATTTGAGGTTTGAGGTTTGAGGTTTGTCCACTGTATTGCATCCATCAAAAAAGGATTCTTCCGTTAAATGCGTGGATGCTCTTCGTATGGTTTTAACGGAAGAACCGAAGTGATTCATTAACCATAAACATAGCCAAGACCGTCAGCTGTCCGTTCTGTTATCATTCTCAGATACAAAAACCTTTTTCATCTTAATACATTCAAAATACAGACAAGATTTTGAAAAGTCATTACATAATTTCAAACAGATCATCTGCAAATATAAAGAACACGTGCAAAAAGCAGGCTTGTAACCAGCAGTCAATCAACCGGTTGTCAAGTCGTTCTTAAAAGGTGCTTGATTGGACTTCAAAAGGGCGTTAGTAACACGCTAATAAAGCACCGGTTGCAGGTCAATCAGGCATCTTTTAGAAGCCAGAAGAGCATGTGTCAGATTTGAACTGCGTAAAAATATTTACAAACACCGATGATATGGGAATAAGTTGTCTGTAGAAGACGGAAAGACAGGCCGATGGACGGACATCGTATCTATCTGTCTTTCCTGCATTTTATCCTGTAGTTTAACCCCCTTTGTAAGACCATCTGATTTCGGACAGTCATACCTTGCAAAGGCATAAGCCTTTATTCTATTTTCCATCTACGCATTTAACGGAAGAACCAGGAAAAGGCTGTACTGACACAAAAAGGTCCCGTCGAGACGAATTATGCCTCAACAGGACCTTCTGTATCTGTCATGCGCATGCACGCCTGATGCACACTCCCTGTCTGTGCAGAGGAAACTACTTCACAAGCACCTTCCGGGTTGTTCCGTCAGAAGACTTCACGATGTTCAAGCCTCTCTGCAAGTGCTGGAGCCGCCGGCCGTCAACCGTATAATACTTCTCGGCGGCATTCTTGTTGACGGCGGCATCCTCGATGCCGGCAGTGACGACCGGAGCCGTCATCGGATCACTGGAATACTTCTTGCCGTCTTCCTCATAGACCATCACGACAGACAGTTTCTTGACGGATGCATCGTAGAAGTGGATAATGCGCTGATTGTCTACAACCTTGATGTCATAGTTCCGCTTGTCCTTATAGCTGAAAGGAATATCGGTCATGTCCTTCTCCAGATCCGTGTACTTCGCCTTCAGAAACTTGAACGGCTCCTTGCTGTCATTGACGTAAACGTTATAGTACATCTTGGCCGGGTCGAGATACTTCCCTTCGACATCTACATTCTTCACATAGAAAGCCAGGGTCGTGGTGGTCGTGGTGTAGTCGTAGCTTTCCGCTGCCGAACAGTAGTGCAGCTTCGGGGTCTCCGGCTTGGCGGCCTTGTGCTGGTAAGGAGTCAGCACAAGGTTCTCGTAGCTCTCAAGGTCGCTGTCGAGCAGATTCTTCGCACTGCTTCTGCCCTGCACCACACCGAGAATGTTGTCAGCCGTCAGCACGCCGCTTGTCGCATCCACACTGAATCCGATATGGTCAGCAACATTTGCGGCATCATTGAAAGCAGCGGCATAGGTGTGATACTCCGCCTTATCATAGGAATAGCTCTTGAAGTCGGTCTTCTTCGTCGTACCCAGATACTGGTTCGTCTGCATCACGTACTTGTCGCCGTCCTTGGTGAGCTTCACCCATACGCCGGCAAGTTTCGCACTCTTGAAGATTCCTTTCAGGTAAAGGTCGTTGCCGTCGACAGCCGCCTCCACGATGCGTGGAGAAGTCACTTCCCTGGAGGTAAGCGTGTACTGCTCCTTCCTGGCCGATGCCGGAGGGGTGACGAGCTTGTCTTCAAGCGTCTGAATCGTGACAGCCCAGTCGCCGTAGCGGTCTTCCCATACATTCTTGTAAGTCATTCCCAAGATTTCGCTCTTGGAGCCTACGCCCTGCATCGTGAGCGTCTTGCCGTCCCAGGTGAACATCATGTAATTTCTGTTCTTTGCAACAACCTCGTACTTGTCATTGCCTTTGAGCTGCAAACGATTAAGCTGCAAGATACGCTCCGAACCAGAATCATCGTCATCGTCGTCACCGTTGTCGTCCTTGTGGATGTCCTGCGGCAGAACGGCTTTGTACTGGCCGTCGCTTACCTTGTCCAGCTTCAGCCACGACTTGCTGTCAAGGCCTGAAAGCGGATTGTAGACGTAGAGGCAGCCATCATCGCCCACCACGATCTTGGAGACCAGCCCCTCGTACCTGCCTGGTGCCGTGCCTGTCCAGCTCTTCTGTTTCCACGAATCGCTGGTGCGGTACATGTTATCAATAAGCGTCCCCGCCGGCGTATCCATCCGCTGTGCGGAAGCGGTGAGCGCCAGAAGGAATGCACAAATAGAGAATAAAGTTTTCTTCATAATCTGATATTTTAGATGAGATAAATTATTTGTCTGTGTCTGTCAGAAGTCATATCCGATGCCGAAGGTGCAATAACTGCTACCGGCATCAGCCGTTTTCAGCAGATAGGCTCCGTTCAGGCGCAGTCCGTGATACCTGAAGCCGACACCCATCGTAACATGGCTGAGGTCGTGAGAGCCGTATTCATATCCGGCACGCACTGATACCATCTTGTCATAAGTATATTCAAGTCCGCCGCCAGCCATGAGGGTCGTGTAATCTGACGGCTGGAAGAAGTAGCGGGAAGACAGGGCAGCCGCCACCTGATGCCTGTCCGCCACATCCACCGACAACGCCCCTCCAACGGCAGCATACGTAGGCATTGATGTCTTGCTGCCGTTTCCATAGTCGAGCCGGGGACCGATTGCCCCCACCTTGGCATCTACCATGAGACGTGCAGGCTTGCGGGCGACGGTCACGCTTCTGTTCTGATAGGAGGCACCCACGGTGAATGCACCTCCGGTGGCATTCTTCGACAGGTGGCTGAAGAGGACGCTTCCCGTTGCATAGGCAGCGAATCCCTTGCCGATCATACAGGCATAACCCATGTCGATGGTCCAGTCGTAGGGCTTGTAATCCTTGGTCGGTTCACCGAGCATATCGTACCCCTTGAACTTCAGACCGCCGGCATACCGGAAGCCGGCAAACGCTGCATGATGCCTGGCGAATTGCCAGCCTACGGTGGCTGTATAGAGTCCGAATGTTCCGTCAGCCCCCTCTGCCTTTTCGTATAATGAAGCGGAAGCGTCTGCCGTGAACTTCTTGTCTGCTGCAAAGAAAGCAGCAGGACTGTTGTACAGATACATCCCTTCGGCCGCTGCCGACACATTGCCCATAGCAGCAGTCCGTGCATCGGTGCCGGCAGTCAATATCGGGAGGTTCTGTCCCTGTGCATGGGCCTGCACGGCACAGAGGAGTGCTGTACAGGCTGTTAGAATGATATGTTTTGAATTCATACTCGTTTGTAATTATCGTTTGATGAACATCTGGGTGTGATCTCCCTTGCCCGTATGCACCGCAAGTCTGTAGGTTCCCGGATTCAGTCTGGAGAGATCCAGTGTCGCCACATGATTCCTGTCAGGAGTCACGTCAGCTTTCATCAGCCGTTCGCCTACGGTCGTGCTGACGACAAGTTCCGCCTGCTTCACCTCAGGGTTGAGCAGTGCATGGATGTCTTTCCTGACCGGAATGGGATAGACCGCATAAACCGGTGCGGACTTCCGTTCAACGACACGGATCTGGAAAGAAGCGTCAGAGGAGGTCTGACGGCCATCTGTCGCAGACACATTGACACGTGTGATGCCCTTTGCCAGCGGCCGCAGCTGAAGATTGTCATTGCTGACGGCGGCAGAGGCGATGCTGCCGTTAGAGACATCGGCTTTGTACGTAAGGCGGTTCTTGCCGCTGTATGCGTAATGTCCCGTCAGGGGAATTGTCACGATGCCTTCATCCAGGCCGATGATACAGTCGCCGAACGGCTTTTCCAACTGCGGCGGGATATACTTGACGATTCTGAACGTAAAGCTCTTCTCTGCCTTTGCTCCCAAGTCGTCTGTGAGGATGAACGTACAGGTGTAACTGCCTGCCGCAAGTACAGGGACAAGGTGTACGGTCACTGTAGACCGGTTCAAGGTGTAGGAAACGCCCTGGGTCTCGCCCGCAGTCTTTATGTCCCAGCCATGTCCGTCAGGGTCGGAAACATTGAAACTGAAGGACTTCCGCTCGTCTTCGCCCACTTCGATGACCCCTTCCGGGAATCCGCTTGTCTCCGGGGCATGGTTGAGCTTCGTCGTACATTGCCGTATGACCGGTGCCGAGAGATTGCCCCAACGGTCCACAGCCACTACGGCAATGCTGTACGTCTTGTTGTCCTGAAGGTCGTTGAAAGTGTATTTCAACGTTTCGCCCAGACGGTGTCCCACACCGTTCACCTCCTTGTAGCTCATGTCCTTGAGACTTTCAGTCGTCAGATCGCCGGGGCTGATGTACAGCCGGTAGAAGGCTGCCGTCTTGTCCTCGTCCTTCGCAATGCTCCATTCAGCGGTGACATCCACGAAGTCAGGGGTCAGCGACAACGTCCCGACTTTCTCCGGTGCAATCTTCGTGTCAGATTCAAAGGCAGCCTCGGCGTCGATATATCCCCGGCCCAACTTCCCTTTGTATGCCGGGTTCTGTTCGTCGATGTTGTAAGGCCTGTATGCAGTCGTCAGCCGCGACTTCAATTCCTCGTTGGTGAAACCCTGCTTTCCGAAGTAGGAGGCGATAAGTGCGGCAATACCCGAAACGTGCGGGCAGGCCATGGATGTTCCCTGGAAGTAGGCGTAACCGGAAGCAGCCTTGCGCTTAGGGACGGTACTCAACACGCCGGCTTCCGTACCGTAACGGTCCTGGTCGCCGCCCGGCGCCATGATCGTGACCCATTTGGCATAATTGCTGTAACTTGCCTTCGTGAAATCCCAGGCCATGGCAGAGACCGAGACGGCCGGGGGATAGCAGGCCGGATAAGCCGAGAACTCCTTGTTCTCGTTGCCGGCAGCGAATACGACTACGCCTCCTTTCATCGGAGAGTCCGCCCGCTGCTGTCCGCTGGCATCACAGCCTGCCATCTTGATGAAGTAATCGATGGCCTCCTTCAGCAGCTGCGGCATTGCCGTGACACCCGCTGTGGACGCATATCCCCATGAGTTCTGGCAGATGACGGCTCCGTTGTCAGCCGCATACTTGATGGCAGCCGCCGCATCGCCCTGCTCGTTCTTCCTCCGGAAAATCTGACAGCTCATCAGCCGTACGCCGCTGCCGGCTGTCCCATCACCGCCGGCTATGCCGGCAACACCCTTTCCGTTGTTGTTACGTGCGCCGACCGTGCCGGCGACGTGTGTGCCGTGCCCTTCGTCATCAGGCTCTATCGTTCCTCCGACAACATCCTTCGCTTCAACAAAGTTGTAACCGTAGACATCGTCTATGAAACCGTTGCCGTCATCGTCGACACCAGGCTGTCCGTTCTTTTCCTTCTCGTTGACGTAGAGATTGTCCACAAGGTCCTCATGTGTAACGTCAATGCCGCCGTCGACAATGGCTACAATGACATTCTTCCTGCCGGTCGTGTATTTCTCCCATACCGGCCTGACGTTGCAGTCAGCCCCCTTCTTCGCACGGACGCTGACCGACCCGTCATTGTAATAATGCCACTGCTTTGCCAGAAGCGGGTCGTCAAATCCGCCTGCCGCCGCCTGCTGCATGGAAGCATCCGCGCCAGCTGCCGTATAAGGCTTTGCGGTGATTTCCGGCCGTGCAATGGGCAGGACACGTTCGGCGTATTCCACTCCCTTCGCCTTGCTGAATTGCTGTACGACTGCAGCAACATCCTTGCTGTCGTCGAAATAGACAGTGTACCAGCGGTCAAGTCCCGCTGCCACGGTCCGTGCCTCATAGACTCCTGCGGGCTTGAAGACCCTTTCCATCCTGTAGGCACCGGCGTATTGCATGGCGGAAGACATTGCCGAGGGCACGCTCTGCATCTCTACCTCCCCGCTTCGGGTAGCAGGCAAGGCGGCACTGGCGGCCTTCGACAGCTTCACATGGACACATCCCTTTACTGCAAAGAGGTCCTTGTCGATGTTAACGGAGCGTGTACCGCTGCCGGCTGCTTCCATGTCGATACTGTCCTGACACGACATGAGCATCATACCCGAGAGCGCACACGCACATAAAGATATAATGGTTTTCTTCATTACTGTTCTTTTCTATATTACTTCCTTACTTTGTGCTCTTTGAGCATACGCTCTATCTTTGCCATCCGCTGCTGCTTGCTTCCTTCAAAAACATTCTTCTTGTAAAGCACGCTGACCTGCATGACCGGCTGTCCGTCGTTCACATCGGAGAACTTACCGCCGGAGATAGCCAGCGTCAGATAATCGGAGCGGCGGGCATAGACATGATGCTGGCCGTTGTAACTGACGAACTCGAAACCGTTTGAAGTGAGCAGCCTGTCAAACTCACGGGTCACGAACCATTCGTTGCCATACTGCCAGATGCCCAGATTCGGCCGGCTGAAGCTCATGCTGTACTGCTCGACACTCCCTTCCTTGCCCTGCGGGGCAGGACTGTCACCGCCACGGGTATAGAAGTAGTAGGTGCGGGCTACCAGCGTCGGATCGGTCGTCTTGTAGACGATTGCTTCAACCTCACTGCTCTTGGAGACCTGCCGCTTCACCTCTTCGCTCTTCTTGCCTGCTTCGTACTCCTCTACTGCACCGACCTTCTTGTCAGCCTTGTCCAGAAGCTCGAGCGGGCCGAGCTCAAGGTGCCGGAACGTCTCATAATCACGGTCCTGCTCATGCATCTGATAGAAGAACAGCACGACACTGTTGTTGCTCTCCATAATGTCGACATCCATGGTGAAGTGCTCCCGCACATTGATGTAATGGTTCGGGTCTTTCTCGTCCCTCACGTAGCCGCTGCCTTTCAGGAAGTCCTGGAAAGCCTGCGACTTCACCGCATCGACGCCTTCCTTTACCAGCGAACGCGTATAAATGCGGGTGGGCACGAAATGCTTTGTGTCGTGAACGTAGACAACATCCTTGAACAAGGGAGAGGGGGTCTTGAAGAAATAGCTCTCCTCATAGATTCCGTTCTCTGCATCCGGCGCTCCGTACTCCGAGAGAATACTTCCCCGGCGGATTTCAAAGTCCATCATCCTGTGCAGGCTGAAAGGATTGCCCGGGTTGCAGGCCAGGATGAAGGTTGCCACACCCGGCTGCCTGACAGCAATGTCATGCGTTTTCCCACCGACTGATACAGTCAGCTTCGTTGTCCTTTCCACAGTACCATAGTTCGGTTTGGAAATGAATTTCAGGCCACGCTTCTTCTTGATGACCTGCATCCATTCGGGCTGTTCGCTCTGGTGCAGCTCGTACAGACTGCTTTCCATGTTCACGTCGACGGTCGTCGTACCGCCTGCCTGCGGCAGGACAACCTCGCCGTTGGCAATATCCAGTGAAAAGTCAGCGGCACTCTGTCTTACCATGATTTTCTCCACTGCCAGACCGCCGTCAACGAGGATGTAACTGCTCCGTTCCACGCCGGTCGTATTGGCATCCACCCTTACGGCAATCTCGTTCCCGCTCTGTGTGAGATGAATCCACGGCTTGGGTGTCGTGGCAATCCATTCTTTGCAGTTCGTGTTTACGGTAATGGTCTTCTCTCCCATCTGGTTGGAAAAGGTGATGTCTTTCTCTGAAACATTCAGCTGCGGTTGCTCAAAGCTGTCCTTTTCAGAACAGCCCGCCACCATCGCCAGTACCAGACACAGGAAGGCGAACCGCAGCAGCTTATGTAAATTCATTATACGCATATCAGGATAACATTTAAATAAGGTATAACAACCTGGCTAAAACTTCAACGTCTGCTTTGCCTCCATGAAGTTCCGGACCATCCTTGCCTGCGCCTTCACGGCCTTGCTGCCTGCACCGGACACTGACGGGTCGTAGCTGTAGAGCAGAGCGAGTGTCGGCACGTTGTTGTCGGCTACGCAGGTGACAGCGATGACAAGATGGTCACGTTCGCGGGCGAAGAAGTGATTGTTGCCGGAAGAACGGAGGTAAGAGAAGCCTTCCTCACCGAGTTTCTTCTTGATTTCATTCGTGGCAATCCATTTGTTCCCATATTTCCATACACCGAGGCTCGTGTCCTTGAAGAGCAGCGCACCGATCTGTACGCTCCCCAGTTTTGCAGGGACATTGCCGTCCTTGTCCGTCGTATAGAAGATGTGGATGCGGGCATAGGGAGCCGACGGACTTTCGTTCTTCTTCAACGTGTACTGAAGCTGTGACACTTCCGTGTCCTTGTTCTCGTTCATCGTGCGCTCTTCTTCCTTGCTGCCGGCATTCTTCTCATACTGTTCCACCTGCGCTACCTTCACGTTGTCGGCCTGCAGAAGCTCAAGCGGATAATAAGGAATCCTGTCGAAGGTCTTGTATTCTCCCGTCTGCTTCATCACCGGCGTGAAGGTAAGGTTGACGCCTTCGTTGTTCTCCTTTTCCGAGATGTAGATCTTCAACGAGAGCAGCTCCTTCTCGTTCATATATTCCCTGTCCGACTCGGAGTTGCTGCGCACATAACCGTTGTCGGAAAGGAACCGCCCGAAAGCCTTGTCCTTGACGGCCGCTATGGCCTTGGTGCCGTCGCCGACAGTGATGATCTGCGAGGGCGTAACGCCGTCAGAGCTGCAATACTGTATCAGTGTGAAGATCGGTGAAGGAGTGATGAACGTGTACATTTCCTCCAGGCCGTAGGCCGGCATCGCCGTCTGGTACTCGCGCAGATAGCTGCCGCGTCCCAGCTCGTATTCCATGATTCTGTGTACATCCTGCGGCGCACCGGGATTGATGGGAAGGATATAACGCTGGATGCCCGACTGCGACACGACGATCTCACGGGTGACGCTGCCGCTCTTGGCATACAGCTTCACTTCACGTTTCTGATAAGTATCGTTACGTCCGGCAACCAGCTTTATCTCTTCGTCAGACTTGACGATCTTGAGCCAGTCGACCTCTTCACTCGGCGTAACCTCATAAACCGACGAATTGGTCGTTACGTCGATTGTCTTTTCGCCGCCTGTCTGGGGCAGATAGATGGCGGTCGGGACAACGTCGAGCGTCACGTCGGCCGCACTCTGCTTCACCTCTATTTTTCCCGTGGCTCCGTTGGCGTTCACGAGCACGTAACCGGTACGCTCCGCCCCCATCTTGTTTTCTCCCACTTTCACTTTCAGGAGATTGCCGTCCTGCACCAGCGAAATCCAGTCGCCCTCCTGGGGAGACGAAGCTACCCAGCTGCTCTGGTTTGTTGTCACGCTGATGTTCCTTTCACCGACTCCCTTGTCAAACGCAACGTTGTTCTCCGAGAGAACCAGCGTCGGCAGCTCAAACTCGTCTTCCTTTGCACAGGAGAACAGGCAAAGAAGGATTCCGCCAAGGAAAAGGGAGTAAAAAGTCTTTCTTAAATTCATACTCTTCAAGGTTTTTGTCAGATAAAAATTATTTTGGATGATGTTCTGAAATTATATTGATAGTTCCCGGCAGGGACATGGATAATGGCACGACGACATCACTCCGGCATCCCGATACGGAGGAGCAAAGCCCTTTGCGAAGCGGCCCGGGCAGGTGATAATTCTTCATCGGTTATTGAGGATATGTAAATTCCTGTGCAAAGGTACTCCCTTCCTGCTGATACGGCAATACTCATTTATGAGTAATTTCCAGCAGTTTATGCGTGAAATCACATGAAAGTACGGTACAGGCAAAAGTCAAGACAAACGATAGACTGACACCCCCAACCGTCAGGGAATTCTGTTCCCAGCCGTCGGGAACAGGATTCCCAGCCGTTGGGAACAGGATTCCCGGCTGTTGAGAATATCCTTCCTCGTAAATTGTTTCTTTCAGACTTACTTTCCATTTTCTCACTTTTATTTGCTACCTTTGTAGCCCGATGCCGTCGGCACAACAGACATAAAGAGGCTGCTGAACGACAGGATGGACGGGAATATGCCGCCTGCATCACAGGACAATAACATAATAACATAAAACAAGAGGGAAGATGGACTTTTCGGATGTCATAGGACAGGATGCGGTCAGCAGCAGGCTCGTGCAGATGGTGAAGGAAGACCGACTGCCGCACGCACTGCTCTTCTGCGGTCCAGAGGGGACAGGCAAGATGGCGCTTGCCATGGCGTTTGCCTGCTATCTGCTTGCCGGTGACGAAGCCGGAGACACCGTTCCGACCTCTGTCTCCAACGCCAGGGCCATGCTCCGGCAGTGGGAACATCCCGACCTTCACTTCTCCTACCCCACCATAAAACTGCCCGGCATGAGCAGCGAACACCAGCCCGTGAGCAGCGATTTTGCCAAGGAATGGCATGCTCTCATCATGCAGGGAGCCTACTTCACCATGAACCAGTGGATGAAGCAGATGGGAGCGACCACGCAGCAGGCCATCATCACGGGGGCCGAGAGCGATGAACTGGCACGTGTACTGGCACTGAAATCAAGTCAGGGAGGATACAAGGTCGCCATTATCTGGCGACCTGAACGGATGAATCTCACCTCGGCCAACAAGCTGCTGAAACTCCTCGAAGAGCCCCCGCAGGGCACCGTCTTCCTCATGGTAAGCGAAGAACCGGAGAAGCTGCTCGAGACCATCGTCAGCCGTACACAGCGCATCGATGTGAAACGCATCGACGACGAAGCGGTGGAACAGGCGCTCATCGCACGGAGAGGAATCGATGCCGATGCGGCACACCGCATTGCACGCATCGCACACGGAAGCTGGCTGAAAGCCCTGGAGTCGCTGGACACCGGCAATGAAAGCCGCGAGTTCCTCAATATGTTCCAGATGCTCATGCGCCTCTGCTACCTCCGCAACGTGAAGGACCTCAAGCGATGGAGCGAGGTGACGGCAGGCTACGGACGCGAAAAGGAACGACGTATGCTTGTCTATTTCCAGCAGCAGGTACGAGAGAACTTCATGTTCAACTTCCGCAATCCGGAACTCAACTACATGACACTGGAGGAGGAGAACTTTGCAAAGAACTTCGCCCGGTTCATCAATGAAGCGAACGTCATCGAAATCAACGAACTGTTCCAGCGGGCCGGCCGGGACATAGGACAGAATGCAAATGCCAAGATCGTCCTCTACGACATGGCACTGAAGCTCATTGTCCTGCTGCTGAAGAAGTAAATGAAATCGGCAGCCGGCAGCCATCATCGCTTATCAACGTCCCCCCTCATCACTGCTTATTATTGCTTATCATCGCTTATCAACGCCCGCCACATCTCCTCTCTCCGAGGAATCCGGGGGCTTCCCAATATAAAAAACAATGGATTACAAAGATATGAAATTCAAGGTCTGGCACGGATGTGACCGAGGCCTATGCCATAAAGGCTGCGGCAGACAGGACCGCCAGCTGAACACTTTCGACTGGCTGGCCGACATCCCGGGCAACAACCAGACCACTGATCTCGTCGAGGTGCAGTTCAAGAATACCCGGAAGGGCTACTACCACAATGTCAACAACCTCGACCTCAAGAAAGGGGACATCGTGGCCGTGGAGGCCAATCCCGGACACGACATCGGGGTCGTCACACTGACGGGACGGCTCGTCAAGCTGCAGATAAAGAAAACCTCCTGCGTGAAGTCGCCCGACGACATCAAGCGTGTCTACCGCCTTGCAAAGGAGGTGGATATGCAGAAGTATCATGAAGCCAAGGCACGTGAGCACAAAACGATGATCGAAAGCCGGCAGATTGCCAAGGGACTGGGGCTGAAGATGAAGATCGGCGACGTGGAGTATCAGGGCGACGGCAACAAAGCCATCTTCTATTACATCGCCGACGAGCGGGTGGACTTCCGCCAGCTCATCAAAGACCTCGCAGCAGCCTTCCATGTGCGCATCGAGATGAAGCAGATCGGGGCACGGCAGGAAGCCGGACGCATCGGAGGCACGGGGCCTTGTGGACGCGAACTTTGCTGTGCTACGTGGATGAAGAACTTCTCCAGTGTCTCTACTACGGCAGCGAGAATCCAGGACCTTTCCCTCAATCCCACCAAGCTGGCGGGTATGTGTGCCAAGCTGAAATGCTGTCTGAACTATGAGGTGGACGACTACATGGAGGCTGCCCGGAAACTGCCGAGCAAAGAGGTGCTTCTGGAGACAATGGACGGTGAATACCATCTCTTCAAGACCGATATCCTCAGCGGACAGTGTACCTACTCTACCGACAAAAACCTCGGGGCCAACCTCGAGACCATCAGCGCCGAGCGGGCCAGAGAAATCATAGAGATGAACCGGCGTGGCGAAAAACCGCTCTCACTCCTCGAAGACGGAAAGGCCAGACCTGTCAAAAAACCTGTCGACCTGCTGGCTGGCGCTGACCTCAGCCGGTTCGACAAGGCAAAGAAACGCAGGAAAAACAACCCGCAGCGGGGCGGCAACGGACAGCAGACCAACCGGCGCAATTCACGTGATGGACAGAACACCTACCAGACACAGAACGACAGAAGACGTCCCCAGAATGACAACCGCAGGATGCCAAACGGCAACCGGAGACCTTACAGCGGACGGCATCCGGAACAGCAGCAGAACGGATCCACGATGGCGGCTTCCGATCGGAAAAACGAAAACAGACAAACTCGGCAAACGGAAAGAACACAGGAATGAGACTTAAGGTTTCCACCTTATTATATATGGCTGCACTTACGGCGACTGTCGCAGGTGCTGCCTCGTGCAGCGATTCTCGTACCTACGATCACTACGAGAGCGTTTCGCTCCAGGGCTGGACACGCAGCGACACACTCACATTCAATATCCCGCGACAGTGGGAAGGAACCTATCAGCTGGATCTCTGCATACGTGCTGCGCAGACCTATCCCTACCGCAGCATAAGCCTGCTCATGGAACGCAAGGTAACCAGTCACAGGCATCGAAAGAAGCAGGAGGTGATCTTCCATGATACCATCAATTGTAAAATAATCAATGAAAAAGGGATGCTGGAAGGAAAGAACGGTATCAGCACCACCGAGATACGCCGCCCCGTCACATCTTTCCACCTGAACCGCAACGACTCTCTGCACATTACCGTACACCATATCATGAGCCAGGATGCCGTCCCCGGAATCAGTGACATCGGTATCAGGCTGACACAGCAATAATCCGCTCCCATCATCTTCCAACGCCCTATTATCATCGCCTATCATCGCCTATCACTACTTATTTTCTACTGACCCGTAATAAATACTTATGAAATTGTGTGCTTAAGAGGATAGACTTGCAACTGGGTTTTAGGACTGACCCCCTATAACCGCCTATCATGGCTTATCACCGCCTGCCCCCAACAGAAAAAGGGAGAGCCCCGGAGATTTCTCTCCGGGGCTCTCCCGTGTCTGAAAGGAGGCGGCCACCTACTCTCCCGCATTGCATTGCAGTACCATCGGCGCAGGCGGGCTTAACTTCTCTGTTCGGAATGGGAAGAGGTGGGACCCCGCCGCAATAACCACCTGAATGTCTCCGGGACGGCGCTCCCGCGGAATGCACTTCCGCAGGGACGCGGCGCCCGTATGGGTGACGTATCGCACAGGCAGGACAGGAACCCGTCCCCCGGAGGGGGGAGGGGACAGCCGGAAGAGTGAGCGCCGGCCTCCCCGGCGCCGGAAAGGCGGGGGAGACCCGGAAGAAAGTCTCGGGCAATTAGTAGCGCTCGGCTTTGACGTCGCCGTCTTTACACCTGCGCCCTATCAACGTCATCGTCTCTGACGGCCCTCATGAGGAGTTCTAATCTTGCGGCCGGCTTCGCACTTAGATGCTTTCAGCGCTTATCCGATCCAGACTCAGCTACCCGGCGGTGCACCTGGCGGCACAACCGGCTGACCGGAGGTCTGTCCGCCACGGTCCTCTCGTACTAGTGACGGCACCACGCAAAACTCCAACGCCCACGATAGATAGAGACCGAACTGTCTCACGACGTTCTGAACCCAGCTCGCGTGCCACTTTAATGGGCGAACAGCCCAACCCTTGGGACCTTCTCCAGCCCCAGGATGTGACGAGCCGACATCGAGGTGCCAAACCACCCCGTCGATATGAGCTCTTGGGGGGGATCAGCCTGTTATCCCCGGAGTACCTTTTATCCTTTGAGCGACGGAGTTTCCATGCACGTCCGCCGGATCACTATGCCCTGGTTTCCCACCTGCTCGGCATGTCTGCCTCCCAGTCAGGCGCCCTTATGCCATTGCACTCCATGAGGCCGGTTACCGATCGGCCCGAGGGCACCTTTGGAAGCCTCCGTTACGCTTTTGGAGGCGACCACCCCAGTCAAACTGCCCGCCAAGCAGTGTCCGCGCCACAGGCGCGTTAGACCTCAGACAGCCGAAGGGCCGTATTTCAAGGGCGGCTCCGCGGACGCTGGCGCGCCCGCCTCGAAGCCTCCGGCCTATCCTACACATCGGATGACCGAGGTCAGTGCTAAGCTGCAGTAAAGGTTCACGGGGTCTTTTCGTCCCATCGCGGGTAATCGGCATCTTCACCGATACTACAATTTCACTGAGATCATGGTCGAGACAGCGTCCGGATCATTACACCATTCGTGCAGGTCGGAACTTACCCGACAAGGAATTTCGCTACCTTAGGACCGTTATAGTTACGGCCGCCGTTTACCGGGGCTTCAATTCGACGCTTCCCATCGCTGGTGACGTCTCCTCTTAACCTTCCGGCACCGGGCAGGTGTCAGGCTGTATACCTCATCTTTCGAGTTCGCACAGCCCTGTGTTTTTGTTAAACAGTTGCCTGGACCTATTCTCTGCGCCTCGTGTCGCCACGAGGACCCCTTATCCCGAAGTTACGGGGTCAGTTTGCCTAGTTCCTTGACCATGAATCTCTCAACGCCTCAGTATGTTCTACCCGACCACGTGTGTCCGTTTGCGGTACGGGTCGCAGTACCATTAAGTTTAGCGGATTTTCTCGGGAGTATGGTTACCTGCGCTCGGCGCTTCCCGGAGGAAGAGCCGTACTTTCGTGTTTCAGCTCCAGCGGCGGATTTGCCTGCCGCTGTCAAAGCCTACGCACTTAAACGCCCTGTTCCGTCAGGGCGCGGCAGTGTCACTGCTCCGTCTCCACGTCACTGATAATGCGAGTTGCGGAATGTTGACCGCATCTGCCATCGCCATCGCCGTTCGGCTGAGGCTTAGGACCCGACTGACCCCGGGCTGACTGGCATCGCCCGGGAAACCTCGGTCTTTCGGCGAAAGGGAATCCCACCCTTTTTATCGTTACTCATACCTACATTTGCTTTTCCATGCCCTCCAGGATCGGTCGCCCTCACCATTCAGCGGCCATGGAATGCTCCCCTACCGATACTTGCAATGCACATTGCTATCCCGCGCCTTCGGCATCTGCCTTATACCCGATTATTATCCACGCCCGGACCCTCGACCAGTGAGCTGTTACGCACTCTTTGAATGAATGGCTGCTTCCAAGCCAACATCCTGGCTGTCACGGGGACCAGACTTCGTTAGACTAACTCAGGCAGAATTCCGGGGCCTTAGACGGCGGTCTGGATTCTTCTCCTCTCGGGGACGGACCTTAGCACCCGCCCCCTTACTGCACGGCTGCAGTCCATGAGCATTCGGAGTTCGTCAGGTCTCGACAGGCGGTGAAGCCCTCTCGACCTATCGGTCGCTCTACCTCTCATGGATATCGCCGCACGCGGCACCTAAATGCCTTTCGGGGAGTACGAGCTATCTCCAAGTTTGATTGGCCTTTCACTCCTACACTCGCCTCATCGGGAAGCTTTTCAACGCTTATCCGTGCGGCCCTCCATCCGGTGTTACCCGGACTTCAGCCTGGGCAAGTGTAGATCACTTGGTTTCGCGTCTGCCCCGTCCGACTCGACGCCCTCTTCAGGCTCGCTTCCACTGCGGATGCGCGTCTCATGACGCTTATCCTCGCCGGACACGGCAACTCGTAGGTTCATTATGCAAAAGGCACGCCGTCACCGCTCGCGCGGCTCCGACCGCTTGTAGGCGCACGGTTTCAGGAACTCTTTCACTCCCCTCGCGGGGTGCTTTTCACCTTTCCCTCACGGTACTCGTTCACTATCGGTCTCACGGGAGTATTTAGCCTTGCCGGATGGTCCCGGCGGGTTCGCGCAGAATTCCACGTGTTCCGCGTTACTCAGGATACCGCTACGCCCCATCATGCTCCGGATACGGGACTGTCACCCGCTACGGTCCCGCTTTCCAGCGGGTTCTCCTCACAGTCAGGGTGCGACGGCGCGGTCCTACAACCCCGGCGGCGCATCGCTACGCAGCCGGTTTGGGCTACTCCCCGTTCGCTCGCCGCTACTGGGGGAATCATTCGTTTATTTTCTCTTCCTGGAGGTACTAAGATGTTTCAGTTCCCTCCGTTCGCCTCACCGCAGATGCGGTGATGACAGGCCTTCAGCCTGCCGGGTTGTCCCATTCGGAAATCCCAGGATCAACGGTCATTTGCACCTACCCGGGGCTTATCGCAGCTTATCACGTCCTTCATCGCCTCCGTGAGCCAAGGCATCCGCCATGCGCCCTTTCTTACTTTCTTCGCCTTCCCCGCGGGAAAACGCGGGGATGCAGCTCATACTTTCAGCTGTCTTTCAGATTCCATCCGGGGGAAAAAACCCCCGGAGAACGCCGGACTCCGTGAGGAGACCGGCTCTGCTTTACAGTCTTGCCTGTGTCAATATGTCAAAGATCGTGCGGAGAGAGAAGGAGGAGGACGGGAGGATGGAATCCCCCGGACCCGCACCGGTTCCCTCCGGAAGTGGAGAATAACGGATTCGAACCGTTGACCCCCTGCTTGCAAAGCAGGTGCTCTAGCCAGCTGAGCTAATCCCCCGGGAAAAGAGAAAGGACGGAAGTAGTCCCAGGCAGACTTGAACTGCCGACCTCCACATTATCAGTGTGGCGCTCTAACCAACTGAGCTATAGGACTGAGTTGGAAGAAAGCTATGCGGCCTCCGCTGCCGGACTTCCTCTTCTCTTATTCGAAAAGACAGAGACGGAGCAGCACAGGAAGGGAAACGAACCCGAGACGCTCCCGTCGCATGAAGCGGAAAGACGACCGCTCCAGAAAGGAGGTGTTCCAGCCGCACCTTCCGGTACGGCTACCTTGTTACGACTTAGCCCCAATCACCAGTTTTGCCCTAGGCCGATCCTCGCGGTCACGGACTTCAGGCACCCCCGGCTTTCATGGCTTGACGGGCGGTGTGTACAAGGCCCGGGAACGTATTCACCGCGCCGTGGCTGATGCGCGATTACTAGCGAATCCAGCTTCGTGGGGTCGGGTTGCAGACCCCAGTCCGAACTGAGACCGGCTTTATAGATTCGGCGCGCCTCGCGGAACGCCAGCCCTCTGTACCGGCCATTGTAACACGTGTGTAGCCCCGGACGTAAGGGCCGTGCTGATTTGACGTCGTCCCCACCTTCCTCGCACCTTGCGGCGGCAGTGTCCCCGGAGTGCCCGGCATAACCCGATGGCAACTGGGGAGAGGGGTTGCGCTCGTTATGGCACTTGAGCCGACACCTCACGGCACGAGCTGACGACAACCATGCAGCACCTTCGCAGAGACCCCGAAGGGCGTCATTATCTCTAAATCCTTCCTCTGCAATTCAAGCCCGGGTAAGGTTCCTCGCGTATCATCGAATTAAACCACATGTTCCTCCGCTTGTGCGGGCCCCCGTCAATTCCTTTGAGTTTCACCGTTGCCGGCGTACTCCCCAGGTGGGATGCTTAACGCTTTCGCTTGGCCCCCGGCGCCAGGCGCCGAGAGCGGGCATCCATCGTTTACCGTGCGGACTACCAGGGTATCTAATCCTGTTCGATACCCGCACCTTCGAGCTTCAGCGTCAGTTGCGCTCCCGCCGGCTGCCTTCGCAATCGGGGTTCTTCGTCATATCTAAGCATTTCACCGCTACACGACGAATTCCGCCGGCGTTGCGCGTACTCAAGGGAACCAGTATGCGCTGCACATCAGACGTTGAGCGCCTACATTTCACAACACACTTAATCCCCGGCCTACGCTCCCTTTAAACCCAATAAATCCGGATAACGCCCGGACCTTCCGTATTACCGCGGCTGCTGGCACGGAATTAGCCGGTCCTTATTCATGCGGTACCTGCAAAAAGGGACGCGTCCCTCACTTTATCCCCGCATAAAAGCAGTTTACAACCCGTAGGGCCGTCCTCCTGCACGCTACTTGGCTGGTTCAGGCTTCCGCCCATTGACCAATATTCCTCACTGCTGCCTCCCGTAGGAGTTTGGACCGTGTCTCAGTTCCAATGTGGGGGACCTTCCTCTCAGAACCCCTACTGATCGTCGCCTTGGTGGGCCGTCACCCCGCCAACCAGCTAATCAGACGCATCCCCGTCCGTCACCGCAAAAAAGCTTTACTTCACCTCGGATGCCGTCAGTGAAGGCCATGCGGTATTAGTCTGCCTTTCGGCAGGTTATCCCGCAGTGACGGGAAGGTTGGATACGCGTTACTCACCCGTGCGCCGGTCGACGTCCGAAGAGTGCGAGCACTCAACGCCGTTTCCCCTCGACTTGCATGTGTTAAGCCTGTAGCCAGCGTTCATCCTGAGCCAGGATCAAACTCTCCACTGTAAAATGTGATGACAAGACCGGACGACGGATAGCGGACAGGAGCGAAAGCCCCGTCCCGTCATCCAGGCCTCGGATAATCTCTGTCCCGGAACGCCTTTACCGAATTATCAAGCTCAAAGAGCACCTCGTTCAAAAAGCAAAAGGGCGGAACGGCGGAATGGCGGAAGCCAGAATGCCTGCCCTGATGCCGAATTGATCGGTTCGTTTCTTTTACCCGTCCGCACGGCATGCATGCCGCGCAGACGCTTCTTGTACTACTTCTCTGTCTATGTAAATCCTTTCAAAGAACTCTTTCTTTCTGTGCCGACGATACCAGCCGTGCGGCTCGTTTCGTAAAGCGAGTGCAAAGGTATAAAGAAAAAACATACGCGCCAAATGTTTCGGAGATTATTTTTCAAAAAAGATGTATTTTTCTTCTTCAGCAGCTATGCAACGAGCCTCCACATTATAATATAAGACCCTTCCGGAGAGATAGATGAAGAGGGGGCAAACAGGACTTATAAGGCAATACATTCCAAAGGGAACGGATATGGGTAAGGTGACCAATAATAAAAGGACTGCTTCTATTCAAAAAACAGAAGGCAAAGGAAGACAAAAATGTCTGGAACTCTCTTTGGGGATTCTTCCTTTAAATGCGTGAATGCTTTCCGTATAGCTTCAAGGGAAGAACCGAAGTGATCCATTCAACAAAAACACAGGCAAGACTGTCTTAGCTGCCTATTCTATCATCATCCTCCGATACAAAAGCCTTTTCTATTTAATACGTCGGAAATACAGACAGGATTTTGAAAAACCTTTACATAATTCCAAACAAATCATCTGAAAATATAAAAAACACGTGCAAAAAGCAAGTCCGCATCCAGCAGTAAATCAATTGGTTATCAGGACGTTTGTAAAAGGTGCCTGATTGGACTTCAAAAGGGCGTTGGCAACACGCTGAAAGGGCACCTGTTGCAAGTCAATCAGGCATCTTTCAGAAGCCAGAAGGGCATGTGTTGCTTTTCGTTGCATGAAAACAGTTTACAAACACCGATGGTATGGAAACAAGTTGTCTGTGGAAGACGGAAAGACAGGCTGATGGTCAGGCATCGTATCTATTTACCTTTCCTGCACTTTATCTTTCAGTTCATCCTCCTTTTTAAGACCATCCGGTTTCGGACAGCCATACCCTGCAGGTACATAAGCCTTTATTCTTCCAATCTATGCATTCAATGGAAGAAACTCTTTTTTAAGCTGAAAACTATTATGATCCTATCTTCCTTAATTCCGCAACCGTTCCAATCCTTTCATCACATTGCTGTCGATGTCCATAGGATATGTTACCTCACCTATATTGACAGCTTTTGCAGCATACAGTCTACCCTAATCCTATAATTTCCACTTTCCCGTAACCGACTTAGAGCAACTACTCTGTCTTTATACCATTGTATAAACATTTGGGTAGACTATACTGGACTTAACCACGGAAGTTCTGCACTGCGCCTTTCTTCTTTCTTCTTTTTTCTTTATTCCAATGACTTGCGTATTTTTTGAGTTCAAGCGGGAAATTTCAGCCAACCGTAAAGGATAACCGCTACCCAAAAGCCAATAACCCGCCAATTGCGGTTGTCTTGACATTCATGAGGGGGTTGAAACTGTTAATCGGAGAGAAGGGTTCCTGAATCCTGAGCATTGACACACCTGCAAGACTGCCCGAAACGTCAAGAGCCGGATTCAAGTCCATCAAAAGAGCCTGCTGTTCCTGCGGATTTAAGAAATCCGCAACTTAATTATACCCCGCCTGCCTACGACAATGCGCGGAGCTCCGATACGGCAGGTATCATCGCTCCGCGCATTCCGTCAATCACTCCAGACACCTTTCACCTTTGTCCAATCCGGATTATAAAATGTCCTCTCCTCACCTTCCTCGAACATCAGAGGGTTTTCTTTGCTGTCCGCATGGTCGTTTTCACTGCCACTACCTGCAGCAAGCGGAAGTTCTACCACTACCGGGACTTCCCAGATCCTGGGCGGAATATATGCTCTTTTCATCATCTTATTTTTTTAGTTTACAACAACTTTCACACCATTCACGATATAGAATCCAGCCGGCAGCTTCATCGTTCTGCCTTCACCGGCATCAAGCATTACTGCTTCAATCTTCATGCCGTTTGCATTGTAGACATTGAGCCGGACCGGCCTCGAAGCCGTTGCCGTGATGTGCCCTTTTCCGGTCCGGACGACAAGGTCGGCTTCATGGCCGAGGTCGGTGATGCCTGTTGCCGTATTGTCATAATCGGCAACGACATCAAAGCCGGTCATCTCCTTAGCACCCTGACCGCTTCGGGTGTAGCGGTAGCAGGCGCGGAACGGATAAACGTAAACTGACGGATACGCCGGGAGGAGATTCCTGGAACTAAGGAATCTGTCTCCGGAGAAGTAGAACACCTTATCTGCATTTTTCTCCAGCTTCATGCCGGCATAGGATCCGCAGTTGCTGAACTGATAAACGGCGCCGGCAATCGTGCCGGTCGCCTTTTCTCCAGGATAGGTGTAACCGGAAGCATCCCGTTTGTCGGCAGATGCCATCACATCCGCGCCGTACTGTGTAGCGATGAAGGAGATCGTCTCATCCACAGGAGCGTTGACGACCTTGACCATGTAAGGTACATTCGCCTCGGTGCTGATGCCCTCGACCCGGTCGAACTTTGCCGAAGCATAATAGTTGCGGGCAGAAGCCGTCTCCGGGTTCTTCAGGAACAGACAGTCCGTCTCGTGCATCTTCAGCACCTCGAACGAACAGGCATCCTCTGTAGCATTGGTGTGGACACCGTCTGTCAGTGAGAGCGTGAACGGCAGGATGATGGACGCATTCGCCACCTTTCCGTTCTTCGGAATGGTGATCTCGCGCCTGTAGGTCGCATAGTTCTCGTTGGGAACGGTAATCCTGTACGGTGCATAGAACGGCTGCCGGTCGGTGATGACGATGTTCTTGCAGGCACGGTAGTCACCGCTCTTCGTCTTCTGCACGTAGTTGTCCTCATTGTAGTTGGAACGCTCGGGGAAGTAGATCAGACAGTTCGGGTTCAGCAGTCCCTTCATGCGGTCCATCTCTTTCTTCTCCGGGATATGGACAGAGTACAGGTCGGTATAGTCGAGGTAAAGCACCTCATACCCCGTAGCATGCTTGGCGGCAAGCTCTTCCGTGAGAGCCTTCTCCATCATCGGGACCGTCAGATAGGCATTGCCCGTAGGAATCTTAGCCCCTGTCTGCGTATCAAGTGCGATGAACTTACCGCCGTACATCGGCTTGTCCGTATCATTGCCGTCGAGGTTGTAGCAGGTGTGGTCGTAAATCCTGGTCAGCTCGCACCTGGCTGTGTAGTCCTTGACGATGAGGTCGATGTCCATCAGGTAGTAGGCATAGTAGCGGTGTTCCATTGCCGTGGTCGGAGCAAGGTTCCATCGCGTCTCGTCTCCCGTGAAGAGATAGCATTTCTTTGAATTGTTGACGGCAATCTCAATGTCTTCCGTAAAGGTTCCGCCCTGCTCACCATAGAGTGCCTCAGAGTAAGGATACTCTTTCAATGTGGTCGGTGTCGCACCGGTATTACCGTTGTCCAACTCGTCAATGTTGCTGTACTTGAAAGGTCTGTCACCACACATCTTGGTGCTCACCTTCATGTCGGCTCCTTCCCTGCCCGTAGCTGTGTACTGCTTTCCGTCGCCGAAGCTGTTGTAGTAGTCTGACTTGACAAAGTAGTAGCGTGCATGGCGGGTTCCACCGGGATAAGTGCTGTCACCATATTTGCTGTACAGGTTCTCGAAGGTGAATTTGCACCGCTGCGTGTCACCTATGAAGTCCTTCGGCACATAGAAAAGGAACTTGCCGCCGGAGACCTGGAAGTCGTTGGAGGTGAACTGCTGCATCAGCGTAGGGCCGTTTGCCTTCAGTGAATGGCAGATGATGTCGATGGAGTTGACGAACGGGTCCAGTGCCTCGAGTGTCAGTTCAAAGGTGACGAGTGCCTTTGAACCAGGAGCCAGACCGGAGACCTCGAACTTGACAGCATCGTTGTTCAGATTGGGCACATCGATGGTTCCGTCAGCCCCTGCGGTTACCTTCACCTCCTTGTAAGGAGTATCCTTGTCCGTTCCATAGACCTTCAGTGTGTACGGTGAAGGCGTGAAGCCCGGGTTGACAGTCTGTCCATGTGCCTGCGAGTAGGTGGCAAAAGAATTGCCCCTTTCTTGCAGCTGGGCGTTGCCCCTGCGGTCAGGCATAGAGATGTACAAAGTCTTGCCATCAATCAGCCTTCTGATATGATCACCATCCTTCTGAAACACAGAAGCCTGTGCAGGACTTTGGGTCGGATACAGATAATACGTTCCATTTGCATAATGAACATACAGATAACGTTCCTCGCTATAGAGATTACCTGTAACGTTCATTGTCCAGACCACCGGCCTGTTTTCCATCCACTTGCCATCTGGCTGAAGATAGAAAGTCTTAGTAACAAAGGTTTTTCTTTCTTTTGCCGTGATATAGAAGCCATCGTCATGACTGACACTTCCTTCCCCTGCCGATGTACCATAATGATAGTTGATCTTGGCACCCGTGATACGATACCCCAGCGGGATGTCTGTTTCGTCCTGCGACCTGGTCGAGATGGGTGTCTCTATATAGTAGGTGTTATTGCCCACAGCATAATAGAGTTTCCCGTCGTTGCTGAGCGCCTGGATGTCACCCGCCTTGGCTGCTGCCGGCAGCTTTCTGTCATTTGTGACGGCATCCTGCTGATAGAGATGGTTGTTCGCCATAAGCTCTCTGACATTCCGGTAGTCGTAGCTGAAATAGGTCACACCGCTCTTGCTGTTCGGTTTGATTACACCCAGGTCCAGTTTGCTGGTGGCGAAAGGAACATCCACCATGTTGACACCGTCCTTGATGATCATGGAAGGCGACCCCGGCGCCACATTGGCCTGGAAAGGCCCTTCCGCCGTGAAGTACAGCTCGCACGACTTGATGGTAACGCCATAGAACTCGTCCCGCTGCCGCCAGAAGTAGAAGTAAAGGTTGTTGCCCATATCAGTGTCAACCCTGCTGGTCCGTTCAATGACATACTCCTTGGACTCATTGCTTCCTCCCATTACATCTGTTTTCGCTTTTGGACGATTAATATCAAACTTTTCATCCGTTTCGTACATTACCTTGTTCATGCTGGCAATCGGCATGGTGTTGACCGTTTTCCGATTAACGTTGTTCAGCAGTACGATGCGGTAGCCGGTAAAGCGGAAGCCTTTGGGCAGGGAAATGTTCATACTGGTCGTAACGTTCTTTCCACCCATTATGACATACATTCCCTGCCCGGCATCCAGAGAGATGTTTCCTGCCGGGTCTTTCAGCTGTCCGCCTTCCACCAGGTCCGTCTTGTCGGAGACTGTAAGCGTCAGCGGCAGCTGGTTGTGCCGCCACAGAGAACTCCAGCCATGCTGGAAACCGATCTCGTTGTCATAGGTCAGAGCTGCGACCAGCTTTCCAGAACTGGGACTGATGGTTACGTTCTGCGCTTTAGAGACGGAAAAAGAGACAAGTAGTGTCAATAACATCACCACACGCTGAAACGGGTTCAGCCTTCGTCCCCTCCTTTTTAATTTTAATAAAGACAGATGCTTCATAAAAACTTAATTTAAGTTCGTAAATATTTGTATTGGTCTCATGAATATCAAAGTAATTTCATACTGATTTTTTCAGACAACCCTTTAAGTTGAAACATTGATTTCACAAATTTAGGAAAATATTCCAGACCCTCCAAAAGCCTTTACAGACAACTGATTTCGCAATATTGACTAATATGCGCATACACACATTTTGACGGTTATTCAACTAATTATGAAATTAAATTTACAGAATTGAAACCGTCAATTCGTACAAAAAAACGTTACAATAAGTACTATACAATGGCACAGACCAGAATCTATGGCGGGGGAGACAAAGCAGTTGAAGAAACTGCTGAAGTTGCTGAAAAAACTACTGAGGATGCAGAAGAAACTACTGAGGAGGCAGAAGAAACTACTGAGGAGGCAGAAGAAACTGCTGAGGCAACCACCCATAAAGATAAAACTAAACCGGGGAAAGCAACATTGTGTTGTTTTTTTTATTAAATTTGCCCAGCCATAGCCAACAGCCGTAAAGGGCATACCGCCTGGCCTGACACAATAATAAAATCAAAGAACCTGTGTATGGATCACAACTTGATATATTCCCTGGGGTGTTATTCCTTTATCCTTTCCTGCATCTTTTTCGCAGCAATAAGATGGGGACACGTATGCTCTCCCTATGTGAAATATGCAGACCAGTTCTTCCCCGCACGGAAAATAAGCATTTTCTTTCTCCTCCTCACCGTCATCATGTTTCCATACGTATTCCATCCGATGCGTACAGAGACGTGGATACTGGTAAAGTTCTACGGTATTCTCGTCATGCCGACGACATGGATAATGCTGTTCCACAAGTACTTTGACCCTTCAGGCTATAAACGGGAGAAACACAAGCTGCACCTGATAGCATCAGTTCCGATACTGACAGTCCTGCTACTCTTTGTCCTGAGCATTGTCCCGAAAAATCTTTCTGAACAACAAATCAACCAGATAACCTACATCGGAACCGGCATCGGCGCATTCCTTTTCGGCTATCTTGTCTATTCGACCTTCTGGCTCTATCGCAAGACCAATGAATACAACCGGGACAACTACTCCAACGAGGAAGAGTTCCCGGTACGTTTCGCCAATTACGTTATCTGGCAGCCACTGGCCTACACGCTGACAGGCTGGATCGTACTTTTCGCGGACAGCCGCCTGCTGAAAGCCTGCTTCGACTTCCTGCTCAGCGGCTGGCATATCGTCATCCTGCTTGCCTCCCTCCACCCCAACCGCAGCAATGCAGATGCCATGCAGAAACTGGACGAGGTGATAGCACAATACATCAAGCGAAAGCATCTCATTCCACAACCCGATTACAACGAGCCGGAGAATACTGTAAGCATCAGTGCGGAAAGGGTGAACCTGATAAAGGCAGACATTCTCGAGATCGTAGAGCGGAGGCAAGGCTTTCTCAATCCCCATCTGACACTTGCCTCCGTGGCGGCACAGACCGACTACGGACGGACCTATGTCTCAAAGGTCTTCAAACAGGAGTTCGGAGGATTCTATAATTACATCAACCGGCTGCGGCTGGCCTACGCGGCCCGCTATGCTGACGAACACCCGGAAGCCAGTCAGGACGAGATAGCCCGACAGTCGGGCTTCAGCAGCCGCATCAGCCAGTGGCGGGCAGCCGGACGACTGGCAAGAAGGGAAGATGCAACCGTCTAAAGAAACAGCCATGAACCAGCAGATAAACCTCTTCAACAGTCTCCTGTTTACCGAATGGGCCACGCTTGTCACCTTGGGTATATGCCTTCTTGCGCTTCAGAAACACAAGAAGCCAACCTACCCTATCTATACAAGGGCACGTCACCTGCTCGCCATCGACTTCCTGCTTTTCTCCCTGGATCCTTTTCTCTACTGGCTGACAGAGGAGGGCATCTGCCGGATTCCGCAGCTGGGAGTCATCGGCCTGGGTCTGTACCTTGTTGTGGCAGTACTGCTTTCCATGACTTATATCCCGTTTGTCCAGCCTGACTACATCACCCGCAAGAAGGTATTCCTCAACATCCTGCTTCTTGCCGGCAGCCTTTCCGCCCTCTTCTCCGGAGCTGTCACTGGCGGTGTCTTCAGTCTGGCAAGCCGCATTGCGGTGACGGCAGTGCTTCTGGTGACGGTCTGCCTTTTCGGAATCCGTTTCTACAGCTACTACCAGAAGGCACAGCAGAAGATGGACAACTTCTATGCTGACAACTTCAAGCAGTCCATAACCCGTCTCTCAAGCTCGGTAACGCTGATTGTTATCCTGGGAATCTCAAGCTGTTCCGCACCCTTCTTTCCGCACTGGGGAATAGCCATTCACAAGACGCTCTGCTTTCTCTCAGCCATCTACGTGTTCCTGTCGTTCATCAATTACATGTTCAATGTCGATTTCGTCGCACTGGCAGTCGGGCTGCCGCAGGAGAACGGAAGGCTCAGCAAAAGCACCATAGAGAAACTCCAGCGGCATACCCGACGCTGGCAGGAAACGCCCGGAGCCCTGACAAAGAACATCACGATCAACGATGTCTCCCGCCAGCTTGGCACCAACCGCGCCTATCTCTCACTCTATCTCAACACGTATCTGGACACGACCTTCACAGAGTGGATAGGACGTATCCGGCTCAGGAAAGCCAAGTCGCTGCTGGCATCCGATGCCATAATGACCATGGAGCAGATTGCGGAGGCAGCAGGATTCACGTCGGCCTCGGCGTTCAGCCATTACTTCAAGGCGCATGAAGGACTATCGCCAAAGCTATGGCGCAGACAGAACCGGTACAGGAAAACAACACAAGCCGAAGGAAAGGAGGATACAGAATGAACAGCCCGCTCTTCGACAGCATCTATTACTACATACTGCTTTATCTGACGATTACTCCGTGCATATTCGCACTGAGCCTGGTCTTCACGGTCTTTCCCAACCACGACGCCGACAAATGCTACCGACAGGCCCGTTATGCCATCGCCACAGGTCTGCTGCTGGCTTCTGCCCTCTGCTTCATTCACTGGTACTTCCGTCTCAGAGAACAGTCTCTTTACTATTCCGTCGCAATCAGCCTGGGTGCGCTGTACCCTGCCCTTGTCCTGTTCATCATGGCATTCAGCTCCATCATACGCCAAGAGAACATCAGGCCGGAACACCTGGAACGCAATTTCCTCCCCGCCATCGCCTGCATCATCCTCCTGTGGGGAGGAGGATTCGGCGGCAGTGCCATCCGCCTCACCCTACTTGTCGTCGTCTCAACGGTTTTCCTCGCAGAGACCGTCATCCTCTGCCGGATGATGCGGAAATCGCTCAACAGACAGACAAGGACACAGAAGAAACAGCCTTCTGTCAATGCTTTCATACAGTGGCTGCAACGTTCCATGTACTGGGGCATCGCCATTGGAGTAACGGGAGTCGCCGTCATGATGGTCAGCAAGAAGATCGCCCTTCTGCTGCTGTCCGGCTTTGCCATCTACCCCTGCTACCTTTTTGTCTCCCTTCTCAACTATGCCATGCACTTTGAAAAGGAAGCACAGGGACGACAACCCTCCGCACTCTCAAGGCAACAGAAGAAAAACAGGAAGATAGAAACCGACATACGGCAGTGGACAAGTGAGAAGCGGTACATGAAGAGCCAGCTGACACTCAACGATGTGGCACACCAGCTGCATACCAACCGCACCTATCTCTCACAATACATCAACATGGAGCTGAACATGCCCTTCGGCACCTGGCTGTCCCAGCTGCGCCTGAAAGAAGCCAAGCAGATGCTTGCAGAAAATGCTTCACTCAGCATCACGGAGGCTGCTCTGGCCTGTGGCTTTTCATCCGTCAGCAACTTCTCCCACCTCTTCACTGCCCTGGAAGGGATGACACCGCAGCAATGGAGAAAAAAGCAAGGGGACAAGGGGAAGCCGTAAACAGCGGGGAGACATTCCCGATTCCGGCAAATATCAAATGCCCTTGTCAACGACGGACCAGCGTGGAACCTTCAGAACGCGCCTTACACTGTCTGCGTCCTGTAAAGCCTAAAGGTCATGGGGGATGCGTGATTTCCTTTCAACCGGCAGCGCACTCATTGTCACGGGGGAAGCAAGCTCCCATCAGCAAATGAAGAACGCCAGCCCTTGCCTTCTGCCACAAGCTGGCCCCGTCCAGACGGCAGACCGACTGCGCGTGCGCCCTCAACACGACGGGTGACGGGCATCCACACGAGCGGTGTCAGGCATCAACACATCGGCAGGAAGACAGATCCTGTGCAGGCATACGCACTGCTGTGAATGACCGTCTTATGCGAAAATGCCCAACGGGCGGCAGTCAATAGAAATCAAAGCATGCACCGTTCAGAAAAGCAAATATCTGCAGGACACAGCGTGCATGGCAAAACGCAAGAAAGAAGATGATGAAAAGAACGTGCGGCGGCAGGTGAAAGACCGGAGGGCAATACCGCAGGGGGTGAAGAACGCTCCCGTTTCTCCAATCCGCCTCTCCTACACTCTTTCTTTCATCCATGCCATCTGGCAGGACGGCAGACATAATCACTTGAAACTCAAAACAGAAACGGTGTTCTACTAATTTTTGTTTTTTAGCCGTGATTTTTTGCTAAAAAACCAAACCTCCTTTGCGTATTTATAGAATAATATGTAACTTTGCACTTCAAAATCAGATTATGAAGAAAAGAATCCTCGCCGGCCTCTGTGCAGTGCTGCTCCTTACAGGTTGCGCCCATGAATATAATCAGGTCTACAAGACAACCAACAATGATTATAAGTATGAGTTTGCAAAAGAATGCTTTGCAAAAGGCAAGTACGGCTTCGCCGTGCCGCTGCTGCAGGATCTCGTCACCGTAGAGAAAGGAACAGACAACGCCCAGGAATGTCTTTACATGCTGGGAATGGCGGAATACGGGCTGAAAGACTATCAGGCCGCCTCGGAGACTTTCAAGAAATACTACCAGACCTATCCGCGCGGACAGTATGCCGAGATGGCATCGTTCTACATCGGACAGAGCCTCTTTGAGGGGACACCGGAGCCGCGGCTCGACCAGACCCCTACCGTCGCGGCCATTGCCGCCTTTCAGGATTATCTTGACATCTATCCGAACGGAAAGCTGAAGGGAACGGCCCAGCAGCGGCTGTTCGCCCTGCAGGACAAACTCATCCGAAAGGAGTATCTCAGTGCGAAACTGTACTACAACCTCGGCTCTTATTTCGGCAACTGCACCAGCGGCGGCAACAACTACGAGGCGTGCATCATCACGGCGCAGAATGCCCTGAACGACTATCCTTACAGCAATATGCGCGAGGACTTCGCCGTTCTCGTCATGAAGAGCAAGTTCGAGCTGGCACAGATGAGCGTCGAGGCCAAGAAGCTGCAGCGCTTCCAGGACGCCGAGGATGAATGCTACGGATTCATCAATGAATACCCCGACTCCAAGGAACGGAAGACCGCCGAGGAGTATATCCGGAAATGTAAGGAAATCACAAAGGATTAAGAATAACAGACTTAAAAACATAGACAACAAGAATGGATTACAGGAAGTCAAAAGCACCGTCGAATACGGTAACCCGGGATGTTCAGGAACTTTGGAAAGAGACCGGCAACATCTACGAGAGTGTTGCGATCATTGCAAAGAGAGCCAACCAGATTTCGGTTGAGATCAAACAGGACCTGAGCAAGAAACTTGCAGAATTTGCTTCTTACAACGACTCGCTCGACGAGGTCTTCGAGAACCGCGAGCAGATCGAGATCAGCCGCTATTACGAGAAGCTGCCGAAACCGACCCTGCTCGCCACACAGGAGTTCCTGGAGGGAGAGGTCTACTGGCGTGATCCTTCTAAGGATGCCCTGAACGAAGAAGAATACTGATCATGATACAACGGAAACAAACGGTCTTCCTGCTCCTCGCCCTGCTTGTCACCATCGCCTGCCTGTGCCTGCCTGTCGGCAGCTTCGAACCGGAGGGGATGGGTACGGAAAACCAGCTGATGAACCTCTGGCTGAGCGATGCGGACGGCGGAAAGAACTTCAATGTATGGGCATTGTTCGCCATCCTGCTGGTGACGTGCCCGATGGATCTTTTTGCGATTTTCGATTATCATAACCGCAGGCGTCAGGCACGCTTCTGCATGTTCTCCATGCTGATGATCGCAGGCTGGTATATCGTCTACGGCGTGTTCAGTCAGGTGCTTATGACAGGCTTCACGTTCCACGTGGCGTTCGCCGCCTGCCTGCCGCTCGTCGCCTTCATCCTCCTGTGGCTTGCCCGCCATGCGATTCTTGCAGATGAGGCCCTGGTGAGGGCGGCCGACAGAATACGATAAGAAAAACAGCCCTTGGGAGAGACAGCCCCGGACGGTCCGCACCGTCCGGGGCTGTCTCTTTTGGGTCTGCGCCAAGGCACATCGCTCCAAGGTCCGGTACCGCCGTCTGGGAACACGGTTCCCGGCCACCGGGACTCTGGTTCCCAACGGCTGGGAATGTCATTCCCGACGGCCGGGAACCGGAGTCCCAATGCCTCTCCCCAGCCTCCATGCAGGCACCTTCCCGGGTACAGCCCGAACCGCATGGGAGTGCCCGGCGGGCAGAAACCACACCCGTCAGGCCGGAACTTTTCTATTCGTGAGAGGACAAGACGAGTCTTCAACTGATATCATGCGTTCTGCACGGCAGACATCTACACATTTGACGGAAGAATCAAAAAAAGGCAAAAGCAGCCATGGTTTGCGAATAATTTAGTAAATTTGCAGACAGTAAGAATATATATTCGATTTAATCATCAATATGAACGTTTTAGAATTATCGGAGCAGGAGATCGGCCGTCGCCAGAGCCTGCAGGAATTGCGTGCGATGGGCATTGACCCCTATCCGGCAGCAGAGTTCCCCACCAATGCTTACTCTACTGACATCAAGGCGCAGTTCAAGGAGGGCGAGCAGCGTGAGGTCGTCATCGCCGGCCGTATGATGGGGCGCCGTGTCATGGGCAAAGCCTCCTTCGCAGAGATACAGGACAGCAAGGGCAGAATCCAGGTTTACATCACCCGTGACGACATCTGTCCGGGTGAGGATAAAGACTTATACAACAAGGTATTCAAGAAGCTGCTCGACATCGGCGACTTCATCGGCATCAAGGGTTTCGTCTTCAAGACACAGATGGGCGAGATTTCTGTTCATGCCAAGGAAATCACGCTGCTGTCGAAGAGTCTGAAGCCGCTGCCGGTCGTCAAGTACAAGGACGGCGAGGCATACGACAAATTTGAAGACCCCGAGCAGCGTTACCGCCAGCGTTATGTCGACCTCGTCGTGAACGACGGCGTGAAGGATACTTTCCTCAAGCGCGCCACCGTCCTGCGTACGATGCGCCGCTTCTTCGACGAGGCGGGATATACGGAGGTGGAGACACCGACGCTGCAGAGCATTCCCGGCGGTGCGAGCGCACGTCCGTTCATCACCCATTTCAATGCGCTCAACATCGATATGTATATGCGTATCGCCACGGAGCTTTACCTGAAGCGGCTGATTGTCGGAGGATTTGAAGGTGTCTATGAAATCGGAAAGAACTTCCGCAACGAGGGTATGGACCGCTTCCACAACCCGGAGTTCACCTGCATGGAGCTATATGTCCAGTACAAGGACTACAACTGGATGATGTCGTTCACCGAGCAGCTGCTGGAGAAGATCTGCACGGAAGTGAACGGAAAGCCGGAGGTGCAGATGAGCGACAAGACCATCAGTTTCAAGGCTCCTTTCCGCCGGCTGCCTATCCTCGACGCCATCAAGGAGAAGACGGGCTTCGATCTCGCCGGCAAGTCGGAGGAGGAAATCCGCCACATCGCCGTGGACGAACTGAAGCTGGAAGGCATTGACGAGAGCTTCGGCAAGGGGAAACTGATTGACGAAATCTTCGGCGAGTTCTGTGAGGGGACGTTCATCCAGCCGACCTTCATCACCGATTATCCTGTCGAGATGTCGCCGCTGACGAAGATGCACCGCTCCAAGCCGGGGCTGACAGAGCGTTTCGAGCTGATGGTAAACGGCAAGGAACTGGCGAATGCTTATTCCGAGCTGAACGACCCGATCGATCAGGAGGAGCGATTCCTCGACCAGATGCACCTGGCCGACAAGGGAGACGACGAGGCGATGATCATCGACCAGGACTTCCTCCGTGCGCTGCAGTACGGCATGCCGCCGACCTCCGGTATCGGCATCGGTATCGACCGTCTGGTAATGCTGATGACCGGCAAGGAGTACATCCAGGAGGTATTGCTCTTCCCGCAGATGAAGCCGGAACCGAAGATTCCGCAGTCGTCCGTCAAGGAGTGGGCAGAGCTGGGCGTGGCAGAATCCTGGGTGTATGTGCTGCGCAAGGCCGGTTTCAACCTCATCTCCGACATCAAGGACGAGAAGGCACAGGGCCTGCAGCAGAAACTCGGTGAAATCAACAAGAAGTACAAGCTCGGATACGAGAAGCCTTCTGTTGACGAGATCCAGCAGTGGATTGAGAGAGCAAAAGAAAAGTAAAAGGGTAAAAAAGTAAAAAAGGTGAAAAGTAAGAAAGTGAAAAGGTGAAAGTAAAAGAAAGGATGGAAAGATGATGACAAGGGGAGGTATAAGCTAAGATGTAACAGGGGAGGCAGAAAGCAGGACTGTTGCGAAAATGTCAGGCCATGATGTATCGCCCGCCTACTTTACTTTCTTGCTTTTCACCCTTTTATCTTTTCACCTTATTTACCTTTTTACTTTTGAAAGTTATGTTCGACCTCGGTAAAATAGCAATCATCGGAAGCGGCAGCTGGGCAACGGCTATCGCCAAGATTGTCGTGGAACATACGCACCATATCGGCTGGTATTTCCGGCGCGACGACAGGATAGAGGAGTTCCGGCGGAGAGGGCATAATCCGGCTTACCTTACTGCCGTTCGGTTCAATCTGGACGAGATCGCCTTCTCTTCCGACATCAACAGGATCGTACAGGAATACGACACGCTGGTGTTCGTCACGCCTTCTCCCTACCTGAAAGCATTGCTGAAGAAACTGAGGACAAAGCTAAGTACGAAACTGGTCGTGACGGCTATCAAGGGAATCGTACCTGACGAAAACCTCGTCTGCTCTGAGTATTTCCACGAGGCTTACGGTGTCCCGTACGACAATCTCGCTGTCATCGGAGGTCCTTCGCACGCTGAGGAGGTCGCCATGGAACGGCTCACCTATCTTACCGTGGGCTGTGCAGACCTCGACAAGGCACGTGCCTTCACGGAGGTGCTGGCTTCCGGCTATGTCAAGACCAAGACCTCGCCGGACGTCCTGGGCATAGAGTATGCTTCCGTCCTGAAGAACGTTTATGCCATAGCGGCCGGCATCTGTTCCGGTCTGAAGTACGGCGACAACTTCCAGGCGGTACTCATGTCGAACGCCATGCAGGAGATGGAACGTTTCCTCAATACGATCAATCCCATCCGGCGGTCCATCATCGACAGCGTGTATCTCGGCGACCAGCTGGTGACAGGGTACAGCAGGTTCTCGCGCAACCATACTTTCGGTACGATGATCGGCAAGGGATACAGCGTCAAGTCGGCGCAGATTGAGATGGAGATGATCGCCGAAGGCTACTTCGGAACGAAGTGCATGAAGGAAATCAACCGGCGGCTGCACGTCAATATGCCCATTCTCGATGCCGTCTACAATATCCTCTACGAGCGCATCAGCCCGCAGATTGAAATAAAATTATTAACAGACTCATTTAGATAAACGCAAATGGAAAGTATTAAGTTAGACATTTCAAAAGCCGCCCAGTTCTTGAATCCGGGCGCAGTAGAGGCTTATGCTCCTCATGTGGCTGCCGCACAGGAAGCACTGGAGAAGGCTACTTGCCCTGGCAATGACTTCCTCGGATGGCTGCATCTGCCGTCGAGCATCACGCCGGAGTTCCTCGGTCAGATCCAGACAGTAGCCGATACGCTCCGTGAGAAGTGCGAGGTGGTTGTCGTCGCAGGTATCGGCGGTTCCTACCTCGGTGCCCGTGCCGTCATCGAGGCCTTGGGCAACAGCTTCGCATGGCTTGTCAACGACAAGAAGAATCCTACTATCCTCTTTGCAGGAAACAATATCGGTGAGGATTATCTTGCTGAGCTGACAGCTTACCTGAAAGGAAAGAAGTTCGGTGTCATCAATATCTCCAAGTCGGGAACGACGACAGAGACCGCCCTTGCTTTCCGTCTCTTGAAGAAACAGTGTGAGGACCAGCTGGGCAAGGAAGCTGCCCGGGAAGTCATCGTGGCCATCACCGACGAGCACAAGGGAGCTGCGCGTGCCGCTGCCACCAAGGGAGGTTACAAGACCTTCATTATTCCTGACAACGTCGGCGGCCGCTTCTCCGTCCTCACCCCGGTAGGTCTGCTGCCGATTGCCGTAGCCGGTTTCGATGTGAAGAAACTCGTCGAAGGCGCGCAGCAGATGGAGAAAGAGACTGCAAACGACGTTCCTTTTGCAAGCAATATCGCTGCCCGATACGCTGCGGTACGGCAGGGACTGTACTCGCAGGCAGGCAAGAAGATCGAGATTGTCGCCAACTTCCAGCCGAAGCTCCACTTCTTTGCAGAGTGGTGGAAGCAGCTCTACGGCGAGAGCGAGGGCAAGGACCACAAGGGCATCTTCCCTGCAGCCTGCGACTTCACGACCGACCTGCACTCGATGGGTCAGTGGATTCAGCAGGGCGAACGTTCCATCTTCGAGACGGTAATCTCCGTGGAGCAGCCTGACGCCAAGCTCCTCTTCCCGCATGATGATGAGAATCTTGACGGACTGAACTTCCTTGAAGGGAAGCGTGTTGACGAGGTGAACAAAATGGCGGAACTGGGTACCCGTCTGGCACACGTTGACGGTGGCGTACCGAATATCCGTATCAGTGTTCCGGCATTGAACGAGTATTATCTCGGTCAGCTTATCTACTTCTTCGAGAAGGCCTGCGGCATCAGCGGTCTTGTCCAGGAGGTGAATCCTTTCAACCAGCCGGGTGTCGAGGCTTACAAGAAGAACATGTTTGCACTCCTCAACAAGCCGGGCTACGAGGCTGAAAGCAAAGCCATCCAGGAGCGGCTGACCAAGGAGAAATAAACGCCTCACCCAATCTCTTCCGAGAGAGGGGGATACAGAGGAGGCGGCCAGCTGGAAGACCTCCCCCACAAAGGTGCGTCAGGAGCCCCCTCCTTCTGGGATCAACTGTCATCCGTAAAGAACAACCGCTATCAAAGAACAAAAAGCTCAATGATAGCGGTTGTTTGGGTTGATGACAGCCGGCAGAGCCAATCCCTATGAAAGGATTCTCCTCCCTGTTCTACATTTTGACACCCCCTCATTGTGGAGACAATAACAGATCATGAAAGAAAGAAAGTAAAAATGTTATCCCATCAACAGCAAGACATCCCCTCCGCCGGAGGGGCTCGCAACGGTTTCAAGGCCGTCCTCTTCGACATGGACGGTGTCCTCTATGACTCAATGCCCAACCACGGCATTGCCTGGCAGCGCGCCATGAAGGAGTTCGGCATCCACTTCACCCTCGAAGATTCGTATGCGACGGAAGGGGCACGCGGAGTCGATACCATCCGCAGGTATGCAAAGGCACAGCTCGGCAAGGAACTGAGCGAAGCGGAGGCGCAGAAGATATACGATGTGAAGGCACGTTACTTCCATGAGATGCCGGAAGCAAAGATCTTCGATGGCGTAACAGACCTCATGCGGAAGATCAAGGCCAGCGGACTGAAGATAGGAATCGTGACGGGAAGCGCACAGCGTCCCCTCATCGAACGCATCACACGCGACTTCGCCGAATATGTCGCCCCCGACCAGATAACGACGGCCTTTGATGTGAAGCGGGGGAAACCGGCTCCCGACCCCTATCTGACGGGACTCCGGAAAGCCGGCGGCTATGCACCGTCAGAGGGCATCGTCGTCGAGAATGCACCGCTCGGAGTACGTGCCGGTGTGGCTGCCGGCTGCTACACGGTGGCTGTCAACAGCGGTCCGCTCCCCGACGCCGCCCTTTTAGAGGAAGGAGCCGACCTACTCTTCCCTACCATCCGTGCCTTTGCGGACAATTGGGAACAGGTATTCTACAGGCAGGTTATCAATAAATTCCAATAGTTTCCCTCCTTTTTGCGGGCAGGATTTCCTTTTCCCGTGAAGGACTGCAACGGACTATGCGCCGAAAGAGAAAGCCGACAATGGCAGGAGACGATCCACTCGCAGAGGCATTGTTTTCCCTTACGGATGACGGACCGCCGCCGTCACTCATCCATAAGCACGGTATCTGGACGAAAACCGGATCAGGGAAGAATATCATTGCTGACCGGTAGGCATTTGCACATAAGACGGCCATCCCTCTTGTATATGCCCGTCGTGACCGGAATGAGCCCGACCGCCTGCCGACGTGCCGGTGCCCGCCACCATCCGTGCCGGGGGCAAACACCAGTCGTGCCGTTGGCGAACACCAGTCGTTTTGAGGGTCAGCACAAGTGCGACAATGTCTGGCCGCAGATATGCGACAAGTGGCAGAAACATCCCCGCAGAGATGACCTCCCTGTTTATCAGAACATCCCCGTTTCGTTACCCGCCATTGCAAGCATACGACCGGCAGCCTCCTCCGCTTCTGCACAGCTGCTCTTTTCCGGCCGGAAGACATCAATATCATTCATCAAGCGCATGATCGAGCGCCCCATCGCATAGGCGAGATTCACGGGGACAGCATTGCCGATCTGCCGGTACTGTGCAGACAGACTACCACAGAAAGACCAGTCGTCCGGGAAAGTCTGAATCCGGGCATACTCCCTGACGGTCAACGGACGCGTCTCGGTAGGATGACACCGCTCCGTCTGTTTCTGAGCGGGCGAACATGTCAACGTAAGCGAGGGCTCGTCCATTGCCAGCCGGCGGGCCATGCCCGTCTTGCCTCCTCCCAGATAATAGCTCGCCCCCATATAGGCCTTCTGTTCTTTCTCCGGCAGACTGCGCCAATCCTGTCCCTCGGGCACAAGTTCCAACACACGCCGTTTACGTTCAGGATAAGCCTGCCCTTCCGAAGACGGGACGTCACAGGAGAACAGGTCTCCCTTGAAGAAAGCATCCCGAAGGGTCATTATGCGGTGATAGGGCGAAGGCCAGCGGAATGTGACGTGTCCAGAAAGGTCATTACGCAAAGCCACAAGAAAGAGCCTTTCACGCTTCTGCGGAACTTTGTACATGACAGCTTTCAGCACCCGTGGCTCAACAAGTGTATAGCCCAGTTCCGCAATGGTTCCCTTGATGACACGCAGGGTGTTCCCCCCATCGTGGGACAGCAGCCCCTTGACATTCTCACAAAGAAAGACCTTGGGCTGTATTTCCCGCACAGCACGGGCCAGTTCAAAGAACAGCGTCCCGCGTGCATCCTTCATGCCGCCTTTCTTGCCGGCATACGAGAAAGCCTGACAGGGAAATCCACCCGTCAAAAGATCGACCTTTCCGCTTAACGGTGAAAAGTCGACACGGTGAATATCCTCGTTTAATACATTCCAGTCCGGACGGTTCCTGCGCAATGTCCGGCACGCCACAGGCTCTATCTCATTCAGCAGGACATGTCTGAATCCGGCCTTGTGAATACCTAAAGCCAATCCTCCACAGCCGGCGAACAGCTCAACAGAAGTGAAACTCCGGCGAGGTTTTACCGTTGCTTCTGCATCCCAGCCAGACTCCAGCATAGCCTTGACCGCCGGTTTGTCCGTGAGGTCTTCCATATTGAACCCTTTGCGTCCATTCCTGTCGATACGAACAGGATAAACGCCCTGTTCGCCCCACGTCTGAACCGTACGCAGAGAAGTCCCTAAGATGTCCGCCAGATTATTTTCAGATAAAAACATGGGCATTAAATTCCTCCTCTCTCTCTTATTTCGGCTGCAATCGACTTCACTTTCTCCCTGACCAGCTGACTTCCGTCAATCTTCTCTTCCTCGACGACCTCACCGAAGGCATGTGCCAGACGATGGTAGAAGTTTTTGTCTCCCGTTATGTGTTCCCAGAAAGCTGCACCGATATAGACAGGACAGAACTTGTCTACATTCCGATAGTTTCCCGACAATTCAGACGGTTCACCGTAAAGTACTCCGACCATCATGTCGGCAATCCTTATGTCAAGACGATCCAGACGAGCCTTGTTCTGGAGATGTGTAAAATGTCCCAATATCGTCGCGACATCATCTTTGTTGATCGTCTGCGGACCTGCCTTGCACTGGCAGTATTTCCGGCGTCCGTCAAGTGCATCGACAAATTCTATGTCTATGCCATCAATCCCCGAAGCGTTCCCGACGACCTCGGCCAGACTGGAAATGAAAATCTGCACATTCTGACCGAAGCTTGTATTGATGCTCGTACCTAATATGCGGGGATATACGAGAGCCTTTGCAATAGATTCCGGCTCGGTATCGCCACACAAAAAAGAAGCAAGATAATTCACCAGGAAAGGATTTACGTTAAAGTTCTTCAGTCGCAGAGAACTTAGTCCCTTCAAATGGTTGGGTATGATAATCTCACGGAAATACTGCTTTCCTTTATAGATGATAGACAGCTTCTGTTCCTCGTTCATAAGCATAGCGTTTTGGAGAATGCAAATTTACAAAAAAATATCGGATTATATACCGGCCGCCTATAAAGAACTCTCGGTTATTCCCTTCAACGGAAGATACGGATCCGGCCGTCTCTACGAAAAGACCCGCCTTCCATCTGCTTGCCAGACGGAAGGCGGGTCGCCGTATTCCGGAGGGATGTTCAGAGGCCATGCGCCTCTGCGCTCCGGACAGGAATGAATTGCCGGACAGAAAAACAGGATGGGGAAATCCCCTGCCCTCCTGTCATGGAACGGCGATTCACTTGACAGGAATCTCCTCCAGTGTCTGAACGAGGAGTTTCCAGAAAGGCTCGACGGTTGAAATCTCAAGACGCTCCTTAGCGGTATGCGGACTGCGGAGCGTAGGACCGAGACTCACGACATCCATGCCCGGATACTTGCCGAGAATGACGGAACATTCGAGGCCGGCATGGTCTACCTGCACGATGCCCTCTTCGCCGTTCTGCTCCTTGTAGACTTTCTTCAGGAGGTTGAGTATCTCGCTCTCCGGGTTCGGATCCCAGCCGCCGTACTGTCCGCTGAAGACCGTCTTCATACCTGCCATGTTGAAACAGCTCTCCAACTGGGCAGAGATATAGTCGCGCATATCCTCCCGGCTCGAGCGGGCCAGGATCTTGATGGCGGCCTTGGCCGGGTCGATGTCGATGATGGCGAGGTTCGAGGAGGTCTCTACCACATTCGGATAAGACGGGATCATACGCAACACTCCATTGTGACAGGCATAGATGGCATCGATGAGGTTGTCCTGGATTTCCACTGGAAGAAGGCTTCCGGGCTTTTCAGTCTCCTCGACAAAAAATTCCACGTTCGGCTCGATTCCCTTGAACTCGTCCTCGAGGAGTGCCTTCTGGCAGGCAACCATCTCCTTCAGTGCAGCGACATTGGCCTGCGGCAGGGCAAGGACTACCTCTGCCTTGAACGGGATGGCATTGCGCATATTGCCTCCTTCCCAGCGTGCCAGCCGGGCATCCAGTTCGGTGACAGCCTTGCGTACCAGTCGTACCATTTCCTTGTTGGCATTGGCACGTCCCTCGTTGATTTCAAGGCCCGAGTGTCCGCCGCGCAGTCCTTTCAGGGTAACCCTGACAGCTGCCTCACGGTCGTTGACGACCTCCTTGTACTCCAGGGTCGATGTGATGTCGACACCGCCGGCAGAACCGATGACGAACTTTCCCCATGTCTCCGAATCGAGATTCATGAGGATGTCGCTGTGCAGTTCGCCTCCGGGCATTTCATTGACACCGAACATACCCGTCTCCTCGTCACGTGTAATCAGTGCCTCTACAGCCCCATGCTTCAGGCTCTTGTCCTCCATGACCGCCATGATGGCCGCAACGCCTACACCGTCGTCAGCACCAAGCGTCGTATTGTCGGCATATACCCATCCGTCCACGATATGGGTCGTGATCGGGTCGGTTTCGAAGTTATGATTGCTGTCGGGGGCTTTCTGCGGCACCATGTCCATGTGCGCCTGCAGCAGAACAGTCTTGCGGTTCTCATATCCCGGTGTGGCAGGCTTGCGCATGACGACATTGCCGCCGGCATCCACGTATGCCTCGACACCGACTCTTGCAGCAAAGTCCAGCAAGAACTTCTGCACCTTCTCTGGATGTCCTGACGGACGCGGAACCTGTGTCAGATCATCAAAGTTTCTCCAAACACCTTCCGGCTTAAGATTTCTGATTTCACTCATAATGTTGATTTTAAAAGGTTATTAAGTTATGGATTGTTTATCTGTCCTTTTCTTTCATTGCCCTGACATTTCATTCTTCTACCGGTCGGATAAGCTCTGCCGGGCTCGCCAGTGAGACGGGCGTATGGGTAAAGCTCAATGCTATCCACGCATATACGCCAAGAAGGACAACCAGCAACGTCTGGAGAGTATGCACGATCAGAACGAAATACAACGCCTGGTTGTCCGCCACGCCATAGAGGATGAGCATCGTCTTGACGGCGAAATGCCACGGTCCTGCTCCGTTCGGCGTCGGCACGATGACGGCAATAGAACCTACCACAAAGCTGACCAGAGCACAGGAAAGGCCGAGATGTGCCGTCGAATCGAAGCAGAAGAAAGTCAGGTAATAATGCAGGAAATAGCTCCCCCATATCGCAAGACTGTAGAAAAGGAACAGGGGGATGTTCCTTACTTTCCGCAGCGAACCGATGCCTTGCCATATACCGGTCAGCATCTCCTTCACCTTATTATATAAAGCCAGACGACGCAGCACATAATAGAAGAGGATGACAGAGGCTATGCCGCAGACAGCCGTCACCAGCCAGCCTGTTGCCGAGAACATCCCGAAGACGTCGTCGATGCGCGTGCCGGTCCTTGAGAAGAAACTGGAAAACACTGCCAGCTGCATGAAGAAGGCGACGGCAGTGATGAGCAGAACGATGAGCGTATCGACAGCCCGCTCCGTTACCACCGTACCGATTGCTTTCGGAAAAGGCACCTTGTCGTACCGGTTCAAGACACCGCAGCGAGCGAACTCGCCGATACGGGGAATCAGCAGGCTGACGGCGTAAGACAGGAAGACCGCATTGACGCAGACCGACGCACGGGGGTGCTCGCCGATGGGTTCGAGGCTCTGTTTCCATCTCCATCCACGGAAAGCCTGTGCCAGAACGCCGAAAGGGAGAGAAAGAAGCATCCACGTCCAGTCCATCTCATGAAAGAGGACATGCCGGATGCTGGAGAAGTCGAATCCCCTATACATCCAATAAAGGATTGCACTTCCAAGCAGTAACGGCAATGCAATCTTCACAGTATAGTTGAACAGTCTCCTCGTCTTCATATAATGGAGCAAAGATAAGGAAAATGCTTTTAAATGCAAAATAAAATGTATATCTTTGTAGGCGAATAAAGAAAAATTATGAAATCAGTCAAGCCAAAGAAGAATCTGGGTCAGCACTTCCTTGTCGATTTGAGCATCGCCCGCCGGATTGCCGACACCGTCGATGCCTGTCCCGACATCCCCATTCTGGAGATCGGACCGGGCATGGGCGTCCTCACGCAGTATCTCGTGGGGAAGCCCCGGGAGGTGAAGGCGGTGGAAATCGATGCGGAAAGTGTCGCCTACCTCTACGAGAAATTCCCCACGCTGCATGAGCATATTCTCGGTGAAGACTTCCTCCGAATGGACCTCTCGCAGGTGTTCGACGGCAGACAGTTCGTCCTTACGGGCAACTACCCCTACGACATCTCCTCGCAGATCTTCTTCAAGATGCTCGACTACAAGGATCTCATCCCCTGCTGCACAGGCATGATCCAGCGGGAGGTGGCGCTCCGCATGGCCGCCGGGCCGGGATCGAAAGCATACGGAATACTGTCCGTCCTGATGCAGGCGTGGTATGACGTGGAGTATCTCTTCACCGTGGATGAAAACGTATTCAACCCGCCGCCAAAGGTGAAGAGCGCCGTCATCCGCATGACACGGAACGGCGTGACAGACTTAGGCTGTGACGGGCAGCTGTTCAAACGGCTGGTAAAGGCCGTCTTCAACCAACGGCGGAAGATGCTGCGTGTCAGCCTGCGACAGCTGTTCAATACCGGGAAACCGGCCGACAGCTTCTATGCACAGGACATCATGACGAAACGCCCCGAACAGCTGTCCATCCCACAGTTCGTAGAACTCACGAACAAAGTTGACGAACAGCTGAAACTCTTTTCCGCCGGGAATGGAGAAAGCCGGGAGAAGTCTCAGGGGTTGAAGGAATCAAAGGAGGCAAAGGCAGATGCCTCGTAGACAGATGCTCCTGAACCGCCGCCTATCCTCCGCCTCCCCTCCCCCCTCCACTGTCGGCTTGCCCCTTCCCTCCCCCGGACCGGCTCCTTTAATCCTCGATGAATCCTTTACTCCCCCCGGAACCCATGACCCGAAAAGAACAATACGAACAGCTGATACCGCAGATCGCCGAACTTATCAAAGGCGAGAAAAACCTCGTGGGCATATTGGCCAACGTGTCAGCGGCCCTGCACGACACCTTCCCGGAACGGTTCTTCTGGGTCGGCTTCTACCTGCAGCAGGACAAAGACCGGCTCCGGCTGGGTCCCTTCCAGGGATCCGTTGCCTGCTATGCCATCCCTTACGGAAAGGGAGTCTGCGGCAAGGCATGGGAGGAAGGACACACGCTCATCGTCCCCGACGTAGACGACTTCCCCGGACACATCGCCTGCAGCAGCCTCTCACGCAGCGAGATCGTCATCCCGATGTACGATTCCACACATACCTTCCGTGGCGTGCTCGACATCGACAGTACCCGCCCCGGCGACTTCAACGAGACGGACAAAGAAGAGCTGGAGCACATTGTCGGCCTGCTGATGAAGGAGACAGAGTCCCTTTTCCGGTTCTTCCGTTAAATGTGCGGATGCTTTTCGTAGATCCTTACGGAAGATCCGAGGTGGTTCATTCAACAAAATAGAGCCAAGACGGTCAGCTGTCCATTCTATCAGCCCCCTCCGATACAAAAGCCTTTCAATTTAACAGGTTGAAAATACAGACAAGGTTTTGAAAAACCATTACATAATTGCAGACAAATCATCTGCAAATATAAAAACACATACAAAAAATCAAGTTTGCAACCAGCAGAAAGCCAACAGGTTATCAAGCCGTTTCTAAAAGGTGCCTGATTGGACTTCAAAAGGGCGTTGGTAATGCTCTGAAAGAGCACCTGTTGCAAGTCAATCAGGCATCTTTTAGAGGCTAAAAGGGCATGTGTCGCTTTGCGTTGCATGAAAACAGTTTACAAACACCGATGATGGGGAAATAAGTTGTCTGTAGAAGACTGAAAGACCTGCTGATGGACAGACCTCGTATCTGTTCCCCTTTTCTGCATCTTATCTTGCAGTCTATCCTCCTTTGTAATCCATCCGATTTCGGACGGTCATATCCTGCAAGTGCATTAGCCTTTATTCTGTTTCCAATCTATGGATTTAACAGAAGAACAAAAAACAGGGGGAAAATTTGGAACTGAACAAGAAAATGCTTATCTTTGCGGCATAAACATAATGACGTGTGGGTCTATCCACAACCATTTTAGATAAATTTAAGTTAGACAATAGGGATTCTCATCAGATTTTTGAGAATCCTTTTTTATTAACATTAGATTCATTACACACATGAAAAAGACTTTTGAATCAGCACTTTTTAAGTTTGCCTACTTCCCCAACTATGACAAAGCCATTGAGTTCCTGGCCGAGAATCTTGCAGACCCTGAAGCTTGGGAATTCTCGGATGCAAACGAAAAACATTATTCAATTTTGAAGAGTTATCTGGAACATATTTTCAGAAAGCTCAAAGCAGAGAACAAGGTGGCATACACAAGCAACAACTCTCACGCTTGTTTCAATACGGGATTGGTAACCAAGAATCTGGAGCCTATATTCGCTTTCTTTGAGGAATACCGCAAACCTCGGAAAGGAAAGGACAATCCCCAATATTGTTTCAAGGCTTTCCTAAAAGAAAGTGACATCCAACTGCTAAAAACATTTCCAAGCAGACACCCGGACATTGCCGACTTCTTTCAGAAACCCGAGGATCTGATTTTCAATCCACGATGTCAACTTATTCCACAACTTGACCATATCATTGAAGACAACCTGACACGATTCCCCATCCACATCCAATCTCTGGATTCGGGAGAAATACGCCGTAGATTGGATGGAGCCATAGAAGAAGTGAAGAAAAGAGTAAAAACCAACTACAAACTGGCTGTCCCTCAATTTTACAACAACCGTATCCAGCTATTGTTACCCCTGAACCTTACGCCAGGGTCTCCCAATCCTGATTTGGCATTGGTCATCCATAAAATCAGCGAGGATACTTATACCGCCCGCACCTGTCTCACACTGAAAATGGCGTATAACAATGCCCGGTTGATCGTGAAGCCGCAAAGCGTATGGCTGAAACCATAAGCACTTCTCCATCAGGGTGAGCCACCCATCTGTCATTCACCCATGGCCTATCAACATCCCCGCCCGAAAAGCACACTCTTGTAATCAGGCTTTGCCGGGGAGTTGCCGCTCCGTTACACACAGGAAGGACAGATGCCCCCACGCACAGAACGGCCGGCCACACAACGCCGGTAGTAGCACGGAGGATTTTTGGGGAAATAAAATAAAAGTAGTACCTTTGCAGTCAAATTACGATATAATAAGGTATTAGAAAAAGATGATCACACTTTCAAATCTTGCGATCCAATTCGGCAAGCGGGTTCTCTACAAGGACGTTAATCTGAAGTTTACACCGGGCAACATCTACGGTGTCATCGGTGCCAACGGCGCCGGCAAGTCGACGCTGCTCCGGGCCATCTCCGGCGACCTGGAACCCAACAAGGGAACCGTGGAACTGGGGCCGGGCGAACGGCTGTCGGTATTGGAGCAGGACCACTTCAAATATGACGGATACAAGGTGATGGATACCGTCCTCATGGGTCACGAGACGCTCTGGCGGAACATGAAGGAGCGTGAGGAACTTTACGCCAAACCGGAGATGAGCGAGGCAGACGGCAACCGCGCTGCCGACCTCGAGCTGAAGTTCGCCGAGATGAACGGATGGGAGGCTGAGAGCAATGCGGCACAGCTGCTGCAGAACCTCGGTGTCAAGGAGGACCTGCACCAGAAGCAGATGGCGGAACTGTCGAATACGGAGAAAGTGCGCGTCATGCTGGCAAAAGCCCTCTTCGGGAAACCGGAGAACCTGCTGCTCGATGAGCCTACCAACGATCTCGACCTCGACACCGTCGAGTGGCTGGAGGACTACCTCGGCGACATCGACGAGCACCAGACGGTACTGGTTGTTTCCCACGACCGTCACTTCCTCGATTCCGTCAGCACGCAGACCATCGACATCGACTTCGGCAAGGTGACCGTCTTCGCCGGCAACTACTCTTTCTGGTACGAAAGCTCGCAGCTGGCTCTCCGCCAGGCCCAGAACCAGAAGATGAAGGCCGAGGAGAAGAAGAAACAGCTGGAGGAGTTCATCCGCCGGTTCTCGGCCAATGTGGCAAAGAGCAAGCAGACCACCTCGCGCAAGAAGATGCTGGAACGCCTGAACGTCGAGGAGATACGTCCGTCGAGCCGCAAATATCCGGGCATCATCTTCTCCATGGAGCGCGAACCGGGCAATCAGATCCTTGAAGTGGAGAACCTGAAGGCTGTCGATGCCGACGGCACAGTGCTGTTCGACAACGTGAACTTCAACATCGAGAAAGGGCAGAAGGTCGTCTTCCTCTCCCGCAATCCGAAGGCGATGACGGCTCTCTTCGAGATCATCAACGGCAACCGAAAGGCTGACGGCGGCACTTACAACTGGGGCGTGACCATCACGACGGCCTATCTCCCGCTGGACAATACCGGGTTCTTCAACAGCGACCTGAACCTCGTCGACTGGCTGTCGCAGTACGGGCCGGGCAACGAGGTCGCCATGAAGGGATTCCTCGGGCGCATGCTCTTCAAGCAGGAGGAGGTTGAAAAGAAGGTGAACGTGCTCTCCGGAGGCGAGAAGATGCGCTGCATGATTGCACGTATGCAGCTGCAGAACGCCAACTGTCTGATTCTCGACACGCCTACCAACCACCTCGACCTGGAGAGCATCCAGGCGTTCAACAACAACCTGATCAGCTTCAAGGGCAACATCCTCTTCAGCTCCCACGACCACGAGTTCATCAACACCGTGGCCGACCGCATCATCGAACTGACGCCGAAGGGGACCATCGACAAGCTGATGACCTATGACGAATACATTCACGACGACCGCATCAAAGAGCAGAAGGCGGGGATGTATTAAGGCAGAATCCGGGGATTCCATACAGGCATGCCGGAGCCATGAGGCAGGGCTGGCCCGCCGGTGTCTTCCTGCTTTCATGCGGCATCCCCGGCCGGCCGGGAAGGCTGAAGCCGTCAAGGGCGGTCGGCAGAACCGGTCTTGAGAACGTCAAAGATGGCATACAATTTGCAATACGTACTTATGAGAAATAGAATTTAGACATGAGTAAGAACAAGAGAAAGATAAACGTGGATGGCGAAGAGCTGGAACAGAACAGCCAGAATACCGCCGCGAACGAAGCTGAGACGCAGGAAGAGCAGCCTGTGCCGGAAGAACAGGAGACCGACCCTGCAACGGCTGCACGGCAGGAAGCCGACCAGTGGAAAGACAAGTACATCCGTCTGGCGGCTGAATTCGACAACTACAAAAAACGCACGCTGAAGGAGAAGTCGGAGCTTATCCTCAACGGAAGCGAGAAGACCGTCTCGGCAGTCCTGCCCGTTCTTGACGATTTCGAACGCGCACTTGCTGACAAGACGGAAGACCCGCAGGCCATCAAGGAGGGCTTTGAACTGATATTCAAGAAGTTCATCAAGGTGCTGGAAACGTTAGGCGTAAAGAAGATCGAAACCGACAATGCCGACTTCAACGTCGACTACCATGAGGCCATCGCAATGGTCCCGGGCATGGGCGACGAAAAGAAAGGCAAGGTGATCGACTGCGTACAGACGGGTTACACGCTCAACGACAAGGTCATCCGCCATGCGAAAGTGGCCGTCGGACAATAATATCGGAAGGAGACAGAAAGAGACGAAGAGGCGCTGAAGGAAATCCCACTCATGCGGGGGCTGTCCCCTCGGCACTCCGGACATAAGGGTCGAGACGGCCGCCTTACCCTTTGCGGCTCTCCCTGCCTCCTTAAATTCCATAAAGAAGAATGGCAAAAAGAGACTACTACGAGGTGCTGGGTGTCAGCAAGAGCGCCTCAGAAGACGAGATAAAGAAAGCATACAGGAAACTTGCCATCAAGTATCATCCCGACCGCAATCCGGGTGATACGGAGGCAGAGGCAAAGTTCAAGGAAGCCGCCGAAGCATACGATGTGCTGCATGACCCGCAGAAACGGCAGATGTACGACCAGTTCGGTTTCAATGCACCGGGCGGCGGATTTGGCGGCGGCAGTCCGTTCGGTGCAGCCGGCGGATTCTCCATGGACGACATCTTCTCCATGTTCGGCGACATCTTCGGCGGGCGCGGCAGAGGCGGACATCAGACACAGAGATACCGGGGTACGGATCTGCGTCTGAAGGTTCGGCTATCCCTGCAGGAGGTGGCGACAGGGGTCACCAAGAAGTTCAAAGTACGCAAGGATGTTACCTGCGACCACTGCCACGGCTCTGGAGCAGAGGCCGGCAGCGGTAGCGAGACCTGCCCGAACTGTCATGGGACGGGCGTGGAAATCCGCACCCAGCAGAGCATCTTCGGCATGATGCAGACCCAGACTGTCTGCCATGTCTGCGGCGGCGAGGGGACAGTTATCAAGAACAAGTGCAGCCACTGCCATGGAGAAGGCATCGTCAAAGGCGAAGAAGTCGTTGAAATCAACATCCCGGCAGGCGTAGCCGAGGGTATGGTCGTCAATGTCCCGGGCAAGGGCAACGCCGGAAGACACAACGGTGTGACGGGAGATATCCAAGTGTACATAGAGGAAGAGCCCGACGACACCTTCATCCGCGACGGACAGAATGTCGTCTACAATCTCCTGCTTGATTTCCCGACGGCGGTACTGGGCGGACAGGCTGACATCCCGACCATTGACGGGAGCAGCGTGAAGATCAAGATCGAACCGGGCACGCAGCCGGGCAAGACGCTCCGCCTGCGCGGCAAGGGACTGCCCGCCGTCCAAGGCTATGGAATCGGCACAGGCGATCTGATCGTCCACATCAGCGTGTATGTCCCGAAGGAACTGAACAAAGAAGAGCGGAAAGCCATCGAGAGGCTGCGTGAGAGTGAAAACTTCAAAGGCGACACCACGACCAAGCACTCCATCTTCGAGAACTTCCGTAAACTGTTCTCATAGCCGCTTATCACCTCCCATCACCGCTTATCATCGTTTCACCGCCTATCATCGCCCATCACTGTCAACAACCCACCATGACCTATCAGGAAACCGTAACATATCTGTTCAACAGCACCCCCGTCTTCGAGCACATCGGTGCTTCCGCCTATAAAGAAGGACTGGGCACGACAAAGGCTCTGGACGAACACTTCGGCCATCCTCACACCCGTTTCCTGTCCATCCATGTTGCCGGAACCAACGGCAAAGGCTCCTGTTCGCACACACTGGCCGCCATTCTCCAGGCCGAAGGCTACAAAGTAGGACTCTACACCAGTCCGCATCTTGTTGATTTCCGAGAGCGCATCAGGGTCAACGGACAGATGATTCCGGAACAGGAAGTCATAGATTTCGTCGAACAGGAGCGCAGCTTCTTCGAACCGCTCCATCCGTCTTTCTTTGAGCTGACGACAGCACTGGCATTCAAGTACTTTGCCGAACAGAAGGTAGACATCGCCGTCATCGAAGTAGGTCTGGGCGGCAGGCTGGACTGCACGAACATCATCACCCCCGTCCTGTCCATCATCACCAACATCTCACTCGACCACACGCAGTTCCTCGGTAATACCCTGGCAGCGATTGCCGGCGAGAAAGCAGGCATCATCAAGCAGGGCGTACCCGTCATCATCGGTGAGGCCGTACCCGAGACAAAGGCGGTATTCCAGGCAAAGGCACAGAAGATGGACGCACTCATCGTCTTTGCGGAAGACATTCCGGCCGTATGCGCATCACACGCACTCCCTACCGGCGGCATCGCTTACCGGACACGCTTCTTCGGCGACATCACCGGCGAACTGGGCGGCAGCTATCAGGAGAAGAATGCCAACACGGTGCTGACAACCGCCATGCTCCTGTATAATAAAGGCGTGATCAGAAATACCGACAGCATCGCCCGAGGCTTCGCCGATGTCTGCGAGGCTACAGGCCTGATGGGGAGATGGCAGAAACTGCAGGACCGTCCGCCGGTCATCTGCGACACAGGGCACAATGCCGGAGGCTGGCAGTACCTCTCCCGGCAGATCCGTCACCAGCCCTGCCGCTGCAGGCGCATCGTCTTCGGCATGGTAGACGACAAGGACCTGCACGCTGTCATGTCCATGCTGCCCGACGATGCCGTCTACTACTGGACACAGCCCTCCACCCGCCGTGCCTTCCCGGCAGAGAAAGTCGCCGCCACAGCTGCCGGCTACGGCCTGCACGGAGAGACCTTCCTTACCGTGCCGGAGGCCTACCGTGCCGCCCTTCATGCCGCCGACAAGGACGATTTCATCTTCGTCGGAGGTTCCAGCTATGTAGTGGCCGACCTTCTGGCAGCCATCAGATGACCTCCGGGCAGCCTCCGGTACAGGCTCACATAAGTCCGACGAAGCACAACAAGAACACGAAAGGACAAAGACACACAAGGGAAGGAAAGAGACATAAGAAAAGCAAAAAGAGACAAAGACACACAGAGGGAATGAAGGGGCGACTGCTACAAAGCACGTCCCTTCATTCCCTTTTATCAATCCCCCTTCCCGCCGATGCCGGATCCGTCAGCTGCCTTTGTATTCCTTTGGAGACACCTTGTACATCCCGGTAAAACATTTGTTGAAATACGACAGACTGCTGAAGCCCACCTGATACATCACCTCGGAAACCGTAAGCTGCCCCTGTCCAAGCAGCATGGCGGCCCGCTTCAGCCGCTGTTCACGTATGAAACTGACAGGCGTCTGCCCTGTGAGTGTCTTCATCTTCCGGTAAAGCTGCTTCTGTTCGATTCCGATCAGCTCGCACAGTCTGCTTACATTGAATTCTTCCGACGACATATTGCCGTTGATGGCCTTCATGATTTCGGTCATCAAACGCTCGTCATCATTCACCGTTTCAATTCTTCCCTGTCCCTCTTCCGCAATAGAAACGATATGGGCACTCTTGACAATCGAAGCCTTCCGCCTGAGCAGCTGTACCATGTGCAGCTGGAGTTTCTGCAGATTGAAAGGCTTGGGAATGAACACGTCGGCACCGCACGAGATGCTCTTCAGTTCTGTCGTCTGGTCATCTTTTGCCGTCAGCATGATGATGGGCGTGTCTGCTGTCGCATGGTTATGCCGCAGCCGCCTGCACAGTTCCGTCCCATCCATGCCGGGCATCATCTGGTCGGTGATGATGATGTCGGGGACTGTCGCCGCCACGTGTTCCATCGCCTCCTCACCGCTGTAAGCCACCATCGCCCTGTAGTTCTCGTTCAGGGCAGACTTCAGGAAGTCCACCATGTCATGGTTGTCATCCACGACAAGCACCGTCGGCCGTCCGTCCGCATCGCCGGTACGACTTCCGTCGCCCGACAGTCCGTACCCGGCCTCGCCGACAGGAATCGAGAAGGTCACCCTCAGACCGCCGGCATTCTCGGCGGCGATTGTCCCCCCATGGAGTTCCACATATTTCCTCGCCACGGCCAGCCCCAGCCCCGTACCGTCATGCTGGCTGTCGCCTTTGTAGTACTTATAGAAGATCCGGCGGAGTTCGCCTGCCGGGACACCCGGCCCGTTGTCAGCAACGCTGACCGTTGCACAGCCCTGCCCCATACCGACGCTGACCGTAATCCGCCCAGTCCTGTCGTCAACATATTTTGCAGCATTGGACAGGAGATTGCGGACGACCGACTGTATCTTGACGATGTCAACATCCATCCAGAGCGTCTCTACGGAGCTGTGGAACGACAGCGACACCTGCCGGTCCCGTGCCCGGTCAGAAAACTCACGGACACAGTTGCCCACCAGGGAGACGAAATCGACGTGCGAGTCGAGAATCCGGTCATCGCCCTCGACTTCCATCCGCTTGAAGTCCAATATGCGGTTGATGATGTCGCTCAGCCGCATGGCATTGCCATGTATCGACCGCAGCTTTCCGCGAAAACGGGCATTGGTCGTTTCCGACAGCAGCTTCTCCAGCGGGGCTATGATCAGGCTGAGCGGTGTCTTGACCTCATGCGACATCTCGACGAAAAAGTCCATCTTCTGCTCCGTCAGGGCGATGGCGTTCTCCCGTTCGCGTTCTCTTAGCTCCTGCTGCGCACGCCTTCTGTAAAAGGAGAAGACCGCATAGACAAGCGACGAGGACGACAGAAGATACAGCAGCCATGCCCACCACTGCCGGTACCAGGGATAGGGCACCCTGAGCGTGTACTTCCTGACGCTGCCCGACCGGGGACCGGCCGACACATACAGTTCGCAGGCACCGCCCGGCAGGGCCGGCAGGGCGATGCTGTTCGTCCCCGCAGCCAGCGGCATCCAGCGGCTGCCGTCGCCCAGTCTGTACCACAGTACTTCCGAGCTGCCGTTGCCGTAGTCGTAGGTGGAAAGGAAGATGGAGATGTTCTTCCTTCCGCCAAGACGGATATCCGTGGCAAAGCGCGGGACAATGCCGCCGACAGCTCTGCCGTCGACGCTTATCCCCGTGACGTAAACATCCACGTCACGGCTGTTCCTTCCGTCCGATATCCGCTGCCTGGCCACGACATCCTGTCCGCCCCAGCATATCGAACGGTCTGCACCCACGTAAGTACCGGCCGTGAACCTGTACTCGGGCTTGCCCGAAGAATGGACCGTATTGTCGTGCAGGTCGATGTAGAAAAGTCCTTCTGACGTAGACATCCATACCCGGGCGTTCTCGTTCACGAAGGCATAGATCATGCCGTCATCCACGCTGAACCCGGTATCGGTGTACCTGCCCGATGCCATCTCGTATCTGTAAAGACGGCCCTGCACGTCGATCCATACAGAGCCTCTTGCCACCGTCATGCCGTCAAGAAACATCTTCCGCCTGAGCGACACGCGGAAACTGCGTGTGTCGATGGACACCAGTCCCTTGCCGGTATAGGTCCACAGGTGTCCGCTGCCGTCCGGAACAAGCCGGTAGGCCGTGCTTACCAGCTCGGCATCCTTCCCGAAGGGCGACCGCAGCATCCGGTAAGTCCCGCCGCTCCGCAGCAGCGCCTTCTTGTCGACGACGTACAGTCCGCCCATGTAGGTGGCCACCCACAGCCTCCGCCGGTCGTCTTCGTAGAGGGCATAGGCCCAGTCCGAATTCCGTCCGTCGCTGCCGGTGAGGGTGAAATAGTCGAACCGGTCCGCCTGCCGGTCGTACCTGGCTATACTCGCATCCGTGGCGATCCAGATGTCATGGTCACGGTCTTCATAGATATAGCGTATCATGTTCTTCTTCAGTCCGCTGCCGACCCTGAACCATCTGCAGCCCCGCCTCGTGACGTGCAGGATTCCGTTCTCTCCTCCGAGCCACTTCTCCCCGTCAGCCGCCTCGAGGATGTTCGTGAAGGTGTTTCCCTCGTTCGAGCGGGTCATGTCGACAATGCGGGTGTACTCGAAAGGATCCGCCTGCCGGGCGAATGCCGCCCCGTGGTCGGTGGAGATCCATATATTGCCCCGACGGTCGCGGAAGAAGCTGTTGATACGGTTGCTGGGCAGACTGTACAGAGGCGACGACACGTCATGGCTCACCGTCCGTCTGCTTCCGCTTTCCGGGTTGAACACCAGCATGCCGTATTCAGAAGCGACGAGCAGGTTGCCGTCAGGCAGGACGAAGGGATGGTTGTACGTGCTGCCCGACAGGGCACGGGCCGTCTTTCCGTCCACCAGACTGCGGTGCAGGAGACCATGCTCCGTGCCGACCCACAGACACCTGCGTCTCCGGTCTATACCGATGCTGTAGACATTGTCGTGTATGCCTGTGTCCCTTATGTTTCCCCTGCCGTCCATGAAAGAGAGTCCCTTCAGATGGCCTATGTACACGCCGTTGCCGACAGGCCGGATGGCGTAGATGATATTGTCCTTGCCGCCCGGAACCATATACCGCTGCCACAGCCGGCGCCGGGTGTCGAAGCTGAAGAGACCGTTCGACTTTGTCCCCGCATAGAGGACTCCTCCCGACATGACGACTACACGTATCTCGCCTGTCTGCGGGACATTGCCCAGAGGGTTGCAGAGCCGTTCGGTTCTGATGTCGAGAAACCGGAGTCCGTCGTCACCGCCCAGTATAAGGATGTCGCGGTTCAATGCGGCAGCAGTCCAGAAGCTGCCGCCGGTAATCTTCCGAGTGCTGTAACCGTCATAGGTGAACACGCCCTGCCTCGTGATGAGCCAGACCATCCCCTGGCGGTCCTGCCACACCTGCTCCACCTCGTTCGCCGCATAAGGCAGAGAAACGTTGAAAAACCGGGCGAAGTGCGCCGACCCGGACGCCATGCAGCCTGCTCCCGACAGAAGGAGCAGCAGTGAGAGGATTCTTCGTCTTAAATGTCCGAACATCTTTGTCATACCAAAAAGATTACAGCCGTGGAGCAGACGGGACCGTCCCTGTTTTCCCCGTACGGCAAATCATTTGCAAAATTACAGAAAAAGCCGCTTTCCGGGCGGCTTCTTCTTGTTTTTAATGTGTTTTCCGCACGGCAGCGGACAGGAAGGCTGGGAAGCGGCGGACAGCCCTCTTCCGGACGGATCCGCCTCCAAGGAACGGACAGGATTGCACCGGCCGTTTTGTGACCTGCCGTCCCCGACATTCCAACCAACGCCCTCTTGCCCTTCAATCAACGCCCCATCAGCCTTCAATCAACGCCTCCTTAGACCGCAACCAAGCACCTTTTGGAAACGGCTTTATAATGCACTGTTCATCAGATGGATACAAGTCCGGTTCCAGCCGCCCTTCGGATGAAGGAGGAGACCGTGAAAAAAAGTGGAAAAAAGGACTTCCGACGGATGCGGACGGCAGTCTGCCAGCCCGGTCCGGAAGAGCGGGCCGTTCTCCCACCGCCTGCGGTTTCCCGCCGTCCTCCGCTGCACAGCGGGCTATTCCGCATAGGCATCCAGCGCCACCGTGGGTGTACCGTTGACGAAACAGCCCTTGTTGTAGCCTTCGTTGTAACCGGCAGGTGCTTCCGGCTCCCAGTAGAAGACCCCCTCGAGATGTCCCGTGGCCTTTCCTTTGCGGATGACCGAGGCGATGCAGTCGCGGCACTCCTCTGCATTGTCATAGTCCATGCCGATCTCGCAGAGCATGACCGGTTTTCCATAAGTGGCATACAGCGTCTTGATATTGTCTACACATTTGTCTGCATACACGGCGCCTTTCCCCTTCTCCGGATAGAGCGACATGCCGATGAGGTCGTATTTCCCGCCGTACTTCCGCATATAGTCGAAGACACGGGTATAGAACGCCAGGTTGTCGCCACAGTCAATGTGGACAATCACCTTGGCGCCGGGGAATACGGCCTTTACCGCATCGTAGCCCGCATTGGTCAGTTCGGCATAGTTGCTTCCGTTGTCGATGCGGCCCAGCGGCCACAGCATGCCCGTGCGGGTCTCGTTGCCGACCTGTACCCATTCAGGGGTGATGCCGAACGACTTCAGTTTCGTCAGCACCGACGTGACATGGGCGGCCACCGCCGTCTTCATCTGCGGGAGGTCGTAGCCTGCCCACGCTGCCGGAACGGTCTGCTGTCCCGGATCAGCCCAGCTGTCACTGAAATGGAAGTCGATCATGACCCTCAGCCCCAGTGCCGCTGCCCGGCGCGCCTTCACCAGCACATCGTCGGCGTTGTTCCAGCCCGATGCCGGGTTGACCCAGACACGCAGACGGACGGCGTCTACATGGCAGTCTCTTTTGAGCAGTGTCATGAGTTCCGTGCGCTCGCCGTTCCTGTCATAGAAGCTCTGTCCCTCGCTCTCCAGCTGGGTCACCCAGCTTATGTCCGCTCCTTTGGCGAACGTTCCGGCTGCGGCCGGTGTCTGTTCCGGCTGCCGGGGGGAGGTCACGGGACTGTCTTCTTTGTTGCAGGATGCCTGCACGCCTGTGATGAACAGCAGCAGGGCAATCATATTAAAAAACTTCTTCATTTTTACAGTTGTATAAGGATGTTGTCTATTGTTCAGTTAATGTATAAGTGCCCTTGCAGAGATCGACGGTGAAGACATAGGTCTTCCCGACCTTCCATCCCTTCGGCGCACCTTCTTCCTTCCTGCCCCACCGGAGCGTGCCGTCAGTCTGCGTGCCAAACAGGTTCTTGCTGGAACCGTTGAGGAGAATCTGCACGCCCCACGGGGTATCGGCTGTCGCCGCGACCGTTGCGGCATATACCCCAGGACGGCCGGCTACGGGGGACATCCCGACCGGTTCCCAGCTGTCGTTGAAGCCGGCATATGCGACTTCCGTGACAGCCTCGTCCATCGGATACCAGTAGCTCATCCAACCGAGCGAGGCGCACACGACATACAGGCCTTTGCCGGGCTGGGGAATGTTCCGGCCTTTCACGGTGAGCTTCTTCTCCTCCGTGGCGGGATCCTGGTCGATTTCCGTCCAGTCCTGATAAGCCTTCGAGAAGTAATAGCCCCATGAGGAATTGAAACTGACCGCCGCGGCATAGCAGAGATTGTCCTCGTCGTACAACGTCAGATATTCCGTGTAGTCCCACAGGTCGTCGTTGCCGAGGATGTACAGCTTTCCCGGGACTTCTTCCGGAGTGCTGGCCTTGCCCGCCGTGCAGGTCCAGCCTGTCGGATCGGAAAGATCCAGCATCAGCGTCTGGTCGCCCGCAGAAGGAACCTGCACCGTGATGTCAGTAGGGACAGAACCGAATGTGATCTTCCCGTTCTCCATGCCAAAAGCCACGTCCGTGCGGAGGGCAGCCTCGTCGTCTGTCCCGGTAGAGACATTGTATTGCCTGCCGGTACCGCTGATACGGATTCTGACCTCTCCGGCTGATGCCGCATGGAAGGGCAGCGTCCACCTGCCCGTCTTCCTGTCGTAGGTCATTTCGCCCTCGATGGCTCCGCTGACGGAGAGCGAAGGAATGTACAGCGCACTCCATTCCTGCCGCGGGGTGTTCACGACCGTGTAGTAACAGCCTGACGGCCCCGGAAACCAGAAGTTCCAATGCGTCTCGCCGCTGCCTGCCGCAAACGCCTTGCCGCCGCTGTCGTCGCCGACATTGCCCCAGAGCGTGCCGTCGCCTTCCTGCAGCCACCAGTTGTACCATCCGGCAGCCCCCACGAACCCGCGGTAGATGCCGTCGGACTCGGGCGAAGAAAGCCGCCTGCCGGTGTCAGTACGGTCGGAGGCGAGGATGAAGGCCCGGCTCATGTCAATCCGGTAAGGGGTGACCTGTATGCGGTAAACGTTGCTGTACACGGGCTCCAGGTTGTTCGCCAGCACCGACTTCATCCGTATGTACAGGGGCGACGGCGTATCGCCCGCCAGCCCCAGCCGTCCGGCAAGCGTGTTGAGCGCCTCGACCGTGTACTGCAGGGAAGTGCTGCCGGCCTTGGTGAGGACTTCCACCGGAGAGGAGAAATCCTCCGTACCGGCGAACTGCAGCGTGTTTGCTGTCGTACCGGCCGGTGCCTGTACACGCTCATCGCTGGTGGACAGCCGGGAATTGTCCGTCCAGTAGAGGGTCAGGGCAAGATCCGGCTTATGGTTCTTGTCGAGGACGACATCGCCGGATCCGTCCAGTTCTACGGCCTGTGCTCCGCTGGAGGAAATCAGGTCAGCATCGGTGCTGCATGAGGCAGAGGACAGGACGGCCAGCAAAGATAGTAAAAAATATTTTGTTTTGTTCATAACCTATTCAGGGAGTTAATAATTTTCGTTTGAAAGATTGGGGTTGGCCGACAGTTCGGCCGCGGGAATCGGATAGACATTGTACCGGCTGTCCGTGGCACGTCCGTCTGCCACGCCGCCTTTCCACTGCCACGTGTACGCATCCCCTGTGAACAGGCCGTACCGTATGAGATCCGTACGGCGCGTACACTCCCAGTAGAGTTCGCGCCCCCGCTCGTCGAGGATGAACTTCAGCGTGAGCTGCGCCGCACGGATGTCGCCGTCGGCATTGCCGAAGGCACGCTCCCTCACACGGTTGACGCATTGCAGTGCCTCGGCACGTGACGCACCCTGTCCGCCACGCAGCACGCTCTCAGCAAGCATGAGGTACACATCCGCAAGGCGGAACACAGGATAATCGATGCTGCACCCAGCTGCCCCGGTATTGCTGGCAGGCTCGCCTGCATCGGTAAGATTGGAGTATTTCTCGCCGAAATAACCTTCCGACTGGTTGTCGATGCCCTTTCCGAGCCATTGCTCCTGACCGTCGGTATAGAACCTGTACCGCCGGTCGGTCTTCTCCCTGCCTGCGAAAAGCTGCGGCAGTTCACCCCGCACACGGAACATACCCCATCCGTTCGTCAGTCCATAGCGGGCAGGATTCTGGGTGCTGGTGTTGCCGCATTCGCCACAGACAATATAGGTCGTGGCACCCCAGGAGACCGTATGGACGGCATCGACGACAAGCGGGAAGATAATCTCGTTGGTACGCTTGTCATTGTCGGCATTGAACAGTTTGCCGTAATCCTGCTCAAGGGAAAAGCCGGCACTGACGATTTTCTTGCAGCAGGTAATGCAGTCTGTGTAGTGCATACCGGCACCGTACACTTCTGCATTGAGGTACAGCTTCGCCAGCAGAGCCCATGCAGCAGCCTTTGATGCACGCCCGTATTCGCACGACTGCGGGTCCTGCAGGCCGTCGGAGGATATGCTTTTCAGTTCCGATTCGATATAACTGAAGAGCTGCCTGTTGCTGTAACACCCGGGCGTGTAAGAGCCGACACCCATCGTTTCATCCACGAAAGGCCCCTTCCCGAAAAGGTCGAGCACGTAGTAGTAGGACAGCGCACGCAGGAAGCGGGCCTCCGCACGGTAGGCCTTCAGACGGCTGTTCCCCTCGGAGACGGCTTCGGTGTCATGGCGCAGGAACTCATTGCACAAGGCAATCGTATAGTATGCACGATAGTAGGTGTCGGCCACCCAGGGGTCGCTGGCATCCCACGACATATAGGTCAGTCCCTCTATCTTGTCGCCCGAGAGCCATGTCCCCGCCAGCTCGTCGGTCGGAGCTTCCTGAAGGTTGAAGTAGCCGCGGAGGAAGTCGTAGCCGCTGTTGCTTGCCAGATCGGCATTGCCGCCGCCCTGTTCCTGTCCGGTGATGACAAACGAGGCATACAGTTTGGCAAGTGCCTGCCTGTATCCTTCTTCCGTGCCGTAGACTTCACCGGCGGAATGCTGGCTGTCGGTATGGGGAGTCTGGTCGAGGTCGGCCGTGCAGGCGTTCAGACCGCATACGGCCAGAGTAATGAGAATGATATGTTTCGTCTTCATTGTTTTCGATGTTTTAGAAATCCAGTCCAATGGTCAGAGAATAGATACGGGGACGCGGGTACACGCTCATGTCTATGCCGCCCTGGCACTCCGGGTCGACACCCGCGTAATCCGTGAGGGTAAACACGTTCTGCACCATGAATGAGGCGTTGAGCGAACACCACTTCGCAATCTTCCCGAAGTTGTACGACAGCTGCAGGTTGTCCATCTTCAGGAACGAAGCGTTCTCCACATAGAGGTCGCTCTCGAACTGCCGTTTCCGGAAATGTGTCTCCAGATAGCTGGCATGGAGTCGGTTGAGCTGGTAGCTGTTGTACGACATCGTCTCCCATGCACCCGTATTCATGGCCATCCCGTTGTAGAGGTAATTGCCGACACTGGCCCGGAGCGATGTGCTCAGCGTGAGCCGCTTCCAGCGCACTGACGTGGAGAGACCGAAGAGCCAGTCGGCCGACGGCGAATGGTGATGGTACAGGTCCTTCGAGTCTACCTTTCCGTCGCCGTTGAGGTCGGCGTAGAGTCCTTCTATCGGCACTCCTGTCCTCTCGTCATAAATCTGCTTGTAGACGTAGTAACTATAAGGTGCATGCCCCTCTGACAGCACCTGTACATAATGCGAATCGATGGCACCGGCCGGCGTATGGGGCGATGCCGAACGGGCGTTGAGGCGGAGATTCGTAATCCGGTTGCGCTGCCAGGTCGCATTGCCGCTGAGGCTCCATTGCCAGTCGGCGGTCTGTACGGGAGTTGCCGAAAGGGACATTTCCACACCTTCGCCTGTGATGTTCCCCACGTTGCTCAGCATCTGCTTGTTGAAGTTCGTACCGGCTGCAACGGGAACCGTGGCCAGCAGATCTTCTGTCCTGCGGCGGTAATAGTCGATGGAACCTGTCAGCCTGTCGCCGAAAAATCCGAGGTCCAGCCCCCAGTTCCAGGCCTTTGTCGTCTCCCACTTCAGACCGCTGTTGTATGCGGACGGACGATAGGTTGCCGTCGGAATGCCTCCGAACATATAATAAGCCCCGCGCTGGCTGAGCGTGTACAAAGGCAGATAGCTGTAATTGGCAATGCCGTCCTGCTGCCCGGTCACACCATAGCTGGCACGCAGCTTCAGCGTGCTGAAAGCCGGTTTGAGCACCTTGAAGAAGCCTTCCTCAGACACCCGCCATCCCAGCGCGACCGACGGGAAAGAACCCCACCGGCTGTCCTTGCCGAAGCGGGAGGAACCGTCGCGGCGCAGACTGGCCGTGAGCAGATACCTGCCGTCGAAGCTGTAGTTCAGACGGCCGTAATACGAGAGCAGGACATGCCGCTGGTCGTCGGCGGCAGAGGCTGCCTGCTGCTCGGCCGGTTCTCTGTCATTGAGTTCGGTGTAGGCGGCGTTGGTGTACTTCCAGAACTGGTAGTCGTAACCGGCCGTGACCTCAAAGTTGCTCTTGATACGCTCCACATATCTGTTGTAGTTGAAATAGAACGTGAACAGCCTGTTCCGGTTCTTCTGCGGTCCGTACCCGTAGTTGCGGCCTCCCGTGTTGTAATACTGGTAGGCATCGTGTGGCACATAGACGTGTCCCCGGCCGCGCGACCCGTCGTAGCCGAGCGTAAGGTGGGCGTGGAGACCGGGCAGGAAACGGAAGCTGTAATCTGCATCAAGGCTGCCGATGACCCGGCAGACCTTGCTCGTGGAATGATAGTTGGAAAGCAGTCCTGCCGGATTTCCCGTAGCACCCGTGACAGGAACGCCGTTGGCATCGACCGCTTCGTGATAGCCGAGGAAAGCGTCGCTGCCCGAATAGACCGGCGAACAGGGATTGTGCGTGGCAGCGCTCCAGATGGCTTCCGTATTGGCAAATCGGTTGTCGCCATAGGTCGCCTTCAAGTTGACATTCAGCCTGACACGGTTGTCCAGGAGGGTGGGAGTGAGCGTAAGGCTGCCGGTGTAGCGGGTCACATTGTCCGTCCGCAGGATTCCGTTCTGGTCGCTTATGCCGAGGGACAGGCGGTAAGGCATGATGCCCACCCTGCCAGAGACTCCGAGGTTGTTGTCCGTACAGAAGGCGGTATGGAATATTTCCCTGTTCCAGTCGGTGTCGACGCCGTCGTTGAGCAGCGACTTCTGGCTGTCATTGCCGTAAGTGCGCACCAGACGGTACAGCTCGTCACGTGTAATCATGTCAGCCGTCCGGGTGGGAGTCTGGAGGGCATTCGTAGAGGAGAACGTGATCTTCGGGTGGACGGAACTGGTGCCCTTCTTAGTGGTGATGATGATGACGCCGTTGGAGGCACGCGATCCGTAGATGGCCGTCGAGGACGCATCTTTGAGGATGGTCATGCTCTCGATGTCGTTCGGATTGATGAGGCTCAGGAAGTTTCCGCTGCCGGAGACGGATCCGCCGACTTCCATGGGCATGCCGTCGAGCACTATCAGCGGATCGTTGGACGCATTGAGCGATGCGCCGCCGCGGATACGGATGGTACTGCCCGCCGAGGGCGAGCCGCCGCTGTTGACAATCTGCACACCGCTTACCTTGCCATTGACCAGTGCCTCGGGCGAACTGACCACCCCCTGATTGAAATCCTTGCTGCCCACACTCGACACGGAGCCGGTAAGATCGCTCCTGCGCTGTACACCGTAACCGATGACGACAGCCTCCTGCAGAACCTGCTCGTCAGAGGCAAGCGTGACAGACAGCGGTCCCTTTGCGGGGATGCGCACCGTCCGGGTCTTGTAACCGACATAGGAGACCTGCACTTCTGCCGTCTGCCCGTCTACTTCAAGGACGAACTTTCCGTCAAGATCGGTGACAGTGCCTTTCCCTTGCCTCCCTGTCGTCACGGTCGCACCGACAAGGGCTTCCCCATTGTCGTCCGACACCGTGCCTGTCACCGTCCTGACATTCTGTGCGAAAGAAGATGCAGTGACGAGAAAGACAAGGAAAACCATACAGAACAAGCGCGCTTTGAAATTGCTTTTGTAAATCATATTGGTTTTTAGTTATATAGATAATTGTATCCGGTATAAGAAATCGTGCTCCCCAGAGCCGGCCGGCCGCCTCCTGTCCTCCCTGCAACAAGGCTGGAAGGGCTGACCGATGACACCATCGTCCAGGTCAGGAGCAGCCTGCCAGAGAGAGGCGATCTGTTTGATGTGGCAAAATTAATAGACTTCCCGATACGGCGCAAGCACAAAATGGACAATGTTTTGCTCATTTTGGACAGGGTGGGAATCTGTTGGGGCAAAACGTTTTCTACCGGTGCAGGAGGGGGATTTTCCATTCCCATTGTGAAGCCGACAGCTATCCGGCAGCCGGAATGGAACGAATAAGATTTCTGTATGACGCAGGGATGAACCGCGGGCGGGTCTGTCATGCAGACCTCATCAGACCGATAATGAAAAAGGGGATGTATAAAATGCAAATTAATAACCTGACAACATTCAAACTATAAGCATGTTTTCCTGAAAGCAAAGAAAAGACCATTTCTTTACTCAAAATCGAGTACAGAAATGGTCATTTTTAATGAATTGTCTCAAACTGTAAGATGATCAAAATGGTATTTGCATTTTGACACACCCTCAAAACAGATCTGTATGATGGGATACAGTTATCCTATTCCCGGGATACAGTCTGACAGCCCGGAGGACAGACATACCCGGACCGCAGGCAAGTGGATGATGCCGGTCTGACCCAATAGGACAGACAGAATGTCATGTACCGACGGCAAGAGGCTTTCCGCCGGCACAGGGAATGCTGTTCCCAACCGGTTGGGATTCCTGTTCCCAGCCGCTGGGAATCCAGTTCCCGGCCGTCGGGAAGCCGAGTCCCGACCGGCTGGAGACCATTCCGAGGGGCACCTGATGTCCGGAGGCGTGCGGTTCAATGTTCCGGTTGACCGCCTTTCAGCCTGCTCTCAGACCGGGCCGACGGTTTCAAGACAGAATCCGCTCTTCCGACGGCCTGTGATCTGACCGCCGGCCGCCTCCCTATTCGTTGACGACTTTCTTCCGGGCTTCTGTCCATGCGATGATTCCGCCCCGAAGATTGGTGACGGAATACCCTTTCCCGGCAAGGAGCAGAGCGGCAATGGCGGAACGCTTGCCCGAACGGCAATAGACGGCGCAAGGACGCTTCCTGTCGAGCCGGGCGAGCGCATTTGTCAGGAAGGCGGAATCCTTCACATTGATGTTCACTGCCCCGGCAAGATGCCCCTCGGCATATTCCGCCGGTGTACGGACATCCACCAGCTGGACAGAATCGGAACTGATGACCTGCTCGAAACGGTTGACATCTACATTCTCGAAAAGCTCCTGCGCCGTTGCGCCAAGACTGACGCCCATTGCTGCCAGCAGGGCTGTAATCATCTTTTTCATCTCTCTTCTGGTTCTTTTATCTACTGACGGGGACTGCACAGGCCTTCCCTCTCCTCCCCCTGACAATCCTTGCTCAACGCAAGGGCATGTCCCGGAGAGCCTCACGGATCCCTGCACCGGCCGTCATCTGGTTTGTTATAAGACAAAAAAAAGAGAGTTGAATCATCAACTCTCTCTCTGTTGGGATACCCGGATTCGAACCAGGAATGACAGGACCAGAATCTGTAGTGTTACCATTACACCATATCCCAATGAACATTCAACTCATTTCCGAATTGCGATTGCAAAGGTAGCACTTTTTCCCGAACTGCCAAAATTTCCATAGACTTTTTTCTATCTACAGCCTGTTTTTTATGCTTCGCCCGCCAAACGGGCGGATTCCCGCCGTGCCTGCCGCACCGCCTTCGGCGTGAAGGAACGGAGGAAAAATCCCGCTCATTGCCTGCGGACCAGACGGATCACGTTCACCTCCGGCCACGCCCCGAACCTGAACGGGACCGTACCGCCGATACCGAGCGAGACATACAGCATGGAACCGTCTTCTACGTATTTGCCGCCCCACTCATGGTACGCCCACTTGGCGGGAGAGAACCGGCCGATCTTCAGCTGTCCGGCATGGGTATGGCCGGAAAGGGTAAGGGCGATGTCCGTCTTGTGCAGGACGCCCCGCCGCCAATGCGTAGGGTCGTGGCTGAGCAGGATCTTGAACGTCCCGGCGGCCAGTCCCTCCATGGCTTTCCCCAGGTCGCCCATGCTCTTGAAAGGCGGGCGGCTGATATTCTCCACACCGATCAGGGTTATCGATTCGCTCTCGTCCGCTCCCTCCCGCCGGCGCTTACGGACAATATGGACATGGCGGTTCATCAGCAGATGCCAGCCGATCTTCTCCTCCAGATACTCCAGCACACGCTGGTTGCGCAGGGCGGGCGGTTCCTGGGCGAATGCCCCTTTCCGGTCGCCGCACCTGTTCCCGGCAGTCGCCTCCATGCCGTATTCGCAGTAATCATGGTTGCCCATGACACTGTAGACGCCATCCGGGGCGGTGATCCGGCTGAGGTCGGCAAGGAAAGGGAGCACCTCGTCTGCCCGCACATTCACCAGATCGCCGGTGAAAACCACCAGGTCCGGTTTCTGTTCGTTGACCATCCGCACCAGTTTCCTGATGAATCCGGGATTGCGGAGATACGTGCCGAGGTGCAGGTCGCTCAGCTGCAGAATACGATAACCGTCGAAAGCCGGGGGTAGCAGTGCCGACTCGCAGACCGCCGTACGCACCATGATCCGCCGCCAGCCGAAGAAGAAGCCGTAGACGAAGACGGCTATCAGGGCGGCAGCGCACAGCAGGGCGGCCTCCGGCGGGAGGACAAACTGCAACAGGACGAACACCAGCCTGGGCAGGTCGAGACAGAGCAGGAGCACCGTGAAGGCACGCAGGAGCGCATTATGGTAGATTCCCGCACGGAACAGATAGAAGGTGGCGACAGTCGCCACGGTCGGCAGCAGCCAGACAACGCCCAGCCCGAAGGCCCGGGAAGGCAGCACATACCGCCATCCCACGTACCCGTCGGGCAAGACGAGCAGCAGAAGGAAAAGCACGACGGGCAGCAACTGTTCCTTGAAATCCGCTTTCATCGGAGAGTGGATTTGCGCCCGGACCGATAGCCTTTATTCTGTACCAGATTGCCGTTGAGGTCGACGACACGTTCCGGAATCGGGAAGACGATGGTGTGGCGGTCGGCTTCCGTCGCCGGTGCCGTCCGCTGGTCGTAGGACCGGTGGAAACGGCCGAAGCGGATGAGGTCGTTGCGCCGCCATCCTTCCCACATCAGCTCCATGAGCCGTTCGGCAAGGATGTTGTCCAGGGTGGCCGCCCTGTAGCCCATTCCGCTGCGGCTGCGCACGGCGTTCAGCTCGGCATCGCCGTTCTCGCCGTTGCGCACCTCTGCCTCGGCTTTCATCAGCAGGACATCGGCATAGCGGAAGAGGACAATGTCGTTGTCGGGACTCTTTCCGTCGTTGTAGGCATTGGGATCCACCTCATACTTCGCCATCCGTGCCCCTGCCGTCTTTACATAAGGACTGTTCGTGAGGTTCACCTCCACTTCAAGCGGCATGTAGACAAGCGGGTCGCCGTTCTCCAGACGGACGATCTCACCGTTCACACGCACCGTGTCGGAATAGAGGTTATAGGCATAACGCCTGTCCACCGCGCTGGTTCCATAGCCGTAGGTGCGGACGGTGGAGAGCGTCGCACAGGATCCGTTCTCCGAGGAAGTGCCTACCGCACCGCCGTGGGCATAGTGGCGGGAACGGAACAGATACTGGAACTGGGCTTTATAGAGGTGCTTGTCCATCGGAATGACAAAGATGTTCTCCGGCGAGTTCTCGTTGTGGACAGAGAAGTTGCTCAGGTAGTCGGGTGCCAGTGTGAAGCCGGCAGCCGTCACCTTGTCGCAGTAGTGCTTGCAGGCCTGCCAGGCGTTCATCTGCTGGCCGTCGACCGCAAAGTGCAGCTGACTGCCGTCCGGCTGCTGGCCGTCCGTCCAGTCGGCGTCGGCATACACCTCGGCATTCAGCATGAGTTTGGCCAGAAGGAAGTCGGCGACAGAGCGCGTCACGCGTCCGTAATCCTTGCCCTCGAAGTTACTGTGCCCTGCCGGAAGCAGCGGCTCTACCTCCTGCAGCTCCTTCACGACGAATCTGAACACTTCCGGCCGGCCTGTCTGGACGGCATTCCCCGGGGTCTCTTCCACGCCCGTTATCAGCGGGACATTGCCGAACATATCCATGAGGTAATAATAGAACATGGCACGGACGGCACGCACCTCGGCCCGGTAGGCCTTGTACTGTGTGTCGGTAAGCAGATGCCTGTACTTGTCGATGGTGGCAAGACCGTCATTGCTGAAAGTGATCACCTTGTAGAAATATAACCAGGTATTGTAAAGCGGTCCGTCATCCGTCTTCCAGCGGTGCAGGTACAGGTTCTCCCAGAAGCCGCCGTCGTACCAGTCGCCGCCGCGTACGGGGATGAGCGCCTCGTCGGTCGTGAAGGTATTGTAGTCGTAGACACCGCGGTAGGTTCCCTGCAGTCCCTCGCTGTCCTTGTCGCTTCCCATATAATTATATAAGGTTGCGACGGCATTGACGTAGACAGCCTTCGCCGAAGTATAGACCTGACTTTCGTCGAGACTGTCCCTTGCGTTCTCGTCCAGGCAGCCGGTCAGTGTCATGACACTTAGAATCAATAGAGAATGGCGTAAATACTTCATGTGAAACAGATGTTTGTGTTAGGATACCATGCTTAAAACTTGATGCTCACTCCGATGGAGTAAGTGCGATAAGGAGGATAGGTGCGCTTGTCGTCGATGCCCAGCGTATTGTCCACCACGTAGCTGTTGATCATCGGCGACAGCCCGCTGTAAGAGGTGATGGTGGCGAGGTTGTTGATGTTGAACGAGAAGCGCAGGGAGCTGATGTACCTGCTCCTGACGGGGGCGTTCCAGCAGATGGCGAGGTAGTCGAAGTTCAGATAGTCGCCCCGTTCCAGCCAGTAGTCGGTTACGTTCTGGTCGACGATGTTGCGCCCGGGAGCTTCCGCCAGCACGTTATAGTCGGGGAAGTTCGACATGTTCAGGTAGGACAGCGCCGTCCCGTTGAAGATCTTATGGCCGAAAGCTCCGTTCATCTGCAGCGAGATGTCGAAGTTCTTGTAGCGGAAGCTGATGTTGGAGCCCAGCGTCATCTTCGGTGTGGCCTGTCCCGCAATGTAGCGGTCGCCATGGTCGCTGAGGTCGATCACGCCGTCCTCGTTCAGGTCGGCGATGTCGTATTTGTAGTGTCCGTGCCCGTTGTCAACGATTCCCTTGCAGTGAGGAAGATAGAACACGCCCAGGGGCTGGCCGACAATCTGGTACAGTATGTCGCTGTTGCCGCCGTGGAAGCCGGCGCCGTTCATGCCTCCGATGGCCGTAATGTCCGATGCGGTCATCTCCCTGCCGTTGCACCTTCCGTTCAGCGAGAGCAGCTTGTTCTTCTGCCAGGACATATTGACATTGACGTTGAGTTCCATGTCCTTCTTCGAGACCGGAACGACCCCGATGCCCAGCTCGAAACCGCTGTTCGACATCGAACCGATGTTGGCCAGGAGCTTGTTGAAGGAGAAAGGCGGTACGGGCACATCATACTCGTAGAGCATATCGGTCGTCTTGGAATAGTAGCACTCTGCCGTAAGCAGCACCCGGTTGCTGAACAGGCCGAGGTCAGCACCGAGGTTGAAGGTGCTGCGCATCTCCCACCGCAGGTCGGGATTGCTGTTCCGCAGCGTTCCCATCGTCACGGTCGGCGTGCCGTTGTAGGAGATCAGCCCGACCGGAACGAACTGCTTCATGGTCAGATAGGAACTGATGGCGCCGAGGTTGCCGGAGCGTCCGTAGCCCGTCCGCAGGTCGAGCAGGCTGACCGGTCTGCAGTCGCGCAGGAAACGCTCCTTCTTCATGTTCCACGTCATCGAAGCAGAAGGGAACACTCCCCAGGTGTGGTCATTGCCCACCATGGACGAACCGTCGGCGCGGGTCGTCAGGTTGACGGTATAGCGGTCGAGCAGCGTATAGGTGAGCGTTCCCATGACGGAGGCCAGACCGGGGTCGGCATAGCTGCTGCCTGTGCCGCCGTAGGGCCTGTCGGACGCTGCCGCAAGATTGTCGTACCCGAAGCTGTTGCTGGCAAGTCCCTTCACCTGTGTCCAGAAAGCCGCCTTCTTCTTCTTCTGGTATTCGCCCAGCAAGGTGGCAGAAAGGGCGTGTACGCCCCAGTGGTGCTTCCAGTCGAGGGAGATGTTGCCCAGCATCTCTTCTGTCTTCCGCTCGCCCCGGTATGCCATGCCCTGCGCCCACACCCACGTAGGGGCAAACTTCGCATTCTCCGTCGAGGTGTAGGAATAAGAACCCAAGGTGGAGAGCTGCAGGCCGTGTCCCAGCTGCAGAGACAGCTGCAGATGCGTATTGAACGTGAGATTCTTCTCGTCGTTGCGCTCCAGCAGCAGGGGGGCGGGACTTGCTATCTGGGAAGAATTGCTGTTCCGCTGCCAGCCGTCACCGACCTTGCCGAACGCCATGGTGGGATTCATCGCCGCCGTGGAGTAGGCAAGCATCTGCAGATCGTAGATCTTGTCATCCTGCTGGGACGCTCCGAAGACCCCGAAGTCGATCTTCAGCTTCTCGTCGAAGGCGAGCTGGGAGATGTCCAGCTTGGCGGTGAAATTGCTGTAGTCCTTGTTCCTGATGACCGTCTGTCCCCGCATATAGCCCAGCGAAGCACGGTAGTTCGATGTCCCGCTGCCGCCGCTGAAGGCGATGTGGTGCGTATTGACAAAGCCTGTCCGCACTATTTCCTTCTGGAAATCGGTATCATATCCTTTATCGACATAGACCAGCCCCAGCGCCTTCGCCGCCCCGACATACCCGGCGGCATCCAGCATATTGAGCCGTTTGTACACGTGCTCGAAACCTATCGTCCCGTCGTAATAGATCTGGAACCCGCCGCCCTTGCCGCGCTTCGTCTTCACCTCGATGACGCCCGATGCACCCCGCGAACCGTACTTGGAAGTCTCGGAGGCGTTCTTGAGAATCGTGAAGCTCTCGATGTCGGCGGGGTAGATGGTAGACAGGGTGGCAAGGTCGGAGGAGACACCGTCGATGATGACCAGCGGGTCGTTGCCGCCGGTAAGGGAGGTGGTACCGCGCACACGCACACTCGTCAGCATGGCCATGCGGTCCTGTCCGTTCGACACGACGTTTACGCCCACCGCCTGACCCGAAAGGGCATCGAGCGCCGAACTTACCAGACCTTTGTTCATCTGTTTCTCCCCCACTTTCGCTATCGACCCGATGACGGGCAGGGTGTCACTGACGTGGAACAGCGGCTGTTCCTGAACGATAGCACGTGGCTTGTGTTGTCTTTGCGCGTTTGCCATGCCGGTAGAAGCCGTTATCAAAAGGCAGCAAACGAGCGTCCGGGGTAAAATGTATTGTCCAGCCATATTAAAGGTAATAAATGTTATATATGCTGTTTGTCTTAGCAAATATACACATTTTTTGGAAGATAAACACTTGTTTGCCGTTTTTTTTGCTAATTTTGTCGATATTATTTTCTGACCCCTTGCCAGACGGAGGGCAGGACATCACGTCTGAGAGAAGCCACATGACAGTGGCAGAGGATGAATCTATGCGTCGAACACTTCTTAAAACCATCATTTCCTTTCTGTCGCTGCTGGCCGTCGCATGTCAGGGAGCGGGCGGAAAAGGACACCCCGTTGCCAGCAGCCCGGCTCTGGACGGAAGGCAGGACACGGCCCGGACCGGTCCGGAGAACACCTCGGACGGCAGGCGGGTGACGGACAGTCAGGGGCTGGAGATTCCTGCCGGCAGAACCGGAGCACCTTCTATCCTGCTCTTCCGGGAGGGCTATACGGCTTCCTACAACGTGGAGACACGCACGCCCAACTGGGTGGCATGGCACCTGACGGCCGCTCACACAGACGGACCCGTGAGGCGGAAAGGCATTGCCTTCCATGCGGACGAGGAGGTGCCGGAGCCCAGGGCAGATACCTACGACTACATACTGTCGGGGTACGACCGCGGGCACATGTGTCCGGCAGGCGACAACCACTGGAGCCGGAAGGCCATGGAGCAGAGCTTCCTGATGACGAATGTCTGCCCGCAGGACCGCGCGCTGAACAGCGGACTGTGGAACACGATCGAGAAGCTATGCCGCGCATGGGCACAGGAATACGGCGATGTCTACATCGTCTGCGGCCCCATCTACTTCCGCCAGAGACACAGGACGATCGGCAGCAGCAGGGTGCAGGTGCCGGAGGCTTTCTTCAAGGTGGTGCTGTGCATGCAGGGGAAACCGAAAGCCATCGGCTTTATATGCAGGAATGTATCGGCCAAAGGATACAAGAAGACCGACTATGTCAATTCGGTGGACGAGGTAGAGCGGATCACGGGGTTGGACTTCTTTCCACGGCTGCCGGACGACTTGGAACGGCATGTGGAGCGGAAGGCAGACCTTGCCGAGTGGGGGGAATGACTGGAGCCGGCAGGAGTTGACCCCCCGCCCCATTGACGTTCGGAAGCAACAGACAATGATAAACGAAGAGATAACATACCGGATCCTACAAAACCTCGGCTTCGAACCGACCGCCGACCAGCGGCGTGCCGCCGAGACCTTCTCACATTTCATCACCGACCGTGACGAGCGGGCGGTGATGATCCTCCGGGGCAGTGCCGGCACTGGCAAGACCTCCCTGGCGGCCGCCATTGTGCGGACGGTGACGGAGCTGAAGCAAAGAGTTTCACTGCTGGCACCGACCGGCCGCGCTGCAAAAGTGTTCTCGCTGAATGCCGGCCGGCCGGCTGCCACCATCCACCGGGCAATCTACCGTGAGAAGAGCTTTACAGGACTGGACGGCACGTTCAACCTGAACGTCAACCTCTTCCGCAACCGGCTGTTCATGGTGGACGAAGCTTCGATGATCAGCCAGTCGGCAGGCAACACGATCTTCGGCAGCGGCTGCCTGCTGGACGACCTCATCCAGTATATCTACAACGGGCGCGGCTGCCGCCTGCTGCTGGCGGGCGACAAGGCACAGCTGCCGCCTGTCGGCGAGGAGGAGAGTCCGGCCCTGCGGGCAGACGTGCTGCAGGCCTACGGACTGACGGTCTATGCGTGCGACCTGAACGAGGTGCTCCGACAGGGACGCGGCTCGGGCATCCTCTACAACGCCACCCTCATCCGGCAGATGATCACCCACCATGAGGCGACACGGCTGCCGAAGATACGCTTCGACGGATTCGCCGACATCTCCGTCGTCTCCGGCGACGAACTCATCGAGAGCCTCGCATCCAGCTATTCGGAGGTGGGAACCGACGAGACGATGGTCATCACCCGCTCCAACAAACGGGCCAACGTCTTCAACCAGGGCATCCGCAACAGGGTGCTCGGACGTGAAGAGGAACTGACGACAGGCGATATGCTGATGGTGGTGAAGAACAAATACAGGACACCGGCAGCCGGCCCTTCCCCAGCCGGGAACGGCATGAACACCGCGGACGGCCCGGCGGGCACGCCCTCCCTGACCTTCATCGCCAACGGCGATCATGCCGTCGTCCGCCGTGTCCGCAACGTGCGGGAACTTTATGGATTCCGGTTTGCCGATGTGACGTTGGAATTCCCGGATTACGACGGGCAGGAGGAGGACATGACCGTCCTCCTCGACACGCTCACGACAGAGGCGCCGGCTCTGACACGGGAGCAGAACGAGCAGCTCTTCCAGCAGGTACTGGAGGACTATGCCGACCTGCCGCTGAAGGACGACCGCATGAAGAAAGTCCGGGAAGACACTTACTACAATGCCCTGCAGGTGAAATTCGGCTATGCCATCACCTGCCACAAGGCACAGGGCGGACAGTGGGCGCACGTCTATCTCGACCAGGGCTACATGACCGACGAGATGCTCACGCCCGACTACATCCACTGGCTCTACACCGCCTTCACCCGGGCCACGACACATCTTTATCTTGTCAACTGGCCGAAGACGCAGATAGCGGGGCAGGCGGATATGGAACGGTAGGGGCTTCTCCCACCGGCCGTCCCTCTGGGGGGCAGGCTGCCACCGGCTGCTCTGCCACCGGCCGGGCACACGGGGAACAGGCTACTTCTGTCTGCCCCCGTCCCGGAATTACACGGACACGACAGAACTGCAAAACCGATTCCGAAGTCCATTTCCAGCCTCTGCGTGATATTTCATCAAAGTCATCAACTCATGAGACAGCCCTCACCACTCCGAATTCCTGAAGACCCCAAATCACCCCCTGCAGGCAACAGAATCCGTACTCGCAGGGAGCATCCGGCCTTTTCCGGAACGAAAAGAACTACTTATGGCTCGTGTACTTGGCGTACTGTTCCTTGGTAAGAATCTTCTTCAGGGCGGCATTATAGGCATTGCGCCGCTCGTGCTGCTGCCTGATATGCGTCCTAACTTCCTCTGACTGCGCATGCTGGGTAGCCCCAGTGGAACCGTCGACACCGGTCTCCTTGCGCTCTTTGACAGGCTGCGGTCTGCCCTTGAAGCGCGGATTGGCAATCAGGTCCGCATATTGCTGATTGAGTTTCAGAAGTTTCTTTGCCTGTTTCTCGTTCAGCGCCAGTTCCCTCACGAGATTGTCCGTCGCCTGCTGCGGAGTCAGGGCAGCAGGGTTGTTGTCATGCTGGAAGACTGCCCGGCGGCCTGCCGGAACATGATACAGTCCTGCCGACACGCCGGAAGCGGTCAGCAGACCGGCGGCAAGGAAGGATAGAATCGTTTTCTTCATTGTTTTTCCGTTTGATCTGTTTTTACTTTTCTATGCTGCTATCCAAACCATTGGATAATGTTTATTTTGTAATGAATAGATTGAGAAACAAAGGGAGTCTTCACGCTGACACCATACGCTCTATCATGCAAGGGATACGCTTTCAACGGAAAAATCCTGCAATACAAAGCGCTGACGGACCGCAAGCAGAAACCCTCTGGCCGGATGGTTCCCGACAGGAAGTCCCGCAAGAAGGGATTTATCCTGATACTCCCTCCCCCCCGGACGGCCGATCTCACAGGCTATTCAAACAGCCCTGCCACACCGTCTTTGATACGCTTGAAGAAGTTTGTCCAGCTCCGGCTCGACCCCTTCTTTTCGTTGACAGTCTGCGTGTTCTGCCCATTCTGCCTGCCCTGACTGCCTTGTGAGGGCGGCTGCTGACGGCTCGCCACAGGGCGTGCCGGGTGCGCCGCCGCCTGCTGGGACTTTGCCCTGTACGGCTGAGAGGCATTGCGTGTTTCCGTATTGTTGTCTTTTCCGTCTCTTTCCGTCCTTGTCTGTGCGAGGGGTTTCCTGTTACCCAGACGGGTATTCACCCTGCGTTCAATCTCCTTCGGCCTGTCTTCCTCGGGCTTCTCCCATTCGGGGATAAATTCATAACATACACCTGCCGTTCCATACTCCACCTCGGGCATTTCGATACCGCCCTTTGACTCGGAGACAAACGGGACTTCGGTTTCCTTCGGCACGACCTCCACTTTCACGTACGCTACACCACAGGACAGCGTCCCCAATTCACGTGCGGCAGCGTAGGACAGGTCGACGACACGTCCACGCACAAAAGGGCCACGATCCGTTACACGGACGATGACCGACCTGCCGTTACGGGGATTCGTCACCCGAAGACGCGTGCCAAATGGAAGGGTGCGATGCGCACAAGTGAAGCCGTTACGGTCGTAACGTTCGCCGTTGCTCATCCGGCGGCCGTGCAGCCCGCTGCTGTAATAAGAAGCTTTACCGTCCGACTGTGCCTGAACGGTCAGCGTGAAGATGCTGACCAGCGAGAAAAAAGCTGTCAGGAGAAGTCTGGTTCTATACATAAACATTCATTCTACATCACCAGCCTCCTCCTGTAACGTTTCATGCGCTTCCCCGCCCTGACGGCAGGGAAGTGCGAAGGAAAACCGGTTTCTATTATACGACACCCTGTGCAAGCATGGCCTTCGCCACCTTCATGAAGCCTGCGATGTTGGCGCCCTTGATATAGTCGATGTGACCGTCAGCCTGCTTGCCATACTTCACGCACTGCTCGTGGATAGAGCTCATGATGTAATGGAGCTTCTGGTCGACCTCCTCCGGACTCCATGAGAGGCGGAGCGAGTTCTGCGACATCTCGAGGCCTGACGTTGCCACGCCACCTGCATTGACGGCCTTGCCGGGAGCGAAGAGCTGCTTGGCTGCGGTGAACTTGTCGGCAGCCTCGGCGGTACAGCCCATGTTTGAGACCTCGGCTACGCACAGCGGCTTGCAAGCCAGAATCCTGTCGGCATCCTCGCCGTTCAGTTCGTTCTGTGTCGCACATGGCAGATAGATGTCCGCCTTCTGCTCCCAGGGCTTGCGACCCTTGAAGAACTGTGAACCCGGGAACTTCGCTGCATAAGGCTCGCAGACATCGTTGCCGCTGCCGCGGAGTTCGAGCATGTACTCGATCTTCTCGCCGCTGATGCCGGCCGGATCGTAGATGTAACCGTCAGGACCGCTCAGCGTGATGACCTTCGCACCCAGCTCGGTAGCCTTCTTGGCAGCGCCCCATGCTACGTTTCCGAAGCCGGAGAGAGCCACTGTCTTGCCCTTGATGTCGAGTCCGTGCGTCTCCATCATCTGGTGAACGAAGTAGAGCGCGCCGTAACCCGTTGCCTCCGGACGGAGGATAGAGCCGCCCCACTCTCTGCCCTTGCCTGTGAGCATGCCCTGGAACTGATGGGTCAGCTTGCGGTACTGACCGAAGAGATACCCGATCTCACGTCCGCCGACACCGATGTCGCCTGCTGGCACATCCTCGTCAGGACCGATGTGACGGTAAAGCTCGTTCATGAAAGCCTGGCAGAAACGCATGACTTCAGCATCGCTCTTGCCGCGCGGTGAGAAGTCCGAGCCGCCCTTGCCGCCGCCCATAGGCAGTGTGGTGAGTGCATTCTTGAAAGTCTGCTCGAAACCGAGGAACTTCAGGATGCTGAGGTTTACGGATGCGTGGAAACGCAGACCTCCCTTGTACGGGCCTATGGCGCCGTTGAACTGTACACGGTAACCGAGGTTCACCTGTACCTTGCCCTGGTCATCCACCCATGGCACACGGAAAGTGATGATGCGCTCCGGCTCCACGATACGTTCGATGATGCTTGCGCGCTCGAACTCGGGGTGCTGGTTGTACACATCCTTTACAGAAACGAGCACTTCACGTACCGCCTGCAGATACTCTGACTCACCTGGATGCTTCTGCTCCAGTGCTTGCATGATTTTTTCGACTTCCATAGTAAATTGACTTTTTATTTGTTTATGTTAGGTAGTTTCATCCGGTTCAGAATGGTACGGCAAATATATCCAAATTCTGTCAAACCACCAAATGAAAATCGAAAAAAATTAATTTTCCACTGGCTTCTCGGCTGTCGCCATGGTTGTCAGGGAAAGTTACCGGCGTGCAAAGTAATAAAAAACATATCATTTATGTAGCGAAAAGATAGGATGTCTTGTATTTATTTCGTATTTTTGTCGAAAATTAAGTTTTTGAAGATGAGCGAGCAGATTCCCCCGCAATGGAGCAATTTTTATCTGAAGGACGTCAGTTTCGTCAATCTGATGATGCGCCGTATCTACAACGTCCTGATTGTCGCCAACCCCTACGATGCCTTCATGCTCGAGGACGACGGACGTGTGGAAGAGAAGATCTACAACGAGTACATGGAGCTGGGGCTGCGCTATCCGCCTACCTTCACGCAGGTCTCGACGACCGAAGAGGCCGCCAGGGTACTCAGCACGGTAGACATCGACCTGGTCATCTGCATGCCGGGCAATGCCGACAACGACGCCTTCGACGTGGCGAGAGCCGTGAAAGCGGAGTTCCCCGGCATCCACTGCGTGGTGCTGACTCCTTTCTCCCACGGCATCACGCAGCGCATCCAGCACGAAGACCTGAGCATCTTCGACTATGTTTTCTGCTGGCTGGGCAACACCAACCTCATCCTGTCCATCATCAAGCTGATGGAGGACAAGATGAACATCGACCATGACATCCGCGAGGTGGGCGTGCAGATGATCCTGCTCGTGGAGGACTCCATCCGCTTCTATTCCTCCATCCTGCCGAACCTGTACGGCTACATCCTCACGCAAAGCCGGAACTTCGCCACGGAAGCCCTCACCCGACACGATGCCTCGCTGCGCCAGCGCGGCCGTCCGAAGGTCGTCCTCGCCCGCACCTACGACGAAGCATGGGAGATATACCAACGCTACAAGGACAACTGCCTGGGCGTCATCTCCGACGTGAGGTTCCCTATTAATAATAATGTGGAACGGAAGGAAAAGACCTCAGCGAAAGACCCGGAAGCCGGACTGAAGCTGCTCCGCGCCATCCGGAAGGAGGACGAATACCTGCCGCTGATCCTCGAAAGTTCGGAGAGCGACAACCGGGAGAAGGCGGAGGCGGAAGGCTTCCGGTTCGTAGACAAGAACTCGAAGAAGATGAGCGTGGACCTCCGCCACCTGCTCGAAGAGCACATGGGCTTCGGCGACTTCATCTTCCGCGACCCGACGACACACGAGGAGGTGATGCGCATCCACAGCCTGAAAGAACTGCAGGACAACATCTTCAAGATTCCGCGCGACTCCATGCTCTACCACGTCTCGCGCAACCACGTGAGCCGCTGGCTCACCGCCCGGGCCATCTTCCCCGTATCGACTTTTCTGAAGGGCATCACCTGGCACAAGCTGCAGGACGTGGACATGCACCGGCAGATCATCTTCGATGCCATCGTCGCCTACCGGCGGATGCGCAACGTGGGTGTCGTCGCCCTGTTCGACCGCCACAAGTTCGACCGCTATGCCCATTTCGCCCGCATCGGCGACGGTTCGCTGGGCGGGAAAGGACGCGGACTGGCCTTCCTCGACAACATCATCAAACGGCATCCCGACTTCAACGGCTTTCCGAACGCGACGGTGCAGATTCCGAAGACGGTCGTCCTGTGTACGGATGTATTCGACAGCTTCATGGAGCAGAACAACCTCTACCAGATCGCCCTCAGCGATGCCCCCGACGAAGAGATTCTCCATGCCTTCCTGCACGCCCAGCTGCCCGATGCGTTCATCCCCGACTTCTTCGCATTCTTCGAGGCGACACGATCGCCGATCGCCGTGCGGTCGAGTTCGCTGCTGGAAGACAGCCACTACCAGCCGTTCGCCGGCATCTACTCCACCTATATGATACCCTGCCTGGAGGACAAGTACGAGATGCTGCGGATGCTGGCGTGCGCCGTCAAGGCCGTCTATGCCTCCGTCTACTACCGCGACTCCAAGGCCTACATGGCCGCCACGAGCAACGTCATCGACCAGGAGAAGATGGCGGTCATCCTCCAGCAGGTGACAGGCAAGGACTACGGCGGCCGCTTCTACCCGAACATCTCGGGTGTCCTCCGCTCCCTGAACTACTATCCCATCGGGGAAGAGAAGGCCGAGGAGGGCATCGCCTCCCTGGCGCTCGGCCTGGGAAAATACATCGTCGACGGCGGCCAGACCCTGCGCGTCTGTCCGTTCCATCCGCACCAGGTGCTGCAGATGAGCGAGCTGAAGATGGCCTTGCGTGAGACCCAGACGCAGTTCTATGCCCTCGATATGCAGCACGTAGGCGAAGACTTCAAGGTGGACGACGGCTTTAACATTCTCAAGTTGCAGGTGAAAGAGGCTGAGGCGGACGGCAGCCTGCAGTACATCGCCTCCACCTATTCGCCCGACGATCAGGCCATCTACGACGGAGCCTACGAAGAAGGGCGCAAGATTGTTTCCTTCTGCGGCGTGTTGAAACAGGAGGTCTTCCCCCTTCCCGAACTGCTCCAGATGGCGATGCGATACGGGGCGGAAGCCATGCGCCGGCCGGTGGAAATCGAGTTCGCCGTCAACCTGAACAGCGACAGGACGGGGGAGCTCTACCTTCTCCAGATCCGACCGATCGTCGATACGAAACAGATGCTGGAAGAAGACCTCGCTTCCATCCCCGACGAACGGTGCCTGCTCAGGAGCCACAACTCCCTCGGACATGGCATTTCGGACGACGTGACGGATGTCGTCTATGTGAAGACGGACGCCGACTTCACCGCAAAGGACAATCCTGCCATCGCCGGCGAAATCGAACAGATCAACCGCAGGTTCCTCGATGCCGGCCGCAACTATGTACTCATCGGTCCGGGCCGCTGGGGATCGAGCGATTCCTGGCTGGGCATTCCCGTGAAGTGGCCGCATATCTCCGCGGCGCGAGTCATCGTCGAAGAAGGGCTGGAGCACTACCGTGTAGACCCGAGCCAGGGAACACACTTCTTCCAGAACCTCACCTCCTTCGGTGTGGGCTACTTCACCATCAATCCCTACAGGCACGACGGCTTCTACCAGCGCAGTGCCCTCGATGCCCTGCCTGCCGTAGACGAGACAGCCCACGTCCGCCACGTCCGCTTCTCCCGTCCGTTGAAAATCATGATGGATGGCAAGAAGCAGGAAGGAGTCGTGCTGATGCCCGGTATCTGACAGTCACCTTGGCAAGCAGGCCTCACTTGGCATCCAAGCAAGGCCTGCTTGGACTTCAATCGGGCGTTACTTGAAGCGCAATCAGGCACCTTCTGGAAGCATGATTATAGCATACTGGTTTTCAGACGGTTAAGGATAAATGGAATCAGGATGCTGCCCTCATGATTTTCTGCACTTCGGAGAAGACTCGAAAACTGCCGGGAGTTGATCGTTGAGGATTAAATGATCGTCCGATTTTCTGTATGGGTTTAAGAAGGACAGACAATCTATCTGAATCCGTCAGATAGAAGCAGGTCTTCCTGCCTGAAGGGAAACCGTCGGACAAAGAACAGTCTGCTCTTCCCTTTCCCGGAAAGTCAATGACGGCAGAGGCTGCGTAGATGAGACAGCCTGCTGAGGCTGGACTCCGCCCTGACCACCCCGACTGATAGCCCCCGACTGATATGCTTATCGGGAAAAAACTGCTTTTAAAATTGTTTTTTTCAATTTTATTTGTATATTTGCAATTATATTAATTTTTTGATTATAAACTTTTAAAACAAGCTATGGCGCAAACGGATAATCATCTTGTCATCATGGCAGGAGGGGTAGGAAGCAGGTTCTGGCCGATGAGTACGGCAGAATGTCCCAAACAGTTCATCGATGTCCTGGGGGTGGGCAGATCACTCATCCAGCTGACGTACAACCGCTTTGCAGACGTTGTCCCGTCGAAGAACGTCTGGGTCGTCACCAATCAGAAATACGTCGGACTGGTTCATGAACAGCTGCCGGACATTCCCTTCAATCACATTCTGAGCGAACCCTGCCGCCGCAATACCGCCCCCTGCGTGGCGTATGTCAGCTGGCGCATCAAGAAAGAGAACCCGAAGGCGAACATCGTCGTGTCGCCGAGCGACCATATCGTAACCGACGAGAAGGAATTCAGAAGAGTCGTCGGGAACTGCCTGAAGTTCACGGCCGAGACGGATGCCATCGTGACGCTGGGCATGAAGCCGACACGTCCGGAAACAGGCTACGGCTACATACAGGCCGACCTCACCGCCGCCTCCGCCCGGAACAGGGAGATCTTCCGGGTCGACCAGTTCCGTGAGAAGCCCGATCTGGAGACGGCCGAGCGTTACATCAGACAGAACAACTTCTTCTGGAATGCGGGCATCTTCATCTGGAGTGCCTCGACCATCATCAACGCCTTCCGCATCTACCAGCCCGGCGTGGCCCGCATCTTCGAACGCATCATGGATATCCTGGGCACGGACGACGAGCAGCGGGTGATCGACGAGGTCTATCCGGAATGCGAAAACATTTCCGTCGACTACGCCATCATGGAGAAAGCCGAAGAGATATTCGTCTGTCCGGCCGACTTCGGCTGGAGCGACCTGGGCACATGGGGGTCGCTGCTTGCACAGACACAGCACGACATCTACGGCAACACGGTGATAGGCAAAGACGTACGGCTCTTCGACAGCAGGAACTGCATCGTACATACGACAGAAGAGAAAAAGGTCGTCATCCAAGGGCTTGACGGCTACATCGTCGCCGAACAGAACGGCAAGCTGCTCATCTGCCGGCTCTCGGAAGAACAGCGGCTGAAACAGTTTACAGGAGAGGGGTAAGCCCGCCGCAAATCCGGGAGCGTTGTCCCACCATCCGGAAGGAGGAGCCGAAGGGAGGGCGACAGAACCGGCCGAAGAGCATAATCACATTCGTCAGAATCATGAAAGAGAAAACAAGTCTGCTTCTTTTCATCCTCCTGCTTTCACCACGTTTCCTCTTTTCCCAGGAGCCGCAGCGGGTGCGGATCCATCCGCAGCATCATTTCCAGCATACGGTGCCGAAGGGCAATTACAGCGGCCTGACCTGGCTCGGAGGCGACCGCTATGCCGTCGTTTCCGACAAAGCACCGCAGAGCGGATTCTTCATTTTCCACATACAGACGGATACCGTCAGCGGAGAGATCACCGGCATCAGGACAGAACGGTTCTGCCCGTCCGGCGAACCGAACCGGGACGAGGAAGGCATCGCCTTCTTTCCCAAAGACAGCACGCTGCTGATCTCACGGGAGGCCGACAACAGTATCCTGGAATACGGGATGGACGGTAGACTGACAGGCAGGCGGCTGGCGATTCCCCGCATCTTCCACAGCGCTTCCCCCCGGTATGGTTTTGAAGCCCTGACTTACAATGCCGTCACGCATCTTTTCTGGACCACTACCGAGAGCACGCTGGCAGGGGACGGAGAACAGGCCGATGCCGGAAACAGGGTCTGCAACCGCATCAGACTGCAGAGCTTTGACGACAATTTCCAGCCCGGCAGCCAGTATGCCTATCAGATGGACGCACCGGAACACCACCCTTCCGCCTCGAACTATGCGATGGGCGTACCGGCCATGGCTGCCATGGACGACGGACGGCTGCTCGTTCTGGAGCGTGAGTTCCTCGTGACGCCGGGCAAGCTCGGCTCGTTTGTCATCAACAGGCTCTTCTGTGTGAATCCGGCGTTGTCCGCACCGGTCAGTCCGGACAGAAGGCTTGATGCCGACAGCCCCTATCTGCGGAAAAAGCTGCTGGCAGCGTGGAAGACGACGCTTACCCTCTTCCGGCAGAGCCTGGCCAACTACGAGGGAATGTGCCTCGGGCCGCACCTTGCCGACGGAAGCCAGGTCGTCGTGCTCTGCGCCGACAGCCAGAACCAGTACGGAGGCATCCTGCGCGACTGGTTCCGTACGGTCGTCATCCGATGACACTCTCCCGGGACAGGACACATTCGAGGAGGCCCACCGCCATCCAAAGGCCTTTCAGAGAGCCTTCCGACCAGAAACGGCACGACAGGAAAAAGACCATTTCTCTACTCGAAACGAGTTTTGAAATGGTCTTTTCCTGTATTGGGGGAAACCCGACTTACGCACCGACACTTCTGCCATCTCCCGCCGGAAGATAAAAAACAAGGAGAAGCACCTGCCCTTCTGGTGCGGACGCGGGTTCATGAGAAGGCGCTTCCGGCTTCATCCGTTCCTTTTCCCGGGTTTGAACAGGCTGCATTCCTTCCCGGAAACAGCGCAACGGCGCACCGTTTTCTCCACCTGTTCCGACACGGAAGGGAAAAGCGGGATCCGGCCGTCTACCCTCCCGGCGATGCGAAACGGCCTCCCTACTCCACCAGACGATACAGGCCGATCTCCGAGAGGGTGGGCACAGCGCGTGCCTGACCGATGGTCAGCCGCACTTCCCGGGCGGTCTGTGTGGGGAACTTCAGCAGCCGTTTGTGTCCGACAGTCGTTCCTACGGCTACCTCTTTCCATTTTCCTCCGGCATCTTTCACCTCTAAGGAAAACGCCTCCACACGCTGCCCCCTGCGTATGTCCTCCTGCACGGAAAGGACATTGAACGTGACCGGACGTTTCGTCCGGAACAGGAAGACCGCCTTGCCGCCCTTCAGCTCCGGACGGACAGAGGTGTCATAGTCACCGTCAATGACATTGCTTGCCTTGCCGTCTGAAAGGCGGCACCTGACCCGGGCACCGGACAGCAGATTGTGTGCAAACGTCGTATCATACAGCCGGCGGAAGCCGCGGAGACTCTCCACGTCGCCCTTGGCAAGCCGTCCCTCTTTGTCCGGCGGAAGATTCAGCAACAGGACGCCGTTCATGCCGACAGAGGTGAAATAGATGTCCATCAGCTCCTTCGGCGACTTCACCTTGCTGTCCTGGTCTGCATGATAGAACCACCCCGGACGGATCGACACGTCGATTTCCGCAGGATACCAGACGAGCGACTTCGCCTTCTCTATCACCTTCCGGCTGCCCAGATCCTGCCCCCTCATGTCGCCCACGGGAGCCGTCAGCACCTCCTTCTGCGAGTGTTCCGCTATCGCCTCCGGGTCGAGATTGTCCTTGGGAACGACGCTCCACTCCGTCTCACGGCCACGCCCGGTCTCCGTCCCGACCCACCGGACATCCGGCCCCATGACGGCAATCACCGCATCGGGCTGCAGCCGCCGGATAAGGCTGTACCAGCGCACGAAGTCGTACTCCTGTTTCCTTCCGTTCGCCCCTTCGCCGCAGGCTCCGTCGAACCACACCTCGCTCACCTTGCCGTACTGCGTAAGCAGTTCGGTCAGCTGCTTGACGAAGTAGTCGTTGTAGGCCTCCGTGCCGTAGAGTCTTGAATTGCGGTCCCAGGGCGAGAGGTAGATGCCGAACGACATACCGTATTTCCGGCACGCATCGCTCACCTCCCGCACCACATCGCCCTTACCGTCCTTCCAAGGGGCGTGTTTCACACTGTGCTCCGTATAGGCCGACGGCCACAGGCAGAAGCCGTCGTGATGCTTGCAGGTCAGGATGGCGCACTTGAATCCGGCCGCCTTCAGCTCGCGGATCCACTGGTCGGCATCGAGGGCGGCGGGACGGAAGACGGCCGGCGACTCCGTACCGTCACCCCATTCCCGGCCCGTATAGGTGTTTACGCCGTAGTGAAGGAAGGCCGTCTGTTCCTGCCGCTGCCAGTCGAACTGCCGGCGGGACGGAACGACATTGGCAGCCTTGCGGACGATTTCGGCCGGAGAGTCCGCCGGATCGATCACGACGACATTCTGCTCCTGGGCAGAAAGAAGCGACGACACGGAAAAGAGCAGAACCATACAGGCCGCTGCTGTTCTGAAGAAACGAGAATGAGTTTTCAGCCACATACGAATATGATCAGGTAATGATTTGTAAACTATGAAAAAAGAATTTCACGGCAAAATTACACTTTTTTATTGAACGACCCAAAATACAGCGCATCAAATTGCGTGACACTGCCGCCGACCGACAAGATACCGTCAACAACATTCAAAAACAAGTCCCTGATCCGCCAGCCAAGTTGAAAAGAAGACGGAAGGGAGCCGGCCAGAAACAGCTGACGACAGGGAGCAGCATTCCCGACCGGTCGGGAACACGATTCCCAACGGCCGGGCGACATGCCGGCAGAATCTCCTCCCAGTCCTCGAGGGCTGAATCGTCGGAGGAGACGTCAGACCTCAACCGTTCATTTCCTGCCGGCCTGCACGACATAATAAGCGGCACCGTAGCCCAGCCAGCAGCCCAGTCCGCCCCTGACGTTGCCCGGGAGGTTCTGCATCGTATTGAACAGCGGGTTGCGGCCCTCGGCGTTATAGTCCTCAAAGGCCTTCCAATACCGGTAGCCGGTTGAATCGACATGACAGAACTTCACCAGCACCCTGTCGCCCTCCGAGAAATAAACATCGGGGACAGGGTGAAGGAGGTTGTTGCGTCCGTTGTTGATCGTGATCGTGTTGCCGGCGTTGAACGTCCTGTCGCTGAACACGCCGAAGTAAGCGCTGCGCATCGTCATGTCCTTCTCCGACGTGCGGACAAACACCTTGTAGTAGTCTTCCGTCTGCGGATCGTCCTGCACCGAGGCCTTGATGGTGTACCGCCGGCTGCCGTCTTCCAGCGGCCGGGCATGGATGCCGCTGAGACCGACGGCGGCAGGGACGGTGGTCTTGGCCTGCGCATGGAACTGCGCATAGTCCACCTTCAGGGTATAGGTCCTGCCCGTCTCGCCCAGCATATCACCCGTCGTATAGAGATAAGGCGGGGTGTAGCGGCGGTTGTAGACACCTGTGAGAATCACTTCCTTCGTACCGTCAGAGACCGTCACCCTGGCCCACTTCAGCACGTAGCGGTCCAGAGAATCGACACTGTGCTTCGAAGTGGTGATGGGGACTGTGGTCGTCAGCTGTACGACAGGAGGCCGGCCGTTCTCTATCCAGCCCTCTACGACGAGCTGCGGAGCCGCCTCCTCAATCTCCGTCCGGTAGCAGGAGGAGAGCAGAAGGGGGACGGCGAGCAGAAGAAAAGACAGTCTGTGCATGATCAGAACTTGATGTAATAATTGATGGACGGCAGGAAAGGCAGCTTCTTCGGGAGCGGGCGCAGCGGCGCATAATAATACTGTCCGTCGTTGAACTTCAGCCGCCAGAAGAGGTCGTTGTGCCGGCAGTTCGCATTGTAGACGGAGAAGTTCAGACCGCTTTCCCGGCCGCCGTGTACCTTGATTTGGCAGGTCGCCGACACGTCCAGGCGGATGTAGGTGCTCAGACGGCCGCTGTTGTAGTCGCCGAACTGCGACAGGAGGTTTCCGTTCTGCAGGTAGAAATAGCTCGGCGGGGTGAACGGCGTACCGCCCGCCCATACCAGCGTGGCCCCGAACGACCATCTGCGCCCGGCCTTCCACGTGGCCACGGCATTGAACTCGTGTATGCGCTCGTGACCGGCCGGGAAGGTCCCGCTGAACCGGCCGGGGTATCTGCGCAGTGCCCGGCCCAGTGAATAACTCATCCAGCCCGTGAGCCGGCCGGTGCGTTTCTCTATCATCAGGTCCAGTCCGTAGTTCTCTCCCTTCCCGCTGATGAGGTTCTTGCGGTAGTCGTAGTCGCCGTATATCAGCTCAAAGGGTGTCCCGATGTATTCTGTCTGGTGATAGAGCCGCTTGTAATACAGCCCGGCCGACAGCTGCAGCCGCCCGGGAATGAGGTCTGTCCGGTATTCGCCCGAAAGCCCATAGGCATACTGCGGACGCAGCCGCTCATCGGCCGGAAGCCAGAAGTCCGTAGGCAGGTTGACGGCGGAGAGGCCGGTCCGGAAGAGGTACTGGTGCTTCACGTTCGCCGTGAGGCGGAACTGTCCGTACCCCGGCGTCCACAGCAGCGACAGGACGGGGTCGGCACTGAAGAAGGCGGAACGGCGGATCGTGTAGACGTTTGCGCGCAGTCCGCCCAGCAGCTCCATGTTCCGGGCAACGGCAAACTTACAGTCTGCCCACAGCGAACCCTCCGTGCTGTGCCGGCGGGTGGCCGACAGGGTCGTCGTCTGCCGTTCTCCTTCCGTCTCAGGCTGCTGGGGACGGATGCTGTGCAGCGCCCAGTCGGTGCCGGCAGTCCATCTGCCCCGCCGCAGCGAAAGCCTGTAGCCGTAGTCCGTGATGCCCGACGGCATACGCAGGCGGAAGTCCGGCCGTTCAATGGAAAAGCGGTTCCCGTAGCGGGTCATATAGGCCGTCTGGCGCAGGACGAATCCCCGCCGTTTCCACTCCCAGTTCATCGAGACCATCCGGTTGCCCCAGCCGAGGCGTGCGTCATATTTCTCGCCGTCTTCCTGATAGTCCATCCGGTCGTTGCCGCCGTAAAAGTCCAGCCACAGGGTGTTGCGCGCATCGGGGCGGTACAGCCACGTGACGTTGGCATCACAGAACGAATACCGGATGGCGGACTCTTCCACCTTCAGCCACCGTCCGTAGAGCAGGTTGATGTAGGCCCCGCGGCCCGACAGGATGAGTTCGGACTTCCCTCCGAGGGGCAGGCGGAGCGTTCCCTGCGACGAGATCAGGCCGACGGACAGATCGCCTTTCACCCTTCCTGCCAGCGTGTCCGGCCGCTGCATATCGACGAAACCGCCGAGACGGTTGGCTGCCGAGGCGGTGAAGGCCGAACCGGCGAACAGCAGGCGGGAATAGTGGGAGGGATTGAAGACGGAGAAGATGCCCAGAATATGCTGGACATCATACAGCTGGACACCGTTGATGCTGACCCCGTTGTGCGCATTGTCGCAGCCCTGGACATACAGGCCGGCATCCAGTTCGGAACTGGTCTGCACGCTCGGCAGCAGCTGCGTGTAGCGTATCGGGTCGGCATTGCCGGCTATGCGCGGCATATCGTCGAGGAACGACAGGTCCAGGCTCATGCCTCCGAGGCTGTCGTGCCGCAGCTTCCCCGTCACGTGCCGGCCGACGACCTCCACGCCCTGCAGCTCCTTTACCCTTGCCGTGTCGGCTTCCTGTGCATGGGCAGGCAGCGTGAAGAGCAGGGAGCAGAGCAGGGAAAGCAGCAGTCTGCCGGCTTTCGGACGGATGGAACAGATACGCATCGTATCATCGGTGGATGGGTTCATACAGGGCAGTGAGGTTACATCACAAGGCACAGACAAATCCTGGGAATCTCCTTTGCCGGATTCCCAGGACATGTCCTCGACTCACAGGCAGGTCTTCCTCCTGCCATGATCCGTCGGCGTCAGAACTTGAAAAGACGTTTGAAGGCGTTGATCATATCGCCGGCTTCCTTGAAGACCCCGGCGAAGTTCTTCCGGCTGAAATAGTCGTCGACAGCATAGGTCGTGCCGTCAGTGAACTTGATCTGCGCATTGGAAAACCATTCAGCACGCCCGCTGTAGTCGTCCACAGTCTTCATCGCACCCAGCAGCAGACCGGCCGAAGGCTTCGTGGCATAGTTGTAATAGACGTTCACGTCGAGCAGGCTGTTGGCATCGGCCACCTCTTTCTTGAAGCGGGTCTCATCGGTATAGACGGCTTTGTCCTTTTCCATCCTGTCGATGATCTCGGCCAGCCGGCTGCCGTTGGAGCACTTTCCTTTTACCTGCAGCTCGCCCAGGACGTCGGCAGCAACGTCGACACTGCCCACGTTGTCAACTCCCCGGTTGCTGACCAGCCCGTGCCCTGTGGCCTTGGCACCGAGGAGGGTCTTCCCGTCCGCCTTCAGCTCGACACCGGCCTCGGCATCGCCCGGCCCTTTGTAGAAGGCACGGTGTACGATGACCTCGTACTTCTGGAAGACGGTCTTGCAGGTGAATGCCAGCTGGTCTACGGCGAGGTTGAGGTCGCCGGAGGTGGTCAGGTCGGTGTGGATGTCGGTGGACAGCAGCTGCCTGCCGCCCTGCTGCAGCGTCATCCGCACGTCCTCCGGCACCATGACGGTGTTCTTGTATTTCGTCCTTTCCGTGTACCCCGGGTATCCCGATGCCCCCGGGACATATTCGGTGTCCTCGCTGTTGAAGAACTCCGACCTCACCTCCTTCGCCTTGTCGCTGACCGTGAAGGCGAGCAGGCAGTCGTTGCCCTCCTGGTCGCGGAACAGGAACTCAAGGTTCTGCGAGTCCTTCGTACGCACCCACTTGTAGCCCTGATGCTCGAAGCGGCCTCTGTACTTCGTCGCATCAATGATCCGTGCATACTCCGTGTAGCCCGGCTGTCCGGTGGCGATGGTCTTCGTCATCGACTGCAGGATGCCTTTCGCCCATTTGTTCAACGGCTCCACGCTCTGGTCGTCCAGATAGTGTTTATTGACATAGTAGGCTATCTCGTCCAGCACCTTGAAATCATCGGGATGGATGCTGCTCATGAACTTCCTGGCGGTGGCGTCCAGCTGCTGCTTCTGCTGTTCCTGCGTCAGGACAGGCCCTTCCGGACGCTCCTTGGGGGCGGGGGAATCGTTGTCAGAACCACAGCCGACAGCCGTGAATACCAATGTAGCGCCTAAGAACAGGCAGCCCAGTAACTTCTTTTTCTTCATATTCATTTTGGTTTTTGGTTGTTTGCAAACATTGTCAGAGGGGGGCAACGGACACTTCACGTCTCCTGCCATAGTTTTTATCTACGGAAGGGACTATAAGAAGGAAGATGCCCATCCGCGGTGCAAATATAGTGAAAATATATTATAAAGAAAGTAGGAAACCGATTTTTTATCGTATTTCAACAGGGTACAGCACGGTCGCGGCACATTTCCACCATCTGCAACTGCCGGGCTGTCTCCGACCGGCCTGCGGGACAAGAGCCCCAGGATTCGGTGTCAGCCTGTCCGGCAGGCATTTCCCGCCGCAGCCGGCCATTCCTTCCTGCCGGTGTGCTGATGCCTGATGAGAATCGTGCCGATGGTAAACACCGGTCGTGCCGATGACACTACGCAGACTTCCTGGCGATGGACCGTCTCTGGTTTCTGCGCCTCCTCCAAAGAAAAAAAACATTTTCTTTATCCAACTGGCTTATAAATCACAGTCTTTGTGTAAATTTGCAGACAAAGATTGTTTTTCCCGGAACATAGATATGAATTTCAAGTTAACATCGAAATACAGACCGACCGGTGACCAGCCGGAGGCCATCCGCGAACTGACGGACGGACTGGAGCGCGGCGACAAGAGCCAGGTGCTGCTGGGCGTGACGGGGTCGGGAAAGACGTTTACGGTGGCGAATGTCATTGCCGACGTCAACAAACCGACGCTGATCCTCTCGCACAACAAGACGCTGGCGGCCCAGCTCTACGAGGAAATGAAAGGTTTCTTCCCCGACAACGCCGTGGAATATTACGTCTCTTATTACGACTATTACCAGCCGGAGGCGTATATGCCGACGACGGACACCTACATCGAGAAGGACCTTGCCATCAACGACGAGATCGACAAGCTGCGCCTGTCTGCCGTCTCCTCGCTGCTGTCAGGCCGGAAGGACGTGATAGTCGTGTCTTCCGTCTCCTGCATCTACGGTATGGGAGCACCTGTGGCGATGAAGGAGAATGTGATTCCTGTCAGGAAAGGGCAGACCGTCGACCGCAACGACTTCCTGCGCCGGCTGGTGGATGCCCTCTATATGCGCAACGACATTGACCTGCAGCGCGGCAACTTCCGCGTCAAGGGCGACACGGTGGACATCGCCATGGCGTATAATGACAACGTGCTGCGCATCACGTGGTGGGACGACGAGATAGACACCATAGAGGAAGTCGACTCGGTCGACTTCCACCGCATCGCCTCCTTTGACGATTACGAGATTTACCCTGCCAACCTCTTCGTCACCTCCAAGGAGCAGACCGAGAGCGCCATCCGCCAGATACAGGACGACCTGGTGAAGCAGGTGGACTTCTTCAAGGGCATCGGCGACAACATCAAGGCACAGCGCATCAAGGAGCGTGTGGAATACGACATGGAGATGATCAAGGAGTTGGGGCACTGCTCGGGTATCGAAAACTACTCACGCTATTTTGACGGCAGGCAGGCCGGGCAGCGTCCTTACTGTCTGCTGGACTTCTTCCCCAAGGACTACCTGATGGTCATCGACGAGAGCCACGTGAGCGTACCGCAGATCTCCGCCATGTACGGCGGCGACCGTGCCCGCAAGACCAACCTCGTGGAGTACGGCTTCCGCCTCCCGGCCGCCTTCGACAACCGTCCGTTGCGCTTCGAGGAGTTCCACAGCCTTATCCATCAGGTGATCTACGTGTCGGCCACGCCGGCCGACTACGAGCTGAAGGAGTCCGAAGGGGTCGTGGTGGAACAGCTTATCCGTCCTACGGGGCTGCTCGATCCGGAGATAGACGTGCGCCCCTCGGAGAACCAGATAGACGACCTGATGAACGAGATCGTCGTGCGTGCCGAGAAGGAAGAGCGCGTGCTCGTCACGACACTGACCAAACGGATGGCGGAGGAGCTGACGGAATACCTGCTGAACCACGACATACGCACGGCCTATATCCACAGCGACGTGGCGAGCCTGGACCGTGTCAAGATCATCAACGATCTCCGGGCCGGCGTCTATGACGTCCTGGTGGGGGTGAACCTGCTCCGTGAGGGACTGGACCTGCCCGAAGTATCGCTCGTTGCCATCCTCGACGCCGACAAGGAGGGCTTCCTCCGCAGCCACAGGAGTCTGACACAGACGGCGGGACGTGCAGCGCGCAACGTACACGGGAAGGTCATCATGTATGCCGACAACATCACGGAGAGCATGCAGAAAACCATCGACGAGACCATACGGAGACGCACGAAGCAGCTGAAATACAACGAGGAACACCACATCACGCCGAAGCAGATCGTCAGGGCCATCAAAGGAACACTGCCGACCGGCGGCGAGGGGAACGCTGCCGCACCGGCCGACTCCGCCGCAAGGAGAACCGCCCGGGCATACGTGGAGCCGGGCGACGGCATGCTCTTCGCAGCCGACCCGGTCATTGCGAAGATGAGCCGGGCGCAGCTGGAAAAGAGCATCGAGAATACGACAGCCCTGATGAAACAGGCGGCAAAGGACCTCGACTTCCTGCAGGCTGCACAGTACCGTGACGAAATCATCCGTCTGCAGAAAGAACTGGAGGCAAAGTAGAGACCGTGCGGTGCAGGACTTTGCCAAGAAAACGTTAAAAGAATTTATAAGTCTTGATAGAGCAAGTATTATTTTGTATCTTTGCTGATTAGTTAATCATCCAGTTAAAGTTTGAGACAATGAAGAAGACCCTGATATTCCTGTTCGTGTGCCTGCCCATGATGGCCCTCGCACAGGCCACGCTCACCCCTGAACAGCAGCTGGAACAGGCGCAGCGGCAGCTGGAGGCGGCCAAGGCAGCCCTGGAAACGGCCAAGGCAGCCAAAGCCAAGGCGGAGGCAGAGGCCAAGGAGAATGCCGCCAAGAAGAATGCCGCCAAGGCAGAGGCCGAAGCGAAGGAGAAGGAAATAAGAAGGAAAATCGCCGAGACGAAGGCCGAAACCGAACGGCTGAAGCGGGAAGCTGCGGCAGTCAGCGAGGCTGCCGGAAAGATGCAGGCCGTCCCTGCCGCAAAGGACGGGGCGAAGGAGGACGGGAACGCCGCGGAGAAAGAGAACCCGGCGGCATGGACCGTCCCGACGGCTCCGGCTGCCAGACGCACGAAGAATACGGCGGACTTAAAAGAGAAAGACAGCAAGGACTTCTATCTTCAGCCGGGGACGGTCCCCGAGGCGGGCGGTCAGGTGATCTGGACCGAGTGCGTCAGTGTGCCCGATGCATCGGCCGACGAGCTCTACCGCAAGGCCTTCGCCTACCTTACGGAACTTACACAGTCCGACAACCAGCTGGAGGGGAGCAAGGTGGCTCTGGTGAACGAGAAGGAACACAGCATTGTGGCGACCGTCCGTGAGAAGCTGATCTTCTCCTCATCGTTCCTCTCTCTGGACTACACACAGTTCAATTACGTGCTCCAGGTGGCATGCCGCGAGGGACAGGCGATGCTGACGATGAACCGCCTGACCTACAAGTACGATGTCCAGGGGAACGTGTCGAACTTTGCCGCAGAGACGTGGATCACCGATAAGTATGCCGTGAACAAAAAGCGGACACGCCTTCTGCCCGTGTCAGGGAAATTCCGCCGTGCTACGGTCGACCGCAAGAACAGCATCTTTGAGGGCTTCTGCCAGGCATTGAAGTAAGGAGCAGGAGGCGGACGGACAGGATGGGACTGCGACGACGACGGAGCCGGTCGCGGCCAGCAGTGCCCGTTCCCCAGAAAGAAGACCGGCTGAAGGCCTGCCGCCTGCGGGTCTGTGTCTTTTCAATGCTCCCCGTTTTAAAACATTAAACATAGATAATGGAAATACAGAACAGTACGGCGCGCCGGCCCGACCACCGCATGCACAGACGTGAGCCGGCAGACAGATTCCTGCACATCCGGCAGTGGCTTAACATCATCTTTATGCTGGGTGCGGTCGTGGGAGTGGCGGTCTACTTCCTTGCCGACACCACCACGACCGGCACAGTCATCATTCTTGCAGCGATGGTCTTCAAGATCGTCGAGTGCCTACTCCGTTTTATCCGTTAGATGAAGAGATTTGTTTCTTTGCTCGTCCTCCTCGTGCTGGTGTCCCATGCGGCAGTGGCGCAGGTCTTGGACAACACGGCCGACGACGGCACGTTTGCCGCAGACGGCATCCGGAACGGCCGGAAGACGGGGCGTTCGGACTCCATACAGAGCCAGCACAAGGAGATTCCGCGCGGCATGAAAGTATGGACGATAGACGAACGCTTCGGCGACCGCAGGCCTGCCGTACCCGATACGCTCTCGTATATGTTCATGAATGCCGGACTCAACACCGGTCTGTACGGGTCGTACAACACCCTGGGCAACCTCGGATCTCCCCGGCAGAGCCGTATCTTCGTCGACCGCCGGCCGGCATCGGAGTTCTTTTTCCTCGATCCGTATGACATGTTCATCGTGCAGCCGGGCGATTTCCAGTTTACCTCCACGCTGTCGCCGATCACCATCCTCACCTATAACACGGCAGGCAACAGGACCAATGGAGAAGACCGCTTCAGGGCTCTCTTTGCAGTCAATGCGGGGAAGGAATGGGGCTTCGGGTTCAAGTTCGATTATCTTTACGGACGCGGGTATTACAGCAACCAGAGCACGTCCCTCTTCGATTATTCCATGTGGGGAAGCTATCTCGGCGAGCGGTATCAGGCGCATCTGCTGCTGTCGCTGAACCATCAGAAGGTGGCGGAGAACGGCGGCATCGCCAATGACGCTTATATCACGCATCCGGAGTCGTTCAATGATTCATACAGCGAGGAGGAGATTCCGACGATCCTGCAGAAGAACTGGAACCGGAACGACAACCAGCACGTCTTCTTCAACCACCGTTACAGTCTGGGATTCTTCCGCAAGGTTCCGATGACGGCCGAGGAAATCAAGGCGAAGCAGTTTGCCCTGAAGTCGCAGAAAGCACAGGAAGAGGAACGGGCAAAGGAAAAGGCACGCCGCCGTGCGAAGGCGAACGGCGACGATTTCGACGAAGAGGCATACGACCGGGAGAAACGCTCGTCGGGGCGGCCGGAGGATGCCGCGATAGCCGGCGACGTGTCGCAGGCACGGCAGGCGGCAGACAGTGCCGGAACCGGCGACCGTGTGACGGTCGACCTGGGAGATTCCCTGCAGATGGCCGACCTCAGGCGGCGGGACGCGCAGGCAAAGGACTCTACAGAGAAGTGGATGAAGACGGAGTATGTGCCCGTGACGAGTTTCATCCATACGGTCCGCTTCGACAATTACCGCCGCATCTACCAGGCTTACAACACCCCGAAGGACTTTTATGCACAGAACTATTTCAATTACGGAACGACGGCCAACGACTCCATCTACGACCGTACAAAGCACTGGTCGCTGAAGAACACGTTTGCCGTAGCCCTGCTGGAGGGATTCAACAAATGGGCGAAGGCCGGGCTGAAGGCGTTTGTATCACATGAGCTGCGCCACTATGAGCTGCCCGTCATGGCGACTCCAGCAGGAAGCTCCGCCGCCTTCTTTGCCGGAGAGGAGAAGTGGAACCGGCATGACGTGTCGGTCGGCGGGCAGCTGCTGAAGACACTGGGGCGCACGTTCCATTATGACATCAGTGCAGAGGCATGGCTGGCCGGGGACAGAGCCGGACAGTTCCATCTTGACGGTCACGCCGACCTCGGCTTCCCGCTTCTGGGCGACACGGTACAGCTGGCTGCCACGGCGTTCCTGCACCGTTCCGCCGCCTCTTTCTATATGGAGCAGTTCCACGGCAAGCATTACTGGTGGGAGCAGCAGCTCGACCAGCAGATCCATTCGCGCCTGCTCGGCGAGTTCTTCCTGAAGAAGACACGCACGCGGCTGCGTGTGGGCTATGATGTGCTGAAGAACTACACCTATTTCGGAATCCAGAACGACCGGGTGAAGAGCGGCGACAGCTATCTTGTACAGCACAATGCGCTGAACGTCCGTCAGTCGGGGAGTCCTGTCAGCCTGCTCACGTTGCAGCTCCGGCAGGACCTGCGGCTGGGCATCCTCAACTGGCAGAACGTGCTGACCGTGCAGAAGTCGAGCAAGGACGACATCCTTCCGCTCCCTGTGTTCAATGCCTACAGCAACCTCTTCATACGGTTCAGAATCGCCCGGGTGCTGGATGTCGACCTCGGTGTGGACGGCCGCTACTTCACGGACTATTATGCGCCGGAGTACATCCCGGGAATCGGTTCCTTCGGCATACAGGAGACGGAAGCAAGCCGTACGAAAATCGGGAATTATCCGGTACTCGACGCCTATGCCAACTTCCAGCTCCAGCACACCCGGTTCTTCGTGATGTTCACGCACGTGAACAGCGGGGATGGAGGCGACTATTTCTATACGCCGCATTATCCCCTGAACCAGCGGGTGTTCAGGTTCGGCATCAGCTGGAACTTCTTCAACTGATCCGTACACATTATATAATAAGATGATTTCCGAGGAAAGATATTCGTACCATAAAGTGATTTCAGAAAACAACATAAAGACCAACAGCCTTGCGGCATGGATACTCGCCGCACGTCCCAAGACGCTCACGGGAGCCATGGTGCCGGTGATGATCGGGACAGCATGGGGCTGGAAGATCGGGGGGAGCGGACAATTCCGCATTGTCCCTGCCGTCCTCTGTTTCCTCTTCGCCTTCCTGATGCAGATAGACTCAAACTTCATCAATGATTACTTCGACTGTGTGAGGGGGAATGATGACCGTGCGACACGGATGGGACCGAGACGGGCCTGCTCGGAAGGCTGGATCACGCTCCCGGCGATGCGTACCGGCCTTGCCGTCACATCGCTTCTTGCCTGCATGGCCGGTCTCCCGCTTGTCTTCTACGGCGGCTGGGAAATGATCGGCGTAGGGGCTGCCTGTGTCCTCTTCGCCTTTCTCTATACCACATTCTTTTCTTATCTCGGTCTGGGCGACGTGCTGGTACTTGTCTTCTTCGGCTTTGTCCCCGTGACATTCACCACCTATGTGATTCTTCCCGATCATCTTCAGGCAGTCTGCGCAGACGTGATCCTGTCGGGGCTGGCCTGCGGTCTGGTCATCGACACCCTCCTTGTGGTCAACAATTACCGCGACCGGGACAATGACCGGAGGGACGGAAAGCGGACACTCGTCGTACGCTTAGGGGAAAGGCGGACGGAGAAGCTGTATCAATGGCTGGGTGTCCTGGGGATCCTGCTGATGTACAACCTCCTGTTCGTCGGGAGAGAGAATGGATTTCTCTATTGTATCCTGACACTGGTTCTCTATGCACCTTACGGGATTCTCCATGGGAAAACCAGTGCGCTCATGATGAGGATAAAGCAAGGAAGAGACCTGAACATCATTCTCGCACAGACTGCCCGCAATATGTTCGTCTACGGACTCTCAACCGCCCTCCTCATCCTCATCTCCTAAAGCCCCACGCCCCTATCCTCGTTCTCATCACCGCCTATCCCCGCTTATCATCGCTTATCCCCGCCTATCACCTCCTATCTCCTCTCATCATGCCTCAACCCAACCTCGAAATAATGACCTTTGTGGAACTTCAGATACTGCCGCGCTACAATGCCTTCGGGCAGAGCCACGGGCTCGGCCATGTCCAGCGGGTCATCAGAAACTCTCTGGCACTGGCGGCCGTCACAGGTGCCGATGTGAATATGGTCTATGTCATCGCAGCCTACCACGACCTGGGCATGAAGGGGCCGCGTGCCATCCACCATCTCACCGGCGGGAAGATCCTCATGGCCGATGCACGGCTCCGCAGATGGTTCTCCGCCGAACAGCTGAAGATCATGAAGGAGGCCGTCGAAGACCACCGCGCCAGCAGTTCACGCGCGCCACGCAGCATCTATGGGAAGATCGTCGCTGAAGCCGACCGTGACCTTGAGCCGGATGTGGTATTCTCACGTGCCGTCCTCTTCGGCTTCGAGAACTACCCGGAGATGAACGAGGAGCAGATGTGGGAACGTTTCCAGAGACACATGAGGGAGAAATACGGACGGACGGGATACCTGCGGCTGTGGATTCCCGGTTCGCCGAATGCAAAGAACCTTGAAGTGATCCGCAAGACGATAGACTGCGAGACGGAACTCCACAAAGTGTTCAGCCATTTCTACAAGCAGATACACGACAAGAAAAAATAACAAACCATCAATCCTACAATATGACGAAAGAAGAATTAATGCGGAGGGCGGTCAAGCTCTCCGCCGACAGTGTGCGCAACGGCGGCGGTCCGTTCGGCGCTGTCATTGCCCGCAATGGCGAAATCATCGCCGAGGGAAGCAATGGCGTGACCATCTACAACGACCCGACAGCCCATGCGGAGGTCTCCGTCATCCGGAAGGCCTGCCACCAGCTGCATACGTTCGACCTCACCGGATGCGAAATCTATACCTCCTGCGAGCCTTGCCCGATGTGCCTGGGAGCGATCTACTGGGCGCACCTCGACAAGATCTACTATGCCAACGACCGCAAGGACGCTGCCGCCATCGGGTTCGATGACGACTTCATCTATCAGGAAATAGAACTGGAACCGCAGCATCGCAAAAAGCCGTCGGAAATACTCCTGCGCAGTGAAGCGATAAAGGTCTTTGAACAATGGACAGCAAAGACCGACAAGACAGAATATTAATAAAAGGCAAAAAGCCAGTGTGAACCGTCTGCTGTTCACACTGGCTTTTTTCAGTTTCTTCCGTTCAATGCGTGGATGCTTTTCGTATAGCTTTAACGGAAGAAACAAAGTGATCCATTAAAGTTTCCCACCCCTTAAAACACTGGCTTTTCTCATTTACTTTGGCTGTCGTCCCCCGTATCCATTGAGTTTTAACGCATGGCTAATAGAAGTTATGCAGTCTGTCCATATACTTCATCCCATTTTCCAATGCTTCCGCCGTTACAAGGATTTTGACCATCTCGTTGTCATTGCCGCTGATCGTTGCCAGAAGGTGTCGGGGTGTCATCCCAAGTGTTTCTCCTAAAACGCGAAGAATGCGTTCGATACAGGCTAGGACTCGCTTCCATAACGTGAGTGCCTTGAGATCGTCCTCCATATCCGAAAAGAGTCCGCCCATGGTTTTGATAAGTAGATGTTGAAAAACACTTTATATCATATTTTTTTGCGTACCTTTGTGCGAACATATAAAAGAAGTACAACTATCGGAAAGATCAAGATTATAGAACTGACAGACAAAGAGCGTCTTCAGTTGGAGGAGGGCTTCCGCCGTGGCAAAAGCCATTCCTTCCGTATGCGTTGCCGTGCCATACTGTTGAAATCCAATGGCCTGACATCAAAAGAAGTCGGGATTTAGACAGAAATGACACACATATCAGTGAACTCATGGGTGAGACGGTTCGAGTGTGAAGGTGTCAAGGGTCTAGCTACACGTCCCGGGCGGGGTCGGAAGCCGATAATGGACAGTTCTGACGAAGATGCGGTACGCAGAGCTATCGAGAACGACAGGCAGAGCGTGAAAAAAGCGAAGGAAGCCTGGCAGCAGGCTTCCGGCAAGAAAGCGAGCGAAAGTACCTTCCGGGCTTTTTTATCCGCATTGGCGCGAGATATAGACGTATAAGGAAACGTCCCAAGGGTAGACCCTCGCGCAGCTCTATGTCTACAAGAGCGAGAAGCTGCAAGAACTCGTACAACAGGAAAAAGACGGTCTCATAGACCTTTACTATGGTGATGAGAGTCATGTCTGCACGGGTGGATATGTGCCATACGGATGGCAGTTCCGCGGTGAAGATGTCTACATCCCCTGTGAAAGAGGTTTCCGGCTCAATATATTCGGTATGATAGACCGCAGGAACAGATATGAGGGATTCACTACGAAAGAGAACATGACCGCAGACAAGGTCGCTGACTTTCTTGACCGTATGTCGCTCCGTATCAGCAGAAGGACCTTCGTGGTCCTTGACAACGCAGGTGTACACAGGTGCAGGCTTATGCGGGAACTTCGCCCCGTATGGGAGAAGCGGGGGCTGTTCCTTTTCTTTCTTCCTCCTTATAGCCCGCATCTCAATATTGCCGAGACTCTTTGGCGCATCCTCAAGGGGAAGTGGTTCAGACCTGTGGATTATCTCTACACAGACACCCTGCTCTATGCCACAAACAGGGCCTTGGCGGCAATCGGATCTGGACTCAAAATCAGTTTTACCCATGTAGCTTAGTATAAATTAATTCTTACGACCTACTTATAAGGAGTAGCAAACATGTTCTCTTCTGAATATGTTATAAAATCTAAAATAATCAACAATGTAATTGATTATTACACTTTTGTGTAGAGTATATATGCTTTATTACATCTACTTTTGCCTAAAATAATTATTTCATTATGGAAGAAAGATACAGCAGAAACAGGCTCTATGTGAGCGAAAGAGAACAAAGCATCATAAAGGATTATAAAATATTCCTTGGTGGTGCAGGTATAGGCAGCATTATCGCTGAATGTGCTTTAAGATTTGGTTTTGAACATATCACCATCGTTGATGGAGACAAGATAGAGCGAAGCAACCTGAACAGGCAGAACTATACGGAGAATGATATTGGCAGATACAAAGCAGAGTGTTTGGCTGAACGTTTGCTAAATATCAATCCCAATGCGCAGATAGACTTTCATACAAAGTCCTTGACTCCTGATAACATCGAAGAGATGCTGAATCAGCATGATGTAGCCATCAATGCATTGGACTTTAAGGATAAAACTCCATTCGTCTTTGATGAAATATGCAAAGAAAGGAAAATCCCAGTACTGCACCCATACAACTTTGGTTGGGCCGGCTTTGTTACGGTTGTAGACCCATTGGGGCATTCTTTATCTGAACTGACTGAAGAGCCAAAGGGATTTGAATTAAAGGTAGCTGAGTATGTTACCGGACACGGGGCTTTTTGGAATCAACCTAAAGAATGGTTAGACAAAATTGTAACCCAATATAAAAAGGAAAGCGAAATGCTTCCACCTCCACAACTGTCCATAGCATCATGGATTGCAGCAGGATTGTGTACAACGGCAATGTACAATCTTGCTACAGGAAAACCTGTAAACTATTTTCCTAAATTCTATCTCTCTTCGCTTTTGCCTTAAGTTATTTTTTTCAGAAGAGTTTGTTTAAGGTAGCTCTTGAAATAGCTTCGGTGATATTCGTCACGCCTAATTTGTCAAAGGCGTGGCGTTTATAGGTTTTGATAGAATCTAACGAACGGCACATTCTGTCCGCAATTTCCGTCATGGTAAGCCCTGCTGCTGACAACCGTAGCACTTCAAGTTCTTCTTCTTTGAGTGATATTCCATCACATTCTTTCCACCGATGCCCCTCGAAAGAGTATTTCCAATAGTTTCTGAGCCCATTCTTGTGGAACTCTACATGTCCCACTGTTTTATGTGAAGATAGTGATACGACACACATACCAATCCATATCTTGCCTTCATCTGTCAATAGAATGGGAGTAAGCTGGTGATTAATCAACTTACTTTTTGTTCCACTCTTCAGATGAAAATGATAGGACATGGAGCATTGGTATTTATCAACATTGTCGAAAGTATCAAAGAACTTAAAACCACTTTTGTTCAGCTCAACAAGCATTTTTAGTTCTTCCTCTGGTACATATTTCAAATAAAAACTATACCCCAATTCCTTCACCCCCTTTGCTGTATGACCACAAAGAAACAAAGGATTGTCCGACACATAAAGAAATTCCTGCTTATAATAGTCTATCAGGTAAACGCTTTGATAGGTTACACGTGCAAAAGCCTCTACTGTATGAATCAATGTTGACAATACATTTGAATCGTAATCTGGTGCATTACGCACGGTGTTCGATGCTATAAAGAAATCTTTTATGTCTGTCATATATGCTAAACGTGCTGAGGTCCTCTGATATATTTCACTACAAAAGTACATTTTTAATGTGGAATACCGCAAAAATATTACACAAAAGTGTAAAAAACAAAGAGAGAAATGCCAAATTACACAAAAGTGTAATAGGTGATATTTCTATAAGGAGTATTTTTGCCATATAAATCAAGAAACAAAAAGCATTATGGAAAAACAGATTGCAACATTTAAGGATTACGCTATCTTCATGGCAGACAAAACGAGTCTGTTGGAAATAGCACAGTTTGTGGTCAAGGAAAATTACTCTCATCACTTATCTTCATTTACAGAGAAAGAAGTAAATGAAGACATCAAATCAGTGCTTGAAGAAGAGGAATATCTGTATGATAACAAATCTCATATCTATATTGCAAGGGATGCCTTTGGGAATATAATTGGCTGCATCAGGAGTTTTCATTGGGATAAACACAAGATTCTTCCTATCGAAAAAATATATGGGATAAACCCACTGAATGCTATTCACCAGGAAAGTAAATATAATTTTTGGCATATCGGACGCTTTGCCGTTGCAAAGGATTCGGGAATATCAACATTGACATTGTTCAAGCGGTTAATGGCATTAGCGGTAAAGCCGATAGTGGAGGACAAGTACAGCTATATGATTGCAGAGATTGACAGCAAACTATTGAAAGTAATGAAGGTATTGGGATTTGGTACACGTCAAATCGGAAAATCCATCGACTACCTGACATCTGAGACCGTTCCTGTATGTTCCAGTAAAAGAGGTATTATGGGCTTCTTTTCTAAGTATGGTGAACTTTGTAAGGCTGCATGATTACACTTTTGTGTAATATTCCAGACAACAAATTCAGAATTACACAAAAGTGTAACGATATAATTTGGAGATATAAATATATTTGCATTGTCAAAAGACAAAACGGGGATGTCGACTATCGTTATTTATTAATTAAAACGTTATCAAAATGAAAAAGAAACAGAACTGCTTTCAAAAGCAGAACTCGCACAAGTACAAGGTGCTTTCGGCGTAGAGGATGTTATTCAGCTTGTAGCATGAGGAATTGCAGAATAAAAAGTTATACTGTAGAAAATGGTATATTCGCAAAGTCCCATAATTGTCTAATAGATAAAATTAAATGAAATGAAAAAGGTACTATTATTTATTTTAATATTGCTTTCATGCATAAAAGCCAATTCTCAGTGTATCTCAGGTAATATTACCGATGAAAATAACTGCCCTCTATCATTTGCTAATATAGCTGTGTTATCTGGGAAAGATTCCACACTCCTTGGAGGGACAGTGAGTGATGAACAAGGGATGTTCCAAATAGAAAAAATAGAGGATGGTAGTATCCTTAAAATTTCGTACATAGGATATAAAACGGAATTTATAAATTATACAGGACAATCTTTTTTGACCATTGCCCTTGGCTATGATGCAACATTGTTAAAAGAAGTTGTTGTTAAGGCTACCTTACCAAAGACAAGATTGAAGGGCGAAGGTATGATAACTAATGTAGTAGGCAGCTTCCTTGCGAAGACAAGTTCGGTTTATCAGATGCTTAACCTTGTACCAATGGTATCTGTTCAGAACGAAAATATCATTGTATTAGGACGTGGAACACCGCTTATCTATATTGACGGGCGTCCTATGCAGAGTTCTACCGAGTTACAAACGCTTAAGCCGGAAGAGATTAAAAATATTGAAGTGATTAACAATCCTGGCGCAAAATATCCAGCAACTACCACCTGTGTATTGAAAATCACCACTCTCCGCAACCGCAATCAAGGACTCGGCATCAGCAATCAAATCACTTCACGGCTTAACGAAAAACGCCAAATGACATGGATCGATGCGCTGCGTATCAGCAAGCAAACCACCCATTGGGATTTCAATGTCTATCTTTTTGGCGAAATTAATAAGCGTCCTGATGATAAACAAATGCGTCAACACACCCTTGTAGGCGACTCTTGGCTACAGACAACCGACATTGCTCAGACCTACAAGAATGTAAATCCGTATGGAAAACTATCTGCGAGTTACTTACTAAACGATAGCAACTCGATTGGTGCCTGCGTGTATTACGACCGTTATGCTTACAATGGAGGCGAAGGTACAAGCAATGTTACCCTCTTGAAAAATGGCTCTTTGGATGAAAAAAACTTTAGCGAATACCATTCAATTGCCCAATCAAAAAACTTTGGCAGTAACTTCTATTACTACGGGAAAGTAGGCAAACTCGGTGTCGATTTTAATACAGACTATATGTGGTATGGTAAGAAAGAGCCTATGAACACCCATGAAGTCTACACGGGGACGGACGCTATTAAGCACACAGAAGATATAAATACGCATCGCCGCACCTACAACTGGATCATAGCATCAAAGCTCGTTTTGTCTTATCCTGTATGGAATGGTACTTTGTCATGGGGTATCGAAGGCAGCAAAACCAACCGAAAAGAATACTATTCAGTGCTACCCGAAAACAAAGTAAAAAATGTTAGTAATCATATTGACGAAATCATGCAAGCCATGATGGTGGATTATGCACGCCAGTTTGAACCACTTTCCGTTCAGGCTGGACTGCGTTACGAACATCTCAACTTTAAGTTTTACGACCATGATGTACTGCAAGAAGAGGCTAGCAAGAAATATAATGATATTTTCCCATCCCTCTCTTTGTCAATGCCTGTGGGCAGAACACAGATGCAATTATCGTATGGTGTAGATGTAAGCCGTCCTAGTTATAGCCAACTACGTTCTGGTATACAATACGATAACAGATTTACATATGAAGGAGGCAACCCACTTTTGCGCCCAACCTTTACTAGAAACATCAGCTATACTTTGTCTTGGAAGTGGATAACTTTCACCTCTATGGTACAACTTTTCAAGAACGAAGTGGCTTATCTATCGACACCTTACAACAACAATCCTCGCATTTTGATTCTTAATCCTGTTAATATGCCTAATTATAATAAACTTGTATTTAATCTTTCACTACAACCTAAGATCGGAATTTATCAACTTTCGTTCAATGCGAACTTATCAAAACAATGGTATAAGATGGATATTAGCGATGGTAATAACCTTAATGCGCCATTAGCGAACTTCAAGATCACCAACACTTTCGAAACCAAATGGGCTACACTCTCACTCGGTCTTCAGGCGAACACCCGAGGAGGCGAGACCAACACTTATCTCTGTAAGGCATCTTTTGTCACCAACTTCTCAGCCTATAAGCAACTTTTAAAAGACCGCCTCACCCTCTCTTTCTACGTTTACGACATCTTTGGCACGAACAATAACAAGTTTACACTCTATTCTGGACCAAATAATTGGACAGAATTCGATAACTATTCTTGCAGCTATGTGCAGTTATCTGTGAAGTATCAATTCAACCTGCACAATAGTAAGTATAAAGGTACAGGTGCAGGGCAAGCACAGAAAAACAGAATGTAAGAAATCAATATAAGGGTTATTTTTTATGGGATATCCAATAATATCAATAGTCCGTTAAATATTATGCTGCTTCAGCATCGAAACTAAATATCTCATTAATACTTTCTTTATTTAAAGGCGTGTTCGGGTTTTTCTCGAACACGTCAATAATTCGTTGCGCATAGTAGGCATTGACCATCTGCGCTTTAAGTCGACCGATGGACGTGCCAAGTTCCCTGCACATGATCTTGGCCACATTGAGTGACGTGAATGAAGAGTTGAAGGCAAAGTCAAGTTTTCTCCTGTCGCGTGCCTGACAATCTGTAAGGCCGAGGAACTGCTTTGCGTCGCGAAAGCAAAACTCCTCCTGGAAACGTGTGGTGTAGTACTCCACCACATCGCGTCCGTCCATGCTCTCATCCGTACAGAAATACAAGCGCCGACTGCCATTAGGCAACTCGTGGATGACAAGCGAAACGACCCTGCGCAAGGACTTGCACCATGCCTTGAGCGCATAAGCCTTGCCGGAGGTCTCCTCCAGCTCAGGCATTTCGACTTTGGACATATCGATGTTCCTCACGTCAATCTTGTCACCTTTGACACGGGGACGGCCGAGCCTTCCCGTGGGTTTCCCGTCCCATGTGTAGAACAAGGCTGCGTCATGACGCAGGCGGCTCACAACATGGAATCCCATCTTCATAACCTTGTCGATGAAGGGTCTTTTGGAGAAGGCTGAGTCGGCGACAAGCACCTTGCAGATACGCTGTAAGGTTACCTTGTCGTCCTGCAACACCTTGGCATACCAGTCGTATAGGCTCATCTCTTTTTTCTCCTCGCCTTTCTCCAATGTGGTCTTCACAGCCTTCAGCATCATGCACTCATGCAGGCCCACGTCTATCACACCGATGCCGAGGATCTCAAGACCGTGCTTTACCGCACCTGCACAGCCCGACCAGAACGTACCCACGTATGGGGTATGCTTCCCAGCCTTCTTGATGAAGCTCGGGCCTATGACGATGGCATTGCGACCCTTGCCTTTTTTGAAGGCGAAAGTACTCAGCCACATGTTCATCTCAAGCCAGTCCACGCTGCGCTCTGCCGTCTGCCGACAGCACTGCTCGCCACGATTGCCATAGCGTCCCATCTGCGTGAAATTGCATCTCCTTGGGATGACCATCAAAAGAAAAAGCATTTCCATGACGTTTGTCTGAATACTTTTGCTTAACTTTGCTCCATCTTCGGCACTGAATGCTGCTTTGCAGAGCTTCGTATATCGGCTAATCAAGTTGGTTATCAGCATAAACTTTATTGTCTTTTTACATCTGCAAAGTTACTGAAATTCAATGAGATAGACGATTTTATTATGTTATATTTTGTTATTTGATCTGCTCTTTTTCAGAGACTTATCATGTTTTCTTTCTGTCACAATTTCTGTTGCCTTAGGGACGAAAGATTCGCAAACCGCGAAAATTTAACGGACTATTGCTTAACGACACAATGAATCAAATATTTTCGAGGGTTAAGCATTAACTCCCCCCATGGGGGAAAGGGGGAATTATGTGCTTATGACGGACAAAAAGCCGTAAAGGGCCGTCTCTTTAACGAAAATGACATATTAAATGAACATTGACGACAATACAAAAAAGGTTTAGTGAGGTTGCGGAATTAAGGCGTTTCTTGAAATTCCCGCCTTTCAAGTCGCTCTCCACCATGCGTTTATTCAGTTTCTCCCGGAGTCTCAAGGAAACAGGTGCGGCTGTCGTCCTTGCGGCGCTTCATGTTCATATAGACGTTGTAGCAGTTCTTGATTTCCACACCGAAGATGTCGGAAAAAAGCGTCTGCAAGTTCCTCCACACCGATTTCTCCATTGTTGATACAGTCGCAGGTGTCAAGGGCATAGAGCAGTTCCACCAAATCCACGACCTTGCCTGTCCAGCGGAACTTCTTGGCAGGAGAGGCAAGGACGGATTTCGCTGTCGGCAGCAGCCCTTTGATACACATGTCGAGGAGTTCCAGCTCGATGGCGACGATGTCCGAAAGTTCTATTACAAATTAGCGCACTATGCCCACAGAAGCAAGGAAAAATCTATGGACGGACGGGCCGAACCGAGAACCCGAGGTAGCGTCTGCTGTAGTTGTACTTGTCGTGTCTATCCGAATCGAAGTTGAGGTTGCTGGCGTAGTCGTTGTACCCTATGTAGAGCGAACTCGACCTGAAGTAGCCCCAGCTACCGGCATTGTTGAGTACGGAACCTTTGCGGTAGCCGGCGGCAGGCAGGAAGATGGAGTTGCCGTTCTTGCCTTTCACTTCGTAGCCGTTCTTGCCGTCCTGCATAGTCCACGTCCATGTGCAGTAGTCGATCAGTTCTTGGATTTCGTAAAAGCTCGGCATGCGCCAGGGCGAGCCGAGCTTGGCGGTGGCGGCGTCGTCGGCCGCTTCGAGGGTAGTCTTGTTGTCGCCGATGAAGGTGCCGCCGGCGTCATACCAGATGCCCTCGGTCTGGCCGTCGGCGATGGTGTACTTGGTGATGTGCTTCCAGTCGGACTGCCCCGCCTGCATCCACTTGTAGGTTGCCCAAGTGTATTCTGCTTTGGGTTCGGTCTCTCCCCAGGCGTAGTAGCTGCCGTAGTCGCTCGGCTTCGATGCGCCGAGGTTGCACTTGGCCCACTTCACGCTCAGGCCGAGGTCTACGTATTCTTCCGTGGAGCCTCCTCCGCCTCCGATTTCCGTCATCGTGCCGCTGTAGTTGGCGGTGAGGGTGTGCTCCTTACCGTCTTCGCCTTTTACGCGCCCGTTCTCGAGCTTGATATTGATGGTGCCCTCGGGCGAGCCGCTGACGGTGAGTGTGCCGGTGGTGAAGACGGGGAAGTCGCTATCGTCGGGGGCGGCATAAGTCTTGATGAGGCTGGTGCCGTCGGACTTATAGTAATCTACCGCCCAATACCACCCGCCGTGCTCCTTTTCCTTTTTGGTCAGGTCGATGGGGCTGCCGGTGATGTGCTGGGCTTTGTTCAATTGTATTTCCACCTTTTCCTTACCGTCGGCCGAGAGGTTGAGGTAGAGGCTGTAGCCGCCCTTGTCTTTGTACTCGGCCTTGAGGATGGGCTTCTCCTTGCCGTCTATGGTCACAGTCTGCGCCTTGAGCTCGGGCTTCGGGTCGGGTTTCGGCTCGTCGTTATCACTCGAGCAGGCGGTGAACGCCGCGCTCATCATCATCACTGTTGCTGCGAGAGCAAGCGTCCTTCCTGCCGCTTTCGCAAAGAAATTTTTTCGTTTCATTATTGTTGAATGTTTTGCGATGTTGGTTGCCTTCCCGTCGCGAACGATTCGAAAGGCTTATATCACTGTTTTACATATACCGTCTGCAACCCCACGCCCTTATAGCGCATTGCCCCATACTTGCCGCCGCCCTGATAGTCCTGACAGAAGCTGTAGTCGTGGGCTTCGAGCTTGCCCTTCTTGTTGCGGTAAACCACCCATGCCCGCACGGCGCGGTCGGTGGGCACAGTGCCGTTGTAGTGAACCTTCCACGCTGGGTTAGTCACAACCACACGGATCGCGCCCGGCACTTTCTGCTTCGCTATGCGCAGCACCTGGGCGTTGAGCTGCTTGTCCATTGCTCCTGCCTTTAGTTCTATTGTCGGGGGTTCGGGCGTTATTACCGCCTCATTGACGATCTTTGTGTATTCGGGCGTATTGTTGTAGCGGGTGTAAGCCATCAGCTGCGTGTTGAACTTGCTCTTGTTGCGCTCGTAGTCTTTATGATGGGTCAGTATGTGCCTGTACATTTCGTTGCCGGCAAGCATATACAATACTTTCAGATGGGGCTCTTTCGAGGTTTCCACCATTTCATAGAAATCCTTCACAGTCGAGGCAATGAGGTTAATGTCTACTGCCACACACGCCACATCCCGCATCAGCACCTCGCGGTCGTAGGGCGATACCCCTGCGGCGTAGGGGAACATCAGGCCTGCCTTCGCATCGGCCACTCCGGTATTACCGCTTACCGCATACTCCCTCACCGCCGTTACGCGGGTGCTCTCGTAGGCAAGGAGCATGCCCAGCGCCCATACCGAGTTCTTGCAATTGGGGTCGGCAAAGAAGCGTGCCGCCATAGGATAGCGGAACAGCTCGTCCACCTGCATGGCCAGTTTCTGTCCGTCGGCAGAAACAAGTTCCGGGTTCTTCGTTGCATCGTAGCCCACGATGCCCAGTTTCTCATAGCCTTCATAGCCCATCGGGGCAGTGAGGAACATCTTGATCATATCGAGATAGTAGGCAAGCGGATAGATGAGCCGCTCTTTGCCAAGGGCATATAAATTGGGATATTTGTAGTAGGGCTGCAACGGGAAGAGCCTCGGGTCGAGATGCTCGTAGGCGGCATACATCTGCTTGTACGACTTCGAGAAGCCGCCCGGCACGCTCTCGTCTTTGGCATACGGCTCGTTGGCAAGTGCCTGCTTCGAGGGTTTGAAGTTCTGCTTGTAGAGGTTGGTGAGCTTGCTGTAAGCACCGCTCTTGCTCAAGTTGCTCCCGTGGAGGTAAGGCATGTCTGCCGACGGCTGCCCGGACTGCCCGGTCTGTCCGGCTGTCATGTCTATGCCGGTGAGGTTGCCGACGGCATCGGCTGCCTTGTCCGTGCCTGTGACGTTGTTGACAGCATCGGCTGCCTTGTTCATGGCCTTGTTCACCGCCTTGTCCTTGGCTTCCGTGGCTTTCTCCTTTACCTTCTCTTTCACTGCGTCTTTGGTTCTCTTGAGAATGTTGCCAAACTGTGCTTGGGCGGGTGTGGCAAAGGTGAAAGCCAGCACCACGGCGGTTGTTGTTGCTATGATTCTGTTCAGTTTTACCATGATAGTATAATGCCCCCCTGTTGAGTCTCTTTTCTGAGCAACGCCGTGTCGGGGACTTGGGCGTTAGTGGCAATGTCTTGTTTCCTTTTGGTTGTTTTTTCTTTCTCTGTCATCTTGCCCTTGCCCTTGTTCGGCAGGACAAGGATGAGTTTCTTGTCATCGGCATCGTTCCCGATGCCCTTCTTCAGTCTGTAATGTCTTGAATGTCTGTTTGTGATTCTGATTTATATAGTTAAGCGGCTGAGCGTTGTTCTTATATTCCCTCCCGCCGCTGCGGACGGGAGGGAGAGGTTTTATTGTCAGCTTATTGCATCATGCCTGTGGGGGCGAGGCAAGCTTATGGATGGACGGGGCGAATCTGGAACCCATAGCAGCGGTCGTCGAAGCCCAAGTTTTGGTCGTTCGAATTGAAGATGAGGTAGCGGGCGTTGACGCTGCCTGGCACATCGCTGAGCGAACTCGACCAGTAGTAGCCCCTTTTGCGGATATCTTGGGATTCGAAACCTTTGCGGTAGCCGGCGGCAGGCAGGAAGATGACGTTGCCGTTCGTGCCTTTCACCTCGTAGACTTCTACGCCGTCCTTCTTCGTCCATTTCCAGGTGCATCCGCCGATCAGTTCATTGATTTCTTTATCGGTCGGCATGCGCCAGGGAGTGCCAAGTTTGGCGGTGGCGACATCATCTTCTGGATCAAGGACGGTCTTGCCGCCTTTATTATACTTGGTAATATTGCTTTTCGTACCCCACTTGTAGGTATTCCATGAGTAGTCGGCCTTAACCATTGTTTCGCCCCAGGCGTAGTAGTGACCGTAGTCGCTCGGCTTCGATGCACCGAGGTTGCAGGTTGCCCATTTCACGCTCAGGCCGAGGTCTACATATTCCATCGTGGGCTGCGGTGTCGGGGGTGTTACCCCTCCGCCGCCGTTGCCAATCTTCTCCTTCAGTTCCTCAAGCTTCTGGATAATCTGTGCGAGGGCTGCGGCTGTATCGGCGTTGCCACTGTTCACGGCAGCGATGAGGCTGTTGATGGCGGCTGTCGTGTTGTTGATCGCCGTAACGATGTCGGCCTGCCCCGTGCCGAGTGCCTCAATCTGCGTTTTCATCGCATTAAGGGCGGCAACCACGGCGTCGAATTTGTCGCTGTAGTTCGGCATCGCCTTGATGGCGGCCTCAATGGCAGCGAGTTTGTCGCCGTAGTCGGGCAGGTTCTCGATGGCCGTCTTGATGGCAGCGAGTTGCGAGCTGTAGTCGGGCAGCGCCTTGATGGCGGCTTCGATGAGGGCGAGCTTTGCCTCGAGCGAGAGGGTCTGTGCCTTGATGGCCGCCTCGATGAGGGCGAGCTTGCTCTGGAGCGTGGTGTTCACATTGTTGATGGCCTCGGCGATGGCTGCTATCTTCTCCTGCATATCGCCTTGCAAGTTTTCGATGGCGGTGATGAGCTTGCCTGCCATCTCCTCCTGCTTGAGGGTCTGGTTCTTGATGGCGGTCTCCAAGAGGGTGAGCTTGCTCTCGAGAGTGAGGGTCTGCGCCTTCATCGCTGCCTCGATGGCTGTGAGCTTGGTCTCGAGTGTGGCATTCACGGAGTTGAGTACGTCGATGATGGCCTGCAGCTTGGTCTGCTGGTCGGCGTTCATCTTGTCGATGGCCTCGGTGAGCTTTTTGATGGCTTCCTCGTTTTTCAGGAAGCCGTTGTTGATGGCCTCCACCACCTTGGTGAAGTCGTTGATGACCGACACGTTCATCGTGTAATTGATCTCGGGCGCGTCCTCCTGACACGAGGTGAAGAACGCGGGTGTTGCTAACAGCATCGCGATGGCGAACAGGATTGATTTGATTCGTTTCATCTTACTATGATTTTAATGGGTTGTTTACTTTGTTGTTGCTTACTTTTCCACCTTTATGGTTACCCTGCGCCCTTCGGCGGCAGGCTTGCCGTTGCGCTCGCCGATGGCTGTCTGCGGGTGCAGGTCGGCCTTGTCGAAGCCCTCCCTTACGAGTGCCTCTACCACACGGGCCAGGCGACGCTCGGAGAGCTGCTGGTTGTAGCCGTCCGCACCCGGCGTACTGGCCTCGGCCACGAGGGTAAGCCTATGGCCGCGCACGCTGCGGGCAAAGGCTTTGAGGTGTTCGGCCTCCTCACGGATCATATAGGAGCTGTTGTGGGCAAACTGCACGAAGTGCGAGGGCTGTACCGTGGCGGGAAGCTCTGCTTGTCTCTCTTCACAGTCGGTCAGGCGGCGTTGCAGTTCGGCCTGCTGCTGCTCTGCCCGTTGGCGGTCTTCCGCTTCGCGTTCGGCACGTGCCTTTTCCGTTGCCACGTCCCGTTGCAGGGCGTTCATGCGATCGTTGAGTGCGGAGAGTTCGCCCTCATAGTAGACTCGCTGCACCTTGGCACGGCTCGCCACGAAGTTGTAGCGTACGGTGGCAAGGGCGAAGATGAGGTTCTTCGGGGCGATGTCCTTGCGATTGAGAAGCCAGTCCGTCTCGCCTTTCAGTCCGACGGTGAAGCGGCGGCTCACGTCGGCCTCGATGTGGAGCGAGGCGGGAACGTAGAGCGTGTTGAACTTCTCGTGGCGGTTCGCCGTGCGCACGTTGCCCGTGACGGTTATCTCCGAGTCGTTGCCGATGGTCGTACCGTCGCCGATGGGCGTGGTCTGTCCGCCCTGCGTCTGCGTGTTGCTGATGTAGATGCCGTACTCGTTGCCCTTGGCAAAGGTGTAGCCTACGCCCGTGCCCACCCAGATATTCAGCCACTGTGCGCGGCGGCGCGGCCACAGCTCCATCAGGTTGAAGCCTACGCCCAGCTTGGCGTTGTGGTAGTTCATCAGGTAGTTGCCATACACCTTGACGGGCATCGTCTTGGTGTCGAGCGTGGAGAAGCGCTGCTCACGGCGGTAGCGCGACCAGAGATACTCGGCACCCACACGCACCCACGGGCGGATGGTGAAGTCGATGCCGCCGCCCACGGCGGGCGACTGTTTGTAACTGCGTTTGGCATCGAGGTTCTGATACCACACGTCGCTTGCCCACGACAGTCCGCTCTGGGCGTAGACGCTCCAGGTGCGGGTGCGCAGCTCGCTGTTCCGGTCTCGTGGTGGCTGCGCAGCCCCTTCGCCATTCGTCTGCGCCTGTGCGCCGACGGCGACGACTGCGGTGAGCAGTGCCGTGAGACCTACTCTTGTCCATCTGCCGCTGAGCGGCGGGATGAGCGGTTTCGTTCGTCTTTCGTTCATACTTGCTTGAATTAAATTAAAAGGATGGATGATATATACTGTCTTGCCTTGCATACCCTATTATAATAGGCTGCTTGTAAAGATACCCATGAGCCGTTGCCAGAGGGAGCGGCGGGGTGGCTTGCGGTCGGGAGGCTCTCGCCCCGTGCCCTCGGGCGGGGGATTCTCAGGATGAGGGTTGCCCTCGGTTTTCACTCCGCGGCGCTCGAACTCAAAGTCGATCATTTGGCGGACGGTATCGAGCAGCTGCATACGGTCTTCCGAGAACCGCTGTGCCTCATCGGACTTCCGCCGTCGTTCTTCCGATTGTATTTTTCTTTCTGTTTGGGTCATAGCTCATCTGTTTTTCTGTTGCGAAATTAAAGATAAAACGATGGGAGGGGACTATGCTAATCGGACAAAAAACTATTCTAATCGGACATTCTGTACCTGCCCCAATTATTCTAATCGGACATTTCAGGCTTGCAACTCACTGATACTCATAAGAAACCCATGAATAGTTTTACATCTTTTAAGAGATGGATACTTTGAGGCTTCGAGGCAGGTCTTTTCGCATTTCCTGATAGGTTTCGGAGCAGAAGACAATGAGCCGATAAAAGAAATATTTGGTGAATTATGGAAGTTTTCTCGGTATCGTTTTGCGGATTATGGAACTTTTCGCTATCTTTGCAGGTAGTTGAAACATCATGATGACATGGATGCAAGAAGACTGATGACCGTCTTTTCCGACCAAAAGGAAGAATTGCTGTCACGCGAGCTGTCACTGCTGTGCGACAGGATGGAGGAAGGGCAGCTCTCGCCGTCGAGCAACCTTGCCCAGATTGTGATAGGTGTGCGGAGAAGCGGAAAATCCACCCTGTGCGAGAAGTTCATACGGCAGCAGGGAGTGGAATTTGCCTACGCCAACTTCGACGACGACCGACTGACAGGGCTGGAGACCGGAGATTTCGACCGCGTGCTCGATGCCTTGTATCAGCTATACGGCGATTTCAAGTATCTCTTCCTCGACGAGGTGCAGAACATCAAGGGCTGGCAGCTGTTTGTCAATCGGCTGCTTCGCCAGAAAGTGCACCTGTTCGTCACGGGATCCAACTCCAAGTTGCTGAGCAGCGAACTGGCCACCCACCTGACGGGACGGCACAACAAGGTGGAGCTCTATCCGTTCTCGTTTGCCGAATATGCCACGATGCGCGGTGTGGAGCTCCGCTCCCTCTCCACCAAGTCCAAGGCCCTGCGCAAAAAAGCCCTGCATGAATACCTGACGGACGGCGGTTTTCCCGAACTGCTGAACGAGCAGAACAAACGGGGATATATAGAGGCTCTGCTCAATTCCATCATCAAGAACGACATTGCCCGGCGGTTCCGCCTGCGACATGTGGAGGTGCTCCGGCGGATGGCAACCTACCTTGCCGACAATTTCTGTCAGGAGTTCGTGGCTACGGATCTTGCCCAGATGTTCGGCGTATCGAACCATACCATAGAAAACTACTATTCCTATCTGAAGGAAGCATTCCTGCTTCTGGGTGTTCCCAAGTTCTCCTACAAGAGCCGGGAACGCGTACGAAACGAAAAAGTGTATGTCGTGGACGTGGCTTTCGTGTCGGAGCGCGGCGGCACCTTCTCCACCGAGAACACGGGCTGGCGACTGGAGAATGTGGTCTATGTGGAACTGCTCCGCCGCTACCGCCCTGAATATGCCGACGTGTTCTACTACCGTGACAAGCAATGGGAGGTTGACTTCGTCATCGCCAAGGGCGGCAAGGTGGAACAACTGGTGCAGGTGTCCTACGACATCAGCGCGGAGAAAACTCTGAACCGTGAGATCAACGCCCTGCTGAAAGCCGCCACGAAATTCCACTGCGAGAACCTGCTGCTCATCAACTTCGACGAAGACCGTGAGGTGGAGAAGAACGGACATATCATCCGTATGGTTCCTGCCGCCGAATGGTTGACCCGGCAATAAACACACTCATGAATAAATGTAAAACGTTATACTTATGCAGCACCACAAACGCGGTCTTAAAGCCTTCCTACAGCCTCTCTATGAGTCTTTTAGTGAAACGGTGGGTAAAAACCTCCGTTTGATTTTAAGCGCGTTAACGGCGTTTATTTCAGTTTGTTTTCTACTCGTTTCGTGCGGGAGGAAGCCTGTGTCATTCACCCCTGACGAACGCAAGGTGGCGGACAGCATCGTGCGCTCCACCCACGGCATCGATTCACTCGCCTCGCTGCAAAAGCGGTTGGAAAGCGAGGGCGACAGGCTCGGCAGCATCATCGCCCTGCGGGAATGGGGCAAGGCATTGCGCAACGAGAGCCGCTTCGAGGAAGCCCTGAACGTACACAGCAAGGGACAGCAGCAGGCGGAAGCCATCGGCGATACGCTTGAGTGGGTGCAGGCGCTGAACAACATCGGCACCGACTACCGGCGGATGGGCGTGCTCGACGTGGCGCAGGAATATCATTACCGTGCATGGACGCTCAGCGAGGAATGCGCCGATACCTCGTTCACCGCTAAGAAAAACCGGGCAATATCGCTCAACGGACTGGGCAACATCTACATGACACTGGGCAACTACGAGCGTGCCGACAGTGCGTTGCGCCTTGCATTGAAAGTCGAGCAGCAATTACACAGTACATTGGGACAGGCTATCAACTACGCTAACCTCGGTTCCATCTTCGAGCATCGCGGGCAAATCGACTCGGCTTGGGTGTATTACCGCAAGTCGATGGCACTCAACACAGAAGCAGGCAGCACACTCGGCATATCGCTCTGCCACACTTACTTCGGTTCGCTCTACAAGGAGTCACGGCAATACGACAAGGCAACCGAGGAATACGAAACCGCCTACCGCCTGATGAAAGCCTCAAAGGACGAATGGCATGCCCTGAATTCGCTCATTGCCCTTGCGGACATCTACCATACCACCGGCAACGACGCAAAGGAGATGGAATATCTCGGCAAGGCGAAAGCGATAGCCGAACGCATCAAGTCGCCGGAGCATCTGACGGAAATCCATACCTTATATTACAAGCACTATAAACGGACAGGCGACTACCGCACGGCCTTGTCCTCCTACGAGCAGGCAACGGCCATGCAAGACAGTGTGCTGAACATGGAAAAGGTGAACCGCATACAGAACACGAGCCTGAACATCGAGCGCAACCGGCAGGCGAGGGAGATGGGCGAGGCACGGCACAGGCTGGAACAGGAACGGACGGCGCGCTATGTCGGCTTTGCTATTCTGGGGGTTGTGCTGCTCGTCTTGTCAGGAGTACTGGCAATCGTACTTTATACCAACCGATTGCGCCGTCGCAGCCATCTGGCATTGAAAAGACTGTCAGCCTTGCGCGAGAACTTCTTCACCAACATCACCCACGAGTTCCGTACGCCGCTCACCGTGATACTCGGACTGAGTCACGACCTGCAAGATGCCGAAACGGAAGCGGTCAGGGAAAGCGCTCGGACTATCGAACGGCAGGGCAAGGGTCTGCTCACGCTTATCAACCAGCTTCTGGACATCTCGAAAATCAAATCTTCCGTGGGCAATCCCGATTGGTGCAACGGCAACATTACGGCGCATCTCACGATGATTATAGAGACCTACCGCGACTATGCCCGCAGTCGCAACATAGACCTGCACTTCTTTGCCAAGGAGGCGGTGGAGATGGACTTTGTGCCCGACTATGTGAGCAAAGTAATGAACAACCTGCTCTCGAATGCCTTCAAGTTCACGCCCGAATACGGAAAGGTAAGCGTGTCCGTATGGCGTGAAGGCAACAGCCTGCTCTTGGATGTATCCGATACGGGCAAGGGAATGGACAAGGAGACAGTTTCCCATATCTTCGAGCCTTTCTATCAGGCAGAGACTGAGGTGCGAAACATCGGTACGGGCGTGGGGCTGGCACTCGTCAAGCAGATTATTGACGCAGTAGAAGGCTCCATCACGGTAGAGAGCACGGTAGGAAAAGGCACGACATTCCATATCCATGTGCCGATTCACAATGACAGCAAGCGAGATATGGGTATTACAACGATTGACAACTCTCCGCTCCTGCCCGAAAACGAGACAACGCCTGCCGACAGCGAAGGCGAGGACAGCCAGTGTCATCTGCTTGTCATTGAGGACAACCGCGACATCGCCGCCTATATCGGTTCGCTCTTTGCCGACCGTTACGCTGTCTCCTATGCCGCCAACGGCAAGGAAGGAATGGAAAAGGCACTCGACCTTGTGCCCGACCTCATCATCACCGACCTGATGATGCCCGGCATGGACGGTCTGGAAGTGTGCCGGCAGGTGCGTGGAAACGAAATCATCAACCATATCCCTATCATCGTCGTTACGGCGAAGATCACGGAGGAAGAACGTATCAGGGGATTGGAGTCAGGGGCCGACGCCTATATTGCCAAGCCGTTCAACGCCGACGAGCTGCGCACAAGGGTGGAGAAGCTGCTCGACCGTCATCGCCTTCTGCGTGACAAGTTCAGCAATAGTACTGATACGGACAAGGAGCAGAAACTCACGGATGCAGAGCGACGCTTCCTTGCCAAGGCGGTGGATTTCATCTATCAGCTCTTGGACAAACGGCACTTGGAGGTGAACACGCTGGCAGAGAAACTCTGCATGAGCCCACGACAGCTGCACCGTAAACTCGTTGCCATTACAGGCGACTCCCCCGCCTCATACATGCTGAAGATAAAGATGCAGAAGGCACGAAACCTGCTGGAAACCAAACCCGGACTTACGATTGAGGACATCGCCGACCGTTGCGGTTTCGAGCATACGCCCAATTTCTATAGTGCTTTCAGGAAGATGTACGGCGTCACGCCTATGGATTATCGCAGGGGAATCGGCATTTGAGTCCACATAAGTCGTAGATAGCAGCATCTCGCTTTTCCGTCCATCCGCATAGCCGCTGTACTCTCCCTCAAGAAGAAAGCTGAATCTGCTCATCTGAAGGGAAAACGGGGTCCACCATTAATGCGTAGACAGCTGTCGCATAGAGCGCATAGCCTTGACGTGAGAGCCGGCTGTTCACCAAGGCCATGCATTTCACTTTCCTGCACTTAAATTTATTGAATACTGTCCGATAAGACTCAAACAGCATGGTTTCCCATGCATATCCTTATAAACAGGAAAAATCCGCATTGTTTTCGGAAAAGTAAGCCCTCTAATTAAATGAGTTCTGCCGGCACAGCGCATCTCCATTTACAAGCTGACCCCATCCCCAGCAATATGTTGCAAGGAGCGGGCCGTCAACACGACCGGTGTTTACCGACAACACAATACGTGGTGGGCATCCACACATTTGCTGGAGAGTGCGGTTCATTCCAGTCGCTGTCATATACAGTCGCAAAAAATAAGGTGAACAATTTGCAGAATATTTTTTTTATAATACTTGCATATCATTTCTAAGCATGCTACTCCACACTGCATAGTATCATGTTGCAATTGATTTGGAAATTTATAACTTTTATTTAACAATGCCATCCTCATCGTCAATATTGTGAATCTTTTGCCTCAATGTTTGAGCTTTATGTCCTTTATTGAGGCTAAGCGAAACTTGTATATACACCATATTGGCTTTATCGGCATTCCACGATATGATGCTTTTGGTAAATTTGCTATTAGCATAATTCCTTTCGGAAAGCTTGATCTTACTTCTAAATGGATCCCATATCCCTGCGGTAAACATCCATTGTTTAAGGTGATAAGATGTAGAGAAATAGGCAGCATCTTCCTGTGCTAAGTAAAGATTACCTCTAAGTTCCTTGCGGTTATTGATAATACCAAAATTCATACTCCAGTTCTTTGTCAAGTTCAAGTTACCCTCTACGTAGTAGTTCCATATGTTCTTCGAGTAGTCGAGATTGTCCTTCTGAAATGAAGTTTTTGAAAAAGCGCAGGATCCCGATAATGTTAATCGATCTTTAATAACTTCATAATTGAGAAAGGTACTTAGGGTATGGACTCGACTTTTATTATATTTATCTGTAATATAATAAAGATTACCATTATCAATGTAGCTGTTCGGGGCAAAAGGATGGCGGCTGAACCCATGCGAATAAGCTAACTGGAAATAAAATCTGCTGATATTGCAGGCGACATCAAACTTATTGTTATATTCTATGTAAGGACGTAAGTCAGGATTGCCCTTTTCTATCTCTATGGAATTCAACTTTCTTGTGATATTTGCCATATCTGTCAACTCTGGTACATGGGGAATAAGTTCTGCATTGAAAGAGAAAGTCAAATTATTCATTGGCGTATATGAAAATTTAATCATGGGGCGCATGAATCTTTTCGTATAGGAAATGCTGTCCTTGTCATAGCTAACAATATTTCCTCCAAGTCCTATCTGATAACTTAGATTCTTATAGCGACCAAGAAATTGTGCATAACTGAGTATGTCATAACTGTCAGAGTGGTCTTTCTTCATTATGGCTTGACTATAGTTGTTATTTGTTTTGGCATAATTTATTCTTACTCCAATAGTAAGATTGTTCAGGTCATTTATCTTATGTTCGTACAAGAGCTCCGGAATAAAGGACAGACGCTTACCACGCACACCATACTGATAGTTAAATGAAATCATGGAAGACCGGTCCGTCTCCATAAAATTATATCTATAATTGCTGGTTCTGTATGTTGTTAACAAGTCAAATATCAGATTATCCTTTTTTGCAATCTTTTGAGCCGCATATATGTCTAATGAATATAAATTTGATTTGTACGTGGGTGTCAAAGCGGTGTTACTGATGAAGTTATTGAATGCGTACACTTTCTGTAAGGTTTCATCTTTGTCATTATCGTAGAGTTCTGTGTTGAAATTAACGTTCAAAAGAAGTGATTCAGCAACATGACTATACACACCTTTCAGACTATGTTGCCGATAACTGTAAACCGAGTTGTCACCTTCTTTTATCTGTAAGAGCGAAAGCGGGTCGGACGCAAGCCTTGTGTCATTTCTGTTCTTGGTATAATGCCTGAGCTTATTGCCATAAATAAACGTGATTTGATCCTTTACGTTATTAAGTTTCAGAAAGATGTTATTTTCACTTGATAAAGTCGTGACAGCATCCATTGTTTTGAATCCGAATCCATAACCTTTTACCCCTTCCTTAGTCTTGACATTAAGGATTCCGCCAAAATTTTGAGTGGCATATCTGACGCCAGGATTATCTATAAACTCAATTGACTTTATCTGGTTGGGGGAGATTGCAAGATATTCTTCAGCAGTAGCCGGCACACCATTTATTTGATAGGCGACGCTTTTTCCATCAAACATCGTGATCCCCATTGACTCTTTGGAAACAATAGCATTAGGCAAATGGAGCTTATCAAGTACCCCCCATACATTGTCAGTACTTCCCCTAAGCTCTTTATTTGGATATATTATTAATCTATCCACCATTTTCTTGTATCTTGAAGCTTTGACAACAACCTCTTCAAGCACTTGTGTCTCCTCTTCTAACATGATATTTACAGAGTCCTGTCCATCATACAGCCATGTTTTAGTTTTATAACCAATGGAGGAAAATGTTAATGTATTCCCTTTGGTAAGGTTGTTAATGGTGAACTCTCCATTTTCATCTGTTGTCGTTCCCCCCAAAGGTCTATTGTTATTCTGCACATATATTAAAATATTTACGAAAGGTATTGTTGCTTGTTTTGCATTTATTACTCTACCTTTAAGTCCTTCACCAAAAGATGTAAATGATATAGTCCCAAAAAGAATTAACAGAAGATACCTCATATATATAGATGCGTTAAATTATTGATAAAAAGCTAAATTCTGTCCGATTGGATAATCCTCCGAGCGTTTCAGAGAGAAGTCATCACTAAGAATTGTGATTTTATTAATCTTATTCATAATTTTGATGTTTAGTTTGCCTTTTTTAGCTTCCGGCATTGCTTTGTAATGTCTGTTCAATAATCTTGTAGACAAATTATCTTCTTGCCACTGCAAATATACATATACATATTGTTTAAAACAAGAAAAATCAGTTTTTAATTTTCCAAAAACATGTATTTATAATAAATACTGTTGTGTCATTTTCTATTTTTACATTGTTTATATGAGAAAAGAACTTATTTCATTAAAAGACTTCGAGGTTACATTCAACGAGAACGTTATCGAACGTGCCCAAAAATTCCAAAGCTGCATTGACCAGACGGCCCAGTTCGGCTGCAAGAGTTATCGGGTCATGCAAGAACGGGAGTTGGAGCCAAAATGCAGATAGATGGTTATGACGGTGAGGTTTCGGCATATATATCCAATGATTATTCAGGCATGTCGCAAAGGAGTGAGACCAAGGAGGCTGGCATGAATGCCGTCCGGAAACACGGTTCTTCCGTTACATGCGTAGGTTGGAAGAAGAATAAAGACTTATGCGCTTGCAGGGTATGACTGTCCCAAATCAGATGGTCTTATAAAGGAGGACAAACTACAAGATAAGATGCAGAAAAGGCAAATTGATGCTGTGTCTATTCATCAGCATGCCTTTCCGCCTCTACAGACAACTTATACCCGTATCATCGGTGTCTGTAAATATTTTTACGCAGTTCAAAGCTGACACATGCTCTTCCGGCTTCTAAAAGATGCCTGATTGACCTGCAACAGGTGCTCTATTAGCGTGTTACCAACGCCCTATTGAAGTCCAATCAAGCACCTTTTAAGAATGACTTGACAACCAATTGATTGGCTGCCGGTTACAGACTTGCTTTTTGCACGTGTTTTTCATGTTTGCAGATGATTTGTTTGAAATCATGTAATGACTTTTCAAAATCCTGTCTGTATTTTGAACGTATTAAAATGAAAAGGTTGTTTTGCATCGGAGGGTGATGACAGAATGGACAGCTGACGGTCTTGGCTATGCTTTTGTTTGATGAATCACTTCGGGTCTTCCGTTCACAGTATCTGAGATATTATGCCGACAGCAATGTATTTTCCGCTGCAATAACTCCACAGGTTGCGGCATCTTCACTGAAGGCACCGAAACTCATACAAGCACGTCCTGAGATCCGCAAGAAATTGTAGACCAATGTCAATTATCTGCGCAAACGACTGACAGAGGAAGGCATTGACATAGGCTGCTCCGTATCAGCCATATTCCCTATTATGGTCAGGGACAATAAAAAAATATATGAAATAGCACGAGAATTGCAGAAAAGATGTATCTTTGTAAGCGGTATCACATACCCTGCGGTAAGAACCGAGGAAGCACGGCTTAGTTAGCGTCAGTGTGTTGGCTTCCCATGAAACAGTACGGCAGGAACAATTGGTAACCGCTCTTGTGGAAATCAGGAAATCAATACCTTTTTTAAATGGCAGAAGAAGAAAACAAGCCCAAAAGACACAGAAGGACGAACGTCGATATACAGGCTGACATTATCAAGGCAGCAGAAAGTCTGATCAAGAAAAAAGGCTTTGCATCAATGCTGGTGACAGAACTTATCAAGAAAGCCAGAATTGAACCGCTTGTCTTCTATAACAGATATGACAATCTTGGCGGGTTTTATGATGAATTCGTCAAGAGATACGATTATTGGTTTAAGGATGTCCTGACAGAAATTGAATTTCCGACAGATTCAGAATTGGGGTATATCAATATTCTCAAAAATCTACAGAAAGAACTTCAAGAAAAATCTGTGATGTTAGAACTATTACGTTGGGAAATTGCAGAGGGAAATGAGACCACGGTCCGCACAGCCATGCTCAGGGAAATGCACACATTGCCTCTTGCCAATATCTATGAGGCGAAATTTAAGGATATAGACATCTCTGCCATATCTGCACTGATTATCGGTGGCATATATTACCTTAACCTGCATAGGGATCGCTCTAAATTTGCTGAAATAGACTTAAACACAGAGGTTGGTCGCAAACGCATAGAAAAAGCTTTGGAGGATTTAGGAAACATGATATTCCACTATCAAGATCTGACTGATTACAGACATACTGTCGCAGAGAAAATGAAAGAAAACGGCATCAGTGATGAAATCATTAAAAAATGCCTTAACTGAACGATACATAACAAGTATATTCCCCACTTATCCAGCGTGATAATTGGGGAATTTTTATTCAGAGCCGGTCGCACAAAGGGGCAAATCACGCACCGGCAAGACGGGCATGGCAGACCGGACCTGTCAGGACAAGGCCAGCCGACGCCCCCGTTCCTCCGCTACCGCCTCTCCCGGAAGAAACGCTGCATGAGCGCCTTGCACTCCTCTTCCATCACCCCGCAGACGACTTCCGCCCTGGGGTGCAGCGTCCTGGGGGCATAGAGGCGATAGCCCCGCTTCTCATCCGGACATCCGTAGACCATGCGGCGGAGCTGTGCCCATCCGATGGCGCCGGCACACATCGTGCAGGGTTCAAGGGTGACGTACAGCGTGCAGTCCTGCAGGTATTTCCCGCCCAGTCCGCTGGCAGCCATCGTGATGGCCTGCATCTCCGCATGGGCCGTTACGTCGTTGAGCGTCTCGGTGAGGTTGTGTGCCCGGGCGATGATGCGGTCCCGGCAGACCACCACGGCACCGACCGGAATCTCTCCTTCTCTGTATGCCGCTTCAGCTTCTGCCAGAGCCTGCCGCATATAGTAGAGGTCTTTCTTCATCTGTTCTTCCGTACTCATGCTGCAAAAATACAGGTTTTGTTTTGATTTTACAAAAGATTCGCCTATCTTTGTACGGTTATTTACAATGTAACCGAAGATGACGGGAGCGGTGACAGAGACCCCCGGAAGAGCCGGACCAGCCTCCTCGTACACCATGGCGGTCATGGATGCGGACAGAAGGCATGTCCCGTTTCCGTCTCTCCCGGCTTTTACAGAAAGGATGTATGGGCTACCACAATGAACTGGGAAAATGGGGGGAAGAGGTGGCCGCCAGCTACCTCCGGCAGCTGGGTTACACCATTCTCCACCGTGACTGGGACTATCGCCACCGTGACCTGGACATTGTCGCGATGGACAACGGCGTGCTCGTCATCATCGAGGTGAAGACCCGGAAGAACGAGCGGTTCGCCGATGCCGACGAGGCTGTTACTCCCCAGAAGGTGCGCTCGATCTCTCTTGCCGCCAACGCCTATGTCAAGCGGTACGGCATCAGCCTCGAGATCCGCTTCGACATCATCACGGTCGTGGGAGAGCCGGCAGGGGCGAATGAAGTGCGTCATGTGAAAGATGCCTTCCTGCCTTATATCTGAGAAAGAAACTGACAGACGATGAAGATAATAGATGCTGTGCTGGGCTGGTTCAGGCCCGATGCCATAACGACGGAACCCCAAGTGAAGAGGATACGGCTGGAGACGGTCGACAGTACCAACTCCTTCCTGCGCAACTACACGCCTGCTGCCGATGAGCCGATGACCGTGGCGGTAACCGGATATCAGACGGCGGGGCGGGGACAGGGAGCGAATACCTGGGAGAGCGAAGCCGGGAAGAACCTCCTCTTCTCAGTCCTTGTCCACCCCGTAATGCTGCCCGTCCGCAGCCAGTTCCTGCTCTCGGAGGCCGGTGCGCTGGCCTTGAAGGAGGCGCTGGCAGACTATGTGAAAGACGGCATACGCCTGAAATGGCCGAATGATGTTTACTGGAAAGACCGGAAACTGAGCGGGACACTGATCGAGACGAAGCTCGGCGGCGGCCACATCAAGGACTGCATCTTCGGCGTGGGACTGAATGTCAACCAGACCGTCTTCCGCAGCGATGCGCCCAACCCGGTCTCTCTCTGCCAGATCTTAGGGCACGAAGTGGACAAGGACGAACTGCTGGACAAGATCATCAGGAAGTTCTCCGACTTCTACCATCTGCTGGAGATGGGCGGCTACAACGACATCAGTGCGATGTACCACGAGGCCCTGTACCGCCGCGGCGGCTTCCACCGGTTCCGTGATGCGGACGGCGAGTTCGACGGAGCCATCGTCGAGGTGGAGGACGACGGCCATCTGATTCTCCGCGACCGCAACGGCAGGATCCGTTCCTATCAGTTCAAAGAGGTGGAATTTATTGTTTAATCAGAAGTTAATGTGATCAAAGGAGTCAAAGAAGTTGACATCACATTGGACATCAACTCCTCTGACTTCTTCAACTCCCAAACAAACTACTAAATACAATGGCAAGATTCAACAGAATACTCCTGAAGCTCTCCGGGGAGAGCCTGATGGGAAAACAGGGCTTCGGCATCGACCCGGAGCGGCTCGGCGATTACGCCAGGCAGATCAAGGAAGTACACGACATGGGCGTGCAGATCGGTATCGTGATCGGGGGCGGCAACATCTTCCGCGGGCTGAGCGGCAGCCAGAAGGGCTTCGACCGTGTGAAAGGCGACCAGATGGGGATGTGTGCCACCGTCATCAACTCCCTTGCGCTCAGTTCGGCACTCGAGGCGATCGGCGTGAAGGCCAAGGTGCTGACGGCCATCCGCATGGAGCCGATCGGAGAATTTTACAGCAAGGGAAAGGCGATAGAGGCAATGGAGGCCGGCTGCATCTGCATCTTCTCGGCCGGGACGGGGAATCCTTATTTCACCACCGACACAGGCTCAAGCCTGCGGGGAATAGAGATCGGGGCCGATGTCATGCTCAAGGGAACCCGTGTGGACGGTGTCTATACGGCCGATCCCGAGAAAGACCCGACCGCCACGAAATTCACCGAAATCACTTACGACGAAATCTACAACAAGGGGCTCAAGGTGATGGACCTCACGGCGACGACCATGTGCAAAGAGAACGGCCTGCCGATCTACGTCTTCAACATGGATGTCGTCGGCAACCTGAAGAAGGTGATGGACGGCGAGGACATCGGCACGCTGGTGCATAACTGACGACAGCGTGAACACGAAAGGCGGGGGAGCATCAGCCCCCCGCCTGTGAAGAGGAACGAGGGTGTGTCAAAATGCAGATTAACAACTTGACAACTTTCAAGCTATAAGCAGGTTTTTCCTAAAAGCAAAGACCATTTCTTTACTCAAAATCGAGTACGGAAATGGTCATTTTTAATGAATGGTTTCAAACTGTAAGATGATCAAAATGGTATTTGCATTTTGACACACCCTCCTCTGTCTTTGCCGTCTTCCTGACATAACGGCAGTGGAAGTCCTCCTGTCTCCTCTGTTTTCCATACGTATGGAAAGCAGCTGTTATAATTCCTTAATCTATACATTGTCCATGGACAGTAAGAAATAATTTTCTTATCTTTGCAGACGAATTTTAATTGTATAAATCAATGAAAAAAAGAAATACCTTACTGTTCCTTTTCACACTGCTGATGAGCCTTACCGCCATGGCACAGCAGAAGCCTGTCCATTTCACCGTGCAGCAGAAGCAGGTGAGTCCGACGGAAGTCGACGTCATCTTCACGGCGAAGATCGACCAGGGATGGCATATCTATTCCACCAACCTGCCGGCAGGCGGCCCTACATCGGCGAGCCTGCACGTAGAGAAGAGCGAGGGGGTGACGCCTGTCGGCAGGCTGACGCCCCACGGCAAGGAGACCAGCGCGTATGACAAGAACTTCGAGATGACGCTCCGTTACTTCGAGCACAGCGCCAGCTTCGTCCAGCGTTACAAGATTACCGCCAAGACCTACAGTATAAAAGGCTATCTGGAGTACGGCACCTGCAACGACGAGATGTGCATGCCGCCGATGCAGGAAGAGTTCAACTTCAAAGGCAACGGACCCGCCTCCGCACCGGCTGCCGCACCGACGGCAGCCAGCACGGAAACCGATAAAACGACAACAGCTGCCACCCCCGTGGCAGCTGATGGTTTATCTGCCCTTGCCACCATGACGGCCGACACCGCCGGAACCGGTACGGCCCCGCAGGCCGATTCGGCAGTCTCCGCACAGCAGGCAAGCGTGCAGGCCACGCCGGACGCCGACTTGTGGAAGCCCGTCATCAAGGAACTGTCAGCGTTCAACAACACGAAGGACGGCGGCAGCAGGTCCCTGTGGGCGATCTTCTTCATGGGCATCGCAGGCGGTCTGGTGGCTCTGCTGACCCCGTGCGTATGGCCGATCATCCCGATGACGGTCAGCTTCTTCCTCAAGCGGGCCAAGGACGACCGCAGGAAGGGCATCCGCGATGCGGTCACGTACGGGCTGTCCATCATCGTCATCTACATGGGACTGGCAACGCTGATTACGGCCGCCTTCGGGCCGCAGAAACTGAACGAACTGGCCACCAACGCCCCCTTCAACATCTTCTTCTTCCTGCTGCTGCTGGTCTTCGCCTTCAGCTTCTTCGGCTGGTTCGAGCTCCGGCTGCCCTCCTCATGGGGCAATGCGGTCGACAACAAGGCTTCCGCCACGACCGGTCTGCTCTCCATCTTCCTGATGGCATTCACCCTGTCGCTGGTAAGTTTCTCCTGCACGGCACCGGTGGTCGGCCTGCTCCTTGTACAGGCAGCCACAAGCGGCGACTGGGTGGCACCGGCAGTCGGTATGTTCGGCTTCGCCCTGGCGCTCGCCCTGCCCTTTACGGTCTTCGCCCTCTTCCCTTCCTGGCTGAAGCAGGCCCCGAAGTCCGGCTCGTGGATGAACATGATCAAGGTCGTCCTGGGCTTCATCGAACTGGCGTTCTCGCTGAAGTTCCTCTCTGTGGCCGACCTCGCTTACGGCTGGCACATCCTCGACCGTGAGACCTTCCTGTCCATCTGGATCGCGCTCTTCGGCCTGCTGGGCCTTTACCTCATCGGCAGACTCAAGTTCCCGCACGACGACCCGGAGCAGAAGGCGATGCCGGTGCCGGCCATCATGCTGGGACAGTGTTCTCTGGCCTTCTCCGTCTATATGCTCCCGGGACTGTGGGGCGCACCCTGCAAGGCGGTCAGCGCCTTCGCCCCCCCCATCAACACGCAGGACTTCAACCTTGCCCCGCAGAGCGTCCATGCCCAGTACACCGACTACGAGGAGGGGATGCGCGCGGCGGCGGCAGCCGGCAAGCCAGTCCTGATCGACTTCACCGGCTTCGGCTGTGTCAACTGCCGGAAGATGGAGGCATCCGTATGGACCGACGCACGCGTGGCCGACAGGCTCATGAAGGATTACGTGCTCATCTCGCTCTATGTAGACGACAAGACGCCGCTGAAGCAGCCTGTACAGGTGAAATCTGCTGACGGCGGCACCCGCACGCTGCGTACCGTCGGCGACAAGTGGAGCTATCTGGAGCAGACGAAGTTCGGCTATCTGGCACAGCCGTTCTATGTTCCTCTGGACAATGCCGGCAAGCCGCTGAACGGCAGTTTCAGCTTCAAGGAGGATGTGCCTGCCTACCTCAGCTTCCTCGACAAGGGACTGGAGCGCTACCGGACGGAGAGACAATAGGATTTACACATAGCATCATCCGTTCCCTGCAGACTGCGGCGTACCCCGCCGGACGATGACACATGGACGAAAGGGGCTGTATCAAAAGCCTGGACGAAACCCAAGGCTGCTTTTGATACAGCCCCTTTGGCGTTTCCCCTAAAAAGCGCTTTATTTATCCCCTGACTTATCAATCACATTCTTCATGTAAATTTGCAAGGGATTTTTTGAAGTAACGCAATGTGTCCGCAAGCTCCTTTTGAAAGGTTATGAAAAGTTAAAATGAAGGAAAACGGCGAAAACAAGTGCAGTCTTTTAGAGCCGGCATCCTCCTTTGATAAAAAGGAGATATTCTCTTGCTTGAAACAGTATGATACAGATTGACGCTTGTAAAAACGGGGACAAGGAAGCCCTCGGAGAACTCTATACGACATACGCCGACAGACTTTTAGGCGTATGTCGGCATTATGTGAAGGATGATGACTCTGCCCGGGATGTTCTGCATGATGCTTTCATCATCATCTTCACGTCTATCCGGGATCTGAAGGATGAGTCGAAACTGGAAGGCTGGATGATTGCAATCGTAAGGAATCTGTCCCTGAAGTATCTCCAAAGCACAGAGAAGGGGACCATTCCCTTATCCTGCCTGGATATAGAGCTACAGGAAAAAGAACGGGAGGGAAGGAAAGACATTGAACTGGGGCTGTTGCTGGCAGCGATAGAATCCCTGCCGGAGGGAAACCGTGAAGTGTTCAGGCTCTCCGTCCTGGACGGTCTTTCCCATAAGGAGATAGGCGGACTGCTCGGCATCAACCCGCACAGCTCGTCTTCCCAGCTGTTCAGGGCGAAGAAGGCCCTGCGTGAAATGCTGATCAACTATTGGATGTTCTTCCTGATTCCGGTTCTGATACCGGTCTGTATCTATTTCATAACGAGGGACAGGACCGCCGGGAACAGGCCTGTTGCCGCAGACACCCATGAGAATCAGCCAGAACGTGTCCGGAAAGAATCGGGAACGCTGAAAGAAGAAGAGCCGGGACATTCTGCCTCGCCCGGTACCGAAGGCCGTGAGGGAAGAGCCGCTGCCGGTGTGACGGTCCCTGAAGGGAATATTGCTTCGCAAGTGCCGACGGACAGTGCCGGAACAGAACAGCGAATATTACCCTTCAATGTGGATTCCCTGCCAACACATCTGGCTATAGCTGCCGGAACTGACGATTCTTCATACTGCATTCCACAGATACCACAGGACAGGATGACGGCACTGAATGAAAGAACAGGCCCCAATGCCGGCAAGAAGAAGCATCCGTGGACATTCAATTTCGGCTGTTCATCCAATGCCGGCGCCGGCGGAGCCGTGTCGAATCTGGATTACCTGTCACTTGTAGACTACGCCAACGGCAGTGCGGCGGCCAGACTCTACACCTGGGCCGATCTGGAGGATTATTATGCCCGGAACAATGCGCTGATGGATTCCGTCGAGAGGGCAAGAATGTCCTTGATACTGCGCGGACATCCGGCAGACGGCAACGGTCCGCTGGGAGAGGTCGCACATCACTTCCGTCCCAAGACCTTCGGCCTTTCCATCAACAGGCAATTAAGTCCGAAATGGACTTTCGGGACAGGCATAACCTACACCAGACTGAAATCCGAGTTTGAAAGCGAGTACCACAAGGCGAGACTGGTGAAGACCCAGAAAACAGATTACGTGGGCATACCATTGAGGCTGACCTATCAAGTATGGTCAAAAGGACGGTTCAGCGCATATACGACAGGCGGCATGGCATTTGAAATGCCTGTCCACAGCTCGCTTGAGAAGAAGTACATCATGACAGCCGACTCGTCGTACACGCTGAAGAGCGGTCTCAAGGCGCACTGTCAGTGGTCTGTGAACTTGGGTGTCGGTGTACAGTACAGGATATTCAAGCCTTTCAGCCTGTATCTGGAACCCAATATGTTCTACTACTTCAGGAATGGCAGCGGTCTCGAAACCTACCGCACAGAGCATCCGTTCATCATAACAGTGCCATTCGGACTGCGGCTTACCTGGTAAACGGCGGGAAATGAACAGACAAGGAAAAGTCATAAATACCGTGCAGTCTTTTCGCAGTTTTCTGCTCTTAAGGGTATAAGACAGAACTCAGAAGAAAGAATGTACGGTATTTATGACTACATCCACAATGGAATTGTATTTGTCAACAATGTAGTACGCAGACAGCACAAGGAACTCACATCCCTGATGATCTACTCCACAACAAGCTGTCAGTCTCGTTGCAGGCACTGTTCCATTTGGAAGAAACCCGTGGAAGATCTCAGCTTAGATGACATCATCAGAATAATGAACAGCAAATGTGTAACAAAACGCACGACGGTCGGCTTGGAAGGAGGTGAGTTTATCCTCCATCCCGAAGCAGACAAGATACTGGGATGGTTTGACACCCATCATCCCAACTATACATTGCTGTCCAACTGCCTTGCAGCGGACAAGGTGATTTCTTCCGTAAAGAACCACCGCCCCCGACATCTGTACATATCACTTGACGGCAACAGGGAAACTTATCGCTATATGCGTGGACGGGATGGATATGACAAGGTGATCAAGGTCATAGAGACCTGTAAAGACACCGTGCCCACCTCCCTGATGTTCTGTCTCTCCCCATGGAACTCGTTTAAAGACATGGAGTATGTCATAGGCATCGCCAGCGAATATGACATAGACGTGCGTATCGGCATTTACAGTACGATGTCATTCTTTGACACGACCAGCGATCTGATGGAAGCCGACAATACGGATTTCATCAGCCGGATACCCTCTTCCATCCATCAGACAGATGAAAACTTCGATTTCGTAGCCCTATATGACGGGTGGAAGAACAACAGACTGAAACTGCGGTGTCATAGCATCTTCAGCGAACTGGTCATTCATTCCAATGGCGATGTCCCCTTGTGCCAGAACCTGGACGTGGTATTAGGCAATATCCATGAGCATACGCTTGACGAGATATTCAATTCAAAGGAGACCTGCAAGATCCAGTGTCAACACTCCAAAGCGTGTAATCAATGCTGGATCAACTATCACCGGAAGTATGACATTATCCTGTTGAGAAACCTGGAGAAAATACTGCCAAAACGCCTGATAGAGTTGTTTTACGGGAAATATCAATGGACCAGCGACAGGAAGACCACCTATAAGAAACATTTCAAACGAATAACAGCATAGCTGAAATGGGATATTCAGATAACATCATAGGCAGATACAAGCATATACGCAGTATAAAGGAACTGAGCAATACTTACACACAGCAGTATGCTCTCGTGGGGCTTGGCAATCATTGTGCAGACAACCTGCTGCCCGTCATACAGTATCTTCAGCTGCCGCTGAAATACATCTGCTGCACCTCGGAGAAGAAAGCCGGGCTGATTTCTCAAAAGTACAGAGGAGTCAAAGGTACGACTTCTCTACAGGACATCCTGCTTGACGATACGGTCTCGGGAGTCTTCGTGGCAGCCGATCCGCATTCACATTTCCAGATTGCAGCCGAAGTCATAAAAGCAGGCAAATCCCTGTTCATTGAGAAGCCGCCCTGTGAGGACGAAAGGGAACTGAAGGCTTTGACTGATACCATCAGACTATATGGCCCACAGCATATCGTTGTCGGACTGCAAAGACGCTTCGCCCCTGCAACCCGGATTCTGCGAAAAAGGTTGAAAGGTGACGGCAGACGGCATTACCATTATCGCTATCTGACAGGATTATACCCTGAAGGAGATGCCTTACTCGACCTGTTCATCCATCCTCTTGACTATGCAACATTCCTTTTTGGAGAGGCAAAGATAAAGTGTCTGGATGTCATTCGCAGTAGAGATGGCGGGCAGACTCTGTTTCTTGTATTGGGGCACAAGGATATAACAGGTATGTTGGAACTGTCGACGGATTACTCTTGGCAGGATGCACAGGAACAGCTGAATGTCAGTACAGACAAAGGACTGTATGTATTGGACAACATGGAGCGGCTTGATTTCATGCCGAGACGCTCTGCTGTGCTGGGGATTCCGTTGGAGAAAGTCTTTCCAAACCATGCAGCGACGGTCTGTCTCTACGGAAGAAACGGTTTTGTCCCAACGATGGGGAATAACCAGATCGTTTCGCAAGGGTTCTTCTCTGAAATCAAGACCTTTGCCGACATGATTGAAAACAAGCATGAGGCTGATTACGCCCTGGGCCTGGAAAGTGTCGGTCAGGTTTATTCGTTAATGGCGGAAATACGTAACAGGACGGGCAAGAAATGACCCGCAATCAAGTTCATATAAATAACAACAACCAAATCCATGCAATTATGAAAAAAGCATTTTACAGCCTTCTGTGCATCATGGGCCTGTCGGCGTGTTCATCAGAGCATGCCGCTATTGAGGCATTAAGCGTTTACGATGTGGAAAATTCCGCCTGCAAGGCGAGCCTCTCTCCAACAGAGACACGTCCCGACTTCTATGCGGAAAACGACGGCAGGCCCGCGACGTTGAGCATAGAGCTGGGCAAAGACGGCACAGCCCGGTGCGTGCTGGAAGACGTGAAGGCCAACTGTGCCGTAAGAAACATTCATGTGGACATCGCCAGCCGGGACAATCAGATTACCCTCGTCGTGTACCATAACGTCCTTGATGCGCTTGCCGACTGCATCTGCAAATACGACGTCCGTTTCAAGATGGGCAGGCTGACGGCAGGCAGCTATCATCTGAAGGCATATTATGCCAGACCGGACAGGAAATATGATGAAGCTGACATTGCATATAACGGACAGGTAAATATAGTTCAGAATAAGAAAGTCTCTGTAAGATTCAATCCGGAAGCAGGGCTGCCGGAGAATTAAAAATGCAGGTCATAAAAACGGCATGGCAGACGGCAGTATCGATAAAAAGGCGTACCTTTGTGCCCGGAAAAAAGATCATCAGGATGTTATTGCAATTCTTTCTTACCTGCAACAAGATCGGAGCCTTCACCCTGGGCGGCGGCTATGCCATGATTCCCATCATGGAACGCGAGTTCGTCGACAGGAACCACTGGATGGAGAAGCAGGAGTTCATGGACATCATGGTCGTGGCGCAGACAACCCCGGGCATCTTCAGCGTGGACATGGCAAGCCACATCGGCTACAAACTGCGGGGCGTGTGGGGCGGCATCGTCGGCGCGCTGGGCATCGCCCTCCCCTCCATCATCGCCATCACGCTGATAGCCATGTTCTTCCACAATTTCAAGGACAACGTGTATGTCAACAGGTTCTTCTGCGGCGTACGCCCTGCCGTCGTCGCCCTCATCGCCGCCCCCTGCTTCAAGATGGCGAAGACGGCAGAGATAACATGGGGCACCGGCTGGATCCCCCTTGCCAGCTGTCTGCTGATATGGCTGATGGGCGTCTCCCCCATCTGGGTCATCATCGCTGCCGGCACCGGCGGCTATCTGTGGGGACAGTATCAGAAACGGAAAGGGAAAGAACGATGATATTCTTCAAGCTGTTCTATGTGTTCTCGAAGATCGGCATCTTCAACTTCGGCGGCGGCTATGCCATGCTCTCGCTCATCCAGAACGAGACCGTCGTGAAGAACCACTGGCTGACGAACGCCGAGTTTACCGACATCGTGGCCATCAGCCAGAGCACGCCGGGGCCGATCGGCATCAATGCGGCGACGTACGTGGGCTATACGGCCGTCGTCAATGCGGGCTACCCCCACTGGGCGGCCGTATGCAGTGCCGTGATGTGCTCGCTGGCCATCATGTGGCTGTCGTTCATCCTGATGATCTGCGTCAGCAGATACCTCCTTGCCCACAAAGACTCGCGCGAGGTGAAGGATGTCTTCAAGGCCCTGCGCCCTACGATTGTCGGACTGATTGCCGCCGCCGCCCTGCTGCTGATGACGAAAGACAACTTCGGATCGCCGGCGGACAATCCTTGTCTCTTCGGACTGAGCATCGCCCTCTTTGCGGCGGCCTTCTATTTTACAAGGTACAGAAAGACCAATCCCATCCTCGTGATGCTCGTCTGCGGAATAGCAGGCCTGCTATTCTATTGACTGGGGACGGGAAGAGGCGTGCCGGCGGAGAACCGTTTTGCGCCTCCATCCAGCAGGCACGATTCCCGATTCCGCTCTGACAGTCTGGAAGGGTATGACGGAGACGGCCTCCATCCCGGTACATCTCGCGAGCAGTATTGATTGAATCATTCATGACCGGCGTCAGATTACCGTTGACATCGTAGGTGTAATGGCCATGACCGATCTGCGTCGGGGCCGTCGGATGGCTGCTGTCCTCATACCTATAAGCAAAGTCATAAGACTGGTCAGTCGTTGTAGGGTCCGCCTTCTGTACCTTGGCCGGCGGCTCGCTCATCCTGCCAAAAGTCATCTGCATGGCATAAGAGGCGATCTTGGCTTTACCTGTTGCAGAGATCAAGCGGTTGAAGTCACCGTATTGATAAGTATGGATGAACATACCACCGAGTTTAGCCCAGGTTTAATGGCCAGAATTATTTTGGGTCTTCCGTTAAATGCGTGGATGCTTTCCGTATAGCTTGAACGGAAGAACCGAGGTGATTCATTCAGCAAAAACATAGCCAGGGCTGACAGCTGTCTATCCTGTTATCCTCCTCCGACACAAAGACCTTTTCATTTTAACACGTTGAAAACACAGACAAGGTTTTGAAAAACCATTACATAATTTCAAACAAATCGTCTGTAAATAGGGATATTCAGAAAATATACAACTAACTGTTTTCCAGTGTGATATATTATTTGTACCTTTACACAAAATCCCCCGAACGCCCCATCACGGGCAGAATCGGGGGAACTTAAAAAAAATTCGTCGTGAAGATACAAAAAATTTCTGATATAACACCAACTTTGCCCTTTACAGAGTTCGATTTCTTACAGAGCTATCGTGAAAGCTTTGAAAGAAGCGAACTTGGACGCATCCAGTTCCAGCTCCCACTTAAGGAGTTGGCTGCAGAGTACACGAATCGTAGCCATAAGAGCAAGCGGGGCAACAAGCCTCTTTTCTCGGGCGAAGGAGAAATTGCTTTAATGTTCCTCAAATCGTACACAGGTCTGTCTGACGACGGCCTGATAGAGCTGCTTAACGGAAGCATCCACATGCAGATGTTCTGTGGCGTTCTGATAGATCCTTCCTGTCCCATCAAGGACGGGAAGATCGTAAGTGCCATACGCAACCGTCTTGCCCGTATTCTTGACATAGACAGTCTCCAGAGCATACTGTACGCCAAATGGAAAGACAGTCTCAAAGACAAGGACCTGTGCCTGACGGATGCGACCTGTTACGAGAGCTGCCTGCGTTTTCCTACGGACATCAAGCTGCTCTGGGAGTGTTGCCATTGGCTTCACAGTCTGCTCGTCTCCGAGTGTAAACACCTGTCAGAGCGTGTCCCGAGAAGCAAGTATGATAATGTTGACAAGGCCAGGCTTGCATACGCCAGGCAGCGCAGGCACACAGCCTCGTCCACGCGCAAGCTCAGGAGAAGACTCCTGAGGCTCCTCTCCAAGCTCCTGTCCCAATGGAACCGTCTGCGTAAACAGTACAGTCCCTGCATCTGTCTGTCGGCAGAACAAGAAAAGCGGCTGTCCGCTGTGTGTGAGGTATGTCTCCAACAGTCAGAGCTGTTCTCCGGCAAGGAAGTCAAACACCGTATCGTCAGCATCGACCGCCCCTACCTCCGTCCTATTGTCAGAGGCAAAGAAAACAGGCGTGTAGAGTTCGGGGCAAAGGTCAACAACATACAGATAGACGGCATATCATTCATAGAGCACCACAGCTTTGAGGCATTCAACGAGGGCGTCCGTCTTAAGCAATGCATTGAATATCAGGAATCTCTGACGGGAGTCAAAGTCAGGCGTGTCGGTGCCGATTCCATATACGCCAACAATGCCAACCGCACTATGTGTACAGAGAAAGGCATAACGACCTGTTTCACCAGAAAAGGCCCAGGGCCCAAAGAAGAAGCTGAGTGTCTCAGGACGGCGAGAAAGATCATCGGAAACCTCAGAGCCACGGTAATGGAGGGTAGCTTTGGAAACCAGAAGCAACACTATAGCGTCGGACGCATCAAGGCACGCAATATGTTCAGCGAGAGGCTGCTGCTCTTCTTCGGAATCCATACGGCAAATGCTGCCGTTCTTGCCGCAAGGGAGATGGCCCGGAGTATGAAGAAAGCAGTCTGATAAAAATCGAAGGTGTTCCCACAGGTCCATAGGCAGTATGGAAGGGACAGGTGTGCCCATACAACTCATTATTTGAGGTTTTCGAGCAAAAAACACAGCATATTCTTTTTCTGGGAACTTTTCCAAGGAAAAGAATGCAGTATTTGGCTGCCCTTGGGGAATTCCAAGAGGGAATTAACTGAAATTCCCTAAATATAAAGAACACGTGTAAAAAGCGAGTTCGTAACCAGCAGTCGATCAGCTGGTTATTAAGCCGCTCGTAAAAGGTGCTTGATTGGACTTCAAAAGGGCGTTGGTAACATGCTGAAAGAGCACCTTCTGCAAGTCAATCAGGCATCTTCCAGAAGCCTGAAGGGCATGTGTTGCTTTGGACTGCATGAAAACAGTTTACAAATACCGATGATAGGGGAATAAGCTGTCTGTAGAAGACGGAAAGACAGGCCGATCCCTTAAATACAGTATAATATAACGTATCTAAGGGACGGCTGATTAAAACGTTCACTTCCTGACCTTCCATTGGAATGTACTACATGGCAGTCCCGCTTCATTCACAAGATTGGCACGCGTGAAGGGTTGCCAGCCATACCGGACATATCGAGGATGTGCAACAGAGGAAGACCTGACAAGGAGTGTGTTTGACGATGTTATCTGTGCCTCAGCAGGAAAGTAGATACCATCAGCACCTGCTACTTCAAAGCCAACAAGACAGCTGCCATTGGCTGACAGCGATCGGGCATGGGTGAACTGAAGTTCAAGACCATTGTCCTTCACCGAAACCGAATGACAGACAGGTCCCTCAGACTCAATCTTGTAATCATAGCTATGATGCAGTGCCTGCAAACCAAGCCGCTCACCAACAGGCTTTTTATTCGTGTAATGTACATCCAGAGAATCACCCACATCCGTTGTAACAACCATCCGGGTATTACGAAGCGTTGATGCCATCCGACGTTGAGAGTCACGGAAACGTGGCCATGAAGGACGATTCAAACTTGAAAGCTGCACGAAATAAAACGGCAGCTCCGGGTTGTGGAAGAACCTGCGCCAGCTCTTCTGCAACATGGGGAATAACCGTTCATGTAATTCCATATTGTGCGCATTGGATTCACCTTGATACCATACAATGCCTTTGACATCATAACCCTTCAAAGGAAGCATACCTGCCTCAAACATATAAGCCGGCGCATAGGGATGACGCTGCAGTGGGTTCTTGCTCACACTGATATTCTGCAATGCCCGCTCACGTGCCCATTTCATACCGAAATCACCATGATACCAGTCGCGGAGGATAGCAGGCATACGCTGTTCTAACGTCCTACGGTCAATCCACGACTCCGTAGTCGTTCCGCCAACAGCATTACAAATGATGCCCACAGGTACCTGCAGACTGTCAGCCAACTTCTTACCAAAGTGATAAGCAACGGCAGAGAAGCCACTCAATGACTCACGGGAGCAGTTGCGCCATGGTCCGACACGAAGGTACTGATGACGATTTACTGAGTCACAGGCGCCAGCCGACCATGCAACGGCATTTGTTGGATAGATGGCAGACATATTAAACAGATGCAGGCGAGTCTGTCTGTCAGCTTCGTCCAAGTCCTGTTTTCTGCTCTGTACAGCGTTCACAGGCAATTCCATGTTCGATTGCCCCGAACAAAGCCACACCTCACCGACATATATATCCTTAATTGTAAGTTTCTCTTTCTTCGTACTTATCACTGCATGATAAGGTCCACCTGCCTTTTCAGCCGGGAAAGAAACTCTCCACTTCCCTGCCCCATCAGCTATGGCTGAGAGTGTACGACCGTTGAAATTCACCTTGACAGTCTCGCCTGTGTTTGCTTTCCCTCGGAAGACAACAGGCCTGTTGCGCTGGACAACCATGCCATCCGTATAAAGTGGAGAAAGAGCAAGACCGCCATAGTTGCCGGTCAAGGCTCCATACACAGTCTCAGCGATGATCTTTGCGCCCTCAGCATTCGGATGGATTGCATCAGCAAGAAGGTCAGGACGACTGTACAAAGGCGTATTCAAATCAATCAATGGAAGCCGTGCCGCCTTAGCTACCTGACGTATATGCTTCTGAATCTGCTCATGCCAGTCACGTGTACCACTCTCAAAACGTGGATGACGGTCAAAGATAGGCGTCATAAGGCATACCCAGATCTTTGCCTTAGGATTTGCCTGACGGAAGCTGTCGATCAGCCTGATATAATCTGTATTGAACTCCTCACTGTGTTCTGGCCAGTTACGTGGGTCAGTATCATTGAGTCCGAGATGGATAACGACAAGGTCTGCCTGGAAGGCCAACGCCTCCTTATACTCTTTCTGATCCACATAAGGGCGATGTCCGCGACGAAGCAACGTAGTACCAGAGTGTCCGAAGTTTCTCACCTCATATCCCTCTCCTAACATCCGTTGCAGTTGTGCCGGATAACAATTCTTCTCCCTGTCGACTATTGTCATGCCCCATGTCACACTGTTCCCCACACACGCCACCTTGATTCTGCCGCCAGCAACAACTGTAAGCACCATCAAAAGTAGTCCAGACAAGACGAATATTCTTTTCTTCATATTCATTAATAATGTAGCAGCTGAAGATATAGCTTTTTAATTGAAAGGTTATTCTCTCATAAGAGCTTTGCAAATGTAACTATATTCTGTGAATAACGGAAACTCTTTTGGAAGTATTAAGGTTGGTTTCAAGAATCTATATTAAACAGCCTTTTTACTGCTTACAGACGTGATTTTAAAAACAGTTTGATGAGTATAATGGCAGCAAATATAATCACCATCACTATGAAGTTAAGAATGCGTTTGTTCTTTTTCCCTGGGTCATAAGGATTGCTGCTTGTAACTCCGCGCTGGCGTGTTGATGTGTTGTCATTTGACAAAACAGTAGTTCTTGTCACTCTATCTTTGCCCGATTTAGAAAGACACTTACCCATATAAGCCTTATATTCCACCTCTTTTATATCTCCCTTACTTCGTTGTTGCAAAGAAGTGTAACGACTTGCAAAACGCAGATAGAGTGGATCATCGGATCCACGCACCATCTTCATATAGTGCAGCTTACCACCCAGAACTTTATTAAGAGGTACGTGGTGCTGATGTCCCTTTGTCTTTCCGTGCTGCTGCTTGTAGCTCTTCCACGCAGCCTGGCAGGCATCTTCATAGCCATAACGCTCCCAGATATACAGCAGTGAACGGATTTCACGCACGTAACGGCGGCTAACATTCACCTTTTCAGTTACCATCAAGCCCGTAACCTCCTGCCGTCTTCCACGGCGTTGCAAGTGGGTTTTCGCCTCATTCAGTATGAAGCCGTAACGCTCAACGATAGTCTTTACCTGCTGTGCCAGTTCTCCCTGTGGACGAAGTATGTCTGCATCAGAACTGAAAGTGAGGTCATCAGCATAGCGGGTAAAGGTGACACCCTGTGCAGCAGCTACGCCCGCAATCTCCTTATCCATCTCCCGACAAATAAAGTTCGACAGTGTTGGCGATGTTGCAAAGCCCTGCGCCAGCACCTCCTCGCCGTTATCCGTGCGCACAGTAGCCAGTCCCGATACGAGTTCTGCAGCCAATGACGAGAAGCCGAAAGGCTCTGCCATCAAGCAGTCAGCCACCTGACGGCGTGTGATAGTGGGGAAGAAGTTTTTTAAATCAAGGTTCAGGATATAACGTTTGCCCACGTGTGGACGTGCATTATCTACCACAGAACGACCACAAACGAAGCCGTATGCCCAAGGAGTAGGCTCATCATAGGTCTGCAGGACGATGTTCAATATGTGAAGAACATCATGCAGTCTTCCTTTCGGAGCAGTAATCTCACGATAGCCGCCGTGCTTCTTGCGAAGTCGGAATGTCTTGCAGCGTCGCCGTATATTATTGGTATCAGCAAAGAAACTAAGCTGTTTCCCGCGAAAGTCAGAATAGATGTAGGGTGCTTTCAGTTCATTCAGCAGATTGGCGAGTTCCTGTGCATCATTTAAATAACGCAACTGATTCTCAAAATCAGCCTTTGTGTATTCCCTTCCGTTTATTGTTCTGGTTGCCATAGTGCCTTTGTTTTAAACAAAAAATAGGAACGCTGTAAGGGAATTACTTTTATCGTGAACCTTCGTTAACGATAAAACGATACTTCGTATCAAACTCCGGCGAATACGCCGGAAACTACTTCTAATTCTTTCAGACGTTCCTATCTTTGGCAAAGATAGATATTATAATTCAAACAGCAAAACTTTTCAACCATTAAATTATAACTGTAAAATATTTGTTGAGACTTGACAGAACGGTTATAAATCTTTAGGAATCAAGTAATCAAATATTTTGAATGATGAAAACAAGTCTGTCTTGTCTACTAAGTAAAGCCTTTGAGACCTTGTATTTATCCTCATAAAACAATACTTTTGCACACGATAAATAAAATATTTTAGGGTCTTCCGGAATTTGGAGTGATAATAATTAGTTATTAATAATCGACTACTTACACCATTGCTCATATATGTTAAACCCTTTATATACGGAGAATTATAATCATAATGTGCTAATTAGTAGTGCAGGAGTTACTATAACTTATAAATTCACTTCATTTAGTCTAAATCCATTATTAATGAGAAAGTTATGAAGAGATTTTTGTCTCAAACTTTGAGTATCATTCATAGGTTATCACTCCAAATGTCGGATGAACCATATATTTATCACTCCAAATTTCGGAAGAACCCTGATAATACTCCTTGAAATTACGATATGTACCGAAGTGATAGCACACAAGGATAGTCATGATTTCACTTTCAGAAAGCCTTCCCTTACGATTTCTACAACGTTTACCATTGCTATTATTAGGATGGTAAACATAGATTTTTACTCAGTTCAACATTCAAATTCTTGTCAAACTCGTCAATAATACAGAAAATTTCTATAACCTTGTCTTTTGTAATCATCGCTTGGTTGTTTTGTAAGCTATTGATTTTCAACCATAAAATTACAAAAAACAACGAGATTACCAACTTTTATAAGGACTTTCTTAACCCGAACTCACGTATCTATGATGAAACATGTCGTGGCTTCGGATCAAGGAGCTTCGCCATACTTACGCAACAGGCACATATAACGCAGGGCAAAGTGGTTCATCAGGCGCCTCCAATCCATCTGCGGGCGAATCATCATCCGATAGAAACAGTTCTTGCCATGATTTGAAAGCTTATATATCTTATGCTTGCATACGCTGTGGATGCTCTTACCCACAATGCGGAAGAGGCAAAGAGAAAGGATCAACTCCGAAGCGGAAACCCCGTCATGTTTCTCCAATGACAGGCGAGATAACAGGTGACCGATACCAAACTTGCCAAAAAGATGAAATAAATCATCACTCATTCGAGTTTTAACACTCAGAAGTTTGGATAACTCACTTATTTTCTCTATTTTTGCTTCCATAACAGTTTTGTTGTTTTGTCTTTAAAATCAGTTCTTTGGCGATTACTAATTTACAAAGAAAATTCGACAAACTGTTATTTTTCTATCTATTTATTTGGGTGAGAAACTTTAGTTAATTCATATATTAACGTGGGGTTATCCCCACAATAATGCAGTTATGGGGGTACCATTGTTGCATTTATTTAAAAGGTGTCATAGGCACTTGCTTGCTGAAAACCTAATAGGATGCAGCGTTTCTACTAATCTTTCGATATAAGATAGTGGAGCTTCAACTCCATTATAAAAGGGGAGTTTACATGTTGAATCAAAATGGTTACTCAATGGGAATTAAACCTGGACCAAAAAGAATTGCTGTTACTACAGGAAAACCTGACAGACGTCAAAGAGACAATAAGCAGACACCTGGTAATACACCATCTTTGAAGCCTCACATTCATAAGAAAGGGGATTAAGATAAAAACGGATGTCGTTATTATTAGACATCCGTGTAATGTAACACCCCACTCTATATTCGTGCGGCAACACGATAGATGTGTCTTCTCAAAGCTGCTGTTATTTTGACACCGTAACGGCGGCTTTTCTTTATTAACTTTGTTATAATAACGATTATATATTTGATTTATTATATCAAGTATAAGATTATAGAGGGTCAGTCCTAAAACCCAGTTGCAAGCCTATACTCTTAAGCACACAATTTCATAAGCCTATATAAAAAGAAAGGAATATCTGTAACTCCTCTGAACTGTGCCCTGAATGCCTTAACCTTAGCATTGAATGACTCGGCATTTGCATTCGTAGCTCTGTTTACAAAGAAATTGAGTATGGTTTGATAATGATTTTCAAACGTGTCAATCACTGTGTAGAAATTGTCCACTCCCAGCTCTTCAACCTCATTAAACCATTTTGCCAGCTTCAGCCTTGCAGCATCCTTGATGCTCTTGATGTTATAAATGTCGGTAAGTTTCATAGCCAAATCATATGCCTTTTTCAGTGTCGGATAATGTTCAAAGATGATTTCCGCCCTACCTTTCTGTGTTTCAGTCCACTTGGTCTTGTGCTTGGTCAATATGAACTTTGCTCTGGCGAGCAACTGCTTGCGCGTGTCACCATTGCTGTATCTAAATGGTATATATTCCTTACCCTTACTTTTAGCTTCTTTTATCTCCTCATTCTCTTTATCTCTTGCCATCCATCGGTAAGCAATACGCATGTCATCCAGAGCATCATAATATAGTTTCTGCACATGAAATCTGTCATTGGTAATAAGTGCTTTTGGAAAAACAGAGCGGGCTATGCGCATCATAGAAGATGATAAATCGAGTGTTATCTCCTTGACTGTCTTTCGTTTAGAAAGGTTTATCGTCTTGAGAACCTGGATGACGTCCTCTGCCTTGGTCCCTTTAACCACAGCTACCAAAGTCCCTTTTCTGCCCTTTCCCGCCTTGTTGGTCAGAAAAGTATAAACCTCGCCACTGCTTAGACAGGTCTCATCAATACTTAGGTTCTCACCTATGTTATCTTCAAACAATAGCCAGTCTTGAGCATGCCCCAACTGGTCCCAGCTACGATAATCACTGAAATGTTCCTTGTACTGTGTGGATAACTGCTTGCCATTTACGCCATAGTGCGCACCGATGCTTGCGATGCTCTCTGCAGTGGACTCAATTCTATTCTTTTAAAAAAGAAACGAACTCGGGGGATAGTTTACTGCCCTCGGCCGTCAAGTCATCATATGAATAAGTAAATATCTCTCCGTTGGAACTGTCACGCCACTTGCGACGGCGAACATGGAGGTAGACGGCTTTGCCACGAAGAGGAAAGTCCTGAATTACACGCTCGCTGGTAAAACCATAACTGCTTACAGTGCCTAGCTTATGGTCTGACTTTTCCATAAAGTTACGCTCGTCAAGCCAAAAGTCAAACTGGGAAACACTCTCTTGAATATCGACAACATCAAAGTAGTCGGCAAGTACATCTGGAAAGATGCAACGTAATAGTTGGTCACTCTTCATGATGCAAAGGTAATAAATACTTATGGAATTATGTGCTTAAGAGTATAGGCTTGCAACTGGGTTTTAGGACTGACCCCTTTCTTTTTATATAGACTTATGAAATTGTGTGCTTAAGAGGATAGGCTTGCAACTGGGTTTTAGGACTGACCCGAAAAAACATGTAAGTATAAAACAAAAGTATCGTAACTTATTGAAGCTACGATACTTACTGATTTTTTGAAGTGTTTTCTGAAGTCTTCTCCAGAGTACTTCCTGCGGAGAGAGAGGGATTCGAACCCCCGGTACCTCTCGGTACGACGGTTTTCAAGACCGTTGTAATCGACCACTCTACCATCTCTCCATAAAAGGAACCGTAAAGCGTTCCTGCTTCCTTGTGAAAAGCGGTGCAAAGGTAGGAATAATTCTCGAGAATGTGAAATTTGAGACAGGCGTTTTGAGGATTAAAACACTTTTTAACCATTTTGTCATGAAGAATGTCAGCCTGTCCCATTCTGTTGATTGAGCCGTAAACTCTCTCGCAAAGAGACTTTAAAATCTACAACCTCTTGACAAGCATAAGCCGTAAGGAGGAAATGGGTGGGAAGAAGCGGCAGGTTGGGAATGGGTGAGGAAAGGCAGGGATAGGCGGGAATAGACGAGGATGAAGAGGGAATAAAGAGAGAATGAAGAGGGAATGAAGAGGGAATGAAGAGGGAGAAGCAGTAAGGAGGGAACAGGGAGGATAAGGGAGATATTGGCGAGAACGGGTAAGGAGATGCGGGAATGGGCGATAATAAGCGGGAATGGGCGGGAATAAGCGGGAATAAGCGTGGATAAGCGGCAGTTGGCATTATCCAAAGTTACTTCCGTCAGGCAGTTGCCTCCTTCGGGGCGGGGAGTTTCTTTTTTGGGGACAGGGAGGGATTTCCTTTTGGCAGAGTTTCTTGGGGAGGGAAGCTATACCAAGGAGCTTTACAGAGGCATCACCACAGGAAAAGCCCATTCCTAAACTCGCTTGCAAGTAAAGAAATGGACTGTTTGCCTTCAGAGAGTCTTAACTTACAGTCTAAAAGTCGTCTGGCCGTCAGTTCGCATTCTGATGCCGTTAAAAGTACACAGGAAGAAATCGCAGTCGCCGCCAGCCGGATCAGACATTTGACCGGCAGCTTCGGCCTCACCCAAAGGGCACAGAAAAGACTCGCAGTCGCCGCCAGCCGAATCAGAGACATTTGACCGGCCGCTTCGGCCTCACCCAAAGGGCAGAGGGCAGCCTCCGCCCTCTGCCTGAGTCCGCCTGCCGGCCAGCTTTCTATCCTTGCTGCATGGCAATCTTCTTGACACGCCGTTCGTGTCTGCCGCCCTCGAATCCAGCCTTGAAGAACTCATCGAGGATTTTCCCGGCGGTCTTGTTGTCGATGAACCGTCCCGGGAGTACCAGGACATTGGCATCGTTGTGCTGGCGTATCAGTTCGGCAACATCCTTGTTCCATGCCAGTCCGGCGCGCACCCCCTGATGCTTGTTGAGTGTCATCGCCATTCCCTCGCCGCTTCCGCAGATGGCGATGCCCGGATAGACCTCACCCTTCTCGACAGCCTCAGCCAGCGGATGGGCGTAGTCGGGATAGTCACAGCTCAGGTCGCTGTTGCAACCGAAGTCTTTATATGGGTACTTGTGTTCTTCCAGATACTGGATGACGAACTGCTTCAACGGATAGCCTGCGTGGTCGCAGGCAACTCCTACTGTCTTAATTTCCATAAGCTGTTTAGGTTTTATGAGCCCTTCCGTCCGCATCCGGCGGACGAAAGGCTCAGGTTAAACGTCTATGCTAAAAATGCTTTCACTTGTCTGTATACATTCTCGGCGGTGAAGCCCAGTTTCTCATCCAGCACCTTGTAAGGAGCGGAGAAGCCGAAGCTGTTGAGACCGTACACCATGCCGTGTGCACCGACCATTCCCTCGAGCGTCACGGGGAGGCCGGCCGTGAGACCGAAGATCCTTGCGTCCTCCGGAAGTACCTGCTCCTGATACTCCTTGCTCTGGCGGCGGAAGAGCCCTTCCGACGGAGCACTGACGACTCGCACTTTCAGTCCGTCCCTGCGCAGAAGCTCCGCTCCGTCGAGACAGGTGGCCACTTCTGATCCGCTGGCGAGGAGAATCACATCGAACGGCTCGTCAGAGCCTTTCACGATGTATGCCCCCCTGCGGGTCAGCTGGTAGTCGGTTCCTTCCGGCAGGCTCTTCACGTTCTGCCGGGAGAAGATGAGGGCCGTCGGCGTGTCAGTATTCTCCATGGCCATCTGCCAGCAGACGGTCGCCGCATCGCTGTCGGCAGGGCGGAGCACACGGACGGAATCCTGTCCGGCATGGTTCTGCAGCTTCTCCATCAGGCGGATCTGCGCCTCCTGTTCGACAGGTTCGTGGGTAGGGCCGTCCTCGCCGACACGGAACGCATCGTGACTCCACACGAACTTCACGGGCACCTGCATGAGGGCCGCCATGCGGATGGCCGGTTTCATGTAGTCGGAGAAGACGAAGAAAGTACCCATTGCCGTGACGACACCGCCATGGAGCATCATGCCGATGCACATACATGCCATGGCCAGTTCGCTCACACCGGCCTGGAAGAAGGCGCCGCTGAAGTCGCCGCGGGCGAAGGAATGCGTGTGCTTGAGGAAGCCGTCGGTCTTGTCGGAGTTGCTGAGGTCGGCAGACGACACGATCATGTTCGGCACCTGTTCTGCCAGCAGGCCGAGGCAGGCTGCCGATCCGTTGCGTGTCGGGATGTCACGCTTCTGCACAAGACCGCTCCAGTCGATCTCCGGCGCCTTGCCCGAGAACCACTGCCGCATCTGTGCCGCTTTCTCCGGATTCTCCTTTTCCCAGCCGGCCTCCGCGGCATGGCGTTCCGCCACGATTTTCCGGAGTTCGGCAGCACGGTCGTCGTAGAGCTGCTGTACTTCGGGGAAGATTCTGAACGGGTCGTCAGGGTCGCCGCCGAGGTTTCTCACCGTATTTATATAGGCATCGCCTCCGAGCGGTGCGCCGTGTGTCTTTATGCTGTGTTCGTAGCTGCTGCCGTCGGCCTGGCGTGCGCCTTTGGCCATGACGGTGTCACCGATGATGAGGGTGGGGCGGTTCTCTTCCCTGTTGGCAGCGGCGAGTGCCTCCCGGATGGCATCGGGGTCGTTGCCGTCAATCTTCATGACGTTCCATCCCCATGCCCGGTATTTCATGGCCGTATCTTCCGCCATGACGGCACCGCATTCGGTAGAGAGCTGGATGTCATTGGAGTCGTAGAACATGATGAGGTTGTCCAGACCCAACGCGCCTGCCAGTCTTCCGACTTCTGCGCTGACGCCTTCCTGGACGCCGCCGTCGGAGATGTAAGCGTATATCTTGTGCTGCATCATGGTATGCCCGAGGCGTGCCTCGAGGAACTTCTCCGCCACGGCGGCTCCTGCCGCATAGGCATGTCCCTGTCCGAGCGGCCCCGACGAGTTTTCTATGCCGTGTGCCAGATCGCGTTCCGGATGGCCTGGCGTGACCGATCCCCACTGGCGGAACTGCCTGATGTCGTCGACAGTGAATTTCCTCTGGAGGGTCAGCGCCGCATAGAGCATCGGCGACATGTGTCCCGGATCGAGATAGAAACGGTCGCGTCCTGCCCATTCCGGCCGGTCCGGATCGTAGACGAGGAATTCAGAGAAAAGGACATTGATAAAGTCTGCACCGCCCATGGCACCTCCCGGATGGCCTGATCTGGCTTTCTCAACCATTGACACTGCGAGGATCCTGATGTTGTCTGCCGCGCGGTTCATCAGCTTCTTGTCATTCATATATAGATTGGATTTAATTTATTATAATGCAAATATAAAGATAAATAAGGAGAACTCAAAATAATCAGGTTACATTTTTCATAAAATCGTTCCGCATCCCCCAAAAGGCCGCTTTCCGGCGGAACCGGTCCGTCTCCCCTACCCGTCCGGACGGCATCCGGGAAATACGGCAGATTCCTTCTGGACATACGGATATTCACGGGATGTTCACGATGTTCATGTCTGACCGGCGGTGCGACAAAGTCCAGGACACATCCCGCATCCTCCTGCCCGCGAGGATTCAGCGATGCCGTGAAATCCTGTGCGACATCATTATCCACCTGCCCCTAAGGATTCCGGCCAGACACAGACCTGTACCAGTCCACAGAGCCGTAGAGGGCGGGCACAGGAAGATTCTCCCGCCGGCTGTCCGCCGTTTGGGAAAAGTTTTGTATATTTGCCTTCGATTTCACAGAAGAAAGCCAGCAAGGCGAAACAAGACAGATGAAGAAAAGAAGGCTATACAGAACGGCAGCAGGATGGGCGGCAGGCCTGTGCCTGCTGCTGACGGCATGCAGCATCCCCCACCAGCAGGAGGTGGATGCCTGCAACGACAAGGCCTACGCCTTCCATTACCGCAGCCTCGACTCGGTCGACCTGTATGCCCGGCGGGCGTACAGGCTGGCGAAGCGGTACGATGCCGGACGGGCAGAGGCCCTGAACAACCTGGCGTTCGCCGACCTGATGAAGATGCGCTTCACGGAAGCCTTTGCCAAGCTCGACTCCGTACTCCAGATCACCGACAACCAGGTGGAGCTTCTGGTGGCGGACATCCAGCTCATGCGTCTCTGCCAGCGCGAGTCGCTCAACAAGGAGTTCTACGACTACTACGAGAAGGCACAGAAGCGGCTCCACCGCATCGAGGAGGACGAGAGCCTGCTCTCCACCCGCCAGCGGCGCCGCATGGTGTATGCGCGGACAGAGTTCGCCATCGTCACCTCCACCTATTATTATTATGTGGGACTGGAACAGCCTTCCGTCAAGGCCATCCGGCAGATCAATCCCGACGGCGAGATACAGACCGACATGGCGCAGCTGCTGGACTACTACTACAACATCGGCGCAGGCGGCATCTTCACCACCGGGACACAGGAAGCCGTCAGCCAGCGCGAGTTCGACTACCTCATGCGCTGCTACATGCTCGCCCGCCAGCACGGCTATCCTTACTGGGAGGCCAACTCGCTGCAGGCACTCAGCGAGCACCTCGTCAACGACCGCAGCCGCAGGACGCTGATGCGCGACAACCTGCCGTCGTTCCAGTTCCTCAACCTCGACAACATGCCCGACAGCCTGCTGGCAGGCAACCTGGTGCAGCGGTCGCTCAACATCTTCCGGAAGTACGGCGACGTCTACCAGACCGCCGGCTCCTACCGTACGCTGGCCTCCTGCTACTGGCAGATCAAGGACTACCGCTCCGCCATCATCTGCCTGCAGAAGGCACTGAACGACAACCCCGCCATCCGCCAGGCCCCCGACCTCGTCGCCTCCATCCGCGAGCAGCTCAGCGTGACGTACTCCGCCATCAACAACAAGCAGCAGAGCGACTACAACCGCAACATCTACCTCGACCTGCAGGACGAGACCCGCCAGGACCGTTACCTTGCGTCGCGCGCCGAGCAGCTGGACCGCACCTCCCAGCAGCTCAACCTCATCATCGCCGCCGTAGGACTGTCCATCCTCATCGTCCTCGCCCTGCTTGTCCTCTTCCACTATCTCCGGCGGCGCAGCGACCGGCGCAGTTCGCTGGACGACCTCCTGCTCCCGCTCGAACAGTGGCGCAGACAGAACGGGCAGCACAGGGCGGCGATGACGGAAAAGTACGGCGAAATCGCCGAACAGCTCGACCTCTGCCGGCTCCACCTCGTCGACAACCGGCGCAAGAACCTCGAGCAGCGGGCGAAGGTGTCGCTTGTCAACAGCGTCATCCCCCTCATCGACCGGATGCTCCACGAGATCGGAAGGCTGAAGAAAGGCGGTGAGAGCGAAACGCTGAAAGCGGAACGCTACACCTATATCTGCGAACTGACCGACAAGATCAACGAACTGAACACGGTCCTCACCCAGTGGATACAGCTCCGGCAGGGACGCCTGTCACTGCACATCGAGAGCTTCCCCGTACAGCAGGTGTTCGACATCGTGAAGAAAGGGCGCATGGGTTTCCAGATGAAAGGCATAGACCTCCGGGTAGAAGACACCGGCGCCGTCGTCAAGGCCGACCGTGTGCTGACACTCTTCATGGTCAACACCCTCGCCGACAATGCCCGCAAGTTCACCGGACGAGGGGGCCGGGTGACCATCCGTGCGGCCGAGGAAGAGGGCTATGTGGAAATCTCCGTCGCCGATACCGGCTGCGGACTCAGCGAGACACAGCAGGCACACATCTTCGACTACAAGCCCATCCGCGACCAGAGCGACTGCACGTCGCACGGCTTCGGACTGATGAACTGCAACGGCATCATCAACAAATACCGCAAGATCAGCCAGATCTTTTCCGTCTGCCGGATCGGCGTAGAGAGCCGGGAAGGCCGAGGGAGCCGCTTCTTCTTCCGCCTGCCGAAGGGCATCAGCCGCATGGCGGTGCTCCTCCTGTCCGCCGTCTGCGGCCTGACGGCCGCCTCCGCCCGTCCCGTCAGAGCCATCGACAAGGCGGCGGCGCTGGCGCGCCACGACTACAGCACCCTTGCCGGCATCTATGCCGATTCGGCTTACTTCTCCAACATCAACGGCTCCTATAGCCAGACCCTCGCCTATGCCGATACCTGCCGGTACTACATCAACCAGCTCTACCGCCGCCTGCGCCCCAAGGGGAAGGACCTGATGCTGCGCACAGGCAGCCTCCCCAATGTCCCGGCGGAGATCAGGTGGATACAGGAAGGCATACCGATGGACTACGCCGTCATCCTCGACATCCGCAACGAGAGCGCGGTGGCGGCACTGGCCCTGCACGAGTGGGACCTCTACCGGTACAACAACTCCGTCTATACCCACCTTTTCAAGGAGCGCTACGCCGACAGGTCGCTGGGCGAGTACTGCCGGATGATGATGAAGTCGGAGACGAACAAGAACGTGGCCGTCGCCCTGCTCATCCTCTTCCTGTTGTCCATCTTCCCGGTCTACTACGTGATGTACTACCGCCGCCGACTGTCCTATCAGTTCTGCCTGGAACGGGTGAAGAGCATCAACACCATTCTCCTCAGCGACATGGACGTGCAGGAGAAGCTCCGGGAGGTGGAACGCGCGGCGAGCGACCGGTTTCCGCCGCGCCTGCTGGCCATCGTCACGCAGATCAGAGACGCCCTCCTCGCATCGGTCGAGGAGGACCAGAAGAGCCAGGCCGACATAGAGATGCTGGAGGACGAGGTGCGGTGTACGGAATACGAGAACGAACGCCTGCACATCAGCAACAGCATTCTCGACAACTGCCTGTCGACGCTCAAGCACGAGACGATGTACTATCCCTCGCGCATCCGGCAGCTCGTGGACCAGCCGGGAAACCAGCTCGACAGCATCGACGAACTGGCCGTCTACTACAAGGAACTCTACCTGATCCTGAGCCAGCAGGCGATGCGCCAGGTCGAAGGTGTGAAGCTCATCGCACGTCCCCTGAACCTCGCCGCAGTCGTAAGCACGGCGAAGCTGACGGCTCCCGTCCCTGCGGTGCCGCCCGTCAGCGGCGACCCGGTCCTCATCGCCTACCTCTTCGAGATCCTGTACCAGAGCAACCACAGCCGCCCCCTCACGGTCAGCGCCGGGGAGGGGCAGCCGGGCTATGTCACCCTGCACGTCCTGATGTCCGCACTCCACCTGTCGGGCGAGGCGTGCCGGCAGCTGTTCCAGCCCTCCGCCGACCATCTGATGTCATTCATCTGCCGCCAGATCGTCCGCGACAACGGCGAGGCGACCAACCGGCGGGGATGCGGCATATCGGCGACGGCCACGCCCGACGGCACGAGCGTGAAGGTCGTCCTCTCGCAATCCAGTCAAGAAACAAAAACGAAAGATACGTATGGAGAATTTTAGAGTCATCATCGTCGAGGATGTCCCTCTGGAACTGAAAGGGACGGAAGGCATCTTCAGAAACGAAATCCCGGAAGCCGAGATCATCGGGACGGCCGAGAGCGAACCGGCCTACTGGAAACTCATCAAGCGGCAGCTGCCCGACCTCGTGCTGCTCGACCTCGGCCTGGGCGGTTCGACGACGGTCGGCGTGGAAATCTGCCGGCAGACCAAGCAGACCTATCCCAACGTGAAGGTGCTCATCTTCACGGGCGAGATACTGAACGAGAAACTGTGGGTCGACGTGCTCGACGCCGGCGCCGACGGCATCTGCCTCAAGAGCGGCGAGCTCCTGACGCGGGGCGACGTGGCCAGCGTCATGTCGGGCAAGCGCATGGTGTTCAACCAGCCCATCCTCGAGAAGATCGTGGGCCGGTTCAAGCAGAGCGTCAGCAGCATGCTCATGCACCAGGAGGCGATGGTAGGCTACGAGATCGACGAGTACGACGAGCGCTTCCTCCGCCATCTTGCCCTCGGCTACACCAAGGAGCAGATCACCAACCTGCGCGGGATGCCCTTCGGGGTGAAGAGCCTGGAGAAACGGCAGAACGAACTCGTGCAGAAACTCTTCCCCGACGGCAACAACGGCATGAGCGTCAATGCGACCCGCCTCGTCGTACGGGCGCTGGAGCTGCGCATCATCGACATCGACAACCTCCATGCGGATGAAGAGTAAGTTAGGCTGGCTCGTCCTCGTGCTGCTCACCGCCCAGCTGGCACTGATCCTGCTCTCGTGGGTGCTGACGGCCGCTTTCCCCGAGCTGCCCATCCGCTCCCTGCTCAGCAGCGAGGGCATCCGCTGGTTCTTCGGATGCTTCTCCGACAACCAGCTGTCGCCGCTGCTGGTGGCACTGATCATGGCGGCGATGGCGGCGGGGGCGTGCGTCAGCAGCCGCCTCTATGCGGCCTTCCGCACACGGATGAAGGAGCTGGCACACGGGAAGACGGCGGACGGCGGGCGCACGGCCCTCCACTACCGGGAGCGGGTGGGACTGCGCCTGGCGCTGCTGGAGCTGCTGGTCTATGCCGTCATCATGCTGCTGCTCACGGCCGTTCCCCATGCCATCCTCCTGAGCGTGACGGGACATCTCTTCCCCAGCGCCTTCTCCTCCAGCCTCATCCCCTCGCTGTCGTCCGTCCTTGTCATCATGTCGCTGTCGTACGGCGTGGCGAGCGGCACGGTAGACAGCGTAGCCGCCATGCACCGTGTTCTGGTGAGCGGCCTTCTGGTCGCCGCCCATCTGGTTCCGGCCTACGTCATCGGTATCCAGCTGTACATGTCGCTGCTGTATGTGCTTGTGAGGTGAGAGAAGAGCGGACGCACACGGGCGGTTCTCCGGCGGACGGCCCCTGCCGGGAACACCCGAAACAAAGGAAAGGGAGGGGCAGCAGAGCCGGGATTTTCTATTTTTATGCCGTCTAAATATTTACAATTCCGCTCACAATATTTAGGTATTACGGAAATTCTTTCTATCTTTGCACCATCAAAGTTAGGTATCAAGCCTGTTTGTAATACAAAAACATTATTCACATCATAAAACAAGAACATTATGGCTTACGTAATTGGTAATGACTGTATCGCTTGCGGTACATGTATCGATGAATGTCCGGTAGGAGCCATCTCCGAGGGCGACATCTACAAGATTGATGCAGACGCGTGCACAGAGTGTGGCACTTGCGCATCTGTCTGCCCCAACGAGGCGATCAGCCTCCCATAAGGTGCAGACCTGTTACTGATTAAATTCACAGGGCGAGTCGTGAGACCCGCCTTTTTTTGTGTCGACGGGCGGAGGGCAGGCGGAGAATCCCGCTTCCAGGCAGACAGATTCCGCCCCTGTTTCTGTCTGCCGGATCTCAAGGTATCTTCTATAAAAAAGGTTTTCCCGAAACAGGGAGTGATAAAGTAAGCCTGCTACATAATGAGGTTTGAGATTTGAGGTTTGAGATTTGAGGTTTGAGATTTGAGGTTTGAGATTTGTCCACTATATTGCATCCATCAAAAAGGGTTCTCCCGAAATATGGAGTGATAAAGTAAGTCTGCTACATAATGAGCACGGAGAAGCGGAGAGCAGAGGGGAAGACGGCAGAAAGACAGAACCATGTTTACCTTTTCACTCTTTTACCTTTTTACTTCTCCAACAGCTCCTTGTCTCTATGTGATATTCCATCAAAGCCATCAATACACGGGACAGACCTCACTGCATGACAATGTTCTTCCGTTAAATGGATAGATTGGAAACAGGATAAAGGCTTATACACTTACAGGGTATGACTATACAAAATCAGATGGTCTTACAAAGGAGGATAAACTACAGGATAAAATTCAGAAAAAGTAAATAGACACGATGTTTATCCATCAGTATGTCTTTCCGTCTTCTACAAACAACTTATTTCCATATTATCGGTGTTTGTAAAATGTTTTCATGCAGCCCAAGCTGAGACATGCTCTTCTGGCTTCTAAAAGGTGCCTGATTGACTTCCAACAGGTGCTCTTTTAGCGTGTTACCAACGCCCTTTTGAAGTCCAATCAAGCACCTTTTCTGAACGGATTGACAACTAATTGATTTACTGCCGGTTGCAGACCTGCTTTTTGTACGTGTCTTCCATATTTACAGATGATTTATCTGGAATCATGTAATGACTTTTCAAAACCTTATCTGTCTTTTCAACGTATGAAAACGAAAAGGCTTTTGTATCGGAGGATGATAACAGAACAGACGGTTGCAGGCTTGACAATGTCTTTGTTTAATGAATAACTTTGGTTCTTCCGTTAAAGCAATACGAAAAGCATCCACGCATTGAACGGAAGAACACATAATAAGGCATACAGAGAAGCGAAGAAAACAGAGGAAAAACATCACGGCGGTGCCGACGACACAAAAGAACGACAGAGAGGCAATGCACGGATTTCCTTTATTTTCGGGATAAACGCCATTCACGATCCTCACCAGCAAATACGCTGATAAAACTCTCAGATACTTTCCGTTGCTCCACGCACAGACGGTGCCTCCGTGAGGACCATTGCCTTGTTTTTAATAATCCTCCGCCGTTTCAGCGTCCGGGATCATCGACCTCCGTAAAGTCGACATACTCGCCCTCGCCGTCGGGGATGACCTTCCTGTTCCGCTGCTCCGCCGTCCGCTTGTCGATGACGGTGCTTCCAGCGTCCTCTTTCCTTCCCTGCTGCTGCGCGAAGGGATCAAACTGCCGGCGCACCCTGGTCAATTGCCTGTAAAAGGAGAAGGCGATCCAGACGAGGATCGCCAGAAAGGCGATGAAGATGAAAAAAGCGAACTTCAGCAGGAAAGCAATAAACGTCATGTCCTTTCAGGTTGTATCCTCTATTGCTGGACGGAGGAAGGTTTTACGATAGCCGACAGGATTACATACCATGCGATGATGATGGCGAACGAGGAGATGCCGAAGACGACCAGCAGGGGCACGCACGTGGCAAGGAAGATGTATTTCACCTCGTTGCCCTTCCATCCCCAGTGCTTGAACTTCAATGCGAACATCGGGATTTCGGCAACCAGCAGCCAGGAGCTGACGAAGATCCCGGCAAGGACGAGGACGACCGCCCAGGGACAGACCTCCAGTCTGTCGCCGAGCCCCACGATGAGCGAGCCCCAGAAGAGGGCGTTGGCAGGAGTCGGCAGCCCGATGAAGCCCAGTGCCTGACGCTCGTCAAGATTGAACTTGGCGAGGCGGAGCGCCGAGAATGCCGCCATGACGAAAGCCACGAAAGGCAGACAGGGGCGCAGCGGCTCCAGGAACTGAGGATAGGCCATGACCTGCAGCTGCGAGAAGAGGATGGTCGACGGAGCCAGCCCGAAGGTGATGTCGTCGGCCAGCGAGTCCAGTTCCTTTCCGATGGGAGAAGAGACCCGGAGGAGCCGTGCCGTCATGCCGTCGAAGAAGTCGAACACCGCTCCGATGATGATGCACAGCAGGGCCAGCTTCGCATCGCCTGCAAAGGCAAAGGCGGTGGCGACGCAGCCGGAGAAGAGGTTGCAGCAGGTGACAAAATTGGGAATGTGCTTTTTCATCTTTTCCTTCTTTTATGTTGTTTATCGGGTCTTCATCCTGGCGATGACCGTCTGGTCGCCCGTCGTCGCCTGCCCCATCTTCACACAGACCTCCGAGTCAACCGGGAGGAAGAGGTCTACCCGGCTGCCCAGCTTGATGAAGCCCAGATGCTCGTCGATGTAGCAGTCTTCGCCCTCCTTGGCGTAGGTCACGATGCGGCGCGCCACCGCCCCGGCAATCTGGCGGCAGAGGATGTCGGTCCCGTCAGGGGTGGTGATGATGGTGTCGGCGTGCTCGTTCTCTTCGCTTGCCTTGGGGAGCCACGCCTTGTGGTAGTTGCCGTCAAAATGCTTCACCGACTTCACCACGCCGTCTACGGGGAACCAGTTGGCGTGGACATTCCAGAGACTCATGAAGATAGAGACCATCAGCCGGCGTTCGTGGAAATATTCGTTCTCGTCCACCTCCTCGATGACGACGATGTGCCCGTCGGCCGGTGCGACGACGACGCCCTCCGTCTCCTCGCTGTTGAAGTAGCGGATAGGACAGCGGTAGAAGTTGAGCACAATGCCATAGACGGTACCGGATAGAACTGCAAAAATGCAGAAGGGTATCTTTGACGGAACTGCAAACCAGAGAACCAGCGCAATGAGGGCAAGACAGATTGCTCCGTAAAGCAATGTATTTGTGCCTTCCCGATGGATTCTTATCTTTTTGAGTTTCTTTTTTATTTTTCCCATGGTCGTTGGACGACGTTTTTGATTTGTTGCAAAGGTACTCCTTTTTTGTCATTTGCACAAATTTTCACTCTCATTCTTTTGCCATGTCGGTATTTCATCGTAACTTTACGCCTCAAAACGCATAACTCAATGGAAGATTACGTACATCTGCACGTCCACACGAACTACTCCATCCTGGACGGACAGTCGAAGGTGACAAGGCTGGTCGACAAGGCCGTAGCCGACGGGATGAAAGGCATGGCCATCACAGACCACGGCGTGATGTTCGGCATCAAGGAGTTCTCGGACTACTGCGCCAAGGTCAACAAAGGCAGGAAGGAGAAGGGCGAAGCGCCTTTCAAGCCGGTCTTCGGCTGCGAGATGTACGTCGCCCGCCGCACGATGCGCGACAAGGACAAGGGCATGCACGACAACTCGGGCTATCACCTCATCGTGCTGGCGAAGAACTACCATGGTTACAAGAACCTCATCAAGCTCGTGTCGAAGGCATGGGTGGACGGCTACTATTACAAGCCCCGCACCGACCGGGAACAGCTCGAGAAGTACCACGAGGACCTGATCGTCTGCTCGGCCTGCATCGCCGGCGAGATACCCAGCAAGATCATCCACGACGACATAGAGGGGGCGAGGGAGGCCTGCGAATGGTACCACCGCGTCTTCGGCGACGACTTCTACCTGGAGCTGCAGCGGCACGAGGTGAAGGACCCGGCGCTGGCGGCCAACCGCGAGGCCTACCCGCTGCAGCAGAAGGCCAACAGGGTGCTGCTGCGCTTCGCCAGGGAGTACGGCATCAAGGTCATCTGCACCAACGACTGCCACTTTGAAGACAAGGAGACCGCCGAGGCACACGACCACCTCCTGTGCATCTCGACGAACGAGGATCTGGACGACCCGAAGCGGATGCGCTACTCCAAGCAGGAGTGGTTCAAGACCCGCCAGGAGATGAACGAGGTCTTCTCCGACATCCCCGAGGCACTGACGAACACGCTGGAGATACTCGACAAGGTGGAGATCTACAGCATCGACCACGGCCCGATCATGCCGTTCTTCCCCATCCCCGAAGACTTCGGGACGGAGGGAGAGTGGCGGGAGAAGTTCTCCGAGGACGACCTGTACCGGGAGTTCACGACCGACGAGAACGGCGAACATCCGCTTCCGCCCGAGGAGGGGCAGAAGGTCATCGCCCGGCTGGGCGGCTACGAGAAGATCTACCGCATCAAGTTCGAGGCCGACTATCTGGCGAAGCTGGCGTACGACGGAGCGAAGAAACTGTACGGCGACCCGCTGTCAGACGAGGTGAAGAACCATATCCGCTTCGAGCTGCACGTGATGAAGACCATGGGTTTCCCCGGTTACTTCCTCATCGTGCAGGACTTCATCAATGCCGCCCGCGAGAAGCTGGGGGTCATGGTGGGGCCGGGGCGCGGGTCGGCCGCCGGATCCGTGGTGGCGTACTGTCTGGGCATCACGAAGATCGACCCGCTGAAATACGACCTCCTGTTCGAGCGTTTCCTCAATCCCGACCGTGTCAACCTCCCGGATATCGACACCGACTTCGACGATGACGGACGCGGGAAGGTGCTGCAGTGGGTCATGGACAAGTACGGACACGAGAACTGCGCGCACATCATCACCTACTCCACCATGGCGACGAAGAACTCCATCAAGGATGTCGCCCGGGTGGAGAGGCTGCCGCTGGACGTGGCGAACGGCCTCTGCAAGGCGATTCCCGACCGACTGCCCGACGGCATGAAGATGAACCTGACGAACGCCATCAGGTGCACGCCCAGACTGCAGGATGCCGAGGTCAGCGAAGACGCCAGGGAACGGAACACCATCAAGTACGCCAAGATGCTGGAGGGTACGGTGCGCGGCACGGGCATCCACGCCTGCGGATTCATCATCTGCCGCAACCCCATCGACGACTGGGTACCGGTGTCGACGGCCTCCGACCCCGACTTCCCGGAGCAGAAAGTGCCTGTGACACAGTACGACGGACACGTGATCGAATCGACCGGGCTCATCAAAATGGACTTCCTCGGGCTGAAGACCCTCTCCGAGCTGAAGGAGGCCTGCAAGGTCATCAGGCAGACGACGGGCGACGTGGTCGACCTCGACAACATCCCGATCGACGACGAGCTGACCTACCGGCTCTATCAGCGCGGACAGACCGTCGGCACCTTCCAGTTCGAGTCGGCCGGCATGCAGAAGTACCTCCGGGAGCTGCACCCGACGGTCTTCGAGGACCTCATCGCCATGAACGCCCTCTACCGGCCGGGGCCGATGGACTACATCCCCGACTTCATCAAGCGCAAGCACGACCCTTCTCTGGTGAAGTACGACATCCCCTGCATGGAGAAGTACCTCAAGGACACCTACGGAATCACCGTCTACCAGGAGCAGGTGATGCTCCTCAGCCGCCAGCTGGCCAACTTCACGCGCGGCGAGAGCGATGCGCTCCGCAAGGCGATGGGAAAGAAGAAGAAGGCCATCGTAGACCAGATGAAGCCGAAGTTCATACGGCAGGGACAGGAGAACGGACACGACCCGCAGATCCTGGAGAAGATATGGAGCGACTGGGAGAAGTTCGCCAGCTACGCCTTCAACAAGTCGCACGCCACCTGCTATTCCTGGGTGGCCTACCAGACGGCTTACCTGAAGGCGCATTATCCCGCCGAATACATGGCCGCGCTGATGACGCGCCGTTTCAGCCAGATCACAGAGATCACGAAGCTGATGGAGGAGTGCAAGGCGATGAAGATCGCCACGCTCGGGCCGGATGTCAACGAGAGCCGGACGGGATTCGGCGTGAACGGCAAGGGCGAGATCCGCTTCGGACTGGCCGCCATCAAAGGGATGGGAGCCAGCGCCGCCGAGAGCATCGTCCGGGAACGGGAGGCGAACGGCCCCTACAAGGACATCTACGACTTCGCCGAGCGCGTCGACCTCAGCAACGTGAACCGGAAGGCCTTCGAGAGCCTGGCCTACAGCGGCGGCTTCGACAGCTTCGGCCTGCTGCGTGAACAGTACTTTGCCGAGACGGGGAAAGGAAGCCTGTTCCTTGACACCATCGTCCGCTACGGGCAGCTCTACCAGGCGGAGAAGGCAGAGCAGCAGAACTCCCTCTTCGGCGGCATGGATGCCGTAGAGGTAATGCACCCTGTCGCACCGAAGACCGAGAACTGGCCCGCCATAGAGAAACTGAACAAGGAACGCGAGCTGGTGGGCATCTACCTGTCGGCCCACCCGCTCGACGAATACAGCGTCATACTGAACAACATGTGCAACACCCGATGCCCGCAGATAGGGCGCGATGCCGACCTCGCCGCCCTCTCGGCGTTGGACGAGGTGACGTTCGGCGGCATCGTGACAGCAGTCAACGAACGGTTCTCGCAGAAGACCGGAAAGCCGTTCGGGTTCGTAACCATCGAGGACTTCAACGGCTCGGGCGAACTGGCGCTCTTCGGCGACGACTGGGCACGGTGGAACAACCTCCTGAAGGTGAACTACACCGTCTACTTCACGGCAAGATGCCAGCCCCGTTACCGCAACAATCCGTCGGTACTCGAACTGAAGGTGCAGAGCATCGAACAGCTTTACGACGTGAAGGCACACCGGCTGAAACGCTTTACCGTCTCCATGGACGCGGCCGCCATGGACGACGCGCTGGTATCGGAGCTGTCGACCGTCGTGGAGCAGCACAAGGGCAGCACGCAGCTCTTCATCCAGCTCCGCACGCCCGACAACACGACGGTCGTGCTGAAGAGCCGCGGCGGCGGGGTGAACGTAGACCGCAAGCTGGTCGACTTCATCGACGCCAATCAGAAGATGGAGTTCCACATCAACTGACGGGAGGCCGGTCTGGAGCCGGCAAGGCGCAGCGTGAGAAGAGGCTGCCGGAGGAAAGAAAGTGGCACGGTCTTTGATTGAAGACAAGAAAGAAGAATCATCACGATAATAAACAGAATCATAAAAAGAAGACAAACATGGAAGTAAAGATCACATCCGAGAATCTGGAGACTTACAAGAACGGCGATCTGCCGTTGGTAGTTGATTTGTGGGCACCCTGGTGCGGCCCCTGCAAGATGCTGGGTCCTGTCATTTCAGAACTGGCAGAAGCTTATGACGGCAGGATCGTCGTCGGCAAGTGCGACATCGAGGAGAACGATGACGTCGCCATCGACTTCGGCGTGCGCAACATCCCGACCATCCTCTTCTTCAAGGGAGGCAAGCTGGTCGACAAGTTCGTCGGCGCGGCTCCGAAGGATGTGCTGGACGAGAAGTTCAAGGCATTGCTGTAAGCCGCGGCATTGCGGATAAGCGGAAGCCCTGTCAGACAATCATTCCGGTGATTGCCCGGCAGGGCTTCCCTGTTTTCTCCATGTGGCGGAAGGTCTCCCGGGGGATTCCACCTGGTTCTTCCGAAACAGTCCACAGGTGAAAAAGATACCATATATACACCTTCGATCTCGCTGAACTCAAATTTGACACGAAGCCAGGCATACTTTCTGACCATCGTCCCAAACCTGTTACGCAACGGCTTCTCAACGTTCTCTCTATCCATATATTGCCGAGAGAGAGTTTAAGATTAATCTTTAAACACAGATTGCCTGTGAAACTCAAGATACTTTATACGCTTCTTGTCCATGGGACGCATCTGAATAAACTTATCATCTTCCTATCCTAATTGCTTACAAGTCCTGTTGGACAGGAAATCAGACACATGTACATGTCTGTCCTCAGTAAACGTGATGAAGCCTTGATCAAAAAGGCGGTCGTAAGTAGGTGTAAGCATATAGCCATTACAGGGGTCAACACGTTCCTTTTCATCTGCAACTGCCCAAGGCTTTATATGGCTCGCTATGAGCAGACGATCGTCTGCCACCATGGTAAATGGACAATAAGGGCATTGCTCCAGCAGCTTCTCACGGTATTTCTGCTGTCCCTCACGCCCTCGTCTGATGGTCACAGATTCCGTCCACTCCGATTCAGCAGAAAATCAAAAATGTTCAGGATGAGTATACCGTCATCATTGCGGAAAGTGGGCTGCGCGCCTCCTACGATGACAACTTTCTGAAAACTGTCTTTAATCTGTTTGAGCGATCGCAGTTCTTGTTCCGTTTTTTCTTCAGACGGCAAAGCATAAGCCGACTGGATGTAGATTCTGTCCTGTCCCCTGTTGCATACGAAGTCCACTTCAAGCTGCTTGCGTTGACTTATTCCATCTGCGTTTTTCGTATTTTGGGTAACCTGCCCTACATCCACCGAATAGCCACGCATCCGCAACTCATTGTATATAAGATTCTCCATCAAGTGTGTGTGCTCTGTCTGGCGGAAATTCAATCGGACATTGCGTAATCCCAAGTCCTCAAAATAGTATTTTGCCGGAGTATCAATGTACTTACGACCCTTGATGTCGTAGCGAACGGCACGCTCCATCAGGAAAGCGTCCTGCATATAGTCCAGATAAGCCTTGACGGTGTCTCTGGTGATGGTGCTCCGCTTTGCAGAACGGAAGGTGCTCGCTATTTTCTGCGGGTTGGTAAGGCTTCCGATGCTGCTTGCAATGACATCAATGAGCTCTTCCAGATCATCATCGTTTCGTATGCCATACCTTTCTTTGATGTCGATAAGGTAGGTGTTGGAGAAAAGCTGCTGCAGATAGTCCTTCTTCTGTTGCTCCGTGGGCATCGTGACCGTTTGGGGCAATCCTCCCAAAAGCATGTATTCATTGAGGTGCGTTTCCAAGAAAGGAGCGTCGGGCTTTACGGACATATATTCATTAAAGCTCAAAGGATGAATCCTCACCTCATCACCTCTACCACGAAAGGTCGTCACTACATCTTTTGAAAGGAAGCGTGCATTACTGCCCGTGACATACACATCTAATTGCGGATTTTTTAACAGTGTATTCAGCACCTCCTCAAAACGGTCAAGCAATTGTATCTCGTCTATGAGTATAAAGTATTCCCGCGTATCTGTTACCCTTTGGCTAATGTAATCCAACAAGGGTAAAGGGTTTCGATAACGCTCATTATAAATGTTCTCCAAATCCAACTTGATGATTTGGGTGTCATCTATCCCTTGTTCTTTGAGATACTGGCAGAAAAGTGTAAAGAGGAGATACGATTTGCCACTCCGACGCAATCCAGTAATGATCTTTATCATTCCATTGTGTCGTCGGTCAATTAACCTTTGCAGATATGTCGGTCGTTCTATCCTCATCCCTATTCGTTTTTTGTGCGTAAAGACGCATCCTCTACGACTGCAAAGATAGAGCTATTTTCTCACAACGTCAAGCCTTTATTCGTTTTTTCTGCGTAAATACGCATTAAACGATAAAACAGGATACATGCGATATCCGCTTGTTGTTTTCTGTTATATATCGTTCGACTGTTGCCATAACCGGGGACAGATTTACATAAAAACCGTGAATTATAAGCCAGCGGGATAAAGAAAATGCTTTATTCTTTAGAGGAAAGAAGAAAGATAGCCTCTCTTAGAGAACGTCTGTGCTTTTATAGGATTCTTTTCCTTCTTCCGGCATCTTTCGTGATCAAATTTTCATGCCTGCATAGAATGTCCTGTTGCGGATAACCACTCACGATGTAAACGGCCGTCAACTGCATTGCAACCAAGGCTTACTTAGGGCTCAATCAGGCGTTAGTTGCAGTGCAAGTAAGCACCTGTTCGATTGCGGTCTGCAACCTACTGTGAGACAGACTGATACAAAAGAGAAGGGAACGAAGCGGCCAGGACGGCCGGCAGGCTTCCGCACACGGTCTGAAACGCAGTCTGCCCGCAGGCACACGACCGGCCGCAACCGGCATCCCCATTATTAGGTATTTAGCCTGTCGGGAATGGCCGTTCTGATTTTTTTCATTACCTTTGCCTGTCAAGCCGGACGAAGCCCTGCGCAGCGGACAGGAGCAGGACGGCGGACGGACAGACACCGCCGCATGCGGCGGCCGCAAGGCCGGAGCAGCGGCAAGAAGCAAAGGAGGAGACGGCGGCGGAACCATTCTTCCGGATGAGGGACGCTGCAGGCCGGATCACAGAATCAGGAGCTTATGAAACTATCAGAATTAAAGACCGGCGAGACCGGCGTCATCGTGAAGGTATCGGGACACGGCGGATTCCGGAAACGCATCATCGAGATGGGGTTCATCAAGGGCAAGGCCGTCGAGGTGCTGCTCAACGCCCCCCTGCGCGACCCCGTGAAATACAAGATCATGGGCTATGAAGTCAGTCTGCGCCACAGCGAGGCCGACCAGATCGAAGTGCTCTCGGAGGAGGAGGCCCGCAGGCTGGAGAAAGCAGAGGTCCGTACGGCCCGCAACGCCGCCCTGCCTGCCGACCCCGGAGACGGCAGCGACAAGGAGCTGACCCCCGCCGAGCTGTCGGATGCCGCCGACCGCAAGAGCCGTACCATCAGCGTGGCACTCGTGGGCAACCCGAACTGCGGCAAGACATCGCTCTTCAACTTCGCCTCCGGGGCACACGAGCGGGTGGGCAACTACTCGGGCGTGACGGTCGACGCGAAGGTGGGCCACGCCGCATACGACGGCTATCAGTTCAACCTCGTCGACCTCCCCGGCACGTACAGCCTCTCGGCCTACAGCCCGGAGGAACTCTACGTGCGCAAGCAGCTCGTAGACAAGACGCCGGACATCGTCATCAACGTCATCGATTCGTCCAACCTGGAGCGCAACCTCTACCTCACCACGCAGCTCATCGACATGCACGTCCGCATGGTCTGCGCACTCAATATGTTCGACGAGACCGAACAGCGCGGCGACAACATCGACGTGCGGAAGCTCTCCGAGCTGTTCGGCGCGCCGATGGTGCCGACGGTGTTCACCAGCGGACGCGGCGTGAAGGAGCTTTTCAGGCAGGTCATCGCCGTCTACGAGGGGAAGGAGGACGAGTCGCCCTGCTTCCGCCACATCCACATCAACCACGGACACGAGATAGAGAACGGCATCGGGGAGATGCAGGAGCACCTGAAGAAATACCCCGAGCTGCGCCAGCGGTATTCCACCCGCTACCTCGCCATCAAGCTCCTCGAGCACGACAAGGACGTGGAGCAGCTCATCGCACCGCTGGGCGACTCGGCCGAGATCTTCCGGCACCGCGACACCGCCGCCGCACGCGTGAAGGAGGAGACGGGCAGCGACAGCGAGACGGCCATCATGGATGCCAAGTACGGCTTCATCCACGGCGCGCTGGAAGAGGCGGGCTTCTCCACGGGCGACAAGAAGGACACGTACCAGACGACACACCTCATCGACAAGGTGCTCACGAACAAGTACCTCGGCTTCCCCATCTTCTTCCTGATCCTGCTGGTGATGTTCACCGCCACGTTCGTCATCGGGCAGTACCCGATGGACTGGATCGACGCCGCCGTCAGCCGGCTGGGCGGCTTCATCGCCACCCACATGCCCGACGGACCGGTGAAGGACATGCTCGTAGACGGCGTCATCAGCGGCGTGGGAGCGGTCATCGTCTTCCTGCCGCAGATCCTGATTCTCTACTTCTTCATCTCCTACATGGAGGACAGCGGCTACATGTCGCGCGCCGCCTTCATCATGGACCGCCTGATGCACAAGATGGGACTGCACGGAAAATCGTTCATACCGCTCATCATGGGCTTCGGCTGCAACGTGCCGGCGGTGATGGCGACACGCACCATCGAGAGCCGGCGCAGCCGCCTGGTGACGATGCTCATCCTGCCGCTGATGAGCTGTTCGGCGCGCCTGCCGATCTACGTCATGATCACCGGCTCGTTCTTCGCCATGAAGTACCGGTCGCTCGCCATGCTCTCCTTATATATAATAGGTATCGTGATGGCGGTCGTCATGAGCCGTCTCTTCTCGGTCTTCGTCGTCAAGGGCGAGGACACGCCGTTCGTGATGGAGCTGCCGCCTTACCGCTTCCCGACGTGGAAGGCCATCGGACGGCACACCTGGGAGAAAGGCAAGCAGTACCTCAAGAAGATGGGAGGCATCATCCTCGTGGCATCTATCATCGTATGGGCACTGGGCTACTTCCCCCTGCCCGACGACCCGCACATGGACCGGCAGGCACGGCAGGAACAGAGCTACATCGGACGGCTGGGCAAGACGGTAGAGCCGCTGTTCCGGCCGCAGGGATTCAACTGGAAGCTGGATGTGGGACTGCTGGCCGGCGTGGGGGCGAAGGAAATCGTGGCCTCGACGATGGGCGTGCTCTATTCCGATGACGACAGCTTCTCCGACGACAACAGCTACAGCGACGAGACGGGCAAATACACCAAGCTGCACCGCCTCATCACGCAGGATGTCGCCAAGCTGCACGGCATCAGCTACCGTGAGGCAGAACCGGTCGCCACGCTGACGGCGTTCTGCTTCCTCCTCTTCGTACTGCTCTATTTCCCCTGCATCGCCACCATCGCCGCCATCAAGGGCGAGACCGGCAGCTGGCGGTGGGCGCTCTTCGCCGCCGGCTACACCACCGTGCTGGCCTGGGTGGTCAGTGCCGCCGTGTTCCAGGTGGGAATGTGGATGATGTGAGGAATCTCCCCAAGCCCCTCCGAAGGAGGGGATGCGGCGGGTAAGGTGGGATAAGGCTTATCCCCGCTTACCACCGCCTATCACCGCTTACCACCGCCTACCCTCGCTTATTGCCGCCTATCACCGCCTCCCCCTCTCCTACCCCCACAACATTTTTTCGTTTTTTTCTTGGTTCTTTTATAAATATTCGCTACATTTGCACCCAACGGCAGTAACAAAGCATAAAGAAACCTAAACAATCACGCTTCAATGCCGGAATATCGACGAGGTGCTGCCGCACCCCCATGATACCCGCATCTGCCGCCGCATCATGCCGTCCGCCCTGTGCGCCTCCAGGAAAGGAGGAGGAAGATGCCTTGAAAACAATGCCTTAGTAAACAAATCAGTTAATTTTAAAAAATCTATGGAGAAAAGATTTGCGCTCTTTTTGTTTGGGCTCGTCCTGTCAATCGGCACGGCGTTCGGTCAGACAAAGATCAATGGTACTGTATTTTCTCAGGACGATGGCGAACCCATCATCGGCGCATCCGTCATGGTACAGGGTACCACGGCGGGAACCGTCACCGACATCGACGGAAAGTTCACGCTGGACGTGCCTGCAGGAAAGAAAGTCGTAGTCAGTTACATCGGCATGGTCACGCAGACCCTCACGCCCAAGGACGGCATGAAGGTGGGCCTCACCAACGACAACCACCAGCTCACGGAGGTCGTCGTGACGGGTATGACCCAGCAGGACAAACGCCTCTTCTCGGGTGCCGCCACGAAGATCGACGCCTCGAAGGCGAAGCTCGACGGCATGGCCGACGTGAGCCGGTCGCTCGAAGGCCGCGCCGCCGGCGTGAGCGTCCAGAACGTCTCGGGTACGTTCGGAACGGCACCGAAGATCCGTGTGCGCGGCGCCACGTCCATCTACGGTTCGTCGAAGCCGCTGTGGGTGGTCGACGGAGTCATCATGGAAGACGTCACCGAAGTCGATGCCGACAACCTCTCCTCGGGTGATGCTGCCACGCTGATTTCGTCAGCCATTGCAGGACTGAATGCTGACGACATCGAGAGTTTCCAGATTTTGAAAGACGGTTCGGCAACTTCCATCTATGGAGCACGTGCCATGGGTGGTGTGATCGTCGTCACGACGAAGAAGGGCAAGGCCGGCAGCAACCGCATCAGCTACACCGGAGAATACACCATGCGGCTCCGCCCGAGCTACTCGCAGTTCAACATCATGAACTCCCAGGAGCAGATGGGCATCTACAAGGAGATGGCCGCAGACGGACTGTTCTCCTTCTCGCGTACGCTGCGTGCATCCACCAGCGGTGTCTACGGGAAGATGTACAACCTCCTCAACACCTACGACACCACCAACGGCCGCTTCGGCATCGCCCACAACGACGACGCCATCAACGCCTACCTCCGGGAGGCGGAAATGCGCAACACCAACTGGTTCAAGGAGCTGTTCAGCAATTCCATCTCGATGAACCACTCCATCTCCATGTCGTCGGGTACGGACAAGGCGCAGTACTACACCTCCTTCTCCTTCATGGATGACCCCGGATGGGCCGAGCAGAGCAAGGTACGCCGTCTGACCTACTCCATCAACGCCAACTACAACATCAGCAAGAAGGTGACGCTGAACCTCATCGGCAACACCGCCTACCGCAAGCAGCGGGCACCGGGATCGGTCAACCAGGACGTGGATGTCGTGTCGGGGGCAGTGAACCGCAACTTCGACATCAACCCCTATTCCTACGCCATCAACTCCTCGCGGGCCCTGGATCCCAACACGTTCTACGTGCGCAACTACGCACCGTTCAACATCCACCACGAGCTGGCGAACAACTTCATCGACTTCGATGTCCTCGACCTCAAGATGCAGGCGGAACTGAAGTACAAGCCCATCAGCAAAGTGCAGCTGTCCGTGCTGGGGGCCTACAAGTACTCCATCACCTCGCAGGCCACACAGATCCGTGAGGGCTCCAACATGGCGATGGCCTACCGTGCCATGGACGATGCCACCATCCGCAACGCCAACCCCTGGCTCTACCTCGACCCCGACCAGCCCAACTCGCTGAAGTTCTCGGTGCTGCCGAAGGGTGGATTCTACGACGAGACGAAGTACCGCATGAACAGCTGGGACTTCCGTGCGACGGCAAGTTACAACGACGTCTTCAACGAGCGGCACATCGTCAACTTCTACGGCGGTATGGAAATCAACAACACCGTCCGCACGCAGAGCTACTTCGAGGGTGTGGGCATGCAGTACGGCATGGGCTATCTCCCCAATTACGATTACCATTACTTCAAGCATGCCATCGAGGACAACAACCTGTACTACGACCTCTACAACTCGTACAACCGCGATGTCTCCTTCTTCGGGACGGCCAACTACTCCTGGAAAGGACGCTATGCCGCCAACTTCACCACACGCTACGAGGGCAGCAACCGCCTCGGAAAGGCGCGCACGGCACGATGGCTGCCTACGTGGAACATATCCGGCGTGTGGAACGCACATGAAGAGCCGTGGTTCCAGAAGACCTTCAAGAACGCCATGACCCACGCCACGCTGCGCGCTTCCTACTCGCTGACGGGCGACAAGCCGGCCGTCACCAACTCGCAGGTCATCATCCGAAGCTCGAACATCTGGCGGCCCTTCGCCGTCGACAAGGAGACGGGACTCTACATCTCCCGCTTCGCCAATCCCGACCTGACCTACGAGAAGAAGCACGAGTTCAACATCGGCATGGACCTCGGCTTCCTCAACAACCGCCTGAACGTCGTCTTCGACTGGTACACCCGCAACAACTACGACCTCATCGGGCCGCGCACGACGAACGGCACGAAGGGTACGATCACCGAATATGCCAACGTGGCCAGCATGAAGTCGCACGGAGAGGAGCTTTCCATCTCGAGCAAGAACATCCTGACAAAGAACTTCCAGTGGACAACCGACTTCATCTTCTCCCACGTGAAGACACGCGTCACCGACCTCGACAGCCGCTCGCGCATCATGTCGATGGTCAGCGGGTCGGGATTCACCATGGTGGGCTATCCCTACCGCGCCCTCTTCTCCTGGGAGTTCAAGGGACTCAACAAGCACGGCATACCGCAGGTCATCAACCAGGACGGTGAACTCACCACCAGCGGCGTAGACTTCCAGAGCTACGACCTCGACCACCTGAAGTACGAAGGCCCTACCGACCCGACCGTCACCGGCTCCTTCGGCAACACCTTCTCCTACAAGGGCTGGCACCTGAGCATCTTCACCACCTACGCCTTCGGCAACAAAGTGCGCCTCGACCCCTTCTTCAGCACGAGCTACTCGGATATGTCCGCCATGCCCAAGGAGTTCCGCAACCGATGGACAAAGACCGGCGACGAGGCCCACACCACCATCCCCGCCATCGCCGACCTACGCTCCATCCAGCAGGACGGCTATCTGCACCGTGCCTACAACGCATACAACTACTCTACAGAGCGCATCGCCAAGGGCGACTTCATCCGCATGAAGGAGATTTCCCTGGCGTATGACTTCCCCGCACAGCTGATCCGGCACATCGCACTCAGCTCGATGAGCCTGAAGCTGCAGGCGACCAACCTCTTCCTGATCTACTCTGACAAGAAACTCAACGGACAGGATCCGGAGTTCTTCAATTCAGGAGGCGTGGCCCTGCCTGTACCCCGCCAGTTCACCCTGACGCTGCGGCTTGGAATCTGATACATACAAAAACAATAAGGAGAAAACGAAAATGAAAAAGATAAGTGTTTTGCTTCTGGGGGCAGGCCTCCTCGGTCTTTCCTCCTGCAACGATTTCCTGGACCGTCTGCCTGACGACCGTGCCGAGGTGAACGACTTTGAGAAAGCGACGCAGCTCGTGTCCTCCGCCTACTCCACAGCCTCCCCGGCCTTCATGATGGAGTGGAGCAGCGACAACGTCACCGACAACGGAAAGACCTTCTACTACCAGACCGACCAGGACCAGGTGTACCGCTGGAAGGCGGTCAACACGACCGGAAACGACGACCCGCAGCACGTATGGGGCTACGCCTACTACGCCGTCGGCAACGCCAACCAGGCGCTGGAAGACCTCGGCAAGGTGAAGAGCGGCAACATCGAAGCCGTACGCGCCGAGGCGCTGCTCTGCCGGGCATGGGCGGTCTTCAGCATCGCCAATGCCTTCTGCATGGCCTACGACGAGTCGAAAGCCGACCAGTATCTCGGACTGCCTTACCCCAAGGAGGCGAACCGGTCGGTGGACAAGCGGGGGACGCTGCGCGAACTCTACGAGAACATCAACGCCGACATCGAGGCGGCACTGCCCCACGTCAGCGACGAGTACATGACGGTGCCCAAGTATCACTTCAACCCGCGGGCCGCCTATGCCTTCGCCGCACGCTTCAACCTCTATTACCACAAGTGGGACAAGGCACTGGAGTATGCCACCAAGGCACTCGGCACGCAGCCGGCGTCGCTCATGCGCACCGTCTCGCACTACAAGAGCCTGTCGGGCGGCCGCCGCGAAATACACAACAACTACATCAGTTCCAGCGAGAATGCCAACTTCATGCTCCAGACGGCGGTCTCTTACCTCGGGTATGCGACCACCTCAGGCGCCTTCAACCGCTACAACTACGCCAACTACCTCGTCGACCGAGAGCTGTACTGGGCGGAGATGCCCTGGGGCACCGGCTCGATCAACAACACGCTCTATGAGACGAAGCTCCTCTACGGACCCAACCAGGTGGTTGTCTATCCGAAGCTGGCGGACGAATGGGAATACACCAATGCCGCCAAGACGAGAGGCTACATCCATGTCGTCGATCCCGTCCTCACGGCTGACGAGACCCTCCTCGTGCGTGCCGAGGCGGAGATCCTGCTGAAGAAATACACCGAGGCGCTGGCCGACATGAACACATGGGTGTCCGTACACTGTGCCCCGTCTTCCGGTACGGCGACACGTCCGACGCTGACCATCGCCTCCATCAAGGCGTTCTTCGACAGCCAGGAAACGGTGCCGGAGAAGATGGAAAGCAAAGACCAGATGGGCGTCAAGAAGGCACTGCACCCACAGGGATTCACGATTGACGAGACCCAGACCAACCTGCTCTACGCCCTGCTGCAGATGCGCCGGCTGGAGACCTGCATGCAGGGACTGCGCTTCATGGACCTCAAACGCTACGGCATCGCCTTCACCCATCTGCTCGACGGCGAGAACCCCATCTACTTCAAGACGGGCGACCTCCGCGGCGCCCTGCAGCTGCCGGGCGACGTCATCGAGGCCGGAATGGAACCTAACCCACGAGAAAATTAAACAAAAGGAGGACTATACGTATGAAAACAATAAAATTCCTGCTCATGGCAGTCGTCGTAGCCCTGGCTGCCGCCTGTTCAAACGACGATGTCGACACGTCCCGCTCCATCTTCCAGAAAGGAGAGGCAAAGGCGGACAGCACGGCTTTCGACAAATGGCTGCGGAAGAACTTCGCCGACCCGTACAACATCCGGTTCGACTACCTTTACATCGACCAGAACAGCGATATGTCATACAACGTCAGTCCGGCGGACATCAAGAAGTCCATCGCCCTGGCAAAGATCATCAAGCACGTGTGGCTCGACGCCTATACCGAACTGATGGGTCCCGACTTCCTCAAGCAGCACTGCTTCCGTGAGTTCCAGCTCATCGGGTCGGCGGAATACACCAGCAACGGCTCCATCGTACTGGGATTCGCCGAGGGCGGCATCCGTGTCAACCTCTTCCAGGTGAACGCACTCGACCCCGCCCACATCTACATCGAGCAGACGACGCCTTACGGCACGTCGGACGCCTTCGACCTGAACCGGGCCTACTTCCACACGATGCACCATGAGTTCGCACACATCCTGACCCAGCTCAAGGACTACTCGACCGACTTCCGCGGCATCTCCGCCGGCAAGTACCACACGGCCGACTGGGTGAACGTGAAGGACCTGAACTCGGGAGCGGAAGGATTCGTCACGGGCTATGCCAGCAGCGAATACAACGAGGACTTCGCCGAGGTCTTCTCCTGCTACGTGACCGACACCGATGCCATGTGGCAGAAACGGCTCGCACAGGCCGTCACGGCAGCCAACGGCGACGAGAGCGGCAAAAAGGCCATCCTTGCCAAGCTGAGCATCATCCGCACCTACCTGAAGGATGCGTGGGGCGTGGACATCGACAAGCTGCGCACCATCGTGCTGCGCCGTGCAAGCGAAGTAAGCACACTGGATCTGGAAACATTAAATTAAGACTTAAGTTATGAAAAAGACATATCGATTACTGTTTGCATTGACGGCACTCGTCTTCACGGCTTCCTGCACGCCGGAGGTGGAGGATGCCTTCGACAAGCCGTCTCCCGACCGCATCGCCGAGGCGATCAGCGAGACAAAGGATATCCTCACGGCTGCCCCGAACGGATGGAAAATGGCTTATCAGGGCTCCGGCGGATTCGGCGGATTCAACATCCTCTGCAGATTCGACAAGGAGGACAACGTGTTCTGCGAAGAGGAAAGCGATCACGCCAAGGGCACCTCGCACTACACCGTACAGCAGGGACAGGGCGTGCTGCTGTCCTTCGACTCCTTCAATGCCGCCCTGCACAAGTATTCAGACCCTGTCGGGAAGATCAACGGGAAGGCTGTCGGCAAGGACGGGAAAGGCTTCCAGGGCGACTTCGAGTTCCGCGTCATGTCCTACACGAAGGACAGCATCGTCCTGAAAGGGCGCAAGCACGGCGACCGGGTCGTCATGACCCCTATGCCGGAAGACCTCACGTGGGACAGCTTCTTCACGCAGATTGCCACCGTTGCGTCGGGCATGAGTTCCGAACGCTACAACATCATCATCGACAAGGACACGCTGCCTGCCAGGATGAACCTGCATACCCTGCACACGACGGACAAGAACGGAAAGGCCGTCGCCATTCCGTTCATCTACACGCCGCAGGGCATCGAGGTGCTGAAGGCCGACTCGCTGAACGGAAGGAAACTGACGGCATTCACCTATTCCACAGACGACAAGTGGGTCGACCCCGACGACAAGAGCGTCATGCTGTCCCCGCGCGACATCACGCCGCTCGAAGCTTTCTTCAGCGACAACTGGACCATCAACGTGGGTTACAGCAGCACGGCGGAGATGAACGTATGGAAGGCCGCCGCCGCCTATGCCGCAAGCAAGAACATGGAGATCGTCACGGTCTTCTTCAGCACTACACCGGGCTTCCTGAGCCTGTCATCCTATGTGGGCGACTACTGGGGCAACCTCCGCACGCTCTACAGCACCAGCGGGAAGAACCAGATCACCATCAAGGGCTTCAGGCCCAATCCGAAAGGTACGGCCAACGAGAGGAACGGTGCCGTTTTCTACAACCAGTACAAGCTGAAGGACATCGCCAATACCTTCCTCGTCAACGGACAGGCGACAGACTATACACTGTCGATCGACGACCCGAAGCATCCGCTGTGGCTGCGCATGACGAGCAACAGCCACGACGAGGTGTCCTTCGTCTTCTACAGAGGAATCTGGAGCGCAGACTTCTGACACCCCATCCCCCGGAAGAAAGAACCAACGGGACAAGGAAGACGGACAGGAGGGATGACAGGGAACAACACAGACGGGAATCTCTGCAGAACTCCTCCGCAAGCAAATCACAGGGTATAGGGCTTTGCCGATACCCATTATAACAGGAAAGCCCTGTCAGACTCGGACGGCGAGTTTTGACAGGGTTCTTTTTGGTCCTTCCGTTAAATGCGCGGATGCTTTCCGTATGGCTTCAACGGAAGTACCGGAGTGATTCATCCAACGAAAACATAGCCAAGGCTGTCAACTGCCTGTTCTGTCATCATCCTTTGATACAAAAACCTTTTCAGTTTAATATGCCGGGAATACAGACAGGGTTTTGAAAAACCATTACATAATTCCAGACAGATCATCTGAAAATATAAAAAAAACGTGCAAAAAGCAGGTCTGTAACCGGCAGTCTATCAACTGGTTGTCACTTCATTTCTGAAAGGTGCCTGATTGGACTTCAAAAGGGCGTTGGCAACACGCTGAAAGAGCACCTTCTGCAGGCCAGTCAGGCATCTTTTAGAAGCCAGAAGGGCATGTGCTGCTTTGCGCTGCATGAAAACAGTTTACAAATACCGGCGGCATGGGAATCGGCTGTCTGCAGAAGACGGAAAGGCCTGCCGATGGACCGGCATCGTATCAATCTGCCTTTCCTGCATCTTACCTTGCAGCTCATCCCCCTTTGCAAGGCTCCGTCTGATTCTGGACGGTCATGCCCTGCAGGCGTAGAAGCCTTTCTTCTGTTTCCCATCTACGCATTGACCGGAAAAACCGGAAAGTCCATTTCAAAACCCGTCTGTGGGCAGAGAAATGGACTTTTCCTTGTTTTCTGAAAATTCAACTTACACGCCGGAAGCTGTCAGGCCGCCGCTTTGCATTCTGTCTCCTCAGGGACGATTCCCTTTTCAGAACCCTCCCCCCATAGGCGGACGACCGCCAGGCCCCGGCCCGCCCGGTCTCATGCCCGGCCCGCGATGGTCGAAAGGCGGCGCATCCTTCGGTCTCGGCATGGCATTCCTGCCGCCGAACAGGTTCAGCCGGTAGGTGGCACGCAGCATGATGTAGCTGTTGATACTGTTGTACTCCGTGTCGGTACGGCTCACGGCGCTGATGACCCGCGACAGATTGCTCTGCCGGTGCAGGATGTCATAGAACTGCAGGCTGACCGTCAGCGCATTGCCTTTCAGCAGGCTCTGCGACAGCTGTGCATTCCACAGCAGCTCGTTCGTGTTCAGCGAGGCGTCGCTGTAACCGCGGCGGCTGGTCTGGTGAAGGTCGGTCGACAGGCTCATGTTCCACGGCAGGCTCAGGCTCAACGTGCCGCCGTAGGCAAACTGCCAGGTATGCAGGTTGCTGAAGCTCTGCAGGTTGTTCTTCGTCCGGGTGAAGTCGGCCGACCCGTCCAGCTCCAGTTCCAGCCAGCTGTTGCGGTAGCTGCCGGCGAGGCGTTCGCCCAGCGTCAGCGATTTCGTGATGTTCTTCTGCAGACTGCTTGCGAAGTCCGGCTGCAGAAAGCTGACGTATCGGTTGAAACCGGCACGCGTGAAGGTATGGAAGTTCCATACACCGGCCGAGTCGATGCTCGTATTGTACATCACCGCCGCATCGGCGTCCCAGTTTCCGTCCACGTTCACGGGTTTCACCGTACGTGCTCCGCTCGCCGCATCATAGCTGACGCTGTTGCCGATGGCGTTGCGTGTGGCGGAGAAGTTGGCAAAGGTCATCAGCGCCTGTGCATGGCTCTGCCGGAAGGTGTTGTAGAAGAGTCGGAAACGGTGGGTGAAGGCCGGTTTCAGTCCGGGGTTACCGACGGAGATGTTCTGCGGGTCGGTATTGTCGGTGATGTTGAGCAGCTGGCTCATCGTCGGCTGTGTCGCCGTCCCCTTGTAATTGATGCGCAGGTTGCTCTGCTCGCTGAAACGGTAACGGAAGTCGAACGTCGGGCTCCAGTTCACCACCGTCCGTGCCGTGTCGACGTGTACACCGAGATAATCCTGCCTATAGGTGGAACGCTGGGGCTGCAGCATCACGCCCACGTTCATCTTCCACCTGCTGCGGATCATGCGCAGCATCACCTGCACGTCGTGTGTGTAGGTGCGGTATTCCGAACAGCGGCTCAGACTGCCGTCCAGGTAACTGTCCACCGGCTGCGCCAGCAGACCGAAATAGCTGTTCCACGAGCGGTAAGCCGGATGCACACCGCTGAATGTCGCTGCGGGCAGTGCCGAGAAATCGTAGGTGTCGCGGTTGCTCTTCGAGAAACCGTACTTGAACTGATAGCTGAACTGCAGGTAGGTCTTCCGGGCTATCGGCTCGCTGTAAGTCGCCTGCACGGCATAATCCCAGCTCTTCGTCGGCATGAGGTTGAACCGGTACGCCCGGTAGGTGGAATCGTTGCCGAGTGCGTCCCGCAGCTGGAAATACTGGAGGTCCTGTGTCGAGAAAGTCCTGGAGTCGGCATCCGTATAGTCGCCGTCCATGCGCAGCGTCACGTTCCGTCCCTTTTTCCCCAGCCGGCGGTTCACCTGCAGCATCGCCCCCAGCGAGGTGTTGTCGCCGTAGGTGATGGTCGTGTTCTGCTGACTGTTCACCATCAGTCCCCTGGCTTTGAGCTGTGCGATGGCCGCTGCCGACAAGGGGTCGTCGACGGTCCCGTAAGGGTCGGCGCTGTAGGCGGCCGACGTGCTGACAGTCTGTCCGTCGTTCCTGCCGACCTGTATGTTCGGGCGGAACATGATGTTCCAGACCGAATCGGGCCGCCACTCCAGACGGAACCGGCCGTCCCACGAGTCAGTCCGGGTGTACTGCTGTGAGAGGCGGTTGGAGAAAGAGCCCTGCTGCGCCACGAAGTTCTCCGCTGCGATGCGTGCGTTCAGGTCGCCGTCGGCATGATTCCACCGCACACTGCCGTCCCACTGCAGCGACTGTCCGTTGTCGTAGTTCATGTTCAGGCCGACCATCTTCGTCGCATTCAGTCCCTGCCGTACACCGCCGAAGCCGCCGCGCGGTCCGCCGCCGAAGCCCATGTCGTTGACGTTGTTCGCCGAGACGAATCCCATCATCCGGAACTTGTCGTTGAAGTAGGCCGCCATGCCGCGTTCAGAATAACGGTGCTTCGTCCCGATTCCGAGGTCGATATTGGAGAAAAGTCCCTTGTTCATCCCCTGCTTCACGCCGAAGTCCAGGACCGTAGACTCGTTGCCGTCGTCGATGCCCGTCACACGGGTGAGGTCGCTCTGCTGGTCGTAGGCCTTTATGGTCTGTATGATGGAAGCGGGGAGGTTCTTCATGGCGGTCTTCGTGTCGCCCGCCATGAATTCCTTTCCGTTGACGAGAATCTTCTTCACCTCCTTGCCGTTGATCTTGATCGTCCCGTCGTCCGACACCTCTGCCCCGGGCAGCTTCTTCACCAGTGCCTCGATGGTCGAGCCCTCCGGTGTGCGGTAGGCCGAGGCGTTGTATTGGAAGGTGTCGGCCTTCACGACCACCTTCGGCGCGCTCGCCACCACCTTGACCTCCTTCAACATGTGTGTGTCTGTCTGGAAGTCAAGCTGTCCGACGGAGACATCCTGCTCATTGGCAATCGTCACGTTCTGGAAGATCGTCCTGTAGCCTACATACGATGCCTTCAGGATGTACCGTCCGTTTGCCGGGGCGGTGACCTTGAACGTACCGGTCTCGTCGGAGGTGGCTCCTACTACGTAACTGCTGTCCTGCTTCAGCAGCTGGACGACGGCAAAGGGCACGTGTTCCTTCATCTCTCCGTCATAGAGTGTTCCTGTAATTGTCCTGTTCTGTGCCAGCATCACCATGGAGGCGGAAAGCAGGAGGACAAGTGTCAACAGTCTTTTTACCATAAATGTCTTCTTTTTGATGATCTAAACGTGAAATATGACGTCTGAGAGAGGATAAGGTTTAATCAAGGGGGGAGTTTTTCAGGGGGTGATAGGCGGGGAGGGGGGATGATGGGCGGGGATAAGAGGGGGACGGGGAGGGGCGATGATGGGCAATGATAAGCGGGGATAGAAGGGGATAGAAGGGGATGGGCGGGGATAGACAACAGGAAAACATCACGGTGTGTTGCCGCCGGTCTACTCTTCGATTTCAGACAGACTTTTCACGAAGTTGCGGAAGAAGTTGCTGGTGGTCTCGACAGGGGCATAGCCCACGTAACGCAGACTCCGGCTGAGGTTGCGACGGAGAACGGCATTGTTGTTCTGCACGAAGCCGGCGGAGTTCTGCCTGAAATGCCACTCCTGCGCCGTGTCCTTCGCCAGGTCCGACACGCTGCGGAGGGTCAGCCGGTATGCCTTCGGGTCGCTCTTGGTGACGAAAGGCAGCTCGTCCTGCTCGAAGCCGAAGACCGATATGAGGACGTTGCCCTGCAGTTCCGCCATCCCGTGCAGCTGCAGAGCCGTCAGCCAGTTGTCGAGTTTCACGAAGTCCACCTTGTCGCCGCGTGTCCGGAGGTATTCGCCCATCGTGATGATTCCCCCCAGGTTCATCCCCCGTGTGAACATCACCTCGGAGTTGGAGACAATGAGCTTCAGCATATCGAGCGCCTCCACAGAGGTGTCGATGCTGTGCAGTTCGTTGTAGATGAGATTCTTCAACCGCCGGTTCAGAAAGGCATTGCTGAGCCTGACGGTCTTCGGAATCCTCGCCGCCAGCGACTTGCGCTCGTCCTGCCTTCCCCTGAGGTCGGCGATGATCCCCTCCGGAAGGTTCAGTCCCTCGTCCATGGCATGCTGGGCAATGCCGTTGATGAAGACCGGCATGACCTGCTGCGCCTCCACCATCTGCATGAGCCTCCGCCACTTGAAAGGCGACATCGGTTCGATGCTCGACTGCGTGCCGAACGCTCCTGAGCAGAGGATGCGGAAGAAATTACGCTGTATGATGTCCATTGAAGAAGAATCGATTGTCTGCATGATGATAGGCGATGATAAGCGGGGATGGGCGATGATGGGCGATGATAGACGGTAATAAGAAGGGATGAGAGAGGGACGCTATGAGTAGCGGCGGGGATAATGGAAGAGGATCGACAGCAGGGCTGCGATGCCCAGCGCCATGGGATAATACAGATAAGGAATGATGCTCACGGGATTGAGCTTGGCCAGTCCGGCAGCCATCAGCAGCTGCGCGCCGTACGGAATCAGCCCCTGGACGCAGCAGGAGAAGGTGTCAAGGATGCTGGCCGCCTTGCGCCTGTCCACGCCGTACCGGTTGCCGATCTGCCGTGCTATGCCGCCCACGGTGAGGATGGCCACCGTGTTGTTGGCCGTGCAGATGTCCACCAGACTCACGAGGAAGGCAATGGTCAGCTCCGCTCCCTTCTTGCTGCTGACGTGGCGTGTGATGATGCGGATGAGATAGTCGATGCCGCCGTTCTCACGGATGATTTCCAGCATTCCGCCTGCCATCATCGTGATGATGATCAGTTCGCCCATGCCCGTGATGCCTGTCCCCATGCTCGAGAACCAGCCGAAGACATCGTAAGTGCCGTCGACGATGCCGATGACGCCTGTCAGGGTGATGCCGATCGTCAGCACCGCCATGACGTTCATGCCGAAGACGGCACAGAGGAGGACGGCCATGTACGGGATGATTTTGTAAATGCTGACAGATGCCGCCTGCCCCGTCGTATGCAGGTCTTCGCCCATGAAGACATAGACAAGGAGGATGAGGACGGCCGCCGGTGCGGTGATGAAGAAGTTGACCTTGAACTTGTCGGCCATCTTGCACTCCTGCGTCCGTGTGGCGACGACCGTCGTGTCACTGATGAAGGAGAGGTTGTCGCCAAAGAACGACCCGCCTGCCACCACCGCCACGACGAAGGGCAGCGAACTGCCTGTCGAGGCGGCGACACCGGCAGCGATGGGCGTCAGGGCGACGATGGTCCCGACACTCGTCCCGATGCTGATGGAAATGAAGCAGGCGGCAAGGAAAAGCCCCGGCAGCAGCAGATTGCCCGGCAGGACCGACAGCGTCAGGTTGACGGTGGCGTCGATGCTGCCCATCTCTTTGGCCGAATTGGCGAAAGCCCCGGCAAGCACGAATATCCAGAGCATCATCATCATGTTGTCCGTACTGGCTCCCTTGCTGTAGATTTCGATGCGCTTCGAGAGCGGATAGCCTCCGGAGACGGCGATGGCGAAGATGCTGGAGACCATGAATGCCACGGTAATCGGCACCTTGTAGAAGTCGCCGGACACGATGGACGTGACCAGATAGAGCACGATGAATACCATGAGCGGACTCAGGGCGAGGAGGCCTTTTTTGTTTTCTGTCATTGGGGGGATATTTGTGGGAGGGGATAAGCGATGATAGGCGGGGATGGGCGATAATAAGCGGGGATAGGCGATGATAGGCGGGGATAGGCGATGATAGGCGGGGATAGGCGATTATAAGAGAGGATAAGCGATTACAAAAGGGGGAGAGGGGATGCCGATCAGCCCCAGGAGCGGTGGTAGAAGTCGATGTTCTCGGGGGTCAGCAGGTCGATGGGCATGTAGTTGACCGGCTCCACCTTCTTCTTCAGCACGATGGCATGGAAGAGGGAATCGACGCTGAAGAACCCCTGCTGGTAGGCATGCTGTGCGATGAGGAAGAAGATGCTCCCGGCCCGCAGGCAGTCGGCATTCTTGTGCACCATGTCGTAGCCCATGATCTGCACATTGCGGCGTCCGGTCTTCAGGAGGAACTCGCCCACGATGTGCGCCTTGGAGTTCAGCGTGATGCAGTGCCTTACCTCCGGATGGGCAGAGAAGAACTTCTCCAGGATGCGGTCGTAGCGCTTGCGCTCCTCGTCCAGCGGCAGGTTCACCTCGAGGATTTCCGTTTCCGGACAGTTCTCTTCCATGTAACGCCGGAATCCCACCTCCCGGTTCTCCTGCTGGCGGCTCGCCATCTTCCCGTCCTTCGTCTGCTTCATGAGCATGACCGGCCGCTCCTTTCCCGCCACGAGCATGAGCATCCTCGCCGCGAACCGTCCGCTCTGGATGGAGTCCTGTCCGTAGAACGACAGCGGCTGCAGGGACGGCATATAGGAATCGAGCAGGATGAAGGGGATGTTGCGTTCGTGCAGTTCGTCGGTGAAGGGACGCGTCAGCTCCAGCGTCGTAGGGACGAGAATCACGCCGTCCGGGTTCTTCTTCAGGCACTTCTGATAGGTCGTGATAAAGGAATGGGAGTCCAGCCGGCTGTAATACATGATTTCCAGGTCGACGTCAAAGTCCCTGCGCATCTCGACCGCCTTCAGTGCCCCCGTCTCTATCTCCTCCCAGTAAGTCTCGCTGGCATGCTTCGGCAGGAGACAGTAGAAGGTATAGCTCTTGTTGTAGGCCAGCGCACTGGCATAGACGTTGGGCTGGTAGTCCATCTCCTTGAGCACCTTCTCCACCCGCTTCAGGGCCGCCGCCGACACGTTGGGGCGTTTGTGCAGCACCCTGTCAACCGTCCCGACACTTACGCCGGCGCGCTCCGCGATGTCTTTGATTCTGATCTTTTCCGCCATAGGTAGAAAGGGATAAATGATTTCACCTTACACGGTGCAAAATTACGAATAATTGTTGGAATGCGTGTAGTCACAGACATTATTTTGCAGCAGAAGGCGCACGGAGGAGAGACGGAAAGGGGGAAGGAACAGCAGGCGGGGATGCCACCAGTGGCATCCCCGCCTGTTCGTTATCAGGGAAACAGATCGCCCGGAAACCGGCAGACCGCCGTCTGACGGCCGGCAGGCAGCTTCCTGAAGACCGGCGACCTGTCATCCGAAGTTGTCGTACATGATGGCATCCTGGTCTACGCCCAGACTGTCGAGATAGTCGGTGACGGTCTTGATGAGCATGGGAGGTCCGCAGAGGTAATACTCGCAGTCCTCGGGTGCTTCATGCTTGCTGAGGTATTCGTCACGGATGCAGTTGACGGCGAAACCGGTGTAGTACTTCACGCCGGCCTCATCGGCCTTCGGGTCCTGACGGTCGAGCGAGAGGTGGAAGTGGAAGTTAGGATATTCCTTCTCCAGTTCCCAGAAGTCCTCGAGGAAGAACGCCTCGCCGAGCGAGCGTGCCCCGTAGAAGAAGTGCATCTCACGGTCGCGCACGTGCAGCGTCTTGGTCATGTGCATGATCTGCGCCCGCAGCGGAGCCATGCCGGCGCCGCCGCCGATCCATATCATCTCCTTCCCGGAAGTGAAGTTGGGATGGAAGTCGCCGTAAGGGCCGCTCATCATCACCTTGTCGCCCGGTTTGAGTGAGAAGATGTACGACGACCCGATGCCCGTCGGCACGTCCTGGAAGCCCACCTGCGGGCGCGGCAGGAACGGTGTCGAGGCGATGCGGACGGTCAGCATGATGATGTCGCCCTCGGCCGGATAGTTCGCCATGGAATAGGCACGGACGGTCGGTTCGGGGTTGTGTGCCTTGAGCGAGAGGATGTTGAACTTCTTCCACGGCCCGAGGTACTCCTCGCCGATGTCGTTCTTGTCGAAGTCCTTGTCGTAGTCGATGCAGTCGTAGGCCGGAATCTTGATCTGCGCGTAGGACCCGGGGAGGAAGTCCATGTGCTCGCCCGGCGGCAGCGCCACCTTGAACTCCTTGATGAAGCTGGACACGTTCTTGTTGGAGATGACGGTACACTCCCACTCCTTGACGCCCATGACCGACTCCGGCACCTTCAGCGCCATGTCGCCCTTCACCTTGCACTGGCATCCGAGCCGCCAGTGGTCCTTGATTTCCTTGCGGCTGAAGTGCGGACGTTCGGAGTCGAGTATCTCGCCGCCGCCTTCCACCACCTGTACCTTGCACTGTCCGCAGCTGGCCTTGCCGCCGCAGGCCGAAGGCAGGAAGACGCCGTTCTCGTTCAGCGTCGCCATGACGGAGCTGCCCTGGTCGACGGTCAGCTGCCTGTCGCCGTTGATGGTTATCGTCACCTTTCCGCTCGGGCTGAGGTACTTCTTCGCCACGAGCAGGAGGATTACCAGCACGAGGATGGTAATCAGGAATACCGCAATACTTGTTGTTATGAATTGTCCCATGATTGTTCGCTTAGATTTTAAGACCTGAGAAGCACATCATTGCCATTGCCATCAGTCCTACGGTGATAAAAGTGATGCCCAGTCCCTGCAGCGGCTTGGGCACGTCGGAATATTCCATCTTCTCGCGGATGGCGCCCATCGCCACGATGGCCAGCGTCCAGCCGAGGCCGGAGCCGAGGCCGTAGACGAGCGCGTCCCACACGGAGCCGATGTACTGCGTGCTCGAAGGGTCGAGGCCGATGCGCTGCTGCATGAAGAGCGACGCGCCCATGATGGCGCAGTTGACGGCGATCAGCGGCAGGAAGATGCCCAGTGCGCCGTAGAGGGAGGGCGAGAACTTCTCCACCGCCATCTCCACGATCTGCACGATGCCGGCGATGACCGCAATGAAGAGGATGAAACTGAGATAGGTCAGGTCGACGCCGTCGGCCAGACAGTCGGATCCGAGCACTTTCGTCAGCAGCAGGTAGTTGACCGGCGTGGTGACGAGCAGCACGAAGGTGACGGCTGCACCCAGCCCGAGCGATGTCTTCACGTTCTTCGACACGGCGAGGAACGAGCACATGCCGAGGAAGAAGGCGAATATCATGTTGTCCACGAAGATGGACCGGAAGAATAAACTGATAAGATGTTCCATAATCACTTCTTGTCTTCTTTATAGAAATAAGCACGGTGTACCCAGATGACGCACCCGAGGAGGATGAGCGCCATGGCCGGCATCGTCATCATGCCGTTGTCCATGTAGCCGGCGTCATAGAAACTCTGCGGAAGCAGCTTGAAGCCGAGCAGCGACCCGCGGCCGAAGAACTCGCGCACGGCCCCCACGGTGACGAGGATCAGGGCATAGCCCAGTCCGTTGCCGATGCCGTCGAGGAAGCTCGGCCACGGCCGGTTGGTCATGGCGAACGCCTCGAGCCGTCCCATGAGGATGCAGTTGGTGATGATCAGCCCGACGTAGACGGAGAGCTGCACGCTCACGTCGTAGGCCACGGCCTTGAGTATCTGGCTGACGACGGTCACCAGCGCCGCCACCACCACGAGCTGCACGATGATGCGGATGCGGTTGGGGATGGTGTTGCGGATGAGCGAGATGATCACGTTGGAGAATGCCGTGATGATGGTGACGGCAAGCCCCATGACAATCGCCGGCTTCAGCTGCGAAGTGACGGCGAGGGCGGAGCAGATGCCGAGCACCTGGACCAGGATGGGGTTGTCCAGGTTCAGCGGATTGCTGAACACCTCTCTATTTTGCTTTGAGAATAAATCCATTTTTCTTTACGTTCTGAATGGTTGGGATTTTCATTTGCTGTTCAGGAATTTCACGTAGGGCTGCAGACCGCCTTTCTCCGCATGGAGCATCTCCGTCACGCCGTTGCTGGTGAGCGTGGCGCCGGTCACGGCGTCTACCTGCGTGCCGGGGTCGGAGATTTTCTTCTCCACGGAGAGGGCTATCTGCCTGTCGTTGCCGCCGGCGAAGAGGTGCTTACCCTTGAACTTCGCCTGCCAGGCCGCGTTGTCCTTGATTTCCGCACCCAGGCCGGCCGTCTCGCTCTCGTGGTTGAAGTAGGCCCCGAAGACCGTCCGCCGGTCGCCGTTGATGGCGATGAAGCCGTTGATGGGACCCCAGAGGCCGTTGCCATAGACGGGGATGACATACTTCTCCTCGCCGTTCACCTTGCAGCGGTACAGGGCGAGCCGTCCGGCCTTGGCATCCTTGCTGTCGAGCCGGAAGCCGGCCTCCACGCCGCCCGGCCGTCCTGTCTCGACGACCTTGCCGGCGGCGTCGATGACGTCGTCGGCGACGATGATCTTCTTCCAGAGTTCCACCGCCTGCGCATCGGTCATGTCACGGTCCTGGTTGAGCGCGAAGAGAATCTGCTTCTGCTGGTCGAGCTGCACGTTGGCATCCTGCATCGGCTTCAGCGCCTGGAACACGAAGGCCAGCAGGAAGGCCACCACCAGCACGAGGACGGCGGAATAGATGATTGTATAGGAATTGCTGTTTGTTTTCATTTCGTTTCTCCTTGTTTATTTGGCACGCTTGGCGCGCTTGCTGATGTTGGACTGTACGACACAGTAGTCGATCAACGGTGCGAACATATTACCGAAGAGGATGGCGAGCATCATGCCCTCGGGGTAACCGGGGTTGAGGACACGGATGATGATGGCCATCGCACCGATGAAGAAGCCGTAGAACCACTTGCCGGTCTCGGTGCGCGCCGAGGTGACGGGGTCGGTCGCCATGAAGACCGCGCCGAAGCAGAAGCCGCCCAGCACGAGGTGCTCGTACCACTGTACCGGGGTCGCTCCCGTCGCCTGGAAGAGGAGGCCCATGACCGTCCCGCCGAGGAACACGCTGAGCATGGTCTTCCAGCTGGCGATGTCCGTCCAGAGAAGAATGGCCGCACCGATGGCGATGGCGATCACCGACGTCTCGCCGACGGAGCCGGGAATCAGTCCGGTGATCATGTCCTGGAGCGAGGCGTTGACCGTCACGCCCTGCCCTATCTGCCCCAGCGGCGTCGCCATCGTGAAGCCGTCGGGGAGCGTGTAGCCCAGTCCGAAGATGGAGTCACGGGCCACCCAGACGCTGTCGCCGGTCATCCGGCTCGGATAGGAGAAGAAGAGGAAGGCGCGCGCCGCCAGTGCCACGTTGAAGATGTTCATGCCTGTTCCGCCGAAGATCTCCTTGGTGAAGATGACGGCGAAGGCCACGGCGAGCACGAGTATCCACAGCGGCGTGGTCACGGGGATGATCAGCGGGATCAGGATGCCCGACACCAGATAGCCCTCCTGGATCTCCTCGCCCTTCCACTGTGCCCAGGCGAACTCGATGCCCAGGCCGACGATGTAAGAGACGAGGATGTTCGGCAGCAGCGCCAGCAGGCCGTAGAGGAACATCCCCCAGCAGCCTGCTTCCGCCAGCTTCCCGGCGGCGGCGGCATTCTGGTAGCCGATGTTGTACATTCCGAACAGCATGGCGGGCACCAGCGCCAGCACCACCAGGCTCATGATTCGCTTCGAGTCGATCGCATCGTGGATGGAGACACCGCTCCTGGAAGTCTCGCTGGAGACGTAGAGGAACGAATCGAAACCATCGAAGACGCTCTTGAAAGCATGCAGCTTTCCGCCCTCTTCAAAGTTCGGGCGTATCTTATCGAGATAATTTCTTAAACTCATATTACTTTTGTTACAGGGTTCTTAAAGTCTGAAGCTCCTCTCCGGCGAAACCGTCCCGGCCGTTGGGAATCCTGTTCCCAACCGGTTGGGAATCCTGTTCCCGACCCTTGGGAACCGTGTTCCCGGCCGTCGGGAATCCCGGTCCCGGCCGTGCGGGAATCTTCCGTCCGCGCCGCAGAATGACGGCAGGCTGCCGGACAGACGGCTGCAGACGGCCGGACAGGGAGCTGAAGTTGACATCATTGCGGGTCCGTCAAGTCCCCTATGCGTTTTCTTTCCTAAGGATATCCAATCCCCGGCGGACGATCTTCTGCAGCGGCAGCTTGGAACTATCGACGAACTCGGCGAGGGCGAAGTCCTCCGGACTCACCTCGTAGATGCCCAGCTGCTCCTGGCTGTCGATGTTGCCGGAGAGGATCGACTTGACGAGGTACTCGCCGTAGATGTCCATCGGCAGCACCCTGTCGTACTCGCCGCTCATGATCATGTGGCGTTCGCCGCCTTTGATGCGGGCGTCGAGGTCGTAAGTCTTTCCGCCCTGCAGCCAGCTGAAGTAGCTGCGAGAGGTGGAGAAGTCGTCGAGCCGGGGGAGCATCCAGCCGAACGCCTCGTGTACGTCGTCACCCTCCGGAATCACCGTCACCTCCGAGGTGTGGGCGCCGAGCACGGCGGCCTCGTCGGCGACGGCACCGGTGAGCGGATTGCCGTTGAGGATGCGCACATGGCGGCCGCCGTCGGCGACGTTGCCGGCCAGGATCTGCTTCAGCGGCGTGCCCACGAGCACGTCCGCATAACCGGTCTGCTTCACCCTGCTGCCGGCCACGGCGACACGGCGCATGAGGTTCACCCGCCCGGTGTTGAACAGGCGGCCGAAGAAGATGACGGCCGTGGGATCGACCGTCCACACCACCTCGCCCTTGTTGACCGGCGCGACGTGGTTGACCTGCACGCCGACATTGCCGGCCGGACACGGACCGTCGAAGACGTTCACCTCCACATCCTTCGCCCCGGTCAGGGCTTCCGCCGTCTGCCGCGCACCGATGCCGAGGCAGACCCGGGCGATCCTGGAGAGCGCCGTAAGCCCCGTCTGGAAGTCGTGCTCCTGCCCTTTCAGCTCATACTCGAAGTCGCCCTGCAGGGGCTTGTCACGAAGAGCCGACACGAAGATGGCCTTCGGCGCCGTGTCGGGACGCGTGGCGACGGCATACGGCAGCTGGGTGATATACCCGAACAGCCCAGCCTTCAGCAGCCCGTCCTTGACCTCGTCTGCCGACAGGCCCGCCACGTCCTTCACGCCGAAGTCAGCATACTCCTGCTGCGCATCAGCAGTCACCTTCACACGCAACACCTTACGCCGTTCTCCGCGCTCGACCGCCGAGACGGTGCCGCTCACGGGGGAGGCGAAGCCCACCTCCGGGCATCCCTTGTCCACGAACAGCGGATCGCCGGCACGGACGTGGTCGCCTTCACGGACGGTCACCCTGGGGGTCACGCCCACGAAGTCGTCGGGCACGAGCGCATACTCCACGGCCGCCTTCACGGGCAGCAGCTGTTCCTGCGCACGTCCTGCAAGGTGAATGTCTAAGCCCTTCCGCAACTTAATTACATTTGCCATAACAATGATAAATCCGATTTTTTATATTATTTCATCTTTAAGATTCCTCTTTCGGAACAAGCCGCACAGCGCCCCGCCCTGCCGGGCGCAGCTTATTTTCTGCAAAAACAATGCAGGCGAGCGCAAAGAAAGCGTGCTTTCAATTTGCCGGGCGCAGCTTATTTTCTGCAAAAATAATGCAAGCGAGCGCAAAGAAAACTTGTTTTCAATTTGCCGAGCGCAGCTTATTTTCTGCAAAAACAATGCAGGCGAGCGCAAAGAAAGCGTGCTTTCAATTTGCCGAGCGCAGCTTATTTTCTGCAAAAACAATGCAGGCGAGCGCAAAGAAAACTTGTTTTCAATTTGCCGAGCGCAGCTTATTTTCTGCAAATGTAGCAAAATTTAAATAGATTTGGCATATTTGAATGTAATAATTTGAGCATAAAACGTTTTTTTAGTAGTTTTGTAGACGAATTGAAGAAACTCAGGACATTTATCCGGTGGATGGTATGGACCGTGGCAGGTCTCTACCTCTCCGCCATCGTACTGCTGCACCTGCCGGCAGTACAGGACTTCCTCGCCCGCAAGGCGGCCGGTGCGGCAGGCCGGAAGCTGGGCACGGAGGTGCGTGTGGGACGTATCGACCTGGGCGTTTTCAACCGCTTCGTGCTGGACGATGTCCTCATCTACGACCAGCAGAAGAAGCGGATGCTCTCCGCCTCGCGCATCGGGGCGAAGGTCGACCTCTGGCACCTGCTGCGCACGGGAGAGATCGACATCTCGTCGGCACAGGTATTCGGCCTGAAGGCGGATTTCTACAAGACGGGCCGCAACGCCCGCCCCAACTTCCAGTTCGCCCTGGACTCGCTGGCCTCGAAAGACACCACCGCCCATACCCCGCTCCGCCTCTCCATCAACAGCCTTGTCGTCCGCCACGGAAGCATCCGCTACGACCGGCTGGATGCCCCCCGCACGCCCGGCCGGCTGAATCCGGACCACATCGACGTGAGCGGCATCTCGGCCTATCTCGTCCTCCACGAGCTGAAGGACACCAGCCTGTGGGCCGACCTCCGTACGCTGGCGTTCAGGGAAGCGGCAGGCCTGGAGGTGCGGCAGCTGACGTTCGGCCTGAAGGCCGACTGCCGCCATGCCTCGCTGCACGGCTTCCGCCTCGAGACCCCCGCCAGCCGCATCGTCCTGAAGGAACTGTCGGCCGGCTACCGCATGGAAAGGGGACGGCCTGACGGCAGCACGCTGCGCTATGCCGTCAGGGGCTTCAAGGCGACCGTCACGCCGGCCGACTTCGCCGCTCTCCTGCCCGCCCTACGCCCTTTCACGACCGCCTGTGAAGCCTCCCTGGAGGCACAGGGCACGCGCCGCTCGCTCCGCATAGAAAGCCTTTCCGTCGCCGACAGGACACTGGCCACACAGGTCAGGGCGAAAGGACGGATACGGCATCTCGACACCCGCCCCGCATGGGACATTTCCTTTACGCCGCTGCGCATCAGCCACCCCATGATCCTACGCATCGCACAGGCGCTCCGGCAGCCGCTGCCGAAGCCGCTGGAGTCCCTCGGCGGCATCTTCTACCACGGCTCTTTCACCCATGCCACAGGCAGATACAGCGCAAAGGGACTGCTCAGGACAGGAGCCGGCGACATCCGGCTGACGGCCGCCGTACAGGGGAAGAACGTCCGGGCGAGCGTCCGCACACAGGGATTCGACATGACGAAAGTGCTTGACAATCCCGACTTCGGGAAGGTCAGCGCCGACCTGCTGGCGGAGGGGAGCACCGACCTCTCCCGCCTCCTTGCGAAGGGCGACATACGGTCGTTCCGCTACAAAGGCTATACCTACCGCAACATCCGGCTGGACGGTGTCTACGCCGGGGATGCCTTCAGCGGGAAGGCATCGATAGACGACCCGAACGGCAGCCTCGCCATCGACGGCAGGGCCGCCAACCTCCTCGCCTTCCTGCACCGGAAAGGAAAGCTGAAGGCCGACCTCACGGTCGACGCCCGGGCCGTCAACCTGCACCGTCTGCAGCTGACGGACGCACTGGGCGACCGCACCCTGTCGTTCAGATCCGTGATCAAAGGGCAGGGGGCCGGTCCCGACGACCTGACCGGAAGCCTCGCCGTCAGCGGATTCAACCTGGCAGGCGAGGGGCAGGACATCGCCCTCGACCGGCTGGAGGCGACGGCGGACAACGGCCTCCTCGGCAGGTCGCTCGACGTACGCACCGACTTCGGCGAGGCGCACCTGGCAGGACAGTACGACCCGGCGACGCTGCCGCAGAGCCTCCTCCGGGTGCTGGGGCACTATCTCCCCGGGATCGTCTACCCCCGTCCGGAGTACAGCATCGCAAAGGGGCGGGCGGCCTACGCCTTCTCCCTGCAGCTGGACGACACACGGACGCTCAACCGCCTGCTGCGGACACCGCTCGACGCATCCCGCCCCGTCCGGGTGGAGGGAAAGGTGGACGAACGGCACAACGGCCTGGACCTGCACGTCGACGCACCCGACCTCACCTGCGCCGGACAGCGCCTCCGCCACCTGCTGCTGGACGTCGGCAGCCGGCCGCAGGGGCTGCATGCCGTCCTCTCCGCCGAACGGGAGGGCGGGACAGGGCCGCACGTCCGCATGACGGCACAGGGACACATCGCCGGAAACCGCATCGACTCGGACATCGACTTCCAGCTGCCGGGGCCGTCGCCGGTCCGCGGACACATCAGCAGCACCGCCGCCTTCGAACGCCGCCGGGGCGGACTGGAGACCCGCCTGCACTTCAACCCCTCGACCATCCACTTCGATTCCATCGCCCTGCAGGTGCAGCCGTCCGACCTCTCCTACCACCGGAACAGGCTCATGATCGACCATTTCGAACTGTCGAACCGCAACCAGCACATCATCGTCAACGGACAGACCTCCGGCAACCCCGAGGACTCCATCCTCATCAGGTTCAGGGAGATCGACATCCCGTATGTCCTCAACCTCGTCAACTTCCACAGCGTCAGCTTCTCGGGGACGGCGACAGGGACGGCCTCCGTCAGGTCGTTCTTCCACCGCCCGCAGATGGAGGCCCGCCTCAAGGTCAACGGCTTCCAGTTTGAGAAAGGCGACATGGGCACGCTCTCCGCCAGCGTCGGATACAACGGCCGCGACGGAAGAATCCACATCGACGCACGGGCCGACGACGGTGACGCCCGCACGGACATCAAGGGCTACGTGGACCTCCGCAACAGCTACATCAACCTGCCCGTCTACGCCCACGACACCCACCTCTACTTCCTCCGGAGCTTCTGCGGGTCGTTCATGGACCGGATCCAGGTGCGGGCGAACGGATGGTGCAAGGTCGTCGGGCCGCTCAGCAACGTCAACCTCGAAGGCGACATGGAGGCCTGCGGCAGCGTCTTCGTCAAGCCGGCGGGAGCCGTCTACACCCTGCGCAACGCACGCATCCGCATGATCCCGGACGAAATCCTCTTCGACAGGGACACCCTCACGGACCCGCAGTCGCACATCGGCATCGTCACCGGCGGACTGCACCACAACAGCCTGCGACACCTCACCTACGACATCAACATCGAGGCGAAGAATCTCCTGGCCTACAACTACCCGAAGAAACAGGGAAAGGAGACGTTCTGGGGAGTCGTCTACGGGACCGGCGACTGCCGCATAAAGGGCGGCCCGGGAGAGACGACGATGGACATAGAACTCACGCCGGAGAAGAACACCCGCCTCACCTACGATGCCGCCGCGGCCGGCGATGCGGGGCCGAACAACTTCATCCGGTGGACCGGACTGCCCAAGGACAGCACCGGACTGCCGGACGCCGCAACGGCCGACGCCGCCGGAAGCCCGGAAAAGGCGGCGGTCGTCCTCCCGGGATATGACGACATCCCGAGCGACCTGCGCATGAACTTCCTCCTGCACACCACCCCCGACCTCACCCTCGGCGTGCTGCTCGACGAGACGACGGGCGACAACATCCGCCTGAACGGATCGGGAATCATCCGCGCCACCTATTATAATAAGGGGGCCTTCCAGCTCTACGGAAACTACAACGTCGGACAGGGACAATACAACCTCACCATCCAGGACATCATCAAGAAGCAGTTCGTCTTCCAGCCCGGCTCGACCATCGCCTTCGGCGGCGACCCGTTCAACGCCGCCCTGAACCTGAAGGCCAGCTACATCATCAACTCCGTCCCGCTGGGCGACCTCGGGCTGGGCAGCACCTTCTCGGGCAACAACACGAAGGTGAACTGCCTGCTGGACATCGGGGGGACACCGGGCGCGCCGGCCGTCACCTTCGGGCTCGACCTCCCCTCCCTCTCGCCCGACGCGCAGCAGATGGTGCGCTCCGTCCTCAACTCCGAACAGGAGCTCAACCAGCAGGTGCTCTACCTCCTCGCCGTGGGACGCTTCTATCCGCAGACCAACAACAACAGCACGGCGCAGAAGAACGAGGAACACAGCGGCGCGTCGCTCGCCATGCAAAGCCTCCTCTCGGGGACGCTCTCGCAGCAGATCAACACCGTGCTGTCCAACGTCGTGAAGGACAACAACTGGAACTTCGGCGCAAACATCGCCACCGGCAACGAGGGATTCGACAACGCCGAATACGAGGGAATGCTCTCGGGAAGCATGTTCAACAACCGCCTCCTCTTCAACGGACAGTTCGGCTACCGCAACAACGTGGCGAAGGACAAGGCGTCGTTCATCGGCGACTTCGACATCCGCTACCTCCTCTTCCCGAGCGGCAACGTCGCCTTCCGCGTCTACAACCAGACCAACGACCGCTATTTCACCCGCAACTCGCTGACCACGCAGGGCATAGGACTGATCCTGAAAAAAGACTTCAACAACCTGGGCGACATCTTCGGGCACAGGAAGAAAAAGACAAAAAAAGCCCGGCAAGAACGTTGACGTTCAGAATATTATTCGTAACTTTGCAGCCGACTTGGGCCGTTTCAGCCCATTTCACAGGCAATATAAAGTCGAACTTTATTAATTCAATTATTTTTTAAACACTTTATGACAAATTTCAAAGACGTCCAGAATGTACAGCCTTTAGCTGACTTCAACTGGGACGAGTTCGAGAACGGTGCCAAGAACGAGGCCAGCAAGGACGACCTCACCAAGGCATACGACGAGACGCTCAACAAGATCCAGGAACACCAGGTAGTTGAAGGGACTGTCATTTCGGTCGACAAGAAGGAAGTAGTCGTCAACATCGGCTACAAGAGCGACGGCATCATCCCCGCTTCCGAGTTCCGCTACAACCCGGAGCTCAAGCCCGGCGACAAGGTCGAGGTCTATGTAGAGAACCAGGAGGACAAGCGCGGACAGCTCGTCCTCTCCCACAAGAAGGCACGCCTGCAGAAGAGCTGGGAGAACATCAACAAGGCACTGGAGAACGACGAGGTCATCCAGGGCTACATCAAGAGCCGCACCAAGGGCGGCATGATCGTTGACGTGTTCGGCATCGAAGCCTTCCTTCCCGGCAGCCAGATCGACGTTCATCCTATACGCGACTACGACGTATTCGTCGGCAAGACCATGGAGTTCAAGGTGGTCAAGATCAACCAGGAGTTCCGCAACGTAGTCGTTTCACACAAGGCACTCATCGAGGCCGAGCTGGAGGCACAGCGCAAGGAAATCATCTCCCACCTGGAGAAGGGACAGATCCTCGAGGGTACCGTCAAGAACATCACTTCCTACGGTGTATTCGTCGACCTCGGCGGTGTCGACGGACTCGTACACATCACCGACCTGTCATGGGGCCGCGTAAGCGATCCGCATGAAGTCGTTTCGCTCGACCAGAAGATCAACGTCGTCATCCTCGACTTCGACGAGGAGAAGAAGCGCATCGCACTCGGCCTGAAGCAGCTCACGCCGCACCCATGGGATTCGCTCGACCCGAACCTCAAGGTGGGCGACCACGTCAAGGGCAAGGTAGTCGTCATGGCCGACTACGGCGCATTCGTCGAGATCCAGCCGGGCGTAGAGGGCCTGATCCACGTATCCGAGATGAGCTGGAGCCAGCACCTGCGTTCCGCACAGGAGTTCCTGAAGGTGGGCGACGAGGTAGAGGCAGTCATCCTGACCCTCGACCGCGAGGAGCGCAAGATGTCTCTCGGCATCAAGCAGCTCAAGGAAGACCCGTGGGAGACCATCGAGGTGAAGTACCCGGTAGGCTCGAAGCACACGGCAAAGGTACGCAACTTCACCAACTTCGGTATCTTCGTAGAGCTTGAGGAAGGCGTCGACGGCCTGATCCACATCAGCGACCTCTCCTGGACGAAGAAGGTAAAGCATCCTTCAGAGTTCACCACACAGGGTGCCGACATCGACGTCGTCGTACTCGAGATAGACAAGGAGAACCGCCGTCTGAGCCTCGGCCACAAGCAGCTCGAGACCAATCCTTGGGACGAATACGAGCGCATCTACACGCCGGGCTCTGTTCACGAGGGCAAGATCACCGAGTCCATGGACAAGGGCGCCGTCATCACGCTGAACGAAGGCGGTGAGGGCTTCGCCACGCCGAAGCATCTCGTCAAGAAGGACGGCACGCAGGCACAGCTGGGCGAGGTACTGCCGTTCATGGTCATCGAGTTCGTCAAGGACACCAAGCGCATCATCCTCTCCCACTCCCGCACGTTCGAGGAAGTGAAGGACGAACCGCGCCGCCAGCGCAACAGCAACAAGCCGCAGAAGAACGAGACAGCAGCCATCAACAACATCGCTGCCGGCACCTCTCTCGGCGACCTCGGCGTACTGGCCGACCTGAAGAAGAAAATGGAGGAAGGCAAGTAATCCTGCCCCATCACCTGTCATAAAAGTACCAGGCCGTTCCGGCCTGGTACTTTTTTTATCAACGCCTATCACCGCCTCCCCCCGCACATCCCCGCTTATCCCCGCCTACCCTCCCCCCAGAAGCCTTAAGAATCCTCCCCCTGCGAAAAACTTATGCGTTTGTTTGCCCCAACCGTTTTTTTTGTCTAATTTTGCAGGCACAAACCAACACTTCATCATAAATGGACGATTATCACGCGGAGAATTTCAATCTGTAGGCGTGAGGACCGCAACCGTGAGCTGCTGATCCCCACACCATCCCTAACTTTGGAGATTAGCAAAATGAAGACATACTGGAACATCAACGGAAACCTGAATGTCATTAAGGAATGGCAGCCGAATTGCTGGATTCAGGTGACCTGCCCGACAGAGCAGGACCAGCAGGAGCTTGAAGACACCTTCCACATCCCCGATTACTTCCTCTCGGACATCAGCGATACCGACGAGCGTGCACGTTACGAGTACGACGACGGATGGATGCTGATCATCCTCCGTATCCCCTACGTGAAGGAGATACGATCGCGCACCCCCTACACCACCGTGCCGCTGGGCATCATCCACAAGAAGGACGTGACGATCACGGTGTGCAACTTCGAGACCAACATGATGCTCGACTTCGTCAGCTACCAGCAGAAACGGGGGGAGGGATTCACCGACTACGTCGACCTGATCTTCCGCCTCTTCCTGTCGTCCGCCGTGTGGTACCTGAAACGGCTGAAGCAGATCAACACCCTGATAGAGAAAGCCAAGCGCAACCTGGACAAGGGAGTGGACAACGAGAGCCTGGTCGGACTGAGCCGGCTGCAGGACTCGCTCACCTACTTCATTACTTCCATCCGGGGCAACGAGAACCTGCTGGCGAAACTGAAATTCAAACTGCAGGTAGACGAACTGGATGCCGACCTGATCGAAGACGTGAACATCGAGATGTCGCAGGCCAGGGAGACGACGAGCATCTACTCGGACATCCTCGAATCCACCATGGACACCTATTCGAGCATCATCAACAACAACATGAACACCGTGATGCGGACGCTGACCTCGGTCTCCATCGTGATGATGCTGCCGACGCTCATCTCCTCCCTCTTCGGAATGAACCTCATCAACGGCATGGAAACCTACTCCTGGGGATTCCCCATCGCACTGCTGATGTCGGTGGTCGTCTCGGCCGCCTCCTGGTGGTTCCTGCGCCGCAAACGCCTGCTTTAGAACGAAGAAACGAAAAAAATCAACGTAATATTAGGTATTTTCAAACTTTTTATATAAGTTTGCAGTTGATATATAAGATGGCGGACGACTGCTGCGCGAAAGCGCAGCAGCCGGAAACCTTAAATGCGGAAAAACCCGAATCACAAACAACAAGTGAAATGATGGACTCTCAAGAGAATGCCCTGAACCAGGGTACGGAAGAAGCTAAACTGTCTGAAGAAGTTGCCAGACCCGCAGCCGCAGAAGAGGCCGGGGCACAGAACGGACAGGCTGACACGGCTGATGAAAGCCAGGACCAGCCAGTTGAAACACAACCTGAAGACGGGAAGGAAAACCCCGCGGCGAAGGCATACGGTTCCAAGAAGGAAATCATAGAACGCCTGAAGGAAATCGCCGGCAGCGACGAGACACCCGAAAAGGCCGAAGTGGACCATCTCAAGACGGCCTTCTACAAGCTGCACTTCGCCGAGCGGGAAGCACAGCAGAAGGCCTACCTCGACGACGGAGGCGACCCGGAGAAATTCCAGGTGCTGCCCGACGAGGACGAAGAGACCTTCAAGGCCGAGATGACCATCATCAAGGAGAAACGCCAGAAAGCGTTCCTCGCCCTCGAAGAGGAGAAACAGCAGAACCTCAAGAGGAAGGAGGGCATCATCGAACAGATCAAGGCGATGGTGACGACACCCGAGGAAGCCAACAAGAACTTCGACCAGCTCAAGAAGCTGCAGCAGGAATGGAAAGAAATCAAGATGGTGCCGGCAGAGAAAGCGAACGAACTGTGGCGGAACTACCAGCTCTACGTCGAGCAGTTCTATGACCTGCTGAACCTCAACCGGGAGGCGCGCGAATACGACTTCAAGAAGAACCTCGAGAAGAAGACCCGTCTCTGCGAGGCGGCGGAGAAACTGGCCGACGAGCCGGATGTCATCAGCGCCTTCCACCAGCTGCAGGAGCTGCACCAGGAATACCGGGAGACGGGACCCGTCGCCAAAGAGCTCCGCGAACAGATCTGGGCACGCTTCAAGGCCGCCAGCACCGTCATCAACAAACGCCACCAGCAGCACTTCGAGGAACTGCGGAGCCGTGAGGAGGAGAACCTCACGAAGAAGACCGCACTCTGCGAGAAGGTAGAGGAGATCGCCAGGCAGGAGAACAAGACCTCGGCCGACTGGGAGAAGCACACCAAGGAGATCATCGCCGTCCAGCAGGAATGGAAGACCATCGGCTTCGCCCCGCAGAAGATGAACGTCAAGATCTTCGAACGCTTCCGCGCCGCCTGCGACGATTTCTTCGGACGAAAAGGAGAGTTCTTCAAGCAGCTCAAGGCACAGTTCGCCGAGAATGCGGAGAAGAAGAAGGCGCTCGTGGAGAAGGCGCAGGCACTGACCGACTCCACGGACTGGAAGGCGACCTCCGACAAGCTCATCGCCCTGCAGAAAGAATGGAAGACCATCGGCATGGTGCCCAAGAAGCTGGGCGACCAGCTGTGGCACGACTTCCTGACGGCCTGCAACCATTTCTTCGAGGCACGCAACGCCGTACACGCCGGCACACGCAACGAGGAACACGAGAACCTGAACAGGAAGCGTGACATCATCGCCCGCCTGCAGCAGCTCCTCGAGGATGCTGGCGACGACCTTCAGGAGAAGGTACAGCAGCTGACCGAACAGTACGGCAAGATCGGCCATGTACCCTACAAGGAGAAGGACAAGCTCTACAAGGAATACCACGAGGTGCTGGACAGACTGTACAAAGACCTCCATGTGACTGCCGCACGCAGACGCATGGACAACTTCCGCAGCAACCTCAAGAAGGTGGCCGACCGGGGAGCTGACGCCCTCGACAACGAGCGGGGCAGGCTCATGCGCCGGTTTGAACAGCTGAAACAGGAGGTGAACACCTACGAGAACAACCTCGGATTCCTCAACATCAGTTCAAAGAAAGGGAACAGCCTCATCGACGAGATGAACCGCCGCATCCAGAAGCTCAAGGACGACATGGAGGAAGTGAAGCAGAAGATCAAGGCCATCGATGCCGAGAACAAATAAGGGGGGACGGCACTGCCTCTGACGGGGCATCCGCCCCTTCAGAACGGCAGATGCGGCATCCGCCTGAAGGCGGCGCCATTGCCGGGCAATGCGCCGGCCACCGGCCGCAGACAGCTCCTCCCCGAACAGGAAAAGACCCTTCCGGTACTCAAAAGCGAGTGCCGGAAGGGTCTTTTTTCATGGTTCTTCCGTTAAATGCGCAGATGGGAAATGGAATAAAGGGGTCAGTCCTAAAACCCAGTTGCAAGCCTATACTCTTAAGCACATAATTCCATAAGTATTTATTACCTTTGCATCATGAAGAGTGACCAACTATTACGTTGCATCTTTCCAGATGTACTTGCCGACTACTTTGATGTTGTCGATATTCAAGAGAGTGTTTCCCAGTTTGACTTTTGGCTTGACGAGCGTAACTTTATGGAAAAGTCAGACCATAAGCTAGGCACTGTAAGCAGTTATGGTTTTACCAGCGAGCGTGTAATTCAGGACTTTCCTCTTCGTGGCAAAGCCGTCTACCTCCATGTTCGCCGTCGCAAGTGGCGTGACAGTTCCAACGGAGAGATATTTACTTATTCATATGATGACTTGACGGCCGAGGGCAGTAAACTATCCCCCGAGTTCGTTTCTTTTTTAAAAGAATAGAATTGAGTCCACTGCAGAGAGCATCGCAAGCATCGGTGCGCACTATGGCGTAAATGGCAAGCAGTTATCCACACAGTACAAGGAACATTTCAGTGATTATCGTAGCTGGGACCAGTTGGGGCATGCTCAAGACTGGCTATTGTTTGAAGATAACATAGGTGAGAACCTAAGTATTGATGAGACCTGTCTAAGCAGTGGCGAGGTTTATACTTTTCTGACCAACAAGGCGGGAAAGGGCAGAAAAGGGACTTTGGTAGCTGTGGTTAAAGGGACCAAGGCAGAGGACGTCATCCAGGTTCTCAAGACGATAAACCTTTCTAAACGAAAGACAGTCAAGGAGATAACACTCGATTTATCATCTTCTATGATGCGCATAGCCCGCTCTGTTTTTCCAAAAGCACTTATTACCAATGACAGATTTCATGTGCAGAAACTATATTATGATGCTCTGGATGACATGCGTATTGCTTACCGATGGATGGCAAGAGATAAAGAGAATGAGGAGATAAAAGAAGCTAAAAGTAAGGGTAAGGAATATATACCATTTAGATACAGCAATGGTGACACGCGCAAGCAGTTGCTCGCCAGAGCAAAGTTCATATTGACCAAGCACAAGACCAAGTGGACTGAAACACAGAAAGGTAGGGCGGAAATCATCTTTGAACATTATCCGACACTGAAAAAGGCATATGATTTGGCTATGAAACTTACCGACATTTATAACATCAAGAGCATCAAGGATGCTGCAAGGCTGAAGCTGGCAAAATGGTTTAATGAGGTTGAAGAGCTGGGAGTGGACAATTTCTACACAGTGATTGACACGTTTGAAAATCATTATCAAACCATACTCAATTTCTTTGTAAACAGAGCTACGAATGCAAATGCCGAGTCATTCAATGCTAAGGTTAAGGCATTCAGGGCACAGTTCAGAGGAGTTACAGATATTCCTTTCTTTTTATATAGGCTTATGAAATTGTGTGCTTAAGAGTATAGGCTTGCAACTGGGTTTTAGGACTGACCCGAATAAAGGCTCATGCACTTGCAGGTATGGCCATCTAAAATCAGATGGCCTTGCAAAGGAGGATAAACTGCAAGACAAGACGCTAAAAAAGCAAATTGATACGATACCTGTCCACCGGCATGTCTTTCCGTCTTCCACAGACAACTTATTCCCATATCATCGGTGTTTGTAAACTGTTTTCATGCAACCCATGCCGACACATGCTCTTTCAGCTTCTGAAAGATGCCTGATTGACTTGCAACCGGTGCTCTTTTGAGGCGTTACCAACGCCCTTTTGAAGTCCAATCAGGCACCTTTTCCGAACGGCTCAATAACCAATTGATTGAATGCTGGTTACGAACCTGCTTTTTACACGTGTTTTTCATTTTCGCAGATGATCTGTCTGAAACGGTGTAATGGTTTTTCAAAATCCTGTCTGTATTCCCGACATATTAAATTGAAAAGGTCTTTGCATCGGAGGCTGACGACAGAACAGGCAGCTGACAGCCTTGGCTATGTTTTCGTTGAATGACCCACGCCGGTTCTCCCGTCAAAGCTATATGAAAAGCATCCGCGCATTGAACGGAAGAACCTTTTTTCTGGTGCATTCCCGACCATGCGATGCGCGGCTGCTGCCGTTCGGCAGACAGTCTCCGCACCGGGCAGCTCCGGCTACACGTGGTTCACAAACCGCTGCTCGGCCAGCTTCTCGTACTTCGTACCCTTGCGGCCGTAGTTGGCGTACGGGTAGATGCTGATGCCGCCGCGGGGCGTAAACAGTCCCGTCACCTCAATATACTTGGGATCCATCAGCCGGATGAGATCCTTCATGATGATGTTCACGCAGTCTTCGTGGAAGTCGCCGTGATTGCGGAAGCTGAAGAGGTAGAGTTTCAGGCTCTTGCTCTCCACCATGCGGACATCGGGGACATAGGAGATGCGGATCTCGGCGAAGTCGGGCTGCCCGGTAATCGGACAGAGGCTCGTGAACTCCGGACAGTTGAACCGTACCCAGTAGTCGTTCCCGGGATGTCTGTTGGCGAAAGTCTCCAGCACTTCGGGCGCATAGTCCGTCTTGTATGCGGTCTTCGTCCCCAAGGACTTCAGACCTTCTTCGTTTCTTTCCATCTGTTTCAGGAGTTATAGGAGTTGAGCGGTGGGGGATTCAAAGGAATCCGCAGGGGACAGCCGGCAGCGGCGGCTGCCCGTCCCCTCCAACGCCCTTGGCGTCCCTCAGTTCAATGCAAATATCTTCCAGATGCTGTAGTTCACGTCATTGTCGTAGACATCCTCCCCCTCATGCGCCTTCATCGCCTTCACGACGCGGATGGTGACCGGGAGGGCAATGACCTCATAGACGGTCTTCAGGAGCACCTGCCACAGCATCAGCTTCGGGAGTTCCTCGGCCGGCACGACGCCGCCCAGCGCCAGGGGGAAGAAGATGACCGAGTCGCAGCTCTCGCCGGCGACCGTACTCAGGATGGCGCGCCAGGAGAAGTGACGGCCCTCGTCGCGGATCTTCATCCGGCTCATCACGTAGGCATTGGCGAACGACCCCACGATGAACGCCACGAAAGAGGCTGCCGCCACCCGCGGAGCCAGTCCGAAGATGGCATGGAAACCGGCGTCGTTCGTCCAGTAAGGTGCACCCGGAATCCAGTCGCACAGCGCACCCATCGTCACGAAGAAGAAGTTCATCGCGAATCCGGTCCATATCAGCAGGCGCGCCTTCTGGAAGCCCCACACCTCACAGACGCAGTCGTTGATGATGTAAGAAATCGGGAAGACGATCAGACCGCCTGTCAAGGAGATGCCTGCCACTGAAATCTGCTTTGTCTCGAGAATGTTTGCCGCAATGAGGCAAACGCAGAAGAGGATGCTGAAAAGCATAAACAGCACACTCACCTGTTGTCTGTTCTTTGTCATTGTCTTGTTTTGTTGAAGGGGGTTGAGCAAGTACCCCTGTTGAAATTAAGCGGCTGCAAAGGTACGCATTTTTATCCGGCCGGCAGGACAAAACACATAAAAAAACATAACAAGGCCTTGAGATAAGCGGAAAATCATTACTTTTGTAGCCTCATCAGATTATCGAACTAAATTTAAGGAAGAACATGAGAAAGATCTTTTTAATGACCCTGCTGGCCGCCGCCGCATGGACGGCCAAGGCGCAGGACACGAAACCCTACGAGCAGAAAATGTCCCGGATCGAGGCACAGTATAAGACGCTGGAAGCCGATTTCAAGGCTTTCGGAAAGAAGGACCCCACGACATTCACCGATGCGGAGAAGGCCCGGATGAACGAGATCATGGTGAAGGCCGACTCCCTCGACAAGATGCAGAAGGCCACCGTACTGGAGATCGTGGAGAAGTTCCGGAACACCAGGTTCCCGGCAAAGTATGTGGCGGACATCATGTACGACGTGGAGTACGACCAGCTCAAGGCACTCTGCGACCCCGGGACCGGCTACTACAACGAGCCGGAGATGACGAAGGTGAAGCAGCTCTTCGACTCCTACAAGCTGCGCCAGCCGGGATCCCTGTACAAGGACCTCACCATGGACGACCTCAACGGAAAGCAGGTGAAGCTGAGCCAGTGGGCAGGCAAAGGGAAATATGTGCTGGTGGACTTCTGGGCCAGCTGGTGCGGCCCCTGCCGCGCGGAGATGCCGAACGTCGTCGAAGCCTACAAGCGTTTCAAGGACAAGGGGCTGGAAATCATCGGCGTCAGCTTCGACAGCAACAAGCTGCAGTGGTCGGCTGCCGTGGAGAAGCTGGGGATGACCTGGCCGCAGATGTCCGACCTCAAGGGATGGCAGTCGGCGGCAGGGGCCGTCTACGGCATCCGCAGCATCCCGTCCAACATCCTGCTGGATCCCGAAGGCAGGATCGTCGCCATGGATCTCAGGGAAGCAAAACTGCTGGACGTACTGGCAGAGAAGCTGAAGCAGTAAACGTCCTCCGCGGCCATCTCCGGCAGGGCGGACTTCCGGACGTGCCGGCAGGGATGCCGAGGCGGCAAATGCGAAACCGCAGCCTGACAGCTTCCGCCCCGCAGGACCGCCCGGCCCCGGAAAACAGAGAAAAGCCCCTTCCGCTACTCAGCCCGAGTAGCGGAAGGGGCTTTTCTCATTCGCATATTTCCGCAGAATCATCCCTGCCCATGCAGAGACGGACGGCAGGGATGCAGACGATCTGAAGTATATAAAAGGGAAGTGGGCGCAGGTCTGTCTTCGCAGAGGTTTCAGAACGACAGCCTCTCCGTTACCCGACCTCCTACGCATCTCCGGCTTTCTCTTTCAGTCATAGAGGCTGCTGTTTCCCTTGCAGGCAGGAAGCAGCATCTGTCCGCCTAAAATGCAAAAGTCACCCAGGGGATTCCTTCACTTCTCCTCCTTTTCCCGACACCTTCCGATTCCTGCCAACCAGAACAGAATACCGCTACCCGGCGGACGGCAGGGTGCGCGTCCCGCTCTCGATCTCCCTCAACACCTTCACGCCGTCTTCCACGGTCTTCACGTCGCCGACCACCATCGACCGCTTGCCGTTCTTCTCTTTCAGGCTGCAGCGGCGGGGATGCTGCCCGATATAGTCCAGCACCTTGCCGAAGGCGGCACTCTGATAGTACATGCTGCGGGGATTGGACACGAACTGCATCTGCATCCGTCCCTGCTTGAGGATGATCTTCTCGCAGCCCAGCCGCTTGCCCACGCGGCGCAGGGCCACGACCTGCATCAGCTCCTCGCCCTGCCGCGGGACGGGGCCGAAGCGGTCCTGCAGCCGGCGGCGGTAGGCCTCGAGGTCGCTGTCCTTCTCGATGTTGTCCAGTTCCCGGTAGAGCAGCATCCGTTCCGAGCTGCCCGGCACATAGTTGTCGGGGAAGTACATCTCGAGGTCGCTCTCCACGGCACAGTCGTCGATGAAGTCGTCGCCCGTGATCTGCTTCCCCTCGCCCATCTCCTCCGCATAAAGGTCCTGGAACTCGTCGTTCTTCAGTTCCATCACCGCCTGGCTGAGGATTTTCTGATAGGTCTCGTAGCCCAGGTCCTCCATGAATCCGCTCTGCTCCGCCCCCAGGAGGTTGCCGGCCCCCCGGATGTCAAGGTCCTGCATGGCCAGGTTGAAGCCGCTGCCGAGGTCGGAGAAGGTCTCCAGCGCCTCCAGCCGGCGGCGCGCCTCGGGGTTCAGAGCGGCCAGCGGCGGCGCCAGCAGGTAGCAGAAGGCCTTTTTGTTGGAGCGTCCCACCCGTCCGCGCATCTGGTGCAGGTCGGAGAGTCCGAAGCGGTGGGCGTCGTTGATGATGATGGTATTGGCATTGGGGATGTCGATGCCGTTCTCCACGATGGTCGTCGAGAGCAGCACGTCATAGTCGTAGTTCATGAACCCCATCACGGTCTCCTCCAGCTCCTCGGGCTTCATCTGTCCGTGCCCGACGGCGACTCGGCAGTCGGGGACGTACTTCCTGATGAGACCGGCGATCTCCTGCAGGTTGCTGATCCGGTCGTTGACGAAGTAGACCTGCCCGTTGCGGCTCATCTCGAAGTTGACGGCGTCGGCGATCACCTCGTGCGAGAAAGAGGCTATCTCGGTCTGGATGGGATAGCGGTTGGGCGGCGGCGTGCGCATGATGCTCATATCGCGCGCCCCCATCAGCGAGAACTGCAGTGTCCTCGGGATCGGCGTCGCCGACATGGTGAGCGTGTCGACGTTCGTCTTCAGCTGCCGCAGCTTCTCTTTTGTCGCCACGCCGAACTTCTGTTCCTCGTCGATGATGAGCAGCCCGAGGTCGTGCCACTTCACGGACTTCCCTATCAGCTTGTGCGTGCCGACGAGGATGTCGATCTTCCCCTCCGCCAGGTCGGCCAGCACCTGCCGGGTCTGCTTCGGGCTGCGGGCCCGTGAGAGGTAGTCTACCCGCACCGGCATGTCCTTCAGCCGCTTCCGGAACGTCTGGTAATGCTGGAAGGCCAGCACGGTCGTTGGCACGAGCACCGCCACCTGCTTGTTGTCGGCGGCGGCCTTGAAGGCGGCGCGGATGGCCACCTCCGTCTTGCCGAAGCCCACGTCGCCGCAGACGAGGCGGTCCATCGGGCGTGCGCTCTCCATGTCCTGCTTCAGTTCCTGCGTGGCCTTCAGCTGGTCGGGGGTGTCCTCGTAGAGGAACGAAGCCTCCAGCTCGTGCTGCATGAACGAGTCGGGCGAGAAGGCGAACCCCTTCTCCCGCCGCCGTCTGGCATAGAGGCGGATGAGGTCGCGCGCGATGTCCTTGATGCGCTTCTTCGCCTTCTCCTTCAGCCGGTCCCATGCGCCCGAACCGAGAACCGACAGGCGGGGCGGCTCTCCGGTGTCGCCGCGGCGGTACTTGCTGATCTTGTACAGCGAGTGGATGGACACGTCGACGATGTCGTTGTGCTGATAGACGAGGCGGATCATCTCCTGGTAGGAGTCGCCGGCCGGCACACGGACAAGCCCGGCGAACCGGCCGATGCCGAAGTCCACGTGGACGAGGAAGTCGCCGGGCTCCATCTCCTGAAGCTCTTTCATCGTCAGGGCCATCTTGCCCTGCCGCGCCCTGTCCGACTTGAGGCTGTACTTGTGGAAACGGTCGAAGATCTGGTGGTCGGTGAAGAAGCACACCTTCAGCGTGCCGTCGACGAAGCCCTCGTGCAGCGTGCGGTTGACCGGGGTGAAGGGGATGGAGCCCCCGTTCGCCCCGGCAGAGGCGGAGACGCCGTCCGCCACCGACAGGTTCTCGGAGTCTGCCGCCGAACCGCCGCCGGACCGGGAGTCGAAAATATCTCTCAGGCGTGCCGTCTGCTTCTCGCTGTCGGCGAAGATGTAGAGCCTGTACCCCTGGAGGAGGTAGTCGCGGAGGGTCTTCGACAGGAGGTCGAAGTTCTTGTGGAAGAGGGGCTGCGGGGAGGTGGCGAAGCCGACCGCCGCCCGGCTGCCGTCGTCCTTCCCGGCCGGTTCGGGGACGGAACGGCCGGCGCCGAACTCGATGCGGCGGAAGTCCAGGGCGTCGCTCATCCAGCGCGAGGCCGGGACGAGCAGTCCCTCCCGGCGGAAGGCCTGCTCCAGCTCGCGCTGTTCCATCTCCGTCTTTCCCTCCAGCTTCTCCGTCACGGCCTGCGAGGTGAACCCCTCCTGGTAAATCCGGTCTATGGCATCGCGCACATAGAGGAAGTCCTTGAAAGCCAGCACGGCGTCTTCCGGCAGGAAATGCAGGAACGGCACCTTCTCTTCCGACAGCGTCGTCAGTTCGGGTACGATCTCCACCCGCTCCAGCTTCCTGTCAGAGAGCTGCGTCTCCACCTCGAACGTGCGGACGGTCTCGATGTCGTCGCCGAAGAAGTCGATGCGGAACGGCAGCTCGTTCGAGTAGGAATACACGTCGATGATGCTGCCGCGCACGGCGAACTGTCCCGGTTCGTAGACATAGTCGGTCTCGCTGAATCCGAACGACCGCAGGGTCTTTTCCACCTCGACGATGCCGGTGTGCTGTCCGACGGCCAGCGTCAGCCGCCGTTCGTCCAGCTGCCGCTTCGACACCACCAGCTCCGCCAGGGCCGACGGCTCGGTCACGATGAAGAGCGGCAGCGGGCGCTCCTTCTCCGAAGCCAGGGCGGAGAGCCGCGTCAGCACCTCCGTCCGCAGTATCTCGTTGCCGGCATCGCGCTGCCCGTACTTCACGGCGCGCCGGTAGGCCGAGGGATAGAAGAGCACATCCGCCACCCTGTCCTCTCCGTCTTCCGGCATGGCGACCGTCCTGAGGTCGTTATAGAAATAGCCGGCCTCATCGCTGTCGTTCAGCACGAAGACGGTCGTCGCCTTCCACCGTTCAGCGACCGACGCAAAGAACACCGGGGCCGCCGACGCCACGAGTCCCTGCAGGAAAACCGTCTTCACCGACGCGTCTTCCTGTACCTTCCGTACCGCTTCTGCCTGCGGCAGCATAGCGTATAGTTTCCGTATATCCTGTATCTTCATCGCAAATGCGTTGTGCGTGCAAAGTTACAATAAAATTCAGACAGAGGGCACAAAACGGCCCGTCCTTTCAGGGACGGCGGCTACTTTTCCGGCGGAAGAGGCACGGCGGGGAAGAAACGGACGGGAGGGCAGAGCACGTCCCCGGCCAGGTGGGAACACGGTTCCCGACCGGTTGGGAACAGGATTCCCGGCCGCCGGTACCCGAGTTCCCAGCCGCCGGTACCCGAGTTCCCGGCAGCCCCCGGAGAATACGACCGATGCACCGACCGGGAATCCGGCTCACACAGAGGACACGGAGGGGACACGGAGAAAGGGGCAGCTCCGGTGCGGAGAGGAAGGGAGGACTGGAGGGGAAGCGAGAAGGGAGGGAGAGCCGTTTTTTATCCCTGCCTATACATTCAGCGGAAGACCGGGATTTACAGGGTGCAGAGCAGGTACGCCGGTGAAAAACGCAGCCTCCATTAAAGAACGGACCGATCGGGACTGCATTCACCGGGAATGATCATCTTGGCTCTAAATAAGGAAAACACTTTCTTTACCCGACTTTCCTCTGAAAAAAAACAGTTTCCTTACCCAATCGGCTCATAAACCAAGGTTTTTATGTAAATTTGCTGCGGAATCAACACAAAGTCCGGCTCCGCACCTGCCTTCAGGCGGACAGGGAGCCGGCGCTGAAACATCAAAAGCGTATGACACCGTTGAAGAAGCCAAGCCTTGCAGACTGGAGCGGCCGTCTTGTGGAGACGGTCGGCCGCTTTCCGGTCACTTTCGTGTATATCGTCCTTGCCACGGTGCATCTCTGGTTTGTCTGCGGGAAGATGCCGGGGGACGATTATACCTGTATCGATTTCCTGGCCGACCTGCTGACCCTGGGCGGAATCGTACTCTCCTATATGCTCCATCTGTTCATGGAGGGGCGTGCGGGAGGGCGTCGGCACGTCGTCATGCTGCCGGCGAACATCGTGTGGATTGCGGTCTGCTCGTTTTTCGCCTGCCGCTATCCGCTGGACGGTGCCATGACGGCCGCCTGCATAGCCTGCTGCGTGGCCGTTGCGGTGAGCCTCTTCATCGTTCCTTTCCGCCGGCTGGGGGACGACCGGCCCGCCATCCGCTTTGCCATCGGATTTCTGGGGCGTGCGGGGCTGGCCATAGCCGTTTCGGGACTCCTGTTCCTGGGGCTGGAGCTGCTGGTGCTGTCTTTCCTCTATCTGTTCGGCGCCCAGGTCAGCGACAGCCATTTCCTTTATCTTCTGGTCTTCTGCTTCGTGTTCCTGGCACCCACGCTGGTGGTCGTGCAGACACCTTCGGCCGAAGAGAACCGTACACCCCGCGACTGGATGCAGCACAGGTTCATGAACGGCGTCATCCATTTCCTGCTCCTCCCCCTGCTCTTCGCCTATCTCGCCACGCTGTATCTCTACGTCTTCAAGATCATCCTCGAATGGACGCTGCCCGACGGATGGGTAAGCTGGCTGGTAACGGCGCTGATGTTTCTTACCGTCATTGTTGTCCATCTGCTCTATCCTGTCCGTTTCCAGGCGGAAGACAGACGGTTCGACAGGAGGGTCCTCCGCTGGCTGCCGCTTGTCGTGCTGCCGCTGCTGGTGCTGATGACCATCGGCATCGTCCGCCGTTTCAGCGACTACGGCGTGTCGGTGCTGCGTGTCTATCTGCTGGCGTTCAACGTCTGGTGCTATGCCGTCTGCATAGGACTCTGTGTGACGAGGGCGAAACGGCTGTGGTGGATAGGCGGCTCGTTTGCCGGCGTGCTGCTGCTTCTTTCGGTCCTGCCTTACAATGTCTATTCGTTCACGTGCGGCCAGCTGTGCCGGGACATCAGAAGCCTTGCGGAGGAGAAAGGCATCCGTCACTTCCCGATGCGGGATGCGGAGCTGAAGCAGATATGGGAGGGTCCGGAGGACGGGCAGTCCCAGCTCCTTGAAGACAAACTCGTCTATCTCTATACCCATTATGACACGACAGACATCAGCAGGGTCGTTGATGCGAAGGCGGTCTCGATGCGGGATTTTCTTTCCGGCGAGCCCTCCTTCACGACAGTCAACGATAAGTATTACTTCAACATCCAGTGTTCTGCCTCCGACAGTGTACTGGAGATACCGAAGGGATATGCCGCTTTCCGGACGGTCAGGTATGATTACGAAACGGGCTTCCTGCCCTGTTACGTCAAGCATGACACCTTGAGCGTGACGATACCTTATCAGTACCGGGGCAGAAAGACGGCCGACACTGTCCGGATGCCGGTTGCGAAGCTGAAGGAACTGAACGAAAGCCGCATGCAGCGGCCGGCTCTTTTCTACGGCCGGCACACCTGCCTGTACCTGACGGGGCTGACCTGCTACGAGGAAGAGAAGGACGAGAACGGCTTTCTGTCGGGCATTCTCTTCGTAAAGTGAGGGACAAGCAGGGGCTTTTCAGGACGATTTCTTCTTTATCTGCTTTATTTTCTGTATCTTTGCACGCTGTAGAGTATTAACAATTAAACAATTGACAAAAGATGAAAGCATTTGTATTCCCAGGACAGGGATCTCAGTTTGTCGGCATGGGCAAGGAGCTCTATGAGAACAACCCGCTGGCAAAAGAACTTTTCGACAAGGCAGACGAGATTCTTGGCTTCAAGATAACCGGCATCATGTTTGCCGGAACGGACGAGCAGCTGAAGGAAACCAAGGTGACGCAGCCTGCCGTGTTCCTCCACAGCGTCATCTCCGCCCTCTGCTTAGGCGATGCGTTCAAGCCCGACATGGTGGCCGGCCACTCTCTGGGCGAGTTCTCCGCACTGGTCGCCGCCGGCGCACTGAGCTTCGAGGACGGACTGAAACTTGTTGCGGCACGTGCCAACGCCATGCAGAAGGCCTGCGAGAAGAACCCGGGCACGATGGCGGCCATCATCGGCCTGCCTGACGAGAAGGTGGAGGAAGTCTGCGCAACGGTCTCCAAGGAAGGGAAAGTCTGCGTGGCAGCCAACTTCAACTGCCCCGGCCAGCTGGTCATCTCCGGTTCGAAGGAAGGCATTGAGGAGGCCTGCGAACTGCTGAAGGCTGCCGGTGCCAAGCGGGCATTGCCGCTGAAGGTGGGCGGTGCGTTCCACTCTCCGCTGATGCAGCCGGCCAAGGACGAGCTGCAGGCAGCCATCGAGGCGACGGAGTTCAACACGCCGAAGTGCCCTGTCTATCAGAATGTGGATGCCCTCCCGCACACCGATCCGGCCGAAATCCGGAAGAACCTCATCGCACAGCTCACCTCAAGCGTACGCTGGACGAAGAGCGCGCAGAACATGATCGCCGACGGTGCCGACGAGTTCATCGAGTGCGGTCCGGGCAAGGCCCTGCAGGGCATGCTCGCCCGCATCGACCGTAATGTCAATGCACACGGCATAGATTAATCCCCCACCCTGCCCTCTGGAGAGAGGGCAGGAGCCGCAGGAAAGTCAAGAACAAGAATATGGATTTGCAGGTCTGTCAGGACAGGAGGCTCGTCCGACGTCCGACGCACCTGCAAGAATTGTAAGCACAGACCTTTCCGCTCCGCCGTCCCGGAAGAGCGGAAAGGCGATTTCAAATGAAAACTAAATTAGTTATCTACCAGGTCCTCACCCGCACCTTCGGCAACCGCAACCTTACCCGCAGAGCATACGGAACGCTGGAGGAGAACGGTGCGGGGAAGATGAACGACTTCGACGGCAAGGTGCTGCAGCGCATCCATGACCTCGGTGTCACCCATCTCTGGTTTACCGGCATCATCCGCCATGCGACATGTACGGACTATTCCGCTTTCGGCATACCGTGCCAGAACCCCCGGGTCGTGAAGGGACGTGCCGGGTCGCCGTATGCCATCACCGACTACTACGACATCGACCCCGACATCGCCGTGGATGTAGACGCACGCATGGCAGAGTTCGAGGCGCTCGTCGGCCGCACCCATGCGGCAGGCATGAAGGTGCTCATGGACTTCGTGCCCAATCACGTCGCACGCCAGTACAGGAGCATCGCCCGGCCGCAGGGCGTGGAGGACCTCGGCGAGGGAGACGACACCGGCAAGCATTTCGATGCGCAGAACAACTTTTATTATTGTCCGGGCGAACGGCTCGACCTCTCCTGCATCTCCGAAAGCGAGTACGCCCATGGTGCCGGACCCTACGAGGAGTTCCCGGCGAAGTGTACCGGCAACGACCGCTTCGACGCCCATCCGCAGCAGAACGACTGGTACGAGACGGTCAAGCTGAACTACGGTGTGGATTACTGCGATGCGGGCGGCAGAAGCTGCCACTATAATCCCGTCCCCTCCACGTGGAAGAAGATGACCGACATCCTGCTCTTCTGGGCGGCGAAGGGTGTCGACGGCTTCCGCTGCGACATGGCCGAGATGGTGCCGCATGAGTTCTGGGCATACGCCACGCAGCAGGTCAAGGCCCTTTATCCGGAAGCCATCTTCATCGGCGAAGTCTATGACCCCGGCCAGTACCGTATGTACGTGGAGTCCGGGTTCGACTATCTGTACGACAAGGTGGGGATGTACGACTGCATCCGCGGCGTGATCTGCGACCAGCGGCCGGCATCGTCCATCACCCGCGAGTGGCAGCAGGTGGACGACATCCGCGACCACATGCTCTACTTCCTCGAGAACCACGACGAACAGCGCATCGCCTCCGCCTTCTTCGCCGGCAATCCGTGGAAAGGGGTGCCGGGGATGATCGTCTCCGCACTCCTCCAGCAGAACCCCGTCATGGTCTATGCAGGACAGGAGTTCGGCGAAAGGGGCATGGACAAGGAAGGCTTCTCGGGGCGTGACGGCCGTTCGACCATCTTCGACTACTGGACGTGCGAGGCCGTCTACAAGGGATTCTTCCACCGTGACGCGCTGACGACCGACGAGAAGAAGCTGTCGCTGGTCTACCAGGGCATCCTCCGTTTCTGCAACCGGGAGAAGGCCGTGCGTGAAGGACAGACCTTCGACCTCATGTACGCCAACAACCAGAGCTACCAGTTCAATCCCCGCCGGCAGTTCGCCTTCCTGCGTAAGGCCGATGACGAGGTGCTGCTGGTCGTCGCCAACTTCGACGACCGCCGTGTACAAATCAGCGTCACCGTGCCGGCCCATGCCTACGATTTCCTCGGTCTGCCCGAGCAGGAGGTGGAGATGACCGACCTGCTTTCCGGCTTCACGAAGACGGCGGAACTGAAACGTGACGGACAGATCGCACTGGATGTCCCCGGGAACTATGGCCGGATTTACAAGTTCAACATAAAGAAGAAAACCGTGGAATACGTATTGAATTCGCACAACAAAGAGGAGTTCCCGCCGGCGCATACCGCCGAGCATCTGCTGAACCAGGTGATGTTCCGTCTGTTCGGCGCGGCACGCAGCACCAATGCGCACATCGAACGGAAGAAGAGCAAGATGACCTTCATCCTCGACCACAAGCCCGACCGCAAGGAAGAGAAGGCGATAGAGGACGAGATGAACCGGCTGATCGCCGACGACCTGCCGGTGACCTTCGAGCTGGTCGACCGCGACAGCCTCCCCGAAGGCGTCAGCCTTGACCGCCTGCCCGAGGACGCATCGGAAATGCTGCGCCTTGTCCGCATCGGCGACTATGACGTGTGCCCCTGCATCGGCAGGCACGTGCGCTCCACTGCACAGATCGGCCGCTTCGAGCTGTTAGGCACCAACTGGGACGAGCAGAAGCATGCCTTCCGCATCCGCTTCAAGGTGATTCCGGCGTGAGGGAAGCCTCACCCCCAACCCCTCTCCGAATTGGAAGAAAAAGCCTCACCCCCAGCCCCTCTCCGAATGGAGAGGGGAGTGAACAGCGTGATACCCCACCGTTTGCATATCCTTTGACTTGTTTTTGTCTCATCGACTCTCATTACCTGTCTGACATATACATATAGGGGTATCTCGGTATCCACTCCCCTCTCCATTCGGAGAGGGGGCGGGGGTGAGGCCTTTTTTTCTCTCCATTCGGAGAGGGGAGTGAACAGTGTGATACCTCACCGTTTGCATATCCTTTGACTTGTTTTTGTCTTATCGACTCTCATTACCTGTCTGACATATAGGGGTATCTCGGTATCCACTCCCCTCTCCATTCGGAGAGGGGGCGGGGGTGAGGCTTTTTCCTTTTAATTATCCACCGTCTAAATAGGTCGGATCCGAGAAAAAAATCGATGAAAACTTGGATGGTATCGGATTAAATTCCTAACTTTGCACCCGAAAGATTGAAATAATTACAGGAATCGGACGATGTCCTATCCGGCTGTACACCAGTAGGGTGAAGCGGCCTGCAGCCACAAAAGAACAAGATTTGATTACATTATAATACAAAGACATTATGAAGAAGAAATTTATTTGCACCGTCTGTGGTTATATCCACGAAGGAACAGAGGCACCGGCAGAGTGCCCGGTATGTCACGCAAAAGCCGGCAAGTTCAAGGCTTTCGACCCGGCAGCCCTGAAGGGCACGAAGACCGAGCAGAATCTCAAGAATGCTTTTGCCGGTGAGAGCCAGGCGCACACCAAGTACCTCTACTATGCTTCCAAGGCCAAGAAGGACGGCTACGAGCAGATCGCCGGTTTCTTCGAGGAGACAGCACGCAACGAGAAGGAACACGCCAAGATCTGGTTCAAGTTCCTGCACGAGGGCGACATCCCGACAACGACCCAGAACCTCGCAGACGCCGCTGCCGGTGAGAACTGGGAGTGGACGGACATGTACGACCAGATGGCAAAGGATGCCGAGGCGGAGGGATTCCCCGAGCTGGCTGTCAAGTTCCGCGGCGTAGGCCAGGTGGAGAAGCACCACGAGGAGCGTTACCGCAAACTCCTGAAGAACATCGAGGACAGCGTGGTGTTCTCACGCGAAGGCGACTGCATCTGGCAGTGCCGCAACTGCGGACACATCGTAGTCGGCAAGAAGGCACCTGCTGTCTGCCCGGTCTGCAACCATCCGCAGAGCTTCTTCCAGGTACAGGAGAACAACTTCTAAGACCACAGCGGCAGCCTCATCCCACGGCCGCCGGGACGGCAGAAGGACATGGCGGGGCGACCCGCCGGGGGCTGCAACAGACATGAAGAAACCCCGGAAGTCTGACAAAAGGACTTCCGGGGTTTCTCGTGTCTATGCCGAAAAGGGCTGCGCCGCCGTGCACGCCGGTCCGGGGAGGCGGTATGCGGGACCGGTCACCGGACGGCAGCGTCGTCAGCGGATGGAGCCGTCGCCCGCCCTGCACAGCGCAAGGGCCAGGGCTTTGATTTCCGCCCGCGCAGGTTTGCCGGTCGCCGTCTGCGGGATGACGGCGGCATGGAGGATGCGGCGGGGCTGCCAGAACTTAGGCAGACACCGCCGGCAGAGCGCATCGACCAAAGGGGTGTCGGTCTGTGTGGTAAGCAATACGACCGCCTCGCCGAACCGCTCGTCCGGGCAGCTTGTGACGGCGAAACCGTCTGCGAGGAGCGGTTTCAGACGGCGTTCCACTTCCTCTATCTGGATTTTGATGCCGCCGGAATCGATCACATTGTCCTTCCGCCCGAGGATGCGGAAGCCGCAGAGCGGAGAAGCATCCGCCGGACGGGAAGGGCGCAGTTCGGCCCTGTCGCGGGTCACCAGCGGACGGGAGCAGACCGCCGGGGCATTGACGACGAGGCAGCCGTCCTCGTCGAGCCATACCTCCACGCCCTCGAAAGGCCGGTACCAGCCGTCGGCACCGGGGCCGTTCAGCCGCCGGAGGGCAATGTGCGAGAGCGTCTCCGTCATCCCGTAGGTGCTCCATACGGCATGGGGGAAATCGTGCAGGGCGGCAGCCAGCCTGTCGTCCACCGCTCCGCCGCCGATGATCAGATGGCGGATGCGCCGCAGCCTCTCGCGTTCCCCGGCGACCTGCAGGGAATTGTAAACCTGCAGCGGAACCATGGCGGCGAAGGTAATCTCGCCGTCAGGGTTGGGCAGCCGGGACAGTGAGGAGTCGGAGAGCGGATGCCCGGAAGGGGGTACGGAAAGCAGATGCAGCCGGCGTTCGATGCTTCGCACCACGACCATCTTCCCCGCAATGTAGTCGAGCGGCATGCAGAGCAGCGCCGTGTCGCCGGCCTTCAGTCCGAGGAAATCGCAGGTGATGCGGGCAGAGTTGAGCATCCGCCGTTTCTCCACCCACAGCGGTTTCGGCCGGCCGGTCGATCCGCTTGTATGGACGAGAAGCCGCGGACTGTCGTTCCGCCATTCGGAAAGGAAATCCTGTAGTGTCATTGTCAGCGGTTTTTGTCGGAAGCCGGCGCCGTCACGCCCGGGCGGTCCTTCTCCTGACGGCATGCCCACAGCTGGTCGCCCCTCATCGCCAGCGGCATGGGAATGTTGTCTGCAAAGAGCCGGCCTGTACCCAGTCCCTGCGGCAGGCTGATGTGCGGTCCGTAGACATCGGCCGTGAGCTGGGCGACGGCGTTCAGCCCGACGTTGCTTTCCAGGGCAGAGGTTATCCACGACCCGATGTGGCGTTCCCCGGCCAGCCGGATCCATTCCCTCGTGCCCGCCATGCCGCCGTGGAGGCTCGGCTTGAGGACGATGTACTGCGGACGGAGGGTATCGAGCAGCCTCGCTTTCTCCGTGGAATCGTTCACGCCGATGAGCTCTTCGTCGAGGGCTACCGGCAGGGGGGATGCGGCGCACAGGTGCGCCATCTCCCGCCACTGGTGCTGCCGGACGGGCTGCTCGATGGAGTGGATGCCATACGGTGCCAGGGCTTCCAGCCGCTGCAGCGCCTCTTCCGGACGGAAGCCGCCGTTGGCATCTACACGCAGTTCCACCTGTTCCCGGGGGAACGTCCGGCGGATGTGCCGGACGAGGTCGAGTTCCCTGTCAAAGTCGATGGCTCCGATCTTCAGTTTCACACAGCGGAATCCCGCCTCGAGCTTCGCTTCCAGCCGCCTGTACATCTCGTCGAAAGTCCCCATCCAGACGAGACCGTTGATGGGAATCCCCTCCTCCCCGCGCCCGAACGGCGTGCCGAAGAAGTCGGTGCTGCCCCCTGCATCCAGCTGCGCCTTCGCCGTCTCCAGACCGAAGAGCATGGACGGATAGGGGCGCAGCGCATCGATGTCCAGACGGCCTGTGCGGCAGAAGTCGGCGCAGAAGCGGCGCAGCGTCCGTTCGTATTCCTCATCGGGCAGCGCGTCGCACGACAGATCCGGGAGGGTGGCGCACTCTCCCAGTCCTGTCACGCCCGGCCGTCCGCTGTCCGACAGGGTGAGGTAAAAACTCTTCCTTGTAGTGTAGACTCCCCTTGACGTTCCTGCCGGCTGGAGGAAGTGAAGCGTCCTTGAGGTGATTGCTATGCTGTACATTTCTGTTCCTTTTTCATCCGTTCCGGTCCCCTTTCCTTTCCCGTCTGTCCAAGACGCAGGTCCCGGTCTGCGCACGGGGGGGACAGAACTGTCGGATCCGGAAGCCCCCGTGTGCAGCCGAATCCGTATCCAAAGTTACGGAAAAACAACGGATCGTACAAATTTTCAGACGATGTTCTGACAGGCAGCTGTCCGGCAGACATTTCCGGTTCTTCCGTTAAATGGATAGGCGAGGATAGAATAAAGGGCTTGTGCACTTGCATAGTATGACTCTCCGAAAACGGATGGTCGTACAAAGGAGGATGGACTACAGGATAAAATGCAGAAAAAGTAAATTGACACAATGTCCATCCATCAGCCTGTCTTTCCATCTTCTACAAACAATTTATTCCCTTACCATCGGTGTTTGTAAAAATTTTTATGCGGTCCAAAGCTGACACATGCTCTTCTGGCTCCCGAAAGATGCCTGATTGGCTTGCAACAGGTGCTCTTTTGAGGTGTTGCCAACGCCCTTTTGGAGGCCAATCAGTCACCTTTTACGAACGGATTGATAACCATTTGATAAACTGCTGGTTACAGTCCTGCTTTTTACACGTTCCTTTTATATTTGCAGAGGATCTGTTTGAAATCATGTAATGCTTTTTCAAAATCTTATCTGTCTTTTTCACGTATTAAAATGAAAGAATGAATCACCTTGGTTCATCCGTCAAGGCTATACGAAAAGCATCCACGCTGCGCAGGGAAGTCCATGACCTCCAAGTTCCTGCCGGACAGCGACCTTCCGGAAGGCTTCATGCCGCCATACCGCCAAAACGAAACTGCCCCTGTCCCGATTCCATGGAAAAAGAGCCCTGCCAGCCTCTGACGATGAGTACTGACAAGGCTCTCGATTAACGGATGTCATAAGGAATATGCAAAGACACCTCACGTCGGTCTGCCGCTGAGGGCGATTGCCGGTTCTTTGTGCTTTCTCAGAACCGGTCTCAGGCAGGTCTGCCGGATTTCCGGAGACAACGGATCATTCGTTCTTCACATTGACGATCTTCGTCGGGGCCTGCTCTTTGTTGCGGCGGTTCACCACCGTCACGACCGACTGTGCCAGACTGAGGAAAGCCCGTCCCGTCGCAGTGTCCACCTGCGCGGCAGCCGGCGTCCCGTTGTCGCCGTTCTCGCAGATGCTCTGCACGATCGGAATCTGTGCCAGCAGCGGGCAGTCGAGTTCCCTGGCGAGGTTCTTGCCGCCGTCCTTGCCGAAGATGTAGTATTTGTTTTCAGGGAGTTCGGCCGGCGTGAACCAGGCCATGTTCTCCACCAGCCCGAGGATGGGGATGTTCACCTTGTCGTTGCGGTACATGTCGATGCCTTTGCGCGCATCGGCCAGGGCGACGTTCTGCGGTGTCGATACGATGACGGCTCCCGTGATGGCGAGCGTCTGCATGAGGGTGAGGTGGATGTCGCTCGTCCCCGGCGGCGTGTCGAGGATGAAGTAGTCGAGTTCGCCCCAGTCGGCATCGGCGATGAGCTGTTTCAGTGCCGCCGTCGCCATGCCGCCGCGCCAGAGCGTGGCGGTGTCGGGATTGACGAAGAATCCGATGGAGAGGAGCTTCACGCCGTATTTCTCGATCGGTTCGATGAGCTGGCGGCCGTCCTTCCGTATGCCGTACGGCCGTTCGTCCTCCACGCCGAACATCTTGGGCATGCTCGGTCCGAAGATGTCGGTGTCGAGCAGTCCCACCTTGTAGCCCAGCCGTGCCAGGGCGATGGCGAGGTTGGCGGAGACGGTGCTCTTGCCTACGCCGCCCTTGCCGGAGCTGACGGCGATGATGTTCTTCACCTCCGGGAGGAGCTTGCCCACCTCCGGCCGCGGCGCATTGCGGAACTCGGTGGTGATGTGTACCTCCACGTCCTTGCCCACGGAGTAGTGGATCTGCGCCTCGGCCGCCTTGACGGTGGACTTGAGGAACGGGTCGGTCTCACGCGGGAAGATGAGCGTGATGCGCACCTTGTTGCCGTTGATGCTGGGAGTGTCGGCCAGCATCTCACTCTCGATGATGTTCTTCTTTGTGCCCGGGTAGATTACTTTCTCCAGGGCTTCTGTGATGAGTTTTGGATATAGTGTCATTGTTTTCTTGATGTCTTAGAGAGTCCCCCCTCCGACGGAGAGGAATGTCTGACGGGGTGCCGGGGGATGAAGTTTCCGGGAAGCCGGGGATGGAAGGACAGGTGATGACGGGATGATTACAGACGGGCTGTCTCTTCCGGTGCAAGGCCTGTGGCCGGGACGGTGATGTCGGTCGGTGTTCCCAGTTCCCGCATCCGCTTGACAATCTCGGACATCGCCTCGGCCCATCCCGCAGCATGCCCTTCTGCAGGCCGCCCACATCGGTTACCGGCTTCCTGCACGGACTTCCTGTCTGCGAAGATAGCAACAAATTTACAATGATGCAAATTTTATCGGGAGAAATCAGGGACTTCAGGGATTTGGAGCGATGAGGTCTGTCTCGTGCGTTGATGACTTTGATGAAATACCCCATAGAGGCAGAGAGGGAGGCAAGAACCCATGACAGAGGCACTGCCGGTGCGTGGAGCATAGGACGCAGCAGGCCAACGTCCGGGACTGCACTTCCCGCTGAAAGGACGGACCGTCTTTCCGGGCGACGGGGGCGGTCATCTGCAGACACATGAGAAAGACGGCTGAACAGCATCCTCTTCCAGGGAGCAGGCCTCCGTAAACACACCGGGAGACCGGGGACGGATAAACCGCAGAGGCAGACCGCCCGCAGAACAGCCCCCTGTAAAAAGAAACACACCGAGAGGATCCGGTCATGAATCCTGTCGGTGTGCAGCTTCCTTGAAGTCCCGCCGGTTTATATCTGGTTCCAGTTCACGCTTGTGATTCTTCCGCCCTTGACAACGGCCGAAATGACATAGCTCCGTCTGGACCTGCCGCCTTTACGCTCAATGTCGAGCGTTGCAGGCACTTTCAGGCGGAGCTCCGCCCCCTCGTCGTTGCTGTCCTTGGTAATCTCGGCAGGCGATCCGAGGCGCCAGTTGATGGTCTTGACATCAGCCTGATAGAGCCTGTCGGTCATGTAGCGGCGGATGTCCTTCGCCGTTGCACCGCCTGCACCGAGAAAACTCAGCGAGGGTGCGACGGCGCCTGCTATCTTGTCGCTGCTCTTGCTGTTCATACCCTGCAGCAGCTGCCGGACAGCCCCGAGGGCAGACGACTTCTCGTCATCTGAGACGGTATGTACCAGAAGCCGCTTCAGCTTCTCATCCGCCTCCCTGCTGTGTATGCCGTCCGCATGCTGCGCCTTGTATCCGAGGTAGGCGTTCTCGTCGTCCTTCGCCGCCGCCTGCGCCCAGTCCATCTCGTCGATCCGCGCCTCTATCTCCTTGCGGTGCTTCGAGGCGGGATATTTCGCAAGAAACCGCTTCAGTTCTTCCGTCGAATTGCCCGACATGGCGGCTGCCAGCTCCCTGTCGGCAGTCTGCAGGCTGCGGTCGGCTGCCACCAGCCTCTTCAGCCGGGCGGAGACGCTGTCCCGGTGGGTCTTCGGAGCAGCGGGATGCTCGGAGAGATAGTTCTGAAGGACGGTCGGTTCGTCGCTGGAGAGCGCCAGCGCATAGGCCTCCTGCTCGCCGTTCGCCCGGCTCACCCCGGCTCCCTGGTTGTACAGAAACAGCAGGACGGCGGCCGTGATGGCCGCAATGAGCAGCGACACCGCCAGCGATACATGGCCGTGCTTCTGCGCCGGCTTCTCCGCACCGGCTTCGTCCGCTTCCTGCACCGCCTCAGCGGCAGCGATCACATCCTCATCGGCATCGTCCTCCATGAGGAAATCGGCGTCTACCGTCGCTTCATCGGCATCCGCGGACGGGGTACGCACAGTATCGCGCGCAGCCTCTTTCCTTTCGCCGGCCGGCTTCTGTGCGCCGGTACGGACAGTCTCTTTCCCGGCCGCCGGATGTTCTTCCATAGGCAGGACGACAATCGGTCCAGCCTCCTTCGTCCCGTCCGTCCCGCCTCTCTTTCCGGCAGACGGATTCTCCGTCTCCGTATGGTGACAGTTCGGGCACGACGGTTCCTCCTTGAGGTAGAGTTCGCCGCAGTGGGAACATCTGACGATGTGTCCGGCGATCTCCACGCCGCAGCTCGGACAGACAGGTGCCTTGTCGCTCACTTGATGGCCACATTCAGGGCATTTGATGATCATTTACGTAATGTAAGATTATAGTTGTGTTGTCAATTGTCGCAGTCTCTCTCCACGCAGACTATCTCCGCCGTCGGTAGCGTATCTCCCTCATGCTGTGCTTTCCCATCAGCCTCGACTTGTCCACGTAGCCGTTCACGCCGTTGATGCGTCCCTTTCCGGTGTACTGCCAGGCGAAGATGTCCCTGCCGTCCTGCAGCACCGGTTCGCGCCCGTTGTACTGTGCGATGAACAGCTTGTAGCCGTCCAGCGCACCGCTGAGGTAGCGGTCGTAGAAATTGGTGTAGGTGTACACCAGCGGCCGCACGCCGTACTCTCTCGTCATGAGGACGAGGAACCGCTGCAGGCTGTCGCGCAGCGCCTCGCGTCCCAGGCCACCCGTCGTCTCGATGTCGACCATCGGGATGAGGTCCTGGTCCTGCGGGCGGCACTGCATACGGAAGTTGCGCAGCTGCTCTTCCTGCGGGACGGCAGGCCGGTAGAAGTGATAGGACCCTACATTCATGCCGTAGCGCTGCGCCGCCTCGATGTTGTCAAGGTAACGCTGGTCGGTGCGCGAACCGCCTTCTGTCGCCTTCAGGTAGACATAGTTGAGCTTGTGGTTGCTGTTTTCGGCCACCGTCTCCCACCATACGTCACCCTGGTAATGGCTCATGTCGAGTCCGTGGATGTGGCTGCAGGTGTCTTCGCATTGGATGTTGTATTGTGCCCGGAGTCCTGTGAAGGAGAATATGCAGAGGATAAAGAACAATAGTTTTTTCAATTCCATAAATGCAAAGGTAACATTTTAAGTTGAGACGGCGGATTGAAAAGGATATAATTTAGTTTTTCTTAAGGCAGCCCGAATCCTCAGAATCTCCAGGACGGAAGGGGGAGGGAGCGGACAGAAGGGGGCACTGCCCTTCTGCCTTGGAAGTCCGGCAGATCCGATAAATTCCCTTTGGCAGAGGCTCTGCCCCGCCCCACGCCCGGACAGGCCGGCAGAGCCGGCAATGACAGACGGGAAATGGACAGGACGGCGGATGCCGGCACGGGTCAGAAGCAGTGCCGCTTCAGGAAATCCTCGTACTGGTTGCGGTAGCCGTTGAAGACGTTGATGTCCACGTCGCCGTGGATGCCCCGCACCTTCCCGTCAGGGCTCAGCTGCCAGTAAGCCAGCTTGATGTCGGGTTTGTATTCGCCGTAGCGGGCTATCCAGACGAGGTAGTTGTCGACGAGGTCGGGTGCCAGCGGCAGGTAATTGTCGGCGAACATCTGACTGACATACAGGATGGGCCGGCGGCCCGTGCGCCGCCGCACATGCGTCATCCATGCACGGATGCTGCGGAACATCGCCGCCGCACCGCCCATCCTGGCAATCTGTGCGTCGCTCGGCTCCACGTCCAGCACCGGCGGGAGGTCGCCCTTGCCGAAACGGCTGCATTGCAGGAAATGGCCGGCCTGCGCCCCGCCGGGCGACGTGGTGGAGAAGAAGTGGTAGGTCCCCGTGCGGATGCCGTGCCGCCGCGCCTCGGCATAGTCGGTGAGATAATAGGCGTTGCGCACCGTACAGCCCTCCGTCGACTTCACATAGGCGAACGAGACGGGATAGTCCACCCGGCCCCTGACGGTCTTGCTGCTCAGCGTGCCGAGGTGCGTGATGCGGATCCGGTTCCAATAGATGTGATAGTACCGGCCGCGCTGCTCGTGCTGGTGCTTCGAGAGGTCGATTCCGTAGATGCGGTCCGCATTGTACGTGAGGCGTTCGCCCTTGAACACGTCTTCCTTCCACTCGCCCACCTGCAGATACTCATGCGGGGCGACATAGATCCCGAATCCGTCACGGCGGCCGCCCTTCCAGTGGCCGTCGTAGAAGCCGCCGTCATCGCCGTAGAACCGTCCGTAGCCGTCAGGAAGCCCTTTCCGCACCTCACCGTCATAGCGGCCGCCGGCCACGCGGATGCCCTTGGGCTGCGGCCCCGCCGCCACGGCAGGATGCTTCCGGCGGTATTTCTCCAGCTCGTCCATCGCCTTGCCGGACTGCAGGCGGGTCGTGACACGGAATGGTGTCATGCCGTCTGCCGTCTGCAAGAGCACGGCACCGCGTTCCTTGTAGATTCTCAGGCGGTTGCAGACGGTACGCTCCCCCGGACCGGAGGCGATGGAATAACGGTTCACCTGCCGGACACGGAGGCGGACAGGCGAGGCGGACAGGTCGTGTACCGTCTTCAGCACGCTGCGGAGCGAGTCCATCCGGCGCACGACCTCCGCATGATAGCCGGCGATTCTGTTGTACCCGTAGTCCTGCACGCTGTGTACGCGGAGGTAATAGCCCGTCTCGTTGCGCACGGTCTGCAGCCCGCCCAGCTCCGTGTCCATCCTGACCAGCGTGCGGAAGAGCACCCGGCGCAGAGCGGCGTCCCTGAGGTTGACGACCGGGTCGGGACGGCAGTTCCAGCGGATGACGATCCGGCCGAAGCAGGAGGGGACGACAGGCAGCCGGTTCACCCAGTAGCCGCGCTGCACGATGCGCCGGGCAGGGATGGAGTCCCGGCCGACCGTCCCGCCCGTGAAGACCGAATCGGCATAGTCGGCGAAGCAGGCCGCCGTCTTTCCGTCCGCCTCCAGCACGTAGTACGAGGTCTGGGCGACAGACACGGCACTCTCTTCCACCTCCCGCTGCGAGGGAGGAAGACTACGGATGATGAGACAGGCAAATAGGAGAACGGCCGTCATGCCGCCTCCTATGTATGCGAGCCGCCTGCCAAGGCGCAGTTGAGACATCTGTCTAATTTTTTAAAAACACTGCAAAATTACACAAAGACTGTGATTTATCAGCCCATCGGACAAAGAAAGTTTTTTTCTTCAGAGGAAAGATACGGATTATTTTCATTCCATTGGACTTCAGTTTTTTTGTCCGTCTTGTCCCGGATTCCTGTATCGACAGGTCCTGAGAAATACCTTTGATGGATTTTTGCCTTTTGTGCGGCATCTGCCGTCCGACTGATGGGCAGGAGTCTGCCGCGAGTTGACAATGCCCATATAAACAAAAGCCTAACGCGGAATCTTCAGGGCTGCTTTGAAATGGACAGAGCCGTGACCTGAAGTTTTACATCTGCATGATGGATTTTCTCTTCCCGGATTCCCCTGCGGCTTTCTGTACTCCGCCCGGGACGGGATGCTGTCGAGGCCTGGACGGGACGGAAAAGGGGCGTGTCAAAATGCAAATTGACAAATTGACAACTTTCAAACTACAAGCAGGTTTTCCTAAAAGCAAAGAAAAGACCATTTCTTTACTCAGAATCGAGTACAGAAATGGTCATTTTCAATGAATCGTTTCAAACTGTAAGATGATCAAAATGGTATTTGCCTTTTGACACACCCTCTTTTCCGTTGGATGCCGCCGCATGGATGGAGGCGTGAGGGGATGCCGCTGCATGGGCGGTCTGCCCGCAGCAGCGATAGGGAGGGCTTATCTCATCACGAGTTTCCTGCCTCCCGTGATGTAAAGCCCGCGGCCAGGGACAGACACCCGCCTGCCGGTCATGTCGAAGCAGACGGCACACGTGTCGCCACCCGTGGAGGAAGTCGTCTGCCGGATGGCGGCGGGTGTCCTGTCAGAATGATGTTTCTCGAAGAACTCCATGTACCGTTTCCCCCATCCGGCAGGCGTGGCGTGTCCCAGGAACGGGTTGATGATGTACACCTTGTCGTCCTCCTTCACTTTGTCCAGCAGGTTGAACGGCGCCAGGTTGGTGCGGACCGGATCCGTCGTGTCCTGCAGGCTGAAACAGGAGATGACCGGGCAGGTGACGCGGGAAGCGAAGTTCATGACATCGAAGTAGGCATTGAAGGTATTCATCTCATCGTCCGTCATTCCCAGCTTCTCCTTGGCGGCCAGGAAGTTGGCACGGGGCCAGTTGACGATTCTCATCCCTTCCTCGAAGTCGGCATGGCCGGTGATGGAGGGGGCTATCGCCCTGAACGCTCCGGTAAGTCCTTCGGCCACATAGGTGAAGCAGCCTCCCTGACTGCCCCCTGCGGCATAGAGGTTGCAGGTGTCTGCTTTGGCATGCGACTTCATGAAATCGACGGCTCTCACACAGTCGAGGTAGGCGCCGCGGTAATAGTGCCGTTCCTTGTCGCCCCAGCCGAAGGAGTAGTAATCGGTCTTTCCGGTCGTCTTGTCACGTCCGTAGACATTGTCTGCCAGGTTCGGTTCACGGTTGTTGAGCATCTGCCCGCGGGTGGAAAGGACGAACTCGCAGCAGCCGGGGTTGTCGTCCGCATTCATGCACCATGGCGTACCGGTTCCGCCGTCAGTTCCCTGATAGTGGATGATGGCCGGGAACCTGCCTTCGCCGACAGGCTCTGCATAATAGCCGCGGAGGGTCACCGGGCGGCCGCCTCTGCTGTCCGGCACCGACTTCATGGTCACGAGATAGACCTTCCGGGCGGCCGAGCTTTTCCCGGGCAGTTCCTCCATACGGATGTCGGGTGCCGTCGCTGCCAGTTCCTGCAGTCCTTCCTTCCAGTAGTCCCAGAAATCGGCCGGTGCGGTGGCCTTCACGGGGACGCGTCTCGGAGCATAACCGATGTTGTAGGAGCAGACGGTGTTGTTGTCCACACTTGCCGTCATCCTGTAGAACCCCGGTTCGTCCAGACCGTCGAACGGCTGGTCTACGTGGCGGGTCTCTCCGGCCCCGAGGGTCACCTCCTGCACATAGGTCTTGTAGACGCTGTGCGTCTGCGTGTCCTTGTCCACCATATCCTTCGTCAGCGTGACCTTGTAGGGCACCTTCACCGGGACTGTCTCCAGATTGGTTATCGTCATGCCGAGCTTGGGGGTCTCATGGGGTTCCCATGCCTTGATGTCCTCGTCGTCGCACTGTGCGACAAGGCTGTATTCTCTGTCAGGGTCGATCAGGTCGACGGCGGTCAGCGTGAAGCCGGTGCCCGTGACGCGCAGTCCTTCTTTCCTGATGCGTGCGATCCATTCGCCGGTCAGCGTGTATTCGAAGTAGCCTCCGTCGGAAAACCGTGCCGTCGCCAGTCCCGGGAGTTCCGTGTAATTGGCAAGGATCTTGCCCTGCGCCGTCCCGATGCCCAGCCCCGAGCAGCTCATGCGGAGCCGGTGTCCGGGCTTGACTCCGGCCCATTTCGTCTGAATGTCGGCAGGTTCCAGCCACACGCTGTTCTTGTGCGCGCCGCTCCAGCTTATCGGCTCGCAGCCTGTCCACAGGTTCGTCAGGGCGTTCCCCTTGTTTCCGGAGTTTCCTTTGGGCACTCTGTGCAGGATGCTGACGCGGGAGAGGACGTAGCCGGTGCCTTTCACAATCAGTCCCTTTGCCTGCAGTTCCGCCAGCATGTCCGCTGTGACGGTCGTCCTGAAGGTGCAGGGAGCTTCCGTCAAGACGTATTTGTCTTCCAGCCCCGCCAGCGTCTTCCAGTCGCCGTTCTGGAGCATCAGCAGGTGGGACTTTCCTTTCAGCGCCGGTATCGTGATCCGGAGTTCGTCGCCCGTACGTACCGGTGCGAACCTGCCCGGTGCTATCTGCCGGTACGTGTTCCAGTCGTCTACGGAGAGGTTGCCCTTCCAGATATCCAGACCGACTTCCGCATACTCGGTATTGTCCGTCAGATGCGCTTTGAAGAACTCCAGACAGTCGCCGTACCAGGCGGAAGGGGTCTCGTGCCTGCATTCGGCGTTCACCACGTACTGTCTGTCGGCCACCTTCAGGTTGTTGTAAGGGGCGAAGTTGGTATGGGGCGGGCAGATGGGGTCCTGCAGTCCCATGGCCGTCTTGACCGGGCAGGTGATGTAAGGAGCCAGGTTCTTCGTGTCGAAGTAGGAGAGGAACCTGTACATATCCTCATCGCTCATCCCGAGAGCCTTCTGCTGTTTCCGTGCCACCGATGCCGGCCATGCCCCCACCTTGAAGTAGTCGGGAAAATCGCCCATGAACTGGATGGACGGCGCGATGGCCTTGATGCGGCGGTCGAGTGCTGCTCCGGCAATTGTGAAGGCTCCCCCCTGGCTGCCGCCCATCATGAAGATGGCGTCCTGCCGGGCTTTCCTGCGGGAGGCGATGAAGTCGATGCCGCGGACCACGTCCATGTAAGCTCCCCGGTAATAGTAGGTGTCCTTGTCGCCGAAATGATAAGCGAACCAGTCGCCGTATCTGTTGACATTCTCGCCCCGGTTGTTGATCACTTGTCCGCGTACCGAGAGGTTCAGCTCTATCCAGCCGCTGTTCTGACCGCCGGCGGGACAGAAGTCGAGGGCGGGAATCTTGGCATCGCTGTCGTATCCGTTCTGGGTGATGAGGACGGGATAGGTGCCTTCCGCCACCGGCTCTGCATAGTAGCCCCGGATGGTGACCGGCTTTCCGTCGCCGTCGTCCACCGACTGCATCTCCACGAGGTACACGTTCCGGCTGGCGGTAGACTTCTCGGCAATCCTGGTCAGCTTGTAGGCAGGCGCCACCTTGGCGAGGTCTGCCTTCGCCTTGTCCCAGAACGCCATGAAGTCGGGCTGCGCATCAGGAGCCGACACGATGCCGGTCGGGTCGTAACCGATGTTGAAGTCGGCCAGCTCGCCGTAGTTGGCCCTCACCACCGCATGATAGAATCCGGGTGCAAGTTCTCCCAGGCTGACGGCTACGTCCTGTGTCTTGCCCGCATCCACCGTGACCTGTCTGCGCTCGGTGCGGAGGTCTTCGTAACCGTCGGTGCGGAGCAGCACTTCCACCGTCACGTCCTGCGGTCTGCTCTCCAGGCTCTGGATGCCGACATGGATGACGGGGGCTTCGCCTTTCTCCCAGCACCTGATGTCGCGCCTGTCCACCTGGCAGACGAGTGCGGGAATCTGCTTCGGGTCGATGACCTCTACCCCTGTCAGGGTGAATCCGATGCCCGACACGATGCAGCCGCCGGCCTTCAGCCTGGCAAGCATTCCGGCCGTCACGGCATATTCGAAGCAGCTGGAAGACAGCTGTCTGTAGCCTGCTCCGTCCGGCATCTCCTTCCAGTCTCCGGTAGAGATTCTCGCAGTCGCACCTATCGCCAGACCGGCATAGTTGAACCGCAGCCTGTCGCCCACCTTGACCTCCTCGAAGAGCGTCCTGTCCAGCTTCAGCCAGCCGTCGGGCAGCGCACCCGACCAGTCGATGACCTTCCTCCCGGTCCAGACGGTTGTTACAGGATTGCCTTTCACCTCGTCGCTCGTCTGCACCTTCCGTATCAGGTCCACGCTTGTAGCGGTATAGCTCACTCCTTTTACAATCAGGCCGTGTGCCTTGAGTTCGGCCAGCATGGCATCCGTCACTTCCCATCGCATTTCACAGGGTGCATCTGCAACCGCCTTTCCCTCTTCGGCTCCGGGCATGGGTTTCCATGTGCCGGTATTGAGCATGACAAGTGTAGAACCGGCGGAGATGGCCGAGACATGCACCGAGATGACGTTGCCGGTTTCGGCGGCCGAGAAGGCAGAGGCCGGAACAGATATCCAGTTGCTCCATCCGGCATCCATGGCCTGGACGCCGCTCCACAGATTGGACTTCACGTCCACCGTGGCTGCCCTCATGGTCATGGACAGCAATAGAAAAAGGAAAAATAGAAAATACTTCTTCATTTTTTTGTTGTTTTTTTGTTTAAGTCGTTGTAGTCCGGAAACCGGCAGACCGTCAGGGGGAAACGGCTGGCGGAGACTGTTTCCTCCTGGCTTCCAACAGCTGCAGAGCCCGTCTGCATCGCCGGTGCGGAGTGCCGTCACCAGCGGTGATGCGTGTCGGCACCGCCGGTGACGGGCATCCTCACGGCCGGCGGAGGAAGTCTTCTTCGGTCGTGAAGGGCAGCAGGGGCAGCCCGGCCTGGTTCTTCACCGTGCCCGGAAGGAAGTTGCGGAAGCAGTAGCGGACGCTGACGGGCCGCACGACCGCCGGCGACGTCAGGACGAACGTGCCGCCGCCTGCGTACCGGGCACGGGCAGGATGATAGACCCTGTCGGCTCCTGCCATCTCGAAGCCCTCGTAGGAGGCGGCTGCGGCGATGCCGTTGTAGGTGTCCTTGAGATGTACGAGACAGCTGTCGCCGCACACCTCCATGCGTCCGAAGGCCGGACAGCGGTAGAAAACCCTGCCGAAGCCGTAGTCGCGCGCCGCCGCCGTCATGGCGAGCCGCTCGCCGACCTGCCGTTTCCGGCAGGGGTGTATCTGTTCGGCCTCGCCGGGCCCGACCAGGTCGTTCGTCCCGATGAGCACGGTGTTGGCGACGGTCTGCGCCACCCGCTGCTGCTGCATCCGTATGACGGCGGCCTCCGTCCCGAGGGCGTTGCCGTAGCTGTAGGGTGCGATCTCGACGAAGTAGAACGGGAGGTCGGGGATGCCGAATCCGCTTCGCCACTGTGCGATGAGCCGTGTCAGGCGGTCGGCGTAGGTCTCCGGGCGGAGGCCTACGTTGCTGCATCCCTGGTAGAAGAGAATGCCCCGCACGGTGTACGGGAGGACGGGGTGGAAGGTGCCGTTGCCCCAGAGCAGGGGGCGCAGCCATTCCGTGGGATAGCGGGCGGCGATGGCGGCTGAGTCGACAGGCTCGTCGGTGTACCGCCGCAGGTTGTCCTCGTCGAGCCAGCTCTCCACCCTCGTGCCGCCTTTGTCGGCGAGGATGAGGCCTACGGGCAGGTCGGTCATCTCCTGTAGACGTCGGGCGAAGAAGAAGCCCACCGCGCTGCAGTCGTTGGCTGTGTTGGCGTTTACCGTCTCCCATCGGCAGTCGGCGTCGTCCTGCGGTACGGCACGCATCACCGCCGGAATCTTCACGTACCGCATCCCCCGGATGCGCCCCGCGCCGGCGACGGCCTCCTGATAGCCCTCGACCGGACACTCGTGGAATCCCTGCAGGGGCATTTCCATGTTGCTCTGTCCGGCGCATACCCACACCTCTCCGGCGAGGATGCCGTGCAGCGTCAGCGGTTCGCCGTCGCTGAAGGTGATGCTGAGCGGCGTGTAGCCGCCCTCGGGTGTGCGGACACGGAGGCTCCACCGTCCGTCCCTGCCGGCGACGGTACGGCGTGCCCCGCTCCAGGAGGGCTTCACGCTGATGCGTGCCCCGGGCTTCGCCCATCCCCACAGCCGCACGTCGGTCTGCTGCTGCAGCACCATGTTGTCGCCGAGGATGTGCGGCAGCCGTACCTTCGCCGCTGCCGTGAGGCCGGCGAGCAGGACGGAAAGGAGCGTGAGAAAACGCAGCTTCATCATTCTTGACAGCTTCATCGTTCTTGTTTCAACGTTCATCCTTGTTCTTGATTCGACATCTCTCATATTCTTGTTTCAACGTTCATCATGCGGAACCGCATTATAGAAGAGGTCTCCCGATCCCAATGTTTCAATTGAAAGCGTACGGAAGCAGATTGATCACGTCTGGGATAAACCTCGAACCGACTCCGTATTTCAATTGGAGCGAACCCAAGACGGATTGATCAGACCTGGGACAAACCTCAAACCTCAAACCTCAAACCTCAAACCTTTCACTTTCTCGTGATGACGTCTTCGGAGTCCATCGCCGCCTTCCACCATTCGTCCGATGCGTGTCCGTCGCCGTACCACGGCATGAACCAGCTCCATGCGGCATCGCTCTTCCACTGGGAGGGGATGTCGGCGACGGTGCCGCACTCGGTCAGCGAAATCATCTTGGAAGGATAGCGGTAGGCCAGCTCGTTGAATCGTGCCGCCATCTCCTCGGCCGTGACGGCGCTGCCGTCCTTTCCGTACACGTCCGTCCCGATGATGTCCACGTATTCGTCGCCGGGATACCAGTCGGCATCGGCCTTCTCGGAGGTCCACACCCAGATGAGGTTGTTGATGCCCTGCTGCCTGAAGTAATCGTACATCGTGCGCCAGAGCTTCACGTAGGAGGCGGCGGAACCGTTGCCCCACCAGAACCACTTGCCGGCCGCCTCGTGCAGGGGCCGCCACAGAACCGGGATGCCGGCCTGCTGCAGCTGCCGCAGGTAAGGAACGATCTTCTCCAGGTCGGACTTCATGAAGCGGTTGGCCCATGTGCCTTCGGTGACGGCGGCATCGAGGGTGAACTCGCTTTTGGCGGCGTAGAAGCCGTACTTCACCGTGCCGGCTGCCTCGACGGTGATGCCGGTGACCGTATAGTCGTGTCCGCCGATGATCAGGCCGTTGGCCCGCATTTCGTTGAGCGTGGTCTGGTCGAGCGTCATCGAGTAGCTGTCGCCGCTGATGTCGAAGTAGTCCCAGTTCTTTCCGTTCTCGTCCACGAAGCCTGCCCAGCTGCTGTTCTTGATGGAACCCTGTGCGCCCGGCTTCACGTCGGTAATCTTCACCACCAGTCTGCTCCCGATGGAGGCGCCGGCCAGGATGTCCTTCGCCGCCTGTGTGGTGAGCTGTATGTTCCCGCTCCAGTCGCCCGGCATGACCTTGTCGGGGCCGCCGTAGAGGACGACGGGCACGACGGAGGCGTAGGGATCGGAGGTGGGCACGTTCCAGTGCCACCCTATCGTGACGATGCCGCCGGCATCGTGCCACGTCCTGACGGGGGTGATGTCGGCATAGTCGATCCATCCGCCCGGCCGGGTGGACTGCAGGTGGATGTAATCGTAGCCGTTGATGGCGGGGTACTTGCCCGTGAGGCGGTGTACCCTCTCGGCGGTCTTGTTGTTCCATGCCACGTCAGCCATCGTGGCCGAAAAGGTCTTCTTGCCGTAGTTGTCGGCCAGCTTCCGGTAGAGTGCCTTCGCCTCGGCGGTCGCTTCGGCGTTGACCGGCTGGCCGGCGATGTGCTGGGTCTGGGCCGTCAGGGTGGCCTTCACCATGGGTGCCGCCATGCGGTTAGGCCCGGTGACGACGCCCTCGGGGATGACCAGCTCGTAGCTCTTGCCGCGGCTGATGCCGGCCATGACGAGCAGCCGGTTGGACGAGCCGATGACGTTGGCGCTGACGGCCGGCGAGCCGTTGAGGGTGATCTTCCGGTAGTCGGCGGAAGAGAAAAAGATGTTCTTGTCGTAGGTGACGACAATCGAGTCGAGGCCGGCCCGGATGTTCGTCTGCGGGCTCACGCTGACGAACGACGGTGCGTCCACGGCGGCGATGGAGTGTTCTACGGTGTCGCTGCAGGCTGCGGCCGTCAGCGAGAGCAGCGCAAGGGCTGCGGCATGAAGTCTATGGGTGTGCATTGTTTCTTTTCTTTTGTTTTTACGGGAAAGGAAGCGGGCAAGGTGCATCCTCATTCGTGAGCAGACGCTTCCCTGCCCCCTTCCGGCCATGGTGTTTCTACTTGCTGATCGGTACGACCCTGATGTTGTCGATGTCCAGCTCGGGTGTGCAGTCGGTGCCTTCCACGCCTCCGTTCCAGAGGAAGAAGGTGAAGCCCGTCATGCGGTTCTTGGCGACGGTCTTTCCGGCCGCCTGTCCCTCGTGCGTCTTGTTGAAGGCAGAGAGCGGGATGGTGACCGTCGTCCAGCCGCTGCCCGTGCTGAACGAGCCGGTCGTCTGCCAGGGTATCCACAGTCCGCGTGCGATGTCGGCGTTGTTGTAATACTGGCTGTTCGCCGTGAGGGCGGTGACATCCTGGTTGCCGGTGAAGATGAGCTGCAGGGCGGATGCGCTCCAGGGAGACGTCTCCGGCACGCGGCACTCGAACTTCAGGGCCAGGTCGCCGATGTCGCAGGTGTCCAGCATATTGGCGAAGGAGGGGATGGCGGTCAGTTCGGGGAATCCCGCCGAAGGCTCCGGCCAGTAGTTCATGGCGAAGTCGTCCTCGTCCCAGGTGGCCCCCACCTTGCCCAGCATCGCCGCGCCGCCGAGATAGAGGTAGCTTCCGTCGATGCCGCCGGTGCGGATGCGTCCCGGCCGCCAGCCGTGTCCGCCGGCCAGTCCGCCGTGCGATCCGTCGAAGTCGAAGAGGATGTTGCGGTTGTCCTTGTAGACGAACTGCGACCTGCTCTCGCCGTAGACACTCTCCACACAGACCCTTCCGCTCTGTGCGCCGGCCGGTACGGTGAAGGTGATGCTGTTCTTGGAAATCGACCTGATGTCGGTCACGGGCAGCGTGCCGTCATTGAACTTCACCTTCAGCGGCTTGTAAGGATCCTGGATGAAGTAGTCGCCCGTCAGCGTCACCTCGTCTCCGGCGGCGGCGTACTCGCAGCTCATGGCCGACACCACGGGCGGCGGCACGATGACATGGAAGTCGTAGGTGGTGGTGTCGCCGGCCTCGTTGATCATGTAGATCTTGTCGGTCACGGCAGCGGGAATGTTCTTCGGGATGTCCACCAGCAGGGTGTTGTCCGTGATGTAACTGGTGTTGAGGAGTGCCTCCTGGTCGTTGAAGAGCAGCTTGCGGATGCTGCGCAGGTTGTTTCCGACGAGGCAGACGGTGGTCTGGAGGTAGCTCTTGGTGATGACGGAGTCGGCGCTCTCGGGCAGTCTGACGTACTGCACCTCGGGGCTTCCGCTCGTTGACTTGTATTCGTCGGGCTGGTCCTCGCAGGATGCGAAGCCTATGGCTGCCGCCCCCATCAGGGCAGCCAGCGCAAGGCGTATGTTATTGGAATGTTTCATCTTATGTCTCTTGTTTTTTGAAAGTTTCGGATCAGTAAGCGTATGTCGAGCGCACATCGACGTGTACGGAGCCTTTCTGCAGATTGCCGTTGAACACGATGTCCTGGCTCGGGAAGGGCAGCGTGAAGCTCTGCTCCGACACGTTCGGAGCCTGTGTCTCCGTGGCATAGTGCATCGTGGAGGGGTCTACGTTCCAGGCCTTGCTCTCGTAGTAGTTCTTGTAGAGCGTGTTCAGGCCGTAGTAGGCGCCGCGCTTCTGCTGCTTCAGCTCGCGGATGCTGCCCGCCATATCGTAGTAGCTGCGGCGCACGAAGTCGTACCAGCGGTCGCCCTCCATGGCCAGCTCGAGACGGCGTTCTTTCCACACATCCTCCCACGTGATGCTTGCCGGGCGTGCGGCCGACCTGACGGCGCGGCTGCGCACCTTGTAGTAAGCGTCGATGGCACTGGCGTCGGCGGTGCTGCCGTTGTTGCCGATGACGGCCTCGGCATAAACCAGATAGACATCAGACAGGCGCAGCACCGGCGTGGCGAGGCTGCTGTGCATGTTCGAGGCCGAGATGCCGTCCACGGCATACGTCTTGTGGTCGTAGGCGTCGCCGTAGAGATGCTTCACGCAGTTGGCGCCCGTCGCACTCTGCAGTGTCCCCGGGCCGCCGGAGCCATAGCCGTTGCTGTCGTAGAGGAACTGTAGGAAGTTGAATCCCTTGCGGCCCTGACGGTCGGTCTTGTCGGTCCAGAAGTAGTCGTAGAAGTCGCCGGCCATCATCATCGTGGCCTTGCGGCGTGCGTCGACCTCGGTTCTCGTCGCCGGGTCCTCCAGCGGCGACACGCCGAAGGCTGCCTGCAGGTCGGCTGAAGGGCCGTTGTAGCCGCCCCAGCAGTCGCCGAACTCGTCGAAGCCCTGCATGGCGAGGTCGCTCTGGAGCGTGTTCTGCACGGTCCAGATGCTGGTGTCCGCCGTCCACAGCCATGAGAAGAGACACTCTCTGTTGAGGGCGTTCTGCAGGCGGAACACATCCGAGTAGTTCGGCATCAGCGTCCGTCCGCTGTTGTCGATGACGTCCTTGGCATACTGCGCGGCCTTCTGCAGGTCGGCGGCATCACGCTGTCCGTTTCCGTTGGCCTTCACGCCGCTCCGGTAGAGATAGACCTTGGCCAGGAGTCCCTCGGCGGCATAGTAGTCGATGCGGCCGGGGTTGCCCTTGCGGGGCAGCAGCTCCATCGCCTTCTCCAGCGTCATGATGATGTAATCGTACACGTCGGCCTTTTCCACGCGGCTGACGTTGCTGTACGAACCGTCGGCCAGCATGGCGGAATTGTCGTGGATGATGGGCACGTCGCCGAAGGAACGCACGAGGAAGAAGTAGGCCATGGCCTTCCATGCCAGGCACTCGCCCATGCACTGGTTCTTCACGGCCTGCGATGCCGACGCGCCCTTGAGGTTGTTGTAGACGGTGTTGGCGTGTCCGATGACCGACCAGAGCGAGTTGGACATACTCGTGAGGTCGGCATCGGTGCTGTTCACGGTGAGCGTCATGTAGGGGCTCGACCCCCAGTAGTAGTTGCCCGACATGACCTCGCCCACCTTGATGAAACCGCGCTGGAAATCGTACCAGGGCGAGTTGTACAGGTAGTTGACGCCCTGCACGCACTGGCTGTCGTCTTTGTAGAATGTCCCTGCATTGTAGGAGTCTTCCGCCGGCCGATCCAGGAAATCGTTGCACGAGGATGCGACCAGCATGCCGGCTGCCAGGAGGCAGGCCGTATATAGATACTTTAATCTTTTCATTGTGATGAAGGTTTTATGTTAGAAACTCAGGCTCAGACCGAACGAATAGGTCGTCGGCGAGGGATAACGGCCGTTGTCCACGCCGTAGGAATAGCCGTTGATATCGGCCGTGCTGGCACCTACTTCCGGGTCGTAGCCGTCGTAGCCGGTGATGGTCAGCAGGTTCTGGATGTTCATGTAGACACGGAGGTTCTCGATACCCCACTTCGTGATCCACTTCTTGGGGAAGGTGTAGCCCAGGGCGATGTTCTTCAGACGGATGTACGAACCGTTCTCGATGTACCGGTCGCTGATCACGTCGTTGTCGTTCGGGTCGGTGATGGTGGCGCGGGGGATGCTTGTCTCGGGGTTCGCCACGCGGATGTTGCCGGCGTCGGTGTACCAGTAGCTGCCTGCCGGATAGGTCTTCGCGGGGTCGATGGGCTCCAGGCGCGCACGTCCCTTGACATCCTTCAGCTGGTTGCTCCACAGGGAATTCATGTGGGTGAGCTTCATCTTCATGTAGTTGTACACCTTGTTTCCGTAGGAACCGTTGACGAAGATGCTGAGGTCGAAGTCCCTGTAACGGAAGGTGTTGGTCCATCCGAAGGTGAACTTCGGCATCGGCGATCCGATGTTGGTCTTGTCGTAGTCGTCGATCTTGCCGTCAGGCTTTCCGTCGGGTCCGCTGATGTCCTTGAACTTCAGGTCGCCGATCCAGGGCGTGGTGTTGCGGTCGAAGCTCTTGCCGTCGGCAGGATACTTCGAGGTCTTCGGCGAGGTCTCGAGGTCGGCCAGGTCCTTGTAGACGCCGTCGGTGACGAATCCGTAGAAGCTGTAGAGCGATTCGCCCACGCTGGACAGGCTGACCACGTCGTTCCACTGTCCGTAGCCCACGATGGCTGCGTTCTTCGTCCCGGAGAGTGCCACCAGGCGGTTCTTGTTCCACGAGATCTGGAACTCTGAGTCCCACTGGAAGCGTCCGGTCAGCGGATGCGTGTTCACAGTCAGTTCGACACCGGTGTTGCGGATCGTCCCGTAGTTGCCGTAGGGAGGCGCGAGGACGGACGACACGTTGCCGGAGGTGCCCATGTACGACGGGAGCTGGAGCGGCATGAGCATGTCCTTCGACTCCTTGCGGTACCAGTCGAGGGTCACGTTGACGCGGTTGTTGAACAGTCCCAGGTCGAGGCCCACGTTCCACTGCTCCTGGCTTTCCCACTGCACGTCGAGGTTCGGGATGTTGTCAGGCCGGTACGATTTCCCCAGCAGGGTGGGCATGGCCTTCATCAGCGTGCCCCACTTGTAGGAGCCGATGGCCGAGTTGCCGGTCTGTCCCCAGCCTGCCCGCAGCTTTCCGTTCGACACATACGGCCCGAGGAAGCTCTTCTGGAAGAACTTCTCGTTGGTGAACCGCCATGAAGCGGCGAACGAATGGAAGCCGGCCCACCGCTTGTTCGGCCCGAAGTTGGAACTGCCGTCGTAACGGTAGGTGTAGGTGGCGTTGTAACGGTCGTTGAACGAATAGGTCAGACGGGTGAAGAACGAGGCCATCGCCGAACTTCCGAAGCCTACGCCGATGGACGGCGTGCCGGTGCCCAGCGCCGGGTTGTTGACGGTGTTGGCGGGAAGGTTGGTGTTCCCCGTCCGGTTGTTGTCGTACTTGCTTTCCCACATCTCCTGGCCGAGCATGGCCGAGAAGCTGTGCTTGCCCAGGGTGTTGGAATAGGTGACGTAGTTCTTCAGCTGCCAGAACGTGCCCGTCCCCTTCTGCACGGAGGCGGAATTGATGCTGCGCTTCCAGCTGCCCAGGTCGACGGTGGGGAGGAAGCGGCGGCCGCGGTCGGCGCTGAGGTCATAGCCCAGTTCGGCGTGCCATACCAGGTTCTTGACGGGCGTGACCTCGAAGAAGAGGTTGCCGTTGAGCTTGCGGCGGTCGAGCCTGATCTGGTTCAGCATCGCCATGGCGATGGGATTGGGGTTGGTGAAGCCCTCCTTCGATACCGACGAATAGCCGCCGGCCATGTCATAGATGGGGATGTCGGGCGGTGTGGTCAGCGAGTAGTTGATGATGCCCTGGTCGCTGTCGGCGAGCTTCAGGTTGTCGTGGGTGGTGGAGAAGTTGGTGCTCAGCCCCATCTTCAGCCAGGGCTTCAGCTTCGCATCCAGGTTCACGCGCATTCCCAGACGGTCGAACTCGCTGCCGATGATCGTTCCCTCCTGGTCCATGTAGTTGGCCGAGACGTAGTACTGCACTTTCTCCGAACCGCCCTGTGCGGAAATCTGGTGCGAGTGCTGGAAGGCGGTCTGGAAGATGGCATCCTGCCAGTTCGTGCCCTTCCCCAGCAGCGACGGGTCGGCATAGTGCTTGTCGGCCGTGGCGGGATTGATCTGTCCCGTGGCCACGAAGTCGTTGTAGTAGTCGGCGAACTCCCGCAGGTCCATGATGTCCAGGCGGCGTGTCTGCCGGCTCCAGGCCATCATGCCGTCGTAGGTGAACTTCGCCTCGCCGGCCTTTCCCCGGCGGGTGGTGATGAGGACGACGCCGTTCGCACCCTGCGCGCCGTAGATGGCGGTGGCGGAGGCGTCCTTCAGGATTTCCATCGAAACGATGTCGCTGGGGTTGATGGTCGACAGCGGAGAGATGGTAGACACCTTTCCGTTGCCCAGCGCGTCGCCCAGTCCGTACGACGAGCCGCTTGCGCCGCTGCTCTGCACGATGACGCCGTCGATGACGTAGAGCGGCTCGGCGTTGGCGTTGATGGTGGCCTGGCCGCGGACGCGGATGCTCGACGACGTGCCGGGAGCACCCGACGTGCTGGTCGCCGTGACACCTGCCGCACGTCCCTGCAGCGTCTGGTCGAGCGAGGTGACGATGGAGCCGCGCAGCTTCTTCTCGTCCATGGTGACGGACGCGCCGGAGACATCGCTCTTCTTCATCGAACCGTAGCCCACGACGACGACTTCATTGAGGGCGACGTTGTCTTCCGCAAGTCTGATGGTATAGGCGGTCTGGGAGGTGACCTTCACCTCCTGGGTGACATAGCCGACGTACGACACCTCGATCACGCTGCCCGCAGGGACGGACAGCGTGAAGTTGCCGTCGAGGTCGGTGACGGTGGCGTTGTTCGTACCTTTCTGCTTGACAGTGGCGCCGATGATGGCCTCCTTGCCGTCGGTGACCTGTCCGGTGACCTTCCGGACCTGCTGGGCGACGGCCTGCACGACACCTCCGCCGGCCGCCTGTACTTCCGGAGAATACCCGAGCAGCGTCAGTGCCAGGCATCCTGCCAGTAATGTGGTTTTACTGTTGTTAAATTCCATATATGATAGGGTTTAGATTGTCTCTTCGTCTTCGCCTGCCGGTACCTTCCTGTCTGTCCTGTTCAGCAATATGAAGAACCGGAATGTACAGCTTCCGGTGGTCTGCCTGTCTCTCCGGCTGCCGTCCCGGTACGGGCGGTGCAACCTTCCGTTGGTCCGATTTAGGTTGCATTCTCCGGGCATCCTGCTCCGGGAATGAATCTCGGTGCAAAGATAATCTTAAATGTCGAATAAAGATGATGTTTTCTTGTCGGTTGCTAACACTATGTTGCCCATCTTGCTCCGTAGACTATTATGAGAAGGAACAAGACGGGCAGGAATCAGGGAGGTTCTTCCGAAATATAGAATGACGGCGGCGCCTCCGCCATGGGGTCTTTACCTCCTTTAGCCCCTCTGTGTGACATTTCATCAAAGCTATCAACGCACGAGACAAACCTCATCACTCCAAATTCCCGAAGCCCCATAAGGGAGAAAACCGGATGAAACCCTATTTTTATCAGGAAGCATAAACAAAGGAATATATATTTATATAATACGGCGACAAAAAAGTGTAAAAAATCATTCCAGACAGACTATACAGACCGCCGTTGAGGACTTCTAAAGAACCTTTTGAAGAAACCACGAAATCACAAAGGGGAGAGCCGCAGAACCGCCGGGGGAGTCCATGGAACGCAAAGGGGAAGCCACAGAACCGCTGGGGGAGTCCACGGAATCGTTTTCAAATATTTTCAGCAACTTCCTGATTTGTCGCAGATACAGGGGCGATCCATTTGAAGAATGTTACTAATTTGTCGCACATATCTATATACCGTTGATTGATAGGATATTAGAAAACAGACAAATCAAAGGTCATAAGACAGAGGACAAATTAGTAACGACAGAATCGCAAAGAAAAGAAGACAGAAAGGCCGTCTTTGTAAAGAATAAAGAAACCGGAGGACGGAAAGCTCCCTTTCTGTCGCCCACAACCTCCCTTTCTGTCGGCCAGACAGGAAACAGGCTCCCTTTTTGTCGGCCAGAACTTACCGGTCTGTCGGAGAGAACTTCCCAAAGTGTCGCACGAAAGCTACCCATGCGTCGTTCACAGCCAGTGTAAGTATCTGCCGTACAAAGAGGTACAACCTGTCAAATAAGTCTATAAACCCTGACTTCCTAAAGAAAGTCTAAGGCCGAGACGGTTGTGTGTGTGAGGGCTTAAAGACAGGAACTCACACCGAGGGTCGTCGCCAAAGCGGTGAGGACGGAGATCAGAATGTTCAGAATGTTTTTCCAGACTGGTTTGTTCATAAGATGAAAGAATTTAAAAAATGAATGAATAGAATCTTCAAGCACCCGGAAAAGGCAGGAGGAGGACGGAAGCGGAAGAGGTGGGAGAGACTGCTGGAAAACAGCGGGAGCCGCTCCCGGAACCTGCCGGCCTGAAGTCCGGAAGAGATCGCCGTCTCCTCTGAAGACCAGCGGAAAAGCAGGCCCGCAGCTTTTCCCACATCCCTTTTCGGCCTCTCCCCTCCCCTACTCACCCGACCGGCCTCCTCCGCCCTAACTGCTTACGCCTGCGGCTGGGTGTCCTTCTCGTGACCGCCGTTGTTTTCACCGGCCTGCGGACCGGACGGCGTGCTGTGCTCGGGCTCTTTGACCTTGCCGTCGTCCTTGGCCTTTCCCTTCCCCACAGGGGCGTCGTACTTGACAGCCTCCTGGATGCGGAGACCGCTGATGAGCGTCTTGATGCGGCGGCGTGTGGCATCGACCGTCACGGTCGGCGCAAAGAGCACGTGCGCACCGTAGATGTTCTTCTGGACATTGAAGTCCTTGGCGTGCTCGACACCCTGCGAATGGAAACCGACACGGAATGTTCCCAATCCGTCGATCTTCACACGGCTGCCGGCCTTGAGCACCTGGTTCATCTCGAACACCAGGGCGCTGATCACTGCCAGGATGTCCGGCTCGGTGACGGTACACCGGTTGCCGATGCGCTGCGCAAGCTCCTTCACACCGACCACGTCGGGAGAAATGGCGCGGGCATACCAGAAACCCTTACGCTTGCTGTTCTTACGGTTGTCTTGATACATACAATACTTGATGGACATAACTTGAGAATTTAAAAGGTGAATAAATAATAAAAATTAAAGAATAAAATGACTGAACCTATAAAGGCATAAAAAGATAATGCGACAAAAAAATGAAAAAATAAAAAAATAAAAGAGTAAAAAGATGAAAAGACAAAAAAGTAAAAAGGTAAAAAAGTAAAAAGATGGAAAGATAAATAAATGAAAACCTAAATAGTCAATAATGCAAAAACATATAAAAATATAAAGGTAAAAAGCGGAAAGCACAAAAACGTATAGACATAATTCATCATAAATATAAAGATGTATAAAATTAAAAATACAATTAATTAAAAATTTGCAGATAAGTGACTTATAGAACAATCAGGTCTCCTCTGCCTTTCAGAAAAGAGGACTGAACAGGCTGCCCCGCCCCGCACTGACAGAATCTCACGGCAGCGGAAAAGATCCCGCAGAGAGATTACCGGGAACAGGAAAACAGCTGTTTCCGTTTACTATCCGGCATTTCCAGTCCCTCCTCACGGGGCCGCTTCGTACCACAGCCTGCATCCGTGTCTGCTTTCTTCGGCATCTCCCTGCTCTGTTTCCGACTTCCGGCAGCATGCCGTTCAGCCGCCTCCCGCCTCCCCTTTCAGCTTCCGGCACCATGCCGACTGTGCCGGTTCCGGGGACTTCGGGCATCCGCTCCTGCGCCGATTCCGTACGTTTTCCGTGGGGCAGTCCAGCTTCCACGCAATTGATTCCCATCTTCCTCCGACAAAAAGGGAACATCCCACATCTTCCCTTTATGTCGCCCCTACCCCATCCCGAGCACCTGGTGCCGGTTGTGTCCTGTACGTCTGTAACTCACGTGAATCCACCGTTTCTTCGCCGAAAGACGCGGTTCGAGGATCAGCTGGTCGAAGGGGGTGCGCCGGAGGATGGCGGCGTATTTGCGGCACATTTCCGTCCCGGTGACGTGAATGTCAGCCGCCTCACCTCTCTGATGCTGTGAATGCCGTGCGCCCTCTACCGCCTCGTTGAGTGCCTCGCAGCGGTAACCGCTCGTGATGATCACCCTCCCTACCTGTCGCCGCAGCGGTTCGAGAACCTGCTCGCAGAGCGCATGGAGATTCGCCATGACTTCCTCCCTGCCGGTTTCGTCGCCGGCGGACTGCGCCGGCGGCAGATTCGGAATGCCCAGTGTGAGCGCTGTCCCCGAGCGGAGCATCTCTCCCACGGTGAAGTGGGGAGAGAGCCGCTCTTCGTAATCGAGGTCTGTAGATTTCGTTTCGTTTGCCATATACATATTATTATAGAACTTCCAGTTTTATTATAGACCTTTCAGGCCGTGTAAATTTTTGCAGACTATTCAGTCAGTATAAATTCTTATCAAAGACCCTTCAGTCAGTGTAATAGAGATTGTGCCGTCATCTTTATTCCTGATGACGATGCAAAGGTACGGCAGAAATAAGCCGTTTCCAAACAAGAGCTGTGTAGTTGTGTCAATAGAAAACGGAAAGGGCGGATAAAAGACCCGCCCAGACCATCCGAAGAGCGTCTCCTCCCTCTCCGAAGACAACCTCCCTCAAACCCTTAGAAGAAGACAAGTGCCTGACGGAAGTCGGTCAGGAAGCGTCTTGCCACCGCTTATCAGGGTCTGTCCCTGTCTTTTCCGACCCCGCCCCATCCTGCACGCCCCTCCCTCTGAGAGGGGCGGGGGAGGCTTCCCATCCTTCCAAAGGGCCGGGGAACGCCCTCCTCACTTCTTCCAGAAGCGTGCGGTAATGTCCTCGAAGGAGCCGTCAGGGCGGCGACGGAGCATACGCTGGTTGGTGCGCGGAGAGTCCAGCCCGCCGAGATGGCGGAGATAGGGTCCCACCTTTATATAATGGAAATGCTTCGGCGAGACGAGCGGCGAGACGGCCGTGCGCCCCGTATACCATCCCGTCTTCAGTCCCGGGTGGCAGTGCAGGACGTGGCAGGCAAGCCTGTCGACCGCCGCCGGATCCCCGTCACCGCCCATGAAACCGACACAGGTGATCGTATCGGCCGCCGCACTGATCAGGCCCGAGAGCGCATCCTCCGTCAGTGCTGTGCCGGTGTCTGCCCACAGGAACCTGCTGTGACAGCCCGGACAGTGGCAGGGACAGCCGGAGATGTTGATGGCGAGCGTCACCTCGTCGGGAAACTCCTGAAAGACAATATCTGTATTGATATAACGTAACATAGCGGTTGACGTGTGATGGATGATACCTGCAAAGGTAGGAAGAAAGTTTGGAATGAGGAGAGGGAGAGATGAAAAAAGGGAATGCTCTTTCGAGTATTCCCTTGTGTGATTCCGACAGGATTCAAACCTGTAACCTCTTGATCCGTAGTCAAGTGCTCTATTCAGTTGAGCTACGGAACCATAAGACTATGGTCGCAACGGACGGAGAAGCCGAAGCCCCAATCCTTAATTGCGAGTGCAAAGGTAGGACTTTTAATCGGTTCTGCCAAATGTTTCAGTGTCTTTTTTCCCGTTTTTTTTCATTCTCACCGTGGAGTGTCGGCAGGGAGATGTGATAACCCACTGCTATGAAGCGGATTATGCAGATGGTGAGGAAGGTGACGACGACTGTCAGGGGCAGCGGCAGTCCGAGGGCGAGGAGCACCCAGTAGAGCAGTCCGCCTGCCACGCTGGCCATGGCATAGATCTCCTTGTGGAAGATGACCGGCACGTTGTTCAGCAGCACGTCGCGGATGACGCCGCCCGCCACACCGGTGATGCAGCCCATGATGACGGCCACCCAGAAAGGATGTCCGAGGGCGATGGTCTTCTGGATGCCGGCGATGGTGAAGAGTGCCAGTCCGAGCGTGTCGAAGACGAACCAGGCATTGCGCAGCCGCCTGATCCACTTGCGCGAGAGGATGACGAGCAGCAGGGCGAGCGCCGTACAGAGGACGTACATGATGTCCGTCATCCAGAACGGACGCACGCCGAGCATGGTGTCACGGATGGTACCGCCGCCGATGGCGACGGCGAACCCGCATACGTAGCCTCCGAACCAGTCGAAATGCTTCTGTGCGGCGTGGCGGATGCCGGAGATGGCAAAGGCGAATGTCCCGAGGAACTCCAGGATCACCTGGAGCGTGTGGACGAGCTGGGGGTCAGCGTAGGGCATGATGGGCAGAGATAAGCGATAATGGGCGATGATAAGCGGGGATAGGCGATGATAAGCGGGGATGAGAGTGATGCCCTTACACCACATTCTGCGGATTCCCTGCGATGAACCGCCTGATGTTCTCGACGCAGACCTCCATGAGCCGCTGGCGCGCCTCACGGGTCGCCCAGGCGATGTGGGGCGTGATGTAGGCGTTGGGCTGGCGGAAGAGCGGGTTGTCGGGGCGGGGCGGCTCGTCGGTCAGCACGTCGGCGCAGTAGGCGGCGAGCTGTCCGCTCTCCAGGGCGGCGGCCACGGCCTGTTCGTCGACGAGGCCGCCGCGTCCGGTGTTGATGAGGATGGCACCGGGATGAACCATTGCCAGCGTACCGGCGTTGATCATGCGGGTGTTGCCGGCCGTCAGCGGACAGTGCAGCGTGATGACGTCGGAGGTGCTGAGCAGCCCTTCGAGCGTCGTCTTGCGGATCCACTCGGGCAGGTCGCTGCTGTTCCGGCTGGTGCAGGCGGAGATGTCCATGCCCATGGCGTGGGCGATGTGCGCCACGCGCTGTCCGATGTTGCCGAGCCCGACGATGCCGATGGTCTTGCCGGCCAGCTCGATGAGCGGCGTGTCCCAGTAGCAGAAGTCGCGCTGGCGGCTCCACTCGCCCTGCCGTACGGCCCGTGCATAGTGGTCGGCCCGGGTGGCGACGTTCAGCAGGAGTGCGAAGACGTGCTGTGCGACGCTGTCGGTGCTGTAAGCCGGAATGTTGCAGACGACGATGCCCCGCTCACGGGCGGCCTCGAGGTCGATGTTGTTGTAGCCGGTCGCCAGCTCTCCGATATACTTCAGGCGGGGCAGCTCGTCGAGCACTTCGCGCGTGACGCGCACTTTGTTGATCAGGATGCCGTCGGCCTCCCTGGCACGTTCCACCACCTGCTCCTGGCAGGTGTGGTCGTAGATGGTACAGTCGGCGAGCGACTTCACCGGCTCCCAGGAGAGGTCGCCGGGGTTGACTGCATGGCAGTCGAGGATGGAGATTTTCATAAGCGATGATAAGCGATGATGGGCGATTTTATAAGCGGGGATGGGCGGGGATAGGCGAGAATGGCAGGAAGCGAGGATAAGCGAGGATAAGCGGGATGGATAGCCGCTGACCTCAATCCTCATCGCTAATCACTCCCCTCTCCATTCGGAGAGGGGCCGGGGGTGAGGCTTTCGGGGGTGAGGCTTAGCGCATCGGGCATGTACTGCTGCTCGACGTAATGGCCGGGGTAATCGTGCGGGTACTTGTAACCGTCGCTGTAGCCGAGGTCCTTCATCAGCTTCGTCGGCGCATTGCGCAGGTGGAGCGGGACGGGGAGGTTGCCGGTGCGGCGCACCAGCTCCAGGGCTTCATTGATGGCTTTGTAGGCGGAGTTGTCCTTCTTCGACCGTGCCAGGTAGACCACCGCCTCGGCCAGCGGGATGCGTCCCTCGGGCCATCCGATCTTCGTCACGGCATCGAAGGCGGCGTTCGCCAGCAGGAGGGCGTTGGGGTTCGCCAGTCCGATGTCCTCCGCCGCACTGATGACGACCCTCCGGGCGATGAACTTCGGGTCCTCGCCCCCCTCTATCATGCGCGCCATCCAGTAGAGAGCCGCCTCGGGGTCGGAGCCCCGGATCGACTTGATGAACGCCGAGATGATGTCGTAGTGCATCTCGCCGTCCTTGTCGTAGGCAAGGGGATTCTGCTGCAGCCGCTCCTCCACGATGCGGTCGGTGACGGTGACCGTGCCGTCCGGCGCGGCATCGACGATCAGCTCGAGGATGTTCAGCAGCTTGCGGGCGTCGCCGCCGCTGTAACGCAGCAGGGCATCCGTCTCGTGCAGGTCGATATGCCGTTTCTTCAGCTCCGTGTCCTCCGCCACCGCCCGGTGGAGCAGCGTCAGCAGGTCGTCCTTCTCCAGCGGCTTGAGCACATAGAGCTGGCAGCGGGAGAGCAGCGGCCGTATCACCTCGAACGACGGGTTCTCCGTCGTCGCCCCGATGAGCGTCACCGTCCCCTTCTCCACGGCACCGAGCAGCGAGTCCTGCTGCGACTTGGAGAAGCGGTGTATCTCGTCGATGAAGAGGATCGGCGATGCGGAATTGAAGAAGCGGCCGTTCTGTGCCCGCTCGATGACGTCGCGCACGTCCTTCACGCCGCTCGTCACCGCCGAGAGGGTGTAGAACGGCGTCTCCAGCCGGTGGGCGATGATCTGCGCCAGCGTCGTCTTGCCCACGCCCGGCGGTCCCCAGAGGATGAACGACGCGATGCGCCCCGAGTCGATCATCCGCCGGAGCACAGCCCCCTCGCCCACGAGGTGCTGCTGTCCGATATAGTCGTCGAGGGTGCGCGGCCGCATCCGTTCTGCCAGTGGTTCCATGTCGCTTCCTGTTTTTATTCAAAGGCAAAAGTAAGCAATTTTTTCTATATCCGTGTAGACGGGGCGGCATATTTGCAGACTACAGGAGCGGAAGGCGGAAGAGCGAGAAGGGAAAAACAGCAGGACGTGCGGACGGCGCCGGCCCCGAAAGCGGAGCGCATGGCAAGCGGCAGATCAAGGGAAAGGGCATCGAAGAGGTGCGGTGACCTGACCGATGGACGGGACGTCCGGCACATCCGCCTGCCCGACCCGAAGGCCCTGCTTCCCGTGACAGACCTCCATCCACGGGCAGGCGCAATGTCTCCGGTCCGATTTCGTATGTGCAGGATTATCCGGGAGCGGTACAAGGTGATCACCGTGGACAAGTTCCGCCGTGGAATGCCGCCGCAGGCGCACTGGACTTACCGCCCGGCTCCATCGGTTTGTAAGAATGAGAATGCGTTGATCTCAAAAATAAAAGAACCCCGCACATTACCTCTCTGTCGCTCTTTTGTGCCTTCGGGATAATATTCCCCCTCTCTTTTCTCCGCCTTATTATGTAGCAGGCTTACTTTATCACTCCCTATTCCGGAAGAACCATAAAACTCATCCATGAAAAAATACATGCAGGAACAGGCTATCAACCTCACGGTTGATCTCGGAAAGGAAAAAGAGGATTGAACTGATAAATCATAAGCTATCAAGCTGACGCATGATTTCTTCTTCAAGTCTATGGCTTTCAGCAAACTGTTCGGCAAGTGTCTGGCGAAATGAAGCCATGCGAATATTGAATTCCTCCTCTGTGATATCCACATATTCAATTTTAATGTCGAAATACTGACCAGCAGAAAGGGAATAGTTTTTCTCCTTAATATCGTCGTACGGCACACAAACAGAGAAATCATCAACAGCTTTACATTCACGGAAAGTGGAAACAATTTTTTCCACCTCAAAATCACGCAACCGCTTCTTTTGGTTGTTACCTTCTTCATATTCTTCACCTAACTTGCCGGCATCGATAAGTACCACCTTTCCAGCAGATGCAGACTTATCAAAGAATAACACAGAAACATTCGTACCCGTATTGGCAAACACATTGCTTGGCATTGACACGCAGCCATACACCCAATGCTCGTCGACAATGCGTTTGAGGATCTTTTTCTCAATAAGTTTCTTTGAAAGTTTATCATTATAGATGATTCATTGTCTCTTAATTCTTGAATGCTGACCGATGAGAACGGAGTGATTACGGTCTTATCTCCCCGACAATCGAACGAGGGGAGCTGGGCGCAGTTTGTGGGTACAAACTGACGTCTTGCAATGCTACCGAACAAACCATCTACGCTTAAAACGTTTTATAGCCTAAAAACGAATGCCGTGCATTCTATGACTAACTGCATTCGTGGTATTCTCACAGAGAACTAAACCGAAGAAGAAAAGGTAGACCCTTTTAGCAAAAAAGGTAGACCTATTTGCTCGAAAAGGTAGACCTATTTTGAGGAAAGGGTAGACCTTTTTCCAGAAAACCGTCTACCTTTTCTTACGGCTTACAGTCTTCTCCATTTCTCTATGTCCTCACCATAATCCTCCAGATGCTGACGCACGATGTTCTCAACAAAGCTTGAAAGGTTGCTACCCCTGTCGCCTAATCTACGCACAATAAAGTCGGCACGCTCCTGTGTCTCCCTACTCAGATAGACAGCCTTACGATTGTTTAACTTGGTCGGCACAAGATAGGCTTGCTTGTAGGCTTCAAGTGTTTTCATTCTCATCTTGGCACTGATACATCTTTGAATAGTTGCACTCTCAGTGTTCCGTGCAGGCTCGGAGTGCATGGTATTCTCTGTGTCCTGCTTGTTTGTTCGTCTTTCTCTTTCAGGAACCGCAGTCGCTTCTTGTGAAGTAGATTCGTCCTCTGCTAATAGGGAGAAAACCATCGTTTATTATTCTCCCTTTTTGCTTAACATACCCCATATCTTGAAGGTCGAAAACCAGTATGGCGTAGTCTGGGTGTTCGCTTATCCATCGCTTTAAACGCTGGTATTGAATAAGAAAATAGGCAAATGCCAGAGATAGAACGACTAATATGTAGATGAAATCGCCCTTCTGAGAGAAGATAACTCTGGGCTTTGAATCATCGGAAGAAGGACTGTTAGAGTTCCGAATTTCGGTATTGTTAGAAGACACTTCCCACTCAATAGTTTTGTAACAGAACACACAGATACTGATAAAAAGAAGGGTACCGCTAAGTGTTACAAATTTAACGCTCCGTCATAATAGGTTGTTCCATCGATCGAGAATGGGGGCGGTCCATTTAAAATATAGCAAAATAGCCACCAAAAAGGATAGTAACCACAAACTTAAAATCCAAAAAAAATCAATGATCATAACCTATTTTTTTAACTTGTTTCTTTACTTTCGTTATCTCTATCGGTAACTGACGAAGTATCATGAATGTTAAACTTGTCTTCCATAGCATCTTCTTCTACAATGTATTGATGCCCTGCCAACAAATCAAGGTCCATTTCTTGGGCGAACAAACGCCAATAACTGCCTTTTCCATGAAGTTCTCCCAACCAGAATCGGTACTTATGTTTGCCTGGCAACACCAAGTATTTATAATAAGACAAGATGTATCTTCCGCCACAAGATTCCTTATTATCTATGCTGAGTATAAATATTTGGCGAGGCGGCATCTCGGGTATCACCTTGAAAATAAGTATTGAATAGTGTGGGTGTCTACTTATCCACCATATTAAACGTAGGTGTCGGATAAGCGGAATTATAGAAATAACAACTATTAAAACTAACATCAAGAAGTAATCTGCCTCGAAAATGGGCTTCGACTGTGGGTCGGTAAGACAGGAGAAGAAGTGGGATATTGATTTGAATTCTATGTTATTCTTCGCTTGATATTCCTCTATATATACATAAGAATGTGCTATAAAGCTTAAAAAAGATACTTCAAGAGCCGAAAGAACTACAATACGACTTTGCTTTATAGGGTTGTTCCAACGCACATGAGACGGGTTTACCAGGTAAGAAACAGCTAAATAGCTAATTACCCACCACAAAAATAAACAGAAATAGAGTGTACTTGCGTCCATATTTATAAGGTAATATTACTTTATTCTTTACGATATTATTTTGCCAAAACAACGAGTAGAACACCCCGAATGGTAACATTCAAACTCTCTGTTTATGGTTTTCATTCTCCATTTTACGCATATTAGGAGCAAAACAGCTTAAAGATATGTTCAAAGAAGGCAACGAAGGGTGTTCTTGTACGACGTATAAACCACCCGATTTTAGTTCTATCTCTACATCATAGTCGAACATTTTCTGCGAGCTATACCCTCGAGGCACCGATGTTCGCTCCCAAACCACAAAGTTAATTTTATGCTTTCCTGGTGGCACCAAGCATTTGCCCGAAACAGAAAATATATTCATTTGCTTTCCAACCAATAATATAATATCATCGAACAGCTGCGGACGTTCTACACAAGACTTAAATGCTGCTTTATAACTAATTTTTAGCGTAGCCGTGTCTGTTTGCCCACAAATAGAGCTTAGTTTAAACACGGCAGCTAAAAATATGAGTATTATTTTGTATCTATATTTCATAGGTGTTTTATTGCATAACGTAATTGTGTACTATATGACTGCAAAAATACATAATTTATTCCAACCCCCACAAATTCCAGATTAAAATAATATGTTTAAAGGACAACTATATTGTAGCCTGTAGTTCTATGGTAGTAATAGTAAGGACTTCCAACTAACTACAATGTAAACCTTTCTTTTTCAATACATTATCCCTTAATGTAGTTATGTAGTAAGATATAATCGGTGAAAGAAAAAGGAAAGATAAGAAATAATCAATTAGTTATTCGTGTTACCGGACAGAAATATCGGTGTTATCACGGATGCAGGTTTCTTCAATCTCTGACAGATATACTCTCTAAATAAATGGGCTTCCGCGCTGTCCAACTGAAAAGACAGGGCGATGATGACAGGAAGCGGATAGAGCGGAGCATAACCTTTTAGTTGTTCGTTGATTATGACTTCCTCCTCACCTGCAACCCTCTCATCGGGATGCAGGTTAGGGGATTTCATTACCGTTTGCAGTCTGTGGTTGAGTTTACTCCACGTTACGCCGAAGAACCTTGCAAGTTCTCCTTCCGCCATAGCGATTTCGCCATTCCCCTTGCGAACGACCTGTATTTCATCAGTCCAATCGAAATAACTACGCTGATTGTTTACGCTTATTTTTCTTTTGGGATTATTGATAGCCTTCATGCTGTTTCCTCCATTTTATGAGTTATTACATTTTCCGAAAGTTCACCAGCCTCTCTCTTGGCAGTTTCTTTCTCCTTTGCTGATTGCTTGGCAATAAGCCTGTCCATATCCTCGGAAATCTTGTTGTCCGTTATCTGCGCATGGATCTGCGTGCTTGATATGGAAGCGTGTCCCATCATCTTGGCTATACTCTCAATGGGGATTCCTGCATTGAGTGTCATGGTGCCGAAAGTATGCCTTCCCATGTGGAACGACAACCGTTCCTTAATGCCGCAAGCCTTGCCCACAATGCTAAGTCTGTCGTTTATCACGCTCCGGCTGCATTCATGGGGGAAGACAAGGCTGTCGCCTTTTTCTTTCACCGTCTGCTGTTCTTCGTTTCTTGCCAGCTCTTTCCTATAATAGTTGATGATAGCTTCCGCTATGGGATGTAACGGCACGACAAACTCAGCCTTTGTCTTCTGACGCTCCTTGCGTATATATCTCTGTCCGTCTTGTGGCGGTTGAACTTCAACCATAAACTTCCCTCGTCATCACGGAAAAGATGCTTCTTGCCAAGTCCCATCAAATCACAATAAGCAGCACCTGTATAACAGGCAAAGAGGAAAATATCCCTTGCCGTTTCCATATCCTCCTCCAAGTCCTCAAAGTTGAGAGCCTTCAATTTGTCTAATGCTTCCTTGTCCAATGCTTTGGGCAGTCTCTTGCCGCCCTTGCAGATTTTGGCTTTGTCAAATAGAAGTACATCAGCCAATCCCTCACGGTAAGCCAACCTGCATACCGTCTTCAAATGCGTGGCTGCATTATAGAATGTGCTTTCTTGAAAACCGCACTCACCTAAGAAATACTGCCCAAACTCATAGATAAAGTTCTCTGTGAGCTGTGAGAAAGCCAAGTCTGTTACCTTGTATTTCCGTTGAATAAACTTCTGCAAATGAATTCGGGTAGAGTGATAGCCGTGTATGGCTCCTTCCTTGATGTCTATACCAATATGGCTTTCCTTCTCCTTAATGAGCATGTCCAGCCTTTCAATGAGCATGCATCGTGTCTGTACGCTCCCTTGGAACAGCTCTTTCACATCGGCTGCATCAAATGGGCAACCTTTGGATAGCAGAGATTGATAAGCTGACTGAACAGACAACAGCAGATTTTCCAATTTACCGTTTATCTCCACCGCCTCACGACTCTTACCGTCCATTCTGCTCTCTCGTGAATTCCACAAGTCGGGGTTGCAGGAGAATTTACAACTGAACTGTGCAATACTCCTTCCAAGTGTGATACGTCCCATGATGGGAGCCTTGCCCGACTTGTCAAGACCGCTCTTTTTGAGGTAAAGCAACACCTTCATTTTCTCTTGTTTCATACGCTTTGATGTTTTGTGGCAAAATTACCAATTTCAAAGCGTTCCTCACTTATGCAGAAAACTGCCGACCATAGCAACAGCCACACGAGCGAAAATAATTCAGTTACCGAACATTACTTCATCGTTACCTATGACGAAATCGGGTAACGCTTTGGTAACTGAACTTCTGCCTAAATCTGCATATTACTGCCCTATATGAACAGAGCAGTTTTATGCAAATGACTACGTTTCCTACTCATTATCAGTAAGTTTACGCCAACTTCGATTTTTCTTCATTTTCTTTGATTAGTTGGGCGGTAAAAGGGCGTTGATTGGGCGGCAAAAGGTGCTTGGTTGGACGGCAAGAGGGCGTTGGCTGGAATACGGACAAGCATCGGCTGGAAAAAGGGCGGCCTTTCCGGAGGACAGAAAGCAGAGGAGACAGAGGGAAGCCGGAAGGAAGAAAGGGAACGGAAAAGGCGAGGACGGGAAAGAGGCTCAGGGGACTCCAGGGGGAAGAGAGGCGGATTCTGGTGAGAGAGAAGGAGGCTTTCGGGAAGGAAAGAGGGAATCTCCAGTGAAGGAATAAGGGGGGACTTTCAGGAAGGGAAGAGGGGATCCGGTGAGGGAAGAAGGGGGACTTTCAGGGAGAGAAGAGGGGATCCGGTGAAGGAATAAGGGGGACTTTCAGGAGGGGAAGAGGGAGATCCAGTGAAGGAATAAGGGGGACTTTCAGGAGGGGAAGAGGGAGATCCGGTGAGGGAATAGGGGGGCTACGGGAAAGGATTCATGTAATTTATTTTCAATATTTTCCCTATTTGTCGTTAAAGGAGGCTGCTTCCGACACTGCAGAACTTCCCTTTTCGTCGGACAGTCTTCCCCGGAATGGAATACAAGCTACTGACAATATGGTGTTTATCCACAGAAATCACACCTTGAAGAAGTCGGAGAATCCGGCCGGATTCTCCCCTACCCTCCCCCGTCCACACAGCATAGACAAAGGGGAAATGGGAGGAAACAAGCTTTTTTGTCATGATATTTCAACAAAACGACAGAGTTCCTCCCCATCTGTCGCACCCATCCTCCCAACTTGTCGGACAGGCAGACGGAACTGTTCCTCATCTGTCGCTGCCCCCTTCCCTATCTGTCGCACGCCTCTTCCCTGTCTGTCGCCGCCATGTTCCCTTCCTGTCGTCTGACAGGGTTGCAGCAGATTGGTTGACAGCAGGTTGCGGATCCCCTACTAATATCTAATAAAGATTATATAACGATATTCTAACTTGAGAAGAAGTTTTGTGTTCGGAAAGAAAACAGGATTTTCCTTCGGGGGAAGATGATTTTAAACAAAAGTTTTGGGGCGAACCTCCCTTTTTGTCGCACTTCGCTTCCGGGGGTGTCTTCCTTGTTTGCGGACAGGGATTCTGCGGTTGTCTTCCTCCTGTCCGGCAAGGCATCGTGAACCGGAGAAAAGTACAGGGAAGAGCCGGCTTAGGACATCCGTATCCTGCACGGATACAGCGGTTTAGGTTTTATCCGACAGGATCCGGTCCGAGGCCGGGAGCGGCGGCGGATGCGGGTCGTCCATAGGACGTATGATGGCGGATGCACCCGGCTGTCTGTCCGGAGACGGCTTCCGGCTGTTCCCGGTCTGTCTTTCCAGAGACGGGAAAGGGCGTTGAGTTTTTACTTCCCTATCTGTCGCACGGCCCGTATTCCCTCTGTTTTTTCCTCGTCCGTTTGCCTTCCTTTTCTGCCCGAACGCAGGGCGACAAATCAGGAACATACGGATGGGTCATCCTGATGTTTCTTCCGCATAATCCGCTTATTCACAATGATTTGTCTGCTTTATGCTTGATTTTTGATTGAGCCAAACGCTAAACTTGTCACTTTTTTGTCGCAGTTAGCTGCTATGCGCTCCGACATGGGTGCTGATTATCAACGGTTTACACGACTACAAACCTTTCTTCTGATATGTTCCCTTTTTGTCGGCCGTCTGGCGGCAGGAGACCTGCCCCTTTTTGCGTGCGTGTTTCTCCGCTCCTTGTATACCTTATATATAGCCGACTACTATATAAGTTCCCTTCTTGTCGTTGCTGCAGGGTTCGTCTCCCGGAGTTTCCTTTGGGGTATCCGGGGGCAGGACGGGAATGCCTTGCGGGTGTCTCATGGCGGTTCTGTGCCGGTCTGCCCGTTCCTGTGCTGTTACAGGCTGCGTTTGCCGGGAGGCGGGGACGGAGGCGGCCTGCGCCGGTCGGACGGTGTCTGGGGGATGTAGAGCGGTAGGTACATCTTGCGCTTCTTCTGGGACAGGGAGTGGTCAAGCAAGCCTGTTACATAATGCGGGACACTGAGAAGTGGAGAAAAGAAAGGAAGAAAACTATCCCGGAGGTACCGGCGGTAAAAAAAGAGTGACAGAGGGGGTACGGGGTTCTTTTATTTTCGTGGCAAACGCCATTCATGATTCTCACCGGCGAATGCTCCGGTAAAGCTCTCAGATGGCCTCTGCTGCAAGCGCCGCCGGTGCCTCCGTAATAGGATTTTGCCTTCATTCACTCCCTGCCTCTGTGTGATGTTTCATCAAGGTCATCAGCTCACGAGACAGCCCCCATCACTCCAAATCCGTGATGCCCCGTCTTGTTTCTGCTGTGTGTGTGGCGGGACACCTGTCCGTAGGAATACCGGGGGATGGTGTCGGGTCGTTGCAGCGGGCGGCTTTCCTGTGCTGTTGTATGAAAATCGGAGAGGCAGGAAGCGGGACGTTGGCAGACTCATTAAAATCTGCCAACGCCTCGGTGCTGTTGTATGAAAATCGGAGAGGCAGGAAGCGGGGGCGGTTGTGGGCGGATGGGCTGCGGAAATGTGATGGGCGGCTGACCCGTCTGCTGGGAAGCGTGTGTATTTCGGGAAATTCTGTTGGATAATCGGATACATTCTGTATGGGAAATGTCATTTCTTTTCGTTCTGCATAACATGGATTTTCGGTTTCTACTGACATTTCCCTGTTGGTCCAGAGACTTGGATTCTATTAAATTAACGTCTTTGTCGATAAAATTGACAGTCTGTAACCTAATAAAAGTTAAAGAAATCGTTGGATACAAAAAAAGTCCTGTTCAATATTCGCTTTTTTCAGGAAAACCCTTTATCTTTGCATCAAGTTTTTTTAGTGGTTAATTTAGTTTTAGTATTTAAACCTTGGGTGATGTGAATCAGTCAAGGTTCTTTTTTTGTGTTGATGGGAAGACTGAAGACGGAAAGGTACGGCTGTCTGTTTGTCGTCTTTTTTCGCAATCGCACACGAGCGCGCCTGCCCATCGGTGATTTGTGTTTTCCATAAAATGATGAACAAAATGAAATATGTGAATGAACGCGTCCGCAGACAGGATCGTCTGCTGGACGAGGCACGTGCCCTGGAGCTGCTGCGCGAGGGCGAGTATGGCGTGCTGAGCATGGTATCGGAAGGGGGCGGCTATGGCATTCCCGTGAATTTCGTGTGGGACGGCGCCCACAGTGTCTACATCCACTGTGCGCCGGCGGGCCGCAAGCTGGAGGCCATCGAGCAGAACCCGAAGGTGTCGCTCTGCATCATCGGCAACGTGCATCTGCTGCCCCGAAATTTCACGACGGAGTATGAGAGTGCGATTTTCTTCGGCGAGGCGCACATCCACCTCAGCGACGAAGAGAAGATGCGAGCCCTGCACCTGCTTATCGACAAGCTGTCGGCCGACTTCAAGGAAATCGGCGACAAATATGCACACAAGAGCTTCCACCGGGTGGAGATCATCCGGGTGGACTTCACGGAGTTCAGCGGGAAGCGGAAGAAGGTGCATTGAGGGAGGGGACTCCACAACCCCCCTCAGCGGGGGATGGGCAGGTGCGGATAAGCGTGGATAGGCGGTAACAGGCGTTACCGCCCCGCTACTTCCGTGCGGCGAATCCCCTCCGCTGGAGGGGGCTGGGAAGGCTGTCGCTTCTCAGACGGCTTGGGGAGGCTTTCTTTTCGGGAGGCCTTCCCTTACAGCAGGCTTTCTCCGAAGATGGCGTTCTTGATGTCTTTCTCGTGTTCGAAGACGAAGCGGGCGACGATGGCACTGAGCAGTGCCGTGGAGGGCAGCTTGACGCTTGTGGCCGACTTGAGGCGGTCGAGGACACCCTTGAGGTCGGAATCGATGTAGACGGTTGCCAGTCGGGAGTCGCGTGCCTTGTAGTCGCGTGCCAGGTCGAGGAAGATCTGCCAGCTGTCTTCACCGCTGTCCTTCGCCAGGGAATATTCGCGGGCGAGCTGCCTGCCCTCTGCCTTGGGGAGCTTCTTTGCGGCGGGTGCCGTGCGGTTCTTTCTGTCGGAAGCCTCCTGCTTGGGGCTGACGTGTCCGAACCGGCTGGTCTGTGGTGTCTGCCGGGCGGTACTGCGTTCGTACTCGTAGTCCGTCTGCTGCCGTTCCGGCTCTGCCGGGGCGGATGAGTGCCGGCCGTCGTCTTCTGTTTCCGGTAGTGCGACGTCTTCCTGCACGGACAGTTCGTCCTGTTCGTCCTGTTCGTCCGTATCTTGCGGTTCTATCTCTGCCGCAGGTGCATTTACATTTCCTCTCTGCACACTGTGCGTCAGGTTGGTCAGCCCTGCCGGCATGACAACCTTCGTTTTCTTTTTCTTCACCATATCTTTGATTTGAGATTTGAGGTTTGAGGTTTGAGGTTTTCCCTTTCCCCCTTTTTCCTCTCTGTTGTTCGACCTTTGAGGTTTATCTCCCCCCTTTGATTTGAGATTTGAGGTTTGAGGTTTTCCCTTTCCCTCTTTTCCTCTCTGTTATTCGACCTTTGAGGTTTCCCTCCCCCTTTGATTTGAGATTTGAGGTTTGAGGTTTTCCCTTTCCCTTTTTTCCTCTCTGTTGTTCGACCTTTGAGGTATGGGCTTATCCTTTTGGGCTTTACCTTTGGAGTTTGAGCTTGGAGCTTTGAAGTCCGGTTTTTTCCTTAAAGCCTGCCAGCCGGGATTACCATCTTCAGCTTGGGATGTTGATTTTTCGGTCATCCGAATCCGTTCAGCGTTTGGCTGCCGTTTTTTCGTCGGTGCATACAGGGGCATCCCGCTGTTCACTCCCCTCTCCATTCGGAGAGGGGCCGGGGGTGAGGCTTCTTTTTATTTCATCCTTCTCAGCATGTATTCAAATGCCTTCTTGACTGCATCCCGCTGTGTTCCGAGCAGTTCGTAGGTGTTCGTCCGCTTGAGCGTGGCACGGCTGTTGACGACTGGCGTTACTTTCCCGAAGTTTCCGAACACTTCATCGGTTCTGCGCCACATTTCCTGTTCGTCGGCCGTGCCGATGCGCGGGTCGATGCGGTTGGGCACGAAGAAGAGCTGCGCCGTCATCTGCGGGTTGTGCTCGCGGAGCACGTTGAGCACCTGCACGAAGACGCCAGTCGAATCGAGTGCCTTGTCCTCGTACTCGTAGGGGCAGACGATGTAGTCGGCACCCACGAACAGCGGTGCCAGACCGTCCTCGCTGATGTTGCCCGGCGAGTCGAACAGTACGAAGCCGTCGACCTCGGATGCCGAATCGACGAGTTTCTGCATTGTCTCAACATCCGACACGTCGAAGTCCTGTATGTTGTAGGGCTCTTCTTCGCCTTCATAGATCTGCTTGTCCTTGCGGCGCTGCATGAGGATCGTCTTCTGCAGGTCGGTATCGATGATGCAGACCGACTTCCCCTTTGCTGCGAGATAGTTGGCGAAGAGAATGCATAGTGTGCTCTTCCCTACCCCACCTTTCTGGTTTGCGAAAACAACTTTCCTGTTCTTCATTATTTATATATTTATGTCTTTACGTTTCTATATTGTTATAATTCTTTTTGTTTATGTACGGCCTCTTCTTCTCTCAGGCTGGTTGAATCGGCCTTGAGATTTCTCTCTCCGTGCCTGTCTGCTCTGATCGGCGTCCGACAGTCCCGTCTTCTTCCATCTTTGTCTTGTACAGCCCGGAGCAGCCTTGCGTCTCCTTCCTTAGAACTGTTTGTTCTGATTGGCGTCCGACTGTCGTGTCCTCTTCTATCTTTTCCTTGAACAGGCCGAATTGGTCTTGAGATCTCTCTCTTTACGCCTGTTTGCTCCTGTTGGCGACAATGTGGGAAGCTGTCAATTTGACATCCGTTTTGTTTACTTTGCGTCCTTTAAGCTGTTTGTTTTTTCCTTTTTGCCTTTCTTCTGCGATTCTATTTGTCTTTTTGTCAGATTCTGACAGCTTTTTCGCCTGTGATTTCTCCGATATTCTGTCCTTTTCGGCCGTCTGCCTGTAAATATGCAAAATACAGGCTGTATTTTCTGGTGCTGCCTCGGGATGGATTAGGAGGGGTTTCTTTCCTTTTTTATCCCCCCTTCCCTGACTTCCCGCGCAGGATGCGGACTGTTTTTCCTGACCGCTTCATCGGTGGAGTAGGGCAGCTTGTAATTTTTTTTCTTGCCTTGAAAAGCTGGGGCGGTTCATCTTTCCTTCGTCCCCTTGCTTTTTTGAGATCAGGTTGATGGACTTTTTTTCTTCGTTCCCCATGCCCTTTTTAGGGGTAGGGTAGGGGATTCGGCTCTTTCCGTCGTTGCCTTCCGGAGCGCCTGAAGGTTGAACGCTCCTCTTTTATCTCCCCCTTTCGGTGAGGAGAGCAGGGCTGTTGGTTCTCTCTTTCTCTGTTTTTTTGAAGGAGGTAGAGGATGTTTTTCTCCGCTTTGCTCCTCTGGATTTTCGTGGATGCCGGGGAGTGACGGCAGGGATTTAACCGTCCGGAGTGGGCTATCCCTCCTCTGCATACATGCTCCGTCGCAGGAGTATGAAAGGAATCAGGTCGAGTGAAAAGCCTGCCAATGAGACGATTGTTCCATATTTTATGATGTCGGGCATGGATACGCCCCCCACATTGTTGTATATATAAAGGTAGACCATGTTGAGGATTGATGTCAGCAGCGGACAGAGAAGGAGCGATGCGCCATACCAGCGTATCCTTCCTGCGAAGACTGTGGCGAGTCCGATGCCCAATGTCGCCTGTATGAGGAAGGAGACGGTGTAGCAGGACAGATAGAACTGCGTAAGCAGATGAGCGGTGCTCTGGCAGACCGCATGTACCGTGTTTCCATCCGTTCCCATGACGGTCGAGGGCAGGCAGGAAGCAACGGTCATGAATGTGTCGAGCAGCATCAGGAGGATGACTCCTAATTGTAAGAAAAAATGATTTGTTTTCTTCAGTCCTCTTCGCAGTGCCTCCCACATTGCCAGTTTCGTCGCCAGCAGCAGGACTGCCTCCGCAATCTGTATTCCGGTATGGCTCTGCATGGAGGCGAATGCTTCGATGAAGAGGCTCTGTCCTTCATTGGGTGCTGCCGTCCAGTGGTCGATGAGATCTACTGCACTGAAGGCAAGGAACAGCCCCATGCTCCAGTTCAGCACCTCGTTCTGGATCCCTGAAACGGGAAATGTCTTCAACTTCATTTATATAAATATGTTTAAATGAATTCAGCTAAATGCACACATAAAAGCGTGGTTATATTTTTATGCTTGCAAATATACGCTTATTTATTGAAACACGCAAATACGTCTAAACATTTTTATTGCGAAAAATAAAAAGATAAGAAAGTAAAAGTGTTTTAAAATAATTGTCGTTTTATCCTTTAATGTATATATATAAAAATATGATTATATTTTATATAGTAATGTGTTTCCTTATTCTTTCACTTTTTGATTTTTGCTCTTCTTTTTTGATGAATATTTTATTTAATATAAATATATAAATATGCTTTATACTTTAATTTTGCTTGATCTAATGTTTTTATTTATTTGTTTATTTATTGTTTTATGTCTTTATTCTTTTATATGATTGTCTTTTTTCTATTTCTTTCCAACTACTTGCTCCCCGTGTAATTGTATTTATATATATTTATTCTTTTATTTTTCTATTCATCTATTTGTTGTCACTTTATTTTACATTTATTAGGTACTTATTTTGGTGTTTCGTTCGGTTTGTCGGTCTTCTGCAGATCGGTTTTGGACCGTGCTGCCTGTTCCCTTCCGTCTCTTTCTTCCGTAGCTTTCTTTTCTGTTTTGGGAAGTCGGGAGAAGCGGATCGATGCTGTCAGGGATAGCTCTTTGACTTCTGCCTGTGCCTTCGGTTCCCTTTCCCTGTCTGGGCACTTTCGTGCAGCCTTTTCTTTTGCGAGTATTCCGTGCTTTTCTGTATCTGTCTTGTATTCAGACAGCTGTGGTTTATTTGGTCTGGTGTTTTACCGTCGATCCCTTGTTCTGCCGTATCCCTGCTGCATCCTTGAGTCGGTGTGTCTGGTGTCTGCCGGTGGAGTGGGGTGCTATGGTCTGGTTGCAAGCTCTGCTTTTGGATCTGGCAAATGTAAGGGTGCCGTCTCGCATCGGTCCCTTTTTGGTATTTCCCTTCACCGTTCATGTTCTGTTTCCTTTTGATTTTTTTATTTTGATATATTAATATATAAAAATGGATATTATTTATTAGCAGACGTTTACCTTCTTTCCTCTTGTTCTTTCTGGATGCCGGGTGAATCTTTTTGTTTCGTTTTCTCTATCTTCAATCTGGAAGGTTCTTCAGTGTTTCTTTACGGATTTTCTTTATGCTTTCTTTGTTTGTTGTGCGTTTGTGTTCCCGATGGAATCAGTCAATCTTTCAGATCATCTTTGGTGCAAATCCACTTTGACGTTTTTATTTTCCGATGCTTTGAAGCGGAAAATATGTTTCTCTTGTGTTTGTTCTTTTTCAATTTGTGGCTCCTTCGCTTGGGTGGGCGGTTGGTTTGTGCCGGACATCGTTTGACTTCTTTTTACATAAAAATAATTTCATTTAAATAAACCTTTATTTTTTCATATAAATATTTAAAAATTTGTATTACAGATGATTGTGGCTCTCACCGTTCCTTTTTTGTATGACAGGATGTTGCTTTTCTTTGATAGAGCAAGATGTAAGTGTCCTTTTTTTCAGGCGGTTTCAGTTGTCGGTAGAGGAAGTAGTCCCAAACCGGCGGTTGATGTGTTGTCTCTTTTCTCACATTTTTTATTTTGGATTCGATGGAATGGGAGAGAACTACATATTTTGCCGTCTTGTTTCCCCACTGCTCCTCTGATGTCTGTTTCCTTTGCTTTGTTGTTTGTTTTGGACATCATGTGGTGTTGTGTTTTGTTTGCAGATGTGTGTGTCCTGCAGAAAGGTGGAGTTCTCTCTCGGGCTGGGTATTCTTATCCTCGGTCTCAGCTATCCTGGTTTTTTTTCTTTTTTTGTATGAAAATATTTTATATCTGTATTTCTCCGTTTCCCTTGTTTATCCCCTTTTTTCTTTTCTTTTCACTGTTTTTCCTGTCTTCTTGTTTTGTCAATATGCTTGGATGGTTCCTCTCTTTCTTTCAGATTTTTTTCTTGTTTTCTCTATTCCAACTTTATCTACTCCTTCTTTTTCTCAATAGTATATCTTTATATAAACATTGATTTTTGAATTTTATTTGTTTTCTCGCAATAGTATATAAAGATATAAAAAATTATTTATTTGCTTATGTGTAAGAAAATATAAATATATAAATGCTTTATGTTGTCTGTTAAAAATATGTTTATATGAAAATGCTCAAATAAAATTATATCTATATATATTTATGTGAATCTTTGAATATTTTTTAAAGTATTGAAATATTGAATCGAGTCGGCATTTAGATAGGGGGACAGATTTATAAATGTTTTTTACATATATATGTTTTTGTCCGTGACGACCATCTGTTTTTGCTCCCAAGTACGGACAGGAAGGTGCCGGACAGGGTAGACAAGACAGGTCTTAATGCGCCTTGTGAGGAAGGTGGACAACGGCGACAAAAAAGTGAAAAATGGCATTATAACAGACAAGGTAAGCATATAGTAGCCGGCAAGAGAGGTCGGGTGAAGTTCGTTGGACGACCGGAGGGTGTGCGGCTTACCAGCCGGGAGATTTGATTGCGGTCGAGTTGGGGACGGTGAGAATACGGTGTGTTTTTAGTAAATATTTTTCTTTGAAGACAAGGCTAAGGACAGAATGAGATTTTGGTGGGATGTCAGGATGAAAACGGGAGGCAGGTCAGAGGCATTTTTTAAGATGTTAGGGTGAAGATCGGAAGGCTGTTGAGAAGGAACTTGAATGGGTGTCCGGGTGGGAACCGGTGGGCGGTTCGGGTGAAATTCGGATGGGCATCAGAAGCGGAGGTGGATGGATGCCAGAGGGGTTTTATGGGATGTCAGCGTAAAATATAGATGGATGCCAAAGGAAAATATGGCGGGAAGCCAGCGTAAAATATTGATGGATGCCGAAAAAAACACGGAGGGATGCCAAAGGAAAATATGATGGGATGTCAGCGTAAAATATAGATGGATGCCAAAAGAGAATATGGAGAGGTGTCAGAGAGAAATATGGTGGAATGTCAGAGGTGAGGAGGGAGAGATGTTTGGAGGGATGTTTCAAGGGGCATAAAAAGTCAATCTGGGGTTTGTTGCTGTGCAGCAATTCTTTTTCGTGCAGGTCGGTCATTTTATCTTGCTATCTGTGGGACGGTGACAGGAATGAACCTGACTTACTGCGATGCTGATTCCCGACACCGACCGAGCTGATTCTGACACCGACCGAGCTAATGACAACAACACTCTGACTTAAGAGAATCGTGTGTCAACCAACATTGGAGTTAAGCAAATTTATTTTCAAACTGTAACTAATCAATGAAAAAGAAGAAATATCGAAATTGATGTAAACTAACTGATAATGAGGAGGAAATACACGAATTGGCATAATACTGCTCTATTTGTAAAGGGCAGAAATATGCAGATTTAGGCAGAAGTTCAGTTACCAAAGCATTACCTGATTTTGAGATAGGTAACGATGAAGTAATGTTCGGTAACTGAATTATTTTCGCTCGTGTGGCTGTTGCTGTGGTCGGCAGTTTTCTGCATAAGTGAGGAACGCTTTAATTTGGGTAACTTTGCCCATAAAAATTAAAGCGTATGAAACAAGAGAAAATGAAGGTGTTGCTCTACCTTAAAAAGAGCAGTTTGGACAAGTCGGGGAAAGTTCCGATTATGGGACGTATTACCATTGGGCGTTCCATTGCCCAGTTCAGTTGTAAACTCTCCTGCAATCCCGACTTGTGGAATTTACGTGAGAGCAGGATAGATGGCAAGAGCCGTGAGGCGGTGGAGATTAATGGGAGATTGGAGAATTTGTTGCTTTCCATTCAATCTGCCTATCAGTCGTTAATTGCCAAAGGACAGCCATTTGATGCAGCTAATGTGAAAGAACAGTTTCAAGGCAGCGTACAGGCAAGATGTATGCTCATCGAAAGGTTGGATATGCTCATCAAGGAGAAAGAAAGCCATATCGGTATAGACATCAAGGAAGAGTCTATGTCCGCCTATCATTCCACTCGGAAACGATTACAGGAGTTCATTCAGAAGAAATACCATGTTTCGGACTTGGCTTTCTCACAGTTGACAGAAAACTTCATTTACGAATTGCAAGCATTTTGTCTTGGCGAACTCGGGCATCAGCAAAGCACATTTTTCAGAGTAGCAGCCGATTTGAAGACTGTCTGCAGGCTGGCTTATCGTGAGGGGCTGGCTGATACGCTTCTGTTTGATAAAGTACATATAGAACGGGGAGACAAGAAAGCACCCAAGGCACTTGACAAAAAAGCATTGGATAAACTCAAAGCACTCCGCTTTGATGAATTGGAAGAGGAAATGGAAACAGTTCGTGATGTGTTTCTCTTCGCCTGTTATACCGGTGCAGCCTATTGTGATTTGATGGAACTAAGCAAGAAGCATCTTGTCCGTGATGATGCAGGCAGTTTGTGGTTGAAGTTCAACAGACAAAAGACGGGTGTACTTTGTCGTATCAAACTATTGCCGGAAGCAGTTCGGTTAATTGAGAAAATGCACAGCGATGAAAGGGAAGTACTACTGCCTTTCATAAAATATCCCACTTATCAGTCCTGTCTCAAAGCCTTGCGATTACGGGCAGGTATTTCTTTTCCCTTTACCTCGCATACCGCAAGACATACCTTTGCCACGCTTATCACCTTGGAACAGGGCGTTCCTATTGAAACGGTCAGCAAGATGCTGGGACATACGAATGTAAGTATGACCGAACGTTATGCGAAGGTTACGCCGCAGAAACTCTTTGAGGAGTTTAACCGTTTCCTCTCTTTCACCGAAGATTTACGTTTAACCATATAAAGATAGCCATTATGAGAAGTACATTCAAGATGCTGTTCTATATCAACAGGCAGAAAACAAAGGCAGACGGCAAGACAGCCATTCTCTGCCGTATCACCATAGATGGGAAGAGTTCCGCCATAACCACAGGCGAGGAATGCCTGCCGACAGAGTGGAACGCCAAACAAGGACAGACTACCGACAAAAGAATAAACAAAAAGCTTACAGAGTTCAGAGAGCTTGTAGAAAAGACCTATCAGGAGATATTGATAAAGGACGGAGTGGTAAGCGTGGAACTGCTCAAGAACCGTTTGCAGGGGATAGCCACCATGCCGACAACACTTCTTGCCATGAGCAAAGCAGAACTGCAATCCGTTAAAGAGTGCGTGGGCAAATCGAGAGTTGAGGGAACCTATCAGAATCTTCTCTATTCAGATAAGTTACTTACGGAGTTTGTAAAGGATAAGGGAATGACGGATATAGTCATAGCCACTATAACGGAAGACTTGTTTGAAGAATACCGTTTCTATCTGAAAAGGCGAGGTTTGGCAACAGCAACCATGAATCGCTATCTTTGTTGGCTGAGTAGGCTGATGTATCGTGCGGTCAGTCAAAGGCTCATCCGCTGTAATCCTTTTGAGAATGCCAAGTATGAGAAAGCGGAACAGAAGATACGCTTTCTGCAAAAGAGCGATGTTGCCAAACTCATGGCATTGAGAGTAATTGATAAGGAAGCAGAACGGGCAAGACGAATGTTTATCTTTTCTTGTTTTACAGGTTTGGCTATTGCTGATATGGAACATTTGCAATCGGGACACATTCAAACGGCAGCCGACGGACAGAAATATATCCGAAAGGAACGGCAGAAGACAAAGGTGGAGTTTATTGTGCCCCTGCACCCGATAGCGGAAGCCATCATCAATCAATGCAAGAAAGAACAACCGAGTATGAAAGAAATGCAGACGGTGAAAGGAAAAGGCGACGACTTTATCTTTCACTGTGCTTGTAGCCGTAGCGTGATGAGTGCAAAGCTGAGCATCGTGGGCAAGGCTTGCGGTATCAGAGAGCGGTTGTCCTACCACATGGCAAGGCACACGTTCGGCACGCTGAGTTTAAGTGCAGGAATACCTATCGAAAGCATTGCCAAGATGATGGGGCACGCCTCTATATCCAGTACTCAAATCTATGCACAGGTGACAGACAATAAGATTTCGGAGGATATGGATAGGTTGATAAGGAAACATCAAAAAGAAGAAACAAAGGAGGAAGCCGTATGAATGTCAATCATCATCAAACAAAAGGAGACCGCAGCTATTTCGAGTGGGGCGATAATATGCAAATCATTCGCAAAGGCAAAGGTGATATAGCCATGACCGAGAGTGAGCTCGTTGGTTTCTTCGGTGTAACATGGAGGAAACTCAATTATCGATTGCAACTGCTTCTGAAAACATATCCCCTACAATCCGAAGAAAGGGCCGCAGGGGAGGTGGAAGTCTACGTGAACGGACTGTTAAAAGGATATGCTCCGCTTTATCCGCTCACAATCATCATCGCTTTGTCTTATCAATTGGACAGCATGGAAGCACACTTCTTCAGGAAACATGTATGTCAGAGATAGCAGAAACCTACATCCATAATAACACCGATATTCTTAATAGGAAAGACGGATACCTGATGATTATATTTTCTTTTTCTTTCATTGATTATATCTTACTACATAACTACAATAAGGTATAATACGTTGAAAGAAAAAGGATTAAAAATTTTTATTGATATACGAATATTCTTTCAATTATTTACTACGCTACTACAAAAGAAAGATTTTTATTAAAACAGAATTGACAGTGTATAAAAACTAAAAGCACAACCATGAGAATTTATAGTTTATAACACATAAACTAAAAGAGCCGTATCAAACCCTATAATGAGTAACGATACAGCTCTTTTCCTTGTTTTGAGGAGGTTAAAGTTTCTAATCAAGAAGTTCACATTCTTTTAGATGTTGGGTTATGTCCCAATAAATATCATAAGTAATATTCTATTACAACTATTTAAGCTCATGCAACATATAGGGTGCTCCGGAAACCTTTACCTTCAATTTTTCATAGCTTCCATCATCCATGTGATAGACAGAGTAGCCCATGCCTTGGTCTGTTGACATGCCGAAGATGATATTATTGCCAGACTTGCAGATGGATGTGGCCCAGCCTACAGTTCCAGAAAAATCCATCTTCTTGCAAGTCTTATTGTATAGATTAATTTCAAAGGCTTGAAATGATTTGTCATGAACGTAGTCAGGTGGATTGCTTGCCGCTCCGGGAATGTTAAGGTATCCATAAACCTTTCCGTTTCCACCATACACTTTATTATAAGCATACGATGTTCTGTTCCCCTTTACTCCTTCTAAGTTTACGTCTGCAAGGGTGAAGCAATATGAGTTGTCAAAGTCTTGCTCCCCTTTCTTAATGCGCAAGAATCCTTCTTTGACCCCAGGCTGGTATCCAAACATTGCAACGCAATAGAAATAGATGTCACCCTTCTCGTCCACGAATGGGTCCCCAGCGGGGGTCATAGAGGAGGCCATTGTAGCACGAGGGTCACTAATCATTTTGATGGGCTTATCGGTTTTGGTATCTATTAAGGCTATATGTGCTCCCTTCTCGCATGAGTAGGCAGACTTTAACTGGCAGAGCGTCACGTATAAGATGCCGTCTCTGATGATGGAAGCACATGGTTCAGGATTATTGTCGCCAGCCAACTTCCCCAAGGAATAGCCAGATAAATCTATTTCTCCTGTTTTTGTCATGGAGGACGGATCTATAATCCACACCTTTCCTAATCCAAGACAAGAAACGTAGGCTTTCTTCTCGGATAAGAATGTGATGTATGTGGCCTTTGCACCACTTGGAAATAGCATGGTGTTTCCTTCTTGAACAAGGATTCCACCCTTAGGGATGTACTTGTAGAGGTGTTCTGTGTCTGTCACATATATCTTATTTTTATACACGAATGTGAATGCCCCCTTCGGAAGCACTAATGCGTTGTCTGTATTGAGTGAACCAACACTCAAATCCTTGAACAGGCTAATATATGTGTTTTCTCCGATGTTTACGCTGTGTACAAATCCTACTTCAGATTTTGTAGAGGGAGGAAAGTCCGGAGAGTCCTTTCCGCATGAGGTGAGACCTACAAGAGATAGCAACACAAGGGTTGCAATTAAAAAATAATGTTTCATTTTATTTGTTTTTAAATTGGTAATATATTACAAACTCATTGCTCCGCCCGATGTTTTGTCGCGGAACAGATTAAAACGCAATTTTGTTTTAAAAGTGCGTCCTTGCAGTGGCATCTTGAATTCCATATAGTTCTCCTTGTCAAAGATGTTCTCAACTTCGAAACTCAATGAAATGTTGTTGTGCCAAAAGGATTGTTGAAGGCCTATGGTAAACACATCGTTGGAGGGGATAATCCATTTTTTACGCTGGTCGGACAGTGTGCTCATTTGCCATCCCCAATCGAATTCTCCGACATGGGACACATCCATATAAATTCTAGATAGTTCATTTCGCCCCAACAAATTTTCTGCATGATACTCCAAACCATAGTTGAAATAGAAAGACGGTATGTTGGGTACATGTTTATTATATGTGGGATTATCCGTCCCTTTTGCATCGTTTAACCATTTCTGCCGGTCTCGAATGTCCTGTAGTGTAAGATTGAAATATGTATAGATGTTTGGTGTCACGTCTACTTTCAAATCGGTATCAAATCCCATCGTGCTCGTCTTTCCCAAGTTTGTGTAGATGGAACGGATATCAGCGGGGAAAAGCCTTATCATATTTTGGATATACATGTAATAGAAGTTTGTTTCCCACTGCATGCGGGTAAGTCCCATCACATTTCTTGTATCTATGATGGTTCCAACGTTCAGGTTGTCTCCAATTTCAGGCAGTAAGTTCACTGATGGCTTGATGCTCATTCCGTTACCGAAAAGTTCTCCTGTGTCCGGGAGTCTCACATTGTGTGAAAACGAGAACTTTCCCCTCACGCCTTTCCAAAACTCATAGCTCACTCCCTCACTAAATCCGTAGTACGTTTTGTTCACACTTGTCTGTTTGGGAGCTGATGCATCTTTCATTTGGGCTTTCGACAAGGCATCGCTTGTTCTAAAGATTTTTGACTTCAGATAGTAAATGCTTATCGTCAAGGAATTCTGAAAACGATGATTGGAAGAGGCATACAAATGACAGAGTCCGATATTGTTTGAAATCATTTTGCTGGGAAACGAGCTAGGATCGAACCCGAGATAGTCATTCATGCGTTCATCTTTAGGACGGTAGTCCGAAAGAGCAAGTTGATCATTTATGTTGAATGTATGTTGTCCAAATGTATATTTTAAATTAAATTTGTTTCGTAATTCAAATTGCCGGTTATGGGATTCATTAAGAAGATTGTCTTCTGTTTCCCCCATTGCCTGAGTGATGGTTCCATCCCATTGTCTTCTTGTTGTTGTTGTGTCTATCAGACTCGTTTGTATAATAGGAATAACAAGGGATGATTTCATTTCCAAACCTTTAAAGATGAAGTCGTCTTTTTCTATATGCAAAGTGGGCATTATATTAAAGCCTTTCATATAGGCATGCTGCGAATCAAAGTTAAGAGACTGTATACCTTTTTTATTTCTGTAGAAGGCGCATTCCAAATCCAGTTTATCGAAGTATAGCTTTCTAAAACCAATGCCGACATGATAGAAGTCTGCGTCATAATAGTCATTATTTCGTCTTACCTTTCTGTATTCTGAGACTGGCAGGTTTGTTTCGAATACTGGCCATGACATCGTGTAGTTGTTCTTGGATTTATTCTTAAAGAAAGCAACATTAAATAATATGCCTGACTTTGCAAAAAGCTTTTGAGCACTTGCAAGTGTCTTGGATGTTCCGAATGATGCCAATTCCTGCGTGAATCCTACTAAGTCGCATTCATCCTCCCGTGTCACAATATTGATGGCTCCTCCTAATCCGTCGCCTCCATATTCTGCAGGCACAATACCCTTGTACACCTCTATATATTTGATCACATCTATTGGAATATCGTTGATGTCGAAAGAACCATCAGGACTGTTGAGTGGAAAACCATTAATATATACGGCGACACGCTTACCTTCTAAACCATGTACAGATATGCGCGACGCACTTCCCAATCCGCCTGTCTTTCTTACTTTGATGCCAGACGTGCGTGTAAGAATTTCTTCTATACCGCTTGAACGTCCCCGCAGCTTGGATCCGTCCACTACGGTTACAGCCATAGGACTTTGCCGAATGCGGTTTATTTCCGCCTGCTGGGAAGATCCCCTCACCACAACTTCGTTAAGGACGTTCGCTGATGATTCTAAGAAAAAGTCTTTTGTGATATTGCCGTTTAACACAATGACTTGTCTTACTCGTTTATATCCAACAAATGAAACCTCAACAATACATGTTCCATTTGAGGGAATGTCAATTTGATAATTGCCTGTCTTGTCAGAAACTGTTTTCTGTTTTGTATTTTTGATTGATATGTATGCCCCAGATATGGGAAGTCCTGTTTCTTTATCTATGATTTTCCCACGTAATATATTTTGGGCAGACAAAACTGTTGTACACAAACACAGTATCGTTACGATGAATAATCTGTTCATAATTTTATGGATTAATGAGTTCTCGCCATCCTGCTGTATTATAGCGTATATATTCAGACAAAACCTGTTTTGCCTCTTCTTTACGGATTTCTGGATTTGAGACAATCTCTCCGACGATTGTTACCCATGTAGAAGAGGAAATCCGAAAGAATAGTGACGAAACTTTTGTTTGTATTTGTGGATAGACTTTTTGCATTTGGTCAATATATTCTTTACTTATTGCAACTTGTTCTTTGATAAAATTTTCACGGAAAAATTCTACAGAAGTACCTTTTGATTCAAAGAGCAATAACTTTAATTCTTCTTTATACAAGAAAATTATTTTAAGCGTTTCTCTTAGCAAATCTTTTTGACTTTGTATAGAGAAACGAAGTTTGTCTATTTTGTTGGGTTCTATGCGATAGGAGGACAGCCTTCCATCCAAGACAGCAAGTAAAGGCCTAAGGACAGCATAAAAAATATCATCTTTTGTCTTAAAATAATTGTATATATTACCTAAGACAACTCCTGATTTTGCAGAAATTGTTCGCATCGAAGTTTTTCTAAAACCATTTTTAATAAATTCATTGCGGGCAGCTGTGACAATTCTGTTTCTTATATCTTCTTTTAATATTTTCATTACTATTTTATTAACGGACATCGTTCAATTTTGTTCATAAAAAAAGCGTACTGTTTAAAAACAGTACGCTCCTTTTATTGTTGCCTTTATGCGGCTGTGTGATATTTTTTATCATTAATTCAATTTTGGATACAAAGGTATGGGAAGAATTCTATACTGGCAATACTTATTAATAAGTATTTTTAATCGAATTATAATACTAAACTCAAATGGACTTAAAATAGTAATTCTCCTCCAACATCCTTTCCAAGTCCGAAGCTTTGTAGAGTATCTTCCCTGCAAACTGCGTGTAGGGAATAATCTTCCTGTCTCGGTAGTCCTGCAAGGTACGGGGACTGATATACAGCCGCTCGCACACTTCCTTACCCGTGAGGAAAAGTTCGCCTGCAAAGAGTGGCTTGTGTGTCTGTGCCACTTCCACAATCCGTTTTCCCACACCTCTCAATGCCGAGACAACCAGCTGCATCTCGTCCGTTTCCATGTTCAAATCTTTTGCTGTTTCCATCATATCATTTTGTTTTTAGGTTTGTTCGATTTCGTAAGGAGCAATACTTCCACATCCTCGCGCTTGTAATAGCACTTGTGCCCGATTTGCGTAAACGGCAGCACACCCGTATCACGATAATGCTGCAAGGTGCGCTTGCTGATGTTCAGCAGCCGGCACACATCTCCGTTGTGCAGCCAGTCCGTGTACTTGCTTTTTTCTCCAAATGCCTTGTGGCAACTCTCGGCAAGGCTCAAGATTTCATCTCGAAGCTTTGCCCAATTGGTTTCTGTAATGATGTAATAGTTCATAATTTTATATTGTTTGTTGTCTCAGGTCTTTCCAGTTTCCATCGGCAAAGATAATGGCGTGCGTACACCTCTCAAAGCCGTGGGGAACAGCAGGGAAGTATCGGGAACAATCGGGAAAAGAGCAATCCGTTTCATCGGTTCGCATTTGCGTTTTCCTGCCCCGTCTTTTTTCTTTCATTGCAAAGACAATGCAAGCGAGTGCAGAGGAAAGTTCACTTATCCTTTGCCGAGCGCAGCTTGTCTTATGCAAAATTAATATCGGGCATTTCTTATTCCATCACTTTTCATTCAAGTGGCAGCTTGTGACGCTATAACAAGGACAAAAGAGACAGATGGATGTTCTTGCCACTGCACAACTGAGGTTAATAAGGTAATCAAAGCAAAAGAGTGCATCTGAGGGTAAACAACGACATCCGTATTTCTACTAACCTATCTTTCCTGTCATCCATTTTTTGCTTAATGAGGCGATAAATACTCTTCTTGCCTGCCCGTTTACCTAAGAATTTTGCAGCATACAGACGCAACATTATGCAAGAAGGCTCTGAATGCTTGGAAGTTGCGCATTCTCACCCTAACTTCACTCTTGGAAACCAATTCAATGGAATAATGAAAAAGAACGCAGATGCAGGCAATATAGACAACAGAAGAAATCCTCATCGCAGGGGTAGTTCATCCAAGAACGCAGAGATAGAAACCTACCTCTCCACACACTATGAGTTCAGATACAATACAGTATTGGGTAGAACCGAATACCGAAGTAGGAACAGCGGCATATTTACAAAAGTCGGTCGTTATGAAATCAATACGCTCCGCAGGGAACTTGATTGCGATGAAGGCATCGTAACTTCTTCCGATAATCTCTACTCTATCATCGAGAGCAGTTTTTCTCCGCGCATCAATCCTGTGCAGGAGTATTTAAAAGGGTTGCCATTGATAGATATAGGCGATAGCAGTAGCTGTGATGATGCCGGTTGCAGGGATAGTAATGTGTCTTCTTTTTCACCGAAAGCGATTCCCAATTTGGCAAGCTGCGTGGTTGTCCGTAATTCTAACAAATGGTTGCCGTATCTTACCAAATGGCTTGTGGCGGCGGTCGCCAACGCAATTGACGACCGCGAGTGCCGCAACCACACCTGCCTTGTGCTGACAGGTGAGCAGGGCAAGTTCAAGACCACGTTCCTTGACCTGCTCTGTCCGCCAGCACTGCATGGTTACAGCTACACGGGCAAGATATATCCACAGGAGAAGGATACACTCACCTATATCGGTCAGAACCTTATCGTAAACATAGACGACCAGCTAAAAGCCCTCAATAAGCGGGACGAGAATGAGCTGAAAAACCTCATCACCTGTCCGATGGTCAAGTACCGTATGCCGTATGACAAGTACGTGGAGGAGCATCCCCACTTGGCAAGCTTTGTGGCATCAGTGAACGGCAATGACTTTCTTACAGACCCGACAGGCAGCAGAAGGTTTCTGCCCTTTGAAATTCTATCCATAGACGTAGAGAAAGCCAAGCGTATTTCAATGGATAATGTCTATGCAGAGGCCAAAGCCCTGTTAAAGTCAGGCTTTCGCTATTGGTTTGACGATGAAGAGATAGCCGAACTATACAGGGAGAGTGAAGACTTTCAGGTACAGACCGCTGAGATGGAACTCTTGTTGCGTTGTTTTGAAAAGCCAGCGGAGGACGAAAACTGTTCGTTAATGACCACTACGGAGATACTCACCTATTTGGGTATTTATACCCACCAGCCACTTGTTGCCAAGCGTATGGGCGAAGCCTTGAAGAAAGCAGGATACATAAAGGTGAGCAAACGAAGAAACGGAGGTAGCCCCATCTATGTCTACAAGATTAGGAAAATCCTACCCTGCCCGCTCCTTCAAACTTGTAGTAGCCAAATGTAGTAGTATGTGTAGTATCGTCTTATACTACAAAGTAATACTGATTATCAATCACTTAGCACAAAATAGTATGTAGTAAGAAGAAAGATGAAAAACTTTGGAGGGGAAAACTTTGGAAACGGTAAAACCATAAAAACAGACAAACATAAATAATTATCATTTAACCCATTAAAGTATCAAAACAATGAAAGAAGAAGATTTATCACTTATCAAGCGATATTCCATTGTGGAGTATCTCGAAAGGAAAGGTATCAGGCCTGTCCGCAAAACACCGACCTATGCCATGTACCGTTCACCGCTCAGAGAGGAAACGCATCCGAGTTTCAAGGTGGACACGGAAAAGAACCTTTGGATAGACTATGCCGAAAGCAGAGGTGGAAGTATCATAGACCTTTGTATGCGCTTGGAGGACTGCACGCTATCTGAAGCCATCTGCCGTTTGGGGCAGAACGCTTCCGATAATACAGCGCACAGCTATTCAAAGACTGAACCCCGTATTGGTCTCAACCAGACAACTACAAGACAAGCAAGCGGAACAAGGAGACTGATAAGCATATCAGACACCTTGCCGCCGCACCTGCAGGAGTATCTCAAAAAGGAACGCTGTATTAATTTAGAAAAGGCAACACCATTTCTCAAATGTATCAGTTACGAGGTAAGAGGAAGAAGATATGAAGCTATAGGCTTTGCCAATTCTTCGGGTGGTTATGAACTACGGGACAATCATTTGTTTAAGGGAACAGTCGCCCCGAAAGACATCACCCCGATATTTGAGAACAAGGCGCAACCTGTCTACCTATTCGAGGGATTTATGGACTTTCTCTCTTTTCTTTCAATGAAAGGGGAAGTAACCAACCAATGCCTTGTGATGAATTCCGTGAGTAATGTTGTAAGAAGTATTCACTACCTGAACAAAAGAAATATAACCTCTGTTCGTGCTTTTTTTGATAATGACGATGCAGGTCGAAAAGCTGTGCAGGAATTTGTAAACACAGGTTTTAAGGTAGAAGATATGGCAGTGTATTATAGAGACTTCAAAGACCTCAACGAGTTTCATGTCAGTCGTGTCCGTGAGCAACAGAAAAAGTTGGAGAAAACTCCCAATACAAGTAACAAAAGAAAACAAGTCAAACTTAAAATAAGATAGAGGTATGGAAAAGAAAACAGTCAGCAAAGAGGAAATGGAAAATACCATCAGGAAATCTTTCAGTATGAGCCAAGCTGAAAGTTCAAGTGAACAAACTGTAGCTGAATTTCGGGCAAAGGGAATGAAAAATATTCAAGAGCAAAAACAACAAGAAACAGAACATGCCATAGAACAGCCCACGCCATCCGAACCTGCACAGCATACTGAGCATGCAACCGTTCAAAAACGCATCAGTGCCAAGATGAGGAAAGAGACACTCGACGCATACAAGCAGGCGTTCCTTGTTCCAACAAAGCTAAGTGAGAGAAAGGCGGTTTACCTGAGCAGGGAGACACAGGAACGTGCGGACTTCATTGTCCGTAGGTTGGGTGACAAGGGTTCCAACGTGTCGAGCTTTATCGAAAACCTTGTGCGCATCCATTTGGAGGAATACGGTGAGGATGTAGAGAAATGGAGAAAACTGTGAACCTCAAGAAAAAGGTTGACGGTTTTCAGAAAAAGGGACGTTCCTTTCACTCAAAATCCTCGACCGTTTTAGGGTAGTACCGATAACAGTTTTTTGCTGAATACATTGAACGGAGGGAATACCACGAACGCAGTTAGATACTGAATGCACGGCATTCGTTTTTGGACGGCAAAACGCTTTATGCATAAACGTTTCGTTAGCTGACATTGCAAGACGTCAGTTTGTACCCACAAACTGCGCTTGCTCCCCTCGTTTAATTGTCGGGGAGATTAGACCGTAATCACTCCGTTCTCATCGGTCAGTGTTCAGAAATTAAGCAATAACAAATCATCTACGATGATTAACTTTCAAAGAAACTTATATGAACAGATATAATAGAAAGACTGCCAAATGGCAGCAACAGAATAAGGAAAAGCAGAAGATGAACAAGACGGAGTTCATCAAGATAAGATGTACAAGAGAGGAGAAGCAGCGTATTAGGTCAAAGGCGGAAAGCACGGGACGGAAGTTCTCGGAATACTGCCGTGAAATGATCCTTAATGGCGAAGTGGTAGCTGTTTCTAAGATGACAGACTATGAGAGGGAAGCCATTGCCATACTCCAGCATACGGGAAAGTTCTATGGGCAGATTTCCAACCTTATTAAAGTCAAGGATGAGAGATGGGTACATATCACACAGAACCTTTCGCTATGTGCCAAAGAAGCATTTAAGCGATTTTACGACCCGCATTTTCGTGTGGACGACGAAATATATAAGGTCTTAAATATGTCGAGAGATGATAGGAAAATGTAAGGCGATAGCGCATGGCAGCACGGCTTTGGATTATATTTTCAGAGAGGGAAAGCTCGGTAATCGGCTTGCCTTCCACAATCTTTGCAGCAGAGAACCGAAAGCAATCTATGAGGAAATGAAAGTGGTCAGCGATTATAACAGTCGTTGCAGAAACAAGTTCCTCCGCATTGAAATCGGTATCGCACCACAAGACGAGAAGGAACTGCCCGTATCTGAACTTATGAGGATAGCCCATCTGTTTGCCAAACAAATGGGACTTGACAACCACCAATGGGTAGCGGTAACACACAAGGATACCGATAACAGACACATCCATATCATTGTCAACCGCATCAGCCTGTATGGAGACGTCTATGATACTACCTTTGTGAGCAACAGGGCAGCAAGAGTGGCGGAGGAAATAAGCCGCTCGAAAGGTTTGACCATTGCAAAGGAAGTAAAGGCTGAAAGGATGTATCAAAAAGCAAAATCCAATCCGACGAGAGAGCAAACAAAGAAAGAATTACAGCAAATCTATTATGCCTTGTTGGACAAAAATAAAGGCGGTGGCATATCAGGGCACTCCATGTTTCTCTTCGAATTGAACAAGAACAACATTATCATAGAGCGCATGAAGAACAAACAGGGAAAAATCTATGGTTTGAAGTTCTCCTACTGTGGCCAGACATTCAAGGCTTCCGAAATCGGCAGAGAGTTCGGATACCACTCTTTGCAAAAGAACTTTGAAGTAGCCAATAAAGCCGAGACAAAGGAGACGATAACAAAAGCTCACACAATAGCAGACAAGACTACAAAGAATAAAGTTCAATCAGACACAGGCTATCAACTTGTTCCTCCCAGTCGTTCATACATACCGCCTACAAAAACAAACGAAAGTTCAGCCATTGCACAAGCCGTAGGAAATGTAGCAAGCACTGCCTTGAATGCAGCCGAAGAAATGATTTCGGGGGCAGGTGGACTTATTAATCCACAGACACACGGTGATGATTATGCAGAGATGGCTTGGCAACGAAAACTCAGAAGCCAAGCCAAGAAAAAGAAGAAAAGAGGAAGAGGTATATAAAAGCTAGCTCTTCTCTATTTCCAATCACCAAAAAACTCAATGATGACACAAATGAACGAAAGTCTTATCAAAAACGCTTGTTATTCAAAGTAAATGATTATCTTTGCAAATAGAATAACAAGCGTTCTTTGTTGATGTAGAAATATGCGATTAATAGTACTTCGCTCGTTTCCAAATCGTTACCTGTTTAGTTATGCTAACGAGGTAACTTCTTTATTTTCAATTAGATACATTTTAGAAATCATCTTGCAGTGTATTTAATTTAAGAACCAAAACTGTCAACTAAATCCAGTACACTGCAGTGCTGATTCCTGACACCGACCATGCTGATTCCTGACACCGCCCGTTCTGATTCCAGGCAGTGATCGTGCTGTCGGTAAGCACCGGACGCATGGATGGCGCACACGTTTGCGATTCGCAGTCTGGATGGGGACGACTTGCGGCGACTTGCGATGAACGGCGAAGGCCGATGTACTTTCTCTGGTGCAGGCAGTTTCTCCAAAGACCCTTCGGGCTTGTCGGTTGAATGTTCTGACGTATGGAAATCCGCGAACTTTAAGTGTTGCCGGACGGTGATAGGAAAATCAGTTGAGGTGTGTTCTAAGATTCCACACCGGATAGCGGTCGGCGAGGGTGCGTTGATGCGAGGGCATCGTCGCCGCCATGTGTCTTTCGTGCGAATGCGGATTATCCGCTGTCCGCTCTTGCAGACATTGTGATTTTCGCTTTTATACGGCATCTTCAGCTTTCTCTTCCGGTCGTTCGGGTCTCTGTGCTTTTAAGAAGAAAGCAGAATCTGCCGCCTGAAAGGAAAAATTCATCAGCGGTATCTTTAGGATCTGCCGCTGTTGCTGCCCGTGCTTTTCCTCCTGCGCCGTTACGGTTTTTCTACAAAGCTGACCGGGGAGGCAGGGGAGACTCGAAAGGGAGAAGAGGAAGAAGAAAAAGAAAAGGAAGAAGGAAAAGAAGAGGGAGAACGGAAAGATGGGACAGGAGCAGGGAACGGACAGGAGTCGAAAACGGAAAGGAGTAGGGAACGGACAGGAGCAGGGATCGGACAGGAGTAGGGAACGGACAGGAGTAGGGAACGGAAAGGAGCAGGGAACGGAAAGGAGGAGGGAAACAAGAACTTTCTTTCAATAAGATGGCTGTATTATCAGAATATCCATTAAATTTGCATCTGCAGGGCGGCCTTTCGTCTACGGTTTGTCCGTCAATGCGTGAGGCCGGAGTCTCTGCGTGTCGGGAAGGCAGGTACGAGGGAGACCCTGCGGTATTTAAAAGACAGTATGGGCATGAGTGCAGGCAGATGGTTCAGCTATTTCGTATCGCTCCTCTTCTTCTATATGGGGGCGGGGCAGACCGTCTGCGCCCAATATCCTCCTGTCCGGGACTCTGTCCGGGACTCTGTCTGCTGCCTGTCCGCACAGGATTCCGCATTATCGGAGGCCGTCGTCCGGGCGACAGAGGGGCAGACTGCGTGCCGTGTGTCTATCGGGCACGGCGGTGCTCCCGCCGAATGTTTCCTCAAGGGCTGGTCGAAAGACATCATACTGAGGCTGCCGAAAGGGAAAAGGCCTGCCCCCGGAACCTATCTGAAAAGAAGGTATATAAGGCGGCATCTGAAATCTTTCAGGCGTGGAGCCTCCTGTATCGTTTCCAAGGAACTGTTAGACCGTCATGGCGGGGACTCTATCGGGAAGTCGGACAACAGCCAGTTCGTCATGACAAAGGCCGAGATGGACAGCGTCTTGTTGATAAGTCATGGTGATTTGTCTCTGATAGAACGCGAACTGGGGATTCCTCCCGGCGCCTGGGACGGCAGGGTCCTGGTGCGGATCGACATCCCTGCGCCCAGGAAACTGAGGTTGAGGATGCCGTCGGGGAATGAAGCCGGGGCGAATGCGTTATGGATTCCCGGAGGTTTCCTGCCGACGGGATTCAAAGAGGCCGTCATCGACAGGATTCCCAAGGGCAGATACACGGCTTCTCTGATTGAGGCCGTGAGGCGGAAAGTCTCCTCCGGCGCCTTCTTCAGGAGGTAGGGGTATTCCTGTACGATCTTGCGTATATTACGAAACCGCTGCAAAACTCTGTTTGTCCCGGAACCGCATATTTGATCATCAACAGGTTACGCTTTCCGAGGATCCCTATAAGGGAGTCCTGCTTCGGTCTCATCACAGGCTTCAGATGTTCTTTTAAGATAATGTCTCAAGAGAGGCCTGTCTCCCCTCTGCGCCTTTGCTGAATCTTGCCGGTAGAAACCGGCAGTCAGCCCGGGAGGTGGCGCGCTCATGATTCATCCGGTCAGTGCAGGGAGTTATGGGAGGGTCACTGGCAGACAGTCCGGCTTCGGGTCCGGGCGCTGGATGGCGGTCGGCCGGTTCTGTGTTTGATGGATACCGGCGTCCGCTCGGATTCGTTCGGATGGGAAAGGGTGCGGCTTGTCGTTCTGGTTCTTCCGGAATAGGGAGTGACAAAGCAGGCCTGCTACATAATAAGGTACACGGAGAAGCGGAGGGAAAAGGCTGTCACGGAAGTGCCGGCGGCACAAAAGAGCGACAGAGAAGTAACGTAAGGGTTTCTTTTGTTTTTGGATAAACGCCATTCATCATTCTCACCGGCAAATGCCCTGATAAAACTCTCCGATGACCTCCGTTGCCCATGCGCCGGCGTTGCCTCCGCTCTATGGTTTTTACCTCCGTCCGCTCTCTGCCTCTGTGTGATATTCCATCAAAGTCATCTGCGCACGGGACAGACCTCATCACGCCAGATCCCTGGAGATTCGATTCATAATTCCTGTCACTTTTTCTGGAAGCCGTGCAGACCTATCCGCCAGAGAAGCCATACGGAGAGAGCGGTCAGCAGGAGGCATAGGACGCCGGCGATGGCATAGGCGGTTTTTCTCTGTTCCCAGTAATAGGTGCTGTTGTCAACAAGGTGGATGGTGGAAGGGCTGATATGTCTTGTAAGTTCCTGATAGGTAAGGCTGTCAGTATGGGCTCCGTTCTTCAGGTTGAAGATGAAGTAGCTTCCGTCTGCCTTTCCGATGACGGAATCGCCAAGAACTTGCAGGTGTGTGACTTCCGATACCAGCACTTCGCCGCAGGGATCGTCTTTCCTGCAGATGCCTCCGTTTTCGGGCGCGTCCGTGCTGGCAAGTTCGTAATGATTCTTCAGCGCTGCGCTCCAGCTGTCGCCAATACCTATATCCGTCCCGAGGATGACCGCTATGACAACCATACATACGAAGCTGCCTGCGGCATAGGTGCAGAGGGCTGTTCCCGGCGTGAGGAAACAGAGGAGCATCTTTCTTTTCCTCTGTCTTTTGCAGAGGAGACAGGAAAACGGAAGCGTCAGCAGGCCTGATGCCAGGGACAGCAGCAGGATGGCGACGATCCAGAAAGCAAGAACAAGCATCATTCCCATAGGTCGGTCTGTTGATTTCAAGGGGGGTTACATTGCCGTCCGTTTCCCCTTGATGTACTTGAAAATGATGTGTGCCACGGTTGAGAGGATGTACATCAGGTTGAGCACAAGGAGGCAAAACCACCATGTGAGTCCTGCCCCGTTTTCTGAACGAAAGAAGAAGAGATAGTAGAGCGGGAGAGAGTAACCTGACAGTACGATAGCAGACAAGACACCTGTTCCTTTCTGACGGCTGAATATCTGATAGAGGGTGAGGAGTGCGCAGATGATGGAACTGATGTAGAGTAATCTGTCTTCATCCATATTATAGAGGTTAATGCTGACTGTCGGGAGTTGTTATCGGTTATGGCATTGATGTTCCGCCAGGTTCAGTCTGCACAGTGCAAGTGCTTCCTCTGCCCGTCCATCCATCATACAGGCCGGGAAGGAGTAGATGGCGTTGATGGTCTTCAGGTTATACTCCATGGTCTTGCGTTTTATCCACGAAGGTTCGTTTGCGATAACCTTTTCAGGATCTTTCATCTGGATGGTTATCAACCTGTTGCCTTTAAAACGTATGAGGGCGAAGCCGGCAATCTCGTTCCATGGTATTTCCCTGGCTCCGCAGATGGAGATGCCTCTGTCGGTAAATTCTATTTCTTTCTTATGGTTTATGCGGAGCTTTACCTTTTTACAAGCCATGAACAAACCGCCCCCGCCGAAGAAGATGATGGACAGGATGCCGGCAAGTCTTGTCTTCCAGAGCGGATACATTGCGGTGGGCGCTTCTGCGGTAAGGAGCCATACGCCCAGGACGGTAAATGCGATGCAGCCTGAGTAAACAAGGATTTTCTTTGTCTGATTCATATATTTTTATTGTTTGATATTCTTCATGCTCAGTCCGATCCTTTTGCGCCGCATATCGACTTCTACGACACGGACGCGGACGTGCTGATGGAGGCGGACGACCTGCGTGGGGTCGGCGACGAAGCGGTCGGCGAGCCGGGAGATGTGGACCAGTCCGTCCTGGTGGACTCCGATGTCGACGAAAGCCCCGAAATCGGTGATGTTCGTCACGATGCCCGGGAGTTCCATCCCCACGGTGAGGTCGCCGGGGGTGTGGATGTTCTTGTCGAACTCGAAGGCCTCGACCGCTCCGCGCGGGTCACGTCCGGGCTTTTCCAGTTCACCGAGGATGTCTTTCAGGCTGGGCAGCCCGATGCGGTCTGTGACGTATCTGTCGAGCCGGATGTTCCTGCGGAGTCCGGGAGAGGCGATGAGTTCTTTTATCGTACAGCCTTGGTCCCTGGCCATCTGCCCGACGATGGGATAGCTCTCCGGATGTACGGCGGAATTGTCGAGTGGGTTCTCGGCATTGTCGATGCGCAGGAAGCCGGCACACTGCTGGTAGGCCGTTTCGCCGAGGCGCTTCACCTTCCTGAGCTGTGTCCGGGAGGTGAAGGGGCCGTGCTCCCGCCGGTAGTCTACGATGTTCCCGGCCAGTGCGGGTCCCAGTCCGCTGACGTAGGCAAGCAGGTGCCGGGAGGCCGTGTTGAGGTTGACCCCCACCTGGTTGACACAACTCATCACCGTCTGGTCGAGTGAACGCTTAAGCTTTGATTGGTCGACATCGTGCTGATATTGTCCTACACCGATACTCTTCGGGTCAATCTTCACGAGTTCAGCGAGTGGGTCCATCAGCCGTCTACCGATAGATATGGCTCCACGTGTGGTCACATCCTCGTCCGGGAACTCCTCACGGGCCGCGGGAGAGGCGGAATAGATGGAGGCGCCGTCCTCACTTACCACATATTTTAAGATGTTTCCAAAGTTATTTGCCGAATTTTGGAGAATATTACTAATGAATGTTTCAGACTCCCTGCTTGCCGTACCATTACCAATGGCAATCGCCTCAATCCTGTACGTGCTTATCATCCTCTGCAGGGCTTCCGCGGCTTGTCTGGCCTGATTGCGGGGAGGATGGGGATAGATGACCTCGTGATGGAGGAGGTTGCCCTGTCCGTCCAGGCAGGCGATCTTGCATCCGTTGGCAAATCCCGGGTCGAGGGCGAGGACGCGCTTCTGGCCGAGCGGCGGGGAGAGGAGCAGCTGGCGGAGGTTCTCGGCGAACACCTTGATGGCCTCTTCGTCGGCACGCTCCTTGCTCAAGGCGGCAAATTCGTTTTCAATGCTCGGATTGATAAGACGTCTGAAGGAGTCTTCAACGGCTTGGCTGACGAGGGTCTGACAGGCTCCGTGTCCACGTACAAACTGTCGGGTGAGCTTGCGGATACATTCCTCGCCGTCAATCGTGATGCTTACACGCAGGATGCCCTGTGCCTCGCCTCGCCGCATGGCAAGCAGGCGGTGGCTGTTGCATCGGCGGAGCGGTTCGGAGAAGTCGAAGTAATCAGCGAACTTCTGCGCCTCGTCGGTGTCCTGCATCTTCTTGACGACCTTCGATGTGATGACGGCCTCCCGCCGGTAAGCGGCCCGGACGGTGTTGCGTGCCTGCTGGTTCTCGGAAACGATCTCTGCGATGATGTCCGAAGCCCCCGCGAGGGCTGTGCCGGCATCCTTGATGTCGCCCTTGACGAATCGTCCGGCACATTCCCCGGGATGCTGTTCACGCTGGAGGAGGAGCAGGGTAGCCAGGGGTTCCAGTCCCTGCCCGCGTGCGATCTGTGCCCGTGTGCGCCGTTTCGGCTTGTAGGGGAGGTAGATGTCCTCCAGTTCCGCGGCGTCCATGCACGCCCGGACCTGCTTCTCGAGCGCCGTTGTCAGCTTCCCTTGCTCACGGATGGTCTTGACGACCGTCTCTTTCCGTCTGCCAAGTTCCTCCAGCCGTTCATTGAGTTCGCTTATATTGGTTATCTGGACCTCGTCAAGATTCCCCGTCCGCTCCTTACGATAGCGGGAAATGAAGGGAATCGTACAGCCCTCATCGAGTAAGGTGAGAACGGCCGATACGCTTTGGAGAGGGAGGGAAAGCGAGCGGGAGATGAAGGAAGCCCCCTGCGGCTTCTCTTTTGTGTTTTTGAGAACGCTGTTATCTTTCATTTCTGTTCTTTGTCTTGATGACGATTGCCGGGTGTTTTTCCAGCCGCGGATCGTTTGCGTAAGTAAGGATGTCGGCAGAGACTATGTCCGTGGACTTGATGCCCCTTGGCAATGCCTCCGTCATACGTTGGGGTGAGAGCTTATAATCAATGATGGTCAACTTTTTCCGGGGTTTCCTCGGTTTTCCGTTTATTACCCACTGCAGCTCTGCAAGGGAGTTGGTTCTTATGATGATGATGTCTTCGGGCGGCTTGCAGAATGTGGTGTTTTTACCTTTCTTTATCTGCTCTTCTGCCGGGAATGTCTGTATGGATTCGATGGCTTGGGGCGGAATAAGTCCCAGTCTATGTGAAACGATCTGTCTGGCAGAATCCGAGCGCATCTCGGTGACGGTGACATGCAGGAGGGAGTCGGGTAAGGGTATGCCGTCAATGACGCATAGGCTCTGGGCACGTGTGGCGAGGGCCAAGAAGAAGATGAAAAAAAGAAGAAGAACCCCTCCCCCTTGCCCCTCCCCCGAAGGGAGGGGAGTGATATGTCCTGTTGATTGCGGTTTGCTTTTCATTGCAGTTTTTATTTTTGGCAAGTGAGAGTAATCACTCCCCTCCCTTCGGGGGAGGGGTACGGGGGAGGGGCTGCAGGGGGGTGAGGCATTACATCCCCCTCGCCTTGAGCAATCCCTTTGTATCAGGCGCCTTCAGCCCAGTGAAGTCGGAGAAAATCGTCATCAGGTCGCAGGTGTTGCCGCGTGAGAGAATCTTCCGGCGGAAGTCATCACCCACCTTGCGTGTCAGGGCACCGTGAGCCTCGAAGTAGTCGGCGATGTTCACGGCCAGCACCTCGCTCCACAGATAGCTGTAATAACCAGCTGCATATCCTCCGCCCCAGATGTGGTTGAAGTAAGAGGCAGAGTAGCGTGGAGGAATCTGATTGTTCAGCAGGCCGATTTCAGCCAGCGCCTTCTTCTCGAAGGCCGGCGCCTCTTCGGCTGTCGGAGCCTCGGAAGGTGTGAGGCAATGCCATGCCATATCCACACAGGTGGCAGCAAGGTTCTCGCCCAGTGCGTAAGCCGAAAGGAAGTTGAGCGAGCCGAGCATCTTCTCACGCAGGGCGTCCGGCATCGGTTCGTTGGTCTTGTAATGGCGTGCATAGTGGTTGAACACCTCCGGTATGCTTGCGAACGACTCATTGAACTGTGACGGCATCTCCACGAAGTCACGTGATACGGACGTACCGCTGAGCGTGTTGTACTTACAGTTAGAAAGCATCCCATGCAGGGCGTGTCCGAACTCGTGGAACATCGTCTGTGTCTCGTCCCATGTAAGGAGTGTCGGCTGACCTTCCGGTGCCTTGGCGAAGTTGCATACGTTGTAGACCAGCGGCTTCTGCTGGCGGTCGCCGCTCTGCTTGAGGAAGGCGCTCATCCACGCCCCTCCGCGCTTTGTCGGGCGGCGGAAGTAATCACAGTAGAACAGCGCCAGCTGCCTGCCGTCGGCATCCATCACGTCAAACACCTTCATGTCCTTGTGATAGGTAGGAATATCCTTGCGCTCGCGGAAGCTGAGGCCGTAGACACGGTGAGCAGCATAGAAGATGCCGTTCACGAGCACGGAGTCAAGGTTGAAGTAAGGCTTCACGTCATCATCAGAGAAGCTGCACTGGTCCCTCTTCATCTTTGCCGAATAATAGAAGCGGTCGTAGGGCTGGAGACGGAAGTCTGCGCCCTCTGTCTTCTGTGCATACTCCTCGATGGCCTTTGTCTGCGCTTCCGACTTTGGCCTGTATGCCTCGATCATCTGGCGCAGGAAGGCATAGACGTTGTCTGTGTTCTTCGCCATAGCCCTCTCGAGCGAGTAGGAAGCATAGTTCTTGTATCCCATCAGCTGTGCCTTCTCCGCACGCAGACGGGCAATCTTCACGATGACGGGGAAGGCGTTGTAAGCCCCCGTGCCGTCCGTACGGTGGATGGAAGCGTTATAGACACGCTCGCGCAGGGCGCGGTTCTCAAGGCTTGCGAGGACAGGCTGCTGCGTAGTGTTTGTAATCACGATGCAGTAAGGCGCCTTGCCGCCGCGGCTTTCGGCGTCCTTCCTGCACTGGGCGATTCCGGTCCCGCTGAGTCCTGCCAGCTCCTTCACATCGCTGACCCACACGGTGGCCTCGTTGGCAGCCTTTGGAAGCATATTGCCGAACTCCTGCTGAAGTTTCGCCAGTTCCTTGTTGATTTCCTGCATGCGTGCCATCTTCTCCTTCGGGAGCAGGGCACCGGCGTGGGTGAAGTCCTTGTAGATGACTTCCAGCAGCTTCTTGTCCTCGCCCTTGAGCGTCTTGTATTCGTGGTCGTAGACATACTTGATGCGCCGGAAGAACTTCTGGTTGAACTTTGTCTCGTTCTCAAACTCCGACATCAGCGGACCGATACTTTCCTGCGCCTTTTCAATCTCAGGCGTCTTGTCAGCTGATACCAGCGCATAGAAAATATTTGAAATACGCTCCAGGTCCTTCCCGCTCCGCTCGTAAGCCAGGATGGTATTTGCGAAGGTAGGCTTCTGCTTGTTGTCGGCAATCTTCTTTATCTCCGCTCTCTGCTCATCGATGGCTGCCTTGATGGCAGGGAGATAGTCCTCATCCTTGATACGGCTGAAGTCGGGAGCATTGAAAGGTAGTGTACTCTGTTTCATAAGCGAATTCGTGACCGTCTGTGTGGTCTTGGATCCTGCGTTCTGCGCCTGACCCGTCAGTGCCGTGCAGGCAAGCCCTGCGGCAAGCACGACATTCTTGAGGTTCTGTTTCATATCTGTCATGATGAGGTTAGCTGTAATGAGGTGAGCGGCATCGGGATGCGCCGCCGTGCCGCCGCCGGACGGTAAATGGCCGTCGTCCGGTCCGTCCGGATGGCCTTTTCTCCCGCTTCTTCTCCTTTTCTCTGCAAACTTATACAAAAAAAACGAAATGGCCAAATAAAGAGAAAAAGATTGGTTCTTCCGTTAAATGCGCGGATGCTTTCCGCATAGCTTTCACGGAAAAACCGAAGTGATTCATTCAGCAGAAACATAGCCAGGACCGTCAACTGTCTATTTTATTGTCCTCCTCCGGTACAAAGACCTTTTCATTCTAATACGTCGGAAATACAGACGGAATTTTTGAAAAGTCATTACATAATTTCAAACAGATCATCTGCAAATAAGAAGAATCCGTGCCAGGATCGGGTTTGTAACCGGCAGTCAGTCAATTGGTTGTCAAGCCGTTCGTAAAAGGTGCCTGATTGGACTTCAAAAGGGCGTTAATAACACGCTAAGAGAGCACCTGTTGCAAGTCAGTCAGGCATCTTCCAGAAGCCGGAAGGGCATGTGTCAGCTCGGGCCGCATGAAAACAGTTTACAAATACCGATGACATGGGAACAAGTTGTCTGTGGAAGACGGAAAGACGGGCTGATGGTCAGGCATCGTATCTGTCTGCCTTTCCTGCATTTTATCTTTCAGTTCATCCTCCTTTGCAAGACCGTCCGGTTCTGGACTGTCATACCCTGCAAGTGCATAAGCCTTTATTCTCCCATCTACGCATTTAACGGAAGAACCGAAAGATTCCCCGGTCAGAAGGAGAAGTCCTCGTCGTCCCCGTCGTCTTCAAATCCGAAGAGGGCAGGGTCGACAAAGGCCTCCATCTGCCGGCGGTCCTTCTTCGTAGGCCGTCCCGTGCCGCGCGCCCTGTCGACGAATCCGCTGATGCGGCTCATCTCCAGCAGCTCGTACTGCTTGGCCTCGGTCACGTTCTCATAGACTTCGGGGATGAATTTCGCACCGACCCGCTGCTCGATCGTCTTCAGCACCTTGAAGGAGTAGGTGACGGGAGGTTTCCTGACGCACACCACCTCGCCCGCCTTGATGGTGTGGGAGGGCTTTACGTTCACGCCTTTGATGGTGACGCGTCCGTTCTTGCAGGCGTCCGCGGCTGTCGAGCGGGTCTTGAAGATGCGTGCAGCCCAGAGCCATTTGTCTATTCTTGCGATGTCGTTCATCTGCTCTTCCTGTGTTTGCAATCGGTGGGTAGGTTATTTCTTTCCGAGTTTGTTGAACTGGTTCATCGTGATGTCGATGCCGGCGAGGACGAAGCTCCTGATGATTTCCACGGCCGTGTCGACGGCCGGCCGGAGCGCTTCCAGGTCCTCGTCGGTGTAATGTCCCAGCACCCAGTCTATCTGTCCGCCGCGCGGGTAGTCGTTGCCGATGCCCATGCGCAGGCGGGCGTAGTCGCTGCCGATGAGTTGCTGGATGTGCCCCAGTCCGTTGTGGCCGCCGTCCGATCCGCTCCCTTTCAGGCGGAAGGCGCCCGCCGGCAGGGCCACGTCGTCCGAGACGACGAGCAGGCGGCGCTGGTCGATGTGTTCCTTGTTGAGCCAGTAGCGCACGGCGTTCCCCGAGAGGTTCATGAAGGTGGTGGGTTTCAGGAGGATGACCTTCCGCCCCTTGACGGCTGTCTCGGCGATGAATCCGTAGCGCCTGTCCTCAAAAACAATATTGGACGCTTTTGCGAAAGCGTCCAATACCATGAATCCTGTGTTGTGCCGGGTCCCCTCGTACTCCTGTCCGGGGTTGCCCAGTCCGCAGATCAAATACTTGTCCAAAGTTCTGTCTTTTTCGTCATGGCAGCTGCCGAAGATTCCCTCCGGCGTCTTCCGCGCGGGAATCTTCAGGACAGGGCCTGTGTGTTATTCGGCAGCCTCTTCCGCCTCGGCGGCAGCTGCGGCCTGGATGGAGTTACGTGTCGCCTTGATGGAGCATACGACCACCTCTTTCGGCGTGACCAGCTCGAGCCCTTCGAAGCTCAGTTCGCCCACCTTGATGCTCTTGCCCAGCTGGAGACCCGTCACGTCGATGTCGAGGTGCTCCGGAATCTGCTGGTACGGCGCCTTGACGTTGATCTTGCGGATCGACATGTTCATGCGTCCGCCGTCGCGTACACCCTGTGCCAGGCCGGAGAGCTTCACGGGAACGCCGATGGTGATGGGCTTCTGGTCGTTGACCTCGTAGAAGTCAATGTGGAGCAGCGCGTCCGTTACCGGGTGGAACTGCAGTTCCTTGAGGACCGCCGTGTGCGATTCGCCGTCGATGACCAGCTCGATGACGTAGATGTGCGGTGTGTAGACCACCTTGCGCAGTTCCGCCATCGGAGCGGCGAAGGAGACTGCTACCGGCTTGCCGTCCTTGTGCGCCTCGCCATAGAGGTTGCAGGGAACGAGACCCTCCTTGCGGAGCAGTTTTGAAGCTTTCTTTCCAAGGTCCGTACGCTTCTGACCTGATACTTTGATTTCTTTCATAATTCTGTGTTACTCTAAATTAATATGAACGTTAATTCGCCATCACACACTGAGAGACCGGGAAACCGGGAATCCGACGGGTGTCCGCAATTTTCAGTCCTCAATTTGCAAAAAGCGCTGCAAAGGTACTTCTTTTCCCCGGATTGGCCAAGTATTGTCTTAAAAAACACAGAAAAAGACGGTATTGTTTGCACGTACGGCGGAAAATCCCTACATTTGCAAAATAAAGAATTCAATACGAAACACAATCTTTAGAACAGACAATGATCAATAGGGAATTAATAAGAATCAAGATTGTCCAGTTAACCTACGCATACTATCAGAACGGCAACAGGAATATGGACAACGCTGAGAAGGAACTGCTTTTCAGCCTGGCGAAGGCGTACGACCTCTATAATTACCTCCTGGCTTTGATTGTATCTGTCACGCAGGAGGAGCGGCACCGTGTGGAAATCGCCGCCGCCCGTGCCGCCCGCGAGGGGACGGAGGCTCCCTCGCGCCGTTTCGCAGACAACAGGTTCGCCGTCCAGCTGGAGGCGAACAAGCAGCTCAACCTCTTCATGGAAAACCAGAAACGCCGCTGGGAAGACGACATGGAGGCGGTGCGCAAGCTCTGCGACCAGATAGAGCAGAGCACCATCTACCAGGAATACATGCAGGACGAGGAGAACTCGTACGAGGCCGACCGGGAGGTGTGGCGCAGGATCTACCGCACGCTCATCCAGGAGAATGCCGACCTGGATGCCGTGCTGGAGGAGAAGAGCCTCTACTGGAACGACGACAAGGAGGTGGTGGACACCTTCGTCATCAAGACCATCAAACGCTTCGACCCCGCCAACGGGGAGGACCAGGAGCTGCTGCCGGAGTACCGGGACGAGGAGGACCGTGACTTTGCCGTCAAGCTCTTCCGGGCTACGATCCTCAATGCCGACGACTACCAGCATTACATGAGCGAGTCGAGCCGCAACTGGGATTTCTCCCGGCTGGCCTACATGGATGTCGTCATCATGCAGATCGCCATCGCCGAGATGCTCACATTCCCTAACATCCCGGTGTCGGTGACCATCAACGAATACGTCGACCTCGCCAAGCTGTACAGCACGCCGCGCAGCGGCGGGTACATCAACGGCATGCTCGATACCATCGCGCGCCATCTTGTCCAGACCGGCAAGATGCTGAAACCCATGCCGGAGCCCCGTCAGCGCCGTCCGCACAATGTCCGGCCGGACGACAGGGCACCCCGCCGTGAGGGACGCCGCCCCACCATCGCCCAGACTTCCGCCCAGCGCGCCGCCCGGCGCGCCCAGGCCGAAAACGCCCAGGCCGAGAATGTGCAGGGTGAGAATGTGCAGGCCGGGAATGCCCAGGCCGAGAGCACACAGGCCGCCGGCGAACAGCCGGCAGGCGAAGGACAGGCATAGGCGGCCATGGCCAGTCGCAGGCCGGCTGCCGGCGCGGATGAGCGATGACAGGCGATGATAAGCGGTCATCGCCCTGTGGCAATCTCCATCAACGCCTGTCCCCGCCCATCATCGCCTATGATCTCCTATCTCCGCCTATCCCCCCGAAAAAAGAAAACATAACAACAGAAATAGAATGAATACAGCGCTTATCCTCGCAGCCCAGGCTGCCAGTCAAGGCAGTCCGATGCCTATGATTATCATGATGGTTGCCATTTTCGCCATCATGTGGTTTTTCATGATCCGCCCGCAGCAGAAGAAGCAGAAGGCGATCCGCGCCTTCCAGAACGCACTCTCCGCCGGCGACAGCGTCGTGACCGGCGGCGGCATCTACGGCACCGTAAAGCACATCGACCTGACGACCGGCAAGGTTGACGTGGAAATCGCCCGCGGGGTCGTCATAACGGTCGACAAGAGTTACGTCTTCGGAAGTGTGCAGGCTTCGCAGCAGAACCAGGGAAAATAAGCCTTATCGGCAGGGAAAGGAGCAGGGCTTTTGATGAAAATTAGCAGACCGCATTTTACGTTCGGTATCTTCAGAAACTTCCTGTCGAGGATCTTCAACAAGGAGTTTCTGATTTTTTTGTTCTTCCTGGTGCTGAGCGGCGGGTTCTGGCTGGTGATGACGCTGAACGAGACGTATGAGCGGGAATTCAGCATCCCGCTCCGTATGGCCGACGTGCCCCGTAATGTGGTCATTACCAGCAGCCCGGACTCTGTTGTCCGCTTTACCGTCCGTGACAAAGGGTATCTGATTGCCGCTTATGGGCTTGAAGATGCTTTCCGGCCTGTCTTCGCTGATTACCGGCTCTATACTGACGGGCGGGGAAGAGGGGAAATTTCCCCGGCCGACATACAGCGGCAGATTTATCTCCAGCTGTCTAAAAGTTCGAAGATCACTTCGGTCAAGAACGGCAAGTTCTCTTTCTCTTTCAATTTCGGGCGGCACAAGAAAGTGCCTGTCCGGCTGTTGGGGACCGTCACGCCGGGAAACAACTATTATCTTGCCCACGTCGAGTTTGTTCCCGACAGTGTCCAAGTATATGCCGCGCGTGGTGTGCTGGACAGTATCCAGACGGTTTATACGGAGCGGCAGCATGTCAGCAATTTCACTGACGTCAAGGAACTGACGGTGAACCTCCGCAGGTTCGCCGATGCCAAGTGCATTCCCGCCAGGGTGAAGATGAGGCTCTATCCCGATGTGCTCACGGAAGAGAGCGTAGAAGTGCCTATTGAGGCGATCAATATGCCGGAGGACAAGGTCCTGCGGACCTTTCCGGGAAAGGTCCGCGTGAATTTCGTCGTCGGCGCCTACCGGCTGCGTACAATGCCGAAGAATGCCGAGACAAGGGAACTGCTGCCGGCGGGCTTCCGGGTCGTCGTCAACTATAAGGAGGTCGAGGAACATCCTGCCGACAAGTGCCATGTCTATGTCCTTGTTTCCCCCAACGGTGTGCGCAATGTACGTCCGGCGCTCACTACGGTTGATTATCTCATAGAACAGCGATGATTGTTGCGTTGACAGGAGGAATAGGCAGCGGGAAATCCTATGTCTGCCGGCTGCTGGCCGAACGTGGCATTATGGTCTACGACTGCGATGCCCATGCCAAGGAGCTGATGCGCACGTCTCTTCCGCTCCGGCGGCAGCTGAAAGAGCTTGTCGGCGACGGCGTGTTCCGCGGCGGCATTCTGCAGAAAGCGGTCCTCGCCGAGTTTCTCCTCCGCAGCGACCGCCATGTGCAGGCCGTCAACGCCGTGATACATCCGGCCGTGGCCTGCGACTTCGAGCGGTCCGGACTGTCATGGCTTGAGAGCGCCATCCTCTTCGACAGCGGTTTCGACCGCCGTACGCATATAGACAAGGTGGTATGCGTGACGGCTCCTGCCGAGACACGCATCCGGAGGGTCATGGAGCGCGACGGCATCAGCCGCGAGAAGACGCTCGGGTGGATGGCACGGCAGCTTCCGCAGGAGGAGGTGCTGAGGCGCAGCGATTACGAGATCGTCAACGACGGCGTGTGTCCGCTTGCCCCGCAGGTGGACCGGCTGCTGTCTTTCATTTCAGAATAAGTAAACCACAAACAAGATCATATCAAAATGTTACAGACAATTCTTTCCATTGCAGGCAGACCGGGTCTTTACAAGCTGGTAAGCCGCGGCAAAATGAATCTTATCGTTGAGGCGCTTGATGAAACCCACAAGCGCCAGCCTGCCTTCGCCACCGACCGTGTGACGAGCCTGGCAGATATTGCCATGTTCACCGATAGCGAGGACATTCCTCTGGGCGATGTGCTGGCAAAGGTACGTGACAAGGAAGAGGGCAAGGTCGCTTCGCTCAACTGGCGCAAGGCTTCTGCCAAGGAGCTGCAGGACTATTTTGCCGAGGTGCTGCCCGGTTTCGACCGCGACCGCGTGCATTCCAGTGACATCAAGAAACTCCTCCAGTGGTACGAGATCCTCGTCAAGGCAGGCATCACCGACTTTGAGGAAGAGATGAAACCCACCGAGGGCGACAACGTAGAAGACAGGGCATGACCCTGCCTCCCGCCCCGGGGAGACGACGGAGAGGATGCACCCGAAAGGCCGGCTATCGGCCCTGCCGGGTGCATCCTCTTTTTCTTTTCCTCCTGTCCGGTCGTGCGGTACCGGCACAGAAAACCCCCGGACGCATTGCGTCCGGGGGCTGTTAACACCTTAATTCCATAACCGGTGCCGTGACATCGGCGTGCCTCCGTCCTGCAAGACAGGCATACCTGTCACGGCGAGCCGCGGCTTAGCCGACGGTGATCTGACGTGCGACTTTCTGTTCCTGGACCTTGATCTTAGGCAGGACAACGGTCAGCACACCATTTGCGACACGGGCCTCAATGCCGTCCTTCTGGACATCATCCGGCAGGATCAGGGTCTGCTCGTACTTGCTGTAAGCAAATTCCCGGCGCAGGTAGTGCCCTTTCTCCTCCTTCTCTTCCGACTTCTTTTCCATCTTGATGGTCAGGTCGCCGTCGCTGTTGATGTTCACATTGAAGTCCTCCTTGCTCAGGCCCGGTGCTGCAAGCTCTACGGTGTAATCCTTGTCAGACTCCTGTACGTTGATGGCCGGTGCCGTCGCATTTGCCTTGGGCATGTTGGCTGTGTTCAAAAAGTCATTGAAAACTTCTGGTAACCATGAATTTCTGTACATATCTTAATCTCCTATACTTTAGTTGTTTACTGATGTTCTGTACCGACTCTCATGCAAGGAGCGTACCAGCCGGCCGTCGCTGACAATCTGTCTGTCTGTGCTGACATTCTGTCTTCTTCATGCCGTCCCATGGCTGCGGAGGAGTGTCCGGAGGCTAATCGCCCAGCAGTTCCTTCAGCACGGCCGCATTGTTGTGCGCCTCGTCGTGTGCGGAGAAGAGCAGGGTGGCATCGGGATGCTCCCGGAGCACGGCCCGCAGCTCGTCCAGCGCACCGCTTTCCGCCAGTTCCGCACGGTATCTGCGGTCGAACTCGGCGAACCGTTCCGGGTCGTGTCCGAACCACTTGCGCAGTTCATTACTCGGTGCGACCGACTTCAGCCAGAGGTCGATCTTGGCCTTTTCCTTACTGATGCCCCTCGGCCACAGGCGGTCGACGAGGATGCGATAGCCGTCGGCGGCTTCGGCCGGGGCGTATGCACGTTTGATTTTCATTGTGGGATGTTTTATGATGAATGATGGATGATGCGTGCCGGGCGGCTCCGGGGGGGCGGCTCCGTGGCGTGTGCCGTCGCCGTGGTCCTGCCGGTCTATTCCAGTGCCAGCGCCCGCGGGAAGATGACCATGTTCTCCACGTAGACGTGTTCGAGCAGATAGTCACGGAAGCGGCGGAGGTCGGCGAGCACCCTGACGTATTCCGGTCCGGCGCCCTCGGGTGCGGTGTAGTCGTTGGTCAGGACGGCGATGCGCTCGTGCCGTTCTATTTCGTCGCTGTGGTCCGCCATCATCGCATTGACGGGGTACTGGATGGTCCCGCAGTGGAAGGGGGCGTGCTCCTGTCCCAGCTTCGCGGCGCGGTACAGTTCGAGGATGAACGGGAAGAGCACGTTCTCCTCCTTCTGGCAGTGTACGTCAAGGTCGGCCATGCTGTTGCGGAAGTGGTCCGCCGCACGCTCCAGCTCGGGGTGTCCGGCAGCGAGCGTGGTCAGTCTGCCGAGCAGCTCCCCGCCGTATTTGCGTGTGTTGCGGTGATGGAACTTGAGTACGTAGTCTACAAGCAGGTCAAGATCCCAGGTCTCGAAGGGGATCGCAGGTTTAAATTCTTTCTGTGACATTATCAATGTTTTTACAGGGCAAAAGTATAAACAAGATTTGTGATGAAGGGTAACAATTGTGTCCCTGTAAAGTTAAAGCTCGTTAAAGCAGCGGTTTTCACGAGAAAACCACTAACTTTGCATCCTATGAATGACAATGTGATGAAAGCCCTCCGCGCCTGTCCGCTTTTTGCGGGAATGCGTGAGATGGAGATAGAGCTTACGCTCGACAACGTCCCCCACCAGTGCGTTTCCCTTCCTCCCCATGAGGTGTATGCCCTGGCCGGCATGCCCTGCCGCCATGTCGATATCGTGGTGAGCGGCAAGCTGATCTGCCGCATGGCCGCCCTGTCGGGGAAGCAGGTCGAGGTGAGCCGGCTGCGCAGCGGCAACCTGGTGGCCCCCGCCTTCTTCTTCTCGAAGGACCGCTGCCTGCCGGTGAGCGTGGAGACGGAGGGGGCGGTGGAGCTGTTCCGTATGAAGCCCGAGACGCTGAAAGCCCTGATGGACACGGACGAGACCCTCCGCATGAACTTCATCCGGATCCTCTCGAACATCGACGTGTTCCTGACGAAGAAGATGAAGATCCTCAGCCTCTTCACCGTCCGTGAGAAGGTGGCGTACCTCCTCCTCGAACGGGCCGGGGAGCAGGGCAGCGACGAGATCCACCTCGAACGCTCCCGCCAGGAGATCGCCGACTCGTTCGGCATACAGAAGTTCTCGCTTCTCCGTGTCCTGTCCGGTCTGGAGAAGGAGGGCACGATCGAGATCCACGGGAAGAACATCCGGATTCTGAACCGCCGCCGCCTGTCGTTGTAGGGCGGTGCCGCATCCACGGCACGAGCGCTGCCCCGGCTTGTCTGCCCGGCCGCCGGAACGGCGGTCAGGTCGGAAACGGAAAAATCCCGGCGGGGCGGTACTCCTGTTCCCGACCGGTCGGGAACAGGAGTACCGGCGGCCGGGAACAGAAATCCCGACGGCCGGGAACAGGATTCCCAGGCGTCGGGATGTGAAAGGGGGCTGCCGCCCTCGTGCCGGCTCTTCCGCCGCCGGTCTTCCGGACAGGTCCTGACAGGGGGCGTTCCGGAAATCCCGCATTGTCCTGTCCATGCCATGAACGACCGTCCGTCCTTTTTCAGGGCTGCCTCCCTGCGGTCTTTTTCCGCTTTTCCACGTGCAGGACCCGTCCGCCTCCTTCCAGGAAGAAGGCAGGCTTCTGCGCACCTGGCAGGCAGGTCTCCGTCAGGCGGGTCCTGCGGTTTCTGCCGGTGTCGGCCGTTTATGGGAACTGCGGGTATTTGCCGAAGTCAGGCTTGCGTTTCTCGAGGAAGGCCCTGCCGCCCTCCTGTGCCTCGTCGAGCGTGTAATAGAGCATGGTGGCGTCTCCGGCGAGTTCCTGGATGCCCGCCTGTCCGTCCAGTTCGGCGTTGAATCCCGCCTTCATCATGCGGAGAGCCAGCGGCGAACGCTCCATCATCGTCTCCGCCCATTCTACACATTCGTCCTCGAGGCGGTCGAAGGGAACGACCTTGTTGACGAGTCCCATGCGTTCTGCCTCGACGGCGGAGTACTGGCGGCACAGGAACCAGATTTCGCGTGCCTTCTTCTGTCCCACGATGCGGGCAAGGTAAGAGGCGCCGAAGCCGGCATCGAAGGAGCCTACCTTGGGGCCTGTCTGTCCGAAGACGGCGTTGTCTGAAGCGACGGTGAGGTCGCACACCACGTGCAGCACGTGTCCGCCGCCGATGGCATAGCCGTTCACCATGGCGATGACAGGCTTCGGCAGCCGGCGGATCTGCATCTGCAGGTCGAGTACGTTGAGGCGCGGTACCCCGTCGCCGCCGACGTATCCGCCCCGCCCCTTCACGTGCATGTCGCCGCCGGAGCAGAACGCCTTGTCGCCCGCCCCGGTGAGGATGACGACCCGTATGTCGAGCGCCTCCCGGCAGTAATTGAACGCCTGCGACATCTCCCACACGGTGCGGGGGGTGAAGGCGTTGCGGTAACGGGGCCGGTTGATGGTCACTTTTGCGATGTGGTGATACTCTTCAAAGAGGATTTCCTCAAAGTCGAAGCCTGCTATGGGCTTCCAGTCTCTTTTCTCCATAGGAATTTTATTTTTTTAGGCGATGATAGGCGATGATAGGCGGGGATAGGCGGGGATGGGCGATGATAGGCGGGGGTAGGCGATGATGATGGGCGATGATGGGCGGTTAAAAGGACTGATAATAATCCTTCAGGGTCCGGGCATCGGCTTCGGGGCGGGTGAAGACTTCCAGCAGGACGGGTCCCTCCTCCGCATGGAAGAAGCTGTCGAGTGCCCGGGACAGCTCCTGTCCGTTGCGGGCGGAGAGATAGACGAGGCCGTACGCCTGGCAGATGCCCTCGGCGGAAGCCGTGTGCCCGGCCGCGATGGCGCTGTCCCGGTAAGGCGATCGCTCCAGTCCCGGCAGCTGGCGGAAGATGCCGCCGCCGCCGTTGTTGAGCAGCAGGATGGAGAGGTTGGGCGGCAGCTGCTCGTTCCACAGTGCATTCTGGTCGTAGAAGAAGCTCAGGTCGCCGATGACGCAGTAGACATCCTCCTCGTCCTGCCGGGCAAGGGCATAGCCGACAGCCGTCGACAGTGTTCCCTCGATGCCGTTCACCCCCCGGTTGACATAGAGGTACTGGTTGGAGAAGATGTTGCCCAGGCGCACGGCCGAGCTGTTGGCATAGAACAGTTCGCCGTCGATGCCCTCCGCCTGCATCTTCTCGTGGAAGGCCTTGACGGCAGCCAGCTGGGAGTAGTCCGGACGGAAATTCCGCCGGATGGCCGCGGCCCTGTCGAACGCCCTTTCCCACCGGTCGGTGAAGGCTTTCCTTTCCACCCCCTCGGCCTCGCGGGCCAGAAGGGCGAGCACTTCCTCCGGTGCCCCCTGCAGGATGTCGGTCGCGTGCATGAAGGTGTCGCAGCAGTCGCCGCGTTCGTTCACCGTGACCGACATCCTGCACGCGCACTTGCGCAGGAAGTGTCGGAGCCGCTTGCTCACCACCGTGCCCCCTATATAGATAAGGTGGTCGGGGCGGTAGGACGTGTCGTCGCCGATGCTCTCCAGCACCTCGTCGATGGGCTGTGCCGGGCGGAGGTCGTCGTCTGCCAGCTTCTCCTGCAGGACGACCGCGACCCTCCTCAGTGCCTCGATGTCCTCCAGCGATTCGCCCACGACTTCGGGTATCATCTGTCCGAGCACGATCATCGGCTTCTCTCCGCAGAAGAAGTCGGCCGCCATGTCCGAAACCCGTGCGGCATCGGCCACGGCACGGTGCAGGAGGATGCGCCGCTCGTCGGGGAGCTGCAGGGTTCCGTAGCCGGACAGCGGTTCGCTGACGGGGACATTGATGTGTACCGGTCCGCCGCCCTCCAGCATGCAGGCGTCCAGCGCCTCGTTGACAAGCCGGTTGCAGTACCACCGCTCTTCGTCGTCGTGCGGTTCGGGCAGTGTGACGCTCTTGCGGACATGGGGTGCCAGCGCTCCCTGCTGGTGGATGGTCTGTCCGTCCTGCTGGTCGATCCACTGTGCCGGTCTGTCGGCCGAGAGGATGATCAGCGGCCGGTTCTGGTAGCAGGCTTCGGCGACGGCCGGTGCCGTATTGAGCAATGCCGATCCGGACGTGACGCAGACGGCGACCGGTTCGTTCTCGGCCAGCGTCATGCCCAGTGCCACGAATGCCGCCGACCGCTCGTCGGTCACGGGGTAGCACGCAATGCCGGGGCAGGCACAGAGGTTGTGGACGATGGGCGAGTTGCGGGATCCGGGACAGACTACTGCCTTCGTGATGCCTCCCTTCAGGAGCAGGGAGGTGAGGATGTTTACGTTTTCTTTGGAGCTGTACATAGGCGGGGATAGGGGATGATAGGCGGTGATAGGCGATGATAGGAGATGATGATGGGCGATGAGGCTAATCGGAACGGAGCAGCTGGCGCATGGTGTCGAGCTTGGCTTCCGTCTCCTGCCATTCGTTCTCTTCAATGCTCTCTTTCAGCAGCCCGCCGCCGGCATACAGGCGGCAGACGTTGCGGGAGAGCTGCATGCAGCGGAGGGTGACATAGAGCATGGCACGGCCGTCGCCGCCGATCCGGCCGCTGAAGCCGCTGTAATAACTGCGTGACAGATGCTCGCTGCGGAGGATGAACCGGCAGGCCGCCTCCTTGGGCATGCCGCAGACGGCTGGTGTGGGGTGGAACGCCGAGAGGAAACTTCCCAGCCGGAGGGCGTCCCTGAAACGGAAATGGAAGTCGGTGCGGAGATGCGCCAGATGCGCTGCACGGGCCGTATAAGGACCGTTTTCAGCGATTCCGTCGGCGAACGGCTGCAGACCGGCACGGATGTAGTCGGCTACGAGCCGCTGCTCCTCCCGGTCCTTGGCGGACCAGGCCCTGTCTGCCCCCTCGTACCGCATGGTGCCTGCCAGTGCCATTGTCTGGTAACCCTCCGCACCGCCCCGGAGCAGGATCTCCGGACTTGCGATGAGCCACATACCGGTCTGCGCCGTATAGAAGAGGGCGATATACGACCGTGGATAGCGCTCGCACGCCTTGAGGAAGACGGTGCGGGGGGTCAGCGTTCCGGCTTTGCGCTCCACGGCCGACCTCGCCAGCACGAGCTTGCGGTATATTCCGGCTTCCAGCTCGCTGTGGAAGCGGATGAAGTCGGCATGATAATGCGCCCGGGTACAGTCGGCCGGCTCTGCCGTGAGGTCGTCCGGCTGCCAGTCGGGGATGGCCTCGAAGCCGTTGCTGCCGTCCAGCGGCAGATGACGGAGGCCTCCCCCCTGTCCGTCCAGGAGACAGGCGGGACAGTCCGTGTTGCAGCTGAAAGGTGCGATGACGAATCCCTCCCGTCCGTCGAGTTCCGGCAGCTGACGGATCACCGCCGGCGGTTCCGGCTGCGTATAGCAGTGGCAGACCTTCTCGAACGGTTCACGATAGACAAAGAACGGTTCCATTTACTTCTCCTGCGGGGTTATGACGTAGTTGGTGACCTGGACGCTGGAGATGAGTTCGCCCGCACTGTTCTTGATGTCGATGCTCCACACGTGCAGCGTATGCCCTTTATGGATGAGTCGGCCGTAGGCCGTCACGGTGCCGCCGTAGGGCATGGCCTTCACGTGGTTGCCGTGGACGTTGATGCCCAGCGCCATCTTTCCCGGGCACAGCGCCATGGAGCCGACACCGGCGAGGTTCTCGGCAAGTGCCAGCGAGGCGCCGCCGGAGAGGAAGCCGAAAGGCTGTTTGTTGCGGTCGTCGACGGCCATCCGTGCCTTCAGCGTATCGTCTTCGGGCGTGGAAATGAACTCCATGCCGAGCGTGCGGCTCAGTCCGTCTTCCTGGTGGATACTGTTCCAGAGATTGTCTATGTTCATAATCTGATCAGCTTAATACTATGCAAAGGTAGTAAAAGTCGGATAGATAACAAAATCCACGGGCGTTTCTCTGGGCAGGGTGCGGCGTGCGGAGTCCGCATCCGCCGGTGCGGGAGACCGGGTGCGCCTGTCCGCCGGGGCTTTCTGTTCCTGCGGGTCTGCGGGTTTCCGGACAGTCCCGAACGTCGGTGTCCGTTGCCGGGGACTGTGCAGGAGGGTGTCTGTATCAGATGCGGGCAGAGAGGCGGGAGGCGGTGAAAGGGGCTTCCAAAATCCGCCTGATTTGACTGAATTGATAGAAAGGCTGCGCTTGATGAAGCCGGTGGAACAAAGAAGAAGCTTTTTTCCATTTCGGGGAATTTTACATAAAGACGTCGCTTTATGAAGCCGGTGGAACAAAGAAAATGTTTTTCCTTTCGGGGATAGATACAAAAATTATGCTTATCTTTGTAGCACCCATCCAACAAGGAGGAACGAACAATGAAATATCCTATCGGAATACAGAACTTTGAAAGTCTGCGGAAAGACGGCTACACGTATGTGGACAAGACGGCCATGATCCATCAGCTGGCCTCCCAGGGAAGATACTACTTCCTCAGCCGTCCCCGCCGTTTCGGAAAGAGCCTGCTCATCTCCACCCTCGAGGCCTACTTCGCGGGGAAGCGCGGGCTGTTCAGGGGGCTGGCGATGGAGAAGCTGGAAAAGGACTGGACGGCCTTCCCCATCCTGCACCTCGACCTGAACACGGCAAGGTACAGCAGCAGGGAGAGTCTTGACGAGATTCTCAACGACACGCTGACGACATGGGAGAAGGCTTATGGGAGAGAGCCGGCGGAGACGACACTCGCCCTGCGCTTCAAAGGCATTGTGCGGCGGGCGGTGGAGCAGAGCGGCCGGAGAGTGGTCATCCTCGTGGACGAATACGACAAACCCCTGCTGCAGACGCTCGACAACAAGGCCCTGCAGGCCGAATACCGTTCCACCCTCAAGGCGTTCTACTCCGTCCTCAAGTCGCAGGACCAGTACATCCGCTTCGCCCTGCTCACCGGCGTGACGAAGTTCGGGAAGGTCAGCGTTTTCTCCGACCTCAACAACCTCTTCGACCTCTCGATGGACGAACGCTACCAGTCGCTCTGCGGCATCACGGAGGAGGAGATACACGCTTATTTCGGGGAGTCCGTCCGTGAGCTCGCCGGCCGGCTGGGCCTGACCGTGGAGGAGACGCTCGCCCGGCTCAGGGAGCAGTACGACGGCTACCACTTCGTGGAGAACGGCGTCGGTATCTACAACCCCTTCAGCCTGCTCAACACCTTCCAGCGGCTGCGCTTCGGCAGCTACTGGTTCGAGACCGGCACGCCCACCTACCTCGTGGAACTGCTCCAGCGCGACGACTACGTCCTGCCCAACCTCACCGAGGAGGTGGCGACGGCCGACGTGCTGAACAGCATCGACTCCTTCTCCAGCAACCCCATCCCCGTCATCTACCAGAGCGGCTACCTCACCATCAAGGGCTACGACCCGGAGTTCGGGGAGTACCGCCTCGGCTTCCCCAACAAGGAGGTGGAGGAGGGGTTCACCCGCTTCCTGCTTCCTTTCTACATGGGGGCGGAGCGCAGCACGCCCTTCTCCGTCGCCAACTTCGTCCGCTCCCTGCGGGCGGGCCGCCCCGACGACTTCATGCGGCTCATGGCGGCGATGCTCTCCGACACCGACTACAGGATCGTGGGCGATTCGGAACTGTACTTCCAGAACGCCTTCTACCTCGTGTCGAAGATGCTCGGGTTCTACACGCAGGTGGAGCGGGTGACCAGCGACGGGCGCATGGACATGGTCATCGGCACGCACGGCTACCTCTACATCATCGAGTTCAAGCTGGACGGCTCCGCCGATGCCGCCCTCCGCCAGATCGACGGGAAGGACTATGCCGCCCCCTTCGCTGTGGACGGCCGGAAGCTCTACAGGATCGGCGTCAACTTCTCCCTGGACCGGCGGTGCATCGAGGAGTGGAAGATCGGGGAATAGACGGAGACTTGCCGCCGGGGAGGGATGGCATCCCTGCACGGCCCGACAGTCCGGAAGCATATACCGCCTGTGACATCAGAACGGTGCGGCCCGACCGGTGATGTCGCCCGCCGGCTCCGGGCGCATATACAATTTGCAACACCCACATAAAAAGAAGGAACGAGCGATGAAATACCCTATCGGAATACAGAACTTTGAAAGTCTGCGGAAAGACGGCTACACGTATGTGGACAAGACGGCCATGATCCATCAGCTGGCCTCCCAGGGAAGATACTACTTCCTCAGCCGTCCCCGCCGTTTCGGCAAGAGCCTGCTCCTCTCCACCCTCGAGGCCTATTTCGCGGGGAAGCGCGGGCTGTTCAGGGGGCTGGCGGTGGAGAAACTGGAAAAGGACTGGACGGCCTTCCCCATCCTGCACCTCGACCTGAACACGGACGACTACCAGCATGGAAACGTCCTCGGGCAGCGTCTGAACCTCGTCCTCTCCCAGTGGGAGAAGCTCTACGGCAAGGAAGCGGGCGAGGCGACCTTCTCCCAGCGGTTCGAGGGGGTCATCCGCCGTGCCGCCGAGAAGACGGGCCGGCGGGTGGTCATCCTCGTGGACGAATACGACAAACCTCTGCTGCAGACCCTTGGGGACGATGCGCTTCAGGCCGCCCACCGGAATCTCCTCAAGTCCTTCTACGGTGCATTGAAGTCGCAGGACCAGTACATCCGCTTCGCCCTGCTCACCGGCGTGACGAAGTTCGGGAAGGTCAGCGTGTTCTCCGACCTCAACAACCTCTTCGACCTCTCGATGGACGAACGCTACCAGTCGCTCTGCGGCATCACGGAGGAGGAGATACACGCTTATTTCGGGGAGTCCGTCCGTGAGCTCGCCGGCCGGCTGGGCCTGACCGTGGAGGAGGCGCTCGCCCGGCTCAGGGAGCAGTACGACGGCTACCACTTCCGCCAGAACGGAATCGGCGTCTACAACCCCTTCAGCCTGCTCAACACCTTCAGCAAGCTGGAATTCGGCAGCTACTGGTTCGAGACCGGCACGCCCACCTACCTCGTGGAACTGCTCCAGCGCGACGACTACGTCCTGCCCAACCTCACCGAGGAGGTGGCGACGGCCGACGTGCTGAACAGCATCGACTCCTTCTCCAGCAACCCCATCCCCGTCATCTACCAGAGCGGCTACCTCACCATCAAGGGCTACGACCCGGAATTCGGGGAGTACCGCCTCGGCTTCCCCAACAAGGAGGTGGAGGAGGGGTTCACCCGCTTCCTGCTTCCTTTCTACATGGGGGCGGAGCGCAGCACGCCCTTCTCCGTCGCCAACTTCGTCCGCTCCCTGCGGGCGGGCCGCCCCGACGACTTCATGCGGCTCATGGCGGCGATGCTCTCCGACACCGACTACAGGATCGTGGGCGATTCGGAACTGTATTTCCAGAACGCCTTCTACCTCGTGTCGAAGATGCTCGGGTTCTACACGCAGGTGGAGCGGGTGACCAGCGACGGGCGCATGGACATGGTCATCGGCACGCACGGCTACCTCTACATCATCGAGTTCAAGCTGGACGGCTCCGCCGATGCCGCCCTCCGCCAGATCGACGGGAAGGACTATGCCGCCCCCTTCGCCGTGGACGGCCGGAAGCTCTACAGGATCGGCGTCAACTTCTCCCTGGACCGGCGGTGCATCGAGGAGTGGAAGATCGGGGAATAGACGGAGACCGTCCTCCGCCTCGCCTTGGTGATTCGTTGCAGACGATTGCCGGAAGCGTTATCACGGAACACCACCCGCTTTGAAACAGATAATCGCCTCAGCTTCTACAAGCTGAGGCGATTATCTGATTGAAACCATACCCTGAAACCCCTTGTTCAGTGTACATCTGGTGGACCTGGTGGGAGTCGAACCCACGTCCGCACAAGGAAACCATACGCTTTCTACACGTTTATTCCAGCCTTCGGTTTTCGTATGCCGGCAAGACCTGGACCACCAACCGGCATCTTATCCTCTAAAGTTTCATCTGTGCAGCGAGGCCTGTACAGACTATTTCCGATTGAATCTGCATCGCTTGATCTCCGGATTCGGAAACACATCCTCGGAGCGATGTCCCGTCCGGCTATCTGATAGCCGGATAAAGCCGGTAACCTACTGTACTTCGGTCAGGCAGCGAGAGCGTAATTGTTTTCGCCAATTAATTTTTCGATCACTGAGATTTAGGAGCCAGTCAACGATGCTCCGCGTGCTTACGTACCATTTCGTCTTGCCGTCAAATCCAAACAAGCCCATGGTGATGAGGATGTCCGAGGAGGCATATCCCGGAAGATGGATCCCGTATTCCTCCTGTCCTCTGACAGATTCCGCTGAATCGGACTGCAAATGTAACCATACTTTTTCAAACCGCCAAATTTCCAGATGATTTTCTGCGGATCTCTCTCCCTGAAAGTCCCTGCTGGGAAGTCCCGGCAGGAGGTCCCTGTCTTTCCGACAATCCGAAAACGGTCTGGAACCTGCCGCCGTGCTGCATATTCAGCCTGAAAAACTTGCAGCATTGCAAATTTGTTGGTATCTTCGCAGACAGGAAGTCCGGGAACGGCTGACAGAACAGGAAAATAAACAATGGGAAGAAACAAGTTCGCACAGGACGAAATCGAGGAGATCGCAAGGCTGCTCCGGCTGAAGAACGCCGGCAACCGGGCCAGGCAGAAGCTGGTGCGCCACGACCTCCGCACGGTCTACGAGTTCAACATCTCCGACTTCAACGAGCCGGGCAGGGCTTTCGGCGAGGCCGACCTGCAGGAGGCTATCCGAAGGGGTGTCATCCAGGTGCTCGACGATGCCACCATTGCCGACATGAAGGCGAAGCGGGCACGCGACAAGGCGCACGACCAGGCCGAACGGGAGCGGCACGCCATCGAGGCGGGCGAGATGACCGACTGGAAGGCCAGTGCCAGGGCATGGGAGGAATGGGAAAAGTCGCAGCAGAACGGAGACTGAGGCCGCAGGAAGCCGGTAACCGATGTGGGCGGCCTGCAGAAGGCCATGTCTTTTGATGGCCGGAGAATGCAGGAGGACAGCAAGATGGAGGAACACGACAAATACGTAAGGTTCGACTGGGCGGCCGGTCGGATGCGTCCCTTGGGGACCTCCTCCGAAGTCATTGCCCGGGCGACAGGCCTCTCCCTTGACGAGATAGCCGCCATTTGACAGCCCGCCGGATTTTGTCATTGCTTCCCGGCTTCTGTCCCGCTTCCCCTCTGGAAGACCAGGGCCGTCCCCTCCCGGAAGAGGCCGGAGCACCCTCAACATCTAAAGAAAACAACGAACAATGAAGAAAATAACCATCGCCATCGACGGCTTCTCCTCCTGTGGGAAGAGCACGATGGCAAAAGACCTTGCCAGGGAAATCGGCTACATCTATGTTGATACAGGCGCCATGTACCGTTCGGTCACGCTCTATGCGCTGCGCCACCACCTCTTCAATGCCGACGGAACGGTCCGCGAGCAGGAGCTCCGCAGGCAGATGGAGCATATCCGCATCAGTTTCTGCATGAACAGGGAGACGGGACGGCCGGACACCTATCTCAATGGAGAGAATGTAGAGAGTGCCATCCGCACCATGGAGGTGTCCTCGCACGTGAGCCCTGTCGCCGCTCTCGCTTTCGTCCGCGAGGCGCTTGTCGGACAGCAGCAGCGCATGGGGGCGGAGAAAGGGATCGTCATGGATGGACGCGACATCGGCACGGTGGTGTTCCCCCATGCCGAACTGAAGGTCTTTGTGACGGCTTCCGCCGAGGTGCGTGCCCGCCGCCGTTACGACGAACTGAAGGCAAAGGGAATGGAAGCCGATTTCAACGAGATTCTCAGGAACGTACAGGAACGCGACTATATCGACTCGCACCGGGCGACGTCCCCCCTCCGCAAGGCGGACGATGCCGTCGAACTCGACAACAGCCATCTGACGATCGCCCAGCAGAAGCAGTGGCTGCTCGCCCAGTACCGCAGGGCTGCTGAATAAGGAATTGCAGGCTGGCTGATCCGTATCGCCTCATACGGGTCAGCCAGCTTTGTTTTCAAGTGCGCGGTCCGGGGACTGCCCTCTGACGTCTTCCGCAGACAACTTATTTTCATCTCATCGGTGTCTGTAAATATTTTTATGCGGTTCAAAGCTGACACATGCCCTTTTAGCTTCTGAAAGATGCCTGATTGACTTGCAGCAGGTGCCCCTTTAGCGTGTTACTAACGCCCTTTTGAAGTCCAATCAGGCACCTTTTACAAACGGTTTAATAACCAGTTGATTGACTGCTGGTTGCAAACCTGTTTTTTGCACGTGTCTTTTATATTCGCAGATGATTTGTCTGAAATTGTGTAATTCTTTTTCAAAATCTTATCTGCATTTTCAACGGATTAAAATGAAAAGGTCTTTGTATCGGAGGATGATAACAGGATAGCCAGTTGACGCTCTTGGCTATGTTTTTGTTGAATGAATCACTCCGGTTCTTCCGTTAAAGCCATACGAAAAGCATCCACACATTTAACGGAAGAACCTTTTTTGTTTTCGAGAGCCTCGGGCAGACAGACTGCAACCGCTGCGAAGCCTGCCCGGTTGCAGCCTCTGTGAAACTCTTCCGGCTGCGGTTTCAGTCAGATTCTTCCGCTTCCGGCTGCTGCGAAGCTCTTTCCGGCGGCATGATTCCTCCTCACGGCAGGGCTGTCAGCGCCTCGATGGTGTTCCTCACCCTCCGCTCTGTCGTCAGCATGACCGTGTCTTCGTCAGCCCCTTCCGCCCCCATGTAGACGGAGGGATTGACATAGTCCATCCTGCTGTGCTGCGGCTCGCGTGCCGAGAAATGGAAAGCCCGGAGCGACGTCTCCCGGCAGATCCGTGCGATGTTCTGTTCGTTCACCCCGCAGCCTGCCATGATCTTCACACGTCCGCCCGCCTGTTCGTGGAGCTGCCGGAGCAGTCGGATTCCCTGTTCTGCTGTGGGCTGCTGTCCCGACGTGAGGATCCGGTCAAAGCCCGATCCGATGATCTCCTCCAGGGCTTTCCCGGCGTCGCGGCACCGGTCGAAGGCGCGGTGGAAAGTGGTGCTCATCCCTTTTGCGTGCGCCATCAGGAACGCATTGGCGGCCCTGTCGATGTCGCCTTCAGCCGTCAGGCAGCCGAAGACGACACCGTCCACGCCCAGCCTGCGGCAAAGGTCGATGTCCGTTGCCATTCGCCGCAGCTCCTGCTCCGTATAGAGGAAATCGCCCCCCCGGTTCCGGATGATGACGTGCAGCCGTGTCTCCGTCAGCACGTCTCTTGCCATCTTTATCTCGCCGTACGAAGGGGTGGTGCCGCCCTCGGGGATGCCCATGCAGAGCTCCACGCGGTCTGCTCCGCCTTGCTGTGCCGCCAGACAGCTCTCCACGCTGTTGGCACAGATTTCTATCTCAAAGTCTGTTCGTTTCATTTTTCAAGAAGTCAGAGAGGAAGTCCAGGGAATGAAGCCGGCGCCGGTTGCCTCGTGGCATGCGGAGGCAGTGGGGTATCGGCTTCACCCTTTCATCCGTGATTCATCTCACAGTCTGCTGCTTGTCTTCACGAGCTGCTCGCCCAGTCCTATCGTATAGCCCTGCGACAGGAAGACGATCCGGTTGAAGGTGTCGGCGATGATGAATACCGGCAGCTGGCCGGCATTGTGCAGTTTCATCTCCCTGGCGATCTCCTTTTGGATGCTGCCGTCCTTGTCGATGCCGAAGACCGTCTTCGCCGGCAGGTTCGGGAACTCGCCCTTCTGCGCCTGGAACTTCCGTGCCTCCGCTTCGTCCTTGAAGAGCAGCACGAACGGGCGGCCCCACTTGTCCAGTTTGTCCTTCATCTTCTCGATGTCGTGCAGGGCATGGTTGGTCGGCTCCTGTCCCACGCCCAGGATGCCCAGGACATAGTAGCCGCGTCCGGTCTGGCTCAGTATCGACACGTTTCCGCCGTCTTTCTCGAACAGGTCCTCGCTGTTGAAGCTGCCGATGACCTTCACCCCTTCGCTTTCCTGCCGGATGTCGAGCGGCAGTGTCGTCGTCTTTCCCGGTTCGATGCGGAAGAAACGGCTGTGTGCAAGGACGCTGCCGTCTGCCATGCGCTGTCCGGTGACGAGGAGGTAAGTTCCTTCATCAAGCGTTGAGCCGTTCCTGAACGTATTCGACCATGTCGCGCCGCCTCCCATATCCAGCTGTCCTTCGTCGAAGGTCATCAGCCAGGTGCGCCCGTTGACGATCTTGCTGATGGTGAAGTGGCTGTAATACTTCGGGTCGTCGAGGAAGCCGTCAGGCCTGAAGCTGAGCACCAGCCTGCCTGTCTTGGCTGTCTGCTGCGCCTCGGACTCAAAGTCCACGTCCACCCATTTCCCTCCCTGACGGTACTGTATCTTCGCTGTCACGGCATCCATGCGTGCCTCTATGTCGAGGCTGCGTGCCACGTCCACGAAGAAGATGTCACGGCTGCGCCAGTCGGTGATACGGCTTTTCCATACGCTTGTCGGTGTCTGCGGAATCCGCATCGCCTGCCCGTCGGGATTCATGCGGATGTTCTTCCTGATCCATTCCACCAGCAGGGCAGGGTTCTTTCTGAAGCGTGCCGAATCTTTGGCAAAGACCTTCTCAAAGAACCTTTTGTAGGGGGCAAGAATCATCTCACTCTCTACGCGCGGACACAGCTGGCTGCTCCGGGCATTCATGTTGTCCTCCAGAATGTCCATCGGCATATCCCGCAGGTCCTTGTCGCTCAGTGTGGAGAGCAGCCGGAGGGCGCGTTCCTGTCTGCCGGCATACTTCTCCACGAAAGCCTTGATGGTCTTCCAGTTCCCGCGTGCCTTTATTATATAAGGTGTGGCTGCCGGGTAACGGTAGTTCTTCATCGTCTCTTCGGTCGGGAACGTGGCGATATAAGCATGGCGGACGGAGTCCTCATAAGCCAGCCGGCGTGCATTCTCTTCGCGCTGTGCCTTGGTCACGGAAGGGAGAGCAGCGTTCTGGGCAGGCGGGACGATGTCCATGTCCGTCTCCCCGGGGATGTTCTTCTCGTTATAGAGAAGCCTGATGGTGACGGACTTGTCTTTCCCGAAGGAGGCCTTGGCATATCCGAACTGGTTGTCCTTGGAGGCCCAGACTATCATGTCGCCCTTGCCGGCGGAGAGGAAGGTCTCCCCCTTTCTGTCCGTGTATTTCGATGCGGCCGTGTAGAACTCGGCGTAATTGTAGATCTTGAAGTCGACCCGGGCATCATCGACGGGCTTTCCTTCCCTGTCCACTATCTTGAAATCAATCCTTGCCGTACTGCCGTAGTTGTCGATAAGATTGATTTCCGTGAAGTTGCTGGTGCGCAGCATCACCTCCTCCGGGCCTTCATAGTCGCCGAACGCACGGGTGTGCATGAGCATGGCACGGGAGGCCGGCTCGTTGAACCAGGCAAGATTGAGGACCGCCTCGGGTTCGCAGGCACCGATGAAGTACCATTTCCCGTCCGCCCAGGCTTCCACCCAGGCATGGTTGTCATCGGTATGTGCCCAGCGGGGGGTATAGACCTGCCGGGCAGGAATGCCGATGGAACGGAGGGCTGCCACGGTGAACGTGCTCTCCTCTCCGCAGCGTCCTCGGCCGGTCCGTATAGACTGCAGGGGCGAGGATGTGCGCGCATCGGAAGGCTCATAGGTGACACGTTCGTGGCACCAGTGGTTCACTTCGAGTATGGCATCCTTCATGGACAGGCCCTTCACCCGTCCGCTCAGTTCGCGACAGAAGACGGCCCGCGAGCTGTCGAGCGGTTCGTTGTTCACACGCATGGGCAAGACGAAGTGCCTGAAGAGCAGTTCGGGTACGGTCCTGCCCCAAGCCATCGTCGTCCTTGTACGCAGGGCTGTGCGCACATTGTTCAGGTGATAAGCCGTAGGATAGTCCGTGGCATCGGCTATGGGCATATAGGCATACAGGAAATGCAGTGCCTCTTCCTCTTCGGGAGAGACGCGTAGGCCGTGTGTGTCATAGAACTTCATGCCGATCAGTTTCATCTTGGCATGGAACGCATTTTCAACTTTCTGCCTGAAGGCGGTGTCTGTGATGAAGTGCTGTGCATAGGCGGTGAAGCTGGCAGTCGCAAGCAGCAGGCTCAGCAGGATTCTCTTCATAGATTTGTTTTTAGTTTTTAAGACTTTCAACAGTCAACAATATTCGTCTGCAATATTCGTAAAAAAAAACAAGATATGCAAATGTTTTCCGTAGAAAATTATGCGATGGACCGAGCAGAGAGATGTACGCAGCGGAAAGAACCTTATGGTCGGTATTTACAAGAAGCAGTACGCAGAACCGTACCCGTATCACGCACATGGCGGATACCGCACAATGATTACTGCCGGGGGCGGTCAGGTGGTCGCACACCGCCTCTTCCCTTCCTCCTGGGGAAAGGGCGGAGGAGTTCCCCAGGGCAGGTGAACCGCCGAGAATCACCAGAGGAAACTCAATTTCACTAAAAGTAAGTATTGTGCAATACGATTTATTCTTTTATCTTTGCAGCCGTGAAATCGTAAAAGATTGAAAAGACAAGACGGACTCCATCTACAACCTTTGTGGACTTAGTCTTGAACCTGGGTAAAACATACGGATTTGCCTTCCCTCCTCTGCAGCAGCAGGAGAGGAAGCGGGCTTGTCCGAAAGCAAAGCAATGCAGGCTGGATAAGCAGACGGAAGATGCGGTCTGAGCACATGGACAAAAATATCAACTGAGAAACAGATGCAATCCGGGTACGTAGAAGAAGCTGTCTGAATACGTGAAGGATGTCATCTGGGCACATAAATAAAAGTATCATCTGAGTATATGAACAAATCGAATTTGAACTATGAAAGGCGGCGTGGCAGACACGTCTTCTCCGCCCTCCTCTTCTGTTCCCTGTTCCTCTTCTCGCCACCCTTTGCCCCATCGCTGTCGGCACATGGGAAGGAACTTGCCGGCGGAGAGGACAAGGATGCCGGATCATCCGTTACCTTCCGGGTCGTCGCCGAACAGTCGCAGGATCCGCTCATCGGTGCCGTCGTACATTGTGAGGGTGTCGCGAATCCTTCTGTCACCGACATCGACGGCCGCTGCGTCGTCGATTTCCGGCGCGCCACAGAGCGGGTGAAAGTCACGGTCTCCTATATCGGTTACAAGACGATGACGAAAGTCGTTGTCATACCGGCCGACCGCACCGTGACATTGCAGCTGAAAGACGACTCCAAGCTGCTGGACAACGTGACGGTCACGGCACAGAAACGCCATACAAGCGTGTTGCAGCAGTCGTCGGCCATCAGTCAGGAAGCACTGGAGAAAGGCGGGGCCACCTCCCTGGCGAAGCTGCTTGAGACCGTCCCCGGCGTGAGTTCCATCAGTACGGGAAACACGATTGCAAAGCCGGTCATACAGGGAATGCACAGCAGCCGTATTCTCTTGATGAACAATGGCGTGCGTCTGGAGAGCCAGAGCTGGGGCGCCGACCATGCGCCCGAGCTGGACTATACGGGGTCGAGCATGGTGGAAGTGGTGAAGGGAGCAGAGTGCATCCGTTACGGTTTCGGCGCCATGGGCGGTGTCGTTCTGCTGAACGACGCCCCCCTGCCTTACGACAACAAGAAGATAAAGGTCAGCGGAAACGTCAACATGGGCTACGACACCAACGCACGCGGCTTCAGCGGGTCGGGCAGCGTAGAGACCGGCTACAGGAAGTTCGGTCTGCGACTGCACGGAATGTACACCAAGGGCGGCGACTACCATACGGCCGACTACGTGCTGAACAACACCGGCTACAACACCGTCAGCCTGTCGGCTCTTGCCGGCTGGCAGGGCAGGAAACTGACGGCGACCCTCTTCACGAGTATCTATTACCAGCGCAGCGGCATCTATTATGCCAGCAAGATTTCCGACCTGTCACAGCTGATCAAACGCTTTGAATACGGCCGGCCTGACCCGGAGACGGTCAAGCCCTTCTCCTACGAGATCAAGCCTCCTTTCCAGCAGTCGCAGCACGTGACGTTGAAGGGGGAGCTGAAATGGAACATCAGCCAGAACCATCAGCTCGACTTCACGCTGTCGTTCCAGGAGAACCTGCGCCAGGAGTTCGAGAACAGGAAGAAGGCGCAGTGGAGCTGGATTCCGGTGCAGGACCTGATGCTGAAGACCTACAAGTTCGATGTGCTCTGGCACGCGAAGTGGAAACTGTGGAAGATGACGACGGATGCCGGGCTCTCCAACACCTACCAGACCAACTTCAACTATCCCGGCACCAAGCAGCCGGCTTTCGTGCCCAACTTCGCTGCCCTTTCCATGGGCGGATACTTCCTGCACAAGGCGGAATTCGGCAGGCTGCAGTGTGCGCTGGGCATGCGCTACGACTTCCGGGTGCTGTCCGTGAACGGCTACAGCAGCCTGAGCAACTACACTTACTATGATGACTTCAAGCTCTACAGCAACTTCACGATGAGTTTCGCCACGCATTACCAGTTCAGCGACAAGTGGGACGCACGTGCCAATATCGGCTGGTCATGGCGGCCGCCCGACATCAACGAACTTTACGCCATCGGCCTGCAGGACGGTTCCTACTGGGTGGTAGGCAACAAGAACCTTGCCAGTGAACGCGGCTACAAACTCGTGCTGGGTACGAAATACCGCAACACATGGTTCTCCATAGAACCGAGCTTCTTCTTCCAGCGCATCAACAGCTACATTTACGACCACATCGGGACCGGCAAGGACCGCTTCCACAACCACCCCAGCGGCAAATATCCGAAGTTCATCTACGACCAGGACGACGTGAAACTCTATGGCGGTGACATCGAGGCGACGGTAAAGCCCGTTCAGGGACTCACCTTCGTGGGCAAGGGCGAATGGATGTTCGCACGCAACATCACCCACGACGACTGGCTGCCTTTCATGCCCTCCGACCGCTACGGCCTCTCCGCCACCTACGATCTGCCGCTGACGAAGGACCACAAGTACCGTTCGTCGCTCTCACTGTCGGGCATCTACGTCACGAAGCAGACACGCTTCGACCCGGACAAAGACCTCGTCCCCGACTCGCCGCCGGCTTACTTCCTGCTGAACGGCACGGCGGAGTTCCGCATCGGACTGCCGCAGAAGCGGGAGCTGAAGTTCATGGTCGTCGGAGAGAACATCCTCAACGCACTCTACAAGGAGTACACCGACCGCTTCAGGTACTACGCCCACGAGCGTGGGGCGAACTTCTCCTTGCGAACATTGTTTAAGTTCTAAATAACAGGAAAAATATGAAACAGCATAAAAACATACGGCTTCTGTCGGCCGTCATGGCCGCAGGACTGCTCTTCGCAGGCTGCTCCAACGACCGCGTGGACGACTTCTTCAAGAAGATCGTACAGGCACCTCCTTCGTCCATCGAACGTGACGTGAAGGGACACGAACAGATCTATGCCGTGCATGCCATCCTGAGAATGGGTTACAAAGGCGGCATGATCGGCGTAGGACCTGACGGCAACGACTCGGTACAGGCCTACAACACCTATCATCTTGTCAGCAGTGCCACGTCCATCCCTGTCATGCAGGAGATTGACATAGCCAAGGATGACGACGGACAGATGACCATCACGACCGAGCGCGACTGCTTCGACGTGATTGCTTCGGACGACATCTATTACGGACTGGAACTGAAGTATTACGACCAGAACGGCATGCTGATCAACCACCAGTTCTCCGGTTATCCTTTCACAAAGGACAAGGAGGGCGTCAACATCCCCGACGAAGACAATGCGACGCTCCTGGTCCACCAGCATTTCTTCGGCATCGGCAACGCATCGCTGGACAAGGAGGTGGCAGACAGCACTTCCGCCGGACACGGACAGCAGGTGCGCGGCCTGCAGATGGCCTACCCACGCTCTCTGGCGGCACAGCCTACCTATTACGACCGCTATACCTTCCGTGCGAAAGACGGCAATCCGGAACCGGCAACCAAGTTCTCCACCTCGAACATCTATGCCCCTGACGGATTCGTACTGGGGAAAAACCAGGTGCCGTTTGATGTCGACCTGGCCTGGAAAGCCATCGAGGTGTCTGGGAAACCGGAAGCTCTGCAGCCTTACACAGTCGGCGGAAAGACCTACCGCCTCTTCAAGACAATCGACCCGATGGAGCTGAACAGGATCACCCCGGAGATTTTCACCTACGAATACCGGGACACCGACCCTGTGGAAGAGGAACTGGGCAAGCTCTTTACCGAGGCCTACAACGACGACTTCACCGACCCTGATACCGAAGCGCCGCGCCAGCGGTACGGCCACACGGTAGGCTTCCTCCGCCAGAAGCGCAGCCTCGATGTAGGCTCGGACATGGACCGCCTCGGCTTCAAGGGCGTGATGCAGTTCCACCGGGCCGACATCGCTTTCCAGCTGCAGGTGCGCATCTGCCATATCATGAACAAGGGGCAGCAGCACGCAGGAGAGTCGGAGAAGCCGGCGAAATACTGCAATACGAACAACAGCGAGCACGGATTCCTGTGGGACTTCAACCAGCTGCAGCCGGGCTGGGACAGCTTCGACATTGACTATCCGCTCTCTGTCCGTGTGATAGCGAACACGAAGGACGGAGAAGACAAGTGCTTTGAAGACGTAAAGCGGTTCTATCCGGCAGCCGACAAGGCGCAGCTGTGGCGTATGCTTACGCAGCCCCGCGACTTCTTCATACAGTACAGACAGAACGTAGTATTGATGTAAAAAAGATTGGGAAGATGAACAAGCTATTCAAGAATATTCTTTTGCTGTCGGCTGCCGCCCTGCTCTTCACGGCGTGCGACGACTTCGTTTTCGGCAACGTACACGTCGATTACAATGAGAACCCGCTGGGCGCAAAGGGCGTCGCCCGCAGCGGAGCCGACCGCTACGTGGACAGCCTGTCGAAAGTGAAGGTGTCCGGCGACATGGCGAACCCCGACCCCGACGGCGCCTTCAACGGATGGGCAACCTGCCTGGCGATGTTCAAGGAGGGACATTCGCACGGCGATGCCCTGATGCACGGCAACTTTGTCTATCAGAACGCTCCCTGGAAACAGGAAGAGTTCGTCATCGTACACAACAACACCGGCAAATGGCCGACGGTGGACGTGCAGCGGCAGAGCACGGTGACCTATCTGGAACAGGCCGACGGGAAGACGGGGCCTGACTACATCCGCATCATCGGCGGCAAGCTGAAACGATGGGGACTCTGCCTGTACTTCTTCAACAAGGAGGGAAGGCTGATGAACGATGACATCCTGAACCGTTCGGACGAATACCAGATATTCTTCACCGTGAGCGAGGTGGACGACAAGGGGAATCCCTACGAGGTGATGGACTGCCGCGGGACGTGGAAGCCGAACAGGGACAAGTTCGGCGACTGGAAGAAAGGCGGAACGGTCGACACGACCCCTGTCCCGTCACCGTACTTCGCCAACTCGAAGACGTGGAAGGAAAGGGCCGGCCTGACTCCCAAGATCTTCGAGTACACCTATCGTGACACATGGATCCAGGATGCCATGGCCGACGGCGCACGCGAACTGTTCAACCAGCGGCTGCTCCCGCCGCTGACACGCGAGGATGCCGACTGGGCCGTCGCACCTTACGACCAGGACCGTGTCGGGCTGAAGGGGCACTTCAACTTCGACATCGAGGCCGACGAGAACGACGCCCTCCATCAGGAATGGCCGTTGGAAATCACGCGTCGTACGGATCCTGCTACGGGCGAGGCGGGCCGTTACACACGTCCGTCCTATCTCCTGCCTAAGTTCTATCTCTCCGTGCGGGTGATGAAATGCCCGAAAGGGAAGAAGGCGCTGATACCGAAAGAGGAGTATCTGAACCGTCACTCCACCTACGTCTTCCGCAGTCCGTTCATCTGTTCGGAATTCTACAACCCGGACGAGCCGAAGGAGTACGGGGCCGACTCGGAATGGAAGGAGCTGTTCCGGTTCAACATCCCCATCAAGGTGTTCTGCAGCAGTTTCGACACGGATCCTACGACCATCGACCCCAACGACCCGCTCTACTTCTACTTAGGACACGAAATCGGTCTGTCGCCGCTCGACGCGCTGGAGGCCGCACAGAATGTCCAGACGCACGGAATCGGCGGCGGATCAGGCTTCGGCAACTGGTTCCTGTAGACAGGATGCAGGTTCCCGACCGGCCGGGAACGGCATTCCCGGGCACTGGGAACAGCCTTCCCTGACGGTCGGGAACAGAATAAAACGTATAATCATCAAAGAATATGACAAAGCAAATGATACAAAAGAGACTGACCGCATACCTGCTCCTCGGCCTGATGTTATTCGGCCTGGGCAGCTGTACGCGCAACGAAATGCCCGTGAAGCAGTCCACCTCAAAGACGAAGCTGGACCACCTTATCATCAAGGAAGTGTTCTACGTAGGACATTACTGGTACCGTGACGTGAAGGCATGGGGCATGAAGAACATGAACCAGATGTACAACGACGACCAGTACATCGCCATTTACAATCCTACCGGCGAGGTGAAATACCTGGACGGACTGGCTCTGTGCGACAATGCCATCGACCCGAGCAAGGCGATACAGTTCGCCCCGAAGGACGACTTCGTCAACCGCTATTACGGAGCGGCGGGCATCTCCTATTTCCCCGGAAAGGGCAATGACTATCCCGTAAAGCCGGGGCAGACCGTCATCGTGGCGAAGTATGCCATCGACCACAAGGCGCGCTTCGAGTCGGAACTGGAGGGGGAAGACCTGAAGATGTATGGCGGACTGGGGGCTTTCCTGGACCTGAGCAAGGCCGACTTTGAATGGACGAACATCAACTACGACCCCGGACACAAGAACAATCCGGATGTGCCGGACCTGAACGCCATTCTCACATCGACGGACAGCAAGGGCAACATCGGTCCTTCCTACGAGTTCTCCAACATATCGGAGAGCAACGGCATCGCCTTGATAAAACTGCCCTGGACACCCGAGGACTTCCGGAAGAACTACGCCGACACCAAAGACGGGAAAGGCTATCTGCACTACATTACCGTCACGAGCAGTGCTTTCGGCGATTTCTATGCGATAGAGATTCCCTTTGAGAACGTCATCGACTGCATCACCATCTGCCCGCGCCGTATGTTCCAGATGCGCCCGAGCAAGCTGGACCGTGGATACAATGCCGTCACGGACGTGTCGTCCGCCAGCATGAAACAGAGCGATTACCCCATTTTCTCCGGACTTGCGCTGATGAGGAAATGGGACGGAAAGAAGTTCGTGGACGACAACAATACCACTGCCGACTTTGAAGTGAAAGTCGCCTCGCTGTCGAGGAAGGACAGCAAGGGGAATGCGGTAAAGTAGGGTGCTTTCCCTACTTTATCCGCCCGTGGTTGCCTGTGCTCGCCATCCCGTCTACTCGAAATAGTAAAGGAAGGTGGCGATCCCCTCGAGCGCCGGCTTGCGTTCGCCTTCTATCTCGATCCGGAAGCTGATGCCGGCCTTGCAGATGCCCCGCAGGTTCTCGATGCCGGCGAGGGTGGCGACGAGGCGCACACGTGAGCCGGCGAGGACTGGGCGGCCGAAGCGCATCTTGTCCATGCCGTAGTTGACCATCATCTTGAGGTTCTTCACCTCGATGATCTCCTGCCACATGTGCGGAAGCAGCGAGAGGGTCAGGTAGCCGTGGGCTATCGTGCTCTTGTAGGGGCTCTCCGCCTTCGCGCGTTCCGGGTCGACGTGGATCCACTGGTGGTCGAGCGTCGCGTCAGCAAAGAGGTTGATCCGTTCCTGGTCGACGAGGAGCCATTCGCTCTCTCCGAGCTTCTCGCCCAGTCGGGCAGCAAGCTCATCGTAGTTGTTTACCGTTAATTTTGCCATTGTTATTTTCTTTTTGGTTTCTTGAAAATGCAGTTGAGAAAGACCATGGCGGGCTTCTGTCATTGATTTTTCCTTCTCCGCCTATGGTCGACTGTCATCGCCAATCATCGCTTATCACCGCCTGTTATCCCCCCCTGCACTTCCCTGCAAAATTACGAAAAACTTCCGGAACATCCAAATCCCCCGGCAGCCTCCCGGAAAGCGGTGAAATCGCTCCTCGAATTAAAAAAACTAAAAAAAACAACCGACACCGCCGCATCCTGATTAATTTTCATAAATTTGCAAGGCATGCCGTGTCCGGGTTCATGCCCGCGGCGCTCGGCACAGGACAACCTAATGAGACGGAATGAAAAAGATACTCTCCCTGATCGCTGCACTCCTCATCACCGTGGGGATGCAGGCGCAAAGTGATGTCGTCACGGTGGCCGACGCCATCCGGATTTTCCAGACGAAGACGCTCTACACCGGCCGGCAGGTGCTGGAGAAGCAGGGCTACAGATACAAGGGGCTGTCGTCCGACGAGTTCGGGAAAGACCACAACTGGGTGAAGAACATGGACCTGACCAGGGATTTCGTCCCCACGGCCATGGGGCGTGGAAACTCCAGCATGGTACTGCTGGCACAGGACGGAAAGACCGTCTACGTCTATGTCTTCAACCGCACCGCCTTCGCCGGACTGCAGGCACAGGTGAAGGCGATGGGCTACGACATGGGCAGGGCCGTGAAAGCTGACAAGGGGACGCTGATCTGCACGAAGGACAACCAGCCCACCATTACCTTCCTCACCCTCCAGCAGCCCTTGCCCTACTGCATGCAGATTACCGAGTAGCCGCACCCCGCCCCCCCCTGCCATCCCTGCCTATTACCGCTTATCCTCGCTTGCCGCCCCTTCCTGCCCCCGTCATCCTCGCCTGTCATCGCTTATCGTCCCCGCCTGCCACATTCCCTCCTGCTGAAGGGCTTGCGGAGGCTCCAGAAAACAAAGAACAGAATGAAGAAGAAACCCACCTACAAGCTCCCCGTGTCCATCTGTGCCATCGTCCTGGCGGCAGGGGCGGTCGTCCTTGCCGTGCTCATGGAGACACGCCAGATGGCTCCGCCCCGCAAATACGAGGTGGATATGTCCGGAGAGGTCATCGGCATCGACAACGGTCCGAAGACTCCTGTCCTGACGGAAGAGGAAACGAAAGAAGAGGAAAAGAAAGAAGAGAAGAAGCCGGAGAAGCCTGTCCCTGCTGCTCCTGAGGAGGAGGAACAGGCCGCTGCCGAAGAGCCGGTCATCGTCCCTGATGTCCCGGAAGGACAGACCGACCCCGCTCCTGTCGTCCGGACTCCTGCCCCGGAAATCAAGAAGCCTGTGATTGACAAGGTCGACAATTGACGGAATCCCCGCCCCCTGTTCCCTTATTCTCTTATCCTCTTTTATTCCCTTTTATTCTCTCTCATCCCCTTTTATCCCCTTTTATCCTCTCTTATTCCCCCTTATCATCGCTTGTCATCGCGCTGCATCCCCTCCCTCGGAGGGGCTTGGGGGGGGGCTTTCTGGGGAATCCACAAAAAAGTCTGGGGTTCTTATTGCTAAGAACTCCAGACGATATGGTTGCGGGTGCAGGACTCGAACGTGCGACCTCCAGGTTATGAGCCTGGCGAGCTACCAACTGCTCCAACCCGCGATGTGATATGTTGACAATCCTTCACGGCCTCACAGCCGTATTTCCGAATTGCGGATGCAAAGGTACGGCTTTCTCATGGAACCGCCAAGGAAATATACATTATTTAACAGATGATCCGCTCTGCGCCGGCCGCTTCCAGACTTTCCCGGCTGCCGTTTCCGTATGTCACGCCGCAGGTATGCGTCCCTGCATTCCGTCCCATGAGGATGTCGAATTCGGTGTCGCCTACGACAAGCGCCTCGTCCGCCCGGACATCGAAATGGTGCAGCGTAAGGATGACAGGGTCGGCTGCCGGTTTCTGATGCGCTGTGTCGTCGGCCCCGATGAGGTAGCTGATGTAGTCCGACAGATGCAGGTCGTGTACCAGTCCCGCAAGCGACCGGTGGCTGCGGCTGCTGGCGATGGACATCGCGATCCCCCTTTCTGACAGCCGTCCGAGCGTCTCCTCGACACCGGGGAAAGCCGTCACCGCACCCGGCACATTCTTCACGTTGAAGATCTCCGTATAGGTGGCGGCGCATTGTTCCGCCTGCGCATCGTCCATCGGAATCATCGAAGAGAAGCATTCCTTCAAGGGAAGTCCTATGGTGCGGGCGCACTCCTCACGGCTCCGCCGGGGCAGTCCCAGCCGCCCGATGGTGGCGAGCATCGTGTCGGTGATGAGCCGGCGGGAGTCGCCGAGCGTTCCGTCGAAGTCGAAGATGACAAGACGGATGCCCTCGAGGAGAGACGGATCTGAGAAAAGGTCGGGGCGGCAGCGTGCCGGGGTCTGCCGTACCGCCGCTGCGTCTGTGCCGCCGGGAGCGGATTCTCTCCGTCGGAACCAGCCCTTGACACGCTTGTAGCCTTCCACGCCGAGGATGGCGATGCCGCTGTATTGGAAAGCCTTTGCCAGCCCGAACAGCACCGCCCACAGTATTCCTTTCGTGGCGACCGGAAGGGGAAGGAGCATCTGCGAGAAGGACAGGACATAGAAAGGTACGCACATGAGCAGGATGATGACGCCTGTGCGGAAAGAGAGCGTCTGGAGTCTTTTTCGGATGGACATGTTCTGTTCTGTATTTCGTTTCAGCCGGCGGAGACGAGGCAGATGGGAAGCGGGAAGCTGCCTGCCGGATGCGGCTTACGGCCTGCAAAAATAGGAAAAAACTTTCTATTACAGGTCTCTGGAATGGAAAAAATACAATCTCCTCTCTGTCCTGAAAGTTCTAAAAGGTCGGATAAAGAAGCGTATTCCCTTCCGGAAGGGCAGGGCATAGTGGCCGGACTCCCTTCCCAAGAATCGGATAAAGGGGCGGTCTCTCTTTCCCGGGCATCCGTCCGGAACGTCCTCTCTGGCCGCTCCGGAGCGTATTCCCCCCGCCTTCGCCACGGTCTCCTGCAAGGTACGGCCCGGCATATCCGCACAGGAACGGAGAGCCTCCGGTGCCGGGACAGGCATAGGGACACCTCCGTCCCTTTCCTGATGGACCGGCTGAACACAGGCCGGCCGGCGGCTTCCGGCACATACCGATTTTGACCAAAGAAAACTCCTTATAAGCCCGCCGGGCTTATAAGGAGTTTTCTTTGGTCCAGTCAACGGTTGCTGTTGACTGCCTGATGGTGCGTATGTCTTATTTCGGCCACAGCCAGTGCGCATTGTTGCGAGGCCCATATCCGGTATGTACCTTGCCTTTCTCGACTGACAGATTATAGGCATTTAATGCTTGATCGGGGCGTGGTGTGCTTGACCAATAATATCCTCTGACCCCGACATTTCGCAACTCCCCATTATTTAGTATATAAGTGCCGATAGCTGGCAAGTAGACATAATCATTCGGGTTGTCGGGTCTGCCATCTTTAATGGTTTTATTGTCTTTAATAAACTGATCATATATTTTATATGAATCTACCTTCGTGTAATCCGTTCCACCGGGAGCCGCCTTCTTCATCTCTGTTACATTCGTATGTTTGTCTGCAGCGATACCGCTGAGTTTCTTCAGCCACATGCCTCCGGCATACAGATGTTTCATGATGGACCAGAGAGAAGGATCCCAATGAGGATCTCCATACATGACATACCACAGCATTTCGTTGGCGTTAGGGCAGGCGGCTGCCGAACGTTTTGCAGGAGTCGGGAACGGGGCAGGGTTATACCATCTCGAGTCACTGGATGTTTTTGGATAGCTGGCGTTCGATCCTCCGTTCAGTATCGGCTGGTCGTTCTCATGGCCTTTCCATGCGTTCTGTCCCACGGCAGCGTCCCACATATAGTATCTGTCGCTCGAATAGTGTGTGATTGCCAGATCGGTGCTTACTTTCTTGTTCTTTCCTGCCTTGCAGGTAATGTTATTATAAGTCTTGGATACTGTCCCGCGGACCTTCGTCTTCTGGTCGTAGAGGGTGTATTCCACGGTGACATGATGATATTCTCCCGGTGCAAGGACCATTATGGCCGCGTTCTTTTCATGGTCTGCCGCCTTGGGGATGACGAATCCGTTATTCGAACCGCCGTTCAGTGTGAGCGTTATGCTCCTGTTGGCAGCAGTTGCGGCGGGGCGGGGTGTCGTGTTTATCCCGTTGTCATCGAATTTGAACTCTCCGGCAATTGCCTCGTCTGCCGTTACCTTGATCTGCGTCACTTTCACGTCCTCTGCAAATTCAGGGCTGTAATAAGGCGTAAAGACGAGGTAGGATGCTTTGTGAGCGAGCGTGAAGGTGTAGCTCCCGTCACCCTGCCTGCTGGCTTCCGCCGTGCCGCAGTCTCCGTCTGTACCGATGTGCGAGGCATCGTCGGGAGCGCTCTGCGACTGGGCCGTACGTATGGTCACCTTGTCGCCGTTGGTGTTGCCGTTGCCCGTATAACGTACGTTGTATTTCGGTGCGGTGAGTATCCCGGGGAAATAGAACTTGGCCGTAGGGGCCTTGGCCGTGATATTGTCTTTTGTGCTTGTTGTTAAAGTGCCGGCGTCGTTGATCCACAGCTTGTCTCCTGAAGTCCAATAAAACTTTATCGCCGAACCGTCGTAAGTGCCTGCTGTGCGGGTCAGTCCCCCGTCTGCGAACTCTGTCATCCCTGCGGGTGCCGTGTTCTGCTGCTTCCCGTTGTCCGCCTGCAAAGTGTCGTCATTGGAGCAGCCTGCCAGTGAAAGCAAGGATGCGACCGGTAAAGCCCAAAAATAAGAATACTTCATTTTTCTACCTTTTCTTAACTTGTGTTCCATTCTACTTTAGGGATATTCAGAAAATATACAACTAACTGTTTGCCAGTGTGATATATTATTTGTACCTTTACACAAAATCCCCCGAACGCCCCATCACGGGCAGAATCGGGGGAACTTAAAAAAAATTCGTCGTGAAGATACAAAAAATTTCTGATATAACACCAACTTTGCCCTTTACAGAGTTCGATTTCTTACAGAGCTATCGTGAAAGCTTTGAAAGAAGCGAACTTGGACGCATCCAGTTCCAGCTCCCACTTAAGGAGTTGGCTGCAGAGTACACGAATCGTAGCCATAAGAGCAAGCGGGGCAACAAGCCTCTTTTCTCGGGCGAAGGAGAAATTGCTTTAATGTTCCTCAAATCGTACACAGGTCTGTCTGACGACGGCCTGATAGAGCTGCTTAACGGAAGCATCCACATGCAGATGTTCTGTGGCGTTCTGATAGATCCTTCCTGTCCCATCAAGGACGGGAAGATCGTAAGTGCCATACGCAACCGTCTTGCCCGTATTCTTGACATAGACAGTCTCCAGAGCATACTGTACGCCAAATGGAAAGACAGTCTCAAAGACAAGGACCTGTGCCTGACGGATGCGACCTGTTACGAGAGCTGCCTGCGTTTTCCTACGGACATCAAGCTGCTCTGGGAGTGTTGCCATTGGCTTCACAGTCTGCTCGTCTCCGAGTGTAAACACCTGTCAGAGCGTGTCCCGAGAAGCAAGTATGATAATGTTGACAAGGCCAGGCTTGCATACGCCAGGCAGCGCAGGCACACAGCCTCGTCCACGCGCAAGCTCAGGAGAAGACTCCTGAGGCTCCTCTCCAAGCTCCTGTCCCAATGGAACCGTCTGCGTAAACAGTACAGTCCCTGCATCTGTCTGTCGGCAGAACAAGAAAAGCGGCTGTCCGCTGTGTGTGAGGTATGTCTCCAACAGTCAGAGCTGTTCTCCGGCAAGGAAGTCAAACACCGTATCGTCAGCATCGACCGCCCCTACCTCCGTCCTATTGTCAGAGGCAAAGAAAACAGGCGTGTAGAGTTCGGGGCAAAGGTCAACAACATACAGATAGACGGCATATCATTCATAGAGCACCACAGCTTTGAGGCATTCAACGAGGGCGTCCGTCTTAAGCAATGCATTGAATATCAGGAATCTCTGACGGGAGTCAAAGTCAGGCGTGTCGGTGCCGATTCCATATACGCCAACAATGCCAACCGCACTATGTGTACAGAGAAAGGCATAACGACCTGTTTCACCAGAAAAGGCCCAGGGCCCAAAGAAGAAGCTGAGTGTCTCAGGACGGCGAGAAAGATCATCGGAAACCTCAGAGCCACGGTAATGGAGGGTAGCTTTGGAAACCAGAAGCAACACTATAGCGTCGGACGCATCAAGGCACGCAATATGTTCAGCGAGAGGCTGCTGCTCTTCTTCGGAATCCATACGGCAAATGCTGCCGTTCTTGCCGCAAGGGAGATGGCCCGGAGTATGAAGAAAGCAGTCTGATAAAAATCGAAGGTGTTTCCACAGGTCCATAGGCAGTATGGAAGGGACAGGTGTGCCCATACGAATCATTATTTGAGGTTTTCGAGCAAAAAACACAGCATATTCTTTTTCTGGGAACTTTTCCAAGGAAAAGAATGCAGTATTTGGCTGCCCTTGGGGAATTCCAAGAGGGAATTAACTGAAATTCCCTACTTTAGTTCTTGTCTTCGGCAGATTCTTCCTCAAAGAAAAAGCCTGACGGCTTTGCGCTTAAAGGCTCGCCGTCATCTTCTGCGCTGTGATGTCCTCCGCTTACCGGAGAAGTCTGGAGAAGATATTCCTTCTCGCCGATGGATATTACAGCTGTCTCAGCTTTAACATACATTTTTCTTTCCATATTGTCAACTTTCGTTAGTGATTACGATTTTGAAAACTGCCGTCTGCCGGCATCTCTCTTTATAATCGGCTGATGCGTGCATCAGCCGGAACCGGACTGGCTGCCGTCCGGAGGCTTTGCGGAATCCCTGTCCGTCAGGCTTCGGCATGGCACGTTCCCGTGTATGTCTGATGAATATCATGCGCACGTCCGGAGCATACGCCGGGACGACAAGAATTTCTTTGCGGGATGTTTTACACCTTATAATACGATATAAGGATGCCGTTATCCATACGGTCAATCCTTCCGGATTCTGGTAATTTGTGTGCAAAGGTAGTGTCGTTTTTTTGAATGACAAAATAATTTAACTATAAATAACACGCTTGGCTCCAGCGGGTTCCGTCTATATGGCCGAAAGGAAAAGCCGAAGACGCCGCATGAAATTGAAGCCGGAAAGAGCGGGCAGACATCCCTGTCGACGACAGACCGGCGTGTTTTTTTCAGAACAGGCCTTCAGCAGGAATGTGCCTGCATGGAAAGGCATATGCCGTCAGCAGCAATCAGAAATAAGTCCTCAACCCGTCAGCCAAGTTTGGAAGTAAGCGGAAAAGCAGTCGGCCCGGAACGTCAAACCACAGACCCGACATAATTAAACTGCCCGGAAGAAAATCCCGCCGAAGGCCGGGACGGGGATTCCCGGCGCTTGGGAATGTGATTCCCAGCGTCCGGTACTGCTGTTCCCAACCGGTTGGGAACAGCAGTACCGGCAATGTCCACCCTGTCCATAAAGTATCGACTTTGGCTAAAATAGTATTTGCAGTTTACACTTTTAACCCTTATCTTTGCAGCGTGATTCCTAAAAACCAAAAATCAAAGATCACGGCATGAACAGAAGAAGTGTTTTCACCTTGTTATTACTCCTGCTGCTGCACCTGGACGGAAAGGCCCAGAAGTGGGAGGGCCTGGCACGGACACCGCAGATGGGCTGGAACTCGTGGAACAGGTTCCAGGGCGACATCGACGAAGACGTCATCAAGGGCATCGCCGACGCCATGGTGTCGAGCGGCCTGCGCGATGCGGGCTACACGTACGTCAACCTGGACGACTGCTGGCACGGCCGACGCGATTCCGACGGCTTCATCCAGGCCGACCCGGAGCGTTTCCCCCACGGCATGAAGGCCCTGGCCGACTATGTACACGCCCGGGGGCTGAAGCTCGGCATCTACAGCGACGCCGGCACGGAGACGTGCGCCGGGAGGCCGGGGTCGATGGGACATGAGTTCCAGGATGCCCTGCAGTATGCCCGCTGGGGCGTCGACTACCTGAAATACGACTGGTGCAACACCGCCGACGTCAATGCGCGCGGGGCCTACCGGCTCATGTGCGACGCCCTCCGCCAGGCCGGCCGCCCGATTTTCTTCTCGATGTGCGAGTGGGGCGACAACCAGCCCTGGCGGTGGGCGAGGGACATCGGGCACTCGTGGCGCATCGGCCCCGACATCTGGTGCTCGTTCGACTCCACCCGGGTGTTTCCCACCTACGTGCAGTGCAGCGTGATGGACTGCATCCACCGGAACGACAGCCTCCGCCGCTATGCCGGGCCGGGGCACTGGAACGACCCCGACATGCTGGAAGTGGGGAACGGGCTGACCGCGGGCCAGGACCGGGCGCACTTCACGATGTGGTGCATGATGGCAAGTCCGCTCATCCTGGGCAATGACGTGCGCAGCATGAGCGCAGGGACACTGGCCGTCCTCACCAACCGCGACCTCATCGCCGTCGACCAGGACACGCTCGGCGTACAGGGACTCCGCCTCTTCAGCCGCGACGGACTGGACTACTGGTTCAAGCCGCTGGCCGGCGGCGACTGGGCGATGGCGGTCCTCAATCCCACCCGCAGGCCTGTCTCCTGCACCCTCGACTGGCAGGACTTCAACTTCACCGACGGGGAGGTGAGCGGGCGCAGCACCGCTTTCGACAAGCATATATATAAGGTGAAGAACCTGTGGACGGGCCGCATGGAAGGGAAGACCTCCGTCAGGCCGAAAGCAGGCCGCCGCCTCACCGTCCCCGCACAGGACGTGGTGGCCTACCGGCTGATAAGGCAGAAATGAAAAAGGCACGGGCGCAGGCCCATGCCCTGTTCTCATAAAAACATCTGATGCGCCCGGCAAGGATGCAGTCTGCCGACTGCACGTCCGTCCCGCATCCTCATAACAGACACTGCAATGAAACGCATAACACTCATTTTCAGTCTTCTCCTGCTGGCAGGTCTTGCCGTCAGGGCGCAGATACGCGGGAATGAAATCACCGTGCAGGTACAGCCCGGCCACGCCGACTGGAACTACCGTCCGGGCGAAGAAGCCCTGTTCAGGATCGCCGTGCTGAAGGACGGCTGTCCGCTGCCGCAGGCGCAGGTGGACATCGAGGCCGGCCCGGTGATGTATCCTGACGTGAAGCGGAAAGGCATCGTCCTGAAGGACGGCACGGCCACGTGGAAAGCCACGATGAAGACGGCCGGGTTCTACCGGCTGAAAGTGCGGGCGCACGTAGGAGGCAGAACCTACGAGGGACTGTGTACCGCCGGCTTCGCCCCCGAGACGCTGCAGCCCTCGGACAACTGTCCGGCGGACTTCGACCGCTTCTGGCAGGAAGCCCGGCAGGAAGCCGCCCGCTGTCCGCTGGATGCGCATCGCCGCCTGCTGCCCGAACGCTGCACGGAACGTGTGACGGTCTACGAGGTGAGCTTCAACGGGCTGCGTCCCGGCAGCCGCATCTACGGCATCCTCTGCATCCCGACCGCCTTCAAAGGACCTCGCCCGGCACTGCTGCGTGTCCCGGGAGCCGGCGTGCGTCCCTACCAGGGCGACCTCCAGATGGCCGACCGAGGGGCGATCACGCTCGAAATCGGCGTACACGGCATTCCCGTGACGATGCAGCAGCAGGTGTACGACGACCTGCTGCAGGGCGCATTGAACGGCTACTGGGAAGCCGACCTCGACAGCCGCGACCGGATGCCCTACAAGCGCATCTTCATTGGTGCGCTGCGCGCCGTGGACTATCTCGCACAGCTGCCCGAATGGAACGGCAGGGAGCTGGGCGTGACCGGTTCGAGCCAGGGCGGAATGCTGTCGCTGGTGTGCGGCGCGCTCCATCCCAGGGTGACGTTCATAGCCGCCGTCCACGCCGCCATGTGCGACCACACCGCCTCGCTGCACGGCAGGGCCTGCGGATGGCCGCACTTCTTCTACGGCCAGCAGCATCCCGATGCAGGGAAGGTGGCCGTCAGCGGCTATTTCGACGGGGTCAACTTCGCACGCCGGCTGCACGTCCCGAGCTGGTTCTCGTTCGGCTACAACGACGAGGTCGTGCCGCCCAACAGTGCCTACGCCACCTACAACGTGACCGCAGGACCGCGCGAGCTGCACGTCTATCCCGCCACCGGCCACTTCTGGTTCCAAGAACAATGGGACGAATGGCAGGCATGGATCGCCGGGAAGCTGGGACTTGCGGAAAAGTAAATGAGAATTTGAAGAAAGGGAAATACAGACCTGCAGGAAAAGCAAGAACCTGCTGAAAAGAAAATAAAAACCTGCAGGGAAAGAAACAAGAACCTGCTGAAAAAGAAACTTCCAGAGAAAGAAAAACGGAGAATCATGAACAGAATACGAAACTGTCTTTCAGGACTGCTGCTCGCCTGCGCCGTTTCCGTCCAGGCGCAGCCGTTCGTCACCGTAGAGAACGGCAGGCTGTCCCGCAACGGAAAGCCCTACACCTTCATCGGCGCCAACTACTGGTACGGCGCCATCCTCGGCTCGAAAGGCAGGGGCGGCGACCGGCGGCGGCTGAACCGTGAACTGGACGAGCTGAAGCGGCTGGGCATCGACAATCTCCGCATCCTCGTGGGGAGCGACGGCGATGAGCGTCCGAAGTGGAAGGTGAAGCCTGTGCTCCAGACCTCACCGGGCGTCTACAACGACTCCATCCTCGACGGTCTCGACTACCTGATGCAGCAGCTCGGGCGGCGCGGCATGGTAGCCGTGCTCTACCTGAACAACGCCTGGGAGTGGAGCGGCGGTTACGGCTTCTACCTCGAGAACGCCGGAGCCGGCAAGGCCGTCCAGCCCAACGAGGCCGGTTACGCCGCCTACGTCAGGTATGCTTCGCAGTTCGCCGTCAACAGGCAGGCACAGCAGCTGTTCTACGACCACGTGAAGTTCATCCTCGGGCGCACCAACCGCTATACGGGACGGCGGTACGTTGACGACCCCGCCGTCATGTCGTGGCAGATCGGCAATGAGCCGCGGGCTTTCGACCCCGCTGTCCTGCCGGCATTCGAACAGTGGATCGCCAAGGCCGCCGCCCTGGTCAAGGGCATCGACCGCCGCCACCTGGTGAGCATCGGTTCGGAGGGTGCGGCCGGCTGCGAAGGCGACTACGGCGTGTGGCAGAGAATCTGCGCCGACCCGAACGTCGACTACTGCAACATACACGTCTGGCCCTACAACTGGGGCTGGGCGAAGAAAGACTCCCTGTCGGAGAATCTGCAGCGTGCGGAAGACAGAACCGGCGAGTACGTCGGCCGCCATCTGGCCATCTGCGAAAAGCTGGGCAAACCGCTGGTGATGGAGGAATTCGGCTATCCGAGGGATGGCTTTTCCTTTTCAAGAACATCCGCCACGACCGCCCGCGACGCCTATTACCGCTACGTCTTCTCGCTCCTGGAGGCGGATGCGGCCGGGGGCGGACACTTCGCCGGCTGCAACTTCTGGGGATGGGGCGGACAGGCGAAGCCCCGGCACGAACAGTGGGAACCCGGCGACGAATACAGCGGCGACCCCGCCCAGGAAGCGCAGGGACTCAACTCGGTGTTCTCCACAGACCGGAGCACGCTCAGAACCATCAGGGAAGCCATTTCAAGATTACCCATACACTGACCCGCAGACAAGATGAAACGGATACTCACCATAGCCCTCGTGGCAGCAACCCTTCATGCAATGGCAGCAAAGAAAGAACAACCCCTGTACAAGAACCCCAAGGCAAGCATCGAGCAGCGCGTCGAAGACCTGCTGCACCGGATGACGCTCGAAGAGAAGGTGGGGCAGATGAACCAGCTCGTCGGCATCGAACACTTCAAGGCGAACTCCGCCTCGATGTCGGCCGAGGAACTGGCGACGAATACGGCGAGCGCCTTCTACCCCGGCGTCACGGTGAAGGACATGGAAGACTGGACGCGCCGCGGACTGGTGTCGTCGTTCCTGCACGTGCTCACCCTCGAAGAGGCCAACCGCCTGCAGCGGCTCAATATGCAGAGCCGCCTGCAGATTCCGCTGCTCATCGGCATCGACGCCATCCACGGAAACGCCAAGTGCAAGGGCAACACCGTCTATCCTACGAACATCGGACTGGCTTCGTCGTTCGACGTCGACATGGCTTACCGGATTGCCCGTCAGACGGCCGAGGAGCTGCGCGCCATGAACATGCACTGGACCTTCAACCCCAATGTCGAAGTGGCGCGCGACGGACGCTGGGGACGCTGCGGCGAGACCTTCGGCGAGGATCCGTATCTCGTGGCGGCGATGGGTACGGCGACCAACCGGGGCTACCAGCGCAACCTGGACAGCGGACAGGACGTGCTGGGCTGCGTCAAGCACTTCGTGGGAGGATCCTATTCCGTCAACGGCACGAACGGCGCACCCTGCGACGTCTCCGAACGCACCCTGCGCGAGGTGTTCTTCCCGCCTTTCAAGGCCGCCATCCAGCAGGGCGGCGACTGGAACGTGATGATGTCGCACAACGAGCTGAACGGCATCCCCTGCCATACCAGCCGCTGGCTGATGGACGGCATCCTGCGGAAAGAGTGGGGATTCAGAGGCTTCATCGTGAGCGACTGGATGGACATCGAGCACTGCGTCGACCAGCACCGGACGGCCGCCAGCAACAAAGAGGCCTTCTGCCAGAGCATCATGGCCGGAATGGATATGCACATGCACGGCCCGGAATGGCAGACGGCCGTGACGGAACTCGTCCGTGAGGGCAGGATCCCCGAGAGCCGCATCGACGAGAGCGTGCGCCGCATCCTGACGGTGAAGTTCAGGCTGGGGCTGTTCGAACACCCTTACAGCGACGCCGCCACACGGGACCGCGTCATCAACGACCCCGAACACAAACGCACGGCACTGGAGGCAGCACGCAGCAGCATCGTCCTGCTGAAGAATGCGGACGGACTGCTGCCGCTCGACGCACGGAAATACAGGAAGGTGCTGGTGACGGGCATCAACGCCGACGACCAGAACATCATGGGCGACTGGAGCGAACCCCAGCCCGAGGAACAGGTGTGGACCGTGCTGCGGGGCCTGCGGAACGTCTCGCCCGACACCGAGTTCCGGTTCGTCGACCAGGGATGGGATCCCCGGAATATGTCTCAGGACAAGGTGGACGCTGCTGTAGAGGCGGCCCGCGGCTGCGACCTCAACATCGTGTGCTGCGGCGAGTACATGATGCGCTTCCGCTGGAACGAGCGCACATCGGGTGAAGACACCGACCGCGACAACCTCGACCTCGTCGGGCTGCAGGACCAGCTGATCCGCCGGCTGAACGAGAGCGGAAAGCCCACCGTCGTCGTCATCATCAGCGGACGGCCGCTCAGTGTCCGGTACGCCGCCGCCCACGTCCCCGCTCTCCTCAACGCCTGGGAACCGGGACAGTACGGCGGGCAGGCCATCGCCGAAATCCTGTACGGAAAAGTGAACCCCTCCGCCAAGCTGGCCATGACGATGCCGAGGAGCGTAGGACAGGTCTCCACCTGGTACAACCACAAGCGTTCGGCCTACTTCCATCCGGCCGTCTGCACGGACAGTACGCCGCTGTATCCCTTCGGCTACGGACTGAGTTACACGAGCTTCCGTTATACGGACCTGAAGCTCGACAGGCAGCGCATTCCCAACGACGGCAGGACGGCGGTGACGGTCAGCGTGACCGTTGAGAACACAGGCGGCCGCGACGGCGTGGAGATCTGCCAGCTGTACATCAACGACCTCGTTTCGTCCGTGGCGCGCCCCGTGAAGGAACTGAAGGACTTCCGCCGCATCGCCCTCAGGGCAGGGGAACGGCAGACCGTCCGCTTCACCGTCACGCCCGACAGGCTGGCCTTCTGCGGCCCCGACATGAAGCCGGTCGTAGAACCGGGGGACTTCGAGGTGCTGGTAGGCGGCAGCAGCCGGGACGAGGACCTGCAGAAAGCGGTCTTTACAGTAGAATGAATACGAAGTAGAATGAATATGAAAAGAATACTCCTTGCCATGGCTGCCGCCTTGCTCGCAGCGAACGCGGCAGCCGGAAAGAAAATGCAGAAGACACCGGCACAGCAGCTCATCGGACGGCTGCAGAAGTTGCAGAAGAAAGGTGTGATGTTCGGTCACCAGGACGCCCTCTTCTACGGTACGACGTGGAAATGGGAATACGGACGGAGCGACGTGAACGATGTCTGCGGCGACTACCCCGCCGTCCTGGGCTGCGAGCTGGGCGGACTGGAACTCGGGAGAGACCGCAACCTGGACGGCGTCCCCTTCGCCGAGATGCGCCGGCAGATCATCGGCCACTGGCGCAGGGGCGGCATCGTGACCGTCAGCTGGCATGCCTGCAATCCCGTCACGGAAGAGGATGCCTGGCACACGGAAGGCGATGCCGTCGCACAGGTGCTGCCCGGCGGAAAGGAGTCCGGAAAGATGCAGCACTGGCTCGGACGGATAGCCGGTTTCCTCGCCTCGCTCAAGGACGACAGGGGGAACGCCATACCCGTCATCTTCCGGCCCTGGCACGAAATGAGCGGCGGCTGGTTCTGGTGGGGAAGCCGGCAGTGTACGCCTGAACAGTACATCGCGCTGTACCGTCTCACCCACGAGGCGATGCGCCGCCGGGGACTGTGCAACATCGTCTGGAGCTACTCGCCCAATGCCGAGGCCGGCGACACGCCTGAACACTTCTTCCGCTTCTATCCCGGCGACGGATGCGTAGACCTGCTGGGCGTGGATCTCTACCAGAACAACGGCCGGCAGGACTTCATCGACCAGTGCCAGAACGAACTGCACATCATGGCCGCGTATGCCGGAAAGCACCGCAAGCTGTATGCGCTCACCGAAGCCGGCTACCGCAACACGCCCGATGCCGCCTGGTATTCCTCCACCCTGCTGTCCGGCCTGCAGGGATTCAAGCCCTGCTATGTCCTGCTCTGGCGGAACGCATGGGACAGACCCGAGGAGAACTTCGGCCCTGCACCGGAGAAAGCCTGCGCCGCCGACTTCAGGAAGATTTACAGGGAGAGGGCTTTCCTCTTCCGCAGCCAGACAGGCCCTGCACAGGCCGCAACAGCAAAGAAACATAACAGAAAACGATAGAAATACAGACATGACAACCTTCAATTCCAAACTCGACACGCTCCGTCTCCGCCACGAGGCACTCCTCTCCGCACCCAACCACGTACAGGAAGGCGGAAACGGCATTTACGAACGCTACGCCCATCCCATACTGACCGCCGAGCACACGCCGCTGGAGTGGCGGTACGACCTGGACGAACACACCAATCCGCACCTCATGCAGCGCATCATGATGAACGCCACCCTCAATGCCGGCGCAATGAAGTGGAACGGAAAGTACCTGCTCGTGGTGCGTGTCGAGGGAGCCGACCGCAAGAGCTTCTTCGCCGTGGCGGAAAGTCCCAACGGCATCGACAACTTCCGCTTCTGGGACGAACCGGTCACCATGCCTGACACGGACGACCCGGCGACCAACATCTACGATATGCGCCTGACCCGCCATGAGGACGGTTACATCTACGGCGTCTTCTGCGCCGAACGCCATGACGACAGCAGGCCCGCCGACCTCTCGGCCGCCACGGCGACGGCCGCCATCGCACGCACCCGGGACCTGAAGACCTGGGAACGGCTGCCCGACCTCAGGTCGGAGAGCCAGCAGCGCAACGTCGTCCTACACCCGGAGTTCGTCGACGGGAAGTACGCCTTCTATACCCGCCCGCAGGACGGATTCATCGACACCGGCTCCGGCGGCGGCATCGGCTGGGCACTCGTCGACGACATCACCCACGCCGAACTGCACGGGGAAACCATCATCAACCCCCGCCATTACCACACCATCATGGAACTGAAGAACGGCGAAGGCCCCCATCCCATCAAGACTCCCCGGGGATGGCTGCACCTGGCACACGGCGTGCGGGCCTGCGCCAGCGGCCTGCGCTACGTGCTCTATCTGTACATGACCGCCCTCGACGACCCCACACGGGTGACGGCACAGCCCGGCGGCTACTTCCTCGCACCCGAGGGGAGCGAATACGTGGGCGACGTGATGAACGTCGTCTTCTCGAACGGATGGATCGCCGACGAGGACGGACGCGTGTTCATCTACTATGCCTCGTCGGACACACGCCTGCACGTGGCCACATCGACGGTGGAACGGCTGGTGGACTACTGCCTGCACACGCCCGAGGACGGACTGTCCACGGCGGCCAGCGTTGAAACCGTCAGGAAGCTCATCGAAAAAAACCGCGCATTATGAAAATCAGACTCAGCGAAAAGATAGGCTACGGACTGGGCGATATGTCGTCGTCCATGTTCTGGAAGCTCTTCGGTGCCTATCTCATGATATTCTATACCGATGTCTTCGGCATCTCGGCCGCCGTCGTCGGTACGATGTTCGCCGTCACACGGGTCTGGGACTCGTTCTTCGATCCCGTCGTCGGAGCCGTGGCCGACCGTACCTCGTCACGCTGGGGACGTTTCCGCCCCTACCTGCTTTTCCTGGCGGTGCCCTTCGGCGGCATCGGCATCCTGACGTTCCTCACGCCGCCGTTCGGCCAGACCGGGAAGATCGTCTACGCCTTCATCACCTACGCACTGATGATGATGGTCTACTCGGCCATCAACGTGCCCTATGCCTCGCTGCTGGGCGTGATGAGCCCCGACCCGGCCGACCGCAACACGCTGGCCACTTACCGCATGACCTTCGCCTACCTGGGCTCGTTCCTGGCCCTGCTGCTCTTCATGCCGCTGGTCAACGCCTTCGGCGGAGGGAACGGCGGCGGACCGATGCTGGGCTGGCTCACCGCCCCGCAGGCCGGATGGCTGATGGCGGCAGGGGTCATCGCCGTGGTATGCGTGCTGCTGTTCCTGGGCTGCTTCGCCCTTACGAAAGAGCGTGTGAGACCCGTCAGGCAGGGAAAGACCTCGCTGAAGACCGATCTCCGCGACCTGCTCCACAACCGGCCGTGGTGGATCCTGCTGGGGGCAGGCGTCGCCTCGCTGGTGTTCAACTCCATCCGCGACGGCGCAACGGTCTACTACTTCAAATACTACGTCGACGAGACGGCCGTGGGGAGCATCAGCTTCCTCGGACTGCCCTTCGTGCTGAGTGGACTGTACCTCGCCGTGGGACAGGCCGCCAATATCCTGGGCGTCATCCTCGCCGCACCTGTCAGCAACCGCATCGGAAAGCGGCGCACGTTCATGGCGGCCATGGCCGTGGCCTCCGTGCTCAGTGTCGCCTTCTTCTGGCTCGGCAAGGACCAGATCGTGCCCATCTTCATCCTGCAGGCGTTCATCAGCGTCTGCGCCGGAAGCATCTTCCCGCTGCTGTGGAGCATGTATGCCGACTGTGCCGACTACAGCGAGCTGCAGACCGGCAACCGGGCCACAGGCCTGATCTTCTCGTCGTCGTCGATGAGCCAGAAGTTCGGATGGGCGTTCGGCACCGCCATCACCGGATGGATGCTCGCACAGTTCGGTTTCCAGGCCAATGCCGTACAGTCTGCCGAGACCCTCCAGGGCATCCGGATGTTCCTCTCGCTGCTGCCGGCGGCCGGAGCGTTCCTCTCGCTGGTGTTCATCTACTTCTATCCGCTCAGCGAACAGAAGATGAGACGGATAACACACGAGCTGGAGGAAAAACGGACGGCCGCAGCCGACAGACAATAGAATGCAAAACCTTTCAATATTTCACGCTATGGACAATTCATCGGAACTGCACGCTGTGGACAATTTATCGGAAGAACTGCGCCGGGAGCTGGAACAGAACATCCTGCCTTTCTGGCTCCACAGAATGACCGACCGCCGCTACGGCGGATTCCTCGGACGGATAGACGGCGGCGGCAACCCCGTGCCTGATGCCGAAAAGGGAGCCGTCCTCAACGCCCGCATCCTCTGGGCTTTCTCCGCCGCCTACAGGGTTCTGCACCGGCCGGAATACCTGGAGGCAGCCACACGGGCCAGAGACTATTTCATCGACCGTTTCATCGATGCCGAGCAGGGCGGTGTCTTCTGGAGTCTGGATGCACAGGGACACGTGCTCGACGGCCGGAAGCAGACCTACGCCATCGGATTCGCCGTCTACGGACTGAGCGAATACGCACGTGCCACCGGCGACAGCGAGGCACTGGACTATGCGAAGAAGCTGTACGGCGACATCGAACACCACGCCTTCGACAGCCGGCACGACGGCTACGTCGAGGCGCTGACCCGCGACTGGCAGCCCATCGCCGATATGCGGCTGAGCGACAAGGACGAGAACGGGTCGCGCACCATGAACACGCACCTGCACATCCTCGAGCCTTACACCAACCTCTACCGGGTGTGGCGGACACCGCAGCTGGCGGAGCGAATCGCCAATCTGATCGACATCTTCCTCACACGGCTGCTCAATCCGGAGACCGGCCACCTCGACCTCTTCTTCAATGACAGCTGGCAGGGACGGCGCAACATCCAGAGCTTCGGGCACGACATCGAGGCCGTATGGCTGCTGCACGAGGCCGCACTGGAGCTGGGAGACCCCGCCCTGCTCGGGCGGGTGGAAACGGCGATAAAGGCCATCGCAAGGGCCGCCGACGAGGGACTGCGGCCGGACGGCTCGATGGTGTACGAACGCTGGACCGACACGGGACGCACGGACACGCAGCGGCAGTGGTGGGTGCTGTGCGAGTGCGTCATCGGCCACATCGACCTCTACCAGCACTTCGGCGACACGGAAGCCCTCGGCATCGCCCGCCGCTGCTGGCAGTACACCGCCGCACACATCGTTGACCGAGAACAGGGCGAATGGTTCTGGGGATGCGACGGGAACGGCCGCCCGAACCTCGCTGACGACAAAGCCGGCTTCTGGAAATGCCCCTACCACAACACAAGGATGTGCCTGGAGGTAATGGAGAGAAGCCTCTCCTTGAAAAGCCGGAGAAGCTGACGGCTGCCGGCAAATCCGGCAGCTCTGGCGTTCCCAGCAGCTCTGGCAGAACTATAAATGCCGGTGATGCCAGAGAAGTCTCTCCCCCTCATAACCCTGACCAACTCCCCCCGACAAAACTCCCCCGTTATGGAAACCTACGTCTTACATGAGATTACTCCCCTGATGGAGACCGATGCCCTCTACATCGCCGACCGGCGCAAGGGCGAATTCTCCTATCCCGTACACAACCACGACGTCTTCGAGCTGAACTTCGTCGAGAACGCCGCCGGCGTAAAACGGATCGTCGGCGACAGCAACGAGGTGATCGGCGACTACGATCTCGTCCTCATCGCCAACCCCTCGCTCGAACACGCTTGGGAACAGCACGAGTGCAAGAGCGAAGACATCCGTGAGATCACCATCCAGTTCAACTTCGGCGACGGAACGACGGACAACGACCAGTTCTTCAGCAAGACACCTTTCGAGAGCATACGGCGCATGATGAAAGAAGCACAGAAAGGACTGGCGTTCCCCATGCCGGCCATCATGAAGGTCTACGGCAAGCTGATCGGACTGAGCCAGATCACCGACCGCTTCACGGCGCTGATGGAGTTCCTCGACATCCTCCACACGCTGTCGCTGAGCACGGATGCACGCACCCTCGCCACCACCAGCTACGCCAAGGTGGACATCGAAGACGACAGCCGCCGCATCCTCCGCGTGAAGAAGTACATCTCCGACAACTACAAGTACGAACTGCGACTCAAGACGCTGGCCGACCTGGCCAATATGAGCGAGAGCGCCTTCTGCCGCTTCTTCAAGCTGCACACCGGACGGCGGCTGAGCGACTACATCATAGACATACGCCTGGGCTACGCCACGCGGATGCTGATCGACACCACCGACACCGTTTCCGAGATCAGCTTCAAATGCGGATACAACAACATGAGCAACTTCAACCGCATCTTCCGGCGGAAGAAAGGCTGCTCGCCCACCGAGTTCCGCAACAGCCACCACAAAATCAAGGTGATCGTCTGATGGCTTCCGCCCCCGCCACCAGCGGGGGCTCCTCCCTGCCGGCAGGATGAAAGCTTCCCTGCCGGCTGGGATTCCTGTTCCCGACCGGTTGGGAATCCGAGTCCCGGCGGCTGGGAACGGGATTCCCGACGGCCGGGAGTCCTGTTCCCGAAGGTCGGGACGACAGGGACGGCACGGGGACGGTCCGCCGTCTGTCCTTCCTGAATGGAATTGCAAGCGCTGGAACGGTCCGGGCCGTTCCTGTCCGCAGGGCGTTCCCTGCCGGGCGGACCGTGTCCGGGGAATCCCGCAGGTTCTTTCGGCCTCCGCCGCACTGTCCGTCCGCTTTCCGCCGGTTTCTTTCCCCGCCGCGGCCCCGCCGGGTCCGTGTGCATCGCCGTTTTCCCTCTTTTTCCGTCCGCAGACTGCCCCCGTGACACCCGGAGGGCGGTTCCGGCTGTCAATTAGGCAGGAAAAATGCCGGCAAGATAAAATAAAGAAAGAAATCTTACGTTATGAGAATGAATTTACGTACTTTTGTACTTGAAATCATTTACAAAGAAAGGAAAGTCCAATGGCACAACTATCAGACCGGCTGAACAGGCTGGCATCTTCCGCAACGCTGGCGATGTCGCAGAAGAGCAGCGAAATGAAAGCGCAGGGCATCGACGTCATCAACATGAGCGTGGGCGAACCGGACTTCATGACCCCCGACTTCGTCAAGGAGGCGGGCAAGCAGGCGATCGACGACAACTACTCGAAGTATTCGCCCGTCCCCGGCTATCCCGCCCTCCGGAAAGCCATCGCAGAGAAGCTGAAGCGGGAGAACGGCCTGGACTACGCCGCTTCCGAGATCATCGTCGGGACAGGCGGCAAACAGGGGGTGTGCAACACCATCCTGGCACTGGTCAATCCCGGCGACGAGGTGATTATCCCGGCTCCTTACTGGGTGAGCTATCCGCAGATGGTGAAGCTGGCGGGCGGTGTGCCGGTCATCGTGCCGGCCGGCATCGGGCAGGACTTCAAGATCACCGCCGCGCAGTTCGAAGCGGCCGTCACGCCGAAGACGAAGCTGGTCATCCTCTGCTCGCCGAGCAATCCTACGGGAAGCGTCTATTCGGAAGAGGAACTCGGGGAACTGGCCGAGGTGGCGCTCGCCCACGACGGCCTGTTCGTCCTCTCGGACGAGATCTACGAACACATTAATTATATAGGGGGGCACAGCAGCATCGCCGCCTGTCCGGGCATGAAGGAACGGACGGTGGTCTGCAACGGCGTCAGCAAGGCCTACGCCATGACGGGCTGGCGGCTCGGATGGGTCGCCGCGCCGGAGTGGATCGTCAAGGGGCTCGGCAAGCTGCAGGGACAGTACACCTCCGGCACGAGCAGCGTCAGCCAGATGGCGGCCCTGGCGGCCTACGAAGGCGACCAGAGCTGCGTGGCAGCGTTCCGCGAGACCTTCCGCCGCCGCCGCGACCTGATCGTCTCCCTGGCGAAGGACATCCCGGGACTGGAAGTGAACGTGCCGCAGGGAGCGTTCTATCTCTTCCCGGACTGCTCCGCCTTCTTCGGCAGGAGCGACGGGAAGCGGGTCATCCGCAATTCCACCGACCTCGCCCTCTACCTTCTCGAGGAGGGACACGTGGCGACGGTGGGCGGCGACGCCTTCGGCGCACCCGGCTGTTTCCGGATGAGCTACGCGACGGACGACGCCAGCATAAAGGAAGCACTTCGCCGAATCAAGGACGTACTCTCAAGGCTGGAATGAGAACGGAAAAGCAAATTGTAAGGAAGTACAGGCAAAAACTATACAACCACGATTGTTAAATGTTATTAATCGTACCTATAATTTTCTTTTAATTGCTATCTTTGCGGAGATAAGACCCCCTTTCCGGCGGTGTGCCGTAGCGTGTCTGTTTACAAACACTTAAGAATCAGAAAGATATTAACAATTTAATTCATTAATAACCTAAAATTAAAAATTTCATCAAATTATGGCAACTACACAACAAAAAGCAGCCCCGAAGAAAAAGTCCGAGGGCTTCACAGGAGTTAGAGGTGCATTCTGGATCATCGTCGTTTGCGCCATCGTTGCGTTCGTACTGTTCTTCACATGGTTCGGCAACGACATGCACTTCCAGGATCCGGGTACCAACGAGACACCGGCTGACGTATGGGGTACCATCTTCAAGGGCGGCGTTGTCGTTCCGGTCATCCACACCCTCCTGCTCACCGTGCTGGCTATGTCCATCGAGCGCTGGCTGGCGCTGAAGACCGCTTTCGGCAAGGGTGCGCTTCCCAAGTTCGTTGCAAACATCAAGGCAGCTCTCAACGCCAACGACCTCGCCAAGGCCAACCAGCTCTGCGACCAGCAGAAGGGTTCTGTGGCAAACGTGGTGAAGGCTTCCCTGAACGCTTACAAGGACATGGAGACAGGTGCCAACGCTAACCTGAAGAAAGCACAGAAGGTGGCCAAGATCCAGCAGGCTCACGAAGAGGCTACGCAGCTCGAGATGCCGACCCTGACGATGAACCTCCCGATCATCGCCACCATCGTCACCCTCGGTACGCTGACCGGTCTTCTCGGTACGGTAACCGGTATGATCAAGTCGTTCTCCGCTCTGTCCGCAGGCGGCGGCGCCGACTCTGCCGCACTGTCTGCCGGTATTTCCGAGGCCCTGATCAACACCGCATTCGGTATCGCTACATCCTGGTGCGCAGTGGTTTCCTACAACTACTACTCAAACAAGGTCGACAAGTTGACTTACGCACTCGACGAGGTTGGTTATTCTATCGCTCAGACATACGAAGTAAACCACACGGAAGAGGCTTAATTTTTGCTGACCCTTTAAATATTTATCGCTATGGGTAAAGTAAAAATTAAGAAGAGTGACGTCTGGATCGACATGACACCTATGTCCGACGTGATGACCCTGCTGCTTACCTTCTTCATGCTGACTTCAACGTTCGTAAAGAACGAGCCGGTGAAGGTGAACACCCCGGGGTCCGTGTCCGAGACCAAGGTGCCGGAGAACGGCGTCCTGACGATTCTCGTCAGTCCTGAAAAGGGACCTGACGGCAAGCCGACCGGCGAAGGACAGGTGTTCCTGAGTTACGACAACACCAACGAACTGGCGCAGATCGTAGACCAGATGACCACCCTGACACCCGCACAGAAGAAGACTTTCGTGGCAGAGTCCACATTTGGTACTCCTCTCGACAAGCTGGCAGCCTACCTGTCAAAGCCGGCCGCAGAGCGGAGCAAAGAACTCCCTAAGATGGGTATTCCTCTCGACAGTATCCAGGGACAGGAGATGACGGAGTTCCAGCAGTGGGTCAACGCAGCCCGCCAGGTGAACCCGAAGGTCAGACTTGCCATCAAGTCCGACGCCGATTCTCCTTATGGAACAGTTAAGAAAGTAATGAGCGAGCTCCAGGACATGGACGAGAGCCATTACTACATGATCACGCAGTTGGACGCTAAAAAGGCTGCCCAGGCAGCTAACGGAGGGGCTAAGTAATGGCAAAGGAAAAGAAAAGTAAGCAGAAGAAGATGACCGTGCGCGTGGACTTCACGCCGATGGTGGATATGCTGATGCTGCTCATCACCTTCTTCATGCTCTGTACCTCGCTTAGCAAGCCTTCGACGATGGAGCTGACCATGCCGAGCAATGACAAGACGCAGGACGATACGAAGAAGAACGAAGCCAAGGAGTCGCACTCCATCACGATCTACATCGCCGACGGAGACAAGATGTTCTACGGCAACGGTAAACCCGAGTACGACAATGCGAACTGGCTGAAACCCGCCGACTGGAGCAACACTCCGAAAGGCATCCGGTACGTTCTCCAGCACAAGCAGGTGGGCGACCCCTCTACCGGCGAGGCAATCACGGTCCCTTATCAGGACATGGAAATCGCCGTCAAGGAGCTGAACCAGAAGAAGCAGGCCGATCCGAAGGCTTATCCGGACAGCATCTACCAGTCGGAGATCGCTGCCATCAAGAGCGGTATGATCAACGGCAAGAAGGTATCGACAATGACCGTTATCATCAAGCCGACCGATCAGGCTTCTTATCGTCACTTGGTAGACATTCTCGATGAAATGCAGATTTCATATATTGGAACTTACGTCATTGACAAGCTGACAGACCAGGACAAGGCGCTTCTGGCCAAGAAAGGTGTGAAGGCTTAATCACTGATTCGTAAACAATTAAAGAAAGAAACAATGGCAAAAATAGATCTATACGATCCGAAATGGGTCGACATGGTGTTCGCCGGAAAGAACAAGGAATACGGTGCGTACAGGCTCCGTAAGACCGTCTCCCAGCGCAACATCAAAGCATTGGCTATTCTGCTTTGTGCTGCATTCCTCGGTGGTGGTTACTTGGCTTACCAGATCAAGAAGCACAACGACGAACTGGCAGCCCAGGCCGCTTACGCAGCCAAGATGGAGCTGGCGGCTCTCGAACAGGCAAAGAAGGATCAGGCGGAACGCAAGAAGAACCAGCCGAAACCGGAACAGAAGAAAATCGAACCGGAGAAGGTGGTGCCTGAAACGCGTGCCACTGTCAAGTTCACGGCCCCTGTCATCAAGGACGACAAGGACGTGAAGGAGGAAATGCCGCCTATGGTCAAGATGAACAAGGAGACGAAAGCCGTCGGCGTGGAGAACAAGGAAGGTACGGAGGACCGTACCGAAGTCGCTGCACGCACGACCGTCGCAACTCCCGAACAGGTTGTGCCGAAGATCGAGAAGCCGGTCGTTGAGGCTCCGAAGCCGGAACCCAAGGAAGAGGTGGAGAACAAGATCTTCACCGTGGCGGAGCAGATGCCTTCGTTCAAGGGCAATGTGAACGCATGGCTGAGCTCGCACCTGCAGTACCCGGCTGTGGCTGCCGAAAACGGCATCCAGGGACGCGTCATCGTCAAGTTCGTTGTCGGACGCGACGGAAGCGTCAGCCAGGCACAGGTTCTCCGCGGCGTCGACCCGTCGCTCGACCGTGAGGCGCTGCGTGTTGTCAACAGCATGCCGAAGTGGAATCCGGGCATGAACAACGGCCAGGCCGCCAACGTCTGGTTCACCCTGCCCATCACCTTCAAGCTGCAGTAAAAGCACGACTGATATGAAAAGACCGAGATTCTACATTACAGTAGGATGGATGCTGACCCTCGGCTTCCTTCTGTCCGCCTGCGGACAGAAGAAGGCCAGGGACGGCAGAACAGATACACCGACGTCAGGGACGATTAAGTTCGCCTCTGACGAAAGTTTTAGTCCTATTATCGAGGAACTGCTGCAGACGTATCAGTTCCGTTATCCACAGACCCACCTGCTGCCGATCTATACGGACGACAACAAGGGGATGAAACTGATCCTCGACCAGAAGGTCAACCTCTTCTTCACTTCGCACAAGCTGACGAAGGGAGAGGATGCCATGTTACGGGGGAAAGGTCCTATTCCGGAGGTATTCCCGATAGGATATGACGGGATCGCCTTCATCGTGAACCGTGCCAACAGCGATTCCTGCATCACGGTCGGCGACGTGAAGAAGATTCTCAGCGGACAGATTGCACGATGGAAACAGCTGGATCCGAAGAGCGGCCGGGGCGACATCGAAGTCGTCTTCGACAACAGGGCTTCGGCGACGCTGCATTATGTCGTCGATTCCATCTTAGGCGGAAAGAACATCAAGAGCGCGAACATCGTCGCGGCCAGCAGCAGCAAGGCGGTCATCGACTATGTTCACAAGACTCCCAATGCGATAGGTGTCATCGGGTCCAACTGGTTGAACGACCACCGCGACTCCACGAACACCACATTCAAGAAGAACATCACGGTGGTAGGCATCTCGAAGACCACCGTCGCACAGCCCGGCAACAGCTGGCAGCCCTATCAGGCTTACCTGCTCGACGGCAGATACCCGTTCGTCAGGACGATCTATGCCATCGTTGCCGATCCCCACAAGGCGCTGCCGTGGGCTTTTGCCAATTTCGTCACCAATCCGATCGGACAGAAGATCATCTTCAAGGCGGGTCTGCTGCCTTACCGGGGAGAGATCAACATCCGGGAAGTGGAGGTGAAGACGGAATAGCGCTGACGGCCGGCATCCGGCCGGCATCAAAGTGGCAGCCATGAAAGCGGCGGTCACAAAGGAGCGGTCACAGCTCCGGAGTCTCTTCTCTCCCTGCCATTTCCGCTTATCATCGCTTTTCTCCGCCCATCCCAGCTTATTATCGCTTATCATCACCTATTATCACTCATCCCCTCACAGAAAGCAACCCTTTAAAGAACGAGAATTATGAATACAAAGAAATATCTTATCGCCGGAGCATTGATGTTGGCAATGTCTGCGCCGGCAACGGCACAGGAAGTCAACTATGCCGAGGCACTGAAACCCATCACCGCTGCCATCCAGGCCGCACCGAACGACCCGAAGGCGGCCAAGGATCTCATCAAGGAGTATCAGAAGACCTTCAAGAAGAGTGAAGAGGCGATCGTCGCACTGGGCAACGTCTATCTGCTGCAGCACAATTTCACCGCTGCGACCGATATTGCCAACAGCGTGGTGAACAACAAGAAGTTCAACGGAAGTCTGGGGTATGTCCTCCTGGGCGACATCGCGGCTCTCCAGGACTCCATCGGCAACGCCGGTGCCGCCGCACAGCAGTACCAGACCGCCATCAGCCTCGACCCGCAGAACGTCGCGGCCTACGAGCGTTATGCGAAGGTCTACCGCCATGTAAACTCCAAGGTGGCTGTCGCCAAGCTCGAAGAGCTCCGCAAGGTGAAGCCGGATTACCCGGTTGAGGCGACGGCGGCGGAGATCATGCTCAGCGACGGCAAGTACAAGGAGGCGCTCGCATGGTACGACAAGGGGAATCCTGCCTATATGTCCGAGGACAACTTCTACAACTACGGTTTCGCCGCCTACATCACGAAGAACTACCAGAAGGCATTGGATGTCATGAAGAAGGGTCTGCAGAAGTTCCCGAACAGCGAATACCTCAGCCGTATCGCGATGATGGCGTCGGTCGAACTGAAGGATTATCCTTCTGCCATCAGCTACGGAAAGGTGGTCTTCGCCGGTACGGGCAAGAAGGTCGCCAACGACTATGACGTCTATGCCAAGGCGCTCTGCGGCGCGCAGCAGTATGACGAGGCCGTCAGCACGGTCAACAAGGCGCTCGAGGTCGATGCGAAGAACGTGGAGCCTCTGAAGACGCTGGCTGCCATCTATGCCGCACAGGGCAATGAGGACAAGTCGCTCGAGGTGCAGCAGGAGTATCTCTCCAAGAGCAGGAAGGCTACCAACAACGACTGGGCGACGCTTGCCAACACGTACGTGACGAAGGCGGAGGCTCTGACGGACCGTGCCGAGAAGAATGCCGTCCTGGCGAAGGCGCTGGATGTCTACGAGCAGATGGTCGAGAAGTTCCCGTCTATCTCCGACTGGGTATGGCTGAACCAGGCGAATGTGGCACAGCTCATGAACGACCCGGACAAGGTGGCTGAGATCTATCAGAAGGTGGCTGCCTATGAGGAGAAGAAACCCAAGCTCGATGAGGACAGCAAGAGCTATCTGGAGAGCGTGTACTACGGCCTCGGCTACTACTACTCGAAGAAGGGCAACAAAGAGCTTGCTGACCAGTATTTCAACAAGGTGCTGAAAGTGAACCCTGACAACGAGGATGCCAAGAAGGCACTGGGAATGTAATTATCTGAAACAATCATTGATAGGAGGGCGATGGTCGCAATGACCGTCGCCTTTTTTCGGTTCTTCCGTTAAATGCGTAGATTGGAAACAGGATAAAGGGTTATGCCTTTGCAGGGTATGACTGTCCAGAATCAGACAGTCTTGAAAAACAGGATAAACTGCAAGATAAAATGCCGGAAAAAGACAAACAGATACGATGTCTGTCCGTCAGCATGTCTTTCCGACTTCTACAAACAACTTATTCTCATATCATCGGTGTTTGTAAACATTTTTATGCGGTTCAAAGCTGACACATGCTCTTCTGGCTCCTGAAAGATGCCTGATTGACTTGCAAAAGATGCCCTTTCAGCGTGTTACCAACGCCCTTTTGAAGTCCAATCAGGCACCTTTTACGAATGGCTTAATAACCACTTGATTGACTGCTGGTTACAAATCTGCTCTTTGCACGTGTTCTTTATATTTGCAGATGATTCGTTTGAAATTATGTAATGGTTTTTCAAAGCCTTATCTGTCTTTTCAACGTATCAGAATGAAAAGGTCTTTGTATCAGGGGATGATGACAGAACAGGCAGTTGTCGGTCTTGGCCATGTTTTTGTTGAATGAACCACTTCGGCGCTTCCGTTAAAGCTATATGGAAAGCATCCACGCATTGAACGGAAGACCCTTTTTTCTGCCGCCCTGTGGGTGGATCCGCCTGCGGATGAGGCTCTGCGTAAGGACGGCTGCCCGGTGAAACGCGCGGCCGTATGGATTCTTCCAATATCTCTGTCTGCTGCCCCTGTCCCTCTGCCTGCCGACCGTTCCTGCCTTCCCGCCTGTTGGCCTTGAATCGCCGGCCTTGCACCCCGTCTCTCCGGTCCGCCGGCCTCAGACTCCGTTTTTCTCCTCCTGCATGGAATCAAAAACGGCTGCATTTATTTTGCAGTTCGCTTGATTTAGTGTATCTTTGTGGCTATGAATGCACAGCAGGCACAGAATATACGTTGGAGTGAAAACATCATCATCGCAGACGGTGATTATATAGACCATGTCGCTTTCGACCTCATCGTGAACTTTGAGCGGATGCTGGACCGTCGGATTCCTGCCGCCGACTTTAGCCAGTGGGCTGTTGACATCGCTCTTGACGGACGGCTGAAGCCCGGCGACCACGAGACGCAGGTGGTTCTGCTGCACGACAGGAAGCACCTGAAGCTGGAGAACTTCGCCCCGTCCGACTATGAGAAGGAGCTGAACGGACAGGCTTTCAGGGACGCCCGTCTCGGCGAGTTCATCATCAACGCCATTGCCACGGGCCATGAAGAGAGCGGGAAGGAGGCTGTCCTGCTCGATCTGCTGAATGTCCTTTGCAGTCATGAGGAGGTGAAACGCATCATGGTCGTGCCGGATGCAGAGGACAGCTCCCTGCTGCATTCCATTAAGAGAATCTTTGAGGAGGTCGATGATGAGCTGAAGCATGTCACGCTCTTTGCCATGCAGCCTGTCGAGGGCGGCAACTTCAGACAGCAGATTCTGGGGTATTCGCTTCTGAATTCAATGGGCATCTCTTCTTCGGAAATAGACGGTAAGATAAAATAACAAGTAAGATAAATGGGAAAAGTTTTAATGATCGGTGCAGGTGGCGTGGCCACCGTAGCCGCTTTCAAGATCGTCCAGAACCGGGACGTGTTTACGGAGTTCATGATTGCCAGCCGCCGCAAGGAAAAGTGCGACGCACTGGTCAGGGCCATCCATGACAAGGGCTACAAGGCCGACATCAAGACCGCACAGGTGGATGCGGACGACGTGGAGCAGCTGAAGGCATTGTTCAACGACTTCAAGCCCGAGCTGGTGATCAATCTCGCTCTGCCTTACCAGGACCTGACGATCATGGACGCCTGCCTGGCCTGCGGCTGCAACTATCTCGACACCGCCAACTACGAGCCGAAGGACGAAGCGCACTTCGAATACAGCTGGCAGTGGGCTTACAAGGACCGGTTCGAGGAGGCGGGTCTGACGGCTATCCTCGGCTGCGGTTTCGATCCGGGTGTTTCGCAGGCTTATACTGCATACGCAGCAAAGCATCACTTTGATGAGATTCACTATCTCGATATTGTTGACTGCAACGCCGGCAATCACCACAAGGCGTTCGCCACGAATTTCAATCCGGAGATCAACATCCGTGAAATCACCCAGAAGGGACTTTACTATGAGGACGGCAAATGGATTGAGACAGAGCCGCTGGCTGTGCATCAGGACCTGACCTATCCGAACATCGGCCCCCGTGACTCTTACCTCATGCACCATGAGGAGCTGGAGTCGCTGGTGAAGAACTATCCGACCATCCGGCGTGCCCGCTTCTGGATGACATTCGGCCAGCAGTACCTCACTTACCTCGACTGCATCCAGAACCTCGGCATGAGCCGTATCGACGAGATTGAATACGAAGCACCGTTGGCTGACGGCTCCGGCAAGACGGCGAAGGTGAAGATCGTGCCTCTGCAGTTCTTGAAGGCGGTGTTGCCTAACCCGCAGGACCTCGGCGAGAACTACGACGGCGAGACCTCCATCGGCTGCCGTATCCGCGGTATCAAGGACGGCAAGGAGCAGACCTATTACATCTATAACAACTGCAGGCATCAGGATGCCTACAACGAGACGGGAATGCAGGGCGTGAGCTATACGACAGGCGTGCCGGCAATGGCTGGTGCAATGATGTTCTTCAAGGGACTGTGGCGCAAGCCGGGTGTTTGGAACGTGGAGGACTTCGATCCGGATCCGTTCCTGGAGGTGCTCAATAAGCAGGGCTTGCCTTGGCATGAAGTGTTCGGCGGTGATTTAGAACTATAAGAAGATGGCTTGCTCTTTGGATTTTATCGAATTTGTCTGCAGTCAGATAGCTGCGGCAGGGACTGTGCGATACAGGAAGATGTTTGGCGGTTACATCATTTATGTTGACGAAAAGCCCGTCATCACAGCCTGCGACAATATACCTTACGTGAAAGAACACGAGGCTGTCAAGCCGATGATGCTGTCTGCCGAACGTGGATTCCCCTACGAAGGTGCCAAGGAACACTACGTCTTAGATGTTTCAAGGTCTGATTTTGCAGTCAGGGTTGTCAAGACCTTGGCAGAGGTTTTGCCCTATCCAAAAAGCAGAAAGAAGAAATAATGTTTTATCAATCAAAAACGAGATATACAGTATATGGCAAAAGAAGATACAGGCGCTGCATCAGCTGCTGAGGGAAAACTGAAAGCCTTGCAGGCGGCAATGTCCAAGATAGAGAAAGACTTTGGGAAAGGGTCCATCATGCGGATGGGCGATGAACAGATAGAGCAGGTAGAGGTCATCCCTACGGGCAGTGTGGCCCTTGATACCGCACTCGGCGTGGGCGGCTATCCGCGTGGCCGCATCATCGAGATCTTCGGCCCGGAGAGCTCCGGTAAGACCACCCTCGCCATCCATGCCATCGCCGAGGCGCAGAAGCAGGGCGGCATCGCTGCCTTCATCGATGCCGAGCATGCCTTCGACCGTTTCTATGCGGAGAAGCTCGGCGTGGATGTGGACAACCTCTGGATCTCGCAGCCTGACAACGGCGAACAGGCTCTGGAGATTGCCGACCAGCTGATCCGCTCCTCCGCCATCGACATTCTTGTAATCGACTCCGTGGCGGCCCTCACGCCGAAGAAGGAGATCGAAGGCGACATGGGCGACTCTGCCGTCGGCCTGCAGGCACGGCTGATGAGCCAGGCCCTGCGCAAGCTCACCTCCACCATCTCGAAGACCAACACCTGCTGCATCTTCATCAACCAGCTGCGCGAGAAGATCGGTGTGATGTTCGGCAATCCGGAGACCACCACCGGTGGCAACGCCCTGAAGTTTTACAGCTCCGTCCGCCTTGACATCCGTCGTGTCACGTCCATCAAGGACGGCGATCAGGTGATCGGCAACCAGGTGCGTGTAAAGATCGTGAAGAACAAGGTGGCGCCGCCTTTCCGCAAGGCGGAGTTCGAGATCACCTTCGGCGAGGGCATCTCGAAGATCGGCGAGATCGTCGATCTGGGCGTGCAGTACGGCATCATCAAGAAGAGCGGCAGCTGGTTCAGCTATAAGGACACGAAGCTCGCCCAGGGCCGTGATGCCACCAAGACGATGATCAAGGACAATCCCGAACTGGCCGAGGAGCTGGAGGGACTGATCAAGGAGGCCATCTCGGCACAGACGAAATAAGCGCACGGAGCGTGTCGGGGATGTCAATTCGGCAGGGCAGACGGCCCGTCTGTCCTGCCGTTTCACGTCTTGCCGGGATTTGAATGCGCTCTCCTTCTGTGGGATAGCGGCCAGGCATCCATGGAAGCCGTGGGTGTCGTCTTTCATTCAGTCTGCACATGACCTGTCCTGCCGGGCAGTGGGGCACTCGTTCCCAGCCGGTTGGGAATCCTGATCCCGGCCGCCGGGACTTCCGTTCCCAGTGTGCCGGGAACCGTGTTCCCAGCTGTCGGAATGGCCTCTGCCGCAGGAGTGACGGCAGGGGCGGTGCTCCTTTCGTGCATCCGGCCTTGCCTTTCTTTGCTTAAAGTACCATCATAATTTGTTTTTTTATTCTCCATGTCACCGTTCTTCTCCCTTTCTTCCAATGAGTGTGATCTGCTTATGCTGATGGCTTATTTTTATGGAAACAAGTATGAGAAAAGCTGGTTTGCCAGGGTGGCGTCCAGGTTTTTCTCGCCAGCCCTCTTCGAAAAGACTTTCTCAAAGCTGCAGCAGGGAGGGATGCTGCAGGAAGGACACAAGTACTATTATAGCGGCTCCCGCGTCTATATGGTGAGAAAGGAAATGCTCGCGCCGGCCGTCATCGCCCTCTTCAAGGAAGAAAACCGGGAAAGGCTGGCCGCCGTCCGTTCCATCTGCAAGAAAGAGACAGGACGGGAGAGGGTAGACCCGCTGGTACGCCTGACGGTGCATTTCTCGGCGCCGGACGCCCCTGAGGCGGTCGGGTCTCTCGTCGGGCTGACGGACGACGACCTCTTCAGCTGTTTTTCCCAGCTGCTCTACGACAAGGAGTATGCCTCCTTCTTCCGTCCGATGTCCTGTGATGTCCTTTCGATCTTGCTGAAGCGCTCCCTCCGTGAGGCGATGGTGCTTGACAGGAAGGTAGACTGGGACTATCTGAAGGAGCTTGTCTTTGCCGGCAGGCGGGCAGAGGAGAATCTGATTCAGAAGCGTGAACTGGAATCGGTCTTCGCATTTTACTGTTATTTCGGTACGGGCGAGATCTGTGTCGACCTCAAGAAGTCTATCGCCAATGCCTTCAGCCTTCAGATTGCAGCGGCCGACGCCCTGTACAAGGGCGACAACGCTTTGGCCTACAAGCTCTACGCCAAGGCGATGGCGGCGAACAACAAGGTCGCTCCTCAGAAAGGGATCTTTTTGAATCCCGTTTCCAATTATTATTTTGCGCTCGCCGCTATCCTGACCAACACGGAGACTTCCCTGAAGAAAATCGAGACGATCGTGAAGCGGAACGGGGAAGGCGCTTACACGCCGACCTACTTCCTGGTATCGCCCCTGAAGGATTATTTCTGCGGGAAAACCGAGCCGACAGTCCCCCCGTCGGCTTATCGGTCACTGCTCGACAGCTCCTATGGAAAGATGGTACGCTGGCTTACCGGGAAGCTGTACAGCCGTCTCGGCATCCTCTCCGGCAAGGTGTCCAGGCCGCTCGAAAAGCCGAACTGGGCTTACCTGCGGCATGAAGCCGGTTTCCCGGAAGACGAGGGGCATGCCGGAGAGCTGCAGCGGAAGTTCGGCGGCTCCTCCGTGCTCGACCGGCTGGAGATAAAGTCGGTCTGGCAGCTCCGGCTGGAGACGCTCATTGCCGAGAACCAGGCCGGAAGCGGCAAGGACGAGCGGGACGGACGGGAGACGATGCTTGTCTACCTCATCCGCTATGGTACGATCGTCCCCATCCTCAAGCGGCGGCTGAAGAACGGCAGCTGGTCTGTGGGGAAGGAGCTGTCCGTGCGCGACCTGCTCAATCTCGACGACCCCTGTCTGGATGCCGCGGACCAGCGTGTCAGGGAAGGCATCTTCTCGTGGGAATACAGCATTTATGTAGACAAGTACATCCATCTCCTCGTCGGCTGCGACCATGTCTACACGGGTTCTGCCTATGAACTCCAGCCGGTGAAGGTACACAGCGAGAAACCTTACCTTATCATCGACAAGCGGAAGGACGGCTCTTTCGGGGTCTCGACGAATGTCGAAGAACTGGAGAAAGGAGAGAAGAGTTCGTTTTTCTACAGGAAGAACACGGAAACGGACTATTCCGTGTTCACGCCTTCCGCCTTTGAATACAAGACCTACAAGAACATCCTCGCACAGCGGGTCTATCCGGCCGAGGCCGAGCCGCTGCTCGTCAGGCTGATCACGGCGATCGGCGGAAAGACGGAAATCCACTCCAACATGGTGGCGGAGCTGGACGACCTGCAGCAGATGCCTGTCCCGCCCTGCGTCACGCTGCGTGTCGGCTCTGCGGCAGACAACAGCTTCCAGCTTGCGGCGGTGGTGCGCGCTTCGGACAGTCTCCTCTTCGTTCCGGGAAAGGGGAACATCACCTCGATCGTCGAACAGGACGGCAGGAAGGTGCAGCTGGTACGCAACCTGAAGCAGGAGCGGAAGAGCATGAAGGAGATCAGCCGGGAACTGGCCGCGCTGGACTTCCTTGAAGAGGACGAGGACTGGATGCCCGAGAGCATCACGGAGTCGGTGACGCTTCCTGTCCAGACGATGCTCCCTTTCATCCAGTGGTGCAAGGAGCACGGGGAGGTCTGTGTGCTGGAGTGGGCGGAAGGCTGCAAGGTGACCTTCCATCCGGGCATCAGCAGCAGTGCGGCGCACATAGCCTTCAAGTCGAAGAACAACTGGTTCGAGGTGGAGGGCGATGTCGAAATCAGCGACGGACAGGTTCTCTCGCTGCAGAAGCTGCTCGACCTGATGCACCGGAATGCCCGGCAGAAGTACATCCGCATCGGCGACAGCGAGTTCATCACGATCAGCAACCGGCTCTCGCATCTTCTGAAGCGGCTCGACACGGTGACGAACGAGAACCGTTCGCATCTGCAGATGGCGCCGGCGGCGGTGTCCCTGCTGGGCGACGTGCTGGACGACGCCTCCCTGCACATCCGGCGTGACGGGGCGGTCGATGCCTTGCGCCGGCGCATCGAGGAGAGCAGCAGGCACGTCCCCGCCGTCCCCAGGACCCTGCAGGCACAGCTGCGCGACTATCAGGAGGAGGGATTCGAATGGATGTCGAAGCTGACGGCATGGGGGGCAGGGGTCTGCCTGGCTGACGACATGGGACTGGGCAAGACCCTCCAGACCATCACCCTGCTGCTCGAACAGCAGGAGAAAGGGGCCTCGCTGGTCGTCGCCCCGGCATCGGTCGTGCCCAACTGGCGCAACGAACTCCGGCGGTTTGCCCCGACCTTGCAGGTGACGGTGCTCAACCAGAGCGGAGACCGCCCGGGCGACATCAAGGCGGCGAAGGCGGGCGAAGTCATCATCATCACCTATGCCCTGCTGAACATCCAGCAGGACGACCTCACGGACAGGGAGTGGAACGTCGTCTGCCTGGACGAGGCGCATACCATCAAGAATGCCAATACGAAGATGTCGAAGGCGGCCATGAAGCTGCAGGCGCAGCGCAAGGTCATCCTGACGGGTACGCCCATCCAGAACCACCTGGCGGAACTGTGGAACCTCTTCCAGTTCATCAATCCCGGTCTTCTGGGGAGTGCCGAACAGTTCAAGAAGAAGTTTATCCTGCCCATCGAGGGCGACAACGACAAGAGCCGCCAGAGCCAGCTCCGCAAGCTGATCTCGCCTTTCCTGCTGCGGCGGACGAAGAGCGAGGTCATCGACGAACTGCCTGCGAAGAACGAGATCAGGCTGCCGGTCGAACTGTCCTCCGACGAGATGGCGATGTATGAAGTCCGCAGGCGGGAGACGGAGGAAAAGGTGCGTGCCAACGCCGCCGACAAGGTGAGTACGCTGGCGGAGATCACCCGCCTGCGGCAGATGGCGTGCAGCTGTTCGCTGGTCGACAGGAAGTGGAAACTCCCCAGCAGCAAGGTGCTCGCCTTCATCGACCTGGCCGAGAGCCTGAACGACAGCGGCAACCGCGCCCTTGTCTTCAGCCAGTTCACGAGTTTCCTCGACGAGGTGAGACGGGCCATGGACAAGGCGCGGCTGCCTTATCTCTACCTTGACGGCAGTACGCCGATGGCGCAGCGTGAGAAGCTGGTGCAGGACTTCCAGACGGGCAGGTGTCCTTTCTTCCTGATCAGTCTGAAGGCCGGAGGGCTGGGGCTGAACCTCACGGGGGCGAACTACGTCATCCATCTTGACCCCTGGTGGAATCCCGCCATCGAGCAGCAGGCCACCGACCGCGCCTACCGCATCGGGCAGAAGCAGGAGGTGACGGTCTACCATCTGATCAGCCAGCACACCATCGAGGAGAAGATCCTCCGGCTGCACCGGACGAAGCGCAATCTTTCCGATTCGCTCCTCGAAGGAACCGACCTCTCGCACGCCATGACGCAGGAGGAGCTGCTCGAACTGCTGCAGGACAACAGATAGCCGTCCGCCGTGAGGGAAGCAGCAGGAAAAAGGTCCTTCCGTTGAATGTGCGGATGTTTTTTCGCATCGCTTTAACGGAAGAACCGAAGTGATCTGTTGAACAAAAACATGGCCAGGACGGTCAGCGGTCTGTTCTGTCATCATCTCCCGATACAAAAACCTTTTCAATTTGATATGTTGGAAATACGGATAAGGTTTTGAAAAACCATTACATAATTTCAAACAAATCATCTGCAGATTAAAAAGAAACGTGTAGAAAGCAGGTTTGTAACCGGCAGTCAATCAACTGGTTATTAAGACGTTTGTAAAAGGTGCCTGATTGGGCTTCAAAAGGGCGTTGGTAACACGGCAATAGAGCACCGGTTGCAAGTCAATCAGGCATCTTTTAGAAGCTAAAGGAGCATGTGTCAGCTTTGAGCCGCATAAAAATGTTTACAAACGCCGGTGATATGGGAATAAGTCGTTTGTGGAAGACGGAAAGACAGACTGATGGACAGGCATCGTATCTGTCCGTCTTTTCTGCATTTTATCTTGCAGTCTGTTCTCCTTTGCAGGATCCTCTGATTTCGGACAGTCATCCCCTGCAAGTGCATCAGCCTTTATTCTGTTTCCAGTCCATGTATTTAACGGAAGAACCGGAAAGAAGCCGGAGGAGCGGGCCGGTGGCCGGGCGACTGCGTTCCGGCCGTGCTCCTTTGGCTTCCAGGTCTGTTTCTTTCGGGAGAGGGTCACTGCCGCCGGGGCTTCGCCCATTCCTTCCCGATCTCTTCCAGGGTGATTCCCAAGAGTTCCATCTCGCGGAAGAGGGAGGGAAGCGTCTGGGAGAGGAAGGCCTTGCGGCGCGCCGTCATGATCTGTTCCCTTGCACCGTCCGAGACGTAGTAGCCCAGTCCGCGCCGGATGTAGATGATTCCCTCACGGGCAAGCAGCTCGTAGGACTTCACGGCGGTGTTGGTGTTCACCTGCAGCATGACGGCATACTCCCGGACGGACGGTATGCGGTCGTCGGTCTTGTAGGTCCCGGCAATGATCTCGTCGCACAGACGGTCTGCCATCTGTTCATAGATGGCCTTGTTATCCTCGAATTTCATACTGCTCAGATGTTTATCCAGCGGTTGTTGATTACTTGCATGCGTGTATAGAGTCTGTACGCTCCCCAGTACGCCAGCAGGATGATCGCCCAGCAGATGATGTTGTTGAGGAGGATGTACCGCGGGGAGTCCGGCAGATAGACGACGTAATCCGTGTTGGCTTGAATCAGGTAGGCGGTGAGCGTGATGCCTGCCACGGCGAAAATCCCGATGAGGGTCATTGCCGCCAGGGTCTTCAGCCATGCGCTCTTGCGGAAGAGCGTGCCGCCCAGGACGGCAAAGGCGTTGAACAGCAGCATGCCTTCCAGCTTCACCCATAGCGGCGACGGCCCCATGCCCGCCAGAAAGAACCCGGGCATCATGCCGATGAGGGAGGCTCTTCCGCCGTGGTGGATGAGCATGTTGAGCAGCTGCTGCGCGCAGTCTGCCGCCAGGAGCGCCGCCAGGATGGTGGCGGGGAAGACGAGCGTGACGAGCAGTATCCGTGCGAGGAATTTCTCGAGGTTCGTGGCGGGGAGCATCATCTCGCTGATGCGGGCCTGACGGGTCGACAGGTCTTTGATGACCATGGTGGCGATGACGAAGAACGCCACGAGGCAGATGGCGTTGATGAGCCCCTGTGCGCCGGCGATCCGCCATGCCATGTCATCATGCGACAGGGCCGTCCAGTTGAAAGGCTGGCTGTTCAGCATGACGATGATGAAGAAGGTGATGGCGAAGCCCAGGAAGGTGTTGGACAGTGAGCGGCGGCGCACGAGGATGAGGCGGCCTGTTACTTTTCCGAAGCGGTTCAGATCAAATTTTTTCATATCTTCTTTTCCTCCTTGTTCTTTATTTCGTTCTTGTTGTGTGGTCGGTGATCCCGCCGTTCCCTGTCACGTTCTGCAGTACGGGCCGGCGGGTCGTCCCCGTGAGCTTGATGCCGGCATTGCCCGACACGTCGAAGGATGCGGTGTCTGTCCTGTCGAAGTTCACTTCCATGCCGGCGTTCCCGCTGATGTCGAAGGCGGCACGGCGGGCGGTGAGGTTCTGGAATTTCACCCCGGCATTGCCCGACAGCTCCATGTCGAACTGTCCCACCGTCATCCGGTGTGCCTTGACGGCGGAGTTGCCTTCGATGTCGAGGCTGAGCCTGTCGAGCGTGACGGAATCGGGGAAGACCAGCAGGCCGTTGCCGTCCTGGCTGATCTGCGTGAGGGTGGGGGAGGTGATGTACACCTTGACGGTGTTGTCTCCCTGATGGGAACTGCCGAAGTAGATGATGCCTTTCGCACGGGCCTCGTCTGTGCTGTAAACGTTCAGGACGTGGTTCTTCACGCTCACCTTCATGCCCCGGAGCAGCTTTTCCTTCCCTTCAAGTCTTACGCCGGGCTTCTTGCCCTGCAGGAAGTAGACGGCCATGTTCCCGTCCAGTTGCACGCGGTCGAAGTCGGCGGCGGGCATGGTCTTCCTGACGGTCGGGCCGTAGTCGGCCTTTTTCATGAGACAGGAACTGAGCGGCAGCGTGCAGGCTGCCATGGACAGCAGGGCTGTGAGGATGTGGATGGATGGTCTTTTCATAGGTGTGTCCTCCTTGTTTTTATTTTAGTTTTCCCGATGTGACGGCGTTGAACAGCAGTTCCAGGTTGATGACGGTCTCGCCGTCGCCCTCTCTGCGGCGCGTGATGACATGATTGCCTTGTACGGACGGCTCGGCATAGAGCACGGTGTCGTCCATCTCGGCGGGCTGACGGATGCCGAAGCTGTAAGTGTCCATGACCTCCTCCGTCGATGCGTCGAGCAGCAGCCGGGAGTTGTCGAGGATGAGGATATGGTCCAGCAGCTGATCGATGTCGTGTACCTGGTGGGTGGAGATGATGAGCGACGAGCCGTCGGCCATGTTGCCGGCGACGACCTTCCGGAAGCCCGCCTTGGAGGGGATGTCCAGGCCGTTGGTCGGTTCGTCCATCAGGAGCAGCCGGCAGCCTGTGGCGAGGGCGAAGCTCATGTAGACCTTCTTCTTCTGTCCCATGGAGAGCTGTTTCATGTCTACTTCCCCCGGCATCTCGAAGTCGGACAGGCATTTCCTGAGGGTCTCCCGGCTGAAGCGGGGATAGAAATCCTCGTGGATTTTCGTGTAGCTTTCGAGGCTCATGTCGGGGAGGTCGTATTCCTCGGGCACGAGATACAGCTCCTGGAGCATTTCCGGATGGCGGCGGCCGGCGTCGAATCCGTTTACGGTGATGCTGCCTTTCTGCGGTTTCAGAAGTCCTGCTGTCAGGTAGAGCAGTGTGCTCTTGCCCATTCCGTTCTTGCCCAGCAGGCCGTAGATGCGGCTTTCGTCGAGCCGGAGGCTGAGGCCGTCAAACACGTTGTGCTTGCTTCCCCGGTAGCCGAAGGTGAGGTTGTTTGCTTGAATCATTTGGCTTTTTCTTTTAAGGGGTCTTGTTTCTGTTGCTTGTCTGTTCTCTTTCGGACAGTCAGTATATGTGTACTGTTTCGATATTACACTGCAAATGTAGGACGATTATTTGATACCTGCAAGTTTTTCGGCGGAAAAAACAGGATGAAAGGCTATTTTCCTTCATTTTTCTTTTCCTGCTTCTTTGTGTCCGGATCCTCTCCGGAGGTATCGAAACAGTCCTCCATGAAGGGATAACAGCTTTCATTACAGACACCTGCCTATCTCTTCAGACTGCCGGGGAAGCCCCCTGCACAGGCTGTTCCCGTTCGGAGACAGGATGCCGGATCTTTCCCCTTTTCTTTCTCTCCCCCCCTTTCTCTCCTTCTCCTGAGGTGTCTTATGCGTTCCCTTTCTGTCTTCTTAGTTCTCTTAGTCTTCCTCCAAGTCCTCTCCAAGTTCCCCCAAATCCTCCCCGAGTTCCCCCTCCAGTTCTCCTCAAGAGCCGTCTGGCGCATTGCCGAGAACTTCTCATACTCCCCGTTCTCTTCAAGTTCTCTCTCCGCTCTCCATGCTCTCCAAGTCCCTCCACGTTCTCTCCTCTCCGTGTCTCCGTGTGAAGCAAAGTCCGATGGAAAAGGCGGGAGGGGTCTGCACCCGATTCCGACCGAGAGCGGCTGTCATGTGAAAAGAAAAACCGCTATCATAGAGCTGACAGCTCGATGATAGCGGTTGTTTTGATGTTTATGGGGGAAGCTGCCAGCAGGAAGGGAGGCTTTTCTGGATCCTGAGTGATGGCATATCCTCTACGGGTGAGGCCGTCTTCCGGCAGGATCTCCTGTCATGCGTATGAGGGAAAGCACGGCACAGCCTGCCTGGAAGGTGCCGTAAAGAATCCTCCTGGCATCCGCTTAGGAACGGCAATAAGTTCTGAAACGGTCTGCCGTCATTCCTGACATTCCCGGCAGTCGGCTGACATACAGCGCACTGCGGGCTGGCGGTGCATGCCGGGAGTGGCAGCAGATCCGTTTCTTGTTCCGGCCGGATCGGGGGACGGCGCCGCACCGGTGTGTCCTTGTCTGGAACGGCCGGGGAAGGCGGGACGCCCCCGTCAGACCGCTTTCCGCCGGCTCATTCCCTCCGTTCTTCCGCCTGTCTGCCCGACAGCAGTTCCACCATGATCCTCGCCGCATTGTCCGGTGCCACCTCGTCGCCCAGCCGCTCGCGTACGAGCCGGTATCCGGCAAGCATGCGGTCCCGTCCGGGTTGTCCGGGAAGGATGCGGTAAAGTTCGTTGGCGATGTTGCGGATGGAGAAGCGGTCGGCAAGAAGTTCCTGCACGATCTCCCTGTCGGCAATGAGGTTGACGAGCGAGATGAACCGCACCTTGATGATGTGCCGGAAGGCGAAGCGGATGAGCTTCGGCACCGGTGTCTCGTAGCACACCACCTGCGGGACGTCCAGCAGGGCGGTCTCCAGCGTCGCCGTACCGCTGGTGACGAGGGCGGCGGTGGCGTGGGCGAGAAGCTCGTAGGTCTGCATCTGCACCATCTTCGCCTCGGTCTGTCCCATGAACTTCCGGTAGTAGGCTTCGCCGATGGACGGTGCCGCCGCCACCACCATCTGGTAGTCGGCGAAGTGGCGGGCCGCCTCGAGCATCGCGGGCAGGTTGTCCTTTATCTCCTGCTTCCTGCTTCCTGCCAGGAGGGCGATGACGGGCTTGGCGGACAGGCCGTTGCGCCGGCAGAACTCATCCTTCGTCTCCGTATAGACGTGGCGGAAGTTGTCTACCTCCTCGGCTGTCGGGTTGCCGACGTAGTGTATCTTGCAGTGGTGTTTCTGCTCATAGAAAGGCACTTCAAACGGCAGGATGGAGAACAGCTCCTTCACGTCGCGCCGGATGGCCTTGATGCGCCACTCCTTCCAGGCCCATATCTTCGGCGAGATGTAGTAATAGACGGGTATCGCCGTGTGCTTCCTGACGAATTTGGCGATGCTGAGGTTGAAGCCCGGGTAGTCGACGAGGATGACGACGTCCGGCTTCCACCGCACGATGTCCTCCTTGCACATCTTCATGTTCCTGAAGATGGCGGGCAGGTGCAGCAGCACCGGGACGAATCCCATGTAGGCCAGTTCACGGTAATGCTTCACCCGGATCCCCCCGGCTTTCGTCATCAGGTCGCCCCCGAAGAAGCGGAACTCCGCCTCCGGGTCGTACAGCCGGAGCGACTGCATGAGCCGTGAGGCGTGCAGGTCGCCGGAGGCTTCGCCGGCTATCAGGTAATACTTCATCGCATCAGTGGGTTAAAGGGTTTCCCATGTTTTCATCCTGTCGAGCGCCTCGAAGTCGGTCACGTCGATCTTCGTCGGCGTGACGGCGACATAGCCGTGCTCCAGCGCCCAGCGGTCGGTGTCGGCCGCTTCCGGCTCGTCGTTCCGGTAGTGTCCCGTCATCCAGTAATAGTTGAACCCGCGGGGATGCCTGCACGGCACCACCTCGTTGGTCCAGCTGCCGAACCCCATGCGGCAGACCTTCAGTCCGGCGAACGGTTCCGCCTTGGGGAAGTTCACGTTCAGGCAGACCCCTTTCGGCAGTCCTTCGGCAAGCACCTTGCTGACGATCCGCCGCACGTAGCCGCGCAGGTAGGAGAGGTCGGCGCCGGGGTCGTAGTCGCAGCTCGAGAAGGCGATGGAGGGGATGTACTTCATGCAGCCCTCGTATGCGATGCCCATCGTCCCGCTGTAATGGTTGTTCACTGAGGAGTTGTCGCCGTGGTTGATGCCGCCTAGGATGAGGTCGGGCTTCCGTCCGGTAAAGATCCGGTCCAGTGCCAGCTTCACGCAGTCGACAGGAGTCCCCGTACACGACCACACCTCGCAGTCCGGGATGTTGTGCCGTCTCTTCAGCAGCAGATAGTCGACGACGGAGAAGGCGCACGAGAAGCCGGAGCGGGCGGCCTCCGGGGCGCAGACGACGATGTCGGCGAAGTCGGAGAGGAAGGAGACGAGGGTGCGGATGCCGTTGGAGTGGTATCCGTCGTCGTTGGAGATAAGTATGAGCGGTTTCTTGGAATTCATAATTTTTGTTTTGATTCTCGTGCAAAAGTACGAAAAAAGGTTCACAAAGCCTGTCTGTCTCGTATAAAATATGTATCTTTGTACCCTAATAAACGTATTTGGATTAAATAGAAAAATGGGAAAGATTATCGCACTCGCCAACCAGAAGGGCGGCGTCGGAAAGACGACCACCACCATCAACCTGGCGGCTTCGCTGGCGACGCTCGAGAAGACCGTGCTGGTGATTGACGCCGATCCGCAGGCCAACGCATCCAGCGGCCTGGGGGTGGACATCAAGGAGGTGGACTGTTCGCTTTACGAATGTATCATTGACCATGCCGACATAAAAGATGCCATCTACACCACCGACATCGAGGGGCTGGACATCGTGCCGAGCCACATCGACCTCGTCGGCGCCGAGATCGAGATGCTGAAGATCAACGGCCGTGAGAAGGTGATGAGCGACCTGCTCGCCTCTGTCCGGGATGACTACGATTACATCCTGATAGACTGCAGTCCGTCGCTCGGACTGATCACCGTCAACGCGCTGACGGCCGCCGACTCCGTGATCATCCCCGTGCAGTGCGAGTACTTCGCGCTCGAGGGCATCAGCAAGCTGCTGAACACCATCAAGATCATCAAGAGCAAGCTGAATCCGAAGCTGGAGATCGAGGGCTTCCTGCTGACGATGTACGACAGCCGTCTGCGCCTTGCCCGCCAGATCTACGACGAGGTGAAACGCCATTTCCAGGAACTGGTGTTCAAGGCGGTCATCCAGCGCAACGTGAAGCTCTCGGAGAGCCCGAGCCACGGCCTGCCGGTCATCCTCTACGATGCCGACTCCACCGGGGCCAAGAACCACCTCTGCCTGGCAAAGGAAATCATCGAAAAGAACAAGGAATCAAGGTAAAGCCAAGGGCAGGCAGCACACGGGCAGGCAGCAGAATCCAAGCCCCCCGGTCCTTTTATCATCGCTTATCCTCGCCTATCCCCGCCTACCCCCAATCAAAAGAACACATGGCCGTACACAAGAAATACAACCGCAATGCGAAGACCAACGCCCTCGGGCGCGGCCTGGACGCATTGATCTCGACAGAATCAGTCAGCACACAGGGCAGCTCTACCATCAACGAGGTAGCCCTGGATCAGATAGAAGCCAATCCCAACCAGCCGCGGCGGGAGTTCGATCCCGTCGCCCTGGAGGAACTGGCAAACAGCATCCGAGAACTGGGACTCGTCCAGCCCATCACGCTCCGGCAGACCGACGAGAACCGGTTTCAGATCATCGCCGGAGAACGGCGGTGGCGGGCCAGCCAGCTGGCAGGCCTGACCGCCATCCCCGCCTACATCCGCACCATCAAGGACGAGAGCGTGATGGAACTGGCGCTGGTGGAGAACATCCAGCGCGAGGATCTGAACGCCATCGAGATCGCCCTTGCCTACGAGCATCTGCTCGAGAAGAGCGGCATGACGCAGGAGCGTGTGGCGGAGCGTGTCGGAAAGAGCCGCGCCGCCATCGCCAACTACCTGCGCCTGCTGAAGCTCCCGGCACAGGTGCAGATGGGACTGCAGAAGAAGGAGATCGACATGGGGCACGCCCGTGCCCTGCTCTCGCTGCCCAGTCCGTCGCTCCAGCTGAAGCTCTACCGAGAAATCCTCAAAAACGGTTACAGCGTCCGGAGGGTAGAGGAGCTGTGCCAGCAGCTCAACAGCGGCGAAGACATCCAGACAGCCAAGAAGAAGATCGCCGCGCGCACCCGCCTGCCCGAGGAGTTCAATCTCCTCAAGCAGCGGCTCTCCGCTTTCTTCGACACGAAGGTGCAGATGAGCTGCAGCGCCAGCGGGAAGGGCAAGATCAGCATTCCGTTCGCCTCCGAGGAGGAACTGCTCCACATCATGGAGGTGATGGACAAGATGAAGTAGCCGCCCCGGTACGTGGCATGAATACAGATGAACAGACGGAAAGTCACGCAGGCAGCCGGCTCCGGCCGCCGGGAACAGGAGTACCAGGCGTTGGGAACAGGAGTACCAGCCGTCGGGAACAGGAGTACCGGCCGTCGGGAACGGCATTCCCGGCCGCCGGGGACGGAAAGAGCGGTGACTTGCACGAAGACAACAGGGTAGTGATGAAATTGAATGATAGGATCCGCAGAGGGCTGATGGCCGCCTGCATGCTTGCCGGCGCGGCGGCTGCACAGGCGCAGGTGCTGACGCGGGACACGGTGAAGGTGGTCTATCCCGGCGACTCGGCAGTCGTCGAGGTACCCGGTTCGCAGGACCGGTACATGGAAGAGAAGTCCGTCCTCCCCCCCGGCGATGAGGGGAAGCTCACCGCCGTGCTTCGGAAGGACGGCCTCGGTGCGGCGGGGAAGACGGGACGCGACTGGGCAAAGTGGCGCCCCAGCCCCAAGCGGGCGCTCTGGCTGGCGCTCGTCCTGCCGGGGGCGGGACAGGTCTACAACCGCAAGTACTGGAAGCTGCCCATCTTCTACGGGGGCTTCGTGGGCTGCATCTATGCCATGACGTGGAACAACCAGATGTACCACGACTATGCCCAGGCCTACATCGACATCATGGACAACGACCCGGCGACACAGAGCTACAACAGCTTCCTGCATCTCGGGACGACCATCACCCCGGCCAACGAAGAGCGGTACAAGAGCATCTTCAAGCAGCGCAAGGACCGCTACCGCCGCTGGCGCGACCTGAGTGTCTTCACCACCATCGCCGTCTATGCGCTGTCCGTCATCGATGCGTATGTGGACGCCTCGCTGTCCGACTTCGACATCTCGGACGACCTGTCGCTGCACATCGCCCCGGCGGTCATCCCCGACAGGGGCATCGTCACGCCCGGCGGCGCTTTCCGCTCGCCGGCCATCGGCGTGGGATGCAGCCTGACATTCTGAACAGAGCGCACGGAATCCGTGCCGGAACGACAAGAAACAATGAATAGCAGACGATACATACTCTCCTTCCTGATGGCCGCCGGGGCGGCCTGCACCCTGCCGGCACAGCGCCAGACCGTCGTCGACGACCACGGCCGGACGGTGGAGGTGTGCATCCCGTCGGCCGACGGGGCGATGGCGGGATACGTGGACGTGGAGTACTCGGACGACAGGTTTTACAGCGGCGGCAGGCAGGCGGGAGGAGGGGAGACACCGGTGCCCGCCGCCGGGGAGACGGAGGCCGGCATGGAGGGCATCGACCGCAAGATACGGAGCCTCTCGGACGTGATGGCGCTCGGATGCAACGAGGAGGTGAAAAGATACATCGACCGGTACACGAAGGCCGGACGGCAGTCCACCTGCTGCCTGCTTGGCCGTGCCCGGTACTACGACCCCTTCTTCGAGAAGGCTCTGCGCTCCTACGGGCTGCCGCTGGAGCTGAAATACCTCCCCGTGATCGAGTCCGGACTGGATCCCAATGCCACGTCGCGGGTGGGGGCGGCCGGCCTGTGGCAGTTCATGGCGGCGACCGGCCGGCAGTACGACCTCCGGATAGACTGTTACGTCGATGAGCGGCGCGACCCGGAGAAGTCGTCCTACGCCGCGGCGCGTATGCTGAACGACCTTTACAACCGCTTCGGCGACTGGACGCTGGCACTGGCGGCCTACAACTGCGGCCCCACACGTGTCAGCAACGCCATCAGCAAGGCCGGCGGAGCTGCCGACTTCTGGGCGGTCTACCGGTATCTGCCGAAGGAGACACGGGGCTATGTGCCCGCATTCATCGCCGCCGGCTACGTGATGAACTTCTACGGCGACTACGGCATCATCCCGCAGCCGGCAGGACTGCCCGCCCGGTGCGATACGGTGCTCGTGGAGAAGGACGTCTCCCTCGCACGGATCGCCGGCGTGCTGGGAATGGCGGTGGACGAACTGAAGACGCTCAACCCGCAGTACCGGCAGGGGATCGTCAGGACGTGTCCCGGCGGAGGAACGGCGCGGCTGCACCTGCCGGCGGAAATGGCGGAGAAGTTCAGATACTGCAAAGAAGAGATTTACGAAGACGGCACACCCTGCGACGGACCGGAAAGGACCGTCGCAGCCACCGGCACGGAACGGCAGGCCGCACCCCACCGGCAGGGTGTCTTGCTGCATTGACGACAGGCTACTGATCACCTTATTATATATGTAACGGGAGGATGCACAATGGACAAGAACAAGGAGAAGACAGACGTGAAGGGAGTGGGACTATGAGAAAATGGTAGACGATGCCTTCAGACACCTTTTAGACACGTATCTCGCATCGAGACACCGGAAGAAAGTAGACATCATCACCAAGGCCTTCAACTTCGCACGGCAGGCGCACAAGGGCGTGCGGCGACTGTCGGGAGAGCCTTACATCATGCACCCCATCGCCGTCGCACAGATCGCCTGCGGGGAGATGGGGCTGGGCGCGACGAGCATCTGCTCCGCCCTGCTGCATGACGTGGTGGAAGACACCGACTATACCGTCGAGGACATCGAGAACATCTTCGGATCGAAGATCGCGCAGATCGTCGACGGACTGACGAAGATCTCCGGCGGCATCTTCGGCGAGCAGGCCTCGGCGCAGGCCGAGAACTTCAAGAAGCTGCTGCTGACGATGAGCGACGACATCCGTGTCATCCTCATCAAGATATGCGACCGGCTGCACAATATGCGTACACTTGCTTCCCAGCCTGCCAACAAGCAGTACAAGATAGCGGGTGAGACGCTCTATATCTATGCGCCGCTTGCCAACCGGCTGGGACTGAACAAGATCAAGACCGAACTGGAAGACCTCAGTTTCCGCTATGAGCATCCGGACGCATACGCCTCCATCGAGAAGAAACTGGCTTCCACGCAGGCGCAGCGTGACGCGCTTTTCGCAGAGTTCACGGCTCCTATCCGTGCCGAACTTGACAAGATGGGATTCCGGTATGAAATCAAGGCGCGTGTGAAGAGCCCTTATTCCATCTGGAACAAGATGCAGAACAAGCACGTCACCTTCGAGGAGATCTATGATATTCTTGCCGTACGGATCATCTACAGGCCGAAGTCGCCGGAAGAGGAAATCAACAACTGTTTCCAGATTTACGTGGCAATCAGCCAGATTTACAAGAGCCATCCCGACCGTCTGCGCGACTGGGTGAACCATCCCAAAGCGAACGGCTACCAGGCTCTGCACGTGACCCTCATGTCGGCCAAGGGACGGTGGATAGAGGTGCAGATCCGTTCCGAGCACATGGACGAACTGGCCGAACAGGGCTTCGCCGCCCACTGGAAGTACAAGGACGGCGGTGAAATAACCGAGGATGAAGGCGAACTGAACGAGTGGCTCAAGCACGATCAAGGAAATCCTCGACGACCCGCAGCCCGATGCCATGGACTTCCTCGATGCCATCAAGCTCAACCTCTTCGCCTCCGAGATCTTCGTCTTCACGCCGAAAGGCGAAATCAAGACGATGCCGGCAGGATGTACGGCGCTCGACTTTGCCTTCCAGATACACACGTTCCTCGGCAGCCATTGCATCGGTGCGAAGGTCAACCACAAACTCGTTCCGTTGAGCCACAGGCTCAGCAGCGGCGACCAGGTCGAGATCCTGACTTCCATGTCGCAGCACGTCAATCCGTCATGGATCAACTTCGTCTCTACGGCGAAGGCCAAGGCGAAGATACAGGCCATCCTCCGCCGCGAGAACCGTGAGATACAGAAGACGGGGGAGGAGCAGCTGGCGAAGTGGCTGAAGGCGAACGACCTTGAGATGACCACCTCCGTACTGGACAAGCTCTGTGACCTGCACGATCTTCAGAAGCATGAGAGTCTTTTCCTTGCTGTCGGCGACAGGACGGTCATCCTCGGCGACACGGATCTGGACGAACTCCGGGGAAAGAAGAAAGGGGAGAAGGCCATCTCTGTGAGCAAGTGGCGGCGTTACGTGCCGTTCCTGAAGCCGAATGGGAAGAAAGTGACCGGGCCGGCGGATGCTGACGATACGGCTTCGGCAGAGGGACTGATTGTCGTGACCAGGGACTTCAACCGGAAGAAACCGGTCTTCATCAGCGAGGAGAATATCCATCGCTACCTTTTCCCGCACTGCTGCCATGCCATTCCCGGCGATGATATCCTCGGATATATAGACAACAAGAACCACATCGAAATCCACAAGCGGTCCTGTCCTGTGGCTTCAAAGCTGAAGGCGAGCTACGGTACGCGCATCCTGGATGCCAAGTGGGATATGCACCGCCGGCTCTTCTTCGATGCGACAGTAGAGATACGGGGTATCGACCGCAGCGGAATGCTGCACGACATTTCCGACGTGCTTTCCGACCAGCTGGGCATCAACATCCGCAAGATAACCATCTCCAGTGACAACGGCATCTTCGAAGGGACAATCGAGATGCAGGTCTACGACCGCAGGGACGTCAAGTTCATCGTGGAGAGCATGAAGAACATCAAGGATATGCAGGAGGTGCAGGAGGTGCTGTGACATGGCGGCCTCATTCCATCTCTTTTCCGGATGGGAGGAGGGGGAAGAGTGCTGTCTGCCTGCAAGCCGCAGGACGTTTCACGGGCAAATTCAGATGTCCTCTTTGAGCAGATACTGCTTTAAATCATCCTCAATGACTTTTGGAACGGCTTCTCTGCCCTCATAGGTCTTCATCAGCTTGCCCTGGTGGATGTATGCCAGAGTCTCGCAGATACCGGTCAAGGCAGAGATGATGTGAGAGGATATCAGGAATGTGCTTCCCTCGCTCTTTCTTTTGACTATCCAGTCTTTCAGTAGGATGACACCTGCGACATCCAGTCCGTTGAAAGGCTCGTCCATGATATAGAAGTCGCACTTCTGCATCATCAGTGCCATGAGCATCAGACGCTTCCTCATTCCCAAAGAGTATTTCGACGGATAGCTGTTCAACGGAAGATGAAACAGCTTGTTGTACTGATTGATCTCCTCTCCGGTACACGGCAGATGGGCAGCCTTCAGGCAGAATTCCAGAAACTCCTTGCCGGTGACCAGCGGGTAAAAGTAAGGCGTATCGGGCAGGTAGCCAATCCTGCAATGTTCTTCCATGATGACGTCGCCCTGATAATGTTCCAGGCCCGCAAGACACCTGGACAATGTGCTTTTGCCGGCACCGTTCTCTCCTACGATGCCATACGCTTTACCTTTCTCTAACCGGAGGGTCATGCCATGAAGGATGACGGACGAGCCGTATTTCTTCCTGATATTGTTTATCTGAATCATGCTGAATATTTGCTGTAGACCATAAAAGACAACAGAAGGGTGGTGAACGCAGCCAAGGGAATCATCACGGTCTTCATATATCCTGCGGCATCGACCATGTACAAAGCTGATAGCACAATCATGATTACAATCGGATTGTCTATTTTGAAATACCTGATAAGCTCCGACTGGAAAAGAAAGAGCGTGGCAAGGATATATATCATGACGACTTCTCCGATGACAAGGGCGTCGGCTTTGTGCATCAGGAGGATAGCGAAGAAGGGACATAGCAGTGCGAATGTATTCCCGATGGCATATATTGACTGTAAATGAATCATTCTCAAAGGGGAAGAGTAGAACATCAGATGGCTCTTCCTGACAGGCTGACAGATGAGGAATCCAAGCAGATATACGAAGAGCAGGAGTGTGGCATAGGTGATGTTGATATTATGGTACAGCAGCCCCATGCAGGATGCGAATATCCCCAGCAGGTAAGGGATAAGCAGCGTCCTCATACTGCCGGCATACTGATAAGAGCCTTTCAGTAGGAAAGGATAAGTGAGCATTGTGAACTGCAGCCGGGGTCTGGGCAGCATAGGCAGGGCAATCGCTGTTGCCAGACACATGAGAAGTGGCAGCCAATAGAGGCGGAGCGCACAGACGGCCATGAACGGAGTGGAAAGAAGGACATACTCTGCCATCAGCAGCCTCTTCTCACTTCCGTACAATGTCTGCAGGAGTTCCCTGTCGCCTCTGCTGTAATGGAATCCGGCCACGAGAGCGGCATCAGCCAGTATGATGTTCGTCTGCGGAGCCAATGACAGTATATAGAGCAATAAGCCTGCGACACACAGCAGAAGGGCAGAGACGATTGTTCCAAGTCTCTTCATCAGACGGTAAACGATTAGAAGCTGTAATTTCAGGAAATTCATGTGCTTTGACCGGATAGCAAGGAGTCGGATTCTACCTTGTCCTTTATGAACCATTGCATTGATGAGACCAAGGAGTGAAGCCGTTGCAGGCTGTCTTCAGAATTTTGACAGTGAACCGCTTTCTTTACTCTTGATGATTAAGAATTTCAGGCAGAGATACCCTAAGAGCAAGTATAATCCATCATTGCAGAGAATGATCATCAGGGTATTCGGTGTCAAAGATGATCCACGGAGCAACAATTGCTGTATGGCCGCATTCGCCTCTGCAAAGGGAAACAGCAGCATGAGTGCTGTCTTGGAAGAGATAAAGACTGCCCCGTAGGTCAGGATACCAAAGACGATGGAGGATACCATGCTGTAGAATGACGATATGCTCTTGTATTTTAATGCCAGTGAGGCGCACATGATTCCCAGACCTATAAGCGAGAAGATGGATATGAGAAACAGCGGAAGTACAGAGAGCCATTGAATAAAAAGACCCGCTTGCACGGAAGGGACCAGAAGAACGCAGATAAACAGTGTGAGAACGGACTGGATGATGGTAATCACACTTGACACAAGCCCCTTGACCAGAAGTAATGTGAAGAAAGATCTTGAATTGAGATACAGCTGTTCTATTGTTCCCTGGACAGTCTCCGACACGATGGAATCCACCACGGAGATGAAAGAGTTGTTGGCGATGAGCCAGATCATGAACGAGCAGATAAACGCCCATGTCTTGACCTCCGGTTTCCCCCGGAGGAGGACATGGGAGAGCAATACCATGAGCACAGCCCAGAAGAGAATGTTGAACAGCGTGTTGAATTTATACCTGAAAGCCAATTTGATGGATTTGACAAACTCTGCCTTCAAAAGTCCCCGGAAATACATCATGATGAATCAGTTTAAATAAAAATCTTTTAGGTTCTCTCCTTCTATCTCCACGCTTGTCACCTCGTGTCCTTCTTGGTTCAGTCTGTCGATTTCCTTGCCCAATAGGAGTGCAGTGGTGAGAAGCCTGATTGTACAATAGAGGTCGTGCCGTTCCAGGATTTCATATCTGGCGGCCTGTAACTTGTCAATATCAGGATGCAGGATTTTAAGGATGAAAGCGTTGTCGAAGCTCGCTGTGTCTTCTTTCCTTTTCATGACTCCGTCTTGCAGCTTGAATATCTGCCGGGCGGTGCGTTCTATGAAGTTAAAGTCATGAGAAGTCATGATGATCAATCTGTTTGAAGTGATTTCCGGGGATGACAGGAAACTGCTCAGCCCGAATGCACTCTCAATGTCCAGCCCAAGGGTCGGCTCATCAAGGAATACGACGGGGGTGTTCATGCTCAGCGCACAGATGATGGCGACCTTCTGCTGCATCCCGCGAGACAGATTCTCTACCAGCTGATTCCTTTTGTCGTATAATCCTAATTCGTTGAGGAGTTCCTTGCTCTGACTTCTTACGGCATTGAACGGGACGCCACGCACGGCGGCGAAATACTTTATGTTCTCCCATGGCGTCAGCTTGTAGTAGATGTTCCGGCTGCCTTCAGACAGCAGCGCAAAGGTCCTGTTCTTTTCTTCCTTGCTCATTGTCTGGAGGTCTTTCCCGAAATATTCTATCTTCCCCTCTTCATAGTCCAGCAGGTCTGTGCAGGATCTGATGAAAGTCGTCTTGCCTGCTCCATTCGATCCCAGGATGGCGACAACGCCTTTCTCCAAAACGATATTCACGTCTTTCAGGACCTCATTCCCATTGGATGAGGTCCTGAAAGTCTTTTTCAAATGATGCACGGAAAGTGTAGTTGCATTATCCATATATCCCGAGTATTTCTTGCTGAATTTAGTGTTGTGGTGGATAGGAAAACTGTCCAGACGGTTTTTCTGGCTCCCTACGGGATGAGTGCCATCACGTCCTCGACGATCTGCTCGTCGAGCAGGCGGTTGTCAGACAGCAGCTGGTGGAGGTCGAAGCGGTCGTAGAGGTCTTTCTTCACGCCGCCTACAAGCACTTTCATGCCGGACGTGCCGTAATAGGAAGCGATGCGCTCGCCGAAGCCGCCGTCCTTGCAGCCGTCTTCCAGCGTCACGACCAGTTCGTGGCTCTCCTTCAATGCGTCGAGCGTCTCTGCATCCACGGCATTCAGGTAGCGGGGGTTGATGAGCGTCGCATCAATGCCCTTTCCGGCAAGCAGACGGACCACATTCTCTCCTTTCTGATAGAAAGAGCCGGCAGCAATGACGGCCACCTTCTCCCCCTTGTGCGTTGTTTTGTATCGCGGTTCATAGCCGTACTCCGTGTCGACAGGTTCTGCCGTATGGTTCACCCCGTTGCCCGGTATGCGGATCGCGATGGGTTTCCTGTCCTGGCAGACGGCCCAGCGAAGCATGGCAAAGTACTCCTCGCAGGTAGCGGGGGCGAGATAGATGAGCCCGGGGATGCTGCACAGCATCGGGATGTCGAAGAGGCAGATGTGCGTGATGTCGTTCATCGATGCCGTACCGCCCCCTGCCACGTTGATGACCGCCGGGTTGGAGTTGATGCAGAGATCCTGCGCTATCTGGTCGTAGGTGCGCTGGAGGAAGGTGCTGAACACCGTCCATACAGGATGCAGTCCGCCTTTCGCCATGCCGGAGATCATCGCCACGGCCTGCTCCTCCGCAATCCCCACATCGACGTGCTGCCGGCCGGCCTCCCGGCGTTTCTGCGGCGTGAAGCCTGCCGCCGCCGGCGTTCCCGCCGTGACGGCGACGAGCCGGCTGTCCCGTTTCATCTCCCGCAGCATCCAGTCGCTGATCAGCTGCCCGTAGGACTCGCGTGCAGGCTGCTCCGGACGGCTGCCGTCTGCCACGTTGAACGGCATGCCGTAATGCCATGCCTCCTTGTTCTCTACGGCGGGGGCGAAGCCGTGTCCCTTCTCGGTGTGGATGTGGACGACCGTCGGCCTGTCCGTGTCTTTCACACTGCTGAACACCTCGATGAGCTTCTCCACGTCGTTTCCCTCTTCCAGGTATCTGTATTCAAATCCCCATGCCTTGAACCAGTTGTGCCCGCAGGTGCCGCGGCTTTCGCGCAGGGCACGCAGGTTCTTGTAGATGCCGCCGTGGTTCTCGGCGATGGACATTTCGTTGTCGTTCACGACGATGATGATGCCGGTGCCGAGTTCCGACGCCTCGTCCAGTCCCTCGAAAGCCTCGCCGCCGGAGAGCGAACCGTCGCCGATGACGGCGATGATGTTCTCCTTCGTACCCTTGATGTCGCGGGCTTTCTGCAGCCCGGTGGCAAGGCTTACGGAAGTGGAGGTGTGCCCCACCTCGAAGTTGTCGTACTCCGGGCATTCCGTGGGGGACGAATAGCCGCTGACGGCATCCATCTCTTCCGCACTGCCGAGGAATCCCGACACACGCCCCGTCAGTATCTTGTGCGGATAGCTCTGGTGGCTTACGTCGAACACGAGCTTGTCCTCCGGTGCGTTGAACACGTAATGCAGGGCGACGGTCGCCTCTACGAAACCGAGGTTCGGCCCCACGTGCCCGCCGCGTCTGCTTACACGGTTCAGTACGGCCTGGCGTGTCTCGTCGGCCACGGTCTTCAAGGCCTCGATGTCCAGCTGTTTCAAGTCGGCTGGCGACTGTATCTTCTCGATGTACATGGTTCTTGTCTGTCTTCTGATGCAAAGTTACTCGTTTTTTTTATTATCGGCAGGTTTTTTAAATGGTTCTTCCGTTAAATGCGTAGATAGGAAATAGAATAAAGGCTTATGTAATGAGGTTTGTCTTGTGCGTTGATGACTTTGATGAAATATCATACAGAGACAGAGAGTGGACGGAGGTAAGAACCCCCAATAACGGAGGCACCGCCGTCACTTCCTATTGCGGAAGCCCCTTATGTACCTGCATGATATGACTATCCCCAATTGGATGGGGCTTACAAAGGAGGATAAACTGCAAGATAAAATGCAGAAAAGACAAATTGATATGATGCCTGTCCATCAGCCTGTCTTTCAGTCTCCTGCAAACAACTTCTTCTCATATTATCGGTGTTTGTAAATATTTTTGCATAGTTCAAAGCTGACTCATGCTCTTCTGGCTTCTAAAAGGTGCCTGATTGACTTGCAATCGATGCTCTTTCAGCGTGTTACCAACGCCCTTTTGAAGTCCAATTAAGCACCTTTTACGAACGACTAAATAACCAGTTGATTGACTGCTGGTTACAAACCTGCTTTTTTGCACGTGTCTTTTATGTTTACAGATGATTTGTTTGAAATTATGTAATGGCTTTTCAAATTCTTATCTGTATTTTCAACGTATCAAGATGAAAAAGTCCTTTTGTGTCGGAGGCGGATAATAGAATAGAGAGTTGATATTCTTGGCTATGTTTTTGTTGAATGAATCACCTCGGTTTTTCCATTAAAGCTATACGAAAAGCATCCGTGCATTTAACGGAAGAACCTTAAAAATTACCTTTGACGGATTCCCGCCTCTCCGGCCAGGCTGTCGGCCGCCTGTCATTCGGAATACCAGGACAGAAACAGTCCGGCTTCTCTCCCGCTCTCCCCCTGATGGGAAAGTCGGGGAAAGATACCTGTTAAATTTATTCCCTGCAACCGGCCTGATTCACGGAAAATTAGTATCTTTGCACTTTAGTTCATAACCAGCGATATTCGTTTTTCAGAAGACAATAAATTAAAACATACATAAAATCGTGGCTGAAACAAAGTACATCTTCGTTACGGGCGGCGTGGTTTCCTCGCTTGGCAAAGGAATCATCTCGTCGTCAATCGGTAAGCTCCTCCAGGCAAGGGGCTACAACATCACCATCCAGAAATTCGACCCGTACATCAACATCGACCCGGGGACGCTGAACCCCTACGAGCACGGGGAGTGCTACGTGACGGTGGACGGCATGGAGACCGACCTCGACCTCGGGCACTACGAACGCTTCACGGGCATCAAGACCACGAAGGCCAACTCCATGACCACCGGACGCATCTACAAGAGCGTCATCGACAAGGAACGCCGCGGCGACTATCTGGGCAAGACCATCCAGGTGGTGCCTCATATCACGGACGAAATCAAACGCAACATCAAGCTGCTCGGACAGAAATACCACTACGACTTCGTCATCACGGAGATCGGCGGTACGATCGGCGACATAGAGTCGGCGCCGTTCCTCGAGGCGATCCGGCAGATGAAGTGGGAGCTGGGCCGCCGTGCCATCAACCTCCACCTGACCTATATCCCCTATCTCAAGGCGGCGGGCGAACTGAAGACGAAGCCCACGCAGCACAGTGTGAAGGAACTGCAGAGCGTCGGCATCCAGCCCGACATCCTCGTGCTGCGCACGGAGAAGCATCTCGAGGACGACATCCGCAAGAAGGTGGCGGCCTTCTGCAACGTCGATTTCGACTGCGTCGTGCAGAGCGAGGACCTGCCGAGCATCTACGACGTGCCGGTCAATATGCTGAACCAGGGGCTCGACGCCGCCATCCTGCGCAAATGCGGCGAGAAGGTGGGACCCAAACCGGCTCTCGGTCCGTGGAAGGAATTCCTCGACCGGCAGCGCAAGGCGACGAAAGAGGTACACATCGGACTCGTCGGCAAGTACGACCTGCAGGATGCCTACAAGAGCATCCGGGAGGGACTGCTGCAGGCCGGCGTTTACAACGACCACAAGACCGTCATCACCTTCATCAACTCCGAGGACCTGACCGAGGCGAACGTCGGGGAGAAGATCCAGGGGCAGGACGGCATCGTCATCTGTCCGGGCTTCGGCCAGCGGGGCATCGAGGGGAAGATTGTCGCCGCCCGCTACACCCGTACCCACAACATCCCGACCTTCGGCATCTGTCTCGGCATGCAGATGATGGTGATTGAGTTCGCCCGCAACGTGCTGGGCTACAAGGACGCCAATTCGCGTGAGATGGACGGGAAGACGGCGCACAACGTCATCGACATCATGGAAGAGCAGAAGAACATCACCAACATGGGCGGCACGATGCGGCTCGGCGCCTACGAGTGCGTGCTGCGCCAGGGGTCGCGCGTCTTCGACATCTACCGCCGGGAACACATCCAGGAACGCCACCGCCACCGCTACGAGTTCAACAACGACTATGAGAAGGAATTCGAGAAGAACGGCATGATGTGCGTCGGCCGCAACCCCGAGAGCGACCTCGTGGAAATCGTCGAGATACCGGGTCTGAAGTGGTACATCGGCACGCAGTTCCATCCGGAGTACCAGTCGACCGTGCTCCATCCGCATCCCCTGTTCCTCGACTTCGTAAAGACATCAATAGAAAACCAGAAAAAGAAATAAATGGATAAGAATACGATTGCAGGGTTTGTTCTCATCGCCCTGGTACTCTTCGGGTTCGCCTGGTGGCAGCAGCCGTCGGCCGAACAGGTGGCACAGCAGCGGGCCGAGTTCGTGAAGGACTCCGTCGCTGCAGCCCGGAAAGCGCAGAACGCAAAGCTCGCCGCTGCGAAGCAGGCACAGCAGAAGGCTGCCGCAGCAGCCGACACGACGGCCCTGTTCCACTCGGCCCTGAACGGCAAGGGGCAGGACATCACGCTGAAGAACAGCAAGGTGGAACTGACCCTGAACACCAAGGGCGGCGTTGTCAGCAAGGCTGTCATCAAGAACTACGTGGGGCATGACATCGCCGTCAAGGACGGGTCGAAGGACCGGAAGGACGTCACCCTGTTCAGCGGAAACGACCAGAGCCTGAACTTCATGCTGGCCGGCAAGAACACCAACATCGAGACGAAGGACCTTGTCTTCACCCCGTCGAACGTGACCGACACAACCGTCACCCTCACCGCCGTGGCCGGACCGGGCAGGACGCTCACGCTGAACTACGTCCTCGGAAAGGACTACCTGCTCCACGCATCCCTGCAGGCAGAAGGCATGAGCGGGCTGTTCGCACCGGACTGCAGCCAGATGGATGTCAGCTGGCAGGAGCGTTGCCGCCAGCAGGAGCGCGGCTTCACGTTCGAGAACCGCTATGCCACGCTCACCTACAGGAAGCACGGCGGCAGTACGGATTACCTGAGCGAGACGGCTGAAAAGGAGGAGACGACCGAGGATGCCATGGACTGGGTGGCCTTCAAAAACCAGTTCTTCTCTGCCGTGATGATCGCCAGGGACAATTTCGCAGCAGGCGCAAAGCTCAAGAGCACGCCGCTCGACAAGGAGTCGCACTACCTGAAACACTACGAAGCCAGCATGAAGACCGGCTTCGACCCTACGGGCCGGCGTCCGTCAGAGTTCGAGTTCTACTTCGGCCCCAACGACTTCCGGCTGCTCCAGGCGGTAGAGAAGGAGAGCCGTTTCGGCAAGGACCTGGATATGCAGAGGCTCGTCTACCTCGGCTGGCCGCTGTTCCGCATCATCAACCGGTGGTTCACGCTCTACGTCTTCGACTGGCTGAGCAAGGTGTTCCCGATGGGTGTCGTGCTGATTCTCATCACCCTGCTGCTGAAGCTCATCACCTATCCGATGGTGAAGAAGAGCTACATGAGCTCGGCGAAGATGCGCGTGCTGAAGCCGAAACTCGACGAGGCGACCAGGCAGTTCAACAAGCCCGAGGACCAGATGCAGAAGCAGCAGGCGATGATGCAGAAGTATGCCGAGTACGGTGTCAGTCCGCTCTCCGGCTGCCTGCCGATGCTGATACAGATGCCTATCTGGATTGCGATGTTCAACTTCGTGCCGAACGCCATCCAGCTCCGCGGGCAGAGCTTCCTCTGGATGGACGACCTCAGCACCTACGACCCGATCATCTCGTGGGGGCATAACCTGTGGCTCATCGGCGACCACCTGTCGCTCACCTGCATCCTCTTCTGCGGTGCCAACCTGCTCTACTCATGGTTCACCATGCAGCAGCAGAAGGACCAGATGGTGGGACAGCAGGCCGACCAGATGAAGATGATGCAGTGGATGATGTTCGCCATGCCGCTCTTCTTCTTCTTCATGTTCAATGACTACTCGTCGGGTCTGAACTTCTATTACTTCGTTTCGCTCTTCTTCTCGGCCGCCATCATGTGGACCTTGCGCAAGACCACCGACGACGAGAAGCTCCTCCAGATACTGGAGGCGAAGCGCAAAGAGAAGAAGAACAATCCGAACCAGAAGGCCGGCGGACTCTTCGCCCGGATGCAGGCCCTGCAGGAAATGCAGCAGAAGCAGCAGGAAGAATTGAGGCACAGAAAGGAAGAACTCAACAACAAAAAGAAAGGTCTATAACTATGAACAGAAACTTGACAGTCGCAATGGCTGCCGCACTCGTCATGAGCGGCGGCGCACAGGCACAGGATGTGAACATCGGGCGCAGCAGCATCACGCTGAAGAGCGACCTCATGACACCCGAGGCTCTCTGGGCCATGGGGCGCATCGGTGCCGCACAGGCATCACCTGACGGCAGACGGATCGTCTACCAGGTGGGGTACTACAGCGTGAAGGAGAACAAGGGTCACCAGGTGCTGCGCATCATGGATGCCGACGGCAGGAACGACCGCCTGCTCACCACCTCCGCAGCGAACGAGAGCGATGCGGCATGGCTCGACGACAACACCCTGGCTTTCCTCACCGGAGGACAGCTGTGGACGATGAAGGCCGACGGCACGGACCGCCGGCAGCTCACCCGCTCGGACATCGACATCGAGGGCTTCCGCTTCTCGCCCGACCGCCGTCGCGTCGTGCTCATCAAGAGCATCCCTTACTACGGCACGATCAGGCAGAACCCGAGTGATCTGCCGAAGGCTACAGGCATGGTCATCACGGATATGAACTACCGCCACTGGGACCATTACGTGACGGCGAACGCCCATCCGTTCGTGGCTGACGTCACGGCCGGGGGCATCGGCGACGGTGTCGACGTGCTCGAAGGCGAGCCTTACGAAAGTCCGCTGGCACCGTTCGGCGGCATCGAACAGATCGACTGGAGCAGGGACTCCAAGTCTGTCGCCTATACCTGTCGCAAGAAAGAAGGCACGCAGTATGCCATTTCGACCGATGCCGACATCTATATATATAATGTGGAAACCCGCCGGACGAAGAACCTCTGCAAGCCCGAGGGGTATGTGGAACCGGCAATCGATGCGACGAAGAGCATGCGCGACCAGGCCGTCAACCATCAGGCCGGCGACATGAACGTGGGCTACGACGTGAATCCCAAATTCTCGCCCGACGGCAGGTACATCGCCTGGCAGAGCATGAAGAACAACGGTTATGAGAGCGACCGCAACCGCCTCTGCGTCTACGAGCTGGCCACGGGCAGGAAGACCTACGTCACCGAGAGCTTCGACTCGAACGTCGACGAATACACATGGGGGGCCGATTCCAAGATCCTCTACTTCATTGGCGTATGGCATGCGACGGAGAACATCTATCAGACCAGCCTCAAGGGCGAGGTGAAACAGCTCACGGAGGGCGACCACAACTATGTCAGCATTGCCTTGCTGGGCGACAGGAAGCTGCTGGCCATCCGTCAGAGCCTCTCCCAGGCCAACGAAATCTTCGCCGTTACGCCGGCCAGAAAGGAGAAGACAAGCCTTCAGACACAGCTCTCCTTCGAGAACAAGCACATCTACGACCAGCTCGCACTGGGCGAAGTACACGACCGATGGGTGAAGACGACCGACGGAAAGGAGATGCAGGAGTGGGTGGTGACACCGCCTCACTTCGATCCGAACCGGAAGTACCCGACGCTGCTCTTCTGCGAAGGCGGACCGCAGAGTCCTGTTTCCCAGTTCTGGAGCTACCGCTGGAATCTCCAGATCATGGCCGCCAACGGCTATGTCGTCATCGCACCCAACCGCCGCGGCCTGCCCGGTTACGGCAGTGCATGGAACGAGGAGGTAAGTACCGACTGGACCGGCCAGTGCATGAACGACTACCTCTCCGCCATCGACGATGCGGCCCGCAATCTGCCCTTTGTGGACAAGGACCGGCTCGGTGCCGTCGGTGCGTCTTTCGGCGGATTCTCCGTCTATTATCTGGCAGGCATCCACGACAGACGTTTCAAGTGCTTCATTGCACACGACGGTGCCTTCAACCTCGAGAGCATGTACACCGATACCGAGGAGGCGTGGTTCAGCAACTGGGAGTATGACGACGCCTACTGGAACAAGGACAAGACGGAAGCTGCCCGGCGCACCTACGCCAACAGTCCGCACCTGAACGTCGGCAAGTGGGACACGCCGATACTCTGCATCCACGGCGAGAAGGACTACCGCATCAATGCCAACCAGGGCATGGGTGCCTTCAATGCAGCCCGTATGCGCGGCATACCGGCAGAGCTGCTCCTCTTCCCCGATGAGAACCACTGGGTCTTGAAGCCGCAGAACGGTATTCTCTGGCAGCGCACATTCTTCAGCTGGCTCGACCGCTGGCTGAAGAAGTAAGTTTACAGGTCGACGGGTTTGCGGGTAGTCAAGTTGCCTGATGGCATTGACCTGCCAGCCCGTCGACCTGCCAGCCCGTCAACCTCTTTTAACTGATAATCTGACAGACAACTCGTCTACCCGTTTACTCGTAGACTTTTAATAATTCATCATGACTGAAAAAATTCAAACAACATTGAGAGATTCAGCGGCTATGCGCTGGACGGCTCTCCTCCTGCTGGCACTGGCGATGTTCTGTGCCTACATCTTCGTGGACATCCTCTCCCCGATCAAGGAACTGATGCAGGAACAGAGGGGATGGGACTCTACCGCATTCGGAACGATGCAGGGGTCGGAAACCTTCCTGAACGTATTTGTCTTCTTCCTCATCTTTGCCGGGATCATCCTCGACAAGATGGGTGTCCGCTTCACCGCCGTACTCTCCGGTGCGGTGATGCTGGCCGGTGCGCTGATCAAGTACTATGCCATCAGCGAGAGCTTTGCCGGCAGTGCGGTAGACGCGTGGTTCACCAACAACCTCAACCATATCCCTGTCTTCGAACAGCTGGGCGTCTCTCCTTTCTACGAGGGCATGCCGGCATCGGCGAAGGTGGCGGCCTGCGGCTTCATGATCTTCGGCTGTGGAACGGAGATGGCCGGCATCACCGTCTCACGCGGTATCGTGAAATGGTTCAAGGGACGTGAGATGGCATTGGCAATGGGTTCCGAGATGGCCCTGGCCCGGCTCGGTGTCGCCACCTGCATGATCTTCTCGCCGTTCTTTGCCAAGTTGGGCGGTCATGTCGATGTGTCACGTTCCGTAGCCTTCGGTGTCGTACTGATCTGCATCGCCCTGATGATGTTCGTCGTCTACTTCTTCATGGACAGGAAACTCGACGCGCAGACCGGCGAGGCAGAGGAGAAGGAAGATCCGTTCAAGATCAGCGACCTCGGGAAGATCCTCACCAGCATGGGCTTCTGGCTCGTCGCCCTGCTCTGCGTATTGTACTATTCGGCCATCTTCCCCTTCCAGAAGTATGCCGTGAACATGCTCCAGTGCAACCTTACGTTCCATGAGCTTCCGGCCGGTTCGTTCTGGGCGTCTTCCAGTGTGACGATGGTCCAGTATGTCATCATGCTCGTTGTCGCTGCCACCGCCTTCATGTACAACTTCATGAAGCGGAAGGCGCTGAAGAACACGATGCTCCTGCTCTCCATATTCAGCCTTGTGCTCTATTGCTACATGGGCTATATGCGCCAGTCGGCAGAGTCGATCTTCGCCGTGTTCCCGCTGCTGGCAGTAGGCATCACCCCGATCCTCGGCAGCTATGTCGACCATAAGGGCAAGGCGGCCTCCATGCTCGTGCTGGGTTCGCTGCTGCTGATTCTCTGCCACCTCACCTTCGCCTTCGTCCTCCCGCTGTTCAAGACCAGCCAGGTGGGCGGCGTCATCGTGGCCTATGTCACGATTCTTGTCCTCGGTGCTTCCTTCTCGCTTGTGCCTGCCTCGTTGTGGCCGAGTGTGCCGAAGCTGGTGGATGCGAAGATCATCGGGTCCGCCTATGCGCTGATCTTCTGGATTCAGAACATCGGCCTGTGGCTGTTCCCGCTGCTCATCGGCAAGGTGCTCGACAAGACGAACGTCGGTGTGACCGACCCGACACAGCTCAATTACACGGCACCGCTGATCATGCTTGCCGGACTGGGTGTCGTCGCCCTCGTCATCGGTCTCATCCTGAAGGTGGTCGACAAGAAGCGCCACCTCGGACTGGAAGAGCCGAACATCAAGGAATAAACCGGCTTTCACCATACCGTCTGCACCGGCAGGGAATCCCCTCCGGTGTCAGCATCGCAGCCATCTGGCAGGGACAGACTTCCGCGTCTTTCCCTGCCTTTTTTCGGTTCTTCCGTTTAATGCGCAGATGGGAATAAAGGCTTCTGCACTTGCAGGGCGTGACCGTCCAGAATCAGATGGGGGCTTGCAAAGGGGGATGATCTGTAAGGTAAGATGCCGGAAAGACAGATTGATACGATGCCGGTCCATCGGCAGGCCTTTCCGTCTTCTACAGACAGCCGATTCCCATACCGCCGGTATTTGTAAACAGTTTTCATGCAATGCAAAGCAGCACATGCCCTTCTGACTTCTAAAAGAGGCCTGACTGGCCTGCAGCAGGTGCTCTTTCGGCGTGTTACCAACGCCCTTTTGGAGTCCAATCAGGCACCTGTCAGAAATGACTTAATAACCGGTTGATTGACTGTCGGTTACCAACCTGCTTTTTGCACGTGTTTTTTTATATTTGCAGATGATCTGTCTGGAATTATGTAATGGTTTTTCAAAACCTTGTCTGTATTCCCGGCAGATGAAACTGAGAAGGTTTTTGTATCAAAGGATGATGACAGAACAGGCAGTTGACAGCCTTGGCTATGTTTTCGTTGGATGAATCACTCCGGTACTTCCGTTAAAGCCATACGGAAAGCATCCACGCATTTAGGCGGGAGGACCGGAAAACGGCAACAGGTGTACGGACGGGGAAAGTCCCCGTTTCCGCACACCTGTTGTCTATATTGTATGTAAGGGCGGCCTATTCGGTCTTCCACAGGCGGAAGCCGTTCTTCTTTTCGATGAAGTTGCTTACAACGACATTACCCGATTCGAAATAAAGGCTGTAGGAAACATCCTTATTCCATTTATATGGTGTACTCGTCCAGTAACGTCCATACGAACCGAATTCTATGAGTTTGCCGTTCTCATAGCGTCCCATGGCAGGCAGGAAGAAATAGTTACTGCGGTTGTCCGGTGCTTTCTTCTTGATGCTGGTGTTGTTCGGAGGAGTTATAAAGGGCTGATTGTGAACATAGTCTGTTCCACTTGGTGCTTTTTCTTTTAGTTTATCAGCACTGCTCTTGCCGTTATCCGAGGCGATAACGCTTGCTTTCTTGAACCACATACCGCCCGTGTACAGATGTCCCCATACGGTCCAGAGCGTCTTGTCATCCCAGTGCGGGTCGCCCTTCAGGCAGTACCATACGAGTTCATTGGCATTCGGACAGGTCTTGGCGGTGTTGGCAGTGGCATTCGGGTCTTTGGAAGTGTTGTACCAGCGGTCGCCATCCGCACTGGTAGGATAATTGCTGCCTGGTACTCCCATTTTCTTCGGCTGGTCGTTCTTGTGTCCGAACCAGTATTCCTGCTTGGCATCCCATGTATAATATTTGTCATCATAGTACCTTATGGACAATGCTGCCGGCATGTCATAGTAGCCGTTGGCATCATACTGGAACTCGCCGAACGTCTTTGTGATGACACCCGAAACGGCTGTCTCTTTGTCCCTGACGTAGTACTTTATGGTGAGTTTGTATTTTCCGGGCATGATGACCATGAACATCCGGCCGGCCTCGCAACTTGTCCCGGCTGCATTGTTCTGCATGGCGAATCCGTCACTGCTGCCTGCCGTCTTGGGTGTCAGCGTGATTGTCCGGCTGCTGCCTGTTCCGGTGAGCCGTCCGTCCGTGCCCAGTGCGTAGGCGCCGGCGATGTTCTTATTGGCGGTCACTTCAATCTTCGTGACATAGGTGCTTGTAAGCGGATGGCTGTACGTGGGCTTGAAACAGAGATAGGCGGCGGCATGATTGAGCTGGAACTTGTACTGTCCGTTGGGCTGGCGGGTGGCCGTGCCTGTACCGCAGTCGCCGGATATGCCGAAGTGGAGGGTGTTGTCCGGTCCGTTCTGGGTCTGGGCGGAAGCGATTGTCACGTTGTTTTCGGTGCCGTTCTTGCCGGGGTAGTAGACAAAGTAGCTGCTGTGGGCGTAGGTGCCGGGCATCAGGAACTTGAAGGCAGCCTGTCTTGTCCCCGTTACGGCATTGCTGCTGTGCTGGAAGACGTTGCCGTCGTCTTTCGCATAGATTCTGTCGCCCTCTTCCCAGAAGAAGTCTCTTGTGTCATAATCCAGTGACGTGCGCGTACCTTCCGTACCGGCGACAAAGCCCGTCTGTTCCGTTTCGTTTTCCTCGGCTACTGGTTTTGCCGGGTTCTCGGTCGTTATGTCATCGCTTGAACAGCCGGCGGCTGCAAGCAGCAGGGCTGTCACAGCCCATTGATAGGATAATTTGATCTTCATCTTCATGTTTTTGTTTTAGTCTTCCCATGATGCCGGTACATTCTCGCCGCCGCTTCTGAAGAAAGCGCCCTTGGCTCCTTCGCTCGACTCTTCGGCCGGTCCTGACTTGTGCTCTCCCTTGTGGTGGTCTCCCGGGAACGAAGCATCCAGCAGCTGGCTGCCTGTACGGATGTACACGACTTCGACCTCAGGTTTCTGATACGTGGTCTTGATTTGCATTCTGCTCATTTCAATTTTGTTTTAATTTTGTTAGTGGATGGTTTCGTCTGTATATCCTGTTGTATGACGGCTGTCCGTAGTCAGCGTTGAGAAGGGGTTATCCGTGGTGAACTGTTCTTTGCGAGGCTGGTGCCGGCTTTCTGTCGTCTCTGCCGTTATCCTTAAAACCAGTCCTGTCCGCTTCCTTGTACCCGGTCTTGCAGACGATGCTTCCGCATGTGCTGTCTGGTTTCTGCAAGATGAAGTCATTTGCTCTGCCTTGCAGTGCGTACAACTGGAGTCTGCGAAAGCCTTTTCCTGTTTGTATAACTCTAAATGGCTGATTTTGCTGCAAAGTTAGTGACATATCTTCAATTACCCCCCCCCTAAAGCGTTAAATATATATAATAAAGTAAAATGCAGCTTGTCCTCTCTCTAATCTGTTTCAGCTGAACTCAGGTCTTTTCTTTTTTTGAACGGGGCTTTGCGAAGTCTTGTTCTGATTCCTCTGCAATATCCTGTCCCGATGGCAGAATCATGCCTGTTATCCGTTGTTTCTCAATGGTAATGTTCTGTAAACGGGGCTTGCGGGAGCTTGCCCTGCAGGAAGCCCTTTTCCTTGCTGCCGAAAAAAAGCCCTGTCCTCGCATCTCGTGCTTGGACAGGGCTGTTCTTTTCTGCTTCATCAAAACAGGGAGGTCTTCAGGAAAGGAGTGCTGTCTCCCTTTCTTCATCTCCTCTGATGAGCGCCTCCGCTGATCGATCTTATCCGATGATCGATCTTATCTGATGAGCGCCTTCAGCGCAGACAGACTGGCGCCAGCCTTCTGCGGCATAGGCAGTGCAGGCTTTGCGCTGCCTGAAGAGGGCAGGGGGTGGTAGAACACCGGCAGCGTCAGGATGAGCATCGGCTTTCTGAATGTCAGTTTCTTGCCGGACAGCAGGTACTCGTAGATCCCCAGCGTATTGGCGTTGAAGCTGTTGACGGCAAATCCCATCTGTGCCAGACCGCTCTGCTGGCTCATGTAGTCGGCGTTCGCTCCGCTGTCCTCGAAGAGTCCCATGACGACCCCGTCTTCCTCGGAGGCCATCATCGTGGCTTTCATCGACAGCTTTTTGGATGCGAAGATGCTGTAGATGCCGGGCAGCGTAGACTGCTTGAATGTGTTGTAGTCGGCATCGCTTATCTTTCCGGCCTGGTGCTGGTTCTCGATCTGGCTGATGGCATTCTGCAGGGCGAAGTAGAAGTTCCTGTCCCAGACGGAGGTCACGCGGAGCAGAGAGCCGCTGCCTCGGGGAGTCGACGAGAGGAGGTCGGCGCCCGTGAGCGAGAAGGCGAGGGTCTTGGGGTCGAAGCCGAGGTGGACGACCATCGGCGATCCGCTGACGGCGAAGACGATGCTGCCGTCGGTGTTCTTCTTGATCGTACCGCTCATCCGGGTCAGCAGTTCGCTGAGATCCTTGGTCTGCGGGGTGAGCTTCAGAAGGTCATAGCCCTGGAGGAAATACGCCTTGCCGACGAAATCGTCCAGGCAGCCCTGTGTCACCGTGACGGTGTCGGTCTTCTGCCGGTTGGTGATCACGAGGTTGAAGGTGCGCGGCTCGCCGGTCTTGTTGGCATTGATGTGCGCCACGAACGCGTCGCCCTTGTCCTCGGTCGATGCGACGATGCCGGCAGGGGTGCCTTCCGCCACGCCGATGACCGGCTCTGCCCCCACCTTCGTGTAAGGCAGTGCCAGGGCGGTGTCGTTGTCATTGACGGCGATGTTCTCCTGGCCCGTGTACTTGAACTCGGCCCCCGACTGGAGGATAGAGAGGTTGGTGGAGTCGCTGCCGTTCTTGATGGTCAGCACGGCGGCGCGGCTGTCGGGTGCGGCGTTGTTGGTCACGCTGACGATGACGGAGTCGTCCTTCACCTCGGCCTTGGCCCATGCCTCGCTGACGGAGGCCGTCGACCCGGCCGGTGCGTTGAACTTCACGCCGCCCTTCTGCGCGTCGGCATTGAAGAAGAGCTTGGAGCTGACGACCTGCACGGAGTTCTCGCGCAGGTATCCGCTGCCTGCGTCGTCGTTGTCGCTGCAGGCGATGAAGCCTGCGGCGGCAACGGAGAGAAGACAAATATTGAATATCTTTTTCATAAGACGTTTACTTGTTTGGTTTCACTTGTTTTACATTCCATGACGGCAGGAGGGCACTCCAGTCCATGTCGAAGCGTGCGACACGGTTCGCTTTGTACTGGGGCAGGGCGGTATCGTGTCCGCTGCCGGCAGCGTCGTCATCGAACAGCGGGGCGGGCTTGGCCGGCGAAGACGTCGATGTCTTCTCGATTACGGCGTTCTGCCACTTGTCCCACCAGCCGGCGAGGTTGCTCTCGGAGAACGGCTCGCCGGTGAATGCGTAGAGGACGATGATCTGCGTGGTCAGTCCGGTGTACTGGAGCTGTCCGCCGCTGATGACGAACAGCGGGCCGCACAGCGAGGCCCTGATGTCGCCGTTGTCGGAGATCTCGAAGGAAATCAGGTTGTAGGCATTCGTGCCGACACCCGTACCCTGGCTCTTGTTGATGTTGAAGGCATTGCCGATGTAATAGGTCTTGCTCTGTCCGTGGAGCGTGATCACCTTCTGTCCCGACTGCATCAGGAAGGCGTTGGCCGACTGCACGTAGGTCAGCGGGAAGATGTAGTCTGCGCCGTAGCCGCTCTCCACGTTGAGGAAGTACTTCCGGTTCTTGCCGCTGCCCGTGTAGCGGATTTTCGCATTGCGGGTCGTCTGCCTGAATGCCTCGGCGTCCGGATCGTATGCGGTCATCGTGAGCTTGTAGGAGCCCAGGAGCGCCGGCAGGTCGTACTGCAGCACCTGTACCTGCGCCTCGTCGGTGCCGTTCGACACCTTGATCTTCGAGCCGCGGGCCTTGGTGGCCATGGGGTTGGCATCCACCGCGATGGTCAGTGTGTTCCCGTCTTTGGAGAGGTGTACCCATGAGGCATCGCAGGCGAGCTGGAGCTTGTCGAGGTGCGGGACGGTCTTCGTGATGGTCTTCGCTCCGTTCGACACGCTGACGGAACCGATGAGCCTGGCGATGGCGTTGACGTCGACGAAGCTCTCGGTCGTTTCGACGCCGCCGGCCGACAGCTTCGCCGTCGCGGAATCATAGGTGAAGTCCTGTATCCGCACGCCGTTCACCGTGACCGGCAGGTAGAGGCGGATGCCGTGGTCGGTGAAGGCGTAGGCCGAGGTGCCTACCAGTGTGTTGCCGTCGTAGAGGGCCAGCTGTCGGTTGTCGAGATCGGTGATGACGATGCTGTAAGGCTTCCCGCCGACGGTCACTTTCATCTCAGAGAAGATGAAGTCGGCGGACACCTCCGTCACTTTCTCCATGTATTCCGCCGCATCAGCCGTGAGCTTGCGGAGGTACATCGTGTTCTCCGACTTCTTGCCTCTCAGCTTGATACGGTCGGATCCGATGCTGTCGATGACGAACTCGAAGTCGCCCTCCTTGCCGCGGTACTCGCCGTCCTTCGGCGTCGCATAGACGTGGAGGAAGTCGTTGTAGGTGTCGAACGACAGCACGGGGCCGCTGTCGTCCTTCATGCTGTAACGCGACTTCACCTCGCCGTCGTCGGGATTGTTCTCGTAGCGTACGATGGCGTTGTCGCGTGTGAAGCGGATGGTATAGGCCACGCCGCCGTAACTCTGGTTGCTCTCCGGATAGTAGTCGAGTGCCCATCCGTAGGGAGCCTTCACGAGCGTGTCCTGCGCCTGCTGGAGGAAATCCGACACACGTTTCGAGTAAGGACTGTCGAAGACATCCTCCTGGTCCTTCAGGCACGACTGCAGGAAGAGTGCCGGCAGGGCAAGCAGAAGCGCGATAAATATTCTATTTGCTTTCATAAGTGATCCTTTCTTCAATTAGTTGAGATTCGTCAGATTGTAATTCCCGCTGACGACATCGTTCTCCCGTTCGATGACCGCGTCGCGCACCTTGTCGAGGTCGATTCCGAACGACTCCTTGTAGTATCGCTTGCAGATTTCGAGCTTCTTGTTGATGGCTGTCACGCCGGGCTGCTCTTTGGCGTCGTTCCCTTTGTCATCCTTGATGACGGCTTTTGCCAGAATGGCCTCCCACTGTGCGGGTGTCGAGATGATGTAGGTGCTGACGACCTCGGCGATGTCCTCGCGCTCCTCCTTCTGCGAGTAGGCGGTCACGAAGCCGCGCTGTTCGAAGCCCGTTCCGTACTTGCTCGAGCTCCAGGAGTCGTTGACATAGCCGTTGGGAGTCACCTTTCCGAACTCGCGCGGATAGTCCTTCGTCTGGTTGACGATGTGTACGAACTCGTGGTGGATGGTCTTCAGGTAGTACTCGTCCAGATAGGCGCGGTTGTTCTTGAACTTGTCCAGGTGGTTGACGCCGAGCAGGCGGATTTTCTTTCCGCCCTCCGCCGTACCGAGCTTGATGTTGCCGTTGTTCTCGTACTCGAACTCGCCGAGGAAGCTGAAGAGCTTCGGGAAGTAGCGGCGTGTGAAGTCGATGCCGGCGGCCTGCGTGTAGGCTTCGACGCAGGTGTACTTGATGATGTGTGCCAGTTCGACGGACTGTGCCGAGTCGGCCGGCACGTCGTAGTAGGCCATGTCCGACTCGTTGTCCTCGTACCGCCACTGCACCTGGATGTTGTAGGGCGACACGAAGTTCTTGTACAGCCACTTGTCGAAGGCCGTTTTTTCTGTCGTGGAACGTTTGATGACGCTCTCACTCGAAAGGTCGTCTTCGGAACAGGAGGTGAAGCCTGCCGCAACGGCCGCCAAAAGCGATAAAGCCAATATGTTCTTTTTCATTTCTTATTCCTTGATTATTGATTCGTCATTCGGTTTCCGGAATCCGGTCCTGCGGGATGCCGCCTGCCGGCCGGTCCTGCTGTTCCCGGTACTTGGGAGTTGTGTTCCCGGTGCCTGGGAATCGTATTCCCGACGGCCGGGAATCATGTTCCCGACGTTCGGTAACGGCCGGGCCGGATGCCGGAAGCATTCTGTTCGGTTAGAGCCGGGCCTGTCCTGCGTACTTCGGCCGTGGGGTGTACGTATAGTCCGGCTTCGTGTACTGGCTGGGTGCGACGGCTTTCGGATTGCCCATTACGCCGGCCTCGCGGATGCTCTGCGGGATCTGCACCACCTGCCGGGGGTCGTCTTTCTTGAGCCAGTCGAGGTTGCGCAGCGGTTTCCCGTCGGCACCGATCAGGCGGCGCGGGATCTCGATGTTGTAGCGTTTGATGTCGAACCATCGCAGCCCCTGGAGTACGGTCTCGATGCGGCGCAGGTCGAGCACGCATTGGAGCAGCGACTCCTGTACGGATCCTTCAGCGCCGATGGTGAAGCGGGGGCTGAGGTGCTTCTTGATGCTCGGCACGAGCTTTTCGGCGTCGTCGTAGGCGTAGGGCAGGGCATCGAAGAAGGCCTTTACGCCTGCCGGGGTGAGCGTGACGGACGTGTTGAAGTAGTTCTGCATCCACGTCGTCATGTCGGCGCAGGCCGCATCGTCCTGTCCGAGCATGATCTCGGCCTCGGCGCGGTTGAGGAGTGCCTCGTCGATGGTGAAGTCGACGTTCAGCGTGCGCAGATAGCCCGAGCCGGTCGTCTTGTTGAGAATCTCCACTTCACGCGGCAGCTTCATCGTCATGGCGCAGTCTACCTCGCCCTGGTTGATGGTGAACGGCTTCCAGATGAGGCCTGACGCCGATCCCCAGATGTTCTCGCTCTCCGTCAGCTCCGTCTGCGACAGGTAGTTGGTCAGGGCGTACCGCTTGTATAGCCCCCATGGGGCGAGTGCCATGCCGGCATAGCTGACGCTCGTCTGGATGAGCAGGTTGCATTCCGCCTCCACGTTGCAGTAGGCCTCGGCGATCTTCACGGCCTGCGAGGAGTTGCTCAGCGGCATGGCCTGCAGGGTGCGGTAGTCGCGCAGCGAGGCGCCGGGACTGCTGCCCAGGAGCTTGTCGGCGTATTCCTTGGCCTTGTCCCACTTCTCGTAATAGAGGTAGAAGCGGGTGGCGAAGGCGTAGGCGGCCTTCTTGTTGAAGTGGTACTTCGGCACCTTGTAGCTGTCGTTGATCAGCGGGATGCCGGCCTCGATGTCGGCGGCCATCTTCGCATAGTCCTCTGCCACGGTGCCGCGGTTGGCCTGTGCGGTCGTCTCGGAGAAGTCGGCCACGGTGGTCGCATAGAAGATGCCGGGGTCGGTCTGGCTGGTCTTGGAGTTGTAGGCGCGTCCGAACTCGTTGACGAGCACGAAGTGGTTGTAGGCGCGCAGCAGCAGTGCCTCGCCCTCGGAGTTGCGGAGCGACGCGTTGGAGGCGGCTCCGCCGAGTTCCTGGATGGCGTTCAGGGCTTCGTTGGCCTTGTAGATGCCTTCATAGTAGATCATCCAGATGTGTTCCGGAGAGTCGTTGCCGCCTTCGGTGTCCTCCTCCCAGAAGAACATCTGGTCGCCTTCACGGTCGCCCATGCTGTTGCGGGGACCCATGTAGTCGGTGTTGTCCGACATCCACTCGTTGATGAGTGTCGGGGTGCGGTCGGGGTAGGCCGTCACGAGCAGGCCGGCCACTTTCTCCGGGGTGTCCAGGGTGGTACGGTTGTCCGGCAGCGTGTCCAGCTCGTCGGAGCAGGAGGCGAGCAGTGCCATCGATGCGAACATCAGGCCGCTCTTGTATATGATATTCTTTATTTTCATAATTCCGTCTGTATTAAGAGTTTAAAGACCTAATCTCAGTGTCAGTGTGAACTGTTTCGGCACCGGAGCCGCTACACCGCCTGTGTTGAAGAACTCCGGATCCTGTCCGTTCAGCTTCTTGTCGGCATAGAACAGGAAGAGGTTGGTGGCCTGCAGCTTCAGTGCCAGGCTGCTGATGCCGATGGGGCTGATGAGGGATGCCGGGAAGGTATAGCCCAGCGAGATCTCCTTCATGCGGATGAAGTCGCCCTTGGCGATGCGTGCGTCGGAGTAGTTGTAGCTGTTGTAGGCCACGTTGAGCTGCGAGTCGTTGCGGTTCTGCCGGCGTGTGGCGATGGCCGGGATGTCGGTAGTCGCCTCGTCGCCGCCATGTGCCCAGCGGTTGCGGAACTCCTTGGGCAGTGCGTCCATGTCGTCGTAACGGTTGCTGAAGACCGGGTTGAGGCGCACCTTGTTGCCGAAGCTGTAGGTGATGAAGACGTTGAGGTCCCAGTTCCTGTAGCGGAAGACGTTGCCGAACGAGCCGGTCGTCGTCGGGTCGGCCGGTCCTTCATACTTGAGGAATCCGATCTTTTCCTTGTCGCGTTCCTGGAGGTAGATGCCGGAAGTCGTCCGGTTGCCGTCGGCGTCTCGGAAGGTCGGCAGACCGTCGCTGCTGAGTCCTGCGAACGGAATGCTGAAGATGGAGTTCACGGGATAGCCTACGAGGCTGTAGCCCGTGCCCTGTACGAGGTCGATGACCCGTGCATGGGTGAAGAGGCTCGTGATTTCGTTGTGTGTCCAGGAGAAGATGAAGTTGGTCTCCCAGCTGAAGTCCCTGCTCCTGATGTTCTGCGTGTTCAATGAGACTTCGACGCCGTTCGACTTCATGGCGGCGACGTTGGCGAGGTTGTAGGATCCGAGGTTCGGATGGTTCACGTAGCCGATCAGGTCCTTGTTGCGCCGCCAGTAGAAGTCGGCGGTGAGGTTGATGCGGTTGTCGAGGAAGCCGAAGTCGAACCCGAGGTTGAACTCGCGTTTCTTCTCGTAGGTGAGGTTCTTGTTGCCGAACTGCTCGTCGTAGCCGGTTTCCTGGACGGTCGTGAACGGTCGCCAGGGCACTACCGCCGTGAAGATCGGCAGGGAGTTGGTGACCGGCGGGCGGTCGCCGGTGAGCGAGTAGCTCAGACGGAGCGTGGCGTGGGTGAGCGCTTTCTTGAAGACATCGGCGAACCATCCCTCCTCGTGTGCGTTCCATGCGCCGGAGACGTTGTAGGTAGGCAGCCAGCGGGCGGAGGTCGCCTTGCCCAGGTAGTTCGTGCCCTCGTAGCGGAAAGTACCCGTCACCTGGTAGCGGCCTTTATAGGAATAGGTGCCCGTTCCGAAGTAAGCCAGGCTGCGGATGTGGGTGTTCGCAAGCGAATAATAGTCTGTTCCTTCCTCCTGGAACATCTTGAAGGCACGGTAGTTCAGCTTGGCAATCTCGCCGGAGTCGAACATCATGCCCCATTCCCGGTCGAAGGTCTGCTTGCGGTCTACGCTGTTGGTCTCCATACCGGCATAGAGGTTCACGATGTGCGTGTCGTTGAAGACATCGTTGTAGGATGCCGAGAAACGCGAGTCCCAGCCGAAGAAGTGGTTGCCGGTGCGGTCGAGGATACCGCCTTCCGGCAGGACAGACTCCGGCAGGGCGAACGGATTGTCAGGGTCGGTATAGAGGTAGGGGTTGGCGTCGCGGATGGTCGTCGTTCCCATGGCCCGGTAAGCCAGCGCCTGGTTGGAGTTCTCGCGCACGATGTGTTCCATCGTCGAGGCGGCGCTCTTGACGGCCACCAGGGCGGTGAGCTTCACCTTCGAGATGGGCTTGTAGTCGACGCTCGCCTGGATGCGGAAGTCGTGAATATTGAGGTCCATGTAGTTGTTGTCCAGCTCGTTGAAGATGTTGAACGGCGCGTAGTTGCGGGTGTAGAACACATTGGGGTCGAGTGTGCGCGACGTGTTGAGCGAGTAGGAGTAGGGGTTGATGTCGAACGCGCGGCTCACGGTTCCCGATGCCGGGTCGACGGTCCGGGTCAGCGAACCCGGTGCGCGCTGCTTGCGGTAAGAGGCGTTGGCGATGAGGTTCAGGCCCACCTGCTTGCTGATGTTGTAGGTGGTGTTGAGGTTGCCGGTGTAACGCTGTACACGGCTCGCCTTGTACCATCCGGGGTCGTACATGGCGGAGAGGGAGGCATAGTACTGTCCCTTGTCCGTACCGCCCGATGCGCTGACGGAGTGGTTGTGCATGATGGAACTTGAGAAGAGCTGGTCGAACCAGTCGGTGTTGCGGTACTCGGCAGCCTGCAGGTAGGCATCCCGTGCGTCCTGCGTGTTCTCCAGTCCGAACTGTCCCTTGGTGGCGTTGTACTCGGAGAGCAGCTGGTACATATACCCGTAGACGCCGCTCGTCGAAGCGTTGGCGATCTCGGCATAGTTCAGGTAGCCCTTCTTCTCCAGTTCCCGGTAGACCTCCATCTGGTCCTGCGAGTTCATGATGTTGAAGTTGCGGTAGCTCGGCTTCAGGCGCAGCGTGTATTCGCCGGTATAGCTGAGGTGGCTCTGGCCGGCTTTACCCTTCTTCGTCGTGACGACGATCACGCCCGCCATGGCGCGCGCACCATAGATAGAGGTGGCGGAACCGTCCTTGAGGATCTGGAAGCTCTCGATGTCGTCGGCGTTCAGTCCGGCGATGGCGGAGGAAATCAGGGTCTTCGCGTCACCTGACGACAGGGAGCTTGCATCGACATTGGCGATGTCTTCCATGATGACGCCGTCGACCACCCACAGCGGCTTTGACGAGCCGAAGATGGACGTGGCGCCGCGCACCCGGATCTTCGGTGCCGTACCGAACGTACCCGAGACGTTCTGGACGCTCACGCCGGCGGCGCGGCCTTCGAGCGACCGGCTGACGTCCGCCATACCGTCGATCTTCGCCTTGGAGGCGTCGATCTTCGTGGCGGCACCCGAGAAGAGACGTTTGTCCTGCTGAGTCATACCCGTCACGACGATCTCGGTGAGCTGGTGGTTGTCATTGACAAGCACCACCTTCATGCCGTCTCTGGCGGTGAGGGTCTGGGTGGTCATGCCGATGTAACTGACTACGAGTTTCTTTCCTGCAGGAACATTGAGCGAGAACTTTCCGTCGATGTCGGTGACCGTTCCAGTCGTGGTACCCTGTACCATGACCGAAGCACCGACGACGGCTTCTCCGTCTTCCTGAGAAACTACGGTACCATTGATTTTTGCCTGGCCGAATGCCGTGCCGATAGACAGGACAAGTCCAAACAAAAATAAAGCGAATCTTTTCTCCATAGAACTCTTTCTTGAATGTTAATGAATTATTGTTGTGTAACAGTTTCTCTCAATCTGCGCCCTTTCCCGGCTGCGGGGGAGGTGGGGTAGGCGGTGATGGGCGGTGATAAGCGATGATAAGTGATGATGGGTGATGATGGGTGATGACGGGGGATGGGATGATGGGGGTTGGGGGTGATGGAGCGCATATAGTTTATGTGAGATCCGGATGGGGGTAAGGGTCGCTGCGGTTTACTTAGGAAACTTTAAAGGTTCTGTCTCCTTTGCTTGCAAAATTAATGAATATTTAGAGAAGATGCAAGTTTTTGACAGAATAAATTACATTTCTTTCTTAAAATCGGTTGATTTGTTATTAATTTTAATCAATGGAGGGCTTCCGGTACACTATAAAAAGCCCTCCCCAAGCCGCTCGGAGAGGGATTGGGGAGGGGATGAAGGGGAGAGAAGCCTTCCCCAGGCCCCTCCGAAAGAGGGGATGGGTAGGCGGTGATAGGCGGTGATAAGCGGTGATGGGTGGCTTATCAGTGAGTTTGTCGGTGGCTTATCTTACGCCGACCTTGGCAGCCTTGTTGCCCACACGTACGATGTAGGTGCCGCGGGACAGGCTGATGCGGACAGCATCGCCGGCAGCCTTGCCCTGGTAGGCCACCTTGCCGTCGATGGTGTAGACGGCGACAGTGTGCTTCCCTGCGCCGAGGACGGTGATGCCGCCGTCGGTGAGCTGTACCTTCACGTCCTCGCCGGCACGGACATCATCGATGCCGGTCGGCGTGAACTCGATGTAGTTCGTGTGCAGGAGGGCATTGGGGAAGTTGTCGTTTGCCAGCACGCAGACGAGGTTCGTGAACGGCTTTTTGAGTTTCAGCGTGGTGACACCGTTCTCGATGGTGTATTCTTCGTCCTTGACGAGTTCCTCGCCCTGCAGTTCGCCGTCCACATACTGTACTTTGCCGACGAACCATCGGTAGGTAGTCGGTTCACCGCCTACGACGGCCTCGGAGCTGAGGTCGACCTTTCCGCCGGCACACTTGACGTCGAGCGGTGCCTGGAGGTTGTAGGAATACCGGTTGAACGGTCTGCCGTTGTTGCTCGGCAGCGGCATGGTAGAGAACTTCAGCCGGTTGCCGACGACGTTCAATACCGACAGATTCGGGCATTGCGACACGTCCACTTTCGTCAGCTTGTTGGCGTTCAGCCAGAGCTGTTCCAGTGCCGGGAGCCTGTCGAGCGACACGCTTTCCAGTTCGTTGTTGCTCAGATCGAGGTTCCAGAGGTTCGGATTGTCGAGTGTGATGCTGTTCATCTTGTTGCTGGAGAGGTAGGCCAGTTCAAGGCTTTTCGCCTGTGAGAGGTCGAATGTCCTGAGCTTGTTGCCGATCAGCGAGAGAGAGTGGATCTTCGGGAACTTCGTCAGGTCGATTTCGCTCAGCTCGTTTCCGTCGAGGTTCAGGTCGGTCAGCGTGGAGGAAGCCGGGAGTGTGATCTGCTCCAGCCCTGTATTCGCCAGCGTGATGAGCTTGGCATCTTTCAGCCCGGAGAGGTCGGCCTGGCTCATCTTGACGTTCGACACGCTGAATACCTTGAGCTTGTCGTCGGTCTCGGCCACGAGGACACGCACTTTCGTGTTCTCCTTCGACTTGGCGCGGAAGAGTTTGTAAGTCGTCCCGAGCGTGTACTGGGTCACGTTGCCGTCGCCGTTCCACTCGAAGTAGACCGACTTGCCCGGCACGTAGCTGGCCAGAGAGAGCTGCACGCTGTCCGTCTTGCTGACCGTCGTGAACGAGGCCAGTTCGTGCTGCGGCATGGCGATCGGATGCACGCAGGTCGTCTTGAAGACGTCGGCACCCTTGAAGTCGGGATAGCCCGGATGGGTCATCTCGCAGTAGATGGAGTCGAGTGCGAGGTTGAGGAACTTCGCCGACCCGTCCGTGAGGGTGTAGTCGGTGCCCGGCTTCAGCGTCTCTCCGCCCTTCTTCTTCCATACGAACTGCGTCTTGGCGCCGTTCCGTGTGATGTTCTGTTCGGAGAGGTCGATACCCGGCGAGGAGGTGGAAATCTGCAGGATATGCTGCGGTGCATAGATGAACCTGCCCTGCGGCAGTCCGAAGTCGGAAGGCATATTGCCCAGCGTGAAGCGGTTGCCGCTGACGTTGAGCTTTGCGACCGGTGCGACCGGCGGAATCTTCACCTCGTCGAGTTCATTGTTCGACACGTTGACGTCCTCGATGAGCTCGCTGTGGTTCAGCAGGACACGTGTGAACTTGTTGTACGACAGGTCGAGCGTACGCAGGTTGTCGGCATCAGACACATCCAGCTTCTCCAGGTTGTTGTGGCTGACGTTGAGCCGGCGCACGGCATAGAGGTCGTTGAAGCGGATGGAGTCCAGCTGGTTGTGGCTCAGGTCGATGTCGGCGAGCTTGCTCTTGTAGAAGTAGGACGACGGTCCGCGGAGGTCGACGAACCGGAGGCTGTTGCCGGAGAGGTCGAGCTTCTCGAGCTTGTTGTTGTAGCCCATGTCGATGGCGGTCAGGCCGGCGTTCCGGAGCGAGAGCGTGCGGAGTTCGGTCAGTGCGGAGAGGTCGATGTTGTCGATGTACTGTCCGTCGGACTCGAGCGTCGTCACGTAATGGTCCTGCGGCACGTAGACGATGATGTTGCCCGATCCCGTGCGCACGTCATTGATGTTGGGCGTTGCGGGATGCTCGGAAGTCACCTTGAGCGGCTTCGTCTCGCCGCTGCCCAGGTCGACCTTCACCGTGACCGGCTTGTCTTCTGTCGCGCCGAGGATGCCGACGGACATCTTCACCGGCGAGCCTTCCGAGCCGAGGCTTGACAGCTCAATGGCCTTCACGTCCTTTCCGAAGTCTTCGGCGGTCTTCACCCGGAAGTTCTCCGTGCGGATGGGGTAGTCCTTGAGGACGCTGTTGGTGTACTGTACGAAGACCTCGTCGTCGAGTGCCTTCTTCAGCGTCACCTTGCCGTCCTTGTAGTCATAATAGGTGTCGTCAAGCTCGACGGGCTTCGTCGGGTCCTTCTTCGGGACACGGAAGAGCCTGCCCTGCGTGGTCGTCTTCGCGCGGAGCACACGGCTGCTGAGGTCGATGACGTCGCCCACCTTGTAGGTGTCGTTCAGCTCCATCGGGTTCTGCTCATGGTAGTACTCGAACCAGTTGCCCGGCCAGGGAAGCGTGGCGAAGTCCATGTAATTGTAGCGCACGTTGACGCTGTAGAGGTCGGGGTTGTGGCTCACGTCGAGGCTGTGCAGCAGGTTGCGGTCGCACGAGAGGGTGAAGAGCTTGGTGTTCTGGCTGAGGTCGAGCGTCCTGAGGTTGTTGCCGCCGCAGTAGAAGTAGTATAGCTCCGGACAGTGCGTCACGTCGATGTTGTCGAACTTCACGTCCGTGTTCACCGTACCGGAGGAGTGGGAGATGTAAAGCTGTGTGATCTTCGGGTTGTGGCTGAGGTCGAGCGTCTTCACCCGCGAGTCGCCGACGTTCAGGATCTGCAGCTCGGGGTTCTGCGAGAGGTCGACCGATTCCACGCTCGTCATGTCGAGGCTCAGCCGCTGCAGCCTGGGGCAGGCGGTCGGGTCGACGGCTTTCAGTCCCAGCGTGTGGTAGGCATCGAAGGAGCGGAGCTTGGGGAAGTTGCGGAGCGTGAAGTCCGGGGAGAGGTGTCCGATCTGCGGAATCTCCAGCACGACGAGTTCCGGCATGCTGCCGATCATCAGCGGTGTGGACTTCGTGAAGGGGTTGTCCTGCAGGTAGATGACGTTCAGCGTCTGCAGGCGGTCGATGTTGAGTGCGTTCAGCGCGTTGTGTTCCAGGTTGAGCACATGGAGCTTGAGTTTGCTGCTGAACTCGATCTGGTCGATTTCGTTGCCCGAGGCATTGAAGAAGTAGAGGTTGTCGGGGTCGCCGGTGATGGTCACCCATCCTTCGTCAGAGACCGTGCCGGTGAAGAGCGAACCCTTGATGGAGATGTCGCCGTTGTCCGACTCTACCTTGGCCTTCTTCACGTCGAACTCCTGGTCGCCGGCTCCGCAGTCGATGCTGACGGTCATGTCCTGGTCCGTCGCACCGAGCACGAAGGAGACCTGTGCCGCTATGCCGCTGCTTTTCGCCTTGGCGGGCACGTTGGTGTGGAATCTGATGAGCTGCTCTTCCTGTGCATGCACGGCAGCGGAGCTCCACAGCATTGCCATCAGCAGCAGAAAGACTGACGGCAGGAAAGTAAACTTTTTCTTCATACGATTAGGAAAAATGTTATGTTCTGAGTTTGTTTTTTGTCGGTTGTCCGTCTTGCCACGGATGCCGCTGACGGGCTGCCGGCAGGCTTCGAGCCGTACCCGGCGACCGGTACTCCTGTTCCCAACGGCTGGTACTCCTGTTCCCGGCGGCCGGTACGCCGGCTCCAGGTATGCGGGCGGAGGGTGTACCCTGTTCCGCCGCCCGTCCGGCGGCATGCCCGCACCGGTCAGTAGATGACGATGCGCTGTGCCTTGCCTCCGTTCACCTGGATGAGATAGACACCCTTCTGCCAGGCGGAGGCGTTGACGCTGGTCTCGTCGCCCTGTGCCGACTGCACGTGGACAAGCTGGCCGCCGGGCGAGTAGACACGCACCGTGAGCGGTGCCGCACCGGCGAGGAAGACATCGAACGAACGCTCCCCCGTCATCGTGATGACGGCCTTTCCCGTGCCTTCGGATGCCTTCACGCCGCTGATGCCGGCAGACTGTTTCTCACGCAGCACCTGCTTCAGTCCGGCGTAGGCGTCGAACTTGCCGGCTCCCCACTGTACCGGGTCGCCGGTGTTCTTCACGAAGTCGTCCTTGCGGGCGGTCTCCCTGATGATGCGCTCGACGTCCCTGCAGGTCAGCTTCGGGTTCGCCTCCAGCCACAGGGCGATGGCTCCGGCGACGACCGGCGTGGCCATCGACGTGCCGAGCGACTGGTGCCAGTAATAGGTTTTCTTGCCTTTCGTCAGCTTGCCCTGCAGAGCCGCCTGCGTGTAGCCCAGGTCGGGGTTCTCCACGGCGTAGGTGTTCACCGAAGAGATGACGGACGCGCCCGGCGCGCAGACGAGCGGCAGATTCCGGCCGTCGGCCAGCGTGCCGAACGACGAGAAGCGGGATGCCTCGCCTGCGGGGAAGTCGTCTTCCTGCCCTTTCTTGTTGTATCCGTAGACGAATCCGTCGATGGAAGGCCAGTGGTTGCGCACGTTGTAGCTGCCTACGGTGATGATGTTCGCCGCACAGGCCATGTCGCTGATCGATCCGTTGCGTGTTCCGCTGACGAATCCCTCCTGCTTGTCGTCGTCGAAGTAGATGTGCTGTGCGTCGCCGTAGACCTCGACGCGCTGCCCGGCTTCCTTGCTCTTGATTTCCAGCGACAGCTTGTAGTTGCCGTCCTTGTTGGTCGTCTGGTTGTCGCTGGTCATGATTTCCGCCATGGCATAGTAGCGTCCTGTCTCGGGATCTTTCATCGATGCCACGCTGACGTAGCCGTCGAAGGCCTTGGCGAAGGCCTGGTTGATGACGGCCCCCGTCATGGAGTAGTCGCCGCCGGAGGCGTAGGTCGTCGCCTGTCCGTTCGAGTTCGTCAGCACGGGGATGCGTACGACGGCGCGGTTGTCGCGCCTCCTATTGGTCACGACGATCTGGAATTCGAATTCGGTGCTGTCGTTGCTGTAGGCGGCGATCTGTCCGTTGCGGAGGTTGTAGTAGGTCTTCTTGCCCGACGGAAGCTCCCCTGTCTGCATCGGCGTGAGGAAGGTCTTGACGGTCTCGCCGGCCTTGTCGAAGGTCTTCTTCAGAGCCACGGCACGGTCGGCCTCGTTTCCGGCCGCCACGCAGATGATGGCGTGCTTGCCTTCTTCGGCCAGGAACCTGTTCATCACGCTGGTGGAGTCGTGTGCGCCGAGGTTGCTGCCCAGCGACAGGTTGATGACGCAGGGCTTGGGCTCCTTGCCTGACAGGAGCGCGTACTGCACGGCGTCGTCGACGCCGAATGCGATGTACTGGTCGCGCAGGTCGCCGCAGGAAGCTACGAGCTCCGACTCCGTGGCGCAGCCGTAGAAGGGGTTGGGCTTCTGCACGTTGTGGGAGACGTCGTTGTCCTCGGTCACGGCGTAGGTGATGTCGCCCTTGTAGCCGCCGGCCATGATGCCCGTTGTGTGCGTGCCGTGGAAGTTGTTGTTGTTGTCGGTCGTGAAGTCTTCGATGGCGTAGGTGTCATCCCGGTTCTTCATCGTGTCGAGCACGGCGCGGGGGTAGTAGTTGTCGTAGTGGTAGCCTTTGGGATCCTGCTGGCTTGCGGTGATCTTGCTGATGTAGCCGAAGCGGGTCGTGCCGTCGGGCTTGAGGAAGTTGATGTGGTTCGGGTCGATGCCGCCGTCGACGATGCCCGTCACGACTCCCTTGCCGGTATAGGCCTGCGGAAGGTCGATGCCCTGGTGGATCTTGTCGACGCCGATTTCCTTGCGGACGACGTCCATCTTCTGGTACATGCGGCGCGGCAGCTCCATGCGGTGGACGCATTTCAGGGCTGCGATGCGCTCGACATCGGCCAGGGGAACGACGGCGATGGCGATGCCGCCGCGCATGCGCAGCACCTCCACGCCCTCCGCTTCGAGCTCTGCACGGCCGTTGCCGTTCTTGAGTTCGACCATGACCATCGTGTTCTGCGGGACACTCTGCCGCCGCTCGAAAGTGCGGGTGCGGCTGTTGTAGGTGGGGATGGACGTGTTGCGGAGCCTGTACAGCTCCATCTGGCTCTGCAGGTCGAGCTTCGACTGTCCGAAGGCTGCGGCTGCGAGAGCGGCACAGAATGCTGTGAGTAGAATCTTTCTCATCGCTTGTTGATTGCTGTTTTTTTACCGTTGATAATATATATTCCCTTGGACAGGCCTGTTCCCTGCACACGTGTGCCGTCGAGGCGGTAGACTGCTGCCTCTCCGCCGCGTGCCTGTCCGATGGTTCCGATGCCTGTGGGGGCACCCTTGAGGAACACCTCCAGGCGGTCGTTGTTCTTCAGGTCGAATTCGAAGCTGGTGCCGCCGGGGTAGGAGGGGGCGAGCTTCGTGCCGTTCAGTTTCACTTCCATCTTGCCCAGGTCGTTGCCGTAGGCTGCGAGCAGGAAGTGATGGTCGTCGGCCGAGAACATCACGGTGTTCTCGCCGGTCTGCATCGGTACGGTGCTGTGGTCGGAACGGTAGAAGTTGAAGCCGTAGCCGGCGAGGCTGATGTCGTCGATGACGACGGTTGCCTTCTGGTCGCGCACGACGGCCGAAGTGGTGATGTCGATCTTCATACCCTCCGTCAGTCTTATGTTGTAGGCTCCGTCATAATCGGCCGACTGCGCCGTGCCGTCTGCCTTCACCGACTCGATCCTGCAGCCGCTGTTGGGCTTCAGCTGGACGAGGTTGTTCTTCTCGCTCAGCTCGAGTGTGTTCTCTCCGTCGTGGAGGGTTATCACCTTGTTGTCATAGCTCTGGCCCTCGTAGGCGGTGATGTTGGCCGCCTTGTCTACGGTCAGCGTGGCCTTCACGGTGGCGTATCTGTGCGCCTGGATGTCGAAGGCGGTGGCTTCTCTGACGTAGCACTCATAGGTGCCGTAGACCGTCACGGGGGTGCCGTTCACCTTGAAGGCATCGAGGGAATAGTTCGTCTTGTCGAATTTCAGCGACAGCTTCGAGCCGGCCTTCACTGTGAAGCCGGCCTCCAGGAAGTTGCTGACCGCCGTTCCGTCGACCGTCACTCCTGACAGGACACCCTTTGCCGAAGCGTCGTTGAACTGGAAGGTCACCGGACAGTCTGTATCGGGATAACCGGCTGTGATGACGATGGTGCTGCCCTGCCTGGGCACGACGAAGTACTGACCGTCAGAGGTCACTACGTCCTGTCCGTCGACCGCCACCTTATATATAGGGGCTTCCCCGTAGTTCCTGTTGCTGATGACAAGGGTCTTTTCCGTGCCGGGAATCCATTTCACGGTATTGTCGCCGTCCGTCAGGTCGACGGCGGTCTGCGACTCGTAGCGCATCATCTTCACCTTTGCGGCATGGTCGACCGTCACCGTACACGAACCTGTGCGGGCGGCCTCCAGGTCGCCGCTCTTGACGGTGAACATTGCATTCCGGTCTGATTCGGAGATGTAGAGGCTGCAGCTTGTCAGTCCGGAGATGGTCTGCTGGGTGGCATCGCCTTGCGTGCCTTTCTTCGTGACGCTCTTCAGGTAAAAGCCCTGCCTGGCCTCGATCTGCACCGAACCGTACTGGGGTACATTCACCGTATTCGTACCGGTGACGACGGCGACAGGTGCGTAGTTGACTTTCACGGTCACCCGGGCGGCATCGTCCACCTTGATTTTCACGGACGTGTCAGCCTTTGCCGTTGCTGACGACAGAGCCAGTACCGCCAGCAGAAGGAAATAGTAAACCTGTTTCATATATTACGTTTTGATTGTGATTGCATGCCGGGAGCCGGTGGGCTTGTCGGCCGGAATCCGCAGGATGGGATCGGTCGGAATCCGCAAGTAGGGTTTATTTATTGGAAAACGATGTTTTTTTGTTCACAGTGTCCTTTCTGGTAAGAGTCTGTTGCAGGCAGCTTCTTGTAGATGCCGGTCGGGCAGAGAGGCCGGCTGTCTTCAGACATCCGTGTGCAAAGGTAGGTATAAATTATAAAAGAAGAAACCGTTTTTCCTCTTTTTTAAATCCTTTTTTATCGTTTGTGTTGTAAATTTGTAAGATTTGCAGCCTTATCCTGTGTTTCCCGGAAGGGGAAGAGGCCGGACGGCCGGAGCAGGGGGAGGGAGAGGCTGCCGTTCTGTCCCTGCCTCCCTCTCCGCTGTCCGTCCCTTCTTTCCGGGACGTGGAGGTGCGGGCGTCATCTTGCCTCCTTGTGCGTCCTGCCGTCGTCATCCTTGACGATTACGACCTGTCTTGTTCCCTGTCCGTCTCTGCCGGTCTTTACGCCCGAGAGCGTGTAGACGGCGGCAGCGGATGGCAGGGCGTGCGGCAGGGAGCGGATGCCTGCGGTGGTGTTCAGCGGCAGATAGCTGAAGGAGACGGTGTTGTCATGGCCGCGTGTCACCTGACGGATGCCGGCCCTGTCGCCGATGCGGTCGCCGGTGTAGAAGAACAGGCGGGGGTCGGAGTCCGTGGTCAGACTGTTGTTGAGCTCGGTCGGGAAGAGGTCGCCGTCCTGCGTGTCATTGTCGAGCTGTCCGTCTGCCGGGACGATCGTGAAGCGCGGGTGGTCCTGATAGGCGGCGGCGTTGACGATGTTCGTCTGCCACGAACGGTCGTCGTAGTCGACGTGGAACACCAGCAGGCCGTGCCCGGGCAGTTCGCTGTCCCACCGGTGCGGCGTGCGGTTCTCGAAGATGTAGTACTCGTTCCTGTTGCCCGGGTTGTACAGGAAGTAGGCCTCGCCGCCTTCGGAGAGCCCTTTCAGGTTCTTCACTTCCACGGCGGCATCGCCGAGAGCGACCGGCTTGAGCCATCCCATGTACGCTTTCTCGTAGGCGTCGTATCCTGCCGGCACCGTCCCGATGCCTGTCCCGCCGTAGACGTTCCTGAGGCTCTGCGGCCCGCCGTTGTAGCTGCCGGAGCACATGAGGTCGAACCGTCCGGACCCTACGTTGCTCCCGCCGCGCGTGTCGTAGAAGTCGGGCAGGCTGAGACAGTGGGAGAACTCGTGGCAGATGGTGCCGATGCCCGAGTAGAAGACGCGCTCCTTCCCGTCCAGACGGGCACGGATGATCTCGTTGCTGCAGGCGTAGGTGTTGACCTTCACGCCGTTGAACGACAGCCTGTGCAGTCCTGCATCCTCGAGCGAGTACTTGTGCGGCCATACCGTGTCCGCTTCGCCTCCGGTGGCCTCTCCCTCGCCGGCGTAGACGACGTAGACCTGCTCCACCTCGCCGTCGCCGTCCCAGTCGTAGTCGGCGAAGTTCACCTTGTCCTTGACGGCCCGGCAGGCGTCGGCGATCATCTGCGGTGCCCGCTCGTCGTTTCCGGCGGCAGTGCGTTCACCGTAGTAGCTGTAAGGATGTCCGAGCTTCACCGGCCCGACGACATCGAACGTGAGGTCGAACCGGCCGCCGCTCTGGTCGAGGAAGTAGTCGTGTACGCTGCCGATGGTCCCGTTGTTGTTGGTATATCCCGCCATGTTCAGCATCTTGTCGTAGAGGGTCCTGACATCGTTCTCGCGCGGCTTGAGCGTCAGCACGTTCCGGGGGTCCTTGAACTTCATGTTCTGGAACTCGACCAGGATGACAAGCCCTTTCTTCCGGCCTTCCCACGTGTCGCCGAAGCCCTGTCCGAACGGTTTGGCGGCCGCCTGCATCCGCTGCTGTGTCAGTGTTTCCAGCTGTCTTATCTGTCCGAGGGCCGCTGCCGCCTGCTCCTCCCGGCCTTTCCTCATGCCTTTTGCGTGTGCCAGTACGTCCGAGGCCACCAGCCGGCCGCCGTCGATGCGGGCATAGTAGTAGCTTCCCTTGCAGGGCAGGACGGGGATACCGTCTTCCGTGAGGGCATAGTTGAAGTGCTCGTCGCCCACGGTCATGACCTTCAGCACGGTTCCGTCTGCCTGCCGGCAGGTGCGCCAGACGCGCATGGCAGGGATGGCGAAAGCGGGTGTCGCCAGCAGTATACCGGCAAGCAGTGTAATGATTTTCTTCATATAGATGCTGTTTTGCGATGTTTCTGTTATTTTCTCTCGTTGAAATGTCGTGTTCTGAAAGATGGTGCAAAGGTAAGTAAATTTTTTCAAGTACGGCAAGTTTATTTTTTTTATTGAACAGCCGGCCCGGAATAATCCCGCTTGTCCGAGGCTGGGGCCGTCTTTCTGTTTAACATGATTTAACCGTCCTGTCAGGCAAGTTTCTGCGTTTTCCGGTTTTAATGAGTGACAAGACAATGAATCATGATCACATCTTGAATAAGCAAACAAAACTGAAAACAAGCATTTAAAAACGAAATGGAAAAGAAAACAATCTTCAAGACAATGACGGTGGCGGCATGCTGCCTGGGAGCTGCAGTGTTCGCGTCCTGCGACAAGGACAATGACAACAACAGGAGCAATGGGCTGCGGCTCAGTGCCGACAGAATCACGGTCGCACCCGGTGCCACGGCCAGCGTGGCCGTCGCCAACGCCGCACAGCCCCTCACGGTAAAATCGACCGACGAAAAGACTGCTACGGCGAAGGCCGACAAGAACACCGTCACCGTCACGGGTGTCAAGGAGGGCAAGGCCTCCGTCATCGTCACCGACAAGAACCGGCAGACGGCGACTGTCGCCGTCACCGTGGCGAAGCCCCTCGCTTTCGACAAGACCGAACTGAAGATTGACGCCGGGAAGGAGGGGATGTTCACCGTCAAGTCGGGGAAAGCACCTTATACGGTGACGGTCAGGGACAAGCGGATCGCCACGGCGACGGTAAAGGATGCCGCCGTCACAGTAAAGGGTGTCAAGAAGGGAACGACCACCGTCAGCGTGCTTGACAAGGACAAGCTGGCCGGGACGGTCACCGTCACCGTGAATTGACCGGAGCGGCCGCCTGCCGCTGCCGGACGGGGAACGGGTTCATCCACCCTTCCCTGTCCGCCGCCGCCGGACGCCTTGCCGGGACACCGGGCGCAGGTACTGGGGAAACGGACTTGTCAGGCATTTGATTATCAATGCATTATGAAAACCTTTCGGAAAGGTGCTTAGTTGCGTCCCAAGTAAGCCTTGATTGCACCTCAATCAGGCCTTGGTTGCACCTCAATCAGGCCTTGGTTGCACCTCAATCAGGCCTTGGTTGCAATGCTGGCAATACCCGACAGGATTCCGTCCGGTCCGGCGTGCTGCCGCGGCCGCATCTCCAGAGGCTCGCAGGCCGTCCGGTGCGGAGGCGGATGATGACGGAAGGCGGGAACGGTACATAGGTCAGAAATATTTTGTAAATTTGCAGCATAAAATCATGGAGGAAAGAAAATGAAGCGTTTTTTCAATTATCTTATTGTGCTGGGTGTACTGCTGGGGACGCTGTCCGTGCAGTCGTGCCTGAACGATGACGACACGGACAACTCCGTCAATTATCCGAACGCACTTGTCACCATCAAGACCAACAGCTCCACCGGACAGGTGTATTTCCAGCTGGACGACGAGACGACCCTCCTTCCGACGAACATGAAGACTTCGCCCTACGGAAACAGGGAGGTGCGTGCGCTCACGAACATCCGGGTGCAGGACGGACAGAGCGGACACTACTCCAAGAGCGTGTACGTGAACAGGATTGACACCCTCCTCACGAAGAACATGGCGCAGAGCTTCGGGAAGAAGAACGACGAGAAGTACGGAAAGGATCCGGTGGAAATCGTCAAGGACTGGACGACGGTCGTCGAGGACGGCTATCTCACCCTGCGCTTCCGCACTTATTACGGCAACGGGAAGAAGCATGTCGTGAACCTCGTCAGGGGGGACAAGCCCTATGAGGTGGTGCTTCACCACAATGCCGCAGGCGACACGAGGGGCTTCATCCGCGACGGACTCGTGGCATTCAGGCTGAACGACCTGCCCGACACGCAGGGGAAGACCGTCGACCTCACGCTGAAGTGGCAGTCGTTCTCGGGCATGAAAAGCGTCACCTTCAAATACAAAAGCCGTAAATAGACAGAACGAGCCTTCGGGGAGCGTGATCTCCTGATGACCAATGAGACTGTTTGGGAATAATAAAGAGCAGCATATCTTGAGCCTTTTCGCCAGGGGGGATGACCGTGCCATGGACAAGCTCTATGGCACGTATGCCGATTATCTGGCACAGGTGTGCCTGCGCTACATCGGCAACCGGGAGGACCTGCACGACGTGCTGCAGGAGGCTTTCATCAGAATCTTCACCGGCATACATTCCTTTGAGTACAGAGGGAAAGGCTCTCTGAAGGCATGGCTCACCCGGACCGTCGTCAACGAATCGCTCCGCTTTCTCCGGGACCATAATACGGAACTCTTCGTGGACAAGGACATCGACCTGCCTGACAGCACGGACGACGGGCCGGAGACGGACGGCCTGACCATCACGCAGATCACCGACGCCATCCGCAGGCTGCCGCCGGGCTACAGGGCTGTCTTCAACCTGTTTGCGATAGAAGGGAAGAGTCATAAGGAAATAGCAGAAATGCTCAATATCAGACCCGATACATCCGCATCGCAGTTCCATAAAGCGAGGAATCTGCTTGCGGGAATGCTGAAGGACCTGAACAGACAAGGACATGAAGTATGAAGGAAGAGTGGCTTGACAGACTGCGGACGCGCCTGCACGGAGAATGCGGCGAGGAAGCACCCAGAGGACTTCTCGACGACATCCGGAAAGAGATGGAACGCCGGGGAACAGCTCCCGTGCGTCCGGTGCGGCAGAAGGCGATGACGGTTCCGATGTGGATCCGCCGCACAGCCTCTGCCGCCGCCGTTGCCGCAATGGTCCTGTACATAGGCAGCAGGTTCGGCGGACAGTCTCCCGTATTGCCGCAGACGGCGGGGCGGGCGGACGGCAGGACGGCGGCTGTTCCGGCACGTCCGGGGCAGACGGATCCTGCCGTACGGCATCCAGCCGGGGCACGCACCGCCATGAGTGGGGGAATGCCGGAGCAGGCATCAGCGTACGGACTTCTTGCCAGTCTGTCTTATAGTGGGGAGAAAGGGGCGGCTTCCTGCGGGTCGTCTCGTCTCCGGGAAGACCGGGAGCAGGGAGAAGCCACCGCCGCCACGGCAGTCCGGCCGCCGCAGCCGGACAGCGGAACGGAGCAGCCCGGAGGGACGGACAGCGGGCTGCCGGCAGTCCGGCAGCCCGGGAAGCGGCCTTCGACAGGAGAGAAGAACCCTGCCGGCGCAGGCTTCCGTACAGGAGGTGGGGCGTATGTCCGTGACGGCATGCGTCCGTCCCGGTTCAGCATCGGGACTTCCTACAGTGGTACTGCGGGGACAAGTACCGACGGGGGAGGGATGATGCTGGCGACGGCCGACCCTTACGGCAGCTACGGACCGGAGTTCTCCGGAGTGAACGTGCGGAACCAGACGATAAGGGCGGATGAGACACGGACACATACGAAGCACCGGCAGCCGGTCAAGTTCGGCCTGTCGGCAAAATACGCCCTCAGCGACCGGTGGAGCCTGCTGGCCGGTGTCAGCTACAGCCGGCATTCTTCAGAGTTCACTTATAACAGGAACGGCAGCAGCCATACCGTGGAGCAGCATCTGCATTATGTCGGCCTTCCGGTAGGGGCGAGTTACAGCCTCGTCAGGAAAGGGAAAGTCCATGTCTATGCGACGGCGGGCGGCGAGATAGAGAAACTCGTGAAAGGAGAGAGCCGGCAGACGGCGGAGGACTTGTCCGCCGGCGGGGAGCGCACGCCCGTGAAGGAAAGCCGTCCGGTCTTCTCCGTCAATGCCGCCCTCGGTGCGGAGTACAGGTTCGGCAGGGAGGTCAGTGTCTATGTCGAACCGGGCGTGAGCCGGCATTTCAACAATGGGAGTGCCGTCGAGGATATATACAAGGACAAGCCCACGGGATTTAACCTCAGCGTCGGAGTGAGGGTGCAGGTGAGGTGAAAAACAAAGCCTCACCCCCGGCCCCTCTCCGAATGGAGAGGGGGAGTAGACACCGGGTTTCCCCTGCCCGGGGAGCAGATGAAGGCATATCATAAGCTTCAAATCTCAAATCTCAAATCTCAAACCTCAAACCTCAGTCCTCAAATCTCAAACCTCAATCCTCAAATCTCAATCCTCAAAGTCCAATCTTCAATCCTTAAAGTGCAAAGTTTAAACCTCAAACCTCAAACCTCAAACCTCAATCCTCAAATATAACACCTATCTCTGTCCTGTCTCATTAATTTTGCGTATCTTTGCCGTTGCTTGAAAAATCGCCGGAGGATATTCACGAATCAGGGGCTGAGGCCCTTTCCGACAGGAAGGCAGGCTGCCTGCACGGTGTCCGTCATCCTTCCGGCGGTCTGGAGTACGGAAATCAAATACGCAACAAACATTGAAGACAGGAAGAAAGACAAGCCCATGGGCATGGATTCCCTCGCTCTATTTCGCCGAGGGGCTGCCCTATATCGCTGTAACCGTGTTGTCCATCCAGGTGTATATGCAGCTGGGACTCTCCGACAGCGAGATCACCTTCTACGCCTCGTGGCTCTATCTGCCGTGGGTCATCAAACCGCTGTGGAGTCCGTTCCTCGACCTCGTGAAGACGAAGCGCTGGTGGATTGTCGTCATGCAGCTGCTTGTCGGCGCAGCTTTCGCCGGTGTGGCCTTCACGGTCAACACGTCGCTGTGGCTTCAGGGGACCATCTGCTTCTTCTGGCTGCTGGCTTTCAGCAGCGCGACGCACGACGTGGCGGCCGACGGTTTTTATATGATGGGGCTCAGTCCGCACGACCAGGCCTTCTTCGTGGGCATACGTTCTACATTCTACCGCATCTCGATGGTCGTGGGCAAGGGCGGCCTGATTGCGCTTGCCGGTTTCCTGCATCGGGAGTTTGACGTGCAGTGGACGTGGTCGCTGGTGTTCTACGGCCTGACGGCGCTTTTCATCGGTCTGGCACTCTATCACCGCTTCATCCTCCCCCGTCCGCAGGAGGATGCAGACCGGGAACGGTTGTCTGCCCGCCGGCTGCTGCACGATTTCGGCCAGACCTTCGTATCGTTCTTCCAGAAGGAACAGGCGCTGACGACCATCTGTTTCCTGCTTCTCTTCCGGCTGCCCGAAGCACTGATCATGCCGATTTCCCAGCTCTTCCTCCAGACTCCGCAGGCGAAGGGCGGACTGGCTCTTACGGAGATAGCGTTCGGTACGGTGAACGGCATCGTGGGTGTCGCGGGCCTGCTGTCAGGCGGCATCATCGGCGGCATGATGGTCAGCCGCGACGGTCTGCGCCGCTGGCTGTGGCCGATGACGGCTGCCATCACGCTGCCCAACATCGCCTATGTCTATCTGGCCTACCGGCTTCCGTCGAGTGTCTTCGCCGTCGGGGCGGCGGTGTTCATCGAGAACTTCGGTTATGGTTTCGGCTTCAGTGCCTATATGCTTTTCATGATCTATTTCAGCCGGGGTGAACACAAGACGAGCCATTATGCTCTCTGCACGGGCTTCATGGCTCTTTCGATGATGATTCCCGGGCTGTTTGCCGGCGCTTTGGCCGAGGCGGTGGGTTACCGATGGTTCTTCGTCATCGTGATGGCGGTCTGCGTCTTTCCGTTCCTTGTCGCCCACCGGCTGCGCATCGAAGGCGACTTCGGGAAGAAATAGCATCGTCGCCTCCCTCGGTGGCGAAAGTCAAAACCGGTTCTCTTCCGGCCTGAGCACGTCATCAGCCTCTTTGATACATTTCCCAGCGCCGGCTGCTGCATGACGGCACGCTGCCGTCTTCGGAGTCAGTCGGCCGGTATGTCTGCAAGCAGGATTTCTGTCAGCCGGGGCAGGGCATGGGCCTGCAGTTCGTCCCGTGTCACCCAGATGAAGTCTTCGGGCAGCGTGGGACGTGTGTGCGGCTCCCACAGATAGAGGTCGGCAAGTATGACCTGATGGGTCAGCACGTGCTTCACCCCTTTCTTCAGCAGCCTTGCCTCCCCCTCCCATCCGGCGGCATCGGGCGACGTGAGGTGCGTGTCCTGCGGCAGTTCCCACAGTCCCTGCCAGATGTCTCCGGCCCCCCGCTGGTGAATGGCGATATGTCCCTGATGTTCTATATATAAATAGGTGAAACGGCGTTCCCGCTGTTTCACCTTTTTGCTTTTCACGGGCAGCCCCTCGGTACGGTGCTCACGGAAAGCAATGCACGTCTCGCACAGCGGGCAGGCGGCACACCTCGGGGATGCCGGTGTACACTGGATGGCTCCGAAGTCCATGATGGCCTGGTTGTAGTCGGCCGGTTCGCCGTGTGGAATGAGAGACTGCGCCATGGCCTGGAACTCCTTCTTCCCCTGTGTGGAGTCTATCGGCGTATCGATGCCGAAGTAACGGGAGAGGACACGGTAGACATTTCCGTCCACCACCGCGACGGGTTCGCCGAAGGCGAAGGAGGCGATGGCGGCGGCCGTATAGTCGCCTACGCCCTTCAGGGTCTTCAGTTCCTTGAAGGTGCGGGGAAAGCCCCCCATCCCGACCACCTGCCGTGCGGCGGCATGGAGGTTCCTCGCCCGGGAGTAATAGCCCAGTCCCTGCCATGCCTTCAGCACCTCGTCTTCCGTTGCGGCGGCCAGGTCGTCGACGGAGGGCCACTGCGCCATGAACCGTTCCCAGTAGGCTGTCCCCTGCGCGATGCGCGTCTGCTGCAGGATGACCTCGCTGAGCCATATTGCGTAGGCGTCGTCCGTCTGCCGCCAGGGCAGCGGGCGTCCGTTTTCCTTGAACCATTGGAGAAGAACCGCTGAAAAAATCATGGCACAAAGGTAGTTAAAAAGTAGAAAAAGAATGAAAAGAAGGGCGGCGATTTGTGGTGGGATCCATTATTATTTCCTACTTTTGTCCTGTCTCTCCCCTGCGGGATTCCGGTGGTCCGGCACGGCCGTCCTCTCAGAACAGGCCGTTTCCCGTGGCGGACCGGGAGCTGACAGAAGTTGAATTAGAAGTTATGAAAATGAGAAACCAGATGAAGAAAGTATTTGCGGGACTTGCCCTTTTCGTGGCTACCCTCTCCGTAAGTTCCTGTGCTACACGTGAGTCGGCAATCAACGACCTCCAGAATTTCTCGTATGAGCTGCGTGACAACAGTCAGTATTACACTGCGAAGAAGTGGAAGAAGGCCGTGACGAAGTTCGGCAGGATACGTCGTGAAATAGCCCGGCACGATTACACCGTGGCCGAACGGCAGCGCATCGGGAAACTCGAAGGCGACTGCGCCCGCTACATGGTGCGGGGAGCAAAGGACGGTGTGATGGACCACGTGCTGGGCATCGGCAGCGAGATACAGGGCATCCTGGATGCCATCGGCATCAAGCAATGAACCTGTCGGACGGCTCTTTCCCGCAGCGCGTGCGGATGCGCCTCACCGGTCAGGTGCATGCCGCATCCTGCCGGCAGGAGCTGAGCCATCCGGTTCCGGCTAAAGCCATCCGACAGCGTATTTTGTTCCCGGCCGCCGGGAATCCTGCTCCCAGCCGGTCGGGAATCCTGCTCCCGACCGATTGGGAATCCTGTTCCCGACCGGTCGGGAGCAGGATTCCCTGCCGGCTCATGTCCGGGGGCGTGCCGTTTCATGTTTTGGCCCGACCGCTTTCCGTCTTGTTTTTGACTTGGTTGACGGGTCAGGTACTTGTTTTCAATCGTTGCTGACGACGGCTGCAGATCCTGCCGGCAGCCTCTTCTTTCCCGGCAGCTTCCTGGAAAGACGGACGGGCCGGATGCGGGAAAGAAAGGCCGGCGGAACGGTATTTGCAAAGAAATAAGCGCAAAATGTTGTATGAAAACAAAATTATAATTATTTTTGTAGCAGATAAAATTAACAGTACGATTGATATGTTAGACGTAAAGCAGACATTAAAAGATGCCGGCGAGCGCATGGAAATGGCGGCGATGTATCTCGGTGATGAGTTGCAGCGCATCCGTGCCGGCAGGGCAAACGTAGCCATCCTCGATGGTGTGCGGGTTGATTCTTACGGTTCAAAAGTACCTTTGAACCAGGTTGCTACTGTCATGGTGCCCGATGCGCGTACCATTGCCATCAAGCCTTGGGACAGGAAGGCCATCAAAGACATTGAGAAGGCCATCATGGATTCGGATGTGGGCATCACGCCGGAGAACAACGGTGAGATGATCCGCCTGAACCTGCCGCAGCCGACCGAGGAACGCCGCCGGGAACTGGTGAAGCAGTGCAACAAAATCGGCGAACGCACCAAGGTGGAGATCCGCAACGTCCGCTCTGACATCAAGGACAAGCTGAAGAAGGCCATCAAGGACGGCCTTTCGGAAGACAATGAGAAGGATGCTGAAAACGATCTGCAGAAGATCCACGACAAGTATATCAAACAGGTGGATGCGCTGCTGGACGAGAAGCAGAAGGAAATCATGACCGTCTGAATGAAAAAGCAAAAAGGTAAGAACGTAAAATGGTAAACAGTAAGAAAGTAAAAAAGTAAACAGTAAAAAGTCGAAAAGAAAGAAGGAGGCGGGCGCAAGCGTCCGAAAAAGAGGACTGCCCTTGTCAAGGTTTATCCATCAAATCACGCCCCATACTCTTTTATCCCACCTTTCTCTTGCCTTTTACCGTTTGCCATCTTACTTTCTTACCGCTTTATCCTTTTATCGTTTTACCTTTTTATCTTTTTACTTTTTTACCTTTTTCCTTTTTATCCTCTCCCCCTTTTATTTTTTTACTTTTTACTCTTTTACTTTTAAAACAGTGCGCGGTTTAGTAATCAAGAACACAGGAAGCTGGTACACGGTAAAGACCGAGGACGGCCAGACGATAGACAGCAAGATAAAGGGCAACTTCCGGCTGAAGGGGATTCGCTCTACCAACCCGGTGGCGGTCGGCGATTACGTCGTCATCACGCCCAACCGGGAGGGGACGGCTTTCATCACGGAGATAGAAGACCGGCGGAACTACATCATCCGCAAGTCGCCCAACCTGTCGAAGCAGAGCCACATCATCGCTGCCAACATCGACCAGGCGTTTTTAGTCGTCACGGTGAACTATCCGGAGACCTCCACCGTCTTCGTCGACCGTTTCCTCGCCGGGGCAGAGGCCTACCGCATTCCTGTGACGCTGGTGTTCAACAAGCATGACCTGCTTTCGGGTGACGAACTGCGTTATCAGCATGCCGTGATGAACCTCTACGAGACCATCGGCTATCCGTGTGTGGAGGTGCAGGCGAGCGCTGCCCCTGCCGATGCCTTCAGCGTGGAGAAGCTGAAGCCGCTGCTGAACGGCAAGGTCACGCTGCTGAGCGGCAACAGCGGTGTGGGGAAGTCGACGCTCATCAATGCCCTCCTGCCCCATGCGAACCTCCGCACGGCAGACATCTCCGATGCACACAATACGGGGATGCACACCACGACGTTCAGCGAGATGCTGGAACTGCCGGGAGGCGGCTATCTGATTGACACGCCGGGCATAAAAGGCTTCGGGACATTCGACGTAGAGCGGGAAGAACTGACAAGCTACTTCCGCGAGATCTTCAGGTTCTCAAAGGACTGCCGTTTCTCCGACTGCACGCACACGCACGAGCCGGGCTGTGCCGTGCGGAAGGCGGTGGAGGAGCACTATATCGCCGAAAGCCGGTACAACAGCTATCTTTCCATGCTGGAAGACAAAGACGAAAACAAATACCGTGAGGCCTTTTAGCTTCGCGGCGTCGGTCGCCGGACCGTGCCTCTGCGGGATTTTACCTGTCGGCAGGACACTTCCGGGCAGGCTGAGAGCGGAGAGCCTGCCCCGCACAGCGCGGCAGCGGACACGGCGGCCGAAACGCATCCGGTGCAGGGAGGGAAAGAACGTCCGGGGAAGGGAATGCCGGGCGGTCTTCATTCCCGGTCCATGTGTTCAGCGGAGAGACCTTCTGTCCGCTCCGCCGTTCCTGCGGAAGTGTCGGAAAAACAGCACCGTCTTTCTCCTGTCTTTCTTCTAAAGAAAAAGCATTTTCTTCACCCGGCCGGGCCGTAGTTCGGGAATTTTATCTAAATTTGCACTGGGGACATGAAACCAGCCGTATGCTGCTGCATCATGGAAAATGACAATCCTTTACCTTATAAATATAAAACGAAAACAATGAAAAGAAACATCTTGATTGCCGGCGGTCTGTTGGGACTTGCACTCACGCTCCAGGCACAGACGGGGGAGGGCGGTATCGACCGGCAGATGCTGCAGCAGATCCGGAAGAACGGACTGACCGCGGCCGACCGTGCATTGGCAAACGCCATTGCGACAAATTCCATTGACGATCTGGCGCGCAATTTCCGCAATGCCGGGCCGGTGGACACCTACTTCAGCGTAGAGACGCCGAAGCAGAGCATACAGGACCAGAAGAGCTCGGGACGCTGCTGGCTCTTCACCGGCCTGAACGTGCTGCGCTCCAAATTCGCCCGGCAGCACAAGGACACGCTGAAGGTGGTGTACTCGCACGTGTATCTCTCGTTCTACGACCAGCTGGAGAAGGCGAACCTGATGCTGCAGAACGTGATCGACAATGCCGGTAAGCCCCTGGACGACCCGCGTGTGCAGTTCTTCTTCAAGAATCCCATCAGCGACGGCGGCACGTTCTGCGGTCTGTCCGACCTTGCCGAGAAATACGGTGTCGTGCCGATGGAGGCGATGCCGGAGACCTACTCGGCCGAGAACACCTCCCGCATGGCGAAAATCGTATCGTCGAAATTGCGCGAATACGGTCTGGAACTGCGTAAGATGGTGGCAGAGAAGAAGCCGAAGGCCGCCGTCAAGGCTCGCAAGACGGAGATGCTCGCCGGCATCTACCATATCCTGACTCTCTCGTTAGGCGAGCCGGTGAAGAGCTTCACTTACGCTTTCAAGGACAAGAACGGAAAGCAGATCGGACAGGCAAAGACCTATACGCCGCAGGAGTTTTACAAGGAGACCGTGGGCGGGCCGATCAACGGGACTTTCATCATGGCAATGAACGACCCGCGCCGTCCTTACTACAAGACCTACGAGATTGAATACGACCGGCATACCTACGACGGGCACAACTGGAGATACGTCAACCTCCCGATGGAGGCAATCGCCCGGATGGCAATCGCCTCGCTGAAGGATTCGACGAAGATGTACACCAGTTATGACGTGGGCAAGCAGCTCGACCGCAAACGGGGCTTCCTGGACGTGGACAACTATGACTACGGCATGCTCTACGGAACGACGTTCCCCATGGACAAGGCCGACCGCATCGCCACCTTCGACAGCGGATCCACCCATGCCATGACACTCACGGCGGTAGACCTCGACGAGAACGGGCAGCCGAAGAAGTGGAAGGTGGAGAACTCCTGGGGGGCTGCCTACGGACAGCAGGGCTGCCTGATCATGACCGACCGCTGGTTCAACGAATACACCTTCCGGCTGGTGGTCGACAACAAGTATGTCCCGGCCGACATCCTGAAAGCCGCACAGCAGAAGCCGGTGATGGTCGTGCCCGAGGATCCGCTGTTCCAGGAGGATGAATAAACGGCATACAGCCTCACCCCCAGCCCCTCTCCGAATGGAGAGGGGAGTGGACACCGGCGATCCCCACCGTGCCTGCTGCTCCTTTCCACGGTAAACGGTACATTTCTTGCCGCTCCTCGGAAAACATTCCATTTCATTCCAAATCCCTCTCCAATAAACGGTATGTCCCATCCCATATCCTTCCACAGTAGACAGTACATTCCACTCCCCTCTCCATTCGGAGAGGGGTCGGGGGTGAGGCTTCTACTCCCTTTCCAATCCTTCCTCAGTAAACTATATGTCCCATTTCATATCCTTCCTCAGTAGACAGTACATTTCACTCCCCTCTCCATTCGGAGAGGGGTCGGGGGTGAGGCTTCTACTCCCCTTCCAGTCCTTCCTCAGTAGACAGTACATTCCACTCCCCTCTCCATTCGGAGAGGGGCTGGGGGTGAGGCTTTTACTGTTCCTGCTGTCTTTTCTGCCGTCGCTGTACCTTTCGGCACAGTCGTTCAGAAAGGAGATTGACGCACAGCCGGAACTTTCGGCCAGCAACTACCTTGCCTATCCGGCACCGTCCGGCAGGCTCACGCCGCCTCCGGCAGGTTATGTCCCGGTTTACATCTCCCACTACGGACGGCACGGATCCCGCTACCTCATCCGCAAGGAGCAGTACATCCGCCCCCTGCGGGTGCTCGAACGTGCCGACTCGGCAGGTGTCCTCACTGATGCCGGCAGGGATGCGGCTGCGAAGATACGCCGGATGCTGGCAGAATCGTACGACAGGTGGGGCGAGCTGACACCCCTGGGAGCCGAGCAGCACCGCCGGATCGCACGGCGGATGTACGAGCGTTTCCCCTCCGTCTTCAGCGGCCCGGTGTGGGTAGACGCCCGCTCGACGGTCGTCATCCGCTGTATCCTCTCCATGGAGAACGAACTGCAGGAGCTGCTCCGCTGCAATCCCCGGCTGCAGATCCGCCACGATGCCAGCGAACATGACATGTACTACATGAACCTCTCCGACGAGAAACTCGCCCGGCAGAAAGAGAATGACGAGGTGAAGACGACCATGAAGGAATGGGACGGGCAGCATCTGGACTGCCGCCCCCTGCTGTCACGGCTCTTTACAGACACGGCCTATGCCGGCCGGAACATCGACGCGCCGCAGCTGGCACACGACCTCTTCAGTCTGGCAGGCATCGTCCAGAACTCCGAGATACGCCACTCGCTGTCGCTGTACAGCCTCTTTACCCCCGACGAACGGTACCGGCTCTGGCAGCGTGCCAACATCTGGTGGTATCTGCACTATGGCGGTGCGCCCCAGAACGGCGGCACACAGCCTTTCTCGCAGCGGAACCTGCTGCGCAACATCATCACCACGGCCGATTCGTGCCTTGCCCTGTCCCGTCCCGGCGCCACGCTCCGCTTCGGGCACGAGACAATGGTCATGCCGCTGACCTGCCTGCTCGACCTCAACAGCAGCGGCATACAGGTGTTCTGTGTCGACAGCCTTGAGGCAAAAGGCTGGATAGGCTCGCGCATTTTCCCGATGGCCGCCAATATCCAGCTCGTCTTCTACAGGAACCCCAGACGGCCCCATGCCGACGTTCTTGTCAAGGCACTGCTCAACGAAGAGGAGGCGACAATGCCGCTGCCGGCCACCGCCACGCCGTTCTATTACAGGTGGTCCGACTTCAAAAGGCTCTATCTGGCAAAGCTCGACAGCTACCGTGAGCCGTAACGGCACGGCATGCCGCCTGCCGTCAGACGGCGCTCCGCCGTATGGCCTCCATAGACCGGAAAGCCCGCACCGTTCTGCCGTCTCGTCTCCGTGTGCAGCACGGACAGGGCGGAAGAGCCCTGCGGGCTGAAGTCTTATACGGCAGGCGGGGACATCACCGCCGTCGGTTTTCCCGCTTTAGACGGAACGGGGACGGTCTTCTCCGCGGAAGGACAGAGCGGGATGTGCTGAAGGAGAAAGCGGAAGAGGTCGCATGGAAGACACGGAGAGCGGGCAGGCCTCGTCGTGCCGGTATGCTGACAGGAAACTCCACGATATGTCAGTCTCCTGCGATTTGCAAAATAAAACAAATTTATTTTGTGCTTCATCCGTTTTACGCTACCTTTGCAGTTCCTATGTAATAATGTAGCTGAATGGAAGAAACAAAGAATTTGATAGCACTGATCACGAAAGGCATCCAGGACAAAAAAGGACATGGCATAGTTATTGCAGACCTGTCTGCGATCGACGGTACCATCTGCCGCTGTTTCGTCATCTGCCAGGGCAACTCCCCGCAACAGGTAGAAGCCATTGCCGAATCGGTGAGCGATTACGTCCGCGAGACCACCGGCGAGAAACCGGTCAACTGCGCGGGACTTGGCAACAACCAGTGGGTGGCAATCGACTATGTGGATGTCATCGTCCACATCTTCCTCCCGGAGACACGTGCGTTCTACGACATAGAGCACCTCTGGGAAGATGCCCGGCTGACCCGGCTGGCCGACGTAGACTGATGCTGATACCCGGTAATCGACCTTTTCATATCCAAAAATTCAGACCTCAGAAATGGACAAATCAACTCCCAACAACAAGCCGAATATGCCGAAGTTCAACATGAACTGGCTCTACATATTCGTCATCATTACCCTCGGAGTGGTGTTCTTTGCCGGAGGGAACGGACTGATGTCCGCAAGCGCCGGCGTAGAAAGAGACTACACCACCTTCAAGCAATACATTGCCAAAGGGTATGGTACGAAGGTGGTTGTCAACAAGAGCACCAACACCCTCCGCATGTACGTCAGCCCCGACCACATCCGCGACATCTTCAAGCAGGGGACGCAGGAGGTGGGGACAGCTCCGTACGTGACCGTAGAAATCGGTTCGGTAGACAAGGTGGAGAGCTTCCTCGACCAGGCCGTGCAACAGAAGAAGATCGCCAGCTACAGCTACGAGAACAAGTCGGGCAACACCCTCCTCGACATCCTCGGCTCCATTGCTCCGTGGCTGTTGTTCTTCGGCATCTGGTACTTCCTCATGCGGCGCATGGGCGGCGGTGCCGGCGGTGCCGGCGGGGTCTTCAATGTAGGAAAGTCGAAGGCCAAGCTCTACGAGAAAGCCAATGAGATGGGCATCACCTTCAAGGACGTAGCCGGACAGACGGGGGCCAAGCAGGAGGTGCAGGAGATTGTCGAGTTCCTGAAGAACCCGAAGAAATATACCGACCTGGGCGGCAAGATCCCCAAGGGGGCGCTGCTCATCGGCCCTCCGGGAACGGGCAAGACCCTCCTGGCAAAGGCTGTCGCCGGCGAGGCGGGGGTGCCGTTCTTCTCCATGAGCGGCTCCGACTTCGTGGAGATGTTCGTCGGTGTCGGTGCGAGCCGTGTGCGCGACGTGTTCCGGCAGGCCAAAGAGAAAGCCCCCTGCATTATCTTCATCGACGAGATCGATGCCGTGGGACGTGCCCGCTCCAAGAATCCCGCCATGGGCGGAAACGACGAACGGGAGAATACCCTCAACGCCCTCCTGACCGAGATGGACGGCTTCGGGACCAATTCCGGCGTCATCGTCCTTGCGGCGACCAACCGTGTCGACATGCTCGACAAGGCGCTTCTCCGTGCCGGACGCTTCGACCGGCAAATACACGTGGATCTGCCCGACCTCACCGAGCGCAAGGCGATCTTCCAGGTCCACATGCGTCCTCTGAAACTGGAAAGGAACCTCGACATCGATCTCCTCGCACGCCAGACGCCGGGCTTCTCGGGCGCCGACATTGCCAACGTCTGCAATGAGGCGGCCCTCATCGCGGCCCGCCACGACAGCAAGGACGTGTCGAAGCAGGACTTCCTCGATGCCGTCGACCGTATCGTAGGCGGGCTGGAGAAGAAGACGAAGGTGATGACAGCCGAGGAGAAGCGCACCATCGCCATCCACGAAGCCGGCCATGCCACCATCAGCTGGTTCTGCGAGCATGCCGATCCGTTGGTCAAGGTGAGTATCGTCCCGCGCGGCCAGGCGCTCGGTGCGGCATGGTATCTGCCGGAAGAACGCCCCATCACCACCAAGGAACAGATGCTCGACGAGATGTGCTCGCTGCTCGGAGGCCGTGCGGCGGAAGAGCTCTTCACGGGCCATATCTCAACAGGTGCCATGAACGACCTCGAGCGGGCGACGAAGAGCGCCTATGGCATGATCGCCTATGCCGGCATGGGCGACAGGCTGCCGAACATCTGCTATTACAACAACGATGAGTACAGCTTCCAGAAGCCTTACTCTGACACGACGGCCAAGACCATCGACGAAGAAGTCCTGAAGATGATCAACGGACAGTATGCGCGTGCCAAGCAGATCCTGACCGAGCACCGGGAAGGACACAACCAGCTGGCACAGCTCCTCGTCGACCGGGAGGTCATCATGGCGGAGGATGTGGAGAGGATCTTCGGCAGACGGCCCTGGGTCAGCCGCACGCAGGAGCTGCTTGAACAGCAGGAGAAGGCGCAGCCCCGGCTCGAGGATATGCCGGAGGAGGTGAAGAAAGCCCAGGCCGAGCACGAAGCGCGTGTGGCACGGGAAGGAAGCGACAAAGCCAGTGATCTATAAAATTAGCGTACAGTTATGAGCGATAAACAGAAAAACTTGATGGTCAGAGCCGCCACAGGCATCGTCTTCGTCGTCGTCATGGTGCTGGGCATCCTGCACCCTTACGGTCTGATAGCCCTCTTCGCACTCATCACGGGAGCGACCCTGTGGGAATACACAGGGCTGGCAAACAGCATCAAAGGGGTGAAGGTCAACCGTTTCATCTCCACCATTGCAGGAATCTGCTTCTTCCTGTCGACTGCCGTCCTGCGGCTGACACCCGCAGAGGGGTTCGTCGTATTCGTCCCTTACGTGCTGACCCTGATCTACCTGTTCGTGGCGGAGCTGTACCTGAAGAACGAGAATCCTGTCAACAGCTGGGCATACACCATGCTGGGACAGCTGTACATCGCCCTGCCCTTCTCACTGATCAACGTCCTGGCCTTCCAGCAGAACGGACTGGGACAGACGACCTTCGACTTCCTGCTGCCTCTGAGCGTCTTCGTCTTCCTGTGGACGAATGATACCGGGGCTTACCTCAGCGGATCGCTCTTCGGCAGGCACAAGCTCTTCCCGCGCATCAGCCCTGGGAAGAGCTGGGAGGGAAGCATCGGAGGCGGCATCCTCGTACTCATCGTGGCAGCCGTCATCGGCTGTCTCGCCAATACGGGGGCTGTCCCTCATCTGCTGGGCATCCCCGCCTGGATGGGGCTGGGGCTGGTCGTGGCGGTATTCGGCACATGGGGCGACCTCGTCGAAAGCCTCTTCAAGCGGACACTCGGAATCAAGGACAGCGGGAAGATCCTGCCGGGACACGGCGGCATGCTCGACCGTTTCGACTCGTCGCTCATGGCGATACCGGCAGCCGTGGTGTACCTCTATACATTGACACTTATACAGGGCTGACCTCTGCTCCATCAGCCAAAAGGCATACCCGATGTTCCATCAGGCAAGGACAGAAGTCCCCATCAAGGCAGGCTGGAAAGCCTGCCTTTGTTGTTTATAACACGTCCTTGCCCATGGGAAACACATACCGGCCTTTGCTTTTACAATTTTATTTTCTAACTTTGCAGCATCATCAGCAAAGACTGTATAAATTCTCAAGAAGTCCATACACTGATATTATCCAACATCCAAAACAATGAAGAAGCTCGTCTATCTTGCAGCGGCACTTGTCATGCCTTGGACTGCAGCAGCACAGAACAGTCAGGGCAGACTGACCCTGACACCACGTATCGGCATGACGGTCTCCGACTTCGCCTGTTGTCCCATCCACGACCAGTACGGTCCCAAAGCCGGCTTCATCGCCGGTGCAGATCTCGAATACAGCCTCAGCCGGACCTTTTCCCTCTCTGCAGGACTCTTCTACAGCATGCAGGGAGCCAGGGAGAACGCAGTCATGCTGACGACCTTCACCCAGACTCCAGACCAAGAAACAATTTATACCAGTCCTGCCGGAAGCACCCTGCGTATCGTCACGGGCAAGAATGCACACATTGATTTCGACCGGGACACCAGCCCGGGCTACTTCTATCTCACCAGTCCCAGAATCCATCTTAGTTACATCAGCGTACCTGTAACCGTACAGGCTCATGTGTGGAAAGGACTGGCCTTAAGGCTCGGAGTACAATGGGATCACCTGGCAAGTGCTCACATGAAAGCGAAACAGGAAACGAAAATCAATGGGACTGTCAGGTTCGGCGATTATGACCGGAACATAAGAAAAGAGTTCCACAAAGATGCCGTTGCCATTCCCATAGGAGTTTCCTATAACTACAAGAACATAGAGCTGGATGCCCGTTATCTGTGGGGAGTCACGAAGATTGCCGACACGAACGATCCCGATGACAAAGAAGTGATGAACAGTACCTTCGCCATAACCTTGGGCTACAGGTTCCACCTATAGCACCACCCTTCCCAAATACAGAACCGTCTCGATGTTCTCTTTCTCAAAGATATGCCGTCAGGACTCCTCTTCCCGACCCGATGCAAGCGGAACGCCGGAGAGAGGAAGCCTGCTTGAACGCTTCAACAGATACAATGCCCTCATCTTCGACGGACGGCTTCCTGTCCCCCGGCTGAGATGGTCGCGTGCCAGAACCCGTCTGGGACAGATGGCATGCAGACGGAAGACAAGCCTCGGGCGCACAAAATACTACGACTACACCCTTTCCGTCTCAACTTATTATGAACTCACGGAAGAGCAGACAGACGATGTGCTCATCCATGAGATGATTCACTATTCCATTGCCTACACGGGACTGAAAGACACCTCTCCGCATGGTGTCATCTTCCGCAGCATGATGGAAAAGATCAACCGGCGTTTTGGAAGACACGTCACCGTCTCCGTCAACACCCGTGACCTGCACGCACGGGAGGCGCAGCAGCCCGCAGACTGTCTGGTACTGGCACTGGAGATGAAGGACGGCAAATGCTACCTTTCTTCCGTCAACCCGTCCGCTGCCGGCAGACTGGCAGCCACGCTCGCACAGGCGCATGAGATAGCCCGTTACGGCTGGTACAGGTCGGAGGATGACTTCTTCCGCAATATGCCGCGTGTGCGTTCCCTGCGGGGCAGGTGCGTCACAGCCGACTTCTACAATTCCATGCTGCACAAGATGACTCTGCTGAAGTGACCTGACATCGGCGGAGTTCACTCCCTGCCTCTGTGTGACGGTTCATCAAGGTCGTCAACGCACGGAGCAGACCTCATCACTCCAGATTCCTGAAGAGCCGAAAATAAAAGGGTTCTTCCGTTCAATGCGCGGATGCTTTCCGTATGGCTTTAACGGAAGATCCGAAGTTAATCACTAAATAAAAACATAGCCGGGACCTTCAGCTGTCCATTCCGTTATCCTCCTCCGATACAAAACCTTTTCATTTTAATACGTTGCGAATACAGAAAAGGTTTTGAAAAACCATTACATAATTTCAAACAATTCATCTGCAAATATGAAAAACACGTGCAAAAAGCAGGTCTGCAACCGGCAGTGAATCAATCGGTTATTAAGCTGTTCGTAAAAGGTGCCTGATTGGGCTTCAAAAGGGCGTTGGTAACACGCCGAAAGAGCACCTGCTGCAGGTCAGTCAGGCCTCTTTTAGAAGCCAGAAGGGCATGTGCTGCTTTGCACTGCATGAAAACAGTTTACAAATGCCGATAATACGGGAACGGGTCGTTTGTAGAAGATGGAAAGACCTGCCGATGGACAGGCATCGTATCAATCTGCCTTTCCTGCATCTTACCTTGTAGTCTATCCTCCTTTGTAAGACCCTCTGATTCTGGACGGCCATGCCCTGCAAGCGTATAAGCCTTTATTCCATTTCCCATCTGCACATTTAACGGAAGAACCGATAAAGGCAGCATGGAGCTTACACGCTTTCAGGACCGCATCCCCTCGTCTGCCCGCAAGCAGAGCGTTAGAGGGAGGGCGATCGTGATTCTGAATTGTGGATTTTGAATTGAACAAAGGCTGCATTCGGGGAGACATCCCCCCCTCTTTTCCGAGGCGTTTGGGAAGGGCGGGAAGTTACGATGACGGCTTCATTTTGAATGAAGGCGCCATTTAAAATACTTAGAAATAGGTATTGTGGAAATGGGCAAGACGTATTACCTTTGCAGAGAATTTACAAACAAGATATAAGCAACTTATCTACAGGCCGTGACATGCTGATGCTTGGCTGTCATAAAAGATGAATCTCCGGATTCTCAACCCGATGCGTGGGTTGCTATATGGTTGATAACCTTTATTATGTTTTATAATACAAGACCGATGTTGTCGCTGCTGTTTGCTCTGACACCGATGGGCATGTGTGCCCAGGCGCAAGACAGCTTGCAGACAGCAGGGAAGAGTGCCTTGACGGACTCGGTGCATAGGATGACCGAAGTGATTGTACGCTCCAACCAGATGCTGGGGAGCAAGTTTGAAGCCCGTAACCGTACAGGTTCGGCTTATTATATCTCTCCTGCCGAGATTGTGAAGTTCGGTTACACCGATATTAACCGCATGCTCAAGAGCGTGCCGGGGGTGAATGTCTACGAAGAGGACGGATATGGTCTTCGCCCGAACATCAGCCTTCGGGGAACCAAAGCCGAGCGCAGTGAGCGTATCACCCTGATGGAGGACGGCGTGCTGGCCGCCCCTGCTCCCTATGCCGCCCCTGCCGCTTATTACTTCCCGAATGCGGGCCGTATGTATGCCATTGAGGTCCTGAAGGGCAGCAGTCAGGTGCAATACGGTCCTTTTACGACGGGCGGCGCCATCAATATGGTGTCTACCCCCATCCCTTCCAAGTTCAGCCTGAAGGCGAACGCATCCTATGGCAGCTACAACACCTTGAAGTCCTACCTCGGCGTAGGCAACCGCTTCAAGTACACCGGATTCCTTATCGAGTATCTGCGTTACCAGTCCGATGGATTCCGGAAGGACGTTCCGAACGAGCGGACCGGATTCAGACGCAATGACATCATAGCCAAGTTTGCAGCCCAGACCCGTCATGAGGAAGGAATCAACCACCTGTTTGAACTGAAGTTCGGCTTCGCCAATGAGACCTCAGACGAGACTTATCTCGGTCTGACCGAACACGATTTCGCACTCCGCCCGTATTTTCGTTACGCCGGAGCACAGAAGGACAACCTCAAGACGAGACATACCCAGTGGGTGGCGACCTACGTCATAGAGTCGCCGAGGAAACTCAAGATCACAACCAACCTATACTATAATTACTTCTTTCGTAACTGGTATAAACTCAACGAGGTAAGGGTGGGGAACACCAAAGGCGAGCGCCGTTCCATTGATGCGGTATTGGCCGATCCCGAGACAAACAAATCCTATTTTGATATTGTGACCGGTCAGGCCGACTACATGGGCGAGGCTCTGATGCTGCGTGCCAACCACCGTGTCTACCGCTCGCGAGGCATCCAGTCGAAGGGAGAATACCGCACGATGCTGTGGAACGGATACCTCACTGCCGAGCTCGGACTGCGTTATCACGCTGACAGCGAAGACCGTTTTCAGCAGGATGATGGCTATTCCATGCAGGGAGGGCGCATGCGGCTCTTTCGGGCGGGGCTTCCCGGAAGCAATGCCAACCGCATTACCACGGCGCACGCCTGGTCCGGTTACTGGCTGGGGAAGTGGTCGAAAGGGATCGTCACCCTTACTGCCGGCATGCGCTACGAAGACGTCGATCTGTTGAAGAGAGACTACACCAAGGCCGATCCCCGCCGGACGGGAATGGTGCGCGTCGAGACTTCCAACCGTGCAAGGGCGCTGTTGCCCGGCATTGGAGTGAACGTCAGGCTCCTGCCGGCACTGTCGGCTTTCGGCGGTCTTCATAAGGGCTTCGCGCCTCCAAGTGCCACGCTGAATCAGAAAGCGGAGAGCAGCGTCAACGTCGAGGCCGGACTGCGGTACACCACCGCGAAGATGAAGGCCGAGGCAATCGTGTTTAACAACAACTACTCCAACATGTTGGGGAGCGACCTCGCCGCACAGGGCGGTCAGGGGACACTGGAGCAGTTCAACGTGGGCAGGGCACTGGTCAATGGACTGGAGTTCATGCTCCATTATCAGCCTGTCCCGCAGCATCTCGCCCTCCGTCTGCCCTTGCAGCTGTCTTACACCTACACCCATACGGAGATGAAAAACGATTTCGTCAGTTCGGCCTGGGGGCATGTCGTCTATGGAGACGAGATACCTTATATATATAAGCACGCTTTGAACTTGCAGATCGGACTTGAGTATGAATGGCTGGAAGCCAATTTCGGGGCACGGTACAACGGTGACATGCGCACAACGGCAGGACAGGGGCGCATTGCCGAAAGCGAGAAGATTCCGCATCATCTTATTCTGGATGCGTCATTGAAGGGGCGTGTAAACAAGTATCTCACGCTTACGCTGAATGCGATCAATCTGACGAACAGACGATACCTCGTATCCCGTCATCCGTCAGGACTGCGTGCCGGTCATCCCTTAGGCGTGTACGGCGGCTTGCTGCTGAAGCTCTGACTCGTATGCAGCCCTGTATTATATAAAAATCAAAAGACCTATCATGATAATAGAAACAGACAGACTTGTCAACAAACGAAAGTCCCTGCTCACCCTTTTGCTGCTGTTCATTGCCGTTGCCCTGACGGCTCAGACGACGGGAACCGTCACTGGAACGGTCAGGAACGAACAGGGAGAAACGCTCATCGGCGCCTTTGTACAGGTAATGGAAACGAAACAGAAGGCAGTGAGCGACATGGACGGCCGCTTCGCCATCAACGCTTCGCAGGGACAGACCTTGCAGGTGAGTTACATCGGCATGACGACCCGGAAGGTGAAGGTGAACGGCCAGGACATGGCCGTCACGCTGAAAGCCGATGCGCGGGAGATCGATGAAGTGGTCGTAACAGGCTATCAGAACATCCGCAACCGGGTATATACCGGTGCGGCGACATCGGTCAGGATGGATGACATCAAGCTGGAAGGCGTTGCCGACGTATCGCGGATGCTGGAAGGACGGGTCCCCGGTCTGTCCATCCAGAGCATATCGGGAACATTCGGTTCGGCCCCTCGCATCAATATCCGTGGCGGCGCCTCGATCATCGGAAACGTGCAGCCTCTGTACGTGATAGACGGTGCTGTGTATGAAGACCTGGTGCACCTCAGTCTCGACCAGCTCGCCTCCGGTGATGCCGTGACGCTCATCTCCTCGGCAATATCAGGTCTGAATCCCGCCGATATACAGGACATCCAGGTGCTGAAGGATGCTTCCGCCACCTCCGTCTACGGTGCCCGCGCCCTGAACGGCGTGATCGTCATCACCACGAAAGCTGGCAGACGGGAGTCGCCCCTGCGTGTGACTTATTCCACGGAGAACTCCATCCGTCTGAAACCGAGGTACGGGGACTTCGACCTGCTGAACTCACAGGAGACCATGTCGCTCTATCAGGAGATGAATGACAAGGGCTATTTCGGCGTGACCCAGTCGCTGTATGGACGGCGGAGCGGTATCTATTACCAGTTATACAAGGCTGTCAGCACCGTCAATCCGGCGACAGGTACCTACTATCTGCCCAATACGCCCGAGGCGAAGATGGACTTCCTGCGTAAGAGAGAGTATGCCAATACCGACTGGTTCGGCCTCCTCTTCACGATGAATCCTACCACCAACCACATGATAACCCTGTCAGGCGGCGGCAAGAGCACGGCTACTTACGCCTCGCTCGGCTTCTATCATGATGCCGGCTGGACGATAGCCGACAAGGTGAGCCGCTTCACGGCGAACGTAAAGAACACCTTTTATATCAGCGACCGGCTGACGGCCACGATCACGGCACAGGGCAACATCCGGTCGCAGAAAGCACCGGGAACGATGCCGCAGCGCAAGAACAACACCTTGGGAGTGTTTGAACGCGACTTCGATATCAACCCGTTTTCGTATGCTCTGGGTACGAGCAGGACTTTGAGCCCTTATGATGAAAAAGGCGATCTGGCGTATTATCGCAATAACTGGGCGCCTTTCAACATCTTCAACGAGTATGCCAACAACAAGATGGACATCAATGTCCTGGACTTCAAGATACAGTCGGAAGCCACCTGTCGAATCAATCCTGACCTTGCCCTGAAAGGCTTGGTGGCCTTGCGGCAGGCCTATACGAGCACGACGCACGAGGTGCGTGAAGGCTCGAACATCATACAGGCCTTCCGTGCGAACGAGAACCCCTTTGTGGCCAAAGAGAACATCTACTTGATACACGACAAGGACAATCCGCAGCTGCAACCGAAGATCGGCCTGACCCACGGAGGCATCCTCAACAAGACAGAAGCCTCCTTGAAGAGTTTTCTGGGACGTATCGCCGTCGACTTTGACAAGCGGCTGGGAGAACACGACCTGAAGGCTTTCGCCTTCACGGAGCTGCGTTCGGCTGTCCGCACAACCAATCCTTTCCAGGGTTACGGAATACAATATGACCGTGGCAGTCAGGTATATACCAATCCTTTGATATTCAATAAGCTCATTGATGAAGGGAACAGTTACTTCAGCTACCACAAGCGGAATGACCGCGGGATCACCTTCTCTTTCAATGGCACTTATGGGTATGCCGGCAAGTACATATTCAATGTCGTGGTCAATACCGAAGGATCGAACACGTCGGGAAAAGGCGCGCGTGCACTGTGGCTGCCCACCTGGAACGTCGGAGGAAAGTGGAACTTGGACCGGGAGGAATGGCTGAAGGATCATCGGACCGTCTCCCGCCTGGCCCTGAGAGCCAGTTACGGTCTGACTGCGAAGATGAACGAAGAGGCCGTCAATGCCAATGCCGTCTATAAGAGCGGGATAGCGAATCGGTTCCATTTCGGCGACAGAGAGAACAAGCTCAGCATCCTCCACTTGGAGAACAGAGACCTGACCTGGGAGAAGATGTACGAACTGAACATCGGCATGGAACTGGGCTTGTTCGACAACCGGATCAGCACGACCTTGGATGTCTACCAGCGCAATACATTCGATCTCATCGACCTCGTCCGTACATCGGGAGTAGGAGGTGAATACTACAAGTACGCCAACTTCGGTGATATGCGTACACAGGGCGTGGAACTCGGAGTGCATACGAAGAACATTGTCAGCAAGGACTTTCAGTGGTCGACGAGCCTCACCCTGAGTGCCATGAACCAGAAGATCACACGCCTGCTGAACACCCCGAATGCCTTCGACATGGTCGCCGGACGAGGCAGGGGGAACATTGTAGGCTATCCGCGGGGCTCTCTCTTCGCCTTTAACTTCCAGGGGCTGGACCAGAACGGTCTGCCGACTTTCGACTTCGGACTCTATCCTTCCAATCAGGGGGAGTATGCGAAGAATGCCGGGGCAGACTTCCTCGACACGCAGTATGCCAAGTCTTACCTCTTGTATTATGGCCCTATTGAACCGCAGGTGATAGGGGGTCTGTCGAATACCTTCAAGTATAAAGACTGGGAACTGTCGTTCTTTCTGACCATGCAGGCGGGCAACAAGATCCGGCTGAACCCCACTTTCGATCCCGAGTTCGGTGATCTGAATGTCTTTTCAAAGTCCTACTACAACCGCTGGCTCAACCCCGGAGACGAGAGAAGGACGGATGTCCCGGTGCTTCCGTCGCAAGAGCTGATCGGAAAAGTGGGCAGGGAGAACATCGAGAGGGCGTACAATACCTATAACTACTCGCAGATGATGGTCGCAGACGGCAGTTTCGTGCGCATGAAGAATGTCTCTTTAGCCTATCATGTGCCCGGTGACTTCCTGAAGAAGATGAGGCTGCAGACGATGGATCTGCGCCTTAACGTGACCAATCCCTTCCTCCTCTATTCGGACAAGAAGCTCAAGGGACAGGATCCGGAGTACTACAAGTCGGGCGGTGTGTCACTGCCTACTCCAAAGCAATATACCCTGACGTTGAACATTGGTTTCTAATTGATCGAAGATGAAGAAATACATATCACTGCTGCTTTTGGCCGCCGGCTTTCTGTTTGCCGGCTGTAACGACTTCCTCGACAAGAGTCCCGATTCGGAATTGGATGTCGATATCGACTCGGAAAAGAAGATAGCCGAACTGCTCATGGGAGCCTATCCCGAAGCAAGCTACATACCCTTTCTTGAACCGAGGACGGATGATGTGGAGGAACGCGCGAACGGCGTTCATACACGACTGAATGAGGCCATGTTCTTCTGGGAAGACTATGATCAGGAGGACTTGGATACGCCTCTCAATTATTGGAATGCGTGTTACAAGGGCATTGCGCAGGCCAACAAGGCATTGGAACTGTTAAGCCGCTACCCTAAGACGGAGCGTGTGAAGGCATTGTACGGAGAGGCTTTCCTGTTGCGTGCCTACCTGCATTTCATGCTGGTGAATATATGGGCGGAGCCTTATGGCGGGGCTTCGGATAATCCCGGAATACCCTATATCACGAAGCCGGAGAAGCATGCCTTGGTGGATTACGGCCGCGGGACAGTGAATGAGGTGTACGATAAGATAGAGAAAGACCTGCGCCTGGGTGTGTCCCTGGTGACGGATGACTATTATGCACACCCTAAGTTCCATTTCAACAAGAAAGCCGCTTACGCCTTCGCGACCCGCTTCTATCTCATGAAAGGGGAATGGCGGAATGTGATCGAATATGCCGATTATGTCTTGGGGAGCGACCCGAAGCGCCAGCTCCGGTCATGGCGTCGTTACGCTGATGAGATGGAGTTTTCTCCACAGAACCTATACCATCGGTACATGGCCGTGGATGAACCTGCCAACCTCTTGCTGACGGCGACGGAATCGCGCTGGGCCCGTTCGGTGGTGAATGAGAAATATGGCTCTACGTTCAACACGGTCGATGACATCTTTGCCAAAAGAGGCATCGAAGGGGGCGGGGACTACGCAAAGATGAATTTTGTCGGTACTTACCTCTTCACCTCCTCACCGGCTCCCACCACCACGGGACGGTATATGGCTAAGTTCGACGAACTGGCCGGTTCGGAGCAGACTGGCACCAAGCCGCGCGGCATCTATGTGACCAATGCGCTCTTCACCGTCGATGAGGTGCTCCTCAACAGGATGGAGGCTTACGCCATGCTGAGGAACTACGACCATGCCATTGACGATTACCTGCAGTACATGCAAGGCAAGTTCGGCTTCATGCCGTCCGTCGAACGGGCAGTGTACACATCGACTAACAGCAATCGGTACAACCGGTATTCCCCCTTCTACGGGATGACCTTGAAGCAGCTTGCAATGGTGCAGCTGATACTCGACTTCCGCCAGAAGGAGTTCTATCAGGAGGGTCTGCGCTGGTTCGACATACGCCGCTTCCACATCGCTGTGAAGCGTTCGTCGAAGAGTGCCTATTACTTCCCCTTGGAAAAAGACGACCCCCGGAAAGTGCTTCAGATACCGACGGAAGCCATCCAGCGGGGGCTTGCCCCCAACCCCCGTGATCGTCAGCAATTGCCGAGATAAGTAGGATGAACAAGTAAACAGATTAGTAAGATGATAAAGATAAAGACAATCCTTCTCCTGTCCGCAACCGTCGTTCTTGCTGCCTGCGACAGCGAGAAACTGAGTGAGACAAGCGTCATCGACGAAGGAAAGAAACAGATTACAGCCACCGGACTGGACAAGTGGATCATTGAGAATATCACGGTTCCTTATGGAATAGAAGTGGTCTATCGATGGGAAAAGAACGCCGGTTCGACAGGCACCTTCATCTATCCTCCGAAGCTGGAGAACGTCCGCAGGGTGCTTGAGGCTGTACGGACGATGGGCCTGGAGACCTATCGGTTGAAAGAGACGGGCGGGGAGAAACTGCTGCCCGGAAGGCTTCCCGTCAGGTTGTACCTGTATGGAGGCGGCAACCCGGATACGCATGGTGTGGAACGGCTGGACAATCCCCAGCTCACCGCGAAGGAGATGTGTGTCTATCACGTAGACGATTTCAATCCTGCTGACAACGACAAGGTGTTTGTCCTGATGCGCAGCGTCCACCATCAGTTGGCCAGGTGCCTGATGCTGCACATCGCCTATGACCGCGACAGGTTCTCGATGATCAGCGGACAGCGGTACACGGGTTCGACAGAGCCTCTGGCCGCCCCTTTGAGCTATGCACGCACCGGGAAGGAGCGGTTCGGGCTTGACTCCTATGCCAACAAACGCGGTCTTTACACCATGTTAGGCTTCCTCTCGCCCGAAGATGATTTTGCCGAAATCATCAGCGCCACGCTCACCAGTACCCCTAAAGAGCTGTACGATGCTGCTGTTTCAGCCCGGACTCCCGACACGGACATCGATCCCGAGGTCAACGCCCGCTATGCAGAAGAGGCAAAGCAGGCCTACAAGGAGTTTACTGCGAAGCAGTCATTTGTGGACGAATATGTGCTGAAGAACTGGCATATAGACCTGAAGCAAATGCAGGTAATCAGCATCAGGAGAATCAATGCTTACGTTAAACAACACCAGAGATGAATAACAGAAGAATGAAATACTGCCTCTTTGCGCTGGTCTGCCTGCTGACGGCTTGCACCGCCAATGACGATGTGTTCGACAAGAGTCCGTCACAGCGTAACAAGGAGAGCATCGCTGATTTGAAAAAGGAACTCGTCCAGGCACCTTACGGATGGCGTGTCCTTTACTTCCCGAAGACCGACTCCCTGCTTTTTTCCAACCCGTCGGAACTGATCTCGCAACAGGCTTTCAGGGGGCGTTATGGCTATGGGGGCGACTGCTATACAATGCAGTTCAGGGACGACAACACGGTCGTAATGCGTGCCGATTATACCGAGCAGACCGCCTCACAGCCGATGACGAGCGAGTATGTCGTGGGCCGGAACAGTTTCACGCAGCTGACCTTCTCCACCTATAACTATATCCATCAACTGGTCAACGACCGCTTTGAAGGGTCTTCAGACTTCCTTTATATGGGGCGGAACGAGGACGGCGACCTTGTCTTTCGCACGGCCTCCTATCTTCAACCCGCACGTGAATACATTGTCTTCTCGAAGTTGAAAGCACCGGAGGAGACGACCTCCTTCGTGCAGAAAGCGTATGAGAACCGGGCGTTCTTCGAGCGTATGAAGAACCCGCAACTGCGTATCCATCGTGGCGGGCGCACCTTCTTTCAAAGCGACATATACATCAAACGCAATGTGGAGACCAACCAGGCCCTGTTGAAGGAGATCGTCGCGAAGCGGTATTACCTCTTCCTTTTCACACAGAAGAAGAACCCTGTTCCGGGCTATCCGGCCAAGGAGATGACCGGATTAGGCTCCGGTTATGCAGGCACGGAGCAGGGCATCACCTTCCGGTCAGGGCTGCGTTACGACAGTAAAACGATGTTCTTCGACTTCCAGCGGCAGGGCGACCGCTTCACAGCCGAACTGGTGTCGGTTTACGACCCGATGTCACGCACCACCCGGCTTGTCAGCAGGCACCTGCATCCCGAAGGTGAGTTTACAGGTCTGGAAGCCGAGATCTGGGACGAACCGACTGATTAGTCCGATGACGGAACATAGATAATGACAGCTGATAAAAAGTATCAAACATGGTGAAGAAAATAATTGATTATATGCTGATAGGCATACTGCTTCTTGCGACGAGTTGCACAAGAGGCAGTGAAGACTACGCCGAGGAAGACTACGGCAAACTGTTTCCTTTCAAGGGAATAGACAAGCCGAAGCTCTCATACGAAGACCAGGTCATACAGCTCGGAAACCCTGACGCGCCTGTTACGGATTATGTGTATCCGGGTGTGGAGATCACCGATAACGTGCGGGAATACACCGTTACGCTCACGTGTTCCTATACGGAGGTGGACCTCTTGGGACAGCTCGTGCCGGATAACGACATCTCTTCCCGGTACACGGTGAGGTACATTTCGCCCGATAAAAAGCTGCAGGTCATTGCAAGCAGCCGCCGGGATGATACGGCGACGACCTTCCTGGCGAATGGAAAAGAGCATAAGCTCTCCTTTACCGCACGCTCCGGTTATCCCATGTATATCTGCGTGAACGGCGTCGGTCCCCGTGGCTCTTCCATCAGGGCGGCCATCTCTGCCGTATCAGAAGACGGGCTCACGATCGTGAAGCCGCTCACAGTCAACCAGCATCAGAACGAAGAGGGAATCGACAAGATAAAGTCTCCTTTCTGTGGTTATATTATCCTTCCATAATAGAGAAAAGATGAGAAAGAAGTCAATCCAATATCTTTTAGTGTTCTTACTGCCGCTGGCATTCTCCGCATGCAGCCAATGGGAGGGAGAGACGGTGGAGTCGGCTTATCGTGAACCGACCGTCCCTGACCCTGTCTATCAGTTTAAACGCAATGGGGCAAGCAGCGTCGATTACCTGGAGTGCAGCTTGTTGCGCGACCCCATGGACTATATCTATAACAGCTACCTGAAGATTGCCGCCATCATGTATCCGGCCAACATGGCGAAGGTACAGGACTATTTCCGCAATGGCGAGTTCGGCTTGAAACCCATAGAGGAGATTGCGGCTTCCCCTTTGCACAGGGCCGACCGCAGACACATCCTGGCCGATATTGATGACATCTTCACCACTACGGGCCGGTTGAGCGGTCTGTCCCAGCCCAGTCCCGGGACGGCCCGCAACCATCGTGCGGAACGGGGAGTGGCAGGCTATGTGGGTACGAACATCGGTGATGTCAACATCGCCTTTGTCAACGAGAAAGGGCTTGTCGTGGCAGAACTGTTTAATGGTATCGTATGGGGAGGCGTGTATCTTGACAAGGTGCTGAACGTGCATCTCAATGACAGCTTGTATAATGACGGCCGTCTGCGGCACGACCATGAGCAGACGAAACTGCTGCCCGGCCGCAATTACACGGAGCTTGAACACCATTGGGACCTGGCTTACGGCTACTATCAGTATTGGCTGCCTGTGATCCAGACAAGCGGCCTGCCTGTGCTGCGCGAGAGCCGCATCAGGATCTATAACGCCTTTGCACGAGGGCGGCAGGCGCTCACGGAGTATCGTTATGACGATGTACATGAGCAGTTACGGCTGATTAGAAGCGAGTTGTCAAAGGTCGCCGCCGTACAGGCCATGACGTTCCTTGTGGGTGAAATCACCCGTGTCAATCTCGATGAAGACGCCCGGAACGCCCTTGTGTTCCTGTCCCGTGGCTGCGGAGCGGTATATGGTCTGCAGTTCACCGTACAGTCTTCCGGCAAGCCCCACCTTGGTTATGAAGAGGTGAGACAATATATCAGTCAGCTCACGGCGGGGGACGGGCTCTGGGATAAGCAGCGGCTTCTGGCACCGGAGACGACCGGGGGCTCGCTGCGCAATATAGCTTCCGCTATCGGCAGGCACTATGGTCTGACGCTTGCAGACATCAATCCGTTTAATCAATAAACACGTATCCTATGACAAATAAAATCTATCTCTTTCTGTTCTGCCTGTTGTCCTTCTCTTATACGGCGGAAGGGCAGATAGGACACGAACTGATACCCAATGGAGGATTTGAAGAATATCCTCCTGAGACGAAGCAGCCGGGCGATGATGATGAAGAAGGCGGGGAGCAAGCCCCTGACTATTATGACCCTTATCTCAAACCGAAGTATTGGTACTTCAATTCCTCATTGGCTTACTCGAGGACAAAAGATGCCCATGACGGAACTTACGCCATAAAACTCTATCCCAATGGGGGCTCTTTCTTCTCACGCGACAAGGACTTCAATCCTTATCACATCGTGGTGGAGCCGGGTGCTGAATACCAGCTTACTTACTGGTACAAAGGCTCTTTGAAACGTCCGAACATCACCGTGACGGTGGACTGGTATCGTGACCTGACATCTATAAAGAGGGATTCGCGCGAGAAAGACAAGGTCCGGACGTCTGCGGATCAGTGGCAGAAGAAGACCATGACATTCAAAGCGCCGGCGGGAGTGAACCGTGCCGGTGTGGGCTTGTATATTGAGAATGACTATGAGTCGGCAGAGTCGGGCGGGTTCGTCCTCATCGATGACATCTCCTTCAAAATGACAAAGGAGGGGACGGGGACGGCCACTCTGGAGGCTCCTTCTAACCTCACGGCGCATCCGCAGCAACGTGAGATGGAACTCTCATGGAGGCCTGTTGCCGATACGGATGTGCAGTATCAGGTGCTGGTGGACGGGCAGCCTGTTGCCACAACCAAGGCTGTGTCATTCATCGTCGAGGGGCTCGAACCCGGCAGTTCTCACAGGTTCAGCGTGAAGAGTGTCAAAGGGGCGGAGCAGTCGAAACCTTCTGACGCTGTCACGCAGCAGACGCAAAGCATGAACATGGGTGTTGAGGAAGAAGGACGCATACCTTATTTGTATTGGGTGAAAGAGGCTGGGACCTGTCCTCGAAGCCTGCCGCTTTATTATCACGACCTGGCTGATCCGAATGCGGCCATTGCTTATCAGGTAGACGGCACGCCGGTTACGCCGGTTGACGGAAAGATTGTCTTCGCAACGAAGGGACAGCATATTCTGCAGATTGAGATCGTGGAAACGCCCGGACGGAAGTGGGAGATTGAATATAAACTAACGGTAGATTAAGACGTCATGAAACAGAAGCTATATCTTTTCTTACTCTTTGCTTGCAGCATCCTGCCTGCTGCCTGCGACAAAGACAATCAGCAGGAAGCGAAGGACATACAGCTTAGCGGAGAGAATCCGGACGAAGTCTCGCTCACGAAACTGTCCACACGTATGTTCCTGCTGACGGGCGGTACCGGGAAATATGTCTCTTATGTCGCCGATTCAAAAGTAGCGGGGGTGAGTGTCAGCAAGGACACCCTGCGCGTGAACGGCATCTTGGAGGGAAACACCTATGCGACCATCATCTCCGGCGATGTGCGCCGGCGGATAGACATCCATGTGGTTGCTCCGGAAATCAGCATCAGCCAGTCGGAGGTAAGACTCTTCCCGCGGGATGAAAGCAGATTCGTCAGTCTGAATGGCGGGGGCGATATTGCCGACCTGAAAGTGGACGACCCTGATAAAGTGATAAGCGTCAAATGGAATGCGAAGACCAATATCCTGGAGATCCAGGCACACTATGAAGGGGAGGCGAAGATACGGGTCATCTCGCAGGACAGGCAGGAGAAGACGTTGAAAGTGACGGTGCGTTGCGAGGGGACAGCCGCTCGCGTGGGAGTGTATGGCACCACTTCGCACAGCCTCTATGCGCAGATGAACACGGTGATGGCGGTCCGCCGCCCCGGCGTGGGTGTCTGGCTCTGTAACGGGGCGCGCCCTTATTCTTCACGGAAGGTCGTCAAGATTACCCCGGCTGTCGTCAACCCTGTTGCCGGAACGTACGTCTCTGTCTCGCTCTCAATGCTTTATCCAGACGAGTTCAGCAGTAGTGGACTGAAAGAGGGGACGCATCGTTTGTACGTCGAAGAGGTCCGGGAGAAGGACGTCGTACTGCGTGGCCGTGGCTATAAATTCGTTATTCCTTATGAGAAAAGGTGATCCTTGGAATCCTGAGGCATCTGTTTTAAAAACATAATAAACAATCGGAAACAAATGAAGATCTTTACATCGAAGAAAGTATTGACCGTAATTGCACTGGCATGTGCGTGTTTCACCGTCCATGCCCAGGAGTCATTGACAGTGACAACAGCGGCTGGGAAGCTCGCAGAGCATATTCCTGCTGCCAGGAAGTATCAGATAACCGACTTGAAGGTATCGGGCGAAATCAACGGGACCGACATCCTTCTCCTGCGCCAGATGGCAGGCAAAGGACTCAAGGAGGACGATCAGACGGAGGGCAGACTGACCTCTTTGGACCTCTCGGAGGTACGTATCGTTGAAGACGGAGAGAACTATTGTGCGATAAAGCAAGGCCTGTCAACCAAGTATTATAAGCCTGTGGAAGAGGATGTCATACCCCCTTATATGTTCTATAAGCTCGCCCGGCTCACGAAGATCCAGCTCCCTGCTTCGGCAAAGAAGATAGACAAGTCCGCTCTGACGGGCTGTACGGCTCTGGCAGAATGTGCCATCCCTGAGGCGGTAACAGTCATTGGGGATTACGCCTTCGCACAGTGCGAAAAGCTCGCGTCGGCAGTGTTCCCGTCTGCTTTGGAAGAGATCGGGGCGCACGCATTCGAGGGCTGCTCCGCCCTTTCCACACTTTCCGAGTTCCCCCGGACATTGACGGATATAGGGGAGAACGCCTTTTACAAGACGGCCGTGACGGCATTCTCTGTATCGGAGGAAAGCGATGATTATGCTGCTGTTGAGGGGGTGCTCTATAACAAGGACCGGACTTCTCTCGTTGCTTACCCTACCGGCAGCACGGCGACGACAATACAGTTCCCGGACGAGATCGCCGATATCGAAGCGAACGCCTGCGCCTATGCCGGGAACCTGAAGACGCTTGTCCTGCCTGAAGGGCTTACCAACATAGGCGAGGGCGCGTTTGCCTACGCTGGCCTGACGCATATAACGTCTCTTGCCTCTGGGTTGTCCGTTAAGGAGCAGGCCTTTGCGGGTTGTGCGGACCTGGTAAGCGTCAACTTCAAGGGAGCCGTCTCCGGTATCGAGAAGAAAGCTTTCTTCGGTGCGAAGAAGCTGGCCGTTGTTCATTTCGCAGGTACGGGTATCCCGGAGTTCGGAGAGTCTGTCTTTACAGCTTTTCGCACACAGCTCTCCATCTATGTACCTGCTGAGATGATTGCGAAAATCAAGGAGACCATCACGAAGAAGAAAGTTGTCTTGGGCAGCCGATACGATGTCCTCGATATTACTACATCGGATATCAAGACCGCAGATCAGCTTTACAACGTCTCCGAGTCAGCACGTTATGACTTGAATGGCAACCGCCTCTCTGCACCGGCAAAGGGCGTCAACGTCATCAGACTGTCGAACGGAAAGACCATCAAGGCAATAGAGCGATAGGCGGAGAATGCCTCAATTCCCGAGAGGGTGTGTCGGAACAGACACACCCTCTCTTTTTTTGGGCTCCTCCATGCACCGACGTTGCCTCCGTCATAGGGTCTTACCTCCGCTCCCTGCCTCTGTGTGATATTTCATCAAAGTCGTCAACGCACGGGACAGACCTCATCACGCCAGATTTCTGAAGACCCCCGAATGGTTCTTCCGTTAAACGCATGGATGCTTTCCGTATAGCTTTAACGGAAGAACCGAAGTGATTCTTTAAACAAACATGGTCAAGACCGTCAACTGTCTATCCTATCATCAGCCTCCGAGGCAAAGACCTTTTCAATTTCAATACGTTGAAAAGACAGACAATATTTTGAAAAGTCATTACATAATTTCAAACAGATCATCTGTAAATGTAAAGAACACGTGCAAAAAGCGAGTTTGTAACCAGCAGTCAATCAGTCGGTTGTTAAGTCGTTTGTAAGAGATGCCTGATTGGACTTCAAAAGGGCGTTGGTAACACGCTGAAAGAGCACCCATTGCAGGTCAATCAGGCATCTTTCAGGAGCCAGAAGAGCATGTGTCAGCTTTGAGCTGCATAAAAATGTTTACAAACACCGATGATATGGAAATAAATTGTGTGTAAAAGACGGAAAGACAGGCTGACGGACAGACATCGTATCTATTTGTCTTTTCTGCATCTTATCTTTCAGGTTATCCTCCGTTGCAAGACCATCCGTTTTTGGACGGTCATACTCTGCAGGTAAACCTTTGAAAGAGTCCTTCCAAGAACAAACTTTCCCAAAAGGGACCAATATCCTGTCGTTCGTGGCACTTTTATCACTCAGAACCTTGGATAGGTCTGAAATCTGCTGTATGTCTGTATTCACAGAAGAAATGTCAATGTTCTGCATAACAATTGATCACACGTGCAAATATACAAAGAAAAACAATTGGTATTTCTTCTTCTTTCCTTTTTTTCAATGACTTATGGCACTTGTCCCTGTTAAGTGGGAAACTTTAGTTGAGAATCAAAAAGCCTTATCACTGCGGAATGATGACATAATACGTCTATGACAGAAAAGGAATAAGCGTGTGATGTGGGAACGTGCGTTCGTTTGCACGCCATTTCCACATCTATTTCTGTTTTTTCTTGCGGGTTTCGGAAACTTTAGTTATCTTTGCAGCCGGTATAACTATTGACAAGTGAGCAAGTTGGAGAGGAGTTTTTTTCTACGACCATTGTCTTTGTATAATAAAGGCATGGGTACGGAGCAGGGAAATCGAAATTTTCTTGTAAATTTGTCGTCGAATTATTTGGTGGTTCCAAATAATTTGCTTCTCTCTCTCTCTCTCTCTCTCTCATAGGCGCTACTGGCGTAACTTCAACCTAAAACTTTCTCGTATACGCGCGCGTGGTGTCACGTGCAATTCCGATGGGAAAAGGAACTCCGGGGAATTCCTTTTCTTGTTTTGTCGTATCCGTTGGCCAACTCATGGAAGGCGGATTAAGCCCCCCGGCGGTTGCTTGATCCATCGAGGACAGAAGAGTTATAAATCAAGGAAATCAGAATTCTAATTTTTAATCATGAGACAAACTAAACTTTTATTGTTGGCATTACTGTTCATGGTAATACCAACGGGGCTATTCGCCTATACAGACGGACAGATAGTCACGTTCAATGGAAACACCTACAAGGTGGCTTCCATAGCAGATCATACATTGTACTTCCTGGGCACAGACGATTTGAACTCGGGCGAATTAGTCATACCGGAAAAAGTCTATGACGGCATCGACATAACGTTTACTGTCACGGGCGTAGAGTATAATTCACGTTATAAATGTACGAATATCACTTCCATAAAGTTGCCAGAAAGTATCGTATATTTGGGTTATGACATCTTCGGAGGTGCAGACTTAGCAAGCATTAATATCCCGAAGAATGTGAAGAGTATCAGTGAGAATGTATGGGCAGGACTGCGCAGTGTGCCTAAACAGACCGTGGATCCGGACAATCCATATTTCAGTTCGGATGACGACGGGGCACTCTACTCAAAGGACAAGACGGTGCTCCGTTCCGTACCCTCCAATGTTCCGTTGACAGGAGGAGTCTACACGGTCAGCGACAAGGTGACCCGCATTACTAATACCTGTTTCCGTCTGGTAAACGACCTGACCAAGATTATCCTTCCCCCCAACTTGCAAAGTATTTCTACCGGCTTTCCTACCATCGCTCCTACCAATACGCTCGAAGCATTTGAAATGGCTCCAGGAGGATCTACTCCCTTCACAACCGTTGACGGCGTGCTTTTCAAGGATACGGAACTCATGCTGTACCCCCGTGCCAAGGACACCGAGAACTACAAGGTGCCAGACGGTGTCAAGTCCATCGCTTCGTATGCCATTTCAAACAGTTGGAAGATGAAAAGCATAGACTTGAACGGCGTGACCAAGCTGGCAGTTTCATCGATTTATGCGGCAAGTCTGCTCAGTACCATCGTACTGCCTAAAGATATCAAGAAGTATGATGAAACGACAAAGGAAGGCATGGTTGAAGGTTGCTTCGAGTCATGCCTGAAGGTGGCAGAATACAAGGTCCCGGCTGAAAATACAGACTTCGTGGCCAAAGACGGAGTCATCTTCTCCAAACCAGATGAGGATATTCTCTTCCTCTATCCGCCCAGCAGGGCCGGTGACACTTATGTCATTCCCGCAAGCGTCAAAACGATCGCAAGAAGAGGTTTCCAGTCAGCACAGAACATCACCACAATGACCATCCCTGCGGGAGTTGAAAATATCAATCAAGAAGCTTTCCGTGGTGTTTCCAAACTAACAGCCGTTACTTTCGAAGAGCCCTCAAAAGTTCAGCAAATAGGACCCCAGGCTTTTTGGAGCTGTGAAAAGCTGACAGAGGTAACCTTGCCGGCGGCCCTCACTTCGATTGGCGACATCTTCTATCAGTGCTCAAAATTGGAAACGGTCAACATCCCGGCTGATTCTAAACTGGAGACCATCGGGAAAAATGCTTTCTCTACCACTACCAGCCTGAAAGCTTTCAATTTTCAGGGAACTTGCGCCCTGAAGGAAATTGGCGAAAACGCCTTTGCCAACTTGAAAGACCTTCAGACCTTCAAGTTCCCCAAATCTGTAACTTCCATCAAGACCAATGCCTTCAGCGGATGCAGCAGCATGGCTACGGTGGAGTTTGATCCCGACGCCGACATTCTGTCTATTGGCAGCGGTGCCTTTGCCGACTGCGGACTGACAAGTTTCGATGTGCCTAAGAAGGTCCAGAGCATCGGCAGAGAGGCTTTCCGCAACTGCGACGTGCTGACCACCGTCAATGTCACCGAGACCACAACCAGTATCAGTCCTGAAGCTTTCAAACGGTGCAAAAATCTCACCGCCATCAATGTGAGCAAGAAGAACACCGTCTACTCGAGTGTGGACGGCTATCTGTTGTCGAAAGACAAAGAGACGCTGATGATTTTCCCCGAAGGAAAGGCAAATGATAAATTTACGTTGCTTCCTCCATCCATCAAAAAGATAGGGGACTATGCTTTCTATGACTGTCAGAAACTGAAGAATGTAATCATCCCCAACAAGGTGATTTCCATCGGAAAGCGCGCTTTCGGCCTTTGTCCGAACCTCAATACGGTTACGTTCCTCTGCGATCAGATGATCGATCCGGACAACATCAATCAGGCTGCCAACGACATGTCGTTTGACAATGGTAGCCAGGCTGCCGACATGTTCGGTAAAATCAACGTCAATGTTCGGCAAGACCGTCTTGGCGACTATCAGACAAATGCTTTCTATCAGAAATTTAAGTCCATCAGCCCTTCTTTCACTGAGGGAACGGAAGAGTACATCGCCGTGTCGGACAACGATGTGGACCTGCTCAGCACCAGCCGCACCGACCACACGTTTGTATTGCCCGCAAAGGTAACCCGCGGCGGCAAAGACTATAACGTGAGCCTGATAGGCGACTACGCTTTCCAAAACGCAGGAAACAGCGTGAAGGAAGTGGTGGTGAAGAACAATGTGAAATATATCGGCGCACAAGCTTTCGTGACCGACATTGCCCACAACAAGAGCACCGTGGAGAACGTTTTCTTCATCGAAAGCACTCCCACCAAGGAGATGTTGAGCACTACACGCTTCGAACTCGACGAGACCGGAACCAACTACAACGAGTTTGCCCCGACAACGAAGATCTACGTGAAGAAATCGGCCCTTGGCGCTTATCAGGCAGCATGGAGCAAGACCGTCTATGATGTGGCTGCCAGTCTGAATAGGAGGAGCGACTTCGACTTCACCTCGCAGATAGACTACAGGATCAAAGGTACGCCCGCACTGACCAACAAGCTCTATTCTACTTTCGCGCGTGAGTTCGACGTTGATTTCGGTGATGTTAACGACAGTGGGCACCGGCTCTTCTGGGATGCGGCCAGGAACTGCCCGGAAGTCATCGCGTTTACATCCGGTGAGAAGATCGGCAACAGCATTATCCGTATGCAGAGCATCAACCTCGGTGAAGACATCAGCAAGGACGGACTCTATGTTCCGGCCAACACGGGCGTGGTGCTCAAGGCTGTTAACGGTTCGTTGCCAAGCGACTTCTACTATCGCATCGGCGAGGACGACAAGTGGAGTTACAGCGGAGACAATATCCTGAAACCCGTAACCGTGAATGCCAAGGACATCGTAGCCACAGAAAACGGCAACACCAACTTCTACATTTCGGGAGGCAAGGCGTTCCGCGTATCCCAGGCGCAGCAGTTCAAGAGCGGGGGAAAGCTCACCATCGGCGTACACAAGGCATATATCAACATTGACGTGCCTGCCGGAGCGAAACTCTCCCTCCTGTTCGATGACGGCGAGACAACAGGTATAGAAAGTCTCGATGCAGTGGATGCTGCGACTGCTACAGGTGATGTCACTTACTACAACCTCAACGGTCAGAGAGTTACAAAGCCCGTCAAGGGTCTATATATTCACAACGGCAAAAAAGTAATAGTAAAATGAAAATAAAATATAAGAAATCATACGAAGCACCTGTAACGGAAATAATATCGGCAGACATGTCCCCGGTGATGTATCAGACTTCTATTCCACAGGCGGGAGAAGATGAAGAAGGCGGCGGGGCTGATGCCAAGCAAGGGCCTTTCTCCGAGGAGAACGAGGCTTGGCCGAGCTATGATCCTTGGGGAGACTAATACGATAGGATGCCATGTTCCACCTCGCTGATGGTGGGGCATGGCTTTTCTGTTTCGAGCAATACGCCTCTTTGAAGCAGCAATCCAAGTCCGCTTTCGCAGGATCTGCCGTCACCACAGGGCAGGCGGCAAAGCGCATGGCAACCGAATCGACCGTAAGTCCTGCCGATGTGCATACCATATTAACCAGCCTCGGTGGCGTGATGGACGACTACATGGCGCGGGGAACGCTCGATGGGGCTTGACGGCATACCCTCGGACGTTTTCTGCTCTGCGCTGGGTGGTGATGAGACTCCCATGCCGTAAATGAATTGTTTTATCACTCTCTGTTTTTTGTATCTTCACGACGATTTTTTAAGTTTCCCCCGGTTCTGCCCGTGATGGGCCGTTCGGCTTTTTAAAAGGTGCTAATAATATATCACACTGGCAAACAGTTAGTAATAAATCTTCTGAATATCCCTACTTGTATCTAATGTCGAATACACATGGGGGTGATGTTAAGGGCAAATGGTGAGACTGCCTTGTATGTGCACTATGAATGGCCTCGCCACCAAAAAGCGGAGCTTATCAGTCGCCGAAATCAATTGATGGGAATAGAAGAGGAGTGGGGTAATGCCGGCTCTTTTTTGCTTGTGTATGGATCTGGTGTTGGTGGAGTTGGGCGTTGAACCGCTACAATCGTTGGGGGGAATATAGCGAGAAGCCCGCTGATGTTTAGCATTTTGCTAAATACCAGTGGGCTTTCTTTTTGGCTGTCAATCCTTATAAGACGGATATCTTGTTTTCAACTTGTTGAGAAGGGGAAGACAGTTAGAAGGAAGATATTACTCCAAGGTTCTTGAGTTCGGTTTCAACATTATTGATATTTATATTACTATGTAGCATTGTCGGTGTTTGTGTTCCATTGTTTTGCTGTTCGATATTATATAAATCTCCATCACTTGCAGTTAATCGAATGAGGTCGCCATTAGGCATGGTGAAATCAGCGTGTGCCCCAAGCTCATCGGCTGTAGAGGTTAGGCAAGTGGCAGTAACTCCGCTCACCAGTAATCTTTTCTCATAAGCGAGATACGTTGTTAATAATTCGTAGCGATAAACTGTCCGGAATGTATTTGACCGGAAATAATAGGCATGGCCTCCTGGTGCCGTGTACACATATCTGCCATAGGTACCAACAAAACTGAAAATGTTTATTAACGTCTTTGGATTGTCAATATTAACGATATAATATTGCCAATCAGATACACTGTATTTTGTCTTGTTTGTTTTAATTATTTCTCTTAACAAATCCTCAAATGAGCGATGCGTGTTTGTAGGCTGTAGCCATAAATCAATCATCTCTTTAAACAATCTACCGTAATACTTTGTAGAAGGGTCAAGTCTTCGTAGATATTGTTTCCAGCTGAAATCTCTATTATTGTTCAATCTGCCCAGACTGCCTAAGCCGTTTCTTGAGTTGTGACGATAGTCCTGTAGGCAAAGCATAGCTTGAATAAGTAGTGCATCAACAGGACCCTCTTCGGGTAAAGGATTGAAGAAAATCTGATGAAGGCGGTCGACATATTCATCAAACGCAGTCTTGTCATAAGATTGGTTCTTGAATGACCATGAGAGAGGAGCTATTATTTGTCCCCATAAATAAAAATTGTTTTCGGCCTTTAGGATACTTTCCTCCCAATCACTTGCAGGCACTCCGTTTGTGCCATCAACTCTTAATTCTGCCTTGATAGCTTCCTCCTCAAGTCGTGCTTGTTCTTGGCTATAGGCATTGTTCTTTATATGGTCTTTGATTAATAACAGGATATCTTGTTTGTCATTGGTCCGGTAATGTGTTTCATACTCTGTCAGCCATTTGTCGATAGCAGCGATTGAGGTTCTAACATCGTTGAAGTTATCTAATCCAGAGTTCTTGTTGTCAGAATTATATACATTACGAATAAAACGCATCCAGTCTATGAAATTAGCTTTCTCTGTGATGTCCTTGGCTATATCTTTAGATGGCACAATACGTAGATAAGCTGACATAGCATAAATCATGACACGTGTATTATGCGTAGGACTGTCAATCATGTACATATCCATTAATGTTGAGGTGTTTGCTCTGTTTAGCTGTGGAAGAAGGGAAGAAGCGTCATGCCATCCTTCTGAATCCTCATAGAGCAGGTTCTGCATATCGTCAAAAATGCTTTGAAAGTCCATCTTAGAAAAATTCTTATTCCCTAAGGAGCGTTCGTATCGCGCATATTCAACATATCTGTCAATGACTTTGTTAACGCTTCCTCGTCCTGAAATAGAATTTTCAAACAATGATGTGTAATCTTTTACAGTAGTGTTATTGGCCTGTGTTCCTTCTATGTTCGTTGCGAAAAAAGACTTTCCAGCAATTCGGATGAGGAGTTTCTCAAGTTTCTTCTCAACTTCTCTTACATTCTCGAGCTTGGGAGAAGGACCAATCTTTGAGTTATCCCAACAGTAGTCTATCCAATCTCCGTCAATAGCGTTCCTCCAATTATTTGATAAATTAGCGTTTGAAGCTGGCAAGCCTTGCTGCTCCATCTCTTCTTCAAGTGTTGACTTGAGGATTTCAAAACTGGTAAGTGCTTTGCCACGTGCATTCATCTTCTCAAAAAGCTGGTCGCCGTCACAATCGAGATTGTCAAGAAGTAAAAAGGTTATGTCGTCAAGTCTTGCATTGGCCGTGATGCCCGAAGCATAGTCTAATCCGCGTTCATGGAGATAATGGACGGTTGTCTCCAGGACTTTAATCATAGAACGGATGTTAGGATCATCATGCCAATCCCATTTGAATGTGCTGAGGGCTTGCATATACACGAATAGGGACGGTATCGGTAATAATGGGAAACGTAATCTGTTTGTGATTGGATCCACAAGTCCATTGGCATCTTTTGCAGAATACCACTTCTCTTTATGCTGGGTGTTAATGTTTTTTGTTTCTTCACGCTTAGCTTCCCATCCTGAAATCAAAGTACCTGCTTGCTGGTTTACTAACCAATGGCAAAATTCCTCACTGGTGTCACGTGTTTCATAAATAAAGAGTGAGTGATGATTGTCGTACAAGTCAGCGCTCCTGCCAAACAGCCAGTATAGCAGGAATAATGTGGTCAGACGTTGTTGTCCATCAAGCGGTTCGAATGCTACATTGGGATGTAGTTGAATATTCTGCCACTCATCTCCAGATAAATTCTTGCCATTAGAACGCATGTAACCATAGATGAAATCAAAAGACAGGTTCGGGCGGATACCATATACGACATCTAAAATGTCATTGAGAAGGCTATGCCTTTTTCGTTCAATAGATTCCGTTTCACGTCCTTCAGCATAGTCTCGTTGAATCTTAGGTATTCGCACAGGAATATTGCGTACACTGTTTCCTGATTGTGTCTGGCCATTTGGTAATGTCATCGTCCAAGAAAAAGGACGGTGAAGGAGTGTTTGTAAATTATAATAAGCCATATCAGAAGATTGTTTTAATTGATTCTTTTATTGCGTTGGTATATTCTCTCTGGTCTTCAGCCTGCCATCGCATCATACTGAAGGCTGATACATTTTTCTGGGGATTTGAGTAATACTTCAAGAACATATACTTTGTACACAGAGGAATGTATGCCCCTTCTTGATCACTTCTTTTTATTGTGCGCAGTTTCTTTGGGAAGAGTGCATTCTTGTATTCTCTGTTGATTGATGAGTTAAGAAGCGTAAGGTTTCCTATAGAATCCTTGTTGGCCATTGATTTTGAACTATCACCACAAGCATAGTAATTCTCCACTTCTGTTCTGTAAGGCTTGAATTTGTTCCCTACATCCTTGTTCCCATTTTTCTTGAAGTCCTTTAGCAGCAGGATACCCTTGAGGATGAGTTCCCTTGCTGCAACTGCCGATTGGGTGAAATGACCTTGGGCATCCGTCTCTCTGCGGTCAACCCACAAGCATGGGATGGCATGTTCGATGATCCATCCTTTCTTTTCTTCAATCTTCTCGATAGGATTATCCGTCTGCGAGTTCACATGCTCTACGTCATAAGAATTGTCACGGTAGAGATCAAAAGGGAACTTTTGCCCAAACTTATCGCAGGTCAGGACATTAAAGAGGAGTAATATCTTTCTAATCTTATTGAAGGATTCACGATCTTGATAGCTTAGCTCTTCCAAATCCTCTATACTGGAAAGTTTCAGATCGGCCTTGACAAGATCTTTCAACTTTTGATGATGACTCAAATTATTGTAGATTTCAGACATTTTCTCCCCACAGTCAACAAGATAGCCTATATAGTTGTGCTTATGAACATCTTCATGCCACTTGCAGAGTATATCGAAAAACATCTTGATTTCATTCCATAGTGACTCTACCTGTGCGGGGTTAGGGGCGGTAAGAAGGTTGTGCATCTTGTCGTAATAGTAGCGATATGAATTGCTGGTCTTGCCGCCTCTACAGTCCTTTATGAAATCAAAGAGAAGGTCCATGCGGTTGCTGTAATCTTTGTCTTTAGGCGAGATCATCTTCCAGAACCCATCATTTTGAAATTTCTTCCCCATTTCGTCCCATTTCCTCACGAGTGTCTCTGAAGTCATGAGCGAGCTTCCTGACGATGGCGACAACTTGATGCAGAGTAGGAAAAGGGCTTTGACGAGTTCGGAATCTGTCAGACTGATCTTTCCTCGATTTAGTCGGTTAAAGACCTCAATATCATGTATGTGACTTCCAGGCAATGGTGGAACTGACGTGGTGATAGGTTCTACATTATACCAAATGAAGATGGCTCGTAGATTAGGGGGAGTAGACGAACCGCGAGATGCGTCTTCGTAGACGAGTAGTTCCTTTATCTTGTCTTGAAGAGCTTGGTTGTTTGATAATTCATCATTATACCATCGTTCAATCCTGTCCTTGGCTTTTCTAACAAAGTAGCTGTCTAAGTTATGTGTCGGGGAAGGGTAGTCGTAGTCTGGTGATGTTTGGGTATAGGATATTTTTGAGAAATCGAGTTGCTTTCTGTTTTCATATTTCAAGGTGTAAAGAGGGAGGGTGGTATTTGCATATAACTTCTCCTTGACACATCTCAAAATAAGAAGCATTGTTGTTAAACGCTGTTGCCCGTCTAATACATCCCATTCATAGCCACCGCCCTGGACGGCTTTGGGCTTTACCATAAGCGGCTGAAGATAATAATTGGCTTTCTGATTTATATTCGTTTTCACAAAGGAAGTAAGATCATTAAGTAGGTCGTCAACTTGCTTAACGGCATTATCTGTGACTCCTGCTTCTGACGATTCCCATCTATATCCCCGTTGATACGACGGAATGGAGAAGCTGAAGCTGCCTGTCAATAGCTCACTTACGGGCATCTCAATAGGATCAGAGTATCCTATGATGTTGTTTATATTCGTTAAATCCATATTTAATAGGTTTTTAAATTATCCCTTAATTCCGCAGCGTGAAATCTTGCAGGTAATCCAAGTGCCTGATAAACAAAGTTCTCAAAACACTTGGTTATGTCAGAATTTTCACCGATCTTAGTGCTGTAAACATAAAAAGCAAGCAAAATATCTGACATGACAAAGGTAGCAATTAAAAACGGGAATATCACTTCTTTTAGAGGGATTTATCACATCATGGATGTTTTATCAGAGTTGGATCTTGAGAAACTCACCGGATCTGTATTGGGCAGACGCGGATGCAGCGGCAAGGCATTCAGCCATGGAAGCATCCTGGGCTCTCTCTTCTTCAGCTACCTTTGTGGTGGAGATGTCTTGAGGACATCAATTCGCTCATAGGACAGTTCAGACAGAGACCTGGCATGCTGTTGCCCGGTGCCGACACAGTGGGGTGCGGACTGAAGGAGCTTGCCGAAGAGAATGTTGTCTATGAGAGCGAAACCTCCGGCAAGTCGTATAGTCTCAATGTGGTAGAGAAGCTGAACACCTTACTTTTACGGATGATACGGAGAATGGGACTTATAAAGGTGGGCAGCCATGTTGACCTGGACTTTGACCACCAGTTTGTTCCAGCCCACAAGTTCGATGCAAAGTATTCCTACAGGCAGGACCATGGCTATTTCCCGGGCTGGGCTTCCATCGGGGACATCATTGCCGGGGGGTAGAACCGTTCTGACCCTATATACGAACAAAGCATACTACGCTGAGATATTCCTTGAATGAACAGCATTTCTTTGTGGTTTCCATACTCCCTATTGGTTTGGGTGGGGGACTTCATGCGTAGACAAGCCCCAGCCCCCCGAAAATCCTCACGTCTTTGTATAAAGCCCCAAAAAGACATCTCAACATCTACTTACGACCTGCTTAAAATTATCTCACAAGGAAAAATGCTGCGGAATTGGGGATGAATGTAAAAACGGAAGAAGAAGCATACAATATAGCTTATTTTCTATCTGTGTATGGATTTACGTATTACTTTGATGATATGACAGGAAAACATATATTACGACATAATAAGTAATGAAGGTTCTCCGTATATAAGAAAATAATAGTAGTGAAGTACACAGACTTTCGTCAGTATATGCCTGAATATGCACGAAGTGCTCTATCCGGAGAATCTCTTCAACCGTGTCACCTATACCTACGGCAAGGCCGGCGACAAGTACAACCGCGCCGGTCGTCTTGCTCTCGTTGAGGACGCTTCGGGCGGCGAGGCGTATTACTACGGCAGACAGGGTGAGGTGACGAAGACCGTCCGTACGGTGATGGCGAGTGTGGCAGATATCAGGACTTATGTCTATGGTGCTACGTATGACAGCTGGAACCGGGTGCAGACGATGACTTATCCTGACGGTGAAGTAGTGACTTATCACTACAATGCTGCTGGACAGGTTGAGAGTCTTACGAGCAATAAACAGGGACGTCAGACCGTTATTGTTGACAGGATAGGTTACGACAAGGAGGGTCATACGGTCTATACGAAACTCGGCAACGGCACGGAGACCACCTATGCCTACGACAGGCAGCGTGAACGTCTGCAGGCGATGCGCCTTGCAGCGGACGGTCAGACTGTGATGGAGAACAGGTATCGTTACGATGCCGTGGACAACATCCTCGGCATCACGAATGCCGCCGACCCGACGTCGCTGACGAAGCTCAACAGGGCGAAGCTGGGAGGAAAGAGTATGCATACGTATGAGTATGACGAGCTGAACCGCCTTGTCCATGCAAGCGGCAGGGCCAAGCGTGCATCGTATGATATGGTGATGTCGTTCGGAAGGATGAGCGAGCCGCTGACCAAGGTTCAGAAAGTGGATTCAACGACAACTGCCGGATCTTATGACTTCGCTTACAGGTATGAGGACAGCAACCACCCGACGGCTCCGACGCAGATCGGACACGACCATTACACATACGATGCCAATGGTAATCCAACGCTGGTAACGAACGACTCTACGAATACTACTCGAGAAATGTACTGGGACGAGGACAACCGGCTGATGGTCTTAAGCGATAACGGCAAGACAAGCCGTTACACTTACAACGCTGCTGGCGAACGTATTATGAAGAGTTACGGTACGATGGAGGGCGTGTATATCAATGGTGCACCGCAGGGTATTACCTTCCATGAGACGGACAACTTCACGCTCTATCCTGCCTCAATAATCAGCATTAACAAGAATCGCTTTACAAAACATTACTTCCTTGGTGACAAACGAGTTGCTTCAAGGATAGGAACGGGTCTGTTTAACAACGTTTACGGGCGCAACGGCTCATACGTAACCGCCGGTCAGCAGGACTATGCAGAGCGCATGAACCAGATCCAGCGTCAGAAGGAAGCGTATTACAGGCAGCAGGGCATCGCCCCCGGCGTGCCGACGATGAAGGGTGCGTACGGTGATCCGGAGAACACGCACATCGGCTACAACTCCATCATCAGGGAGCTGGGTAACCACGACGTGCCGCAGGGTTGGATTCAGACACCACATCCTAACACGACACCAGGCACTAACCCCGGCCCTCCTGTCTCCTGGAACGACCCGAGCAACCCCGATGACCCGCAGGCTGGTTACGGCTATATTCCAAATGACACTACAAAAGAGGAAACCTTCTTCTATCACAGTGACCACCTCGGCTCAACGTCTTACATCACAGATGAACACGCCAACATCACGCAGTATGATGCCTACTTGCCGTACGGCGAACTGTTAGTTGATGAACATTCTTCATCCGAAGACCTGCCATATAAGTTCAACGGCAAGCAGTTCGATGAAGAAACTGGCTTGTACTATTATGGTGCAAGGTATATGAACCCTATGGCAAGTATTTGGTATGGGGTGGATCCAATGAGCCTCACAAAGCCAACGTTACTTAGTTATGTCTATTGCTCTGATAATCCTATTAGATACTATGACAAAAATGGAAAAATAGGGATTGATGGCGTTATTATCGGAGGGGTTGCTGGTGGTGCATCAGAATACCTTTCTATAATGTTCCAGAAAATGGATAACCTTTCTATAAGTTCATTTGTTAAAGCTAACAAGAGTTTAACATGGAAAGACGGTGTAAGCATTGCATATAATGTAGGAACAGGTGCTATAAGCGGAGCATTGGATAATGGAATTTCAACCATGGTAAAGATTGTGAGAAATCCTATTGCTAAGTGGATTCTCAAGGAAGGTATAGGAATTATACTTGAAGGAGTAGAAAGTGCTATTTCAAAAATGATTACAGGTAAGAGTATTGATGTAAAAGCAATAGTAGCACAAACACTAATAAGTAAGGGATTTGGACACATTCTTCCTATTGCTTATATAAAAAAAGCTACTATAGGGGCAAGACAGAACTATCAGAGAGCCTTGAAGGCTCTTAAAGATTATCAGAGTAGAAGATCTCCTAATGCAAAACTAGTAAGTAAAGCTTTAGCTGGCCTAAAAGAAGCCAAGCTAAACTATGGTCTCCTTTCTGGATTTCTAACAGGATTAAAGACAACGCATAAACAAATAACTCGTAAAGCCGTAGAGCTATTACCCAAAGAATATGGCGATAAATAAATACAAAAGTAGAATCTTAATTAGGTATGTTTGGATAGTATCCTTTTTCTGTATCGCATGGTTTTCGTATAGTTGTGCTGCATTATTAACTAACAAGCATTACTCAGTAAGAATCCCAGATAATTCTTACAAAATTTTAGAAGTGAATCCTGGTAATGTTGATGTATCTGCAACAATTACCATAAATTATGCTGGGCAGAATTATACAGTACCAGTAACTGAAGAAGATTTAAATCATCATAAGCTGCATAAAAAGTTTTTTTATAATAAATGCTTTAACTATATTTTTTATGAAGGAGATGGGAATGGTTTTTGGAGATTTGCAATTGTAGGCTTAGGTATAATGGTTATCTTGTTGTTATTATATTTAAAAAAATATGGAGACTAAGGGACAAAGCTATTATTAAAAGTTCGTCACAATGATATAGAGATTCCCTTCATAGTCTTAGTTATTCTCATTCAAGCGAAATTCAACAATAGCGAGTGTGGCAGATATTAGGACTTATGTCTACGGTGCTACCTACGACAGTTGGAACCGTGTGCGGACGATGACTTATCCTGACGGTGAGGTGGTGACCTATCACTACAATGCGGCAGGACAAATAGATGGTCTTTCAAGCAATAAGGGAGGACGTCAGAGCGTTATTGTTGACAGGATAGGTTACGACAAGGAGGGTCATACGGTCTATACGAAACTCGGTAACGGCACGGAGACTACCTATACCTACGATAAGCAGCGTGAACGTCTGCAGGTGATGAACCTTACAGCGGACGGTCAGACTGTGATGGAAAACAGGTATCGTTACGATGCCGTGGACAACATCCTCGGCATCACGAATGCCGCCGACCCGACGTCGCTGACAAAACTCAACAGGGCGAAGCTGGGAGGAAGGAGTTCGCATACGTATGAGTATGACGAGCTGAACCGCCTTGTTCATGCAAGCGGCAGGGGCAAGCGTGCATCGTATGATATGGTGATGAGCTTCGGACGGATGAGCGAGCCGCTGACAAAGGTGCAGCGTGTAGACTCCACGGCCACGGCGAAATCGTACAATTTCGCCTACAAGTACGAGGACGAAGCTCACCCGACAGCTCCGACGCAGATAGACCACGACCATTATACGTATGATGCCAACGGCAACCCGACACTGGTAACGAATGATTCCACGAACACTACCCGTGAGATGTACTGGGATGAGGACAACCGTCTCATGGTTTTAAGCGATAATGGCAAAACCTCACGCTATACGTATAATGCAGCCGGTGAGCGCATCATGAAGAGTTACGGTACGATGGGGGTGTGTATATCAACGGTGCACCGCAGGGAATAACCTTCCACGAGACGGATAACTTCACGCTCTACCCTGCTTCGATAATCAGCATCAACAAGAACCGCTTTACAAAGCATTACTTCATCGGGGACAAGCGCATCGCCAGCCGTATCGGTACAGGTCTGTTCAACAACGTTTACGGGCGCAACGGCTCATACGTAACTGCCGGTCAGCAGGACTATGCGGAACGTATGAATCAGATTCAGAAGCAGAAGGAGACTTACTATAAGCAGCAGGGCATTGCTCCCGGCGTGCCCACCATGAAGGGTGCGTATGGTGATCCGGAGAACACCCACATCGGCTATAACTCCATCATCAGGGAGCTGGGTAACCATGATGTACCACAGGGATGGGTACAGACACCACGCCCCAACACCACACCGAATACTAACCCCTGTCCACCTGTAAGCTGGAATGACCCGAGTAACCCTGACGACCCGCAGGCCGGTTACGGTTTTATCCCTAATGACACTACAAAGGAAGAAACTTTCTTCTATCATAGTGACCACTTAGGTAGTACGTCTTACATCACAGATGATAAAGCCAACATCACGCAGTATGATGCATACCTACCGTATGGTGAACTGCTTGTGGATGAACACTCATCAAGTGAGGAAATACCGTATAAGTTCAACGGCAAGGAGCTGGATGAAGAAACAGGGTTGTACTACTATGGTGCAAGGTACTTGAATCCTATGGCAAGTATTTGGTATGGGGTGGATCCGTTAGCTGAGAAATATGTCACAACGAGCGGATATATACATACGTTGGATAACCCAATAAAATTGGTGGATACTGATGGACAAGACTTTGTGTCCGCAATAACTGAAGGTGTAGGTACTTTTGTCTTTTCTGTAGGTGCAAGTTTTGTTCAGAACTTATTAAATAATGGTGGAAACGTACAACGGGCCTATAGCCAGATTGATTGGGAAGGTGCAGGAAAAGATGCAGTTGTTGCTGGAGTTATGTCTCTCGTTGTCTCTGGTGCTTCTACAACAAAATTAATAAAGAAACTTTCATCTATTAAAATTGGAAATTCTAATCTTGCCAAGATTTTGGTAAATACAGCTGTTAATATGGTGTCGAACATCACTGCTGAAGCATGGAAGGAAAAATCTCTAAGCGAAGTTAATTTTAAAGACGCTTTTTTCTCAGCACTTGGTGGTTCTCTAGCAGAAGCGGGATTGGGTAAATTATCAAAAAAACTGGAAGATTCTTTTTCAAATGCTAAAAAGGTTGTTGAGGATGCCAAGGTTACGTTGAATAGACATAAGGCTCATCGTGGTAGTAATTTTATGCGTCAAAAATACGAAGCTAATTTGAAAAAAGCTACAACCCATGCAAGTTCTATGAGGAGAAGAGTCTATACCAGAAGGTTCTTTAATAGTATAGGGACGAATGCAGGATCAACGGTAGGAAGTTTTATTTATAAAAAATTTAAGAGATGATGAATCTAAAAAAAATATTAAAGGAAGAAGCAACTTGGTATTTCTTGGCTTTAGCGGGGCTGTGGATACTACTCTATATGGGTGGGAACATCATTATAGATACATATTTCTATATGATATCATTAAACATTTTGATTTTTCTATTTTCTTATATAATACTTAGGATAAAGAAAAAAATGCATTACTACTCTTATGTTGTAGGCTGTGCGTTTTTTGCAGTTTGGTTAATCTTTTATAGTATATGCGATTTGAGAAGCAGAAGTTTGAAAGGTTATCTCACCAAACAACTCCCAGTATTGTATTATAATCCAACGGGTACTGAAGGAAGGTGGTCCAGTAGTGGGATAGAAATAGAGTGTAAAGGAAGTAAGAAAAAAATCCCAACAACTCATGAATCAGATAGCCTATATCAGATTTATGGAGACTCCGTTATCAATCATATCGTAGTACGATGCTTGATAAAGGAACCTTTTCCTGATGTATATTATGTAGATAGCGTAGGTATAACTTATAAATAAGTTAGTCCTTTCAAAAATTACATATGGATTTAAAGCTTTTTCATTTTACTTATAGGAAGTATTTAAGATATAAAGAATAGAATTACTCATAAGGGATGATTCTTCTATACTTCATCGTATGATATGGTGATGTCGTTCGGACGGATGAGTGAACCGCTGACGAAGGTTCAGAAAGTGGACTCAACAACAACTGCTAAGTCTTATAACTTCGCTTATAAGTATGAGGACAGTAACCATCCGACAGCTCCAACACAGATTGGTCACGACCATTATACCTATGATGCCAACGGCAATCCTACGCTGGTAACAAATGACTCAACGAACACTACCCGTGAGATGTACTGGGATGAGGACAACCGACTCATGGTACTCTCTGACAACGGCAAGACGAGTCGTTATACTTACAACGCTGCCGGTGAACGTATTATGAAGAGTTACGGTACGATGGAGGGCGTATATATCAATGGTGCACCACAGGGAATAACGTTCCATGAGACGGATAACTTCACGCTTTATCCTGCAAGTATCCTCTCTGTCAACAAGAATCGCTTCACGAAGCATTACTTTATTGGTGACAAACGAGTAGCTTCAAGGATAGGAACGGGTCTGTTCAACAACGTCTATGGGCGTAACGGCTCATACGTAACGGCTGGTCAGCAGGACTACGCTGAACGTATGAACCAAATCCAACGTCAGAAGGAAGCATACTATAAGCAGCAGGGCATTGCACCAGGTGTACCTACAATGAAGGGTGCGTACGGTGATCCGGAGAATACAAAACGAGGATATAACTCTATCATTGACACACTCGGCAACCACGATGTGCCACAAGGCTGGATTCAGACACCACATCCTAACACGACCCCGAATACCAACCCCGGTTCACCTGTAAGCTGGAATGACCCGAGCAATCCTGATGATCCACAGGCAGGTTACGGCTACATTGCCAACGACACCACCAAGGAAGAGACTTTCTTCTATCATTCTGACCATTTGGGCAGCACGTCTTACATCACAGACGATAAAGCCAATATCACCCAATACGATGCCTACCTGCCCTATGGCGAACTCCTCGTTGACGAGCACTCATCATCTGAAGACTTACCTTACAAGTTTAACGGCAAACAATTTGATGACGAAACAGGTCTATACTATTACGGTGCAAGGTATATGAATTCTGTGGCAAGTATTTGGTATGGGGTGGATCCGTTGGCTGAGAAATATACAACCACTGGTGGATATGTCTATACTTTTGACAACCCAATTAAGTTGATTGATCCTGATGGGCGAGGACCTGGTTGGAATAGATTTACGGGAGGGTTACGTGTAATTGGAGGTAGTCTACAAATAATAGCTGGTATTACAGGAGGTATTGCTACATCTTGGTCAGGAGTAGGTGCTGTTGTAGGGGGAGTAGCTGTAGTCCACGGGATAGATGATGTTCAAGCTGGTGTAAGACAACTTTGGACAGGTAAAAAGGTTGAATCATTTACTTTTCAAGGAATTAAAGCTGGCGCACAACTTGCTGGAGCTAGTGCCAATACTGCAAATAGTATAGCAACTTTTTCAGATATCGGTTTAGGGCTCGTTGGTAGTGGAGCAGGCTTATTTAAAGTACTTAACAAAGGAACTAAAGTTGCAGAATTCACAGTTGCAGAGAGTAAATTTGATTATTTCCTCGGCAGAGTAGTTGAAGGCAATGTGCATAGTGTCCAAAGATCTGCCCAAAACCTGAGGGATTTAACTACCTTAGGTATTAGGTCTAAAAAGCAATTAGCACAAATATTTGCTACAACATTAATCAAAGGAACTGAAGTTTCTAGAAGCACTAATAAATATGGTACCACAATAAATAAAGTTTTAAAGATTGGTAAGAGAGGGCAGATTCAAACTAGTTTCTTCTACGCTGATGGAGATATGACAAAAGCACCAAAAGTAATAACTATCATTCTTAAAATATTTAAAAAGAAATGAAATTTGAGATTATAGATTATTTTACATATAAAAAAATAAATTATGATTCAGTTTTCGATGATTCCCATAATAATTCTTATCGAATATATGGGAAATTAGTGGAAGGCGATTCTTATGCAAAAATAGCTTGGTCAAGTGACTTATTACAACCTCAATTCCTAAAAATTTTTCCTAAGGTATATGCTATAGGAATTGACCAAAATTTAGCTATTTATGATTTTAAAAAGAAACATAGAATCATGTGTTTGGACTTAATGTTTCTTTTTTGTGAAATGGTTATGTATAACAAAAAGATATTTGTAGCTACAGAATTAGAAGTTTTTGTTATAGATATACAGCAATATAAAGTTGTACATACAATATCATTATCTGATACATACAATAAAATTGAAATTAATTGTGGGAATGTTGAAATTCATTGTATGGATAATACTTTTATAAAGTATCATAAGTAGGTCGTAAGAATTAATTTATACTAAGCTACATGGGTAAAACTGATTTTGAGTCCAGATCCGATTGCTGCCAAGGCTCTGTTTGTGGCATAGAGCAGGGTGTCTGTGTAGAGATAATCCGCAGGTCTGAGCCACTCCCCCTTGAGGATGCGCCAAAGAGTCTCGGCAATATTGAGATGCGGGCTATAAGGAGGAAGAAAGAAAAGGAACAGCCCCCGCTTCTCCCATACGGGGCGAAGTTCCCGCATAAGCCTGCACCTGTGTACACTTGCGTTGTCAAGGACCACGAAGGTCCTTCTGCTGATACGGAGCGACATACGGTCAAGAAAGTCAGCGACCTTGTCTGCGGTCATGTTCTCTGTCGTAGTAAATCCCTCATATCTGTTCCTGCGGTCTAAGTAGATGTTGAAAAACACTTTATATCATATTTTTTGCGTACCTTTGTGCGAACATATAAAAGAGGTACAACTATCGGAAAGATCAAGATTATAGAACTGACAGACAAAGAGCGTCTTCAGTTGGAGGAGGCCTTCCGTCGTGGCAAAAGCCATTCATTCCGTATGCGTTGCCGTGCCATACTGTTGAAATCCAACGGTCTGACATCAAAAGAAGTCGGGATTCAGACAGAAATGACACACATATCGGTAAACTCATGGGTGAGACGGTTCGAGTGTGAAGGTGTCAAGGGTCTGGCTACACGTCCCGGGCGGGGTCGGAAGCCGATAATGGACAGTTCTGACGAGGATGCGGTACGCAGAGCCATCGAGAACGACAGGCAGAGCGTGAAGAAAGCGAAGGAAGCCTGGCAGCAGGCTTCCGGCAAGAAAGCGAGCGAAAGTACCTTCCGGACTTTTTTATCCGCATTGGCGCGAGATACAGACGTATAAGGAAACGTCCCAAGGGAAGTCCCTCGCCGCAGCTCTATGCCTACAAGAGCGAGAAGCTGCAGAAACTCGTACAACAGGAGAAGGACGGTCTCATAGACCTTTACTATGGTGATGAGAGTCATGTCTGCACGGGTGGATATGTGCCATACGGATGGCAGTTCCGCGGTGAAGATGTCTACATCCCCTGTGAAAGAGGTTTCCGGCTCAATATATTCGGTATGATAGACCGCAGGAACAGATATGAGGGATTCACTACGAAAGAGAACATGACCGCAGACAAGGTCGCTGACTTTCTTGACCGTATGTCGCTCCGTATCAGCAGAAGGACCTTCGTGGTCCTTGACAACGCAGGTGTACACAGGTGCAGGCTTATGCGGGAACTTCGCCCCGTATGGGAGAAGCGGGGGCTGTTCCTTTTCTTTCTTCCTCCTTATAGCCCGCATCTCAATATTGCCGAGACTCTTTGGCGCATCCTCAAGGGGAAGTGGCTCAGACCTGTGGATTATCTCTACACAGACACCCTGCTCTATGCCACAAACAGGGCCTTGGCGGCAATCGGATCTGGACTCAAAATCAGTTTTACCCATGCAGCTTAGTATAAATTAATTCTTACGAGCTACTTAGTTGATTAATTTTGTTAACTTACTTGATATAACTATTCCCTGATTTTTCTCCATATGAAGACATAATAGGTCGTCCTAAAGAATCTGTTCTGAAAGAAATTCGACCATATTCACAGTCGCCATTAGATATATTAGATATTTCATATGTTCTGTAAGGATGGAGAATTATCTTATAAATATGCTTTCCCCTCCAATCTTCAATAATATACTTATTCCCTGTATGAACCAAAGAGATGCTGTCTTGTGCTTTTTGTCCTTTCTCTAAATATATATAATAATAATCTTCAAGACTATCTTTGCTAGATATAATTAATGAATATAGCCCATTATTGTTTATTGTCTTAATACTATTAGTCTTAAAATCAAACCTTATCTCATTATTCTTACACCCATAAAGTAGGATAGATATGGCTATCAGTATAAATTTAATCATAAACTGTACTTTCATTTGCTTTTCTTATTATTAATATATTCTTTCCAGTAAGAATCTATCTTTGCTACTTTTTCTTTGTCTGTAGCTTTAGAATTAAATAACTTTTCTAATGCATTCTTTCCATACTTCAAATTCATAAATTTATAGAATTTTTCAAAGGTCACGGCTCCTTGTTCAGCTTGACGCTCTAGAGGAGAAGCATCGTGTCCTCCAGACTTGATGTATGACCCAATAAAAGTTGATATATACGTTTGTAACCGAAGTTGGGCCTTGGGTTGTGGGCTAAATCTCCCATGTGCCAATTTTGAAGCCTTTATCTGATTCTGATAAGACGCATCAGCAGTTTTGTTACTTGCATTAATATGATTAATATGCCCGACCTCATGACTTGCAATAGCGAGCCAAGCATAAATGTTTTTTCCAAGATCGTCATCATCAAATAAATTGTTGGTATAAATTGTTTGATACGTATTTCCATGAGGAAGAGTTATCCCTCCATAAGAGTCATTCGAATACCAGGGATAAGGGTGTGACATTCCTCTTTCATAGACATACATATTCTGTATACTTTCTTCTTTCACACCAGAGACAAGTGACAATAAATGTGCTGCAGGTTTTGTAAAAGTATAGTAATTGGATTTGTACCAAACAGTTTTATGGATCTGTAATAAGGCGGTTGGATATAATCCATTATAATCAGTCAACTTAATTGGATTTCCAAGTGTGTAAATATAGGCTGACACTTCTTTGTATTTTTTCATTAGCGGATCCACCCCATACCAAATACTTGCTATCGGGTTCATGTACCTTGCACCATAATAGTACAGGCCGGTCTCCTCATCGAACTGCTTGCCGTTGAACTTATACGGCAGGTCTTCGGAACTACTGTGCTCATCAACCAACAACTCACCGTATGGCAAGTAAGCGTCATACTGCGTGATGTTGGCTTTATCATCTGTGATGTAGGACGTTGAACCTAAGTGGTCACTGTGATAGAAGAAGGTTTCTTCCTTTGTAGTGTCATTAGGAATGTAACCATATCCAGCTTGAGGGTCATCAGGGTTGCTCGGGTCATTCCAGCTTACGGGTGGACCAGGGTTGGTGCCTGGTGTCGTGTTAGGATGTGGTGTCTGAATCCAACCCTGCGGGACATCGTGGTTGCCCAGCTCCCTGATGATGGAGTTGTAGCCGATGTGCGTGTTCTCCGGGTCACCGTACGCACCCTTCATCGTCGGCACGCCGGGGGCGATGCCCTGCTGCTTATAATACGCTTCCTTCTGCTTCTGAATCTGATTCATGCGCTCCGCATAGTCCTGCTGACCGGCTGTTACGTATGAGCCGTTGCGCCCATAGACGTTATTAAACAGACCTGTTCCTATCCTTGAAGCAACTCGTTTGTCACCAATAAAATAATGCTTTGTAAAGCGATTCTTATTGACAGAGAGGATACTTGCAGGATAAAGCGTGAAGTTGTCCGTCTCGTGGAAGGTGATGCCCTGCGGCGCACCGTTGATGTACACACCCTCCATCGTACCGTAACTCTTCATGATACGCTCACCGGCAGCATTGTAAGTGTATCGGCTTGTCTTACCGTTATCGCTTAAGACCATCAACCGGTTGTCCTCATCCCAGTACATCTCCCTCGTGGTGTTGGTACCGTCATTTGTCACCAGCACGGGATTGCCGTTGGCATCGTAGGCGTAATAATCATGACCAATCTGTGTCGGGGCCGTCGGGTGGTTGCTGTCCTCATACTTATAAGCGAAGTCATAAGACTTGGCAGTTGTCGTTGAATCCACCTTCTGTACCTTAGTGAGCGGCTCGCTCATCCTTCCGAGCGACATCACCATATCATACGATGCACGCTTAGCCTTACCACTTGCATGAATAAGGCGGTTCAGCTCATCATACTCATACGTATGCATACTCTTTCCTCCCAGCTTCGCTCTATTGAGTTTTGTAAGCGACGTTGGGTTGGCAGCATTCGTGATACCGAGAATATTATCCACAGCATCATACTGGTACCTGTTCCCCATCACTGTCTGACCATCCGTTGTAAGGTTCATCACCTGCAGACGTTCACGCTGCTTGTCGTAGGTATAGGTTGTCTCCGTGCCATTACCGAGTTTCGTGTAGACCGTATGACCCTCCTTGTCATAACCTATCCTGTCAACAATAACGCTCTGACGTCCCTGTTTATTGCTCGTAAGACTCTCAACCTGTCCTGCAGCATTGTAGTGATAAGTAACCACTTCACCGTCAGGATAGGTCATTGTCCGCATGCGGTTCCAGCAGTCACACGTTGTACTAAATTATATACATTTGTAACAAATTACAGCAGTGTTTTATCTATAAATGAAAAATACCATACAAAAGCAATCCAATACCAGCTACATACCCTTGAAGAGATGATATATAAGCATTTGTTATCTTCGAAACTGGATGTTTTTTATTATCATAATAGGTAAAGAATATACATAATACTCCAATACAAATAGAACAATAGCTATCGTATTTTTGCACAAAAATATTAAGTATACCTAATATTGCACCTATTAAAGCTCCGAATAAGCACAAATATTTAACGGTTATTCTATTATCTTTTTTTTGAAATAAAAGAAAAACAAAGATACTACTAAAAAGTAGTGAAAATCCCCATACTAAATGTATCATTTTTCAATGCTCTTTACTTCATTATTTTCTTCTTGCTTTCTTTCGATTATCTTATCTGTGAGTCTTTCAACCCCAGTTTGTTTTAGTTTACGCCCTTGATCAAGAATTTCTGTACCAAGATTAAAGCCTTCTTCACCAATCTTCTTACCGAATCCTGGTAAAAACTTATTTAGAACCTTCTCTGTCCCCTTTTCTAAAAGTTTAAAAGCAATGCTCTTCAGTCCATCTCCATAGTCTCCATTCGCAAAATCTAATACCATTTCCATTCCACTTCCAAAAGAAGATACAGCATTTCCAGCTACTGACATTGGAACACCAACTTCTGCACCTACGACACTTAAAGTAGTCGCATATCCCGTTAATGCTATAATATCTCCAACATCTTGCATATCTTGTGTCCAATTAGTACCAAATTTATAATTACTTGTAATTACAAATTCTTTATCATTTGGTGAGCTAAACGTGTTATAAGTATAACGGAATTTGGGATTCTTTACTTCTTTATTTTCGTATATCTGGCTCGCCTTCGTCTTGTGAAAGATATTATAGAACCATCTAGAAACCTGAGCTTGCCATTTATGCGGAAATCTACCATCATTTTCAACTAGTTTTATGGGATTAGCTATGCAATAAGAATATGCACTTGCTAATGGTAAATTCTCCGCTAACGGATCCACCCCATACCAAATACTTGCCACAGGGTTCATGTACCTTGCACCGTAATAGTACAAGCCGGTCTCGTCATCGAATTGCTTGCCGTTGAACTTATAAGGTAAGTCTTCATTCGATGAGTGCTCGTCTACAAGGAGTTCACCGTACGGCAGGTAAGCGTCATACTGCGTGATGTTGGCTTTATCGTCTGTGATGTAAGACGTGCTGCCGAGGTGGTCACTGTGATAGAAGAAGGTTTCCTCCTTTGTAGTGTCATTTGGAATATAACCATAACCAGCCTGAGGGGCATCAGGGTTGCTCGGGTCATTCCAGGAGACAGGAGGGCCGGGGTTAGTGCCTGGTGTCGTGTTAGGATGTGGTGTCTGAATCCAGCCCTGCGGCACGTCATGGTTACCCAGCTCCCTGATGATGGAGTTGTAGCCGATGTGCGTGTTCTCCGGATCACCGTACGCACCCTTCATCGTCGGCACGCCGGGGGCGATGCCCTGCTGCTTATAGTATGCCTCCTTCTGCTTCTGTATCTGATTCATACGCTCCGCATAGTCCTGCTGACCGGCAGTTACGTATGAGCCGTTGCGCCCATAGACGTTATTGAACAGACCCGTTCCTATCCTTGATGCTATGCGCTTATCACCGATAAAGTAATGCTTCGTAAAGCGATTCTTGTTGATGCTGATTATCGAAGCAGGGTAGAGCGTGAAGTTGTCCGTCTCGTGGAACGTGATGCCCTGCGGCGCACCGTTGATGTACACACCCTCCATCGTGCCGTAACTCTTCATGATGCGTTCACCGGCTGCATTATACGTATAGCGTGAGGTCTTGCCGTTATCGCTTAAGACCATGAGGCGGTTGTCCTCGTCCCAGTACATTTCCCTTGTGGCGTTCGTACTGTCGTTCGTTACAAGTACAGGATTGCCGTTGGCATCATACGTGTAATGGTCGTGGCCTATCTGTGTCGGAGCCGTCGGGTGGTTGCTGTCCTCATACCTGTAAGTGAAGGCATAAGACCCGGCTGTCGTCGTTGAGTCCACCTTCTGCACCTTAGTCAGCGGCTCGCTCATACGTCCGAAGCTCATCACCATGTCATACGATGCACGCTTCGCCTTGCCGTTTGCATGGACAAGGCGGTTCAGCTCGTCATACTCATACACATGCGTACTCCTTCCTCCCAGCTTCGCCCTGTTGAGTTTCGTCAGCGAGACCGGGTCGGCGGCATTCGTAATACCGAGGATATTATCCACGGCATCGTAACGATACCTGTTCTCCATCACAGTCTGACCGTCCGCTGCAAGGTTCATCACCTGCAGACGTTCACGCTGCTTGTCATATGTATAGGTAGTCTCCGTATGAACTAAAAATTAATGACTCCTTAAATTACGAACAAAAATCCATTTATAATTCTTTTTCTCAGAAATGTAGTTTCTTTCATTAATTTCTTTGAAACTTACCTCAGAATAGCCGGATTTAGTTTTATGACCTGTTTTAAATGAGACTAAATAATGTTTTCTGTTGTACTTGTCGGTACATATCACCATAATACTATTATGGTTATAACCATACTTTATAATCTCATTTACTTCAAATCCTGAACTACGGGAAAAAATAAATCCTTGCTCTATTATTGGGTCTCCCTCTGCATCGTCTATCTCAAAATGTATTGGATATTCATTTGTATAATTAGCAACTATACCGAATGGGAGATTCTTTGAGTACAAAGGAATTATCTCCTTCATATTGTAAACAATACTAACCAATATAATTAAAACACCTATAATAATAAAAGATATATTTCTCATCTTCATCATTTTATTGGTTTAAAGAAATAAGTTCTTGTTCTTGTCTTATAATAGTAAGGAGTCCCTCCAAATTCTAGATTAGGCCCTACACCATCTGGTATGAGTAATTCTTTTCCCATATTACCTTGTCCGTGAATACCTGTAAGCTTTCCATTTTCCATGAGAAAGTCTGGGTCCCAAAAACCATCATTAGAGAAAAGAGTATATGTTACAGAACTAGCATTCCCATTTGAGCGTACAACATAATTTACATTTGTACGCCCTATATGGAAAGTCTCTGCCGTTAAATCCACAGAGAATCTTCCTTGTTTTAGAACATCTTCTGTCGTAATCTTATTATGTTTCTTTTGGAATTTAGCAGAAGACAATAGCTCTCTCGTTGATTCATCTCCGACATCAGCAGCTTGACCTTTACCATTATAATAGTGATATATCGCCTCTTTAGTATTATGAACAACTGGTCCCGATGCAGATTTTGTACCTACCCATAAATTCTTTTTATCTAGGATTTGTCCTATTTTTAAATCTAACACACCATCCTTATTTGGTTTTATACCACATCTCCTAAGGATCTCCATCGCATTTTTGTCACTAGTACTAAAGAATTTTGCAAGAGTATGTGCATCATCACCTTTTTGTGCAACTAAATTACCTTTTGCATTCCATTCCCATAATCCATTAGGGTCTATATATTTTAATGGATTATTTAAACACATAACATATCCGCTTACTCTAGGCTTTCCATTTGCCAACGGATCCACTCCATACCAAATACTTGCCATAGGATTCAAGTACCTTGCACCGTAATAGTATAGGCCAGTTTCCTCATCGAATTGTTTGCCGTTGAACTTATACGGCAGGTCTTCACTGCTGCTATGTTCATCAACCAACAGTTCGCCGTACGGCAGGTAAGCGTCATACTGCGTGATGTTAGCTTTATCATCTGTAATATAGGACGTACTGCCGAGGTGGTCACTGTGATAGAAGAAAGTTTCTTCCTTGGTAGTGTCGTTGGCTATATAGCCGTAACCAGCCTGCGGGTCATCGGGGTTGCTCGGGTCATTCCAGCTTACAGGTGGACCGGGGTTAGTATTCGGTGTGGTGTTGGGCTTCGGAGTCTGTACCCATCCCTGCGGTACATCGTGGTTGCCCAGCTCCCTGATGATGGAGTTGTAGCCGATGTGCGTGTTCTCCGGATCACCATACGCACCTTTTTCTGTTGGCACACCAGGAGCTACACCCACCTTCTTATAGTACGCTTCCTTCTGCTTCTGTATCTGATTCATACGCTCTGCATAGTCCTGCTGACCAGCGGTGATGTATGAGCCGTTGCACCCGTAAACGTTGTTGAACAGACCCGTTCCTATTCTCGAAGCGATACGCTTGTCCCCGATGAAGTAATGCTTCGTAAAGCGGTTCTTGTTGATGCTGATTATCGAAGCAGGATAAAGCGTGAAGTTGTCCATCTCGTGGAAGGTGATGCCCTGCGGAGCACCGTTGATGTACACACCCTCCATCGTGCCGTAGCTCTTCATGATGCGCTCACCGGCAGCGTTATATGTATAGCGTGAGGTTTTGCCATTATCGCTTAAGACCATGAGACGGTTGTCCTCGTCCCAGTACATCTCCCTCGTGGTGTTGGTGCTGTCATTTGTCACCAGCACAGGATTGCCGTTTGCATCGTATGTGTAATGGTCATGGCCTATCTGTGTTGGAGCCGTCGGGTGGTTAATGTCCTCATACTTATAAGCAAAGTCATAAGACCCGGCAGTCGTCGTTGAGTCCACCTTCTGCACCTTGGTCAGCGGTTCACTCATCCTTCCGAACGACATCACCATATCATACGATGCACGCTTCGCCTTACCATTTGCATGGACAAGGCGGTTCAGCTCGTCATACTCATACGTATGCGAACTCCTTCCTCCCAGCTTCGCCCTGTTGAGTTTCGTCAGCGACGTCGGGTCGGCAGCATTCGTGATACCGAGGATATTATCCACAGCATCGTAACGATACCTGTTCTCCATCACAGTCTGACCGTCCGCTGTAAGGTTCATCACCTGCAGACGTTCACGCTGCTTATCATATGTATAGGTAGTCTCCGTGCCATTGCCGAGCTTCGTATAGACCGTATGACCTTCCTTATCGTAACCTATCCTATCGACAATAACGCTCTGACGTCCCTGTTTATTGCTCGTCAGACTCTCCACCTGTCCGGCCGCATTGTAGTGATAGGTCACCACCTCGCCGTCGGGATAAGTCATCGTCCGCACGCGGTTCCAGCTGTCATAGGTAGCACCATAGACATAAGTCCTGATATCCGCTACACTTGCCATCACCGTACGGACAGTCTTTGTCACCTCACCCTGTCTGCCGTAGTAATACGCTTCACCGCCACTCGCATCCTCTACGAGGGCAAGACGACCGGCACGGTTATACTTATCGCCGGCCTTACCATAGGTGTAGGTAACACGATTGAAGAGGTTTTCAGGATAAAGTACCTCATGGAGTCGCTCGAAGTCGTAGGTATAAGAGATGTAACCCTTGTCAGATATCGACTTCCTAAGCTCTGCCGTGAGCTTCGTCAGGAGGTTACCCGCCGCATCATAAGTCATATCCGTCTCACCTGCATCAGGATGCTTTATCATGAGCTTGCGACCGAGCAGGTCGTATTGATAAGCAGTCTCCCTGCCGTTGGGATGCTGAACCGTCATCACCTGACCGACAGGGTCATAGCTGTACTTCACCGTGATATCCTCACCACGGGCATGCTGCACCGTTTCCCGGTTGCGTCCCTTGGCATCCGTATAGCTCTCTGCATGCCGTCCCAGTGCATCCGTGACCGTTGTCTGAAGCATTGGTTCACCGTCATGGCTGCCGATACTGTAGGCCGTGCGTGTCACACTACCGTCGGCAAGCGTAACACTCGTGGTACGGTCGTGCGCATCATACTCCGTCTTCGCCTGCAGATCACCTGTAGCGTGGTTGTAAGTGCCGATGCTGCCATGGCTCTCCGTCACCGGGTAATAAGCTGCGATGCTGCGTCCGCTGACTATTATCACGGTCTCGTCTTTGGGAGCACTGCCCTTGGCTGCTTTCGTTTCTACAACGTCTTCTTCACCTGAACGGCTCTTTCAAAGGCAGACACGAAAGTTATGATCTCTAGTTAGTCTGTTATTTCTTCCGTTTTAAAACAACGTCTTTATATTTTATTTTATTCTTATTGATTATCTGCAATTTGTGTTCCTTCTCACTCATATAACCACTTGAAAGCATTTCATAAGGATTAGCAGCTTCGCAACATTTAAGTAAAATAAATTCATTATCTACCATTTCCCAAATTCCCTTACATTGCGGTTGAGCATCTTGAATTTTTATAACAAAAGTAAAAGTATTGTCAGGGTTCAGCTTCAATGTATATGATGTACTAAAGTATTTATCTTTATTTAGCTTATAGAAAGTACCGCAAATTGCTTCATGTTCTAACTTTTGTGCTCTACATGACAAAAGCGACATCAACATAACACTCATGTAAATTATTGCTTTCATCATTTCTTATGATAAATATTAGGATATGAAGTTTTCAACACAAAGTTAGCAGGCAATGCTTTCATAGCCGGATTGTTAGGATAGGCATTTATAAAATCTGCTCTTGTAGAATTTATATTTAAAGGGACGGTACCTGTATTTGCTGTACCTCCAGGAGCATACAGAGTTCCTCCTGCTAAACCCTGTACCCATGTTGGAGTAATAGAACTAAAAGAATTTACAACAGATGTCGATGGAAGACCCGATATAGATGAAGGGGCGTAAGCATATTGTGATTTATACGCAGCTACTTCGTCATATACATCTTGCGCTAAAGTCATTCCTGTTTTTGAATCAAAAGCCATATCCCCTGCCTCAAATTGTCCCGCATGAGTCATTTCATGAACAAAATTAGCTGTATTTCCACTTCCGAATTTAATATCTATAATATTCGTTTTTGTATTTAATGTGACACCTCCATTCTCACCTTCTGCAGTATGGGATAAGCCATAACCTTGACTACTACTTTCTAAAGTACCCATAGTGCCTAGGCTGGTATTTAAACTTGCTATTCTTTCCGTTTTATCACCAATTTTATTTGCTAATTTTTCAGCACTCCAACCTTTGGCTTCTGCTTTTGCGGTTAACTTATCAACTTGTTTTTGCAAATAGTCTCTTTGACTTGTGACATCGCTTTTTCGTCTTTTCCATTCTTTTTGACTTCCTTTCTCGATATACATCCCGGTTGGGTCAATATAAATCATCGGATTATTTGCACAATAAGTGTACGGTGAAATATTGGGATATCTATCTGCTGCTGGATCCACACTCATCCACAGACTTGTAACAGGATTCAAGTACCTTGCACCATAATAGTACAAGCCTGTCTCGTCATCGAACTGCTTGCCGTTGAACTTATATGGCAGGTCTTCACTGCTGCTATGCTCGTCGACTAATAACTCTCCGTACGGCAGGCAAGCATCATACTGGGTGATGTTGGCGTGGTCATCTGTTATGTAAGATGTTGAACCCAAGTGGTCACTATGATAGAAGAAGGTTTCTTCCTTTGTAGTGTCATTTGGAATATAACCATAACCAGCCTGAGGGTCATCAGGGTTGCTCGGGTCATTCCAGCTTACAGGTGGACCAGGGTTGGTACCTGGTGTCGTGTTAGGATGTGGAGTCTGAATCCAGCCCTGTGGAACATCGTGGTTGCCGAGTGTGTCAATGATAGAGTTATATCCTCGTTTTGTATTCTCCGGGTCACCGTACGCACCCTTCATCGTGGGCACGCCGGGGGCGATGCCCTGCTGCTTATAGTATGCCTCTTTCTGCTTCTGGATCTGATTCATACGTTCAGCATAGTCCTGCTGACCGGCTGTTACGTATGAACCGTTTCTTCCGTAAACGTTGTTGAACAGACCTGTACCGATACGGCTGGCGATTCGTTTGTCCCCGATAAAGTAATGCTTCGTAAAGCGGTTCTTGTTGATGCTGATTATCGAAGCAGGATAGAGCGTGAAGTTATCCGTCTCGTGGAAGGTAATACCCTGTGGCGCACCGTTGATGTACACACCCTCCATCGTACCGTAGCTTTTCATGATGCGTTCGCCGGCAGCGTTATACGTATAGCGTGAGGTTTTGCCATTATCAGAGAGTACCATCAGGCGATTGTCCTCGTCCCAGTACATCTCCCTCGTGGTGTTGGTGCTGTCATTTGTTACCAGCACAGGATTGCCGTTTGCATCGTATGTGTAATGGTCATGCCCAATCTGCGTCGGAGCTGTCGGATGACTGCTGTCCTCATACTTATAAGCAAAGTCATAAGACTTGGCAGTTGTCGTTGAGTCCACCTTCTGAACCTTGGTCAGCGGTTCACTCATCCGTCCGAACGACATCACCATATCATACGATGCACGCTTAGCCCTGCCGCTTGCGTGGACAAGGCGGTTCAACTCTTCATACTCATACGTATGCATACTCCTTCCTCCCAGCTTCGCCCTGTTGAGCTTCGTCAGCGACGTCGGGTCGGCTGCGTTCGTGATGCCGAGGATATTGTCCACAGCATCATAACGGTACCTGTTCTCCATCACAGCCTGACCGTCCGCCGTAAGGCGCATCGCCTGCAGACGTTCACGCTGCTTGTCGTAGGCATAGGTCGTCTCCGTACCGTTGCCGAGCTTCGTATAGACCGTATGACCCTCCTTGTCGTAACCAATCCTGTCTACTATAACGCTCTCACGTCCTCCCTTATTGCTTGAAAGACCATCTATTTGTCCTGCCGCATTGTAGTGATAGGCAACATCCCATATACTAATTTATCTAGCAATAACCAAGTACTGCCAATTTCAATAAAAGCAAAATTAAAAGCATCACCATGACACATAACAGATGCCTTATAAGGAACTGAAGGCTGAATCCCTTTTTGCTGTTTTTGTCTTTACGAAAAATCATAAAAATGACATTTATCACAAGCAATAGAAGAAAAGCTGTAATTAATGTGGGAAGTAAAGTAAACAAATACCTTTCCAAAAAGGTTTTCCAAGGATGCTCTTTATATGAGAGAAAACTTGAATAACCATCCAAAGTAAACAGTGATAGAAAAAATGCAAGTGGTAACTCAACTGCAAGTACTATGACATTAATCCATTTATTCCTTTTTCGTTCCATTCTGATTACTTAATATGATTCCATTGACACTGTGGAAATTTGTCCTCTTTGTGTTTTTTTGAACAGACCAGGACTTAAATTTTCTCCCCACCATTCCTATATTTGTTTGAATCGTAACATTTTTTAAATCTTCAGCAGCACTAAATATGCCTTTATCCTTTGTCGTTCCATGCACTGTGTCCCAAGATAGATTTCCTTTTTTTATTTCACCTACTTTATCTACGTTCTTTATGGTTTTATTCCCAGTTACCCAATCGCCTTCATAGGATAATTGAAGAGTGTAAGGAGCCTTAGGTGTAGAGAACTCATCGCCTTCATCCGATGATAAATGTAAAAGTGTATTAACTTCATAACCTGCATCTAGTAAATATTGAGCAACACCAGCCCCATATGCAGAACCTTCTGAATGAGTTACCATATTAAAACTTTCACCTTTTCTCATCCCAGAAGTAAGCTTTTGAATATTGTCTTTTGCAAACTTATACCCTGCAGCATACCGATCCCCTCCACTCATATCTCCGCCCCACAATGAAGAACCATCTATATAATTAGAAGAGTTAATCTGCGAATAATCTTTAAAGAAAGATCTAGCTGCATCTGCAAATCCACTTCCCCAATATTTTTCTCCAGCAGAACTACTACCTATAATTCCACCTATGATACCATTCCAATAACCATTTACAAATAAAATCTTTTGGTTCATCCGACATTTGGAGTGATGATTTATGAATGATACTCAAGAACGTTCAGCAGACTGCAATATTTTATGGTGCTGACGGAATTCGGAGCGACCCGTAAAGATAAGGAATTTTTATTACACCAAGACAGATTCTGAAAGCTGTTCCGCCGTTCAGGAAGGCTGCGCAGCGCACGTTTGCAACCTCCTTGTAATCAATAGGATAGACGGCCGCTTTGCAAAGGGTGCTTAAGAAGACTTCTATCAACCACTACTTGGACTTCAACTAAGCACCTTTTGAAAGCCAATCAAGCCTTGATTCAAGTGCATGTAAGCACCGGAAGGTTTCCTGGTATTGTATTTTTCTTTACAATCCGTGCATGTTGCATGACAGAGCCTTTCGTCTGTTTGCCTTTGCCGCCTCGTCTGCCGGTTCAATCCGCATGCGCATGCCCTTCCATGTTCCTCCTGTTTCCTGTGAGAAAAAGACATGATACACCATTCCCCCGGGGCTTTTTTACGCCCCTTATCACTCCAAATGTCGGATGAACCTTAAATTTATCTCCTTACCATCTTTAAATAAGTTATACCCATCTGTAGCATATCCTTTCCCTATATACTTAAACTCTTCAGGAGAGACATTTTCCATAATATAATCCTTAAAATAACATCCGCCAAACTCCAAAGCATCTTCACAAATAATCCTTAGAGGATAATATACATGGTTCGCATCCTTTGCATAGCCAGTATTCTTACACACCTTAAAGCTATTAATATCAACGTCTTTTAATGCTCGCACAGATGTGTGCAAATATACCGAATCACCATAACCTCCATAGATGCTGTCACCCACTCTTGTATAACCATCTATTGACATTCCTTTTTCTAAAGATACCCATTTCCCCTTGTCAATGTAATCGTACTTCCTGCTTTTGCAAGAAACAACAAAAACACATAATACACTTATTATAACGTAAAATCTCATCTGCTTAATTTTTTATATGTATAAACTTTCTATTAGAACTTGTCCATGTCATTGTTCCTATCTTAATTCCAACATGATTACTAATTGGAGAATAACGATTTAGTTTACCAATATTATAGTTATGAACTATCTTTTGTATTTGAGTCTCTTCAATTTTACCAATATTAGAATAATCATGTACGTGATTTCGTCGTAGATAGCCTGTCTGTGTCATAAGATTGCTTAACAGATTAACATTCCCAACATTGTTTATATTTGCATCAAGCAAGCCTCCAGAATGTCCCAATTCGTGAGGAATTGTTCTAGTATTTGACCCATTTAGCAATCCCTTCACAGCTCTCGGCCCTATCCTTATATGTAATCCTTCTACATCAGAAGTCGCCAATATGGAATTTGACTCAAATCGGTTCTGATCTACTAGTTCAAAAACATGGTCATCTTTATGGATAGCATCAACAGAATTAACGACCCGTAGATTCACATTAGTTTTAACATTATATTTTTTTGAAGAGAAAGTATATCTTGATTCAATTTGTCCTTTTATCAGGTCTCTTACCTTATTAATATTTAGCTTCCTATCACTGGAGTTATTATAAACTACTCCTGTGACATTAATAGATACATTTGTTTTACCATCTTTATTCTTTGAAGTATGAATATCCCATTTATTACCATCTGAGTCAATTAGCTTAATCGGGTTATTTGCACAAAAAACAGTTCCTCCACTCTCAACATAATTCTCCGTCAATGGGTCCACACCATACCAAATACTTGCCATAGGGTTCATGTACCTTGCACCATAATAGTACAGACCTGTCTCTTCATCGAACTGTTTGCCGTTGAACTTATAGGGCAGGTCTTCGGATGAAGAATGCTCATCAATCAACAGTTCACCGTATGGCAGGTAAGCATCATATTGAGTGATATTGGCTTTATCGTCTGTGATGTAGGACGTGCTGCCGAGGTGGTCACCGTGATAGAAGAAGGTTTCTTCTTTCGTAGTGTCATTAGGGATGTAGCCGTAACCAGCCTGAGGGTCATCAGGGTTGCTCGGGTCATTCCAGGAGACAGGAGGACCGGGGTTGGTGCCTGTGGTCGTGTTAGGGCGTGGTGTCTGTACCCATCCCTGCGGCACGTCATGGTTGCCCAGCTCCCTGATGATGGAGTTGTAGCCGATGTGCGTGTTCTCCGGGTCACCGTACGCACCCTTCATCGTCGGAACGCCGGGGGCGATGCCCTGCTGCTTATAGTATGCTTCCTTCTGCTTCTGAATCTGATTCATGCGTTCAGCATAGTCCTGCTGACCAGCGGTGATGTATGAGCCGTTGCGTCCGTAAACGTTGTTAAACAGACCCGTTCCTATCCTTGAAGCAACTCGTTTGTCACCAATGAAGTAATGCTTCGTGAAGCGATTCTTGTTGATGCTGATTATCGAAGCAGGATAGAGCGTGAAGTTATCCGTCTCGTGGAAGGTAATACCCTGTGGCGCACCGTTGATGTACACACCCTCCATCGTACCGTAGCTCTTCATGATACGTTCACCGGCAGCGTTGTAAGTGTAACGACTCGTCTTACCGTTATCGCTTAAGACCATGAGTCGGTTGTCTTCATCCCAATACATCTCACGAGTAGTATTCGTAGAGTCGTTCGTTACTAATGTTGGATTACCATTTGCATCGTAGGTGTAATGGTCGTGACCTATCTGTGTTGGAGCCGTCGGATGGTTACTGTCCTCATACCTATAAGCAAAGTCATAAGACCCGGCTGTCGTCGTTGAGTCCACCTTCTGTACCTTCGTCAGCGGCTCGCTCATCCGTCCGAACGACATCACCATATCATACGATGCACGCTTCGCTCTGCCACTTGCATGGACAAGGCGGTTCAGCTCGTCATACTCATACACATGCATACTCCTTCCTCCTAACTTCGCCTTGTTGAGTTTCGTCAGCGACGTTGGGTTGGCAGCATTTGTAATACCGAGGATATTATCCACAGCATCATACTGGTACCTGTTCTCCATCACAGTCTGACCGTCCGCTGTAAGGTTCATCACCTGCAGACGTTCACGCTGCTTGTCGTATGTATAGGTTGTCTCCGTGCCATTACCGAGCTTCGTATAGACCGTATGACCCTCCTTGTCGTAACCTATCCTGTCAACAATAACGCTCTCACGTCCCTGTTTATTACTCGTCAGGCTCTCTACCTGTCCAGCAGCATTGTAGTGATAGGTTACCACCTCACCGTCAGGATAAGTCATCGTCTGCACACGGTTCCAGCTGTCATACGTAGCACCATAGACATAAGTCCTGATATCCGCCACGCTCGCCATGACTGTACGGACAGTCTTCGTCACCTCACCCTGTCTACCATAGTAATAGGCTTCACCGCCACTCGCATCCTCAACGAGGGCAAGACGACCGGCACGGTTGTACTTGTCGCCGGCCTTGCCGTAGGTATAAGTGACACGGTTAAACAGGTTTTCAGGATAGAGCACCTCGTGCAGCCGTTCGAAGTCGTAGGTGTAAGAGATGCAGCCCTTGTCGGATATCGACTTCCTAAGCTCTGCCGTGAGCTTCGTCAGGAGGTTGCCCGCCGCATCGTAGGTCATGTCCGTCTCACCCGCATCAGGATGATTCACCATGAGCTTTCTCCCTAACAGGTCATAGGCATACTTCGTCTCCCTGCCGTTGGGATGCTGCACCGTCATCACCTGACCGACAGGGTCATAGCCGTACTTCACCCTGATGTCTTCGCCTCCTGCATGCTGTACCGTCTCCCGGTTGCGCCCCCTGGCATCGGTATAGCTCTCCGCATGTCGTCCCAGCGCATCCGTGACCGTTGTCCGGAGCATCGGTTCACCCTCATGGCTGCCGACAGCATAAGCCGTACGTGTCACACTGCCGTCAGCAAGCGTAACACTCGTGGTACGGTCGTGTGCATCATACTCCGTCTTTGCCTGCAGATCACCCGTAGCATGGTTGTAAGTGCCGATGTTACCATAGCTCTCCGTCATTGGGTAATAAGCTGTAATGTTACGTCCGAAGGCATCGATGACAGCCCTTCCACTGACGATAGAGACTTTCTGATTGCTGCCACCAGACCACACCACACCCGTCTGCTTTGTCTGGACAGCACGCATCAGCGAGTCGGCGAAGGTATAAGTGTCAATGTTCCCCTCCTTGGAATAATGGACGGTATGCGCCTTACGCTCTGCAGGGAAGTATTCAAAACGGATAGTAAACGGCTGACCGCTTTCTATCTCATACGGAGCACGGATCGTCTGCTGTCTGCCCAGTGCGTCATAGGTGTATTCCACCTTCTGCCCGTTGAGATCGGTGGTTACAGAAGGCGCATTCCAAAGACCGTCATAAGCCGTGCTGGAGCTGTAGCCGTACGCATCCTTGACACTTGTCAAAAGACTATGATAGCGGTCGTCATACGTATAAGCATAGAACATACGCTGATGACTGTAGTTCTCCGGCTTCGTCATGCGTGTGATGTTACCATAGCCGTCGTATGTCATGTTATAGATAGACGGCCTGTCACCGTTATGGAGCATGATCTCCGTTATCTCACCGTTTCCGTCCACTTTCGTTGAGCGTTCACGGTAAGTCCTGCCGCCGCTGCTGACAGTGATATGGCTCGGGACACCGACGATATACTTATCCGCTATCTTATGATAGCTGATGTCTGCCTCTAAGCTATAACCCGCTGCCGTCTCCTTATATCCCTGCAGGTTACCATAGTCGTCGTAAGTATTGCTGACAGCAACCGCCAGACTGTCCCCACTATCTACATCAAAGTTACTCTGGACGAGCGTCTTCAGGGCAGGGAAGACAACAGCGTCTGCCGTGTTGCTGCCTGCGGCAAGCGTCTTCAGGTCGTAGTCATAGACAGATCCCTGCAGTTTCTTTCCGTCAGCCGTATAGAGATACTCGCTCGTGACCAGCCCGTGGGCATGGTAATCCCTGTTCCTGCCGTAGGTCTGTACGGAGTAACGGTAGAGCCTGTCACCGTTCTCAGTGTCCATCTGATTGGTACGCACCTGCCTGAAGCCGTAGAAGTCACGCTCACGGCGGTCACGGTAGCCTCCGCTGTATTCAAGGTGTTCCTGCTCCGTACCGCTCCGTTCTCTTTGTATCCGCCTGTCGTCTCGACGGATGACATCACCCAGCGGCGCCCCGGCAGGTCGTAACTCGGAGCCGTCTGCTCATACCCGATATGAATATGTCCGCCGAAAGGAAGCGTCACAGAGCGCAGCAGGTTCGTTCTTCCCGTAAGGTTACGGTAGACAACAAGCTGCTTTCCTCCGTCAGCGACAATAATATCTGGATGTCCGTCACCGTCGATGTCCCTCATCGCGGCCTCGGTATAGCTGACGCCGTCAGAAGCAAATCCTCCTTGAATGTAATCTTGCATTCCAGAAACCACACGAATATTTTTTTAATTCATAATAAGCAATGACCGTTTTTTGTAAAAGTCGTGCATACTCTGTAACTTTATTAGTATATTGCCCATTCCTTTAAGGAATCGGGAATAATGCTTACATCCAATTCCTTATATATTTTCCCTTCTGAATTAGTCTCAAAACATGATGTGTAACCTTTCCTGTCTCCTCCATTATTCGAAATAATATATACCATATTAGGCCTTAACCCCCTTACATAGATATACAAAGAATCATAGCATTTATTCTTTATAATGTCGTCTTTTCCGTCTATACTTATTATCCTAATGCGCTTGAAGGTACCTTCAGGTATTAATTTTTGGGAAATAAAGTCATACCTAAATCTATTAGAATGAGTACAGCTTAGCATCAATAAAGCGCCTATTAGGAATATATAAAACGATGTGTTATTTCTTATCATTTGCTTTAAGATACTCAACATATTCTTTCCATATTTTATCAATTATTCCTATTTTATATGAGTCTGATCTTTTTGAATGGAAAAGATTTCTTAAAAAACCAGATCCATACTTTTTATTTTTACTTAAGAATTTACTGAAGTCATAAAAGATAGCACGTCCTCTTTCCGCTTCATGTTCTAAAGTAGAGCCATCATGAGAACCGGCCTTAATATATGAATCTGCAAACATTCCTATATAATACTGGAGGCGATATTCATCTTTACTCGGAACGATAGCCCTCCCATTTGAATTTTCTCTTGCTTTCAATAAAGTTAAATAGATTTGATCTGCCAACTTATTACTTTGTATGATATGTTTAATGTGACCAACTTCATGGCTTGCTATGGCTAACCAATCCATAACACTTTGTCCAAATTTGTCATCATCAAACAGATTACTAGTATAAGTAGTCTCAAATGAGTTGCCATGTGGCAATGTTACACCTCCAAAATCAGTTTTATCAAGAAAGTCGTAATACGGCCAAGGATGTGACAGACTCCTTTCATAAATACCCATTCCTTTAATATGCTTTTCATTAATACCAGAAACTAGAGAAAGCAGGTGGGCTGCAGGAGGCGTAAAAGTGTAATAACTGCGAGAAAAGATCCACCAACCTGTTTTATGTAATTTTAGCACGGAAGTTGGATAGAGTCCGTTTTCATCTATCAATTTAATTGGATTCCCCATACAATATTCATATCCACTACAATTAACAAATTTCTCCGCTAACGGATCCACCCCATACCACAGACTTGCCACAGGATTCATGTACCTTGCACCATAATAGTACAAGCCTGTCTCATCATCAAACTGCTTGCCATTGAACTTGTACGGCAGGTCTTCAGAGCTGCTATGTTCATCAACCAACAGTTCGCCGTACGGCAGGTAAGCATCATACTGCGTGATGTTGGCTTTATCGTCTGTGATGTAAGACGTACTGCCGAGATGGTCACTGTGATAGAAGAAGGTTTCTTCTTTTGTCGTATCATTAGGGATGTAACCATATCCAGCCTGCGGGGCATCAGGGTTGCTCGGGTCGTTCCAGCTTACAGGTGGACCGGGGTTAGTGCCTGGTGTCGTGTTAGGATGTGGAGTCTGAATCCAACCCTGTGGCACATCATGGTTGCCCAGCTCCCTGATGATGGAGTTGTAGCCGATGTGCGTGTTCTCCGGGTCACCGTACGCACCCTTCATTGTAGGAACACCAGGGGCAATGCCCTGCTGCTTATAGTATGCCTCTTTCTGCTTCTGTATCTGATTCATACGTTCAGCATAGTCCTGCTGACCGGCAGTTACATATGAGCCGTTTCTTCCGTAAACGTTGTTGAACAGGCCTGTACCGATACGGCTGGCTATGCGCTTGTCCCCGATGAAGTAATGCTTCGTAAAGCGGTTCTTGTTGATGCTGATTATCGAAGCAGGATAAAGCGTGAAGTTATCCGTCTCGTGGAAGGTGATTCCCTGCGGAGCACCGTTGATGTACACACCCTCCATCGTGCCGTAACTCTTCATGACACGCTCACCGGCAGCATTGTAAGTATAACGGCTTGTCTTACCGTTATCACTTAAAACCATCAGGCGGTTGTCCTCATCCCAATACATCTCCCTCGTGGTGTTGGTGCTGTCATTCGTCACCAGCGTTGGGTTACCGTTGGCATCATAGGTATAATGGTCATGGCCAATCTGCGTCGGAGCCGTCGGGTGGTTGCTGTCCTCATACTTATAAGCGAAGTCATAAGACCCGGCTGTCGTCGTTGAGTCCACCTTCTGCACCTTTGTCAGCGGCTCGCTCATCCGTCCGAAGCTCATCACCATGTCATACGATGCACGCTTCGCCTTGCCGCTTGCATGGACAAGGCGGTTCAGCTCGTCATACTCATACGTATGCATACTCTTTCCTCCCAGCTTCGCCCTGTTGAGTTTCGTCAGCGACGTCGGGTCGGCGGCATTCGTAATACCGAGGATGTTATCCACGGCATCGTAGCTGTACCTGTTTTCCATCACAGCCTGACCGCCCGCTGCAAGGCGCATCACCTGCAGACGTTCACGCTGCTTGTCATATGTATAGGTTGTCTCCGTGCCATTACCGAGTTTCGTATAGACCGTATGACCCTCCTTATCGTAACCTATCCTATCAACAATAACGCTCTGACGTCCCTGTTTATTGCTCGTCATGCTCTCTACCTGTCCAGCCGCATTGTAGTGATAAGTCACCACTTCACCATCAGGATAAGTCATCGTCTGCACACGGTTCCAACTGTCATACGTAGCACCATAGACATAAGTCCTGATATCCGCCACGCTCGCCATGACCGTACGGACGATCTTCGTCACCTCCCCCTGTCTACCGTAGTAATAGGCTTCACCGCCACTCGCATCCTCAACGAGGGCAAGACGACCGGCACGGTTATACTTATCGCCGGCCTTGCCGTAGGTATAGGTGACACGGTTGAAGAGATTCTCCGGATAGAGCACCTCATGCAGCCGCTCGAAGTCGTAGGTGTAAGTGACGGGTGCCTTATCCGAAATCGTCTTTTTAAGCTCTGCCGTGAGCTTCGTCAGGAGGTTGCCCGCCGCATCATAAGTCATGTCCGTCTCACCTGCATCGGGATGGTTCACCATCAGTTTGCGACCAAGCAAGTCATAGGCATACCAACTGCAAATATACAACTTTATTTTGTAAATGGGTCTTCAGAATATGGGAAAACAGAGAAGGCAGAAGGGCGTTGTGCGTATAAATGTAATCAAGAGAAAACCATAAAAACGGTTCTTCCGTTAAATGCATAGATTGGAAATAGAATAAAGGCTTCTACACTTGCATGGTATGACTATTCCAAATTAGATGGTCTAACAAAGAGGGATAAACTACAAGATATAATGCAGAAAAACCAAATAAATAATATATCTACTTACTACCATAACCTTTCTGTCTTCTACAAGCAACTTATTCCCTTACCAATTGATATTTGTAAACTATTTTCATTCAACTCAAAACCAATACATGCTCTTTTGGCTTCTAAAAGACGCCTAATTGACTTGCAAAAGATGCCCTTTTGAAGTGTTGCTAACGCCCTTTTGAAGTCCAATTAAGCACCTTTTCTTGCACGCAAGAAACTAAGAAAGCACATAATATGATAATTATAATGTAAAGTCTCATCTACTTAGTCTTTTAGAGATTGTAAACTAATATATAGTCAATAGATATACCTTCATAGCTCCAATCTATCTATTTATTTTTTAAGTGTATAGGAATTTCCATTCTTCAAAGAATATTGTAAGAGTCCTTTGTCTTTACTCCATATTACTTGTTTAAGACCTATAACTGGTTGATCTCCTTCATTTCTATCCATTTGCTTAATATCTACAGAAATACAATCCTTGTATTTTCGCTTCCTTATTTCCAGAGTTTTAGGATTCATAGGGATAGCTATCCAACTCCATTCGCAAAAGTTGCAACTGGTTGTTAGAGGACCATTTTCTTCATTTCTTTTTATCTCAAAACTTATTAGGAATGTGTCGGTAGAATGCAACAAACTCATATCAACACTTGCAATACCATCATATTCATGCCCCACCTCTATCCAATTATGTCCCTCAGGATCAAATGGAAACGTATTTTTAGGATTCCATATTTGAATATCTTTTACTATCAATGTATCTGTATCGTTAGTATTTGAAACATAATAGATACTATCATTTATCTTGTAATGAGTTATCCAACACAAATCTTCATCTGTTAGCTTTACTTTATGGACATAAGGTATTATACAACTAACTAACGAGAAGATAATTATTAAGTATACTATTTTCTTCATTTCTTTTCACCATAATAATAATCATAAAAATTGTCTATACCATGACCTGCAAACCATCCCGTATATACATTTACCGATTTGCCTGGAGCCTTTATTCCAAATACAGATTGTCCCATTGTTACGATATCGCCTCCTATCGAATATTCATACATCCCATCTAATGTATACCCATAGGCTTCTTGTTTAACAGTGAATCCAATTGAAAAAGGGTTGGATTTTGAAATATAGTTTGTTATTCTGCTTGCATTACCCAACAAAAGAGGGCTTACTACAGCTGCTGGATTAAAAGTCATTGCCTCAAATCCAGTTGCCATACTAGCTACTGCGGCTAACCCACCTCCTAAAGAATGTCCAACAAAAGTAAGATCAACGTTTTTACCATACTTCTCTTCTAATATATTTGATATAACTTCTGCATTTGAAACGGCTTCTGAATATTGTCTGGGAACTCCTCCAAAAAATTGCTGAACGTCCGTTACATCATCTCCAATGGATGTAAAGTCTGTACCAGCAAACGCATAACAGAATTCTTTTTTCCCATTTTTTGTCCGCTCATAGAATTGAGATTTTAAGCCTGACTCACTAGATAAATCTAAATCATCAAACATATGGGACACTTTCCATCCAGATTTTCTTAAATCTCTTTGAGTATCCGCAGCATCACTCCCCCCATAAACATGTTTTGAAATAAGTGCTGCTTCTTTTGTCGTTGGTTTCTTACCCTTTAAGTCTATAAACTTGACTGGATTACATAATGTATACACATATCCCCCCATTGCTGTAAACTTCTCTGCCAAAGGATCCACTCCATACCATAGACTTGTCATAGGATTCATGTACCTTGCACCATAATAGTACAAACCAGTCTCTTCATCGAACTGTTTGCCGTTGAACTTATACGGCAGGTCTTCACTGCTACTATGCTCGTCGACTAATAACTCTCCATACGGCAAGTAGGCATCATATTGAGTGATGTTGGCTTTATCGTCTGTGATGTAAGACGTACTGCCGAGATGGTCACTGTGATAGAAGAAGGTTTCTTCCTTTGTAGTGTCAGTAGGGATAAAACCGTAACCAGCCTGTGGGTCGTCAGGGTTGCTTGGGTCGTTCCAGCTTACAAGTGGACCGGGGTTGGTATTCGGTGTGGTGTTAGGGCGTGGAGTCTGTACCCAACCCTGTGGCACATCATGGTTGCCGAGTTCGGTGAGGACGGCATTATACCCTACACCAGTGTTCTCTGGATCACCATACGCACCCTTCTCTGTAGGTACACCAGGGGCAATGCCCTGCTGTTTATAGTATGTTTCTTTCTGCTTCTGTATCTGATTCATACGTTCTGCATAGTCCTGCTGACCAGCCGTTACGTATGAGCCGTTACGCCCATAGACATTATTGAACAGACCCGTGCCGATTCTTGAAGCTATACGCTGGCTGCCGATGAAGTAGTGCTTCGTGAAGCGGTTCTTGTTCACCGTCAGAATTGAGGCCGGATAGAGCGTGAAGTTGTCGGTCTCGTGGAACGTAATCCCCTGCGGAGCACCGTTGATATATACGCCCTCCATCGTTCCATGGCTCTTGATAATCCATTCGCCACTGGCATTGTAGGTATAGCGGCTCGTCTTGCCGTTGTCCGAAAGCACCATCAGCCAGTTGTCCTCGTCCCAGTACATCTCGCGTGTCTCGCTCGTGCCATCGTTGGTTACCGTGAGCGGATTCCCGTTGGCATCGTAAGTGTTATGGTTATGCCCGATTTGCGAGGGCGCCGTAGGGTGGTCGCCGGCCTCGTACAGATAAGCAAACGCATACGACTGTGCCACCTTGCTCGAATCCACCTTTTGCTTTTTGGTGAGCGGCTCGCCCATGATGCCGTAGGTCATATCGAGCCAGTACGATGCCGTCTTGGCCTTGCCGTTTGCAGAGACCAATCGGTTGATGCCATCGTAAGTGTAGCTGTGGCTGTATGCAACGCCGAGCTTCGCCTTGTTCTTCTCAGTGATATTCTGCGAATTGGCACTGTTGGTGATACCGAGGATATTATCCACCAAGTTTAAGTTGTACTTGTACTTGTTCTGCATGACGGTATTACCCGACGAGATGAACATCACCTCTTGCAAACATTCGTGCTACGTGTTGTAAGTGTAATTGCTTTCCATCCCATTACCGAAATTAGTAGAAACGGTATGTTCATAACCTAACTTCTCGATAATAGTCCATTCTTACCCGAATTTATTGCTCATGAGACAGTCTTTCTTATTATCTTAAACTCGCATATGTTATTCTAATCTCATTTTTTTCTTTCCCTAAAGTTGTTATATATATAATTCTACCATAATTATCATATTTGTACTGACATCTGTAAATAACGGTCTCGTCAGAAAAATCTGGCTTGTATTCATATCGGAACTCTTTAAGTAAGCCTTTTTCTATAACTATTGTGAGCGTTAAAACATAATCGACTCTTGCATTAATATATGTGTAATATTTGTTGATTTTTAATATATTAATTGTTTTACAATCGCCTTTTGTTTGAATAAAAGATTGAATTTCCGACTTATCATAATTGGATAATATATCAGAGATAATACAAAGGTCTTCGAAAATAACCTCCGGATATTTTATATTCACCCCCCACGATTCCAAGTATTTTAATTGTTCGAAAAAGATATTTTGCATATCTTTCTCGACTTTTGTGAGCCTTATAGGTTTCTTTTTCTTGCTTTTATAGACAGCTTCTTTCTTTCCATTTATATATAGACTCTTGGAAATATACCCAGATTCATACGATAAGGTAACATCCACCTGATGATCTTCCGCTACTTTACTGTTAAGAGGAAAATATAATAAAAAAAGAAGTAAAAACACTTTCATAATTAATATCTTGTATAATGACAGATTTTTATTAATTTGTTTTCCAAAATATTGTTCTACCATATACAGCAGTGGATTGTAACCGCATTTTTCCCGCATTAGGGTTAGGATTTGACTTCTTTGTTACTGAGTTATAAAAAGAATCCCGTGCAGCACGAATCATAGGTGCTTTGAATGATTTACCAATATTATTTTTCCACTGAGCATAATGTTTTGGAGAAATATTCCAACCCATAGTATTCATATGTATTTCAAAATGACCATTACTTTTACGCTGTTCATTTTCTGAGAATTGGGCTTGCTCGGCCCCATCCCACATTGTTGCACCATAACTATAATCTATACCATTTTTAAGTGCATTAATTTCAGCAGCAATAGCTGTCCGCATAAGAGGTAAATCATTTCTTTCTTTAGCACTTTTACTTCTAAAATCTTTTGCAGGCTCAGAACTTATTCCATAAGCCTTTGAATTCCGCTGATGAACACTTGCAATTGCATACATCTCCTTTTTCAAATCTTCCGATGGTTCACTTTTTTTATCTCGGACTCTATAAGCACTACTCTCGCCATATACTGTTGAAGATTGGCTTATAAATTTGGAATGAGATATTGATAATTTCTGGGGATTTTCGAAAACATTTACCATACTTCCATTTTTGTCCTTACTCTGATGGACGCCACTGGCTGTATAAACAAAATTATCTTTCTTTTGATCAGAGCCTAACCATACACCTCCATTTGTGTAATAATCACCTTGTCCATCCGGGTCGAATAAACATATTGGATTCCCATGACAATATACAAAAGTAGATACATTTTCATATTCTTCACTTAGAGGATCACTTCCATACCATAATGAGATTTTTGGGTCCATATATCTGGCACCATAGTAATACAGTCCAGTTTCTTCATCCAATTCCTTGCCATTGAACTTATACGGTAGGTCTTCACTGCTACTATGTTCATCAACCAACAGTTCGCCGTACGGCAGGTAGGCATCATACTGTGTGATGTTGGCTTTATCATCTGTGATGTAAGACGTTGAGCCGAGGTGGTCACTATGATAGAAGAAGGTCTCCTCTTTCGTTGTGTCGTTAGCAATGTAACCATAACCAGCCTGCGGGTCATCAGGGTTGCTCGGGTCGTTCCAGCTTACAGGTGGACCGGGGTTGGTATTTGGTGTGGTGTTCGGCTTCGGAGTCTGTACCCAACCCTGTGGCACATCATGGTTGCCGAGTTCAGTGAGGACGGCATTATACCCTACACCCGTGTTCTCCGGATCACCATACGCACCCTTCTCTGTTGGTACACCAGGGGCTACACCCACCTTCTTATAATACGCCTCTTTCTGTGTCTGAATCTGATTCATACGTTCTGCATAGTCCTGCTGACCAGCCGTTACGTATGAACCGTTGCGTCCATAGACATTATTGAACAGACCCGTTCCTATCCTTGAAGCTATGCGCTTATCACCGATAAAGTAATGTTTCGTAAAGCGATTCTTGTTTACAGAGAGGATACTTGCAGGATAAAGCGTGAAGTTGTCCGTCTCATGGAATGTAATACCCTGCGGTGCACCATTGATATACACACCTTCCATCGTACCGTAACTCTTCATGATGCGTTCACCAGCAGCATTGTAAGTATATCGACTCGTTTTGCCATTGTCAGAGAGTACCATCAGACGGTTGTCTTCATCCCAGTACATCTCGCGGGTAGTGTTGGTTGAATCGTTCGTTACCAGCGTTGGATTACCGTTTGCATCGTATGTGTAATGGTCGTGGCCGATCTGTGTCGGAGCTGTCGGGTGGTTGCTGTCCTCATACTTATAAGCAAAGTCATAAGACTTAGCAGTTGTTGTTGAGTCCACCTTCTGTACCTTGGTCAGCGGCTCACTCATCCGTCCGAACGACATCACCATGTCATACGATGCACGCTTCGCCCTGCCGCTTGCGTGGACAAGGCGGTTCAGCTCGTCATACTCATACGTATGCGAACTCCTTCCTCCCAGCTTCGCCTTGTTGAGTTTCGTAAGCGACGTTGGGTTGGCGGCATTCGTAATACCGAGGATATTATCCACAGCATCATAACGATACCTGTTCTCCATCACAGTCTGACCGTCCGCTGTAAGGTTCATCACCTGCAGACGTTCACGCTGCTTGTCGTATGTATAGGTAGTCTCCGTGCCATTACCGAGCTTCGTATAGACCGTATGACCCTCCTTGTCGTAACCTATCCTGTCAACAATAACGCTCTGACGTCCCTGTTTATTGCTCGTAAGACTCTCAACCTGTCCAGCAGCATTGTAGTGATAGGTAACCACCTCACCATCAGGATAAGTCATCGTCTGCACACGGTTCCAGCTGTCATACGTAGCACCATAGACATAAGTCCTGATATCCGCCACGCTCGCCATGACTGTACGGACGGTCTTCGTCACCTCACCCTGACGACCATAGTAATAGGCTTCACCACCCGAAGCATCCTCAACGAGGGCAAGACGACCGGCACGGTTATACTTATCGCCAGCCTTACCATAGGTATAAGTAACACGATTAAAGAGATTTTCAGGATAAAGCACCTCATGGAGTCGTTCGAAGTCGTAGGTGTAAGAGATGTAACCCTTGTCAGATATCGACTTCCTAAGCTCTGCCGTAAGCTTCGTCAGGAGGTTGCCCGCCGCATCATAGGTCATATTCGTTTCACCAGCATCAGGATGGTTCACCATCAGTTTCCGACCAAGTAGGTCGTAGGCATACTTCGTCTCCCTGCCGTTAGGATGCTGAACCGTCATCACCTGTCCGACAGGGTCATAGCTGTACTTCACCATGATATCCTCACCACGAGCATGCTGCACCGTTTCACGGTTGCGCCCCTTGGCATCCGTATAGCTCTCCGCATGTCGTCCCAGTGCATCCGTGACCGTTGTCTGGAGCATTGGTTCACCGTCATGGCTACCGATACTGTAGGCTGTGCGTGTCACACTGCCGTCAGCAAGCGTAACACTCATGGTACGGTCGTGTGCATCATACTCTGTCTTTGCCTGCAGATCACCTGTAGCATGGTTGTAAGTATCAATATTACCATAGCTCTCCGTCATTGGGTAATAAGCTGTAATATTACGTCCAAAGGCATCGATAACAGCTCTTCCACTGATGATGGAGACCTTTTGATTGCTGCCACCAGACCAAACCACACCTGTCTGCTTCGTCTGGACGGCACGCATCAGCGAGTCGGCAAAGGTATAGGTATCTATGTTGCCTTCCTTAGAATAATGAATGGTATGTGCCTTGCGTTCTGCAGGGAAGTACTCAAAGCGGATAGTAAATGGCTGACCGCTCTCTATCTCATACGGAGCACGGATTGTCTGCTGACGTCCCAGTGCATCGTAGGTGTATTCCATCTTCTGCCCGTTGAGGTCGGTGGTTACAGAGGGAGCATTGTTCATCCGTAACCATAGGGATGGGAGATGTACAACTGAAAGCGTCTTTATGGAAAAGACCATACAGTGTTGTGTATTAATCCCAATAGATAGAGTGTGGATTGAGTTCCCTTGTTATTTTAATCTCCTTATCTACATCGGCAACTAACATTCCATTAGGTTTTATTTTATAGATGCCATTTGAATAACATAATAACATTGTATCAATCCATAACTCTAATGAATCATAAATCATAATAGGATCTACAGATAATGTCACTTGTGGACTATAATAATATAGTGCTCCAATGGTTTTACTTTTCGGCGACAAATCAATCAGTATGGGATCTTCCATGATACCATTATAAATAAAAGGAAGCATCTTTCTATGTGCAAAAAAATCATCTGTTGTTGCATCTAACATGTACAAACTCGTAGTAATTGAAACTTTTGCGGGATTCCCTATTGTGGAAAGTTTTACCTGATTATTTATATTAAAAAGAATATTCTCATCTGCCCCTGTAGCCCAATCATAAAAATCAAGTAGCATTTGAAGAGGGCACATTCCAAGATTTGTAAGCACATGAGCGGTTTGATCTCTGTCAAAACCATCATTACTATCTCTTAACAATCTAAGAATGGGGCTCTCTATTCGAGTTAATTCACCTTCCAGTAAATTTAATTTCTCCTTTAAGTTCATCGTAAATTATCATTATATTGTTGATACTGCATTTCTATACTCATTGATGTTGTTGGCGGAACTATTATTGGAGTTACAGTCCTTGAAACTATCTTTTCAGCAATTGTGCCTATACTTTTAAGAATGGCTACTACAGTTGCTCCTATTGCAATATTCTTAACAACATCTCGGTTGGGATGTATTTTTTCAGTGACAGGAACTGTAGAACCAATAGGAATATGCTGCTTTTCTTTTTTACTATTGTCAGGAACTAAAATAATTAGGAAATGGTCTCCTGTCTTCATATTATTACTTTTCACCAAAGTACTCAAATACTGTCCATGAGATCGATTCTCTGATCTTGGAACTTGCATAACAGAAGCATTAGATCCACCTTCTTCTGTATGTGCATATGGGTATTCATCCCGATCTACTTGTGGGGAAGAAGATATTCCGCTGGCTTTCAATGCTGCAGTTCTTCTTCTAGCAGCATTTATATTACTTGAATCATAAGTTAACAGCGTTGGATTACCTTTCGCAATACCTCTTTTATGATTCATGTATATATACTTCCATTTCTTCTCAAATATATATACACGGACAGTTTTATTTCCTCCTTTTGAATTATTAGCATTCTCTCCTTCTTTACCAATAAGATCAATGAATCTTATAGGATTATTATCACAATATATATAGCTTGATATATTTGGATTCTTCTCCACCAACGGATCCACCCCATACCAAATACTAGCCACAGGGTTCATGTACCTTGCACCGTAATAGTACAAACCTGTCTCTTCATCGAACTGCTTGCCGTTGAACTTATACGGCAGGTCTTCACTGCTACTATGCTCGTCAACCAACAACTCACCGTACGGCAGGTAGGCATCATATTGAGTGATATTGGCTTTATCGTCTGTGATGTAGGACGTACTGCCTAAATGGTCACTGTGATAGAAGAAGGCCTCTTCCTTTGTAGTGTCAGTAGGGATGTAACCATAACCAGCCTGCGGGTCATCGGGGTTGCTCGGGTCGTTCCAGGAGACAGGAGGGCCGGGGTTAGTGCCTGGTGTCGTGTTAGGATGTGGAGTCTGTACCCAGCCCTGCGGTACGTCGTGGTTGCCCAGCTCCCTGATGATGGAGTTGTAGCCGATGTGCGTGTTCTCCGGATCACCGTACGCACCCTTCATCGTCGGCACGCCGGGGGCGATGCCCTGCTGCCTGTAATACGCTTCCTTCTGACGCTGGATCTGGTTCATGCGCTCTGCATAGTCCTGCTGACCGGCGGTTACGTATGAGCCGTTGCGCCCGTAAACGTTGTTGAACAGGCCTGTACCGATACGGCTGGCGATTCGCTTGTCCCCGATGAAGTAATGCTTTGTAAAGCGATTCTTGTTTACAGAGAGGATACTTGCAGGATAAAGCGTAAAATTATCTGTTTCATGGAAGGTTATTCCCTGTGGTGCACCGTTGATATATACGCCCTCCATCGTACCGTAACTCTTCATAATACGTTCGCCGGCAGCGTTGTAAGTGTAACGACTCGTCTTACCGTTATCGCTTAAGACCATGAGTCGGTTGTCTTCATCCCAATACATCTCACGAGTAGTATTCGTAGAGTCGTTCGTTACTAATGTTGGATTACCATTTGCATCGTAGGTGTAATGGTCGTGACCTATCTGTGTTGGAGCCGTCGGATGGTTACTGTCCTCATACCTATAAGCAAAGTCATAAGACCCGGCTGTCGTCGTTGAGTCCACCTTCTGTACCTTCGTCAGCGGCTCGCTCATCCGTCCGAACGACATCACCATATCATACGATGCACGCTTCGCTCTGCCACTTGCATGGACAAGGCGGTTCAGCTCGTCATACTCATACACATGCATACTCCTTCCTCCTAACTTCGCCTTGTTGAGTTTCGTCAGCGACGTTGGGTTGGCAGCATTTGTAATACCGAGGATATTATCCACAGCATCATACTGGTACCTGTTCTCCATCACAGTCTGACCGTCCGCTGTAAGGTTCATCACCTGCAGACGTTCACGCTGCTTGTCGTATGTATAGGTTGTCTCCGTGCCATTACCGAGCTTCGTATAGACCGTATGACCCTCCTTGTCGTAACCTATCCTGTCAACAATAACGCTCTCACGTCCCTGTTTATTACTCGTCAGGCTCTCTACCTGTCCAGCAGCATTGTAGTGATAGGTTACCACCTCACCGTCAGGATAAGTCATCGTCTGCACACGGTTCCAGCTGTCATACGTAGCACCATAGACATAAGTCCTGATATCCGCCACGCTCGCCATGACTGTACGGACAGTCTTCGTCACCTCACCCTGTCTACCATAGTAATAGGCTTCACCGCCACTCGCATCCTCAACGAGGGCAAGACGACCGGCACGGTTGTACTTGTCGCCGGCCTTGCCGTAGGTATAAGTGACACGGTTAAACAGGTTTTCAGGATAGAGCACCTCGTGCAGCCGTTCGAAGTCGTAGGTGTAAGAGATGCAGCCCTTGTCGGATATCGACTTCCTAAGCTCTGCCGTGAGCTTCGTCAGGAGGTTGCCCGCCGCATCGTAGGTCATGTCCGTCTCACCCGCATCAGGATGATTCACCATGAGCTTTCTCCCTAACAGGTCATAGGCATACTTCGTCTCCCTGCCGTTGGGATGCTGCACCGTCATCACCTGACCGACAGGGTCATAGCCGTACTTCACCCTGATGTCTTCGCCTCCTGCATGCTGTACCGTCTCCCGGTTGCGCCCCCTGGCATCGGTATAGCTCTCCGCATGTCGTCCCAGCGCATCCGTGACCGTTGTCCGGAGCATCGGTTCACCCTCATGGCTGCCGACAGCATAAGCCGTACGTGTCACACTGCCGTCAGCAAGCGTAACACTCGTGGTACGGTCGTGTGCATCATACTCCGTCTTTGCCTGCAGATCACCCGTAGCATGGTTGTAAGTGCCGATGTTACCATAGCTCTCCGTCATTGGGTAATAAGCTGTAATGTTACGTCCGAAGGCATCGATGACAGCCCTTCCACTGACGATAGAGACTTTCTGATTGCTGCCACCAGACCACACCACACCCGTCTGCTTTGTCTGGACAGCACGCATCAGCGAGTCGGCGAAGGTATAAGTGTCAATGTTCCCCTCCTTGGAATAATGGACGGTATGCGCCTTACGCTCTGCAGGGAAGTATTCAAAACGGATAGTAAACGGCTGACCGCTTTCTATCTCATACGGAGCACGGATCGTCTGCTGTCTGCCCAGTGCGTCATAGGTGTATTCCACCTTCTGCCCGTTGAGATCGGTGGTTACAGAAGGCGCATTCCAAAGACCGTCATAAGCCGTGCTGGAGCTGTAGCCGTACGCATCCTTGACACTTGTCAAAAGACTATGATAGCGGTCGTCATACGTATAAGCATAGAACATACGCTGATGACTGTAGTTCTCCGGCTTCGTCATGCGTGTGATGTTACCATAGCCGTCGTATGTCATGTTATAGATAGACGGCCTGTCACCGTTATGGAGCATGATCTCCGTTATCTCACCGTTTCCGTCCACTTTCGTTGAGCGTTCACGGTAAGTCCTGCCGCCGCTGCTGACAGTGATATGGCTCGGGACACCGACGATATACTTATCCGCTATCTTATGATAGCTGATGTCTGCCTCTAAGCTATAACCCGCTGCCGTCTCCTTATATCCCTGCAGGTTACCATAGTCATCGTAAGTATTGCTGACAGCAACCGCCAGACTGTCCCCACTATCTACATCAAAGTTACTCTGGACGAGCGTCTTCAGGGCAGGGAAGACAACAGCGTCTGCCGTGTTGCTGCCTGCGGCAAGCGTCTTCAGGTCGTAGTCATAGACAGATCCCTGCAGCTTCTTTCCGTCAGCGGTATAGAGATATTCACTCGTAACAAGCCCATGCGCATGGTAATCCCTGTTCCTGCCGTAGGTCTGTACGGAGTAACGGTAGAGCCTGTCACCGTTCTCGGTATCTATCTGATTGGTACGCACCTGCCTGAAACCGTAGAAGTCACGCTCACGGCGGTCACGGTAGCCGCCGCTGTATTCAAAGGTGTTCCTGCTCCGTACCGCTCCGTTCTCCCTGTATCCGCCTGTCGTCTCAACCGATGACATCACCCAGCGGCGCCCCGGCAGGTCGTAACTCGGAGCCGTCTGCTCATACCCGATATGGATATGTCCGCCGAAAGGAAGCGTCACGGAGCGCAGCAGGTTCGTTCTGCCCGTGAGGTTGCGGTAGACAACAAGCTGCTTTCCTCCGTCAGCGACAATAATATCTGGATGTCCGTCACCGTCGATGTCCCTCATCGCGGCCTCGGTACAGCTGACACCGTCAGACAAAGAACCTACTCCCTTGAATGTAAGTCTGAATTTCAATATCCAGACATGAATGGGAATAGAGACAGAGAAATTACCATACTTGGAAACAGAAGTTGCCAGAGACTGGTTAATTTGTCCATTTGCCTCATGTGCATTCGGCATGAAGCCGGCGCCGGTATTGAAGGCTATGTTGATTTTTTCACCGTCACGGGTGACCATGTCAGGCAGGCCGTCACCGTTGACGTCGACAAAAGAGCTGCTGTTCTTTGTGGTAGTACGGGTGCCGTTGAACCCGAAGGAGATGTCCGCAGTTCCGAGAACGGGGATCCTGGTTCCCAGACCGGCGCCCCAGGTGCTGTTCTCGGAAGATTCTATGGCAGACACCCCGCTGGCCTGTTCATCAGTGAAATTATAACCGAGTCCATATCTGACCTTGCCATTATAGAGCATATCAGGGAGCCCGTCACCGTTAAGGTCCGTCCAGTCCCTTTCCGTATGGGCTTTTCCTGAAGTGAAATCACCGCTGGCGCTCACCGACGCCTTCGAGACGCCGTTCCCCTCTGAAGCGGCATGTCCGCTGGCATCGGCGCTGTTCCCGTTCTGTGTCTGGCCCTGTGCGGGCTGCGGACTTACGGGGACGGCCGTCGCATCATTAGAATTATTACCTTTTTTCTTTGCTTCTTTAACAGCTTTCTCTGCGGTAAGACTTGCTCCAATTGTCCATGCTTCAGATTTGAATTCTGGCTGTCCTACATCTATTTTCATCCTTTCATTACCAAGAACTCCTGTAGATTTCGTATATTGTGCAATAATAGCACCATCATTGTCATCCAGCCAGTCTGGGTAACCATTGCCGTTGATATCCATTAAAGCAATCTTGCTGTAAGAGGTCTGTGTAGTCTTACTTCCGCTTAGCCCTGCAAATAAGAAACTGCCGCTGACACTGTAGCCATTGCTCTTCGAGCTGCTGACAAGCACCGGGGCAGGCAGTTCCCCGGCATTCTCCGCATAGTCAACGCTGTCTATCCGGATTACATCCTCACCGATACGGGAACTGCATATAGTGTCTACAGTAATGAAAACATGTTCTGAACCTCCGACGAACATCCTTCTGTTCGTATTATAGCCCATCACCAGGAAACGCTGCTCGTTGACGGGGGTGAGACTCTCCGCAAGTCTGTTCCCGTCGTGTGTGGCATGGTAATGCTCGGCGATGTCCCTGTATTTCTCCCTGTCGATCCTCAAGGCGGACACGTCGATGGGGCGGGAGGCGTACGCCTTGTTGCCGTTATAGGCGAACTGTCCCCAGCCGCGATAGAGGCTGCCGAAGTCGACGGAGTTGTATCCGGAGAACACACAGGCCTCCAGCGTGTCGACAAGCACGCGCTGCTCAGAAGTAACAACAGCAGAAGCAGCACTCCGGTAAGAGAGGCTGTCACGCAGGAACCGTACCTTAGCTTGAATTGATGCTGACAGTTCATTTGATATGGCAAAGGTTGCCGTTACCTTTCCTGAAGCCAGCCGCCTGATAAGCGCGGTGTCCTTGACCGTGACGGTATCGGGTCTGAGCGTATCGGAGGTTCCCAGCCGGCAGGTATGGTGCAGTACCGGCAGCCCGTCTTTGTCATGTAAAGTAAGACAGACGGCCGCCGTGTCCCTGTCATCGTCCCTGTTCTCGCGCTGGACGGAAAGCACCGGGACAATGGACAGCACGGGTCGGTATCTCCTGTCCAGGGCGGTCGCCCCCGGCTTCAGGCTTCTGCCCTCCGCAATGCTGACAGGCTTGTTGAACATCCTGCGGGAAGCGACGAGGCGGACGGCGTCCGTATCACCGTCATAACGGTAACTGCACTCCCATCGGACTTTGGTCCAGTCTATGGGCGAAGTCGTCGCAATCACAAAGACAAGGGATGTTGAATCCTCCTCGCTCACATCAGCCGTGTAGTCATAGGCGTCTTTGACAACGCTGTCGGCCGGAAGGACAATGCGCTTTATGACCGTTTCGCCACGGACGTCCCGCCGTGTGACGGTGAGCGTGACATCATCAGAGGTCCTTTCCTTCGTATAAGGAGCATGAAGCTTTACCTTGCCCGTACGGTTGAAGACGGCGACATCACTTTCACCCTCGATGTAATCGGCCTTGCTGTCGTATGCTTTCAAATCAGATGAAAGATACCTGTCCTTGCCGACCGGTAAGGAGGTATAGGTAATGATCGGATTCCAGAGTACCCTGTCGTCATCTCCGTCATATCTGGACTGAAGGCGGAAGAAAAGCCTGTCACCGGCCTTTACACTACAATGAAGATTATGTGTTTTACTTCCAACCTGCAACAAGGAGTCTCGAATCATGAATCCCTCATTCTCATGCTGTATACTATAGATGATACCATCACCTTGGCTGCTTATTTTCTCAATCGTACTCTTAATATTGACTGTTCCGTCAAATGGTGCACGCCACATACGGACAGCATCATTCAGAGGATATTCCTTTTCCAAAGAGTCGCGGATGAGCCTGTAGTCTGGTACAAAATGGCTGTCTATGGCAGAACCTTTCTCTATAACAGGATTAGCTGTAACACCACTTTTTGTAGTAAAGACAGGCTTCCCATTTATTATATGGTTAAAATAGACACGTCCATTTACGGCTATATCCGTAAGGCCGTCACTGTTAAAGTCATAGAGAAAGGTACTTGTCCTGTCCTTACCTGTCGTACGGGTATAACTGATGCCGGCAGACCCCTTAGTTTTACCGACCTTACCTATCTCAGCTGCAACTTCAGCGCTGATGGAGAAACTTTTACTCTTTCCTTCTGAAAAGGAATTGACCCCTTGTATTGCGATAGGGTTACTAAAGGAGGTCTTTACGGCATCGGAATTCAGGTTCTTACGATAGAACAATTTGCCGTACTGCTGGAAAAGCTTGTCAGGGAGTCCGTCACCGTCTATGTCGACAAAAGCGACCTTGCCAAGATTCCGGCTCGAACTGTGCGTACCTGTCGTTCCGACATTCAGTGTCCCGACGGCAAGACCGAAGCCGAAGAGCATGCCTGTACCTGCAGATTTACTTGAGGAGTAACCGGCACCCAGCATGCTGAGGTTGTCATTACATCCGCGGACAGTGTGTTTCAGCAGTGATTCATAGTCGTCAGATTGAGCTTTCCATAATTCTGCCTTAGAAGAGAAAAGCCCATTTTTGAGGTCATTGTAATAGTCAAAGGATTGTGTAGCAACCTTACCATCCCTACTATCGTTCTGATCAATGCTCTTTAGCAGCATTTTGCCAAACGGTCCTTCTTCATAGTTTAAGGTATAGCTGCGGAGCTGCTGACCATTATTCTTCACCGTGACCTTACGGAGTAGCCCTTTGTCCTTTTGCATTATGCCCAACCTTCCGCTACTCGTCACATCTTTTCGTTCTGCGGCTGTAGAGTCAATATCAAACTCAATGCTGTACAGCCCTTCCGTCTCCCCGAATCCTGTCCATGTATAGCGTTCCGGATAAAGGTTATTGCCAGACTTCATGTAATGGAAAGCGGCAAAGTTCCCGTGGACATCGGTGATGCGGTCAAGCGCCCATCTGATACGGTTACCCCTGGTGTCAGTAAGAGAAGTAGCATCACTGACATGACCATCGTGTCCGCCGTAACTGTAGACTGTACCATCCTTGCCAGTCACTTCCCAGTAATAGTTCTTCGGGCTGTTACCCTTTCGGATAATCCTACTGAACCCGCCTTCAGTCATTGGATAGAACTGCTTATCAGTCTGACGTGACAAAGAGTCGGTCCTACGATAGAGTCGGTCACTGAGCTGCTGTCCCATGAGGAGATAGCTCTCACTTTCATACTGATCATCGAAACGTGGTACACCCCATCGGGTCTCTATGTCAATGCTCTGCACGGGAAGGCTCCATCCATAGCCTGCAAAGCTGCTGCCGCCCTCGCTGCTGTACTGTAAGCCGGCACTTACACCAATATCATTACGTCCTGCAGGAACTTCAAAAGGATAGGACAGTGTTGCCGTACCATTCTGATTAGCTGATGGAGCTTCAATCTGCTGAATACCTGCTGCTGGGTCAGCAGCCTTCAGCTCACTGATACCTGTGGGAACATAGTTCTGTGTTTCGGGACTCTCCGGAACTTTGATGATGCCGTTGATGACATCCGTGAAGTGGGAGGTCTCCGCCATCGCCACCTCACGTCTGGTATCAATACCTTTCGACCGGAGCATTGTCCAGCGTCGGTGCAGTTCATCATAGTAATAGGTGTGGATATCATCTACGGTATAACCTTTCGGTATCAGCGTGCTGTCGTAAGGTACTGCGATACTTGCCGGATGATGGACGAAATGATTACCATGAGGTAAGAAACGATAACCTGACACCGTATCGGTTCTTGCCATTAAGGTGTCACAGCCGCCTGTAACATTCACCATGCCTGTAGGCAAGGTCGGTAATTCTCCCCTTCTAAGTGGAGTGATACTGAGAACCTTGCCCTTCGCCATAGCCTCACGCGGTACGGCAAGCCGGGCACGCCCGACATTGAGCGTGTCGCCGTCGGAGTTGGTAAAGAACTTACTGACGGTACGTCTGCCTAAGTCAGCAAAAAGTCCTGCAGATTTCCTGTCCGGCTTGTGAGTGTCTACACGATTCAACTTTTGATTTCTTACAACTTCTTTGGAGAATCTCTTCACAGAAGAGTTCTGTATACTGTCCTTAACTTGTGTTCGTAAGGAAGTAGTTTTTGGGGAAGTGCTGTCTTTTTGTACAGAAGAGACTGTATCACTGGATGTAGAATCACTGATTACAGTTTCTTTAGCAGAACGACTACTCCCACCATTACAGGAGTTTAGTATGATTCCTGAAAGCAACAGGAACGGAAGGAGGAGTGAATGTGCAGAATGCGTCATTATTCTGTCTGTTTTGTTTCAGGCCTGGAGGTCTTCAATATATATACTTGCGTTGGCAGGCTCTATAAAGGATGACAGAGGTATTTACTTCCTCATCAGTTTGAATGTCTTTTCTTTGGTACCGCTCTGCAGTGTCAATAAGTAAACACCTGTCTGTGGCAGATGGACTTTGGTTGAGAAATACGTATCAGGCAGATTCGTCTGGCGGCTGACGAGAGCGCCGCCAGACGTATAGAGCGCCATGTCCAACGGAGCCGCTTCGCCCAGTTCCACCTGTACGCTGACATATCCATTCACCGTTGGATTAGGGCTTACACTTACATTCGCAAAGAAGTCACTGTTTCCGTCGGAAGGATTCATGGAAGGAATCTCTGTGATACCCGTCTTCGATATCTGAAACTCGTTCTCAGCCTTGTTGCCCACATGGTCTGTCGTCGTAAGAAGGTATTTCCCTTCTATGAGTCCGTCAGCAGACTGTATGCTGTCGCTTGTGGTACGATTGAAAACGGACATGTGCTCTCTCTGCAGGGTCATCTTGTAAGGAGCGATACCGCCTGTTACTCTGACAGAAAGTGTTCCTGTACTGCCGCTCTTCTCCGTGGGCTGCACTACTTCTATCGTCGTGAACATGTCTCTGGCAGCCCGTAGCGTGAAGACGGAATGGCTGCCCAACGGCACGTCCCTGAAGACGATGCTGTCGGCCGTGACCCTGTCGGCCTTGTGATACCTCAGATCCTTGACAGGGAAACTGCCCGTGCCCGTGGGGTCAACGGCAAGATAATAGCTCTCGCCTTCAGATAGCGGCCGTATCTGGCGCAGCTGACGGCTGTCGGCTGCAATGTCGACGCCTGGATTGGGAACCCGTGTCGCTGCATCCATCCACCGTCTGCCGAGCCACTTGCCGTAAGCCCTGCTCTGACGGAAAGAAAGTCTGCCGTTGTCGTCACCCCAGAGAATGCTCTCCCCGTCTTGAAGCGGCCTGTTCATGCTGACAGTAAGAAAACCGTCTTCCTCACAGCTCCTGGCTCTTGTCTTATGCAGGGCAGAGGCTTTGTCTGAGATAAGACCAGCTATACGGTGGCTGTAGCCTCTGTCGGCATATCCATTCCAAATAACCTCGCTTCTTGAGTTGAGGTAACTGCTGCGAAGGCTCACGCCGTATTTCAATGCGAGGCAGCTTTCCACACGGCAGCGTTCTGCATCGGAAAGGCGGCGGTCGAAGACGGCATACTCGACGGTCCTGCCGTCAAGGTTCCTTACAGGCAGCCTGGTGTCCCCGTTCCGCCCGATGTGCAGCGTCTGGCCGCCGCCCACACTGGAGGAGGTCGTATAGCTGTAAAGCCGCATTTCGGACAGCGTGTCCTTGGCATAGTTCATGAAGGTACCGTCACCAAGATTGGCGGCACGCGCGGTTGTCTGCATACGGGTGACCGCTTTTCCGCTGCCGAGAGACCATATTGCCTGTTCTTTTTCGCCGTATACCTTACTTACGCCTATATAGGTAAGTCCGGTTCCGGCAGCGACCCGGACAGAGGCGGAATCACGTGACCATACCGTCGGCCCGTCTACGCCACCGGGGGTCTGGGCCGCGGCAGAAAGAGCGGATAGAAAGAAGGAAACTGCCGTGAGGTATTTATGTTTCATATAGAGACTGTTTTAATATGATTCGAGGATGCTGTTTATTTGGCTTTTCCGAGAGGAAGACTGTACCCGATGGTAAGGCTGACAGTCTGCAGATTGTTCGTACGTTCCTGATACCCGTAGTCATTGGCGCAGGTGCGGAGCATGTCATTGAATCCGAAACCGTATTCCAGTCCGGCCTCCAGACCGTTCTTTGCATCAACATAGCCGATCTTTATGGCAGGAACGAACGCCGCCCGTGCCTTGACGGATTCCCTCAGGTGGTCCTGCGTGCGTTCCGCCTGCTGCCGGTACACCTCTCCAACGCGGTCATTGGTGAAGTCGATGTTACGGCTGCCGAACGGAATAGCAGCACTAATTCCTGCCCCCATATAGAACTTCGGGAAAGCGTAGAATCGGAACAGGACTTGCGGGGCAATGAAATCATAATGAAACCGTGTGGTCTCGGTTACATTTTCAGGTATCTTGCGCTCCGTCAGCTTGCTGAGAACACGGATGTAGTCAATGCCAAGCTCAGCACCTAATCTACGATATTGCCATGTGCCAAAGATGCCGATACGAGGATTTATACCACCACGTTCACTCATTGTGAAAGCAGGGCGTACGTCATGGTTTTCAACAATACTGCTTAATCCCGTTATCTTTGAGTAACCGATGCCCGTGCGAAGTCCTACACGGAACAGGTGCCTGTGAGGGAAAGAATGCCTTTGGACGTCTGAAGAATTACGTTCCGTGTTGGAAGGATTCGTTGAGATGTTGCTTTCCGTTTTGTCTCCGGAAATATTATCCTCTCCCTTGATCACAGTCTGCTGGGGCGATTCCGTGTTTTTATTTTGCGGATTGTTTATATTATCAGTCCCGTCTGATACAGGGACCGAAGCGAAAACGCCTTGTCCCTTGATACGTGATGTCTTTTTGGCATGCTTTGTCTTTTGCAGTGAATGATGTTTATGACTTCCTTTCGTTTTTTTCTTTGCTGTATAATGTGTCCGGCTCTTCACCTTGTTATATATATGCCTGGGGACGTTCTGTTCAGGCAAAGGAGGCTGCTCATCTTTGATGACAGGTGGAGGCAAGGGCGTAGAATGGTTGCTTTTAATGGGTTGCTGAACTTCCTGTACCTGTTCCGGTTTGTCATTTTTGCAACCCATTGCAGCGAAGACGATTGCAGACACAACGAATGTAATACTGAAAAGACGGCAGTTCCGTCTGTTTAATCTGCTATTCATAGGGCATTACAATGATTTACAGATTGAAAAGATAACTCACGCAGAGTTCTATATTCTGGCTATGAGTAGAGTGCTCTGCCCAGTTATAGTCATTCGTCTCGGTCTTTATCGTTGGGTTGACACCATAGAAATAACGAAAGTCCACAGCCCAGTGCGCGCCCATTTCATACCCGAAGCCACCGCCGAGGGCTATATCCGGCTGCCCTGTCAGTTTCTCCTTCATCAGCCGTTCCGTCTCTGCGACAGTGGCAAAATGATAGTTTGCAAACTTACTGTCTTCTTGATTACTCCCGTAAGATATGCCCTTGCCATTAAGGTTGGCACCCGCACGTCCGCCGATTGAGATGTTGAAGCCTTTGCGCCAGGGATAGATCTTCAGCAGAGCAGATACGCCGATGTAATTATAACGGGGTGTAACCTTGTAGTCCAGCCCCTTATTATCATTATAGACAAGCCGTGATGCCTTCTGCCAATAGTTGAATCCGCCTTCAACACCTATAATGGAACCGGTGACATGATACTGTGCGAACACTCCGACAGTCGGAGTAAGCTGCCACTTGTCTTTGAAATTGTAATTGGAATAATAATCCTCCGGAACGAGAATCTTGTTTATTCCCTTATTGACAGACATTCCGCCACCCAGACGGACACCCAGCCGGACAGGTGAAACCTGCGCTGCCAGGTTTCCCCCGGAAAGGAATAATACTGAGAATATCGCTGCTTTCAAGACTGTCTTCATCATGCTCATACACTGTGGTTATATTGTTAGGATAGGGCAAAAATACAAAAAAGAAACATAACAGAACCGGAAATGCGCGGAATTAACACTTCCTGCGGTAAAACAATACGGTTTTTCCGTTAAATACATAGATTGGGAATAAAGGCTTACGCACTTACATGGTAAGTAGGTCATAAGAATTAATTAATTATTTCTCAGAGAGCTATTAAACACATTAACAATAAATTGCGTATTTTATTGCGGAATTAAGGTTCCTCTTTCTTCCCCCATGGCAAGCAACCTGTTAATCCGTCTCATCCCTTATGATGTAATAAAAATTCAAGTCAGGAGAGTGGATATACGGTTAATTGCGATTGAATTAGGCCTTACTTGCGGTGCGAAAGGGCGTTAACTGGAGGCTTACCAACGCCCTGTAAGCGTCCAATTAAGCACCTGTTCTTTTGAGGAATGTAAATGTCTGATTGCTTGTTTGTTGTGGGGTAGGAGGCTCAGGTTGCTTTTTCTGTTTTCAGAAGTTAATGCGTAATTACTTTGTAAATAAAATTCAGATTGCAAGGGCGTGTGTTCAGCTGGGCAGCCGGTTATGTTCTTATTAAAAGAAAAGTGTTGTTCCGCACAATTTTATGCTGAGGAACTCGTTTCATACTCCGATGAGTTATGGTATTGGCGTGTTCTGGGCGGCTGTTGATGGGACTTGGATTTGTCTTGTCTGCTGTTTCCTGTAAAATCGTGCAGTATGAGATACCTGTTATATTCTGTTCTTTTATCGGTTCTGCTCTGCGGTTGCGGCAGAAAGCACGGGCCGGTCTGTCCCAAAGAGTTTGCAGGGAACTGGAGAGGTGTGGAAAAGACAGCTGTCGGCATGTATCCGACACTTGAGGTGACGGATTCTGCTGTGGCATACGACCCGGGGATAGGGGATACCTGCAGGTGGTTCAGGAGTTACTGTTTTTCGGACGACTCGCTTTTTCTGATGTATGACGGAAAGAACGCCATCCGCTGTGAGGTTGTAGAGCTGCACGACAGTGTGCTGGTTGTCAGAGGACTGTTGTGGCATGGGGAGAAAGCTGTTGCGTTCGTGCGGACAAAGGATTAAGCCGGTCCTTCGGGAACCTCCTGCTTCTTGACTACAATTCCTTTGTCTATGTTTACGGTCAGCGTCTTACGCTCTTTCCCGAGTTCCTTGAGAAATCTGAATTTGATTCTGTAATCTTCGCGGGCAATGCCTGCGCCCCCTTTCTGATAGATGATTCTGTAATCTGAAAACAAGATGACATCAGCCATCAAAGCACCCCCCTTTTCGTAGCCCAGATATTGCTGGAAATAAGAATCAAAGGGCAGGTACTCATCTTGATGCGCCTTGATATGTTTCCTGACAACCGTTCTGGCAAGTTCAAACTCTTTGTGATTCAGTTGTCTCGGACGCTCTGTCCTTACCTTGTCAAACAGCAGGTCGCCGTTGTCTGTTACCGCCTTCTCGGAAATGACATTGAAAATCTTCTGTCCTTTCTCGTCCTTCGCATAAATATATACGGTGTCGTATTGAGAGCGGAAGGTTGCCGCCTTTCTCTTTCCTGTTGTGCAACTGAGCAGAAAGAAGTAGGAAAAGAAGAGTAATTCAGCTTTCATACATTTTTAATTATCAGTTCGTCTTGTCTTCAAATGGATTCTGTTAGCTGTGTCAAAGATAATAAAAGTTTCTCATACGGCAATGTGTTTCGGCTGATTATCAAGCCATAAAACACCGGTTCTCTTCACTCGAAAGAATGAAGAGAGCAAGTGTTTTGTTTTGTTTCGGACTTGCGATGCCGTGAAAGCGGCTACGAAACCGAGGATGATATCCGGTGCGTCGGCAATAGCCGACGGCCGGTCGCATTGCTCCTTGAATAGTCAGTAAACCGCCCATAAGATACTGTTGTTTTTTGCATCCCGGATAAAGGAAATACCTTTTTCTTTTCTTTTGAGGAACGGAAATCATTTCGACCTTTTCCCATCGTGAGGATCCGGAAGATTCTGTCCGGTCTGCCCCCGGTCTGTTCTGTTGCCCGGACAGCGTCCGACGGATGCAGGGAGCAGCCGGCGGAAATCGGGCAGATTTGTGCAGACAGGCCAGAGGAGGCGGACCTCCTGCACGAACGCATACCGGCAGCAGCAGAGCACGCAGACACCCCCGGGTGGAGGGTTAATTGTTTTTAACACACCCCAAAAGGCTTATTTCCTGCATTTCGTTTGCTGTTTCCGTTTATTTTTATTTACTTTGCAGGTCATTGGACAGTAACTAAAAACAAAACATCATGGTAAACAGCGAAGAGACGCGATATGCTTGTGGCATGAAGAGAGAGGACTTCCAGGCCACGATCGACGGCAAGAAGACTGACCTCTACGTACTCCGGAATGCCAAGGGCAACGAGGTTGCCGTCACCAACTACGGCGGAGCCATCGTCGCCATCATGGTTCCCGACAGAGACGGCAGGCTGGCGAACGTCATACAGGGGCATGACAACATCCAGGACGTCATCAACTCCCCGGAGCCTTATCTCTCCACCCTCATCGGCCGCTACGGCAACCGCATTGCCAGAGGCTGCTTCCAGCTGAACGGAAAGGAATACCACATCGCCGTCAACAACGGCCCCAACGCATTGCACGGCGGGCGGAAAGGATTCAATGCGAAGGTATGGGATGCCACGCAGGTAAACGGGCACGCTGTCGTGCTGAAGTACACCTCTCCTTATGGAGAAGAAGGGTTCAGCGGCGAGTTGGAAGTCTGGGTGGCCTACTCCTTCACTGACGATGACGAGCTTGTCATCAAGTATTCTGCCAAAACCAACAAAAGAACGGTCCTCAACCTTACCAGCCACGGCTTCTTCTCGCTGGCCGGCATCGCCGATCCCACGCCGACTGTGGACAACCTGGAGTGTCAGGTCAACGCCGACTTCTACCTCCCCATCGACGAGACTTCCATCCCGACGGGCGAGATCCTGAAGGTGGCCGGCACGCCGTTCGACTTCCGCACGCCGAAACCGGTCGGGCAGGACATTGACGCCGACAACGAACAGATAAGAATCGGTGCCGGCTACGACCACTGCTTCGTCCTGAACAAGAAGGAGGAGGGCGAGCTGTCGTTCGCGGCCCGCATCAGAGAGCCGGAGAGCGGCAGGACGATGGAGGTCTATACCACCGAGCCGGGTGTACAGGTCTATACCCACAACTGGGCCGACGGCTTCAAGGGGCAGCACGGGGCGACCTTCCCGCGCCGGAGTGCCATCTGCTTCGAGGCACAGCACTTCCCTGACAGTCCCAATCATCCTTACTTCCCGTCGGTCGTACTGGAGCCGGGCCGGGAATACACGCAGAAGACCATCTATAAGTTCGGGGTGGAGAAATAGGCAACCCGCATAGAATCAAATCAATAAACATAAAAATGGAAAATCAAACAAAGAAAAGAGGGACGCTGGTGGCCATCATCACCATGATGTTCCTGTTTGCGATGATCGCATTCGTCACCAACATGGCCGCACCGTTCGGCACCATCTGGAAGCAGCACTATGAATGGGCCGGCATGATGGGCAACATGATGAACTTTGCCGCCTACCTGTTCATGGGCATTCCCGCAGGCATGATGATTACCAGATACGGTTACAAGAAGACCGCCCTCGTCGCCCTGGCCCTCGGCTTCGTCGGCATCGCCATCCAGTATGTTTCCAGTACGATGGACGGAGATGCCCTCGGCACGTATGTCGTCTACCTGCTCGGCGCCTTCGTATGCGGCTTCTGCGTCTGCATCCTGAACACGGTCGTCAACCCGATGCTGAACCTGCTCGGCGGCGGCGGCAACCGCGGCAACCAGCTCATCCAGACCGGCGGTTCGCTGAACTCGCTCGCTGCCACGCTGACCCCGATGCTGGCCGGCTCCATGATCAGCGAGATCACGAAGGACACCTCCCTCAAGGCGGTCACGCCGCTGCTGCTCATCGCCCTCGCCATCTTCGCCGCATCGTTCGTCATCGTATGGTTCACACAGCTGACAGAGCCTGAGACGGAGAAGTCGGACGTGCTGGCCGGCATCAAGGGCGCACTGGGCTACCGCCAGCTGGTACTCGGCATCGTAGCCATCTTCTTCTACGTAGGCATCGAGGTCGGCATCCCCGGCCAGCTCCTGTTCTACCTCAGCGAGCCGGTGGCAGAGGGCGGTGTGCTCGGCAGTGCCGTCATCGCCGGTCTGATAGCCGGTGTATACTGGCTGCTGATGCTCGTCGGCCGCTTCGTGAGTGCCTTCATCAGCGGCAAGGTGTCCTCCCGTATGCAGCTCACTGTGACTTCCTCCGTGGCCATCGTCCTCCTCCTTGTCGCCATCTTCATGCCGGAGACAAGCAAGATGAGCCTGACCGTACCCGATCTGGCCGAGAGCACGCTGATCCGGGCGGAGGTGCCGACAAAGGTGCTGCTCATCATTCTCTGCGGTATCTGCACGTCCGTCATGTGGGGTGTCATCTTCAACCTTGCGACGGAAGGACTTGGCAAGTACACCGCGACTGCTTCCGGCCTCTTCATGACGATGGTTGTCGGCGGCGGCGTCATGCCGCTGATCCAGAACCTGACGGCGACCAAAGTCGGCGACATCCAGAGCTACTGGCTGATTGTCGCCATGCTGGGCTACATGCTCTTCTATGCGCTGGCAGGTTCACGGCCGGTGAAAAAGGATTGAAAGAAAACGGCGGCAAATCCCCATCGAAGAGGATTCCCGGCACCTGCCTTATCACATAACGCTGACAAACAATTAAAAACCTTACTGACATGGATATAGAATTTGTAAGAAGCCGTTTCATCAAACATTTCGACGGCAAGACCGGCAGCATCTACTTCTCGCCGGGACGTATCAACCTCATCGGCGAGCACACCGACTACAACGGCGGTTTCGTCTTCCCCGGTGCCGTAGACAAGGGCATCATGGCGGAAGTGCGCCCCAACGGTACGGACACCGTGATGTGCTACTCCATCGACCTCAAGGACCGGGTGGAGTTCAAAGTAGACGACCCGAAGGGGCCGCGCGCCACATGGGCCCGCTTCATCTACGGCATGGTACAGGAGTTCAAGGCACTCGGCGTCGACGTGAAAGGCTTCAACATCGCCTTTGCCGGCGACGTCCCTCTCGGTGCCGGCATGAGCTCATCGGCAGCCATGGAGAGCTGCTTCGGCTGTGCGCTGAACGACCTGTTTGCCGACAACAAGGTGTCGAAATGGGACATCGCCCTCGCCGGACAGGCTACGGAGCACAAGTACATCGGCGTGAACTGCGGGATCATGGACCAGTTCGCAAGCGTCTTCGGACAGGAAGGGAAGTTGATGCGCCTGGACTGCCGCAGTCGTGAGTTCGAGTACTTCCCGTTCAGTCCAAAGGGGTACAGGCTGGTGCTCGTCAACTCGAAGGTGAAGCACGAACTGGCAGGAAGCCCCTACAACGACCGCCGCAGAAGCTGCGAGAACGTCGTCGCCGCACTGGGCAGGCACTTCCCCGGCAAGAAGTTCGAGACGCTGCGGGATGCCGACTGGGACGAGCTGGAGGCCGTGAAGGCGGAAGTCAGCGCCGAAGACTACAGACGTGCCCACTTCGTGCTGGGCGAGAAGGACCGTGTCCTCGCTGTCTGCGACGCCCTCGTGGCAGGCGACTACGAGACCGTCGGAAAGAAGATGTACGAGACCCACCACGGCCTCAGCAAGGAGTACGAGGTAAGCTGCGAGGAACTCGATTTCCTCAACGACCTCGCCCGTGAGAACGGCGTGACCGGCTCGCGCATCATGGGCGGCGGCTTCGGCGGCTGCACCATCAACCTCGTCAAGGACGAGCTGTACGACAGGTTCGTCGCCGATGCGACCGAGAAGTTCAATGCGAAGTATGGCCACGCCCCCGAGGTATATCCCGTGGTCATCAGTGAGGGTTCGCACAAAGTGTGCTGAAACGCCTTCTACATCTGGACATGAGGTCCCTCTCGCAGGGACGACACACAGGACGGAAACACGGAAGAGCTGGATTCCTCGCGAGGGATTCAGCTCTTCATGTCTGGAGCCGTCTGCCGGATGTGGATCTGTACCATGTAAAGGAAACAACATTACATCGCTAATCAAAAAATCTACAACATGAACGAATACTACAAGGGAGAACCTAAGATTCTGGTATCGGTGGACTGCATCGTATTAGGTTTCGAGAACAAGAAGCTCAGACTGCTTGTCGGCAAACGGAAGGTAGAACCGGGAAGCGGGAAGCTGTCCCTGTACGGCGGCTTCGTCAGGGAAGACGAGAGCCTCAAGCAGGCCGCCAACCGGGTGCTCTGCCAGTGTACGGGCATCAAGGACATCTATATGCTGCAGGTGGGCGCCTTCGGGGAGACTGACCGAGATCCCGGCGACCGCGTCATATCGATCGCCTACTGCGCACTCATCAACGCACCGGATTACGACCGGCAGCTGCTGGAGAAGAACGACCTGCAGTGGGTGGACATCGACAAGATCCCCGAGCTTTACGGCGACCACATCGCCATGGTGCAGATGGCATTGAGCCAGCTCCGCAAGCTGCTCAACAGAACCCCGGTCAGCCTCAGCCTGCTGCCGGAACTGTTCACCCTCACACAGCTGCAGCACGTCCACGAGGCGATTCTCGGGACGGAGGTCGACAAGCGGAATTTCCGGAAACGCATCAAGCAGACCGACTTCATCGAGAAGACCGACCTCATCGACAAGGTCACAAGCAAGCGGGGTGCCGCCCTGTACCGGTTCAACCGGCAGGCTTTCAAGGACACCTCTGTCTACAAGTTGTAGACGTGCGGACGGGACGGAAGGCTGCCGGACAGACCGGACGGCTCTGTCCGGCGGGGAACGCTCTGCCTCATCTTCCCGGATGCCGTCCGCCCTGCAGGGATTTTCCTGCGGACAGGGTACCCCCGATGGCGCATCCTCTGTTCATCCGGGGGGACAGCGGGCGGATGGGGGCTCTCCTCCGGTCGTTCCCTGTCCGTTCCCTGCAGCCGCCCGGTCTCTTTCTCTTCAATAAGCCGTATCGCATGGATTCTCCTGCATTGCAGGCGGCGGCTGGCTGCGGTCCGGCAGATTGTGCCGTAAAATGGATTGCTGTTCTATTTATTCTTTGTACATTTGCAGCATGATAAGAAAGAATCCCTACACGCAGGAGAAATATGCACATTACCGGGTGGCGGAGTCGGCACCGCTGCTCGAATGGCTGCTGGCGAATCTGAAGGAGAGCAGGAGCAAGGTGAAGGCGACGCTGCAGAACCGCGGCATCAAAGTGAACGGCAAGTGCGTCACGCAGTTCGACCATCCGCTGCAGGCGGGCGACAAGGTATCGGTCAGCAAGAGCAAGAAGAACGACCAGTTCCGCAGCCGGTATGTGAAGATCGTCTACGAAGACCGTTTTCTCGTGGTCGTAGAGAAGAACACCGGAATCCTCTCGATGGCCGCCGGGCACGCCTCGCTGAACGTGAAGACCGTCCTTGACGATTATTTCCGCATGACCCGGCAGAAGTGTACGGCGCACGTGGTGCATCGTCTCGACCGTGACACGTCCGGCCTGATGATCTACGCCAAGGACATGCAGACCGAACAGCTTCTGGAGCGCGACTGGCACAACATCGTCTACGACCGCCGTTATATCGCTGTCGTGAGCGGTGAGATGGAACAGGAGGAGGGGACGGTCGCCAACTGGCTGAAGGACAACAAGGCGTATGTCACTTACAGCTCTCCGGTAGACAATGGCGGCAAGTACGCCGTCACCCATTTCCGTGTCCTCGACCGCACGGTGGCGCACAGTCTCGTGGAATACCGGCTGGAGACGGGACGGAAGAACCAGATCCGTGTCCATTCGGCCGACATGGGGCATCCTGTCTGCGGCGATGTGAAGTACGGCAACGGCGATGACCCGCTGCACCGGCTCTGCCTGCACGCCTATGTGCTCTGCTTCTATCATCCGGTGAACCATCAGCGTATGGAGTTCGAGACGCCGGTTCCGACCGCATTCCGGCATCTGTTCAAATAACAGAGAACGGCTTTCCCCATGGAACATCTACAGCTTTACATCGCCCTGCTTGCGGCACTTGTGCTCGGCCTCTTTCTCGTCAGGAAAGTGACCGGCTGCCTTGTCCGTATCTTCATCACCCTTGTCGTGCTTGCCGTCATCGGCTGTGTGCTGGCACTCCTGTAAGTCCTCTCTGCGTCGGATGAGCCGGCGGCCTGGCGCTTTACGGAACGTCCGGCGGCCGTCCGGGTCCGCGCCGGCTGGTTCTGCCCTGCGTCCGTTCCGATAAAATCTTTCGGACAATGAAGTTGAAAACAAAATAAAATTCGTACATTTGCAACGTGTAACCAAACAGGCATTTTACATAAAGAGACGATAAAAACAGAAATGAGAACAGTTTATGAATTCTCTGTCAAGGACAGAAAAGGTAAGGAAGTATCATTGAAAGAGTATGCGAACGAGGTGCTGCTTATTGTCAACACAGCCACCAAGTGCGGCTTCACCCCGACCTACGACCAGCTGGAAGCACTCTACGAGAAGTACCATGCACAGGGCTTTGAGGTTCTCGATTTCCCCTGCAACCAGTTCGGGCAGCAGGCTCCGGGTACTGACGAGAGTATCCATCAGTTCTGCAAGCTCACTTACGGTACGGAGTTCCCGCGCTTCAAGAAGGTGAAGGTGAACGGCGACGATGCCGATCCGCTTTTCAAGTTCCTCAAGGAGCAGAAGGGGTTTGCCGGCTGGGACGAGACGCACGAGCTTTATCCTGTTCTCGACAAGATGCTCTCCGAAGCCGACCCTGACTACAAGGAGAAGGCGGACATCAAATGGAACTTCACCAAGTTCCTGATCAACAAGAAGGGGCAGGTCGTTGCCCGCTTCGAACCGACGGAGAAGATCGAACATATCGCCCGTGAGATTGAGGCGCTGCTGTAAGAAGACGGTTCCGGCTTCTCCAGCTTGTGGAGGGAGAAGGGAACGGTAGCCGGCCGAGACCGTAACGGACAGGAAACCCTGCCGCAGGGAAGAGATGCGGCAGACGATAAGGGCATACGCTGAAAGTCCATCCGGTGGACTTTCAGCGTATGCCTTATTTGAGGTTCTTCCGTTAAATGCGTGGATGCTTTCCGTTTGGCTTTAGCGGAAAGACCGAAGTGATTCATTCAACAAAAACATAGCCAGGACGGTCTTGTCTGTCTATTCTATTGTCATCCTCTGATACAAAAGCCTTTTCATTTTCATGCGTTGAAAATACAGACAAGGTTTTGAAAAACCATTACATAACTTCGGATAAATCAGCTGCAAATATAAAAGACACGTGCCAAAAGCAAGTCTGCAAACAGCAGTAAATCAATTGCTTGCCAAGCCGCCCCGAAAAGGTGCCTGATTGGACTTCAAAAGGGCGTTGGCAACACGCTAAGCGAGCACCTGCTGCAAGTCAATCAGGCACCTTTTAGAAGCCAGAAGGGCATGTGTTGCTTTGCATTGCATGAAAACAGTTTACAAACACCGATGATATGGGAATAAATCTGATATATCCGTTTCCCATTGGCGTGCCTGTCCGGGGCCGGGCGGACGATGCGGGCGGGGCCGGCCGTACAGAGGAAACGGACGTGCCGCCTGCCCGGTGGCAACGGAAGAGGGTGTGCCGGGATGACTGCTGCTGACAGTCGTCCTGACACACCCTCTCTCATGCTTGTCTGCCGGACGGAGGGAATTCTCCCCCTCTTCCGTCTTATTCTTCCTCTTCCTTCACTTCCGCCTCATGCTCGGCAATCAGCTTCTGCTGGAGGTCGTTCGGAACCAGCTCATAGCTTGCGAACTTGGTCGTGAAGCTCGCACGGCCGCCCGTAAGCGAGCTCAGCGAGATGCTGTAATTGGAAAGTTCCTTCAGTGGAATCTTCGCCTGCAGCTTCTGGTAACCGGCTTCAGAGTCCATGCCCATGATCATGGCACGCCGGCCCTGCAGGTCGCTCATCACGTCGCCCATGTAGTCGCCGGGCACGAATACCTCCAGGTCGTAGATAGGCTCGAGAATCTTCGGGCCTGCCGCCTTGAAGGCGTCCGAGAAGGCATGGCGGGCTGCCAGGGTGAAGGAAAGCTCGTTGGAGTCGACCGGGTGCATCTTGCCGTCGTGGACGATCACACGGACATCACGTGCATAGCTGCCCGTCAGCGGCCCGCGTTCCATGCAGTCCATCACACCTTTCAGGATAGCCGGCATGAAGCGGGCGTCGATGGCACCGCCGACAACGGAATTGATGAAGACGAGCTTGCCGCCCCAGGGCAGGTCGCGCTCCTCGCGCCCCTTGATGTTCATCTTGAACTCCTGTCCGTTGAACTTGTAGGTTGTCGGGTCCGGCATTCCTTCTGCGTAGGGTTCGACGATCAGGTGGACTTCGCCGAACTGGCCGGCACCGCCGCTCTGCTTCTTGTGGCGGTATTCGGCCTTTGCCTGTTTGGTAATCGTCTCCCGGTAAGGAATCTTGGGCTCTTTGAAGACAACCTGCAGCTTCTCGTTGTTCTCCAGCCGCCATTTCAGGGTACGGAGATGGAACTCTCCCTGTCCGTGGACGATGGTCTGCCGGAGTTCCTTGCTCTGCTCCACCACCCATGTCGGGTCTTCCTGCCGCATCTTCAGCAGGGCGGCCATGAGCTTCTCCGTGTCCTGGGAGTTCTTCGCTTCGATGGCACGTGAGTACTTGGAGTTGGGGTACTTGATGAAGTCGAAACGCTGGTCAGCGCCTTTTCCGTTCAGGGTATTGCCCGTCTTCACGTCCTTCAGCTTCACCGTGCAGCCCAGGTCGCCGGCATTCAGCTGCTCTACCGGGATGCGGTTGGCACCGGCGCAGGCATAGATCTGCCCCATGCGTTCTTTCGATCCGCGGTCGGCATTGGTCAGGTCGTCGCCCGGTTTCACGCATCCGCTCATCACCTTGAAGTAGCTCACTTCACCGATGTGCGGTTCCATGCCCGTCTTGAAGAAGTAAAGCGACTCCGGACCCTTGCTGTCCGGAGCGACCTCCTCGCCGCGCGTGTTGTGTATCTTCGGCATCTCGTCGACGAACGGAACGACGTTGCCCAGGAACTCCATCAGGCGGCGCACACCCATGCTCTTGCCGGCGCATACGCAGAAGACCGGGAAGATGGAGCGGGTGACAAGCCCCTTGCGGATGCCCTCGCGCAGTTCGTCTTCCGTGAGGGTCTCCTCTTCAAAGAACTTCTCCATCAGCCCTTCGTCGTTCTCGGCAGCCGCCTCGACGAGCGCCTTGTGCAGTTCCATCGCCTTGTCCATCTGGTCGGCCGGAATGTCCTCGACGGTCGGCTCGCCGCCTTCCGGCTTCCAGCTGTATTTCTTCATCAGCAGGACATCTATCAGACTGTTGAATCCCGGTCCGGTCTCGATAGGGTATTGCACCGGCACGCACTTCGATCCGTAGATCTCCTTCATGTTGGAGATGAGGTTGTCGAAGTCGCACTTGTCGGAATCCAGCTGGTTGATCAGGAAGATGACAGGTTTCTTGAGCTTCTCGGTATAACGGAAGTTGTTCTGTGTGCCTACCTCCGGACCGTACTGTCCGTTGATGAGGATGACGGCCTCGTCGGTCACGTTCAGTGCCGTGATGGCGCCGCCGATGAAGTCGTCGCTGCCCGGGCAGTCGATGATGTTCAGCTTCTTGTTGTTCCACTCTACATGGAACACCGTCGGGAACACCGAGTAGCCGTATTCCTGCTCGACAGGGAAATAGTCGCTGACCGTGTTCTTTGCCTCAACCGTTCCGCGGCGTTTGATTACACCAGCTTCGAACAACATACTTTCGGCAAGCGTCGTCTTGCCGCTACCCGCACTGCCGACCAAGGCAATGTTCTTGATCTCGTTTGTCTGATATACTCTCATATCTGATAGATTTAAGCTGTTAGTAATAATTTGCTTATTCGTCTCATGGGACAAGCCGGAACTCGTCTTTTCAGCCGTCTAAGTTAGGCATTTCCTGCGAGAGTGCCAAAAGTTCCTGCTGGAAAAGTACTATCTTTTAAAACTTATTAGTACATTTGCAGTGCTTATCGTGTTTCACATATTATATATATACGTATCCCCGGCATCATGGCAGGACTTTACATACACATCCCTTTCTGTGCCAGCCGCTGCATCTACTGCGGCTTTTATTCTACCGTCCCGTCCGAAAGGGTCGGGGCACACCCGGTCGAAGAGCGGTATGTGGATGCCCTCTGCCATGAAATGGAACTGAAGGAAGGCGGCAGGGACGGCGGAGCACCGGCGGAGCTGTCCAGCATCTATCTGGGCGGGGGCACGCCCTCGCAGCTTTCGTTCCCGAGCCTTCAGAAGCTGTTCCGGACAATCGGGAGGGTGTACCGCACGGAGAACCGGTGGGGCGGGGGGGGCGGCCGCAGCGGATCCGCCGCTCCCATGGAGATCACCATGGAGTGCAATCCCGACGATGTGACCGTGCCCTTCGCCCGCAGCCTGCACTCGCTGCCTGTCAACCGCATCTCCATGGGGGCGCAGACTTTCTCTGACCGCCGCCTGCGGTTCCTCCATCGCCGGCATACGGCAGAGGAGGTGGGAACGGCGGTCAGCCGCCTGCGGGAGGCCGGCATCGGAAACATCTCCGTGGACCTGATGTTCGGCTTTCCGGACGAGACGCTCGAAGAGTGGAACGAAGACATTGACCGCCTGCTCGAACTGGATGTCGAGCATGTCTCCGCCTACAGCCTCATGTACGAGGAGGGGACGCCGCTCCACCGCCTTCTCCGGGCCGGGAAGATCCGGGAGATTGATGACGAACTTTACCGGCAGATGTACGACACGCTCGTCGACCGGCTGGGGGATGCCGGCTACGAGCATTATGAAATCAGCAACTTCGCCCGGCTCACGCCTGCTCCCGACGATGAAAGCCCGGCCCTCAAAGCCCAAACCTCAAACCTCAAACCTCAAACCTCAAATCTCAAACCTCAAACCTCAAACCTCAAATTCCCCAGTCCTTTCCGTTCCCGGCACAACAGTGCGTACTGGCATGATGTCCCTTACATCGGCATCGGTGCCGCCGCCCACTCATACGGCAACGGAAAACGGAGCTGGAACGTATCGGACATCAGGGCCTACATGGACGCCATCCGGGAAGACCGGCTGCCGTGCGAGGAGGAGCGGATCGATGCTGACACTCATTACAACGACACGGTACTGACGGCTCTCCGCACCTGCGAGGGTATAGAACTCGCCTCGCTCTCCGCCGCATACCGCACCTACCTCATGCACCTTGCCCTGCCGCTGCAGCGGCAGGGGCTGCTGGAAGAAAAAGGCGGATGGCTGCACCTTACCCGCAAAGGCATCTATGTCAGCGACTCGGTGATGAGCGAGTTGATGAAAGTGTAGGGCGACGCTCTCCCTCCCGCCATTGCTTGCCGTCCCCTTTCCTTCTCGTCCTGCATCGCCTGCCGCCGCTGACAGTCCTGCCATTGCCAATCACCATTCATCATCATGACCAACGAAGAATTTGAAGTGAAATGGGCGGAGAACCGTGACAAGGTTCTCGCCAACAACGAAACGTATCAACGCATTGCACGCAGTTACAGCAGCTGGGGCTGGACAGACTATGTCGTCTTCATCGCCGGCTTCGTCATCTGCGAGAACTTTATGAAGACGCTCGTAAAGAATATTCTCCTGCAATATCTCCTTGCGCTCGTCGGCATGGTGCTGATCTGGCTCGGCTACCGGTTCGTCAGGAGCCTGCTGGGCGGCAAAGAGACACTGGAGGAGGTCGAGGAGGAAATCAAAAGGCAGTATCGGAAGTCGGTTGACGGATGACCGTGCCTTCGGCATCACAGTACGGACGGTGGAGGACGGCGGCCGGGACGGACCGGCTTTCCCCCTTCCGCCGGTGTGCCGGTGTCCGCCACCGGTCGGGCGGGCGGTGAATGCCATCCGTGTCGGGCGTTCACACCCTTGCGGTCTGCCGCCGTAGAGCGGACGGCTTGCCATGAAAGGAGGAGGGCGTGGCGGAATGCAGATGAACGGCTTGGCGGCTTCCTGTCTGGCGGCAGGGTTCACGGAAGACATAGAAGGCCGTTTCCGGTTCTTCCGTTAAATGCGTAGATTGGAAAGGATAAAGGCTTATACGCTTGCAGGGTATGACTATCCGAAATGAATCACTCCGGTTTTCCTGTTAAAGCCATACGGAAAGCATCCACGCATTTAACGGAGGAAGGCCGTTTCCTCACTTGGGAATGCGTGTTGAAACAGTCTGTTTCTGTTGGAGGAGTCCAGCCTGTCAAGACGGAGTCTGCTTTCGGCATCGCCTCATTCCTTGGAAGGAAAGGGGGCTGCTTGCATCGGACGATATGGCGAAGCCTGTTGAAAGGGAGCTTCGCATCGGAGGCCATGCCCGCTAAGTCTTGGCAATCCCTTGTTTTTTCAGGCACTGCTTGTCATTGTCCATATATCAAAAACTATCATCCGTCTGCAAGCGAGGCATGAATTTCTATAATCTTTTGTTTTTCCATCTGATATACTTGCATTGTGTCAGAATTAATATTATATTTGCGCCGAAATTTATTCTTTGGAAGTCACAGACAATCGGGCAGCGGATACGCCGCTTTCTGTTACTAATATCAAAATCTAAACAAAACTATGACTGCTTTAGACATCGTGAAAGCGTTTAACGAGTTGCTATGGAATCATTTTCTCATGTATGCTTGCTGGGTGTAGGCATTTTCTACACGGTTTATCTTGGATTCCCGCAGATCAGGCATTTGAACCTGGCGTTCAAGTATGCCTTCGGGTCTGTCTTCAAGAAGAAGAATCCCGGCGAGAACAAGGTCAGTTCCTTCCAGGCACTTGCCACGGCCGTGGCGGCACAGGTCGGTACGGGAAACATCGGCGGCGTGGCGACCGCCATCGCCACCGGCGGCATGGGAGCCATCTTCTGGATGTGGCTGTCCGCCCTGCTGGGCATGAGTACGATCTTCTCCGAGGCCGTGCTGGCGCAGAAGTACAAGAAAGAGTACCACGGCGAGACGGTGGGCGGTTCCGCCTACTACCTCTATTACGGTCTGGGCAGCAAGTAACTGGCCGTGTTCTTCTCGATTGCCATTGTCTTCGCCCTGGGCTGTGTAGGCAATATGGTACAGGCCAATTCCATCTCCATTGCCCTGACAAACGCCTTCCACATTTCTCCCTACATCGTAGGCTTCGTGCTGGCGGCGGTGGTCGCCGTCGTCATTATCGGCGGACAGCGGCGCATCACCTCCCTCGCCGAGCTGCTCGTACCGTTCATGGCGGTCGTTTACATCATTGGTTCACTGGTCATCATCTTCATGTTCGCCGACCATCTGCCTTACGTCTTCCGCACGATTTTCCACGATGCCTTCTCGATGGAGGCGGCCGGCGGCGGTGCGGCCGGAACGGTGATGAAGTATGCCATCCGGTATGGCGTGGCCCGCGGCCTGTTCTCCAATGAGGCCGGTATGGGCTCTACTCCTCATGCCCATGCGCTTGCCGATGTGAAGGATCCGTCGGAGCAGGGCTTCGTGGCCATGGCGGGTGTGTTCGTCGACACGGTGCTCATCTGTTCGTCGACCGCCTTTGTCATCATGCTGACCGGTTCTTTCGAGAATACGGCTTTGAAGTCGGTCGCCATTACGCAGGCCGGCTTCGAGACGGCGTTCGGAGAGAGCGGCATCATATTCCTGGCCGTCAGTCTGCTGTTCTTCGCCTTCACGACCATCATCGGCTGGTATATGTTCGCCGAGATGAACATCAAGTTCATGTTCGGCAAGAAGGGGGTGAAGCCTTTCCGCGGGGTCGTCGTCGGCTGCATCTTCGTCGGCTGTCTCTTTGCGGCTGACATCGTATGGGAGCTTGCCGATACATTCAACGGTCTGATGGTCATCCCCAACCTGGTCGGTATCGTGCTTCTGGCACCGCAGGTGAAGAAGATCTACAGGAACTTCCTTGCCCGGCGCAAGGCAAAGGCCTGACGGACGGCAGTGCCTGTGGCAGAGGCCGGGCCTCGGTCGGAGGGGGCGGTCTCTGTATGCCGGCTTCTTGTGACGTGGAGCCGGCTTCTCCTGCAAGGAGGGAGCTTCCGACAAAAAAGAGGTGTGCCGGACATCGCCTGAACTCGGCAATGTCCGGCACACCTCCTGCGGTTTTGCCTGCTTATGAAGTCCTCCCGGCCGGTCCGGAATCAGCGGGAAGGGGAAGATGAAACGGTCCGGATCCTACCGGGACGGCGCCGTTTCCGCCCTCTGTCCGGCCGTAGCCGTCCGGCAGGCATCACGTTCCTATGCGGCGCCCTCTGCCCTGCAAGGTCCGCACTTGCGGAAAGCCTTTCCTCGTCAATCCTCTTCCGGTGTATGGAGGATGATGCTTGTCGCGCCGATGGTGAAGAGCGTTCCCCCTTCGATCACCCTCCGTTCACGGTCGCCGAGGATTTCATTGTCGACGAAAGTGCCGGTGTTAGACGGTCCGTCGCGCAGCACATACTGCAGCCTCCCGTGCTTGTCGCGGCTGACGGTGACGGTGCAGTGCGTCATGTCCACGCTGGGGTCGACCGTCTCTATCGGGCAGTTGATGGGGTTTCCTTTCATGTAGCGGCCGATGACATTCTCTCCCATCTGCAACGGGATGACCTGCCGGAAATGAAATACATTCTCGATGACGTGCAGTGAACCGAACTCGTTTTCCTGTTCGGCTGCTGCAGGGGTGCGGTTCTCTTCCTTCTGTGTCTTGCGCAGTCTGGAGACGCCGATGCGGATGCCGAACTCTTTTCCGCATTGCGGACACTGGAAGACAAGCCGCTGTCCGGACTTGTATTTCGTTTCGTCGAAGGTGATGAAGTTGTCACATTTAGGACATCTGACGCGTTTCATATAGAATGGATAATGGTGGAATGACAAAGCCCTTTCGGCGGCGCTCTCCTCTGAAAAGAGGGAAGAGGAGAGGGGAGGCGGCAGAGGGGGCGGACGTGAAAAAACGGAGTGGGGGTGGCAGGGAGGCTGTCCCGGCGGGTTCTCCGCGGTCGCTTCTCTCCTGAAAGGATGGCGGGAAGATTTTTACTTTCCGATTTCTAACACCCACGCCTGCTTGAACTCGGTAGTCGAGGTGAGGACTTTCATCTTGTCGTATGCTGCTTTCCGGCTCGGGAAGCGGCCGTAAAGTACTTTCGTGCTTTCCGGCCCCTCGTAGACACGGGCATCTTCGAGCCCCTGCTTCTTCAGCCGGGCGACAAAGGCACGTGCGTTCTTTTCCGTGACGTGGCTCGCCATGACAATGGTCCAGTAATGGGACGTGGAGGCCGGGGCAGTCTGCGTACCGGCGGTTGCGGCAAAGCGGCTTTCCGCCCTCATGGGCCTGAACTGTTCGGACGCATTCGGGGTGTCGCTGGAGTCGAAGATGTTGTAGAGGACACCGCTCTTCATCTGCTGTTCGGGCATTCCCCTGCGTGTCGTCCCGGGGAAAGCCACGAGGAAGACGGCGGTGAGGAAGACGGCAGCTGCCGTGACATTCCGGACGGCACGCATGCTGATGCTGATCCGCTTGTCCTGTCCGTCCGAATGGTCGATGTACACGATCCTGTGCCTGGAGTTTTTGCGCCCGGCCGTCTCCGGCTGGTCCGCATCGGCGTTGCCGGCGGCGATCTTCCCGAAGTCGAAGCTGCTCAGACCGTAGAAAGACGGCGTGAGGATGCCGCTTTCGAAAGGCTCAAACACCAGTTTCCCCTCAGGGTTTCTGGAGAGGCAGCCGAGGTCGGACAGCTCGACGGAGCCTTCCTCGCCGAGCGTGTGGTAAATCTCATCGACTTCATGCTCGATCTGACGGAGCGCCTCGGGGTAGCTCATGTCGTACGCATCCACATACGACTGCACCAGCAGCGAGTCGTTCATCCTCAGCTGCACATTGAACCCGAGGGTACGGTAAGGCGGAAGGAACAGGCCGTCGTTTGCATCATATCTTGCAGAGACATGATGGGCGACGAAGCCTCCCAGCCCCGGGACAATGACACAGTCGTTCTCCAGCAGGAGTATCTCAATATGTCGGTCGAGTTTTATCACGCTTGCAAAATTACTTATTTTATTCGGAAGTTCCAAGAGCCGTATCTTAAAATCTCCTGCGGGGGTTGAAAAAGTCGATAAAGCTTTTTATAATCAACAATTCTTATTACCTTTGCATAAGGCAGGCTGCGCTCGGCAATCTGCGAGCGAGCTCTCATTGCGCTCGCTGGCACTGCCTTTGCATAAGGCAGGCTGCCTGTGCTGCTGCCTTGCTGTAATCTAAAAACAAATACGATGGAGTATAGAAAGACTGACATTGACGGGGTATGGGTCATTGAACCCAAGGTTTTCAATGACGCAAGAGGTTACTTCTTTGAGTCGTTCAAACAGGCCGAGTTCGATGGACATATCGGACATCACGTCGAGTTCATCCAGGACAACGAGTCGAAGTCGGGCTATGGGGTTCTCCGTGGACTGCATTATCAGAAAGGCGACTTCTCGCAGGCCAAGCTGGTGCGTGTCATCAAGGGCAGGGTCGTGGACGTGGCTGTCGACATCCGCAAGAGCTCACCGACCTTCGGCAGGTACGTTATGGTGGAGCTGTCTGAAGACAACAAACGTCAGTTCTTCATTCCCCGGGGCTTCGCCCATGGCTTCCTCGTCCTTTCCGATGAAGCGATCTTCACGTACAAGGTAGACAATGTCTATGCGCCGCAGGCCGAGGCGAGCATCCGCTGGAACGACGGGACGATAGGCATTGAATGGCCTGTGGATGCCAAGGATGTCGTGCTTTCAGACAAAGACCTCAACAAGGGGGTGGCTCTGAAGGATGCCTGGCTGTTTGACTGAGACTTGCGAAGGGCAGCCGTGGATGTCCGTCAGGCATTCCGGCCGCGGAGAGTATGTTGAAATCTATTGATCCTTGCTTATGAAAGAGAAGACAATCGTCAGTGTACTGGTACTGCTGGCACTGCTGCTGGCAGCCTGTCGCAACCGCGGTGCCGGCTATCAGCAGTCGCATGAAGACAAGCAGGCGAAGGAGATGCTGCAGGGGCTGTGGACGAACGGCGAGAGCAGCGACCCTGCCATGCTGGTGAAGGGCGACAGCATCTTCTATCCCGATTCGGCCAGCATGCCTGTGCGCTTCTGGGTCTATCAGGACACGCTCTACCTGCAGGGAAAGACGCTGCACGGCTATAAGATAGAAAAGCAGGCGCCCCATCTGCTGAAATTCGCCAACCAGAACGGCGACGAGGTAAGGCTGGTGAAGAGCGGAGACAAGACCCTCCGTTCGGCCTTCAGCTATCATGTCTATGCGGTAAATACTTTCCGGGAGGAGTCGCAGGACACGGTAATCCGCACGGACTTGGGATATTTTGAAAGCAGGGTCCATGTGGAGACCACCTCCGACAAGGTCATCAAGTCTACCTACAATGACAATGGCGTAGAGGTTGACAATATGTATCTTGACAATGTGGCTTCCCTGCGTCTCTTCAACCATGGCACTCCGGTCTTCGCCCATGACTTCCGCAAGCAGGAGTTCCAGTCGCTTGTCCCGAGGGATTTTCTCTCACGCAGTATTCTCCGCAAGATGTACTTCACCCGTGCCGATGCGAAGGCACTGTACTATTATGTCATCATCGGGATTCCCGATGCCGACACGACTTACGTGATAGAACTGCGCGTGACACCGGACGGCAGGATGAGCAAGAAACTGCGTTGAGAAGCGGCTGCCTTTCGGGGAGGTTCTCTGTCTGCATACCCTGTAAGGAGGGGTTGTCATAAATAAGCATCACATATCTGCTGTCTTGTCGCCTCCGGAAAGGAAGGTGTTTCAGAACTCGCTTCCACCCAGTACAGCTGTCATTTATAAAGAACAACCGCTACCCAAGAGCGAATAGCTCAAAGGTAGCGGTTGTTGCTGTTTAAGAGGATTGGGAATTGTCAAGGGGAAAGGAAGCTTTCCCCGATTCTGGGTTTTGGCACTTAGAGCTTTTATGTTTACATCACTAAGATAGGTGAAAATTCTGACATATCCAAGTGTTTAGAGGAATTTGTTTCTCAGACACTTGGATTACTAACATGATTTTACGCTGCGGAATTAAGGTATTGAGACCTCTGCAAAGGTCTTTTTTCCCCCAAAAGCTACTATTGATAATCAATGAGTTATATTTATGCTTTCGCTATCTATATGAGGTTTTGCAGAGGTCTCGTAATATGATTAATAGTGTTAAAATGTAAAATCTTCACTAAAAGATTGATCTTTAACTATCATTTCCTGTTTAAATTTATATTCATGAGCGGCACGTTTTATATTTAAGGATTTTGGAAAATCTTTTTGTGCTTTATTTATAAGCTGTAATATTTTAGAAGGAGAATCTCGTAAAGCATATGCATGGAATTCTATTTCCATAGCAGCATATAATTCTTCTTTTTTATCAGAAAAGCTATTTTGAACTATTTCCATTATTGCTTCTAATATCTGCAAATCCTCATTTTTTATTTTTTTCTTTTTTACTAAACAGCGAAAATAAGCATAGGCATGATAAGTGTTTTCTGGATTATGATTAAAGTTATATGCAGCCATTTCAAGTGCCTCTTCATATTTACGCTGGGCTAGCATAACTGTTACAAGTTCTCGTTTTGCACGTTGCATGCTAGGTTGTTTTTTAAGTGCTTGTTTGTAGAAATGTTCTGCTTCTTCATAATTATCTGTATTCCTGTAAGAAAAGCCACGTAAGAAGTCTTTGTCAGCACCTTCTATGTCATTAACATAGTTCTTAAATTTATCAATATCTTTAAGCCTGCATAGTGCTAAGCACAACCAATAAATTATTTCTCGTTCTACATCCCTATAAAACCTTGTACTATTTTTCAGGATGTTCTCACATATTTCGACAACATCGTTATATTCCATTTTATTATATAAATCCATAATAGATTTGATAACTATTGATGGTATCAAGAATAAACTATTGTCATTATTGCTTTTCCCCTCGATTATTCTTCTTTTAATATTATACATATACACAGATGCATCTTGGGTTATATCATTGGAAGATGCAATTTTATCTTCCAAGACACCAGTAACATGATTTTCTAAATCCTCCGGAATAATAAATTTATTTCTTCTTATATAATCACTTAGAGAGTAATCAAGTCTAATAAAAATATCAGAAGGTCCGAATGTATTTGCTACACCATGAAATAACATCTTTTGAATTACTTGTAAGATTTCATGGTATCTTTCTTCATAGATACCTTCAAGCACTTCAAAACTTAAAAAATCAAACCTTGACAAAACGATTAATAGATGTCTCTCTTCTTCTTCACTGAACAGCTCTATAATTGGTCTGATTTTTGAATCACCTATTTTAATCAGTTCTTCGATGTCATTTTTTGCCAAGGTCAAGCCATTCTTTTTAATAGCCATTATGGAATTTATAATTTGTTCAGGCGATTGCAATAAACGATCTACAAAGAAATCTGCATCTTTATCAGAAATTTTCAAATTGTTTATTATTGCAAATTTATAGAACAGCTTTTTGCGATCTGCCCTATTTAAAGGTTTTAACGATATGTGTACAATTTGAGGAATCCGTGTTTCAATATATGCTGTGGGGGTAATTTTGGACAGAACATAGAGCCCTAACTGTGGATTTAAGTCTTCATTAGTTAAAATATCAGACACCCAGTCTGGTATATTACGATTAGGCAATATCATAGCCATGTTATCATCTACTAATAATACAGAACGGTTATCGTACAGAGTATTTAAAATCTTCACGGCAGCCTTAGATTTTTCTTTTGGTTCTTTTTGAAAGATTTCCTCTAATTCTTGACTATTGTAATTTTCAGTTATAAGATTTAACCCTATGATAAAATCCTCTATGCTTTCCTTTATTCCCAAACTTAACTTAAACGGTTCTAACTCATCAGGGTAGCCGTTTTTTCTCATGCATTTTTTTGCAAAAGAAGCCTTACCAACTCCTTCTCTTCCAGAAATAAAAAGAGCTCTGATATTTTGATAATTAGAGGATAGAATCTTTTCCTCAAAGATGTTAATCTCTTCATTTCTTCCTACTAAAGCTGTTTCTTTATCTTTTATTAATGGTTTTTTATCCCATATAATCTTCCTGTTTTTTTGTTCAATATCTCTTGCAAGCAGTTTGGGAGATTTGAAATATTTTATATTATAAGCTTCATCCTTTACCATCCAATTAGGCATATCATCTAATGTAACCTTTTCATCTATAACAAAGGGCCATAATCTTTGTTTTTGATCTGCTTTAAGATGTGAATAAGCGTAATCAATTTCTTTCATACACCATTCTGAAGATAATGAATCCTTGGTTGCTAAAAAAGCTACAACTGTAGACTCCTCTATTGCACTATAAATTTCATCAAGAGTTTTGTAAGCAGATTCAAAGTCATAGCAATCAATAATGCAACGGTCACGTCCTAGTAATTCTACTAATTGTTGTGCGAAATCTTTCTGCGCACTACTATGAGAAATAAATACTTTAATCATATTGTTTAGAATTAAAATTATGTTTAACAAGTAGGTAGTTCTTTAAATTGTATCATTGTTGTTAGCTATTAGCATAGCTTATTTTTTCATATATTTGCAAAGATACTCATTTTTTTTATAAAAGCAAAATGTCGTAAAATGGGTTCTTCCGTTAAATGGATGGACAGGAATAGAATAAAGGGCTTGTGTACTTGCATAGTATGACTCTCCAAAAACGGATGGTCTTGCAAAGGAGGGTAAACTACAGGATAAAATGCAGAAAAGACAAATTGATACGATGCCTGCCCGTCAGCCTGTCTTTCCGTCTTCTACAAACAACTTATTCTCAGATGATCGGTGTTTGTAAACATTTTTATGCAGTTCAAAGCTGACACATGCTCTTCTGGCTCCTGAAAGATGCCTGATTGACCTGCAATGGGTGCTCCTTTAGCGTGTTACCAACGCCCTTTTGAAGTCCAATTAAGCACCTTTTACAAACGACTTAACAACCGATTGATTGACTGCTGGTTACAAACTCGTTTTTTGCACGTGTTCTTTACATTTACAGATGATCTGTTTGAAATTATGTAATGGTTTTTCAAAATCCTATCTGTCTTTTCAACGTATTAAAATGAAAAGGTCTTTGACTCGGAGGCTGATGATTAGGATAGACAGTTGACAGTTTTGGCCATGTTTTTGTTTCATGATTCACTTCGGTTCTTCCGTTAAAGCTATATGAAAAGCATCTACGCATTTAACGGAAGAGCCTGATTTCGTGCGGAAACGCCATCTTCCGGGGTGTGTGTTCTCACGGAGCCACGGGACTCACAGAGCCTTGAGGGGAAGCAGGGAACAGAGAACCCTGAAGGTCAGGGGAGAGAGAGGGGCTGGAGGGTAAGGCAAGCGGACAAGAAACCCTGATAAAGATAGGATGGAGTAGGACAGGAGTAACAGGAGGGCAGGGCGGCGGCATGACAGAATCATGTTTACCTTTTTACTCTTTCACCTTTTTACCTTTTCAACAGCTCCCTGCCTCTGTGTGATATTTCATCAAAGTCATCGACTCACGAGACACCCCCATCACTCCGAAATCCTGAAGAGCCTTTTTTACCTTTGCCACCACATCGGTGTCGCATAGTCGTCTGCTCCTCCCAGATATTCCACCGCCTTGTAGTAATTTCGGGGGTTGTTGATCTGTTCGTTCTTGTCGAAGGGGATTCTGTTGGGAGTCAGCAGGCTGTATCCGTTCGTCGGCTGCGGAACGGGGAAGATACGCGGGTATCCTGTCCGCCGTATCTCGTTCCATGCCTCCTGTCCGTCGGGATAGAGGGCGATCCATTTCTGTACGATCAGCCGCTCCATCTTCTCGGCCGGCGGTGCGCTGTCATCCCACCGGATTGTGATGTCCGACTGCCGGGGGCAGTCGCCTCCGAATCCGCCGGGGGCGTCTGTATAGTCGGCCTCCGTGGATGTGGAGTCCAGCAGGTAGTCGGCTGCTCCGTTCGCTCCCCACTGCTCGAAGGAGAGGGTCACTCCTTGTTCATAGTATGCCTTTGCCGTTCCGCCGCCCATGTCCCATCCCCGGAGCACGCCTTCCGCTTTACAGAAAGCCATCTCCGAGGCCGTCAGCCATACCCCCGGTGTCGTCTCCGACACGTTGGCGGTGGAGTAGAGCCGCTTGGCGAGGAAGTTGCTCCCTGTCAGTGCGCCGGCCCGGCAGCCGATGAACCTGCGCGGTCCCGGCTGTCCTGCCGGCAGGAAATACTTGTCCAGCCGCGGGTCCTTGTATCCCGTCAGGTAGCTCTCGAGGTCGGCGCAGATGCGGCTGTCGCCCCATGACACGGCCGTCGTCCACAGCCCCGACTTGTTGCAGGCGACCGTGCAGTTGTCGGCATTCCGTTCGATGACCCCTTCCCTTACGGCTTTCTCGGCCAGTGCGCGTGCCATGGCCGGTTCTGCGTTGCTGATGCGGATGGCGATGCGCAGCTTGAGCGAGCTGGCGAACTTCCGCCACTTGTCGAAGTCGCCTTTGTAGACGAGGTCGTAAGGGGCGAAGACGACCTTCTCTTCGGCGAGGCTGCGGTCTGAGGCAAGGAAGGCCGTGGCCTCATTCAGGTCGTCGATCAGGTGCAGATAGATGTCCCGCTGTGAGGAATACACCTCTGCATGATGGGCATCCCTGCTGAGCGGGAACGGTCCGTAGATGTCCGTGAAGCGGAGGAAGGCCTGTGTGCGGAGTATCAGCGCCCAGGCGTACGACACCTTTTCCTTTCCGTTCAGTTTCACCACCGCATTGAAGGCCGATACCAGCCCCGGTGCATACGATGCCGGCCAGGCGCACCAGTTGTTGGCGGCATTGAACAGGGTGTGGTTCTTCGGCAGTACCTTGGTGTAGGTCGTGTAGCGTCCCAGGTAGTTGCCCACGAAGTCGATCATCGTCTGGTAGGCATTCTCCTGTTCGGGAAAGGCCACGCCCTGCATCTGGATAAGGAAGGAGCCGACGGCATAGTTGTCGCGCTGCAGCTCCTCGGGCGACAGTCTGCTGCCCGGCCGGTTCACGTCTGTGAAGTTGCCTGTGCAGGAAGACAGAGCCGCCAGAAGGACGGCCAGGGGCAGCAGGATTTTTCTATGGATGGTCATAGCCTACAGTTTTACATTGACATAAAAGCCCAGCGAACGCTGGCTGGGCTGCATGAAATAATCGAATCCCTGGTAGTACACATCCGTCGAAGGGGTCGACTCCGGGTCGAAGGGAGCCTTGCAGTAAAGCATCCACAGGTTTCTTGCCGTGATGCCCAGCGTCACCTTTGCGCCGCGGATCAGCCTGTCGAACGTGTAATTCAGGTAGAGCTCCTTGATCCGTGCGTTGGTGGCCTTGTAGATATATTCATCCCAGATGGGGGTCTCGCCTCCCACCACGGTATAATATTTCTCGACCGGAATCATCCGGCTGCCGACGGCGACTCCGCCGGCGTTCCGCAGGTCTGCCGTCTTCCGGGAGACACCGTAGGAATCCATGAAGGCCTGCGTCTGCGACACGCAGATGCCGCCCAGCCGGGCGGTCACCAGCAGTCCGGCTTCCAGTCCCCGCCATGAGACCCTGTTGTTCAGGCCGAGCTGTCCCTTGGGCAATACCGAGCCTGCCAGTTTCGGCGACGGCAGTTCCATCTGCATCACCTGTCCGTCGGCATTGAGCTGGATGTTCCCTTTCGCATCACGTTTGTAATCCGTGAAGGTGTAGAGGTCGCCCATCGTCCCTCCCTGTGTCAGGATCACTTCGCAGCCGTTCAGCCCGCCTTGCCGCAGGGTCTCGTTGGGATTGTCGAGCAGGCTGACGATCCGGTTGCGGTTCATGCTGTACGTCATGTCCATGGTCCAGCGCAGCCTGTCCCATGCCTTCTGGTAGCCCAGTCCCACTTCCAGTCCTCTGTTCCGCACGTCTCCGGCCTGGATGTACTCCCGGTCGTAGGCGCCGCCGAGCGTGATCTGACGGAGGAAGGTCTGGTTCTTCGTATCCGACTGGTAGACGGTCAGCTTCACCGATACCGCCTCCTTGAAGAGATGGGCGGTGAAGCCGGCCTCCCACGAGTTGGTCCTTTCAGGGTAGAAGGTGTCGGGGAACTTGTAGGTGACGGTGCGGTAAGTGCCAGTCGAGGGCACATACTCATACCGCCAGGCGGAGGAGATGTTGGGCGGGATGGCCGATCCGACGGAAGCCCATGAGGCGCGGACCTTCAGGTAATTGACGAAGCGTGGCAGCCTGAACAGTCTGGAGAGGATGGCGGAGAGGCCTGCGGAAGGATAGAAGAACGACTGCCGTGCGGTATTGCTGAGTGCGGAGTCCCAGTCGGAGCGTCCTGTCAGTGTCAGGAAGAGCCGTTCCCTCCAGCCCGTCTCCATGCTCCCGAAGACGGAATTGACCGTGTGGCGGGTCAGTTCGAAGATGGCACGGTTGTCTCCCGTCACCTTGCTGTAGTCGATGGCGTTCGGCGTGAAGAGGTTGGACGGTGCCTTCAGTCCTCCCTGGAATCCCGCCACGTCATACGACGTGTAGGAGAAGGCGGCTCCGAAATTCGCCTTGACCGAGAAGTCCTCCCAGTGGCGGGCGGCATCCGCCATGAAATCCGCATAGCGTGTCCGGTCGTTCACCTTGCAGTAGCCGTAATATCCGTAAGGCGAATGGGCGAAGATGTCCAGTGTGGAGGCGTAGCGCTTGTCTTCGATCCTGTTCGCCGCTTCGTCCCGGCGGAAGCGGCCCTCGAATGCCAGCCAGTCGGTCAGCCGGTACTTCACGCCCAGGTCGGTGAGGTACCTGTTGCGCTTCGTCGTCTTCACCATGCGGTGGGTCACCCAGTAAGGGTTCTGCATCTTCAGGTCGTCGCCATAGTTCCAGTTCTGCAGGCTGACGTTCCGTGCCGCGTCAAAGTGTTCGTAGTCCCTGATGGCGTCGAACCGCTCGCCTCGGGGGAAGAGGTAGACGGAGGTCAGCGGATTGAAATACTGTCCCTGCGCCAGCATGTTGCGGTCGTTCTCCCTGATGAACTTGAAGGAAAAGGTGAAGCGCAGCCTGTCCTTCAGCGTCGAAAAGACATTCTTGAACGACAGGTTGTACCGCTGGAAGTCATTGTTGGGGATGATGCCGCTCACCGTTGACGAGCCCAGGGAGAGGTAGACCTGGTTGCGTTCCGTTCCTGTTGTCAGGGTGGCGTTGTTGGTGAAGTTCACGCCTGTGCGGAAGAAGTCGTCCGGCGTATAGCGTGCGAAACCGTCCGGATTCTTTGCTCCCCACGACTTCATTTCGTTGGGGCGGTTCCCGTATTCGTTCTGGAACTCGGGCAGGATGAAGGGCGAGAGGAACTGCGTTCCCGACGACAGCTCTACGGAGAGTTTCCCTGTTCTGCCCGACTTCGTCCTGATCATCACGGCGCCCTGTGCGGCGGCAGAGCCGTACAGGGCGGCAGCGGCAGCCCCCGTCAGCACCGAGATGCTCTCCACGTCGTCGGGGTTGATGTCGGCCATGCTCTCTGCGCCGGGCTGCTGGGAGTAGATGCCGCTCTTGATGTCGTCGTTGCTGCGGTTGTTCACGGGAATCCCGTCAATGACATAAAGCGGCTGGTTGCTCTGTGCCAGCGACTTCGGGCCGCGCATCACCACGCGTGCCGCGCCGCCCATGCCGGCTGCCGACTCGTTGACGGCGACTCCTGCCACCCTCCCGCCCAGGATGTTGGCGAGGTTGGTGGTCCGCACCGTGTTCACTTCCTCCTGCTCCACGTGCTTCACATTGTAGCTCAGGGCGGCGCCCGAACGGCTGATGCCCATTGCCGTCACGACGACGTTGCCCAGTTCGTAAGGGTTCTCTTTCAGCACGAACAGCTGGTTGTGCCGGCTTTCTCCCCGTCTCTCCACAGACGTGAAGCCTACGCAGGATACCGTCAGCAGCGGGGAGGGGGTCTCGGTGTCCAGCGTGAATCTGCCGTCCAGGTCGGCGACGGCGTGCACCCTGGGCGAACCCTTCACGGTGACGGTCGCACCGATAAGCGGGTTGCCTGCCACGTCCTGTATCTGCCCCCGGAAGGTGTAGACGGCAGGTTTCCTGCGGCTTTCTTCCTGTTGCTGCGGCGTTTTTCGGGCGGCCGCCGCACGTTCCGGGGCGGCTGTTTCCGGCTTCCCTTTTTTCAGATAGATGATGTTGTCAATGATTCTGTACGTGATTCCCGTGTTGGCGAAGAGGCGGTCCAGCACGAAGTCTATCGGCAGGTCACGGATGGAGACGGCATTCACCTGCTCCCTGCCCAGCTCGTCGCTGTAAAAGAAACGGTAGTGGGTCTTCGATTTTATGCGCTGGATGACCGTCTTCAACGCCGTGCGGTTCGTCGTCAGCGACACCTGTGCGGCAGCCCGCTGTACGCCCAGCATCAGCAGAAGGGCGCACACGCATAGCCTGAGGCCGGAATTGATTTTCAGACGGTCACTTTTCATCCTGTTCAAGGGTAACGGGCAGCACATCGCCCTCTCCCCATGCTGTTAAAATAATGAGATTACTTTTACAAAGATAGTCAATTATATTAATATGAGGTGTGCCGCTTCCTTATTTCACATAAATTAACCACCCCGTATCCGTTGACAAGTATAAAAAGTGTAACTTTGTCACATAAAAAGGTCATCATTCCTTCAATGAAGCTCTCCTGCAGATGCTGACAACATCCGTAGCCGGCAGGAAAAAGTATCAATAATGACACTATCAGAACAAAGGTTCAGACAGATATTCCGGGAGTCGTACCCCGCTCTTTCCTTCTATGCCGCACGTCTTGTCCGTGACGATGAGGCGGAGGATGTCGTACAGGAAGCCTTCATGGAACTGTGGAAGCGCAGGGAGGACATCGAGGACGAGAGCCATGTCAAGGCGTTCCTCTATCGGACGGTCTATACCCGGGCGCTCAACCTCCTCAAGCACCGTACGGTTGTCAGCAGTCATGCCGACAGCGTGAAGAAGTTCACGCAGTTCAGGCTGGAGTACTATAACCCTGAAAACAACGATGTGATGGGGTATATCGAGGGACTGGAGATGCGGAAACGTATCAACGATGCCATCGGCGAGCTCCCGGCCAAATGCCGTGAAGTCTTTATCCTAAGCTATCAACATGACAGGAAAAACAAGGAGATCGCCGAGCAGCTGGGCATTTCGATACGTACGGTGGAGGTACACCTGTACAAGGCGCTGAAGTCCTTGCGGAAGAAACTGAAGCACGGAGAATGATCCCCTGTACAGGGCAGAATGCCCCTTTGTCCCCTCCGTCTGCCGGAAGTGGAGCCCTCGGAGACCGGCTCCCTGGCTTGCCGGTAGGGAAGCGGCGACTGTCTGGGACGGACCGGCCGTCCCTTGCGCCCCTGTCCTTCTCCGTGCAGGGAGTGTCCGGACGGAGGACGGGCACCGGCGGCGGATGCCGGCCGGAAGCAGGGCGGGCGGAGAAGCGTGGCGTGCGCCTGTCAGGGATTCCGTCCCTATGCAGGTGCTATAACATTTTTTATTATTTCCCTTTACGTAAATAGGCGTATCGGATTGTTATAAGAGTAAGCAGCAGGGAAATAGCTGCGGGAAGAAAGAAAAAGCAGATACCTCAGTTGAAAAAGAACAACATGGACGATATAAACGATAAGACCCTTAAGGACTATCTCGCCGGCAAGGCGACAGACGAGGAGATGGTGCGGCTGACCGAATGGCTGGCACGCTCGGAGGAGAACCGCAAGGAACTCTTCAGACTGGAGATGGCTTGCCATCTGGGAAAACCTAACCCGCTCGCCACACGGGAGAAGACCGCTGCGGCAGAGGACAGGCTCTTCGCCCGGATAGCGGACTACGAGTCGCAGAAAGACCGTCGGCGTTCTTTCCGCCTCCTGCGCTATGCGGCAGCCGTGCTGGCGGCCGTCCTGCTGGTAGGAGGGGGGCTGTTCGCCTATCTCCGCCAGTCGGTGGAGATCCTTACGGTCGCCGCCCTGGACGGTGTGAAGAAAGTCACGCTGCCCGACCGTTCCACCGTATGGCTCAACAAAGGAGCCGCCATCCGTTATGCCGACCATTTCGACGGCGACGAACGGAAGGTGGAACTGGAAGGAGAGGCCCTGTTCCATGTCACGAAGAATCCCGAAAAACCTTTCATAGTAAGCAGCGAAGGGGCGGCGGCGAAAGTGCTGGGGACTACCTTCAACTTCAATGCGAAAGGCAGGGGAAAGGCCAGTGTCATCAGTCTGATAGAAGGCCGTCTGGAGGTGACGGGACTGGACGGACAGGGGAAGGTCGTCCTGCATCCCAACCAGAAAGCCACTGTCAGCAGAGACGTGAAGGTCATCAAGACCGAAAACACCTATGCCCCTGTCGATGCCGTATGGCGCGACAATATGATTCCTTTCAGCAATATGCGCATCAGGGAAATCGCCCGTATCCTGGAACAGCTCTACGGCTGCAGGATTACGGTAGCCCCCGGGCTGGACAACGGGAAGACCTATACCGGCGTGATCAAGAAGAGCAAAGACATCAGCAACGTGCTGGACGGACTCTCTTATACCGTTTCTTTCCATTATACCGTTGACGGAAAGGAAATCGCCCTCTCGGAATGAACTCCGGGAGAGACGGCCCTTTCCGCCCTCATTCACTAAATCTGTTCTGAAATTTCATTACCTGACATCAACATGAAAAGACTTTCCGCGCTCCTCCTGGGAGCACTTATCCCCTTGTGCTCAATGGCACAGAACGCCGCCCCGGATTGGCAGAGCCAGTACTGCACGGGCATGAACAAACTCGAGCCGCACGCCTATGTACAGCCATACAGTTCGGTGGACGACCTGCAGCAGCCCGGCGGCTACGAACATTCGGCGTATTACATGACGCTCGACGGCAAATGGAAATTCCATTGGACGAAGAATCCCGACCGCCGGCCCAAGGACTTCTACCAGACCGACTATGCGGTGCAGGGATGGGCGGACATCAATGTGCCCGGCAACTGGGAACGGCAGGGGTACGGGCTGCCGATCTATGTCAATGATACCTACGAGTTCGATGACAAGCTCTTCCACTTCAAGAAGAATCCGCCGCTTGTGCCGTATGCGGAGAACGAGGTCGGCTCTTACCGCCGTACATTCACCGTTCCTGCGGCGTGGAAAGGACGGCGCATCGTCCTTTGCTGCGAGGGTGTGAGGTCGTTCTTCTATCTGTGGGTCAACGGGAAGTACGTGGGCTGCAACATGGGGTCGAAGATGCCTTCCGAGTGGGAGGTCACCCCCTACCTGCGCGACGGCGAGAACGTCATTGCGATGGAAGTCTACCGCTGGAGCGCCGGTTCTTACCTCGAGTGTCAGGACTTCTGGCGCATGAGCGGCATCGAGCAGGATGTCTATCTCTATGCCACGCCTGTGCAGTACATCGCCGACTACAATGTCTCGGCAGGGGTAGACAGGCAGGAGAACGGCACTTACAACGGCCGCTTCGGCCTTTCGGTACGTGTGAAGGGCGGCGGAGACGCCACGGTAAGCTATGCGCTGACCGATGCCGGAGGGGCTGAGGTCCTGACGGAGGAGAAGACGGTCCATGCGAAGGACAGCGGCGGGACGGCGGAGTTCACCCCGCAGACGGTACCGGGTGTCGCGGCGTGGAGTGCAGAGCATCCGAATCTCTATACGCTGCTCGTCACATTGAAGGACAAGAACGGCAAGGTGACCGAACAGACCGGAAGCAAGGTGGGATTCAGGAGCGTCGAAATAAAGGACAGGCAGCTCTGCGTGAACGGGGTGCCCATCCTCGTCAAGGGCGTGAACAGGCATGAACATTCAGAGCGCGGACGCACCGTGAGCAAGGAACTCATGGAGCAGGACATCCGCCTGATGAAACAGAACAACATCAACCTCGTGCGCTGCTCTCATTATGTCAATGACCCTTACTGGTACCAGCTCTGCGACAAGTACGGGCTGTACGTCATCGACGAGGCGAACATCGAGTCGCACGGAATGGGCTATGGGAAGGAGTCGCTGGCAAAGGACAGCACATGGCTCACTGCCCACATGGACAGGACACGGCGGATGTACGAGCGTTCCAAGAACCACCCGAGCATCATCATCTGGTCGCTGGGCAACGAGGCCGGAAACGGTACGAACTTCGAGCATACCTACCGCTGGCTGAAACAGAAGGATGCGACACGTCCCCTGCAATACGAACGCTCCGGGGAGAATTTCAATACCGACATATACTGCCCGATGTACACCTCGCTGGACCACATGGAAGCCTATGCGAAGCGGACGGACACGACACGCCCTTACATCCTGTGCGAGTATCTCCATGCCATGGGGAACAGCTGCGGCGGCATGAAGGACTACTGGGACCTGATAGAGAGAGAGCCCGTCCTGCAGGGAGGAAGCATCTGGGACTGGGTGGACCAGTCGTTCCGTGAGATTGACAAGGACGGAAACTGGTACTGGAGCTACGGCGGCGACTACGGCCCGAAGGATGTCCCCAGCTTCGGCAACTTCTGCTGCAACGGTCTGGTGGCGGCCGACCGTACGCCGCACCCGCATCTGCAGGAGGTGAAGAAGGTCTACCAGAACATCAAGACCGAACTGGTCGCACATGGGAAGGAAATCACCGTAAAGGTCAGGAACTGGTTCGACTTCACCAATCTCAACGAATACCAGCTCGACTGGCGGATTGTGGATGAGAACGGGAAGTCGCTCTCCCACGGCACGCAGCACGTGGACTGTGCCCCGCACGAGACGACGACGGTGATTCTTCCTGCCGTCTGTTCTCCTGCCGCCGGGGAGCTGTACCTGGACCTGGAGTGGCATCCGATCCGTGACGGACTGATCCTCACCCGGGAGAACACCGTGGCTTACGACCAGTTCTGCCTGAAGAGCGCACCTGACTGCACCGTCTTCCTCCCGCGGGAGAAGCAGCATGTCAGCTACAAGGTGGATCCGGAGACCGGCGCGCTCCTCTCCCTGAAGAGTGGGGGCCGGGAGTTCCTGGCCACGCCGATGGCACTGAGCCTCTACCGCCCGGCCACCGACAACGACGGTCGCGACCGGTTCGGGCTGAGGCTGTGGCGTGAGGAGGGGATCGACTCCATCAGCCAGAGGGTGACGAAAATCGTCCGCAGCAAAGACGTGACACGTGCGGAAACGGAGATACTGGGCAGGAAGGGCAATGTCATCGGCAGAGCCGTCTTTACCTACCGGCCGCAGAAGAACGGCGCATTGGCGGTCAGGACGACCTTCACCCCGGACACGGCGGTAATCAAGTCGGTGGCCCGCATCGGTCTTGCCTTCCGTATGAACGATTCGTTCGGCAAGGTGGAATACTATGGCCGGGGCGACGTGGAGACCTACAACGACCGCAAGCAGGCGGGACGGATAGGGCGTTACCGGACGACGGCGGAGGCGATGTTCCACTATTATGTGAAGCCGCAGGCCACCGGCAACCGTACCGATGTGCGCTGGGCGTCGTTCTCCGATACGAAGAACCGCCTCATGGTGGCCGCACGCAGTCCGTTCCAGTTCTCCGCAGTGCCGTTCTCCGACCCTGTCATCGACCGTGCCACCCATATCAACCAGCTCTCGCGCGACGGCCTGCTCACCATCCATCTGGATGCCGACCAGAGCGGTGTCGGCACCGCAACCTGCGGTCCCGGCGTAGCAGCGCAGTACAGAGTACCCATACAATCTACAACCTTTGAGTTTGTCCTCTATCCTGCTGTCTCCAGGTAGACAGCGGATGGCAGGACACTACAAGCCCTGTTCCTCTTCGTCTCCAGACCCGGCAGACGGAGAGGGGCGGGGCTTCTTTCGTTGTCCTCCGGGCTGTCAGGGACTGCGCAGGCAGCCTCGGTGGTATTGCTGTCCCATAAACATGCTCCGCATAAGGCACCCCTGCTTCCTTGCTCGGTGTATGACAGTGAGCCGGAAACGCATCTGTTCTTCTGCAGGCTTGCCGATGCCCGACACCGGCCGTGCCGATGGTAAATACCAGCCGTGGCGGGGATCCGCACGCTTGCAATCGGCTGCCCGGAGGGAGACAGGCTGTTGTGGAAGTCCGAGGCTGGACGTACTTGGCCGGATGGGACGGCTTGCTTTTCCAAAGCCTCTATGAGGGGCTGACAGCTGGAAGGAGGTTGCGCACGGGGATTCCTGTCATTGCCGGCAGGTGCTGAAAACCCCTTGGGGGATTTCTGCCTTTCAGGCGAGCGGACACTGCTTTCTACCGGTAAGGACGTTTGAAAGACTGCTGGGAGATTTCCGATGCGGTGCGGATCCGCCGCCTGCAAGGGGGCGAGGTACCGTAGTTCCCGACCGCTGGGAACATGATTCCCGACCGCTGGTACTGCGGTTCCCGACCGTTGGGAACATGGCTCCCGGCTGTCGGGGACGTGCGTCTGCAGGGAGTCCTGACGGCGGTGAATTGTCAAATACTTTCCCATAGCGTCCTGTCGCCCTCCGGTCACGTTCCGCCAGACTTCCGGATGCTGTCGTACAGGCATGGGCAGTCTTCCCGTGCGGGGGCTGTGACGGTGGATACCCGAGGATGCGGAGGCCTGCCGTTGCCGTCTCGGAGCGGTTTTTGCAGGAGCGTACGTGGATGGTGCAGGTGGGAAAAAGAGAAGGGTATCTTCCTTTGTTGCGTGTTCTTGCCTGTCTCCGGCCGTGTTTTGCGGCAGGAGGGCGGCGGACAGGAATACGGCCGGCGGACAGCCTGCCGGACGGGAAGAGACGTGCCGGGGAGGTCTGACATGAAGCTTTGCCGTTCTTTGTTGTATAAAAAGAAGTTAATTATGCGGCTTCTGTATATAATTTAACACAGGTAAATGTAAAAAAAACTCACATAATTTAAGAATACATTTTATTTTACAGAAACTTTTATTACCTTTGTTTGCAGATTTGTATTAGATATAAGCAAACAAGGGCGAGAAATGAGGAAACAGATTTATACTTCCAGGAATTTATGGAACCAGGTCATTATCTGGCTCCCGCTCCTCCTCATTCCTATGATGTACGCCCTTCATGGGATCAGCCCGCTGAGGAACAGCTTTTCACAGTATCTTGTTCCGTTGTCCATGGTGATTGTGGCCTATCTCAATTATTTCGTGCTTTCGCCGATGTTGCTGAAAGGAAACAAGAAAGAGTTCTGGATGCTCAACGCTCTCCTTATCTTGTTGCTGTCTATTGCGCAGCATGAGTGGCTTTACCACATAGGGAACGAACGGTTGATCGTGGCTTTTCCTTACCAGATGCTGCCCACGGAGAAGGATTTGAATCCCCACGTTTTCTTCATTATCCGCAACTTCTTCAACCTCAGTATCTGTGCAGGGGCGGCTACGTCTGTCCTGATGGCACAGCGGCTGTCGAAGGCGGAAGCGGAGAAGCGGGAGGCGGAGACGGCCATGACGAAGGCGGAGCTGGTCAACCTGCGGCAGCAGGTGAATCCGCATTTCCTTCTCAACACGATGAACAATATCTATGCGCTGACGGCATTCGACACGGAGAAGGCGCAGAAGGCCATTATCGACCTTTCGAAGATGCTCCGCCATATCCTCTACGATTACCAGCAGCCTTACGTGAACCTGAAGGAGGAAGTGGAGTTCCTGCATAATTACGTGGACCTGATGATGATCCGCATACCCGAGAATGTCGAGATCTCCCGTGATTGCCATGTTCCGGACTCCTGTCAGGTGCTTGTCGCTCCGATGATCTTCATCTCGCTTCTGGAAAACGCCTTCAAGCACGGGATATGTCCGGGACGCAAGAACTTCATCCATATCCATCTGGATGCGGACAGCAGCTGCATTGTCTTCTCTATCCAGAACAGCAGCTATCCCCGGGGGGAGGCTGAAAGAAACGGACACGGAATCGGGCTCAAGCAGGTGGAGCGCAGACTCGAACTTGCTTATCCGGGCAAGTACAAATGGGAGAAAGGATTTGACAGTAAACGAAATATCTATTCATCCAAAATAATTATTTATGACACTAAACTGCATAATCATTGACGACGAACCCCTTGCGGCCGACCTGCTCGCAAGCTATGCCAAGAAGACGCTCTTCCTGAACCTGATAGGCGTCTTCAACAGTGCGGTAGAGGGGATTAAAGTCATCCGTGAAAACAGGGTCGATCTCATATTTTTAGATATTCAGATGCCTGAACTCAGCGGGCTTGAATTTGCCAGGATTCTTCCTAAGGAGACGAAGATCATCTTCACGACGGCATTCAGCCAGTATGCCGTCGACGGGTACAAGGCCAATGCGATCGACTATCTCATGAAGCCTGTCAGCTATGATGATTTTCTGGCGGGTGCCAACCGGGCACTGGAATGGTTCAGAAGCATACGGCAGTCGGAGAACGCCTCGGACGACCGTTTCATCTTTGTCAAGAGCGAATACAAACTGGTGAAGATCATGTTCGACGACATCCTCTATATCGAGGGGCTGAAAGATTATGTCAAGATTTATCTTACCGACGGCCGTGAGCCGGTCATGAGCCTGATGAACATGAAGAAGATCGAGGAGTCGCTGCCCCGGCCGGAGTTCATGCGCATTCACCGCTCCTATATCGTCCACATGAAGAAAATAGAAGGGATCGACCGTTTCCGCGTGGTCATCGGCGATGCCGTCCTGCCGATCTCCGACAGTTACAAGACGACCATTCAGGACTATCTGGACGGGCATACGCTGTAAGAAACAATCCATACCAGCCATAACACATGAAGGACACCTGCCCGCCGGACAGCCTCTCGTTGAGAACGCTGTGCGGAAGCAGGTGTCCTTTCATTTTTTTTCATGTCCTGTCGTAGAGTCCGTCCGGGCTACTTCGACAGGCTGTTCAGGCGGGCGATGTATTTCCCCAGGATGTCGAATTCGAGATTCACGACCGTTCCGACGGTTATGTCGGCAAAGTTCGTATGCGCTCTGGTATAGGGGATGATCGCGACCTTGAAACGGTTGTCGGTCGGTTCGCAGACGGTGAGCGAGACACCGTTGACGGTCACGGAACCTTTGTCGACGGTGAAATAGCCGCGTTGTGCCATCTCCCGGCTGTAAGGGTATTCAAAGGTGAAATAGGTGCTTCCGTCCGCATCTTCCACATGGACGCATCGGGCGGTCCTGTCGACATGCCCCTGTACGATGTGCCCGTCCAGCCGTCCGTTCATGAGCATGGAACGCTCGATATTGACACGGTCGCCGATCTTGAGCAGTCCCAGATTGGAACGTTCGAGGGTCTCTTTCATGGCCGTCACCGTATAGCAGCCGTCCTTGATGCGTACGACGGTAAGGCAGACGCCGTTGTGGGCAATGCTCTGGTCGATCTTCAGCGCCTCTGCGAATGAGCAGCGGAAGGTGAAGTGGATGTTTTCCTTTTCGTGCTCGATTCCGGTGAGTGTCGCCATTTCTTCTACGATTCCTGAGAACATGGTTGTAGGTTTCCTTTCTTTTTTTGTCCTCCCCGGCCTCCGGCCTGTCTGGGTTGGAGGGCGTCGGTCTTTCTTCCCGCCGGCACAGGCAGATGCTGTAAGAGGAGGGCATGTTGTTATTGTTTTTATTTATGAAGCCTGTCGCAGGGTTTCCCCGCCGGTGTCTGTCATCACATTGCGGCCTGCCGGAACTCCTGTCTGGGGCTGTCTTTTCTTCTGATGTGACCTGCCCGGATTCCCGTCTGGATCTTCCGGTTCTTTTCTGATGTGACCTGCCGGTGCTTTCAATTGGATCTGTCAATCCATCCGATAGCCTGTACCGCCTGTGGTCTGCCGGGCAAAAAAAGGTGGAGTTCCTTTTGGGAACCCCACCTCAATCCCACTTTCTTTCCGGAAGGGGAAATAGAAAAGTCGTACCGACGATGTGATGAAAAGTCCGAGTATCAATGATAGGAGAGCTCTTCGTCTTTGTAATCCACTGGCCTTGCGGCTTAGTCGCAGGAATGCGGTTTATGTGGCCCGCCATTGACAGAAGAAGTCATCTCGGGTTTTCTGATTTATTTGATGACTATCCCGATCGAATCGATACGACTGGATCCGTATCCTTTCTATGTGCAAAGTTAGTATAAAGATTTTTATCCTCCAAACATTTCATGTTTAAATGTTCTGTTTTCGGAGGATCGTCTTCGTGTTTCTGCTCCGGAAAGGAACGGTTCCGTCATGTTTACGGTCCGTCCTTGACTGTCTTTTCTTGCCGGGAAGCGGCCTGACGCTGTTTCTGTTGCAGGGGCGGGCGTTCTTCCTTTTCAGATGAGGGCATCCTGCAGGATTTCGCCCAGTGTCGGATGGATGTGGATGATGTCGCGTATCTCTTCCAGCGTCGCATTGCGGTTCATCAGTGCCGCCAGTTCCTGGATGAGGTCGGCGGCGTGTGCCCCGTAGGCATGTCCGCCCAGGATCTCGCCGCCTTCGCCGACGAGGATTTTTACCATTCCCTCGGTCTCTCCCATGCTCAGTGCTTTGCCGTTCGACCGGTAGAAGCCTTTCCGGGTGGTGTACTTGATTTCCTGGGCTTTGCACTGGTCTTCCGTCTTTCCTACGCAGGCAGCTTCCGGATAGGTGAAGATGGCGGCCGGCATGATGTCAAGGCGGATGAAGTCCTTTTTGCCGAGGATGTGGTTGACGGCGCGGAAGCCTTGGAACGTGGCGGCGTGCGCCAGCATCTGCCGTGCGTTGACATCGCCGATGGCGTAGACGCCTTTCACATTTGTCTCCATGTTGTCGTCGACAGCGATTCCCTTGGGGCTGAACCCGATGCCAGCCGTCTCCAGACCGGTCTGCTCCACATTGGGCTGCCGTCCGGTGGCGATGAGTACAAGGTCGGTCTCTACCGTCTGCTCCTTGCCTTTCCTGTCGAAGACGACGGTCGCCGCAGGCTGTTCCTTGCCGGCAGGCGGAACGATCTGCTTGACGGCACTCTGCATGAAGAAGGTGACCCCGCGCTTCTCCAGCGTCTTCCTCAGCCGCTTGGCGATGTCACTGTCAACAGGCGGCAGGCATTCTTTCATGAACTCGATCACGGTCACCTCGCTCCCGAATGCGGCGAATGCGGAGGCGAACTCCATTCCGATGACCCCTGCCCCAATGATGGTAAGACGCTGTGGCACTTCCTTGATGGACAGCAGGCCGGTGGAAGTGACGATATGCCGTGCATCTGCCGGCTGCTCTTGGATTTCCGCTTCCTTTAGGAATGGCGGCATCTTGGAACGTGATCCGGTGGCGATGATGATGTTCGTCGCCTCGATCTGTTCGCCGTTCACCTCGACCACATGGGCAGAGACGAAGTGCGCCTCGCCTTTCAGGAAGGTGATGCCGGGCTGGCTGAGCAATGCCCTTACGCCCTCCCGGAGCTGGCCGACGACTGCTTCCTTCCGCTCCATGACCTTTGTGAAGTCGAGTGGGGGAGCTGTCGCATAGAGCGTGGAGGCGGCAAGCCGCATCTCTGCATCATGAGCGAGACACTTGGTGGGGATGCAGCCTGCATTGAGGCAGGTTCCGCCGGGCTGGCCTTTTTCGACGATGGTTACCTGCAGGCCGTTCTGCACGGCATAGGAGGCGGTCCGGTAACCGCCGGGTCCCGAACCGATTATCAATAGATCTGTTTTCTCCATATTATACCTCTTCTGATAGCGTGATGGTATTCATTGTGTAGGATTCCTGTCGTCCCGTCCTTATTCTTCCGACTCCATGTCATGGATGAGCTGGCGGTAAGTGAGGATAGGGTGTTTGGCTGCCAGGACATCGTCTACCCGTCCGATAGGCGTGCTGTGAGGCGCCTCCTTGACAAGTTCCGGTGTCTCGCGGGCTTCCTTGGCGATGACGTGCATCGTCTTGATGAAGCCGTCGATGGTATCCTTGCTTTCGCTCTCGGTCGGCTCGATCATCATGGCCTCGTGGAAAAGCAGCGGGAAGTAGATGGTCGGAGCATGGTAGCCGTAGTCGAGCAGACGCTTGGCTACGTCCATGGTCGTCACGCCGGTGCTCTTGTCCTTCAGTCCGTCAAACACAAACTCATGCTTGCAGAGCGTGTCGATGGGAAGTTCGTAGTCGTCTTTCAGGCACTCCTTGATATAGTTGGCATTCAGCGTGGCGAGTGGCCCGACTTCCTTGATATGGTTTCTGCCAAGGGAGAGGATATAGGTGTATGCACGCAGGATGATGAGGAAGTTGCCCAGATAGCCGCCTATCCGGTTGTCTGCCGTAGAATATTCTTCGGTCAGTCTGCAGTCCTCGATGGCAAAGCCCTCCTTTGTCTTGATGACATGAGGTTTGGGCAGGAAGGGGATCAGTTTCTCGCAGACCCCGACAGGCCCTGACCCCGGGCCGCCGCCGCCATGCGGTGTAGAGAAGGTCTTGTGGAGGTTGAGGTGGATGACGTCAAATCCCATGTCGCCAGGGCGTGCGGCTCCCAGCAGCGGGTTGAGATTCGCCCCGTCATAATACAGCAGACCGCCGCAGTCGTGCACGAGCTTTGCTATTTCCGGGATGTCCTTCTCGAAGAGTCCCAGCGTATTGGGATTGGTCATCATCATTCCGGCGATGTCGTCCCCTAAGAGCGGTCTGAGGTCGTTGACATCTACCAGTCCTTCCGGTGTGCTCTTCACCTCTACGACTTCCAGTCCGCATACTGCTGCGGAAGCCGGGTTGGTGCCATGGGCAGAGTCGGGCACGATGACTTTTGTACGCTTCGTGTCCCCCCGCTGCTGGTGGTAGGACGTGATGATCATCAGCCCTGTCAGCTCGCCGTGTGCGCCGGCGTAAGGATTGAGTGTGACATCCGCCATGCCGGTGATGGAGGCCAGTGCGCGCTGGATGTTGTATTCCACCTCCAACGCTCCCTGCACCGTTTCGATGGGCTGCTGTGGATGAAGGTCGGTAAAGGCCTTCAACGATGAGATTTCCTCGTTGATGACAGGATTGTACTTCATCGTACAGGAACCGAGAGGGTAGAATCCGTTGTCAACGCCGAAGTTGTTTTCACTGTGGTTGGTATAGTGCCGTACGACCGTCATCTCGTCACATTCGGGCAGTTCGGCATCTTTGGCCCTTCTGCAGGCGTCGGGCAAGGGATGATGCCCGAATCGGTTTTCCGGAAGGCTGTAGGCGCGTCTGCCTGGATGCGACAATTCGAATATCAGATTGCCATATAGTTTGTTGTTCATTGTTGCTTAGGTTTAGGATGGTTGACTATAATAATCCGACAAGCGTGTCGATCTCTTCTTTCGTCCGTTTCTCTGTCACGGCGATGAGCAGTCTGTCGTCATCGACCTTGACGCCCGGTAGGATTCCGTTCCTGACCGCTTTGTCAAAGAAGGCGTCGCGCTCCTTCATCTGTACGAGGAACTCATTGAAGAACGGCTTGTCGTAGACGAGCTTTGCCTTTTCTGTGGCGGTGAGCTGTTCACAGAGGTAATGTGCAGCGTCGTAGCTGGTCTGGGCGACCTCTTTCATGCCTTCTTTCCCCATGATGCTCATGTAGATGGTTGCATAAAGTGCCATCAGGCTCTGGTTGGAACAGATGTTGGAGGTGGCTTTCTGGCGGCGGATATGCTGCTCGCGTGCCTGCAGTGTAAGTACGAATACGCGCTGGCCACGGCTGTCGCAGGTCTTTCCGACGATGCGTCCGGGGAGCTTGCGCATGAGTTTTTCCGTCGAGCACATATAGCCGGCATAAGGGCCGCCGAAGGCCATCGGCAGTCCGAGGCTCTGGATGTCGCCTACGGCCAGGTCTGCTCCCCATTCCCCAGGTGTCTTCAGGAGGGCCAGGTCGGAAGCCACACTGTTGACGATGAACAGCGCTTTCTTGTCATGACACGTATCGGCGAAGCCGGTGAAGTCTTCGATGATACCGTAGCGGTTCGGCTGCTGTACGATGACTCCGGCTACTCCTCCGGCCTCTACCTGTTTCTTCAGTTCTTCGTGGGAAGTCACCCCCTCTTCGGCCTTGACCGGTCTGAGCGTCACTCCGTGGAAATGAGCATACGTCTTGAGAACACCGATGATGTTCTCGGATAAGGTCTCGGAATACAGTACGGTATCGGCTTTCTTGGAATTGTGGAATGCTGCCATCATGGCTTCCGCCGTGGCTGTCGTCCCTTCATACATGGAGGCATTGGCAATGTCCATGCCTGTGAGTTCTGCGATCATGCTCTGGAACTCGAAGATGTAATGAAGTGTTCCCTGTGAGATTTCAGCCTGGTAGGGAGTGTAGGAGGTGAGGAACTCTGACCGGCTCAGGAGGTTTGGGATGACGCTCGGCGCATAGTGGTCGTACACGCCGCCGCCTGCAAAGCAGGTCAAGAGACTGTTTTTCTGTCCGAGTTTCTCGAAGAAAGCGCGTATTTCCAACTCGCTCATTGCTTCCGGGAGGTCGTAGTCTCCCTTGAAACGGATGCTTTCTGGAACTTCTGCATAGAGGCCGTTGAGGTCTTTGATGCCGATCCGGTCGAGCATCTGTTGGATATCCTCGTTGGTGTGAGGTAAAAACTTGTGGTTCATTGTTCTTAGGGATTGGTTAGGTTGGTTGTGGGTAGGCGGGGATAAGTGGTGATAGGAGAGGGTAGGCGGTGATAGGCGGTGATAGGCGGGGTAGGCGGTGATAGGTAGTGATAGGAGAGGGTAGGCGGGGTAGGCGGTGATAAGCAGTGATAGGGGGTGATGCGTGATGGCAGGCTTGTCCCCTTCATGCGTCACCGTCTACCCCGTCCCATGGTTTCTCGTGAGGAGACTATTTTGCGCAGAACTCCTCGTAGGCCTTGGCATCCATGAGGTCTTTCAGCTCGGAAGTATCAGAAAGCTCGACCTTGATGATCCAGTTGCCGAAAGCGTCCTTGTTGAGTAAGCCCGGCTCATCTTCCAGTGCCTCATTGACTTCGATGACTTTTCCTGAAACGGGAGACTTGAGGTCGGAAGCAGCCTTGACGCTCTCGATAGCGCCGAAGTCTTCGTTGACTTCTACCTCGTCATCTACCTCGGGCATATCTACGTAGACGATGTTGCCCAGAGCATGCTGGGCATAGTCGGTGATTCCGATGTAGCCGGTGTTTCCAGCGACTTTCACAAATTCGTGTGACTCAGAGTAGTAGAGTCCTTCAATAACTTTTGCCATAATATGTTTTCTTTTAAGATGGGTTTTATTTTTTACAGGCGGTGATAAGCGTGATAGGCGGTGATGGGGAATGGTACGCGGCTATCGGGGCTATGCCTCACCTCACTTCATTTCACTTCTTATAGTGCTTCTCGTAGAATTTCTTTTTGACGATAGTGCCGGGGAAAGTCTTCTTGCGGATCTGCACTTCGACGCTGTCTCCCATCTTGATGGCGGCATCTACCAGAGCGACAGCACAGCTCTTTTCGGTCGAGATGAGGCGGTAGCCTGTGGTGACTTCTCCTACTTCCTTGCCGTCCTTGAGTACCTTGTAGCCATGGCGTGGGATGGCATTGCCTTCCAGCTCGATGCCGCGCAGACGCCGGGTGACACCCTCCGTCTTCTGACGCAGGAGCGCCTCCTTGCCGATGAATTCCTCTTTGTCGAACTTCACGAACATTGAAAGGCCTGCCATGACCGGTGAGATCTTGTCGGAAAGTTCGTCGCCGTAGAGCGGCAGTCCGACCTCAAAACGCAGCGTGTCACGACAGCCCAGTCCGCACGGCTTCACGCCGGCATCCATGAGCTTGTCCCATGCCTTGACGATATATCCCGGTGTTCCATAGACCTCAAATCCGTCCTCACCGGTATATCCGGTGCGGGAGACAATGACTTTTTCACCGTCTTTCTCCAGTCGTTTCACTTCGTAGAATTTCAGGTCCTTGCAGGCAAGACCGAGCACTTTCTCTATCTTCTCTTCGGCTTCCGGCCCCTGTACCGCCAGCTGGCCATAGGCATCGCTCTTGTTTTCGATGACAACATTGAACCCCTTTCCATTCTGCTCGATCCATGCCATGTCCTTGTCGATATTGGCGGCATTGATGGTCATGAGAAAGAGCTGTTCGTCGAGTTTGCAGATGCAGGTGTCATCCACCACGCCTCCGTCGGGATAGCAGAGCATCCCATAGAGCACCTTCCCGGCCGGCAGTCCTGTCACGTCGTTCGTGAAGATGTGGTTGATGTATTTGTCCGCTTCCGGCCCCGAAACCATCACCTCTCCCATATGGGAGACGTCGAAGACACCGCAGTGCTCCCGCACCGCATTGTGCTCGTCGATAATCCCGGTGTACTGAATAGGCATGTCAAAACCGGCGAATGGGGTCATCTGTGCGCCCAATGCAACGTGTTTGTCGTACAGGCAAGTTCTTTTGTTTGTCATATTTGTTTAGGTTTTAAATTTTGTTCTTCTCCTGGCAGTAACGGTTATGTTTAAACTGGCTTAGGTTTATGTTTGCGTGCAAATATAGATAAAAGAAATGAAGACACAAAAGAAAATCAGATAAAATGATGTTAATAAAATAAAAGCGGAGGACGCTTTGGTTATATATCCCTGAATTTAAGCCTTTTTCGTTATTGATTCGTATGTTACGGGGCTGTAATATAATAAGATGTAAGGATTTTGCAGGGTGTGACGGGCGTAAAGTCAGGCCTGTGTCGGCTTAGGTGGCAAAATGTCATCCGAAATGGAGAATACTGTACTTGGAGTCCGGACAGGCATCGTTTGAAGTCCGGTCGGGAGTCATTTGAAGGGCAGGGGAATGCCGCCTGAAACGCAGGCAGATGCTGTCCGGCGGACAGGTGTCGTTTGTCTTTCTCCGTTAAATGCGCAGGCGGTATTGAGAACTCTGCAGAGTCCTGCCGGCTCAGAAGAACCGGTAATGCTTGTCGGATCGTGCGAAGCCTCGGCACGGCGGGTGTTCACCGGCAACACGGCTGGTGTCCACTGCCGGCACGGGGGGGCGGGAGAATCCTTCGCCCCCCCTCGCCTATTTCTTCGGCATCAGTCCCTCGATATATTTACAGAGGATATTGATGCCTTTCACGTTCTCGCCTCCCTGCGGGATAATCAGGTTGGCATACCGCTTTGTCGGTTCAATGAACTGTTCGTGCATGGGCTTCAGCACTTCCAGGTAGCGTTCTACCACCATCGAGACGGTACGTCCGCGGTCTATCGTATCACGCTGGATGTTGCGGATGAGGCGTTCGTCAGGATCGCAGTCGACGAAGATCTTGAGGTCCATCATGTCGCGCAGGCGTTTGTTGCTGAGTGCCATGATTCCCTCGACGATGATGACGGGTTTCGGCTCTACATGGATGGTCTCCGGCAGTCGGTTGCAGAGGATGTAGCTGTACGTGGGCTGCTCGATGGCCTTCCCCTCACGCAGTTCGTTGACCTGCTTGATCAGCAGTTTCCAGTCGAAGGCGTCGGGATGGTCGAAGTTGATGGCCTTTCGCTCCTCGTCAGTAAGCCCCGTGGTGTCATTGTAATAAGAGTCCAGCGGGACGACGGCCACATAATGGGGCGGAAGGCTTTTGACGATTTTCTTCACGACGGTGGTCTTCCCCGAACCGGTTCCGCCGGCTATTCCGATGATGGTTGTCTTGTCTTTCATTTTCTCTGTTTTTTGTTCTTCTGTCGTCAGTCGGCTTACTTCAGGATTCCCACTTCTGCCAGCATCTGCCTGTAGTATTCCGCCTTCTTCTCCACCTTCATGGGGTAGGCGCGGCTGCTGCTCGGCTCACGGTACAGGCGGATGACGCGCTGTCCGAAGCGGAACTCCTTGTGGTCTCCCATCTTCATCTTGCGTGCATCAATCCCGTAATGATCCGTAAGAACCTTTGTCGCCAGCTGTCCGGCGGCCAGTACCGCCTTGCACTCTGGGAGGGCCTGGAGCATGCCGTCGAGGTCAGCCGGCTCTACGATCTCCAGGTCTTTGTCGGAGGCGGTGCCGGTGGTGCGTCGGATGCGCAGTGCCGTGTCGAAGATGGCAATGCCTTTCTCCTTCAGGAACGGCTTGAGCAGGTCCAGCCGGTAGGTCTTGTTCTCTTCGTCCACGAAATGCTGTTTGTCATCGAAGAACACATGGCCGAAGATGCGCCACATGTCGTTCGTGTAATTGGGGTAGTACCATTCCATGCACCACCGCTTCGGTGCGGGCGGGAAAGTCCCTAACAGCAGGAGGCGGGCATTGGCGGGCAGCCATGGTTCGAAGGGATGGGTTTCTGTTTCCATTGTTTCTTTTGAGAATAGGATTAGAGGAGTGATGGGGAGTCAAAGGGGGCAGCCCTGATGTATCTGTCGGGTGCGGAGAGATACGGGGGCAGTTGCCGCGGCGGCTGTCCGGCCCCTGTTTCCGTTACACCGTCCGTCCGGTTTCTTCTCTCTAAAGGAGGACGGGGATTCCCGGCCGCCGGCCGGGAATCCTCACGGTCCTGCAAAGCCTCCCGGGCGGCGTGCGTCATAAGCGGGCTTGCGGACGGCGGCCGGGACTCCCACTGTTGGGAAGGGGGCTCTTTACTGCTCCTTGACAAAATAAGTGACAACCGGAAGGTGGTCTGAGTAGCCGTCCAGCCATACGCCGCCGGCCGTGGTACGTTTGGTGTTCCCCTTGTATTTGCCTGTCTCCTGGAAGAGATAGTCGCGGCGGAAGATCTGGTTCTTCCAGAATTTCAGTTCCCTGAAGTCCTTCTTGCCTTCCTTGTCGAGCAGGTTAGGCGTCATGATGATCTGGTCGAAGAGGTTCCACTTGCCCTGATACTGCAAGGTGCCTGTCCCCTCTTTCACAAGGACGTTGTACCAGGGGTTGTACATATCGCCCGGTCCTACCTCGCTGATTTCAGCCTTTGCCGACAGGCAGTCGTGTATGCTCTTGTCCGTCGGGTCGTCGTTCATGTCGCCCATCACGATCACCTTCACGTCCTTGTCGTCACGGAAGAGGGAGTCTTTCAGCGCCTTGACCTGTCTGCCGCCCAGTTCCCGGTAGTAGGAATCGGCGCCGCGGCTCGGCAGGTGGCATACGACGACCGTCACGTGTTCGCCGGCCATCGTGCCGCTGACCGTAAGGAATCCGCGGGTGGCACGGGTGCTGTCCTTCGGCAGGTCGTACACGTAGGGCACCAGTTTCGTGTTACGGATCGTGAAGAGCTTCGGATTGAATAGCAGGGCGCAGTCGATGCCGCGGTGGTCGGGTCCCTCGATGTGTACGAAGTGATAGCCGCGGGCCGCCAGTTCGGGCTGGGCGACGAGGTCGCGCATGACATGGTCGTTTTCCACCTCCGCCAGCCCGATGAGCGCACATCCCACCTTCGGCAGGACGTCCGTCCCCATCTCGGACAGTACGGTCGCCATGTTGTGCAGCTTGTGTGTGTACTTCATCTCATTCCAATGGTAACTTCCGTCCGGTGTGAAATCATAGTCGTTCTTCCCCTCGTCGTGTGTGCAGTCGAACAGATTTTCCTGGTTGTAGAAGCCGACGGCGTAAACGGAAAACTTCTTCTGCGCCGAGGCGGACGTACCGAGGAGGACGGTACAGAAAAGAACAAATAGTAACTTTCTCATTCTTGTTAAATGTTGTAGTTCGTAATTAGAGGTTTCAGACATGGGGGGCTGTGTCCGGTGACGTTCGCGGCGGCATCCGTGCTGCCGGTCCGCCTTCGTCTGTCCCGGTGGCAGGCGTGCCGGACGACACGTGCCGTGTTTCGTTTATCTTCTTATTGGATCTGCAAATATCGGTAATTAATCCGAGATTTAGGCATGATTCCTGAAAATTTAATCAAAAAGTCTTTCCTTTTTAAAATTTATTTTGTTACTTTGCACGCAAAGTATAACATATATTAATGTAATCTACTATGCAGAAAAAGCTGAAACTCGCCGTGCTGGCACTGTGCAGTTCGTCGTTGGTGGTCGCACAGAACACCCACGCGGGCAAGCAGGAGCAGACGGCCCATGCCATGGACGAGGAAGCGTTTACCTTTACCGAGGCGCAGTTGGGCGAGGACAACGACATGAACGACAACGTCACGATCCTCAACTCGAACAGTAACGTCTATGCTTCACAGGTGGGGTTCCTGTATTCTCCCATGCGCTTCCGTTACCGTGCGCTGAACCAGAAGTATAACGACATCTATATCAACGGCGCCCCCGTGAACGACCTGGAAAGCGGGCAGTTCCGCTATTCCATGGTGGGAGGCATCAACCAGCAGACACGCAACGTTGATTTCGCGCTTCCCTTCGAGGACAACAGCTTCTCCATGACGGGGCTGGCGGGAAGCAACAACTACGACTTCCGTGCCGGGTCGATGGCAGCCGGACACCGTGTCACCCTTTCCGCTGCCAACCGCAACTATACCCTCCGCGGCATGTACAACTACGGCAGCGGCTTCAATGCCAGAGGCTGGGCGGTGGCGGCCAGCGTGGCTTACCGCTGGGCGAACCGCGGCTACGTCGAGGGAACCTTCTACAACTCCCTGTCCTACTACTTCGGCGTGCAGAAGAAGTGGAACAACGGCCATTCCCTGTCTTTGTCCACCTGGGGCAATCCGACCGAGCGTGCCTCACAGGGTGCGAGTACGGATGAGGCCTACTGGCTCGCCAACGACTACCAGTACAATCCTTACTGGGGCTATCAGAACGGTCACAGGCGCAACAGCCGTGTGGTAAACGACTTCGCACCTTCCGCCGTCCTCACCTGGGACTGGGACATCAGCAAGAAGACGAAGCTGACGACAAGCCTCTTCGCCAAATACTCCATGTACAAGAGCACGAAGCTGAATTATAACAACAGCGACAACCCGCAGCCTGACTACTGGAAGAATCTCCCGAGCAGCTATTACGACGTGTGGGGCGAGGGCAATGCGCGTTACCGTACCGCACAGGCGTATGCCGATTGGAAGACGGCCGTAGAGTGGTGGGGCAGCAAGGAGAACCGGCAGATCCAGTGGGACCGTCTCTACTATGCCAACCGTCAGGCAGCCGCCAACGGAGAGGATGCCCTCTACTATGTACAGGCAAAGCACAATGACAACATGACGGTGTCCCTCTCGTCTACGCTCACCGGCCATGTCGGGAAGAACAGGGTGGTCAACGTCGGCTTCCTCCTCGGACAGAACCTTGCCCGGCACTATCAGACGATGGAGGACCTGCTGGGTGCCCGGAGCTTCCATAACGTGAATACCTACGCCATCGGCAGCTATGCCGCCAATGACCCGCGCATCCAGTACGACCTCAACACGGCGGGTACGCTGGGACTGGGCAAGCTCGTCTATGAAGGCGACCGGTTCGGCTATGACTACAACATCAATGTACGCCGCGGCCAGCTGTGGACCAGCTACACCGAGACTCTCGGGAAACTGCACTACATGGTGGCTGGCAGGATCGGGTACGACAACATGTACCGTGTCGGTCACATGCGGAACGGTATGTTCGCTGACAATTCCGACGGCAAGAGCCGCCATGCGGAATTCGTGTCGGGAGGACTGAAGACGAATGCCACGCTGACACTCGGCGGCGGCAACGCATTCTCCCTCGGCCTGGGCTATGAGCACCGTGCGCCGAATGCGAGCACGGCCTTCGCCTCCCCGGAGATGAACAACGACTTCGTGCTCGACCTCCGCAACGAGCGCATCTTCTCCAGCGAGCTCAGCTACCAGTATTCCGGCAGCTGGCTGCATGCCAATGTCAGCGGTTATTACAACCACATGACCCACGTGACCGAGTGGCAGAACTTCTACTTCGATGATGTTAATTCCTTCACGTATGTCAGCATGACGAACATGAGGAAGAACTACTACGGCATTGAGCTGGGTCTTGACTTCAAGCTCACCAGCTTCCTCAACTTCAAGGCGCTCGGCACATGGAGCGAAGCAGAGAATGCCAACAATGCGGATGTGGTCTACCTGAACTCTACGAAGAGCACCTACAACAGGGATGTCGTCTACAACAAGGGAATGCACGAGGTAAGCACCCCGTTGAGCATTTACAGCGGCATTCTGAGCTTCCACAAGGCGGGATGGTACATCGACCTGAGCGGCAATTACTACGACCGGATCTATCTCTCCTATGCGCCGAGTCTCCGTTACGGCAGCACGCTCCGCACGATGGGCACGGCTCTCGGGGGCATGGATGCCGACGGCAACTACACACCGTATGCACAGAGTGAGGGCAAGGGCGGCTTCATGCTCGACGCCTCTGTCGGCAAGAGCATCTACCTGCGCCATGGCAGTCTGTCCGTCAACCTGATGGTCACCAACCTGCTGAACAACCGGAAGATCGTCAGCGGAGGTTACGAGCAGAGCCGCAGCAACTACACCGTCAACAGGACGACCGGCGAGGCGACGACCCGTGCCTACGACTTCTACCGCAATCCGAAGAAGTACTATGTGAACGGCATCAACGGCATGTTGAACATTGCTTATAAATTCTAAAACTAATTGACAAGAACAGTTATGAAGAAACTGAAATTCATTACGATGGCCGCTGTCTGCGCCCTCTTTGCATCCTGCATGGGCGACAGTTACGCCGAGCCGGATGCAAACGCACCGGCGCCTTTCGGAAACAACGAACTGCCCGAAACGAATGTCATCACCATCGCACAGCTGAAAAGCAGGTATGCGACCTATCTCGCCACCGACTACCGGGACGGCGACAGCTATGCGAAAGTCGCTGACGACATCAAGATAAAAGGTATTGTCACCAGTTCTGACGCTGATGGGAACATCTATCAGGAACTGGCTCTGCAGGACGCAACGGGAGCCGTCATCGTGGCTGTCGCACAAGGCGGACTGCATGGCTCGCTGCCGGTCGGTACGGAAGTTCTTGTCAGTCTGAAGGATCTCTATGTCGGCAACTATGGCAAGCAGGCTGAAATCGGTGTGCCGACAACCAACAAGAACGGTGCGACCTTTGTCGGCCGCATGAGCCGTTTCACATGGGACCGGCACTGCAAGATTCTCTCGACGGGCAACAAGGTGGAACCGGCAGAGTTCGCCGTCGGCAGCAATGTCACCACATGGAGCCTCGATGCGGACGGCGGCAGGATCGGGATTCTCCGCAATGTAAGTTTCAAGAGCAGCAACAATCCGAAGGTGGACAGCACTTTCGCCGATGCGAATGGCGGCGCGGGCAGCGTGAGCTGGACGCTGAACGAGCAGGACGGAAAGAAGGTGATTGTCTATAACAGCAACTTCGCCAAATTCGCCAACAGCAGGATACCGGCAGGCAAGGTGGACATCACCGGTATCTTCAAACGCTTCAACAACCAGTGGGAAATCCTCATCCGCTCGCTTGACGATATCAAATCCGTAGAGAAGACAGACCCGTTCAAAGGACTCCCCGGCAAGGGCAACGGCACGCAGGCCAGGCCTCTGGACATCACACGGGCGCTGGCTTATGCGAAGCTGAACAAGAAGGATGCCACGCCCTACTATATCAAGGGTATCATCTCGCAGATCGACGAGGTGTCACTCAAGTATGGCAACGCACGCTACTGCTTGTCTGACGATGGCACGACGGCCAACCAGCTGCAGGTGTTCCGCGGCTTCTATCTGAATGGTGACAAGTTCACGTCGGCATCGCAGATCAGTGTGGGGAAAAAGGTCGTTATCCTCGGCACTTTGGATTATTATGAGGCTACCTCTACGCCACAGGTCGGCAAGGGCAGCAAGATCATCTCCATTAACTAACAAGACAAATAATAAAACCGAATATGAAAAAGATTGTTTTTTCCATGATGGCACTGGCATTGACCGCCACCGCCTTCACAGGCTGCGAGGATGTTCCGGCACCTTACAGCATGAACTTTGACGACAGCAATGTCACCCCGACCCCCAAGCCCGCTGCCGATCCGAAGGGCTCCGGCACGGAGGCTGACCCCTTCAACGTGGCAGCTGCACTGAAATACATCGAGGCGGGACAGAACCTCGACAAGCAGGTGTATGTCTCCGGAACCATCGTGAGCGTCAAGGAAATCGATGCGACGAACTACGGCAATGCCACCTATTATATCTCAGATGACGGTACGGCGAGCGGTCAGCTGACGGTTTACCGCGGCTACGACCTGGGGAACAAGAAGTTTACGGCGGCCGACAGGCTCAAGGCCGGCGACAAGGTCGTCGTATACGGGAAGCTCGTCAACTTCAATGGTACCAAGGAGTTCACGCAGGGCAACTATATTTACTCCCTCAACGGCAAGAAAGCTGAGGATACGCCTGCTGCCGACCTGAACACGGAGGCGACGGCATGGACTGTGGCTGAAGCCGTGCAGAAAATACAGGCAGGACAGACTGCCGGCGGCGAGGCATACGTCAAAGGAATCATCTCTGATGTCAACTTCTACGATGCAACCCACAAGAGCCTTACCTACTACCTCTCTGACAACGGAACGGACAAGACACTCAAAGTCTACTCGGGGAAGGGGCTGAACGGTGCCGACTTTGCTTCGAAGGAAGACCTGAAAGCTGGTCAGACCGTCGTTGTCAAAGGAAACCTCAAGTCCTTTACCAACAAGCAGGGACAGGTCGTCATGGAAGTCGACAAGGGCAGCAAGATCGTCTCCATCAGCGGGACACCTTCTCCGCAGCCATCTGTCGCGGCGCTTACGGCGAAGTTCGATGCCGGCATGGACAACTTCACCGTCAACGACATCAGCCTGCCGTCCCAGCTCACCTACATCTGGAAACACGATGCCTCCAGGAAATACATGAAGGCCACTTCGCATAAAGGCACTTCCGACTATGCTGCACAGAGTCGTCTGGAGTCGCCTGTCTTCAGTCTTGCCGGCAGGACCTCCGCAACGCTCACATTCATGGTCGCTGGCAACTACTTCTCAAATGCCGCCAGCAACTTTAAGGTACAGGTCTCTACCGACGGAACGACCTGGAATGATGTTCCCCTGTCGACCTATCCTGCCAAGGACTGGAAGTTTGTTGCCACCTCCTGTGACCTCTCGGCATATGCCGGCCAGTCTACCGTCCGCATCGGCTTCCTTTACGCCTGCGATGGTGCCAATGCCGCAGGTACATGGGAAATCAAGGACGTGGAAGTGAAGTAAAAAACAACTTGAAATATTTGGCAGGGTGCAGAATTATTCGTAATTTTGCACCCTGTTAAGTATCTGTCCTTTACTGCTTGGGAGGGCAGGGAACGAAATGTGAATTATTAACAAACAGATAAATAAAAAAATGAAAAAAGGTATTCATCCAGAAAACTATCGCCCCGTCGTATTCAAGGATATGTCCAACGGCGATATGTTCCTTACAAAGTCTACATGCAAGACTTCAGAGACAGTAGAGTTTGAAGGCGAAACTTACCCGGTGGTAAAAGTCGAAATCTCAAGTACCTCTCACCCGTTCTACACTGGTAAGAGCAAACTTGTCGATACAGCCGGTCGTGTCGACCGCTTCATGAGCCGTTACGGTAAGTTGAAGAAGTAATCGGGCAATACCCCTTCGATAAAGTTTACATGGAGTGCGGACAGACGTAGTTGCATATGCGTCTGTCCGCACTTCTGCTTTCAACGAGATGCGCTTCATAACGGGTCAGTCCTAAAACCCAGTTGCAAGTCTATCCGCTTAAGCACACAATCTCATAAGTATTTATTACCTTTGCATCATGAAGAGTCACCAATTATTACGTTGCATCTTTCCAGATGTACTTGCCGACTACTTTGATGTTGTCGATATTCAAGAGAGTGTTTCCCAGTTTGACTTTTGGCTTGACGAGCGTAACTTCATGGAAAAGTCAGACCATAAGTTAGGCACTGTAAGCAGTTATGGTTTTACCAGCGAGCGTGTTATTCAGGACTTTCCCCTTCGTGGCAAAGCAGTTTACCTCCATGTTCGCCGTCGCAAGTGGCGTGACAGTTCCAACGGAGAGATATTTACTTATTCATATGATGATTTGACGGCCGAGGGCAGTAAACTATCCCCCGAGTTCGTTTCTTTTTTAAAAGAATAGAATTGAGTCCACTGCAGAGAGCATCGCAAGCATTGGTGCGCACTATGGCGTAAATGGCAAGCTGTTATCCACACAGTACAAGGAACATTTCAGTGATTATCGTAGCTGGAATCAGTTGGATCATGCTCAAGACTGGCTATTGTTTGAAGATAACATAGGAGAGAGTCTAAGTATCGATGAGACCTGTCTAAGCAGTGGCGAGGTTTATACTTTTCTGACCAACAAGGCGGGAAAGGGCAGAAAAGGGACTTTAGTGGCTGTGGTTAAAGGGACCAAGGCTGAGGACGTCATCCAGGTTCTCAAGAAGATAAACCTTTCTAAACGGAAGACTGTCAAGGAGATAACACTCGATTTGTCATCTTCGATGATGCGCATAGCCCGCTCTGTTTTTCCCAAAGCACTTATTACCAATGACAGATTTCATGTGCAGAAACTATATTATGATGCTCTGGATGACATGCGTATCGCTTACCGATGGATGGCAAGAGATAAAGAGAATGAGGAGATAAAAGAAGCTAAAAGTAAGGGTAAGGAATATATACCATTTAGATACAGCAATGGTGACACGCGCAAGCAGTTGCTCGCCAGAGCAAAGTTCATATTGACCAAGCACAAGACCAAGTGGACTGAAACACAGAAAGGTAGGGCACAGATCATCTTTGAACATTATCCGACACTGAAAAAGGCATATGATTTGGCTATGAAACTTACCGACATTTATAACATCAAGAGCATCAAGGATGCTGCAAGGCTGAAGCTGGCAAAATGGTTTAATGAGGTTGAAGAGCTGGGAGTGGACAATTTCTACACAGTGATTGACACGTTTGAAAATCATTATCAAACCATACTCAATTTCTTTGTAAACAGAGCTACGAATGCAAATGCCGAGTCATTCAATGCTAAGGTTAAGGCATTCAGGGCACAGTTCAGAGGAGTTACAGATATTCCTTTCTTTTTATATAGGCTTATGAAATTGTGTGTTTAAGCGGGTAGGCTTGCAACTGGGTTTTAGGACTGACCCTTCATAACCTCATCCGACAAAGACAGAACAATGAACAGAACAAGAATCATCACCGTCCTCTTTCCACTCCTTGCCTTCACCGCCTTTACCTCATGCAGCAAGGAGGATGATGGTTCTGCCGGCATAGGGCGGAAAGAGGGACTGGCTGCCAATGCCAACGCCAACTTCCTTGACCCGCAGCCGGCGACCCACCGGCTGGAATTTCCGAAGCTGAAAGGCGGCAGGAGCGTCATCCTCACCCACAGGCTCAGCGACGGGGAGGTGAACTACAGTGTGGAATGGGATGTGGAGAAGATGTCGAACCGCTGGACCTGCTACCAGATCTATGCCGGCAACGCAAAGAAAGCCGTCAGGAGAAAGGACCAGAAGAGCCGCGACCTCTATCCCATGGATCCGCTCTGGCCGGCCAATGCCTTCTTCACTTACGACCCTTACCGGAGATCGGGCTACGACCACGGACACCTCTGCCCCTCACAGGACAGGGTGAACAGCCGGGAGTCCAACGACCAGACCTTCTATCTGAGCAATATGCAGCCGCAGGTCCACGACTTCAATGCAGGTATCTGGGAGGTCATGGAAAGAAAGATGAGAACCTATATCACCTTCTCCGTCGGTTTGAAAGACACCCTGTTTATCTGCCGTGGCGGAACGATAGACCGGGAGGGGCAGTTCAGCTACATCAGAAACCGGTTCATAGTCCCTGCTTATTTCTTCTCTGCCGCCCTGATGAAATACAAGGTCAGAGGACAGGACGACTGGCAGTACAAGGCCATCGGTTTCTGGTTCAGGAATGAGGGGAATCCCGGCACTGCTCTCAGCCCCTACGTCGTCAGCATCAAAGAACTCGAGGGGCGGACCGGCATCGACTTCTTCTGCAATCTGCCCGACGACATCGAGCGTAACGTGGAGAACAAGACGGCGGAACAGATGATCCGCAGCTGGAGCATACGGTAGCCCCTTCTTCCGTCCTCGGGGCGTTGGGGGCTATGGGTCGGCTGTCCGGGAAACGTTGTCCGTATCGGCCGGCCGGCAGCCCTGCGACGGTGGAGAGCCGTCTCTCCTGTCGTCAGCAGTGTGCCGGTGCCTGGCACCGGCTGTGCGGACGGAGAACACCGGGCGTGTTGACGGCCGGCACGGATGCGACGGGATGCCGGAAGGCTGTTCGCCTGCCGTGAAAGTGCCGTGCTGCCGGAAGCCGGCGCGGCCTGTCGGATGAATCGGATAGCTTGTTTTCCCTGAAACCATAGGAAACAGCCTGGCGGAGGGAAAATCGCACATGGCGGTTCCTGCTGTTGGGATCTTGCCGGCCATAATTGTTTTTCATGCGCTTTCACCCGGTTTTTTCTGTGAGGTGAAAGCGTCTTGTGTGTCAGGCAGTAACAGAATGTGCGGCCGCATCTTCTGTTGCTGTTTTTTTTCTGTTATCCCCTTTCTTTTCTTATGCCGCCCCGGTGTCGGCCGTCTTCCGGCAGTGCGGAGGAAGCCGTCGGTTCATGCCGGGTGGAAGGATTCAGTTCTCCTGCACCTTGAAACGGGAGAAGTCCGTCATGCGGAGCAGATCCTCATACGTCGTCTTCGGGTTCTGTTTCATGAATGTCTCCACCGCCTCTTCGTACCGGCTGTGGTAGATGCGTCTCGTCATCACCTGGTTGACGATCCACTGTATCTTCCCGATGTGCAGGTCGCGTTCCAGCTGCGGCCGCGTCTCGAAGCGCTGCAGAGGGTAAATGCTCATGAGGTAGAAGGTCAGGCAGTCCGGGAGGATGTATTCGCGTGACATCTGCTTGCGCTGCGAGGGGGAATAGTATCTGGCATACAGCGGATAATCGGGGCCGAGGTACTTGTCGAGCGAGATGCCGATCGTCCCGTTTCCCACTACGATGCTCTGGTCCAGGGCGGAGATCTGTGTATAGACCTTCGGCACTTCAATGTCAGGCAGCAGCTGTTTCAGCCGGTTGAAGGCGGTGCTCAGCTGGTGGTCGAGGTCGCCCGTGTTGGCATATTCCGATTCCACTGCGGCGATCATCGACTGGAGCGTGGTATCCTGGTAGAACTTCAGGAACTTCGAGTTGATGTCGGGATCCGTGATCTCGCCGATCTTCACCACATCCTCTATCAGTGTACGGGTCTCTATCGGATATTCCGTGTTCATCTGCTGCAGAGCCGAGAAGTCGCCTGTCGTGAGGTAACGGTACTCCAGCCGGTCGTAGCGGTCTACCTCCAGCAGCAGAGAATTGCCATTCTCGTTGTCGGAAGGGAACTTGAACTGGCAGCCGAAACAGATGAGCAGGACAAGTGGCAATATGTAATAGAGATGCCTCACGGATCGTTTTACAATATTTGAGTGTTGTTTGCAAAATTAATAAAAAGTATTTTCAGATGCAAGCGTTTTGCTAAAAAAGTTAAAATTCAGCCGAAGAATGCCCCTCCTTCAGTCGGACAGTGTACTGAAGTGCCGCCGCCCTTTCGCATAATACTGCCAGAGGACAGCATACTTCTTTCGGCCGTCCTGCGTGCAGTCCGCCATGCGTCCCGTGTTCTCCGGAGCCGCCGGGACAGCCGTTTCCGGCATCCGCTCAAACTCATGCCGCCACCGTCTGAAGGCACGGCGTGCAGAGAAGATTGCCTTGCAGTCGCCCCAGTTTCCGTTCATGACGAGTGTCTGGAAAGCCGCCAGATAGTCGAGGAACCAGCGCACCCGCATCACATGGCGCAGCTCGTCCTCGGGCAGGTTCTTCCACAGCATCGTCAGGTTGTTGCGGAAGTTGAGGAAAGTCTTGCGCGGATTCGACTTCGGCAGCGTCCCCCCTCCCACATGATAGACAAAGCTCTCCGGGAAGCAGAAGATACGTTTTCCCATCCGGTGCAGCCGCCAGCAGAGGTCTATCTCTTCATTGTGGGCAAAGAAGCGGCTGTCCAGTCCGCCCGCTTCCCAGTAGTCCCGGGCACGTATCATCATGCAGGCACCTGTCGCCCAGAGGATTTCCTCGTTGTTGTCATACTGTCCGTTGTCATCCTCCACCGTATCGAAGATGCGCCCGCGGCAGAACGGATAGCCGTAGCGGTCGAGGAATCCGCCCGACGCGCCGGCATACTCAAAGGCATCCCGGTCTGCCATGGAGAGCAGTTTCGGCTGGCAGGCGGCGATGTCCTCATGGGCGTCCATCTCCTCGATCAGCGGTGTCAGCCAGTGATGCGTCACCTCCACGTCACTGTTCAGCAGCACATAATACTCGCTCTCCACCTGTCTGAGCGCACGGTTGTACCCCTCGGCGAAACCATAATTACGGTCTAACGGAATGACCCGCAGATGAGGGTACAGCCTATGCAGCCACGCCACGGAATCGTCTGTCGAGGCGTTGTCGGCGATGATGACTTCCGCTTCTCCGCGTGAGAACTCCACCACGGAAGGAAGGTACCGCTCCATCATGGCGCGGCCGTTCCAGTTCAGTATGACGATTGCAGTTTTCATAAGAGTTCTGCTTTTAGTGAGCTTTGGTCGAAGTTGAAGCCGCCCAGCCGCACACGGACAATCTGGTTGTCGTATTCCTCCCGGGCCTGGCCGGGCGGCAGCTCCACCCGTATGTAGTTGTCCGTGAAGCCGTGCATGGCCTTCCCGCGCGCCGCCTTCTCGAAGAGCACGTCCGCCTCCTGTCCGATGCGGGCGGCATAGAAGGCCCGTGTCTTCTCGTCGGAGAGCTTCAGGAGTCTGTGGGCACGGCGCTTCTTCTCACGGTCGTCCACCACGTAGGGAATGGAAAGCGCCGACGTACCGGGACGCTCGGAATAAGGGAATACATGGAGCTGGGTGACCGGCAGGGAGTCGAGGAAGCGGTAGCAGTCCTCGAAATACTCCGGACGCTCGCCCCGTGAGCCCACCATGACATCCACGCCGATGAAGGCATCGGGCATCATTTCCTTGATGAGCCGTATCTTGTGGGCGAAGAGTGCGGTGTCGTAACGGCGGTGCATCAGTTTCAGCACCTCGTCAGAACCGCTCTGGAGCGGAATGTGGAAATGGGGCATGAAGGCACGCGACCGTGCGCAGTAGGCGATCAGGTCGTCATCGATCAGGTCGGGTTCCAGCGAACTGATGCGGAACCGCCGGATGCCCTCTACTCTGTCCAGTGCCTTGACGAGGTCGAGGAAACTTTCCCCGGTTGTCTCGCCGAAGTCGCCGATGTTCACGCCTGTCAGGACGATTTCCTTGCCGCCCTCACGTGCCGCCTCTTCCGCCTGGCTGACAAGCGAGGCGATCGTCGGGTTGCGCGAGAAGCCCCTGGCATAGGGGATCGTGCAGTAGGTGCAGAAGTAGTTGCAGCCGTCCTGCACCTTCAGGAAGTAGCGGGTGCGGTTGCCCCGGGAGCAGCTCGCCTGGAAACTCCTGATGTCCTTCGTCCTGACCGAGTGGTACTCTGCCTGTCCTTCCGTCGTCTCTTTCCCCGCCTCCACCTTGTTCCAGGCATCGCTGAGGTACTGTATGAGGTCGGCCTTCTCGTTGCTCCCCAGCACCAGGTCGACGCCCTCTATCCCGGCTACGGCGGCACTCTCCAGCTGGGCGTAGCAGCCTGTTACGATGACGAACGCGCCGGGATTCTGGCGTACCATCCTGTGGATGACCTGCCGGCATTTGTGGTCGGCGACCTCCGTAACCGAACAGGTGTTGATCAGACAGATGTCTGCCTGTTCGCCTTTCTTCGCCTCCCGCACGCCCATATTATATAAGGTACGCGCGAAGGTGCTCGTCTCCGAGAAGTTGAGTTTGCACCCTAATGTATAGAAACGGGCCGTCTTGCCCTGGAATGCTGCTGTATCGATCATATTGTGTGCAAAGTTACGGTAAAATGAAGACAAAACCAAAGAAAAGCCTCCGTTTGCGCCTTCAGGAGGGAGGGGCGGGTGTAGGCGGCGGGTTTCTGGCCTGTCCGGGGAATCGGTATATATGGTATAAAACGGGTGATTGCGGAGTTGTGCAGGCACACACCAAGAACTTTAACATTTGTTTAAAGTCTATATCATCTTGATTATCAGCATATTATACTTTTGTTACAAAAGCAGATAAAAAAAGTACTTAAAAAATGATTGCCGAATAAAAAAAATACTTACCTTTGCATCGTTTTAACAAACAAATGATTGTTTTACAGATTTAAAAAGCAAAGAAAATGAAGAAATTAGTTTTAGCATTCGTAGCTGTAGCAGCTATCTCTTTCGCATCTTGTGGTAACAACTCCAAGCCGGCTCAGAACGCTGACTCTACTGCAGATTCAGTTCAGCAGGATTCTGACAGCATGTCTCAGGACTCAGCTGCCGCTCCTATGGATAGCGCTGCTGCAGACTCTGTTGCCAAGTAAGCACAGAACGAACAGAAAAAGAGAGAAATTGGCCGCAGGACTTCCGTCCTGCGGTTTTCTCGTTTTAAGGGGGCTGGGGTCCGCTCCCTTGTCCGCACAGATCAGCCACCCGGGAGACAGGCAGACCAGAGCCGGAAAACAGACAAGCCCCGGATGATTTTCAGACAAGGCTTAATTGAGGGCCAGAAGGGCGTTACTTGCACGGCAAGTAACGCCCTTCTGCAATGCAACTAAGCACCTTTTCAAGGCAGTATCGTAATCCTTTGTCTGTCAGCGGGATTCAAACAGCATCAAAAGCCATGCTGACAGACGGAGAGGATGGTCATGATGGGTATAGACCGGAATGCCCACACGGAATAAAATCATAACAAATGGGTATTGTGCCGTTGACTGAATTCTGATAACTTTGCAGCTGAGTTTAAATTTAATAAACAGAATCAGCAACATGAGATTTAAAACTTTATTCCGGACATTCGCCGTCACGCTGCTGCTATCGGCGGGGACAGTCTCTGCCGCTGCGGCCGACTATGTGAAGGTGACTGACAAAGCGGGTGCGGCCACGACCTTTGCCCTCTCCGAGAAACCGACCGTCACCTTTACGGCCGACAAGCTCGTCCTGAAAGCCGGCAGCCAGACGGTGGAATATCCTTTGGCAGACATGGTAACCTTCGAGTTCGCCGAACAGCCCACCGGCATCAGCACCGCCGGCGGTGAAGAGACCCATGCCGTCTTTTCGTTCAGCAGTTCTTCCGTAAGAGGAGAAGGCCTGAAGCCGGGCAGCCGTGTGGAAGTCTACACCGTCAACGGACAGCTCGTAAGCAGCGCCCGTGTGAGCCAGAGCGGCTCCGTAGAGGCTCCTCTCAACGGACAGACCGGTGTGTTCATCGTAAAATCATCAAACAAGACATTTAAATTTATCAATAAATGAAGAAGTTCTTTACTTTAGCAATCGTATCGCTTTTGAGTACCGCAGCCGTACAGGCACAGAAGGTTGTCATCAACAAGGCTGACGGCACACAGGTGACATTCCAGGCAAGCGAAATCACAAACGTACAGTTCGCACCGGCATCCCTGACAGACAATTTCGCCGGGAGCTACAAGGGGGAAGACAAAATAAGTGTGGGTGGAATAGCCACATATACTTCTTCTGAAGCCGTCACCTACAAGGTAACTTCCAACGAAGACGGTACCGTCAATCTGACTGTCCCGGAGGAAACCTTCAAGAAAACCGTGATGGGCAACCTCACTTTGAGTTCTTACACCATCAGCAAGATTCCTTATGACGAGAGCAAGAAAGCTTTCATCAAGGCCTACAAGGACGACAACATCAAATTCCACTTTATCATCAAGAATGACAATGGAACGGTGATCAGCGACAAGGAATATACATTTGACAGCAGAATCTGCAAGGTCATTATCACCAAAGGTGCTGACGGGAAACTGACAGTAAGCAACACCTACCAGATGGGGAAAATGCCTTTCCCGATCTCAGGCACATTCACCGGCACAAAGCAGTAACCGCATAAAGAGGGAGACATGAACCTCAGAAAACATATCTTAGACACGCTTGCAGGCGTTGCCGTCCTACTGACGGCGACAGCCTGCAGCGGCGTTTTCGACGGTATCTACGATGAAGTGCCGGCCACTCCGACCGTCACGGAGGGACAGCTGCTCGTCGATGCCACCAGCTGGAAAGACTGGTACTACGTCGACTTCGACTCGCTGCGCACGTACATAGAGCAGAAGGATACCGCAGGACTGCTGAAGGCGCAGACCCGTTTCGCCCATTTCCCCATCCCGACGACGCTGTCGGGCGGTGCAGGCGACGGCCAGACCGGTATCTATACCTACTGGTTCGATGTCTTCGGGAAGGGCATCTCGGTCAACGAGAAGCGTTCCTTCACGCCTGCCGATGCACAGGAAGAGCCGCCGTCGTGGAGCATCGCCTTCCACCGCAACAACGTGCGGACGAACGGCGGAGCCGTGCTGGAAACCAACTACAAATCGATGAGCGAACTGCCGAAGAGCAGCATCGACTTCCTGGGTGCGACCTTCCAGCCCGACGAATGGAGCGAGAACGAGGTGTGGACCGACCAGTCGCAGATGCTCCAGAGCCTGATCGGCTGTCAGGGCATCAAGATCAACAAGGTGCTCTCCACCTGGCTCCGGCTCGACATACCGCCCATGCCGCCGGCCTTCACCATGAACAGCCATGTGTTCATCATCCGGATGAAGAACGGCAACTATGCCGCCGTGCAGCTGGAGAACTATATGAACGCCGAAGGCACCAAGTGCTGGCTGACGATCAATTACAAGTATCCGTATTAAATTACCCATGACCGCCTCCCTTCCAGTCACTCCCCAGCGGAAGAAGCGGAGACGGCAGTGGGCTTCCTGATATATGATGAAACGAACAGTCTTTATCCTGCCGGCGCTGTCGTGCCTGTTCCCCGCTGCGCTGCGGGCAGACCTGCCGGGCGACTCCATCTACAAATGCGTCGAAATGGAGCAGGTCGTCGTGACGGGTACACGCACGCCGAAGCTGCTCGCCAACACCCCCGTGCTGACGAAGCTCATCACGGCATCCGACATCGCCAAGGCCGATGCCACCAATCTGCACGACCTCCTGCAACAGGTCCTGCCGGGTGTGGAGTTCTCCTACGCCATGAACCAGCAGGTACACATGAACTTCTCGGGATTCGGAGGACAGAGCATGCTGATCCTCGTGGACGGCGAACGGCTTGCCGGCGAGACGATGGACGACGTCGACTTCTCACGGCTCTGTATGGACAATGTCGACCACATCGAAATCGTGAAGGGAGCGGCATCGGCACTCTACGGCTCGAATGCGGCCGGCGGTGTCATCAACATCATCACCAAGAACGGCATCCGTCCGTTCGCCCTCAACCTCAACGCCCGCCTGGGCCGTCACCATGAGCAGCGTTACGGACTGTCATGGCAGCAGGGAGCGGGCAGATGGAGCAACCTGCTGACCGTCAACCGGAACAAATCGGACAACTACGACGTACACAACGGAGACAACCCCGTGACCCGCGTCGTGGCCACCATCTACGGCGATGCGACGTGGAACTTCAAGGAGCAGCTGTCCTACCGGCCCAGCGAGAAGCTCTCGCTGACAGGGCGTGCCGGCTACTTCTACCGCCAGCTTGTCCGCACCTCGGAGACGCCGGAGCGTTACCGTGACTTCTCGGGCGGACTGCGCGGCATCTGGAAACCGGACACGCACAACAGTCTCGACCTCTCCTACGCCTTCGACCAGTACGACAAGTCGGACTACCAGCGCATCACACGGCTCGACATCCGCGATTACTCGAATGTGCAGAACAGTCTCCGCCTGCTTTACAACCACACTTTCGGAAGCGACGATGTCCTCTCGCTGGGAGCGGATTACATGCACGACTATCTCTTCAACACGAATCTGGAGGACCGGACACGCAGGCAGGATTCGTTCGATGCCTTCGCACAGTACGACTGGAACGTCAGCCGGCAGTGGGAAGCCGTGGGCGCGCTGCGGTACGACTACTTCTCGGACGGGCGCATCTCGCGCCTGACACCCAAGGTGAGCGTGCGTTACCAGCCCGTACGCAACCTGAATTTCCGTGCCAGCTACGGCATGGGCTTCCGTGCGCCGACACTGAAGGAGAAGTATTACAACTTCGACATGGCCGGGATATGGATTGTTGAGGGCAATCCTGCCTTGAAGCCGGAAGTGAGCCATAACTTCAACCTCTCGGCCGACTATACGCACAGGCACTACAACTTCACCCTCGCTGCTTATTACAACCGGATCAGGGACAAGATCGCCACGGGCGCACCGTTCTACAAGAACCCCTCCGACCGCATTCCCCATCTGCCCTATCTCAACCTCGACGACTACTCCGTCAGCGGCGGAGAGGCCACCGCACAGGCACGATGGCCGAACGGACTGACGGCACGCCTGTCCTACGCCTATACGCACGAGCGGCTGCCCAAGGACAAGAACAGCAATGCGGTGAACAACCAGTACATCCCGGCCCGCAAGCACTCCATGACGGGGCACATCGACTGGGACCGACAGTTCTCGACGGCATACGGACTGAACATCGGTCTCGACGGCCGCTTCCTGTCGGCGGTGGACAACCAGGAGTTCGTGGACTACTACGACATCTCCAAGGGCATACGCACCATCCACTATCCCGCCTACGCCCTCTTCAAGCTCTCGCTGGTACAGCGCATCGGCAAGGCGGTGAAGGCAAGTGTCATCCTCGACAACCTCTTCAACTACAAGCCGGAGTATTATTATCTGAACTGTCCGCTGACAGACGGCACGAACCTGATGGTAGGCCTGTCGGTTGATGTGGACAAGTTCTTCAAGTTCTGAAACACATCCTACAGACAATGGAAAAGAAAAAGATATACTGGTGGCGCACGCTCGCCTCGTTCATTCTCGTACTGTTCACGATGCCGCTGGGCCATGCCCTCATGATCCTGATGGAGAAGTTCATGCAGCCCGAGGCCGTACATTATGCCGGCTTCATGATGGGTTTCGCAGGACTGGTGATGGTCATCATCGGCGTGTTCGTCAAAGGCGACACCCGCCAGACGCTCTGGGGACTCCTCGGCGGCCTGCTCTTCTGGACCGGCTGGGTGGAGTTCCTCTTTCTTTATTATGCCCGCCGCTACGGCGTGCAGCCCGAGATAGAGAACGGCGTCGTCGTCACGAAACCTGAATACCTCATCATGCCGGCCTCCTTCGGGCTGTGGATGATGGTGATGACGATGTACATCTTCAGCACGCGCAACGGCTGCGACTTCATCACGTGGATTCAGGAAAAGCTCTTCGGCGCGCGCAAGAACAAAATCGTCATGCAGCCCATGACGCACCACACCTCCATCATCACCTTCATGGAGCTGAACATGATCCTCTGGGCGTTCTACCTCCTGCTGATGTTCTGCTACGACAAGAACTTCCTCGGCGACCACCATCCGGTGACCTATCTCGTGGGCATCGGCTGCTTCATCGGGTCGCTCTTCATGCTCCGCCGCCAGCTCCGCATCGCCGCATGGGGGGCCAACATCCGCATGGCCGTGGCGACGGTGATCGTCTTCTGGACACCTGTCGAGATTCTCGGACGCATCAACTTCTTCCACGAGTTCTGGGTAGAACCGGAGAAGTACAGCACGCTGCTGCTCTGCATCCTTGCGGCTTTCATCCTCCTGCTGGCTTATTTTTGGCTGAAGGCTTCCAAGCGGAAACGCGCCGGCAGCTGACTCCTATACAGAACAGGGGGGCGGGGAGCTGCCCTGGAAGGAAATGGCAGGAAAGACATTAATATGTTTCTGTTCCGGCAAACATCATAGGATTTTATATACTAAAAGTTGAACTTATAAGCTCCCGGTTATGATTATAAGACATACTTCTTTGCAAAGGTACTTGATATAGTATATGGTATAGTAACAAAATTACGTAAATTATTTAGGATATTAAAAAAGAAAGTCATATCTTTGCAGTAGAAATAATAAAAAATATAATTAGGACAATGGGAAAACTTCTTGAGCAACTTAAGAGCTATTTCGAGAATACTCCAGCGGAGGTTCTTGAAAAAGAGTGTGCAGAGTGGGACTACCTTAATGAGATAGGTCCTGACGTATTAGAGTATGCTAAATTGGTAAGAGGCTATATTGATACAGAAATGGCTTATAGCAATTCTGACATTTTTTGTGATGATAGAAAATATGATTTTACCGTTTTAACAGAGGATATATCTTCTAATGCGCAATACGGTATGGCTGCATAATATATGAATAATAAGGAAGTAGCATTTCGGTTAGTTAATTACAAATTCACTAAGGCAACCTTGAATTTTGATATACCAAAGGATGCAGAGTTTGTAATCGATTTCAAACCATCTGGCAAGTTAAAAGAGATAGAAGGGACTTATGACCTTTCTTTTGATACAATTGTGAAGTGTGAAGAGACTGATACTATCATAGTGGAAGTTTCTTGTATAGCACAGTTTAGTTTCATGGATAGAATTAAGTTTGAGGAGATTCCTGATTTCTTTTATCCAAATAGCCTTGCCATTCTTTTCCCTTACATAAGGGCTTTTGTCAGTACTCTTTCACTCCAAGCAAATTCTTCCCCTATGATATTACCTACAGTGAATCTGATGGGACTTACAGAGGAACTCCGTGACAACACTTCTGTTGTTGAGTAATCCATGAAATCTACAACAATCTATCAGACCCTTGAATATCGTAATAACAATAAGGAAATAGAGGCCAATGGTCCCTATTTCTGTTCTTTACGTGACGCTCAAGGGAATATTAAAACAGGCGTAAAGACTCCTTGGCTTGGGGAAGGTTATTACTTTTGGGACACACGTATAGAAGATGCTGAATGGTGGGGAGAAACTGCATATAAAAGTAAAGGAAAAGGGTATGTCGTTTGTAAAACTTTATACGATGCCCATTCTCCCTTACTTTATGACCTATTAGGCGATTTAGAGGCTTTTGACGAATTTATCAAAATTGCACAAGTAGTCAAGAAACAGTTCAATAAAAAGAATATTCGCTTTGATTTTGTTCTTAAATATTTGAAAGAACATACCGAATTTAATTATAAGGCTATAAGAGCTATGCCTGTACAATCTTCTTTTAAAAACACGGATATATGCTTCCCTAAAGCTGGTCTCTATTTAGCACAAATTAGACAAGTTCAGATTTGTTTCTTCGATAAAACTTTACTGCAAGACCCAATTAAAGTTATAGAAACACAAAACTGTGTAACGAATTTACAATATAGTTCTTTCTCCTTTTATCCTTAAAATCACAAGAAACGGAAGAAAGCACTTTCCACACCTCTATAAAAAACGCAAGACCCGAGATGCATCAGAGGCAATCGGGTCTCGAAACTCTTTCTAACTATAGATGAGCCTTAATTCCGCAACCGTGCTAATCCGTTCATCACATTGCTTTCTATGTTCATTAGATGTGTTACTTCTCCTATATTGACAGCCTTTTGCTGCATGCAGTCTGCCCTGACCACATTATCCCCCTTTCCCCATAGGGGGATAATGACCAGCCCTCAAAAACATTCGCCTCATTGGGTAGTTGTATTGAATATTGACCAGTAATGCAGCCATCTTTCCTTCGTGTAGATATTCAGCATCCACTGTCTGGCGACCTGGACCCATTTTGCCGGGACGACATGAAGGAGAAGACAAAGCGTTTCAGTCGTCTGCGGACAGACAGGAGGTGGAGAGAAGAAGAGGAGAACCTGAGGGAGAAGATCGGTATCCGGCAAAACGCCCCTTAAGGAAGGGTAAGCCGCCTTTGTGGTATCGTTTTTTTTTCGTAAATTTGCAGCCGCATTTTAACTAAACGAGATGAAAAAGTTTTTTTTATCCCTTTGTTTATTGATGGTCAGCTTTGCGGCCGGCGCACAGGAACGCCTGCCTGAAGTAATCCTCAAAGACATAGAAGGGAGAACTGTACAAACCGACACTATTTCTAATAACGGGAAGCCCCTTGTTATTGCTTTTTTTGCTACTTGGTGCAAGCCTTGTAATCGTGAACTCAAGAGTATTGACGAGCTTTACGATGACTGGCAGCGCGAAACAGGCGTGCGAATCGTAGCCGTATCCATCGACCAGGCACAGAATGTCAACAAGGTGAAGCCACTGGTCGACCAGAACGGATGGCGATATGATGTACTGCTCGACCCTAACGGCGAGCTGCGTCGTGCGTTGGGCATCCAGTCAGTACCCTACACTTTACTGCTTGACGGACAGGGGAATATCGTCTATAGGCACAACGGCTATACCGACGGTGCAGAAGCAGAGCTTTATGAAAAGGTGAAAGAAGTCGCCGGCAGACAGTCGCTATGAAAAGATATATACTGATAGGACTTCTTGCAGGCATAGGCAACGTCTCGCTCTGTGCACAAGAACAGTCGGATAAACTGCGGCTTTCCGGGAGTATTCAGAGCGATATTCTCCTGCCTGAAAAGGATGATAAAACGGGAGCTGAGACTCCTGACGGACGTTTCCTGACGAATACTTATCTCGATCTGAAAGCCACAAGCCGTTATGTAGAGGCCGGGGCAAGGCTGGAGTATCTGAAGCATCCGCTTCCCGGATACGAGAACGATTTTAAAGGTTGGGGCATTCCCTACGCTTATCTGAAAGGTCGTTATAAGAATGCGGAGCTGACCCTGGGCAGTTTTTACGAACAGTTCGGGTCGGGGTTCATTCTCCGTTCCTATGAAGAGCGCAGTCTCGGCGTTGACAATTCCCTACAGGGCGTGCGCTTAAGTTACCGTCCTTGGTCTGGTGTTGCAATCAAGGCACTCACCGGTCGTCAGCGTAGATATTGGAATCACAACAAAAGTTGGATGACAGGAGCTGATGTGGAATGGAGCATTGATGAGCAGTGTAAGTTCCTCCGACAGCATAACACCTATGTTACGCTGGGTGCCTCCTATGTCAATAAGTATGAGAAAGATGAGGTGATAATGACCGATCCGACTCACCGTCTGCACCTTCCTCTCTATGTCAATGCCTTCGATGTGCGCTTGCGGGTGCAGCATCGTTCGTTTAATGTATTGGCAGAGATGGCAATGAAGTCGCAAGATCCTTCCCATGATAATGGTTACATCTATCGCAATGGCTATGTGGCAATGCTTTCGGGTTCTTATTCGAAGCGTGGAATGAGCCTGCTCCTGCAAGCCAAACGCAGTACGGATATGGCTTTTCGCAGTAGCAGAAGCATGGAGGGAAGCTCCTCCTTCATCAATCATCTGCCGCCATTCACGATGGAACACACCTATGCCCTGGCAGCACTCTATCCCTATGCCACACGTCCCGAGGGCGAGTGGGCTTACCAGGCGATGGCAGCCTATACCTTTCCGAAAGGTTCTATGATGGGCGGCAAGTATGGTACGACGGCAAAAGTGAACTTCTCCCATGTCCATTCTGTGCGCAGGAATGACACAGGCGGCAGTGGTACCGACGGCTACGGAAGTCCGTTCTGGGCGTGGGGAGCATCCACCTATTATCAGGATATGGATGTACAGCTGGAAAAACGACTCTGTAAAGATACGAAGCTCAACCTGATGTACATGAACCAGCGTTACAACCAGCCCCTCCTCGAAGGACATGGCGGCATGTTGCGTTCGCATATCTTTGTGGCGGATGTGAAGCAGAAGCAGGCTCCCAAGACAACCTTGCGTGTGGAGGGGCAGTACCTTTCCTCGAAAGACGGTGACAAAGACTGGGCGTTCGGGCTTGCGGAATTGTCGCTTGCACCGCATTGGATGTTCACAGTGAGCGACCTCTATAATGCAGGCAATACTCATGTGCATTATTATCAGGGTTATGTAACCTACAGTGGTGGGGCACATCGGCTACAACTGGGTTATGGCCGTACTCGCGCTGGGTTTAACTGTTCGGGTGGAGTATGTCGTTATATTCCTGCAACCAAAGGACTTACACTCTCTTATAACTACAACTTCTGATAGAAATGAAAAGTTTATATATCTTTCTTCTGGCTGCCGTTGCCCTTCTGACCGGCTGCGATTCTGTCGCATCTGACGATCGTCTTATTGAAGTTCCGGCAGCTACTGTTCAGCGTAATGTGCTGATTGAAGACTTCACGGGGCAGCGTTGCATCTTCTGTCCTGCAGCTACTGAGGCTATTACACAGCTACAGGCCCGCTATGGTGATGACAAACTGATAGCCGTCGCCATCCATGCAGGTCCGCTTTCATTCAAGACCCTGTCCGGCTTTACAGGCTTGCGCACAGATGCGGGCGATGCCTATTATAAGCATTGGACCGTGCCGAACGTGCCGAAAGCCATTGTCAATCGTCGGGGAGGAGTGCTCTCCAAGGATGCTTGGGCTGGTCGTGTGTATGATGAGTTCGCTCGGACGACAACGGTCGGTATAGACCTTAAATGTCAGTATGACGCTGACAAACGCCGTGTGGAGATAGAAACAGACCTGAAGACACTGGCGGAAGATGTGCAGGGAAGGCTGCAGCTCTGGCTGGTGGAGGACGGAGTCGTTGCGCCACAGCTATTCCCTGGGGATAAGTTGGACAAGGAGTACACGCATAATCATGTGTTCCGTGCTGCTATCAACGGGGAATGGGGTGCGGAGTTGACGCTCACTCCCAAGAAAGTACAGAAGGAAAAGACCACTTACCCACTTCCCGACAGCATCGTGCCGGGCAAAGCATGGGTGGTAGCATTCTTCTATAACGACAGCGGTGTATTGCAGGTTGTCCGCCAAAAGGTTTCCCTTTTATAAACAGATTACAATTAATTAAAACATAAAATTTAAAAGACTTAATATGAAATTGCGATTACTGATGTTCTTTGGTCTGCTGACCAGTCTTTTTGTCAGTGTACAGGCACAGACAAGTTCCAACGAAGTAGCCTTCTTAGATGAGCAAGGCAGAGTTATCCCCAGCAACACAACGGTTGTCCTGAATAAGGTAGAAAAGGATCCCCTCACTTCTGGGGGAAATAAAATTACAGGAAAGGTGTATATTCAGAACAGGGCGGATAAGCCCCTGAATGTATCTCTTTCCTATACTGTTAATGATATAGATGAGGGGGATGTACAGGTTTGTGCGTATGGAAACTGTACTTTTCATTCGGAGGCTGGTACTTATAAGTTAGGCAGTAAGCTTTTCCCCGTCGGTCTCGATAAGGAATTTGTTGAATTAAATCATTCTTATGGAGAAAGCGAAGTATGTACAGTTACCCTGAAGCTTACTACAAAAGAATCTGGTTCAGAGGAAGAGAAGGAAGGTCCGACGATTACCGTTAAGTTCGACACTAAGGCAACAGGCATTGCGTCCGCATCTTCACAGAACGGCGGCACTTACGATGTCTTCAACGTCCGGGGCATATTGCTGCACAAGCAACTCACGTCTTTGTCAGAACTCCCTAAGGGTGTCTATATCGTAAAGCAGAAAGATGCAAAGGGGCTTGTTTCTACCCGCAAGTACATTGTCCGTTAAGTTTTCACCTCTATATAATCCGCTATCTGATATGTCAAAAAAACTTTATCTACAATTCCTTTTCCTCGTCGCTGTCATCAGTCATGCAGGTAATGTCAGTGCCGAGGATCATAACCTGATACCTTCTACAGGGCAGAAAGTATATGTACCCATCGCGGCAAAGAGTGCAAAAGGGAAGCTGCTGATTACCAATTACGGCAGCACAGTTATCCGTAACTTCGACTACACGCTGTCCTTCAATGGAGAGGTGTTGGCATCGGAGAACTATGTCCTTCCAGAACCATTGAACCACATGGAGGGAGCGACGATAGAGGTGGATGTACCGCCTCACACACAGGTTTCGGAAACAGACCTTCTGTTTACGATTACCAAAGTGAACGGTGAGGCTAACGGTACTTCAGTTAACCAGGCTACGCTTCCGAGAGTTACGGTTACGAAAGTGCCCCATCGGAAAATCGTGGTAGAGGAATATACGGCAATGTGGTGTGGCTACTGTCCACGCGGCATTGCGCTTATGGAAAATCTTGCAAAGACCTATCCCGATGATTTCATTGGTATTGCAGTTCATACAGGAGGCAGAGCAGAACCATTAAGTTGTACGGACTATGCCTGGAAAGCTACAGACTACAGAAGCCGCCCCACACTTCACATGAACAGGAATCTCTTTCTGACTAATTTCAAGGCTATAACCGAGTTTGAAGAGGAACGATCAAGAGGAGCTGATATGGACATAGATGTCACAGCTACGTGGGATGACCGGCAGGAGAACATCACGGTTACTCCTCGTGTCACGTTCCGCATAGACAAGAAAGATGCGACGTACGGTTTTGCCTACGTGCTGACGGAAGACGGAATGTCAAATCCAAACTGGTATCAGAACAACTATTATTCGGGAAGAACGGAAGACCTCGGCAAGTCGGATGAACTTGATTACTTTATCAAGGCTGATCATGCTGTTGAAGGTCTTGAGAACAACTTTGTCGCCATTGCGGCAGAAGGTGTCAAAGCTCCTTTGACAGGCTACATCCAAACTCCGATTAAGGCAGACGAACCGCAGACCCATACATACGTCTTCAAGAATATTTCCAGTAAAAAAGTCATACAGGACAAGGCAAAACTGAAAGTCTGTGTATTGCTGATCAACATCAAGACAGCACAAATTGAAAATGCTGCCAAGTGCAGTATCTCCCCTGCCAATACCACTGAAATCTCTTCTGTTTCAGAAGGACAGAACTCCGTTGTCGAGACTGCACGCTACACCCTTGACGGTCGTCGTATTACGACTCCACAGAAGGGTATCAACATTGTGAAGTACAGCGACGGGCGTGTATGCAAAGAGGTGGTGACGCGTTGATGTCGCTTCAGCTGATTATTTGTTTGCGCTATGAATAAGGATTTGACTGATTTGTATCAGCAGAAGGCAGCGGAGACGGGCAGAAGGCTCGCCTCTCTCCGCAGTCACAGCCGGGCTTTTATCCTGACGGAAATCGGTTCTTTTTTACTTGCAATAGGATTTACAGTTCTCTACACCTTATTAGATAATGCAGCCTGGGCACTTCTCTGTGCCTTGGCTGCATTGTTTTTTTATCTCTATATCCGGCGACTTGATGTACGGAACGACCGCAGGATAAAGGCCGGAGAAGCGTTGCTGCAGGTTTATCAGAACGAGATAGACTATCAGCATGGCGATTTCTCGGGCTTTGATGCCGGTGAACAGTATGTCTGTCCGCAGCATCCCTATACATTCGATATGGATGTCTTCGGTGCAGGTTCGCTGTTCCAGAGGATGAACCGCAGCATCTCAACCGGCGGCAGCGACCAGCTGGCAGCCTGTCTGTCTACGGAATGGGGGAGTGCAAAGAGAGAAGAACTTGTCGGTCAGATCCGACGGAGAACGGAGGCTGTCGACGAACTGGGACACGAGGAAACCTTCCTGTCAGCCTTCAAATCCTTGGGCGTAAAGGAGCGTATCTGTACGGAAGAGGTGCTGAAAGCACTGACGGCTGTCCATCATCAGACCTTCCCAAAGATTTTCCACGGTACGCTGTTCCGTTATTTCTGTTATGCCGACCTGCTCGGTTTCTACGTGAGCATCGTCCTTTCCATCATGGGATGGGTCCCATCCTTGCTGCCCGTGTGGTGGGGAATGTTCAACTTTATGTTCTCCTTCCTTTGCGGACATAAGTATATGCGTGTTATCTCCGGGCTGATAGCAAAGGTACATACACAGGTGGATGGCTACTTGCAAGTGTTGAAGTTGATCGACAAGGCCGGGTTCAGATCGGCTGAACTCCAGGCGTTGAAGAAGAAACTTTCGGGTGCGGAAGAATCTTTTGAACAGTTGGAACTTATCCTGCAGAAGATTGACAACAGAAGCAACGAGGTCGGTGTATTCATCTTCAACAGCTGTGCCTTGATAGACATCACCATCATACGGCTCTTCCTGCGCTGGCAGCATGCGTATGAACAGCGCACAGACGAGTGGATCGGCACCTTGAATCTCTTTGATGCACTGGTGTCAATGGGCAACTATCGGTTGAATGAAGACAGGGCGGTGCAGGCTGAAATCAGCGGGGACGACAGGGTGGTTTATGAAGCGAAAGGGCTTTATCATCCTTTCCTCGGCGAGCAGGCTGTGGCAAATGACTTCAATATCCTCGACCATGAGTATTATATCATCACGGGGGCGAACATGGCAGGCAAGAGTACCTTCCTGCGCTCCATAGGCATCAATTATCTGCTGGCGATGAACGGTCTGCCTATCTTTGCCCGCCAGTTGAGGGTCTCGGTGTTCCATCTTTTCACGAGTATGCGTACCACCGACGACCTCACCCACGGCATCTCCTACTTCAATGCCGAACTGCTCCGTCTGAAACAGCTGCTCTCCTCACTGGACGAGCGTGTGCCGAGCCTGATCATCCTTGACGAAATACTGAAGGGTACGAACTCGCTCGACAAGCTGAACGGATCACGTCTCTTCCTGCAACACATCGCCGGTCGGAACGTCACAGGTGTCATCGCCACGCACGACCTCGAACTGTCGAAGCTGGAAGACGAACAGCCCGCCCGCTTCCACAACCACTGCTTTGAAATCGGACTGGGCGAGGACATCACTTATTCCTATAAAATTACAAAAGGGGTGGCACGCAACCAGAATGCCACGTTCCTGCTGAAAGGAATACTGGGATAGTCCGGCGGTCAGCAGGCGACAGGGCTGAATGGCCCTTTTCGGGAAGAAGCCGCCTGCAGGGAAGACAGGCAGTCCGTCTGAGGCGGCCTTCAGCAGGATCAGCCCTGACCCTTGGGGAGGATGAATCGGTCGATTACGTGTGCGATGCCGTCCTCCTCGTTGGAGAGCGTGACGAAGTCGGCCTCTGCCTGGATTTCCTTGGCGGCATTCGCCATGGCGACACCCAGCCCCGCAAAGCGTATCATGCTGAGGTCGTTGTAGCCGTCTCCGCAGGCGATCACCTCCTCTTTCCGGATGCCGAGGACGGCAATGAGGCGGCTCAGAGAGCGGGCCTTGTCGATGCCGAGCGGTACACACTCTATGAAGTAATCGGCCGAGCGGTACACTTCCATCTTCCCCTCCAGCTCCTTGCCCAGGCGCAGTTCCAGTTCGTGGAGTGGGGCAGGGTCGCCTACGATCAGGCATTTGTCGACAGGATAGACCAGTTGGTTCAGGAAGTCGTCGTATTGCACGACAGGCATCTTGTTGATGAATGCCTCCTCCTGTACATACCGGTTCGCCTTGTCGGTGGCGGCGATGCCCTCGCCCTGGTAGGTCAGGATGGCCATGCCGGCTTCCTTCGCGGCATGGTAGAGCAGCGGGACGAACCGTTCGTCCAGTTTCTGTTCGAAGAGCACCTTGTTGTCCGTGCAGTCGATGATTTTCCCGCCGTTGAAGGCAAGGATGAAGCCGCCGTGCCGCTTCAGTTCCAGTTCCTCTGCCAGCGGCATGATGCCGTAAGTCGGTCTGCCCGAAGCCAGTACGACGTGTAGGCCGCCTGCCTGTGCTTGCATGAGCGCCTGCTTCGTGCGGGGGGTGATTTCTTTCCTGCTGTTGGTCAGTGTGCCGTCCAGGTCCAGCACGATCATCTTGTATTCCATGTTCGTTTGTTTATGCGTATGCGGTTCCTTTTCCAAGGACGGGGAATGAAGAGGCAGAGGTCGCCGGAAAGACCCGGTGCCGTGCCTGACGGCTGCCCGTACAGTCGTTCGAGGAACGTAGACGGTTCCTCTCCCGGTGGAATCTGCCCTACGAGGATGCAAAGATACGGTTTTTTTTGGTCTTCAGGGATCTGGAGTGATAAGGTTTGCCTCGTGCGTTGATGACTTTGATGAAATATCACACGGAGGCTGGGGGGAGGAGGTTAAAACCCCATGATGGGGGCACCTCCGGTGTGTGGAGCAGCTCTAAGGTATCCGAGAGTTTTATCAGAGCATTTGTCTGTGAGAATGATGAATGGCGTTTATCCAAAAATAGATTCCGTCTTCGACAGACCACTTGTTCCCATGTCATCGGTGTCTGTAAACATTTTTGTACAGCCCGAAGCTGACACATGCTCTTCTGGCTTCTAACAGATGCCTGATTGACTTGCAACAGGTGCTCTTTCAGCGTGTTGCCAACGCCCTTTTGAAGTCCAATCAAGCACCTTTTACGAACGACTCAATAACCAATTGGTTTACTGCCGGTTGCAGACTTGATTTTTGCACGTGTGTTTTTATATTTGCAGATGATCTGTTTGAAATTATGTAATGGTTTTTCAAAATCTTGTCTGTCTTTCCTACGTGTTAAAATGAAAAGGTTTTTGTGTCGGATGATGATAGAATAGGCAGCCAGGACGGTCCTGGCTATGTTTTTGTTGAATGAATCACTCCGGTTCTTCCGTCAAGGCTATGCGGAACGCATCCGCGCATTGAACGGAAGAACCGTTTTTTGCGGGTCTTCAGGGATTTGGAGTGATAAGGTTTGTCTCGTGAGACTATCACTTTGATGAACCGTCACACAGAGGCAGGGAGTGAACGCGGCCGCTTCCGGGATGGAGGAACCGGCCTTGCCCATGACAGCTTACGGATGTGTGCTTTTTCCCGACCTGTCGGTGTCTGTGTCAGACCATCCCGTCCGACCGCCATGGATGATTACGCAATTTAACATTTCGTGCCTATTTAATTGGGTGTCATGTCTTGGTAATCAGAAAATAAAATCGTACTTTTGCAGATGTAAATAGGTATCGAGTTATTCATTATTTAAAACATAAGAAATTATGGCAGTAGTAGATTACAAGAAATTAGGGCTCGTGAACACACGTGATATGTTCAAGAGAGCAATTGGCGGCGGTTATGCTATCCCGGCATTCAACTTTAACAACCTCGAGCAGCTCCAGGCTATCATCACGGCTTCTTCCGAGCTGAAGTCACCGGTAATCCTCCAGGTTTCCAAGGGTGCCCGCAAGTATGCCAACCAGACACTGCTCCGCTACCTTGCAGAAGGCGCTGTACAGTATGCGAAGGAGTTGGGCTGCCATCATCCGGAGATTGTTCTTCATCTGGATCACGGCGACAGCTTCGAGACCTGCAAGAGCTGCGTAGACTTCGGCTTCTCTTCTGTAATGATCGACGGTTCGGCTCTTCCATACGAGGAGAACATCGCCCTGACCAAGAAGGTCGTTGAGTATGCACACCAGTACGACGTGACTGTCGAGGCTGAGCTGGGTGTCCTCGCCGGTGTCGAGGACGAGGTCGCTTCAGAGGTATCTCACTACACCAAGCCTGAAGAGGTTGTGGACTTCTCTACCCGCACGGGCTGCGACTCTCTGGCCATCTCCATCGGTACTTCTCACGGTGCCTACAAATTCACTCCGGAGCAGTGTACACGTGACCCGAAGACCGGCCGTCTCGTTCCTCCTCCATTGGCATTCGATGTTCTCGCAGCCATCGAGAAGCAGCTTCCGGGCTTCCCGATCGTTCTCCACGGCTCTTCTTCTGTACCACAGGAGTATGTTGACATCATCAACGAACACGGCGGCAAGCTGCCTAATGCAGTAGGTATTCCGGAGGATCAGCTCCGCAGGGCTGCCAAGAGTGCTGTCTGCAAGATCAACATCGACTCAGACTCCCGTCTCGCCTTCACCGCTGGTGTTCGTCAGACATTCGATGAGCACCCAGAATACTTCGACCCGCGTCAGTACTGCGGCAAGGCTCGTGAGTACATGGTGGATCTGTACAAGCACAAGATCACCGATGTGCTTGGTTCTGACGGCAAGCTCGTCAACTGTGACTGATCACGGCATTTGAGGCCGGCCGGGTCTCGATAATGTCAGGTTCGAAAAGACATCTTGGACCGGCCGGGCATCTTGTACCGGCGTTCCGGTGCGGTTCTTTTAGAGCTTATCTGAAATAAAAAAGCGATGGCTTCCGCCAAGGGAAGCCATCGCTTTTCAGTTTCTTTCCATTCGTCCGTCATGACCGTCGGAACCGGACTTTGTCCGGAGAACAAATCGGTTCTTTCCCCGTCGTGCAGTATCGTCATGGAACACCGCTGGTCGGAAACATTGCTCTGCGGCCGAATGTCTTCTGTCATTGAACAGATCTGTACGCTTTCAGGGATTCTCCCTGCCTGTGTGCTTTGAGTGTCTGTTGTATCTTGAACAGATCTGTATGCTTTCAGGAAAATTCCCTGCCTGTGTGCGGTGTCTTGTCATGATCCGTCGGAACCGGACATGGACATTGCCCTGCTGTTCCGTTCTGCTCCCTGTCTGCATCCGTCTGGAGGTGCGGGAACGGTATCGGGTATGTGCTCCTCCGGCCGTCCTGCCCGGACGGGTCAGTCATCGACGAGCCTGAACGCCTGTGGAAGGTAGTCGATGATGTCGCCCGCCGTAAGGCTCTCTTTGCCGAGGGTCTTCACTGCCAGGTCGCCGGCCAGTCCGTGGAGGTACATGCCCACGATGCAGGCATTCTGCTGGTTATAGCCACGTGCGAGCAGGGCGGTGATGATTCCTGTCAGCACGTCTCCGCTGCCGGCTGTCGCCATGCCGCTGTTGCCTGTCGGATTGAAGACGACGTCTCCGTTGGGCAGGCAGAGTGCGCTGTTGTGCCCTTTCAGCAGGATATAAGCCTGCAGCGACTTCGCAAGCTCACGGGTACGGTGAAGCCGCTCGAAATCGGCGTTGGCCGGCGAACCCGTCAGCCGGTCGAGCTCCTTCGGATGGGGTGTCATGATGATTCCCTTGGGCAGCTGCTGCATCCATGCCCGGTGGCTGGCAAGGATGTTCAGGGCATCCGCATCAGCCACGATGGGACACTGTGCCCGGCGGATCTGTGCAATCATCGCAATCGCCGTCGGCTCCTGCCTGCCCAGCCCCGGCCCGATGCCCAGTGCATCGAAGTCGTCGGTGTCGACAGCCTCTGTAAAGGCCGTTTCTTCGTGGTCCATGTGCAGGACCGCTTCAGGGACCGAGATCTGCATGATGTCATAGTTCTTCTTCGGCGTAAGTGCCGTCACCTTTCCCACACCGCTCCGCAGGCAGGCACGGGTGGCGAGGATGGCGGCTCCGGCCATGCCATAGCTGCCGGCTACGATGAGTGCATTCCCCATGCTGCCTTTGTGCGAGAAGTCGTCACGGTGGAGCAGCCGCGAGCGGATGTCGTTCTCTTCCAGTACGTAATACTGTGCCTCCGCTTTCTGTACATACTCCTGGCTCAGCCGGATGTCCAGGACCTTCAGCCGGCCTATGAACTGCTGGGCATCGTTGAAGAAGAAGGCCAGTTTCTTCTCGTGGAGGGTCAGTGTGAGCGAGGCATGGATGATGTTGGCCCGTACGTTATAGGTGTTGTCCTCGGTCATCAGGCCGGACGGGACATCAATGCTGACGACCTTGGCCGGGCTCTGGTTGATGTATTTCACCAGAGAGGCGAAGCCCCCTGCCAGCGGCTTGTTGAGCCCCGAGCCGAAGAGCCCGTCGATGACGAGCGTGTCGGCGGTCAGTTCGGGCGGGTCGAATTTGGAAGTGACTTCCGTGAAGTCCTTGGCGTGTCTGCCGTCACGCAGCCGCTGGCGGTTCGTCACGCAGTCGTCGGACAGGTGGTTGGTGATATTGAAGAGGAAAGTCCTGACCCTGTAGCCTTCGTTGATCAGCAGGCGTGCCACGGCGAGGGCGTCACCACCGTTGTTGCCGGGACCGGCGAAAACCACGACAGGCGTATGCATCGCCCATTCCTCGGTGATGGCCCGGGTGATGGCCTTTGCCGCACGTTCCATCAGATCGATGGATTTGATGGGTTCGTGCTCTATGGTGTATCTGTCCAGTTCGTGAATCTGGGCACTTGTGAATATCTTCATAACGATGGCAAATTTACAAAATTAATGCTAATCGTATGGGATAGTTTGGTATTATTTTCGTAATTTTGCGCTAAATTATAGATTTAAGAGACATGAGTCGAGTAACAATCAAGGACAAAACGTTTGAGACTTCCCTTCCTGAAGCCGAGATACTGGAGAGAGTAAAGCGGATAGCAGACCGCATAAACAAGGATTTCGAGGGGAAGACCCCGCTCTTTCTTGCGGTGCTGAACGGCTCGTTCATGTATGCTGCCGACCTGATGAAGAACATAACCATTCCGTGTGAAATCTCGTTTGTCAAGCTGGCTTCTTACCAGGGGACAACCTCCACCGGTGCGATCAAGGAAGTGATAGGCCTGAATGAGGACATCCGGGGCAGGGAAGTCATCATCGTTGAGGACATCGTTGACACGGGCGCCACGATGAAACGGATGCTCGAGACGCTCGGTACACGGGAACCGGCGGGGCTGCACATCTGCACCCTGCTGCTGAAGCCGGGCAAGCTGACCGTCCCTCTAGACATCGAGTATGCGGCGTTTGAGATTCCGAACGACTTTATCGTGGGCTATGGGCTCGACTATGATCAGGAAGGCCGCAATCTGAGAGACATTTATACTTTAGTGAAAGAATAATGAAGAATATTGTAATTTTCGGTGCGCCGGGTGCAGGAAAAGGTACCCAGAGCGACAAGCTGATTGAGAAGTACGGGCTGGGACATATCTCCACCGGGGATGTGCTCCGCAACGAGATCAAGAACGGGACGGAACTGGGAAAGACCGCCAAGGGATACATCGACAATGGCCAGCTCATTCCGGATGAGCTGATGGTCGATATTCTTGCCGGCGTTTACGACAGCTTCGGCAGGGAGCACAAGGGGGTCATCTTCGACGGGTTCCCGCGTACCATCCCGCAGGCTGAAGCACTGAAGAGGATGCTGGCTGATCGCGGTCATAACGTGGCTGCCATGATCGAACTCTTCGTTCCCGAGGACGAGCTGATGAACCGTCTGATCCTCCGCGGGCAGCAGAGCGGCCGTTCTGATGATAACGAGGAGACCATCAAGAAGCGGCTCAATGTTTACCACACACAGACTTCTCCATTGATAGATTGGTATAAAAGTGAGGGTATTCATCATCATGTAGAGGGCTTAGGTACGATTGACGAGATCTTCAGCAGAATAGAGTCTGTTATTGACTCACTGTAATGGCTTCAGCTGATAGGTGTCGGGAATGGACGAATACCTGACGGTATCGTCTTCCTCCTGAGATCTATCAGCTTTTGTGTAATATAAGCCCACGTAGACAGAAGTCCTCCATATTGATATAAACGATTATTCATTCCATTCCCTAAATACGCAGCACTTGCTATGGCTGATTCTAATTTTGTAGACTATGTGAAGATTTACTGCCGCTCCGGCAAGGGCGGACGAGGCTCGATGCACCTCCGCCATGTGAAGTATAACCCCAACGGCGGACCTGACGGCGGCGACGGCGGCAAGGGCGGAAGCGTCTACCTGCGCGGCAACCACAACTACTGGACACTGCTCCATCTGAAGTACCAGCGTCATGTCTATGCCGAGCATGGCGGCAACGGCGGCCGGGACAAGTGCCACGGGACGGACGGCAAGGATGTCTATATCGATGTTCCCTGCGGGACGGTGGTCTACGATGCCGAGACGGGCAAGTATGTCTGCGATGTCATGCACGACGGACAGACGGTGCTGCTGCTGAAAGGCGGGCGCGGCGGACTGGGCAACTTCCAGTTCCGTACGGCGACCAACCAGGCGCCGCGCTATGCACAGCCGGGTGAGCCGATGCAGGAGATGACCATTATCCTTGAGCTGAAGCTGCTGGCCGATGTCGGCCTCGTCGGCTTCCCGAATGCAGGGAAGTCCACGCTGCTGTCCTCGCTCTCAAGTGCCCGGCCGAAGATCGCCAACTATCCGTTTACCACCATGGAACCGTCGCTGGGCATCGTCAGCTATCGTGACAGCCAGAGTTTCGTGATGGCGGATATTCCGGGAATCATCGAGGGGGCAAGCGAGGGGAAGGGGCTCGGATTGCGGTTCCTCCGCCATATCGAGCGCAACTCCCTTCTGCTCTTCATGGTGCCGGGCGATACGGACGACATCAGGAAGGAGTATGAGATCCTGCTCAATGAATTGAAGCAGTTCAACCCTGAGATGCTCGACAAGCACCGTGTCCTGGCCGTCACGAAATGCGACCTGCTGGACGAGGAACTCATTGAACTGCTGCACGAGACCTTGCCTACGGATCTTCCCGTCGTCTTCATCTCGGCGGTCACCGGACAGGGTATAGACGAGCTGAAGGACAGGCTCTGGAAGGAACTGAATGCGGAAAGCAACAAGCTGCAGGAGATCACATCAGAAGATACGCTTGTCCACCGTGACAAGGACATGACGAGGTTTGCCGCTGAGCTGGAGGCTGAGGATGCCGATGTGGATGAAGTAGAGGAAGTGGGTGTGGACGAACTGGACGAGGTAGATGACCTTGACGACTTTGAATATACGGATGACTAAGCCTGTCCTGCATTATTACGATGTGGCCGATGGGGTCGTGGCATTCAGCACGACACGACACGGCGGGGTCAGCAGCGGACGGCTTGCCACGCTGAACATCAATCCGTACCGCGGTGACGATCCGGCGGCCGTCGCCCGGAATCTGCAGTCGGTCGCGGCGGAAATCGGTGTCGAGCCAGACCGGATGATCCGTCTGCATCAGATACACGAGACCGCTTGTCTGGTCGTGACGGACGGTTTTCTCCATCTTCCTGCCGCAGAGCAGACAGAACAGGAAGAGGGGAAGGATGCCGTCGTGACCGATTGCCGGGAGGTCTGTATCGGTGTCCATACGGCGGACTGTGTTCCGGTCCTCTTCTACGACCCTGTCCGTCAGGCTGTCGGGGCGGCTCATGCCGGCTGGCGCGGCACGGTGAAACGCATCGTGCAGTGTACAGTGCGTCGGATGGAGGAGCACTATGGAACGAAGCCTTCCGACCTGAAAGCCGTCATCGGCCCCTGTATTTCCGAACGGAACTTCGAGGTGGGGCAGGAAGTTTACGATGCCTTCTCTGCTGCCGGCTTTCCCATGAGCCGAATCGCGAAGAGGCACGGAAAATGGCATATTGACCTGCCGCTGTGCAATCAGCTCCAGCTGGAGGAACTGGGCGTACCTGCCTCCCACATCTTCCAGTCGGGCATCTGTACCTACGACAAGTCCGACGATTTCTTCTCCGCCCGTATTCTCAAGGAAGGATTCGGCACGATCTATACAGGGATTCTGCTGCCTGCTCTGCCTACTTCTGCAAAGACGGCAGGGTGAAAGGCGTTGCGGGCTCTTTTCCTTTGCCACGACAGGGGGGCTGTCCTCTCGGGCAAGGACGGATCGCTGTGTGTATCTTGGTTCCGGTTGTCAACGAGATATCCAGGTCTTCTCTTTTACCGGCAGACTCTAAGAACTACTTTTTATTTGGAGGTTCTTCCGTTAAATGGATAGATGGGAATAGAATAAAGGGCTTGTGCACTTGCTTGGTATGACTCTCCAAAAACGGATGGTCTTACAAAGGAGGATAAACTACAGGATAAAATGCAAAAAAGGGGAATTGATACGATGCCTGCCCATCAGCCTGTCTTTCCGTTTTCTACAAACAACTTATTTTCCTATCATCGGTGTTTGTAAATATTTTTACGCAGTTCAAAGCTGACACATGCTCTTTTAGATTCTAAAAGATGCCTGATTGACTTGCAACTGGTGCTTTCTTAGCGTGTTACCAACGCCCTTTTGAAGTCCAATCAAGCACCTTTTAAGAACGACTTGATAACCATTTGATAGACTGCCGGTTACAAATCGGCTTTTTACGCGTATTTTTAATATTTGCAGATGATGTATCTGAAATTATGTAATGACTTTTCAAAATCCTATCTGTTTTTTCAACATATTAGAATGAAAAGGCTTTTGTATTGGAGGAGGATAACAGGATAAGCAGTCGGCGGTCCTGGCCATGTTTTTGTTGAATGGATTGCTTCGGTTTTTCTGTGAAAGCTATACAAAAGCATTCAAGCATTTAACGGGAGAACCTTTTTCTCTGCTTTTCAAGCGGAAAGAGATCCTTGTTCAGTGGAGGGACGGAAATGGAAAAGCGGCATGAGACACGCCTCGGGCGATGTCTTCATGCCGCTTTCCTGTACCCTGCCGTCAGCAGAGAGAGCGGTCTATTTTCCGCAGCTGCAGGCCGTCCACGGCTTCAGTTCCTTGAAGAAGTCGTGCCCCTTGTCGTCTACGAGGATGAATGCCGGGAAGTCCTCCACGGTAATCTTCCAGATGGCTTCCATGCCCAGTTCGGGGTATTCCACGCACTCAATGCTCTTGATGCTGCTCTGTGACAGTACGGCTGCGACACCGCCGATGGTGCCGAGATAGAAGCCGCCGTGTTTCTTGCAGGCATCTGTAACAGTCTGCGTGCGGTTGCCCTTGGCAATCATGACGAGCGAGCCGCCGTGGTCCTGGAACTCGTCGACATACGGATCCATGCGGTTGGCCGTGGTCGGCCCCATAGAACCGCATGGGTAGCCTTTCGGCGTCTTGGCCGGTCCGGCATAGAGAATGGGATGATCCTTGAAGTACTGTGGCAGGTCCTCGCCGGCATCCAGCCGTGCCTTGAGCTTGGCGTGGGCAATGTCGCGGGCGACGATGATCGTCCCCTTAAGATTGACACGTGTCGAGACAGGGTATTTCGTCAGTTCAGTCCGGACGGCATCGATGCCTTTGTCGAGGTCGATCTCGATCCCCTTGCTTCCTTCGCCCGGCTTGCGGTATTCCTCCGGAATCAGTTCGCCCGGGTTGGTGTCCATCTTCTCGAGCCAGATACCCTCTTTGTTGATCTTCGCCTTGATGTTGCGGTCGGCAGAGCAGCTGACACCCATGCCGATAGGACAGCTGGCACCGTGGCGGGGCAGGCGGATGACACGGATGTCGTGGGCAAGATACTTGCCGCCGAACTGTGCGCCGAGCCCGATCTTATGCGCCTCAACGAGCAGCTTGGCTTCCAGGGCGGTGTCGCGGAAGGCGCGGCCTGTCTCGTCGCCCGTAGTGGGAAGGCTGTCGTAATACTTGATGCTGCCGAGCTTTACGGTGAGGAGGTTCTTCTCTGCGGAAGTACCGCCGATGACGAAGCAGATGTGGTAAGGAGGACAGGCTGCCGTTCCGAGGCTCTTCATCTTCTCTACGAGGAACGGAATGAGCGTGCCCTCGTTCTGGATGGTGGCTTTGGTCATGGGGTAGAAGTAGGTCTTGTTGGCGGAACCGCCGCCCTTGGCAACCATGACGAAGCGGTACTCCTCACCCTCGACAGCCTCGATGTCGATCTGTGCCGGAAGGTTGCACTTGGTGTTCACTTCGTCGTACATATTGAGCGGAGCATTCTGCGAGTAGCGGAGGTTCTCCTCGGTGAAGGTGTTGAACACGCCCCTTGAGAGTGCCTCCTCATCCTCGAATCCGGTCCATACCTGCTGCCCTTTCTCACCGTGGATGATGGCGGTACCCGTGTCCTGGCAGAAAGGCAGTATGCCCTTCACGGCCGTCTCGGCATTGCGGAGGAACTGCAGGGCGACGTACTTGTCGTTCTCTGATGCCTCCGGGTCGTTCAGGATTTTTGCGACCTGCTCGTTGTGCGCACGGCGGAGCATGAACTCGCAGTCGTGGAAAGCCTCCTGTGCCAGCAGGGTGAGTGCCTCTTTGCTGACCTTGAGAATCTCTTTACCTTCAAACTCACCGGTGCTGATACCTTCCTTTGATACCAGCCGGTATTCGGTGTCATCCTTGCCCAATTGGAACATTGGGGCGTATTTGAATTCAGCCATAATGTTTTGTTTGCCCGTCAGAGGATGTGTCAAAGTACCGTCGGCTTCTCTGATACAGCTCCGCTCGGGGTTATCTGTTTGTTATATGATGTTTTTGTATGTTTTCGCCAGATACCCCCTCCCTGCCGGGAGGGGATAGATGTGTGTCTTCTGAGCGGTCAAGAGGGTGGGATTCCTCAATATCCGAAGATTTCCTCTGTCGTTACCCGCTTGATCGGAGCAATTTTTTCCAACGCCTTCATGTCCAGCTCCTTCTCGTCGCCGAGGATGATGTACTTGTAAGGTTTGTCGGCAATGTACGTCTTCTCGAAGTCGATGATGTCCTTCAGCTGCAGAGCCGGCAGAGCCTTGTAGATCTTCTCGTTCAGCGAGCAGTCGAGACCCAGCCGCTGTGCTGCGAGATAAGACGTAAGGATGCTGTATTTCGTTGTACGTGCGGAGGCCAGGCTCTTCATCAGACTCTGCTTGGCAAGGTCGAAACCGGCCTGCCGCACCGGCATATCGTTGAGTAGCTTGTCGAACTCGTGTACACAGTCCATCATCTTGTCGTTCTGCGTGATGATGTAGGTGTAGAAGCTCTCCTTGTCGCCCAGCCGGTAAGGCTCGTCATACCGTGCAAAGGCCGAATAGGCCAGTCCGCGTGCTTCGCGCAGCTCCTGGAAGACGATGGCGTTCATGCTGCCGCCGAAGTACTCGTTGAAGAGTGCGATGACGGGGGCGCGGTCGGCCGACCATTCCTGATTCTCGTTGTGGAGCTGTACCATGTAGATGTTCTTGGCATCGTAAGGTGCGATGACGACCTCGTTCTTTGGTGTCGTCTGTTCCACGTAGCGTTTCTGTGCAGGGACTGTAGCGAATGTCTTCGGCGACCGGACGGTCTTCGTGACAAGCTGGTCGATGTCTTTCAGGCTTGACGGCCCGTAGTAGAGAACTGTCATTTTGTAGTTCTTCAGACTGTTCAGCATCGTAAGCAGCTCCTGTGGGTTCATCGCCTTCAAGGCCTGTTCGCTGAGGATGTTGCGTGTCGGGTTGTAGGTTCCGTAGGTCGCATAATTCCTGAGTGCGGAGAAGTTGGCCTGCTGGTTGGCCTTGTTGTCGCTGCGGGATTTCAGTATCTGTTCTACATAGAGGTCGTATGCCTGCCTGTCCGCCTTGGCATTGCCGATCAGGTCGTTCAGCAGGGCGAGTGCCTGCGGCAGGTTGGAGTTCAGACCGTTCAGCGTGATGTACGTACGTTCGTTCCTTTCGCTGATGCTGTAGTCGCATGCCAGCTTGTAGAACTGCTGCTTGATCTGTTCGTTGGTCAGCTTGTCCGTCCCTAAATAGTCGAGATAGCCGGCGGCATAGTTGAGTTTCGGATCATGCTCGTCACCGAATGGAAGGACGAAACACAGCGTGAAGAGGTCGTTCGTCGTGTCCTGCTTGTAGAGCACGGGCAGTCCCTTTTTCGTCACGGCCTTGGTCAGATCATGCTTGTAGTCGACGAACTGCGGCTGGATAGGTGTTGTCTTCGTGTTCACGATTTCTTCCAGGAACGCACTGTGCTTGTCGTTGTTGGTAGGGATAGGTGTGATGGAAGGCTTTTCCACCTTTTTGATTGTCGTGTCGTTGCCCTGTTCCTTGTAGACGCAGGCAAATCCGTTGCCGAAGAATTTCCTGGCATAGCTTACCACGTCCGCCTTGGTCAGCTTCGAGATACGTCCGATCTTCTCCACTTCCCGCTTCCAGTCCTTGTGGTTGATGAAAGCGTCCACGAACTGGTTGGCGCGGAACTGGTTGTTGTCGAGCTGTGTGTAATAGTAGCGTTTGTAGTTGTTGATGATGGAGGGCAGCAGGTCGTCTGAGAACTGTCCTTTCTTCAGTTTCTCTATCTCGGCCAGTGCGAGGCTGCGTACCTCCGGCAGGGTCTGCCCCGCCTTTGACTGTCCGTAGAGGTAGAAGACGGAATAGTCGGTCATGTCGGTCACGCCCGCTCCGATGTTCTGTACTTTCATCTTCTGGCTGAGGTCCAGGTCGAAGAGACCCGCCCGTCCGTTGGACAGCAGCTGTGCGATTACCTCGAGCGTGTCGATCTGCTGGGAGTTTGCAGCCTCGGCGCGCCATCCCATGAAGAACATCGGGGCTTCCTTTCCGATGACCGTCGTGTCGATGGGTGCGGTGATGGCCGGCTGGGCGGCATACTGCGGCACATCGATGTGTGCGCTGGGTTTCCAGTTGCCGAAATACTTGTCGATGACGGCTACTGTCTCGTCGGGATCGAGGTCGCCCGACATGCAGATGGCAATGTTGTTGGGGACGTAGTACTTGTGGAAATAGTTCTTGATGTTGACGATGGAAGGGTTCTTCAGGTGTTCTCCCCGCCCGAGGGTCGTCTGTGTTCCGTAGGGGTGCATGGGGAAGAGCTTGGCAAACAGAGCCGCATACATCTTGCGCCAGTCGCTGGAGAGGCTGATGTTGTACTCCTCGTACACGGCCTCCAGTTCGGTGTGGAAGCCGCGGATGACCATGTTCTGGAAGCGGTCGCCCTGTACCTTCGCCCATGTGTCTATTTCGTTGGACGGGATGTTCTCCACATAACAGGTGACATCGTTGCTGGTATAGGCGTTCGTGCCCTCGCTTCCGATGGCCGTCATCATCTTGTCGTATTCGTTGGGGATGTTGTAGCGGGCTGCCAGCTGGGAGATGGAGTCGATCTGGTGATACCACTGCTTGCGCGCCTTGGGGTCGGTGATGCGCCGGTACTGCTCGAAGCGTGCCTCGATGGAATCAAGGTAGGGACGCTCCGCCTCGGCATCCGACGTGCCGAAGTGTGTCGTGCCCTTGAACATAAGATGCTCGAGGTAGTGTGCCAGACCCGTAGTCTCCTTCGGGTCGTTGCGTGAACCGGTCCGTACGGCGATGTACGTCTGTATGCGTGGTTTCTCTTTGTTGACAGACAGATAGATCTTCAGGCCGTTCTTTAGGGTATAGATACGTGTCTGCATCGGGTCGCCCGGTACGCTTTCATAGCTGTAACGCTGTGCCTGTGCGGTCAGGGCGGCCAGCAGGAGCACGGCTCCCAGGAGAAGTCCCTTCAGGAGGGTGGGGTGAATGTAATGTTTTTTCATAAGTCAGTTGTTTTATACAATATATAAAGGTGATTTGTCAGTTCTCAAAGTCGATCTCGTGGTCGAGGCTGTTGACGAACGACTCGAAGACTTCCCGGTCCACGTCGCCCATCTCGTATTCCTTCTCTGCATCCTTCCTGATCTCCGCGATCCAGGCTCTTCGTGCCTCGATGTAGTCGTTTTTGATGCGTGCATCATCTTCATCGGTGATCTCCGTGATGCCGTAGTACTCCAGAATCAGGCGGTAGGTCCACGCCCACTGGTAAACCCGGTAGTTGTCGTTGATCTCGCAGAAGCGGTCGATCACCTCCTGAATCGTCTCCAGGCTGCCGTTCTTGATGTCGTCGATCAGCCGCTGCTCCTCCGATACGGGGAGCAGAAGCCCTGACAGGTCGTCCCATCTTCCGGTGCCTGTTTCGGTCTCCGGCTTGCCGAAGAAGCCCCACTTGTGTGCCCGCTTGAGCACGGCTCCCATGTAGATGCGCAGTGCGATGTCGTAGTATTTGATGCCCTTGCGCAGGCTGCTGGCGTTGATGACGTACTCGTGGTAGTTGTACGACGAGACGTTGTCGCCGCTTGCCTGCCGCAGATTCTCAAGTATCTTCTTTCCCCGGAGAATCTCGCCGACGGAGAAAGGCGACAGCCAGTCGAAGTTGACGATGCTCTTCTGCGACTGCTGCGGGCGCATATCCCTCTTCGGCCACTTCCGTATGTCACGGTAAAGACCGACGGTGGTGATGTTCCTGCCCGGCACGAGGAACATCTTGTCGGCCTCGGCGATGAGGTAGGAGAAGGGCAGCGCGGTGGTGTTGGGATGGTGCATCAGCTTGCCGAAGCACACGGAGAACGTACCGATGGTCGCCGGCATGAGCAGATAGCTTCCGCTTGCCGTCTTCGTGCCGCGCTCCAGTATGCCCCAGTGCATCGGCCCCATCTTGTAAGCGTGGTTGGAGAAATTGGTCCCCGATCCTGCATTGTAGAAAGAGAACATACCGCCGATAAGCAGCGAACTCTTGTGATGGGAGGCGCAGAACGGACCGCAGAAGGCCGCGCAGGCTTCCCCGTTCGCCATGAACGAATTGGCGAAGAACACGCTCTGTGATGCCGTGAAGCCGTTGGCTATCTGACAGGCTTCGCCCACGAAGCAGTCCTGCATCTTCACGCTGTTCACGATGCTCGACCCGTCAGAGATGATGGAGTTCTCGCAGATGACGCCCGTCCCGATGTAGACGCTGGCGTTCTCGGAGCTCAGGATGGTGCAGTCGCTCAGCCGGCTGGCCCCGGAAATCTCGCAGTCGTCCTGTATGACGGTGTTCGTGATCTCCTTTGTGTTGACGATCTTCACGTTGTTGCCGATTGTCCCGCGCTCGGGATTGGTGCGGGCAATTTCCTCCGACACCAGCCGGCGGATGGCGTTCTTGAGGTCTTTGTCGTTGAAGTGTTTCACCATGAAGGCGGCGAACTGGCTGTTGAGGTCGTGGAAGAGAATCACGTTGCCGTCGCCCACCTCGTTCAGTACCGAGATCAGGTTGCCCTCACCGTAGCTCGCTCCTTCCGTCGTCTCCATGACGGAGATGTTGGAGATGAGGCAGTCGTCGCCGATGGTGTAGTTGTTGATATAGTTCCCCACCTTTTCTATCAGGCAGTCATTGCCCACGGTCACATTGCGCAGGGTGGCGTCGTTGATGCCGGAATGCTTGAAGAAGTCCTTGGTAATCTCGACATTCTTCTGGCAGCAGCCCAGCCGGATGTCGCCGTAGAACATGACCCGGTGGAAGAACTTCGCCTGGAATCCGTCTTCGGAAACCTCCACCCGGTTCCAGTCTTCAGCCCAGCAGCTGTTCTTCTCCAGTGTCTCTATCTCTTCAAAGGTAAGGGAACGGTATTGCATACTTCTTTTCTTTAATTGTCCTGACAGATGGGTGAGCATAGGGAATGAGCTGTCCCGTCGTTTCTACTCCTCTATGTTATAGAGGAAATCGTTGTAGGGATATTTCTGGACGTGCAGCTCGCGCACTTTCTTGTAGAGCACCTCCCTGAACTCGTCGATATTCTCCTTTTTCTTGGCGGATATGAACAGGCAGTTGTCGTGCTCCTTTGCCATCCACGTCCGTTTCAGTTCGTCCAGCGTGATGTTTTCTTTCGTAGCAGGCGTGAGGTCGTCTTCTTCCTTTTCCACCCAGTGATAGTTGTCAATCTTGTTGAAGACGATCATCGACGGCTTGTCGGCACAGCCGAGGTCGGCCAGTGTCTTGTTGACGACCTGTATCTGTTCTTCAAAGTCAGGATGGGAAATGTCTACGATGTGCAGCAGCAGGTCGGCTTCCCGTACCTCGTCGAGTGTCGACTTGAACGAATCGACCAGATCGGTCGGCAGCTTGCGGATAAATCCCACGGTGTCTGCCAGCAGGAAAGGGAGGTTTTCCACGACCACCTTGCGTACGGTCGTGTCCAGTGTGGCGAAGAGTTTGTTTTCGGCAAAGACCTCGCTCTTCGCCAGCAGGTTCATCGTCGTCGACTTGCCTACGTTCGTATAGCCCACCAGGGCGACACGGATCAGCCGTCCGCGGTTCTTGCGCTGCGTGTTCTTCTGTCTGTCTATTTCGGCCAGCCGCTGTTTCAGAAGCGACATACGCTGCAGGATGATGCGGCGGTCCATCTCCAGCTGGGTCTCGCCCGGTCCGCGCAGTCCTACCGATCCCTTTCCGCCACCCGATCCCGAGCCGCCGCCCTGTCGTTCCAGGTGCGTCCACAGACGCTGCAGGCGGGGGAGCATATAGCGGTACTGCGCCAGTTCCACCTGTGTTTTGGCGTTGGCCGTCTGGGCGCGCATGGCAAAGATGTCGAGGATGAGCGAGGTGCGGTCCAGTATCTTCACACTGAGTTCGTGTTCGATGTTGCGCATCTGCTTGGCAGAAAGTTCGTCGTCGAAGATGACCATGCCGACCGGATCATCCTCGTCTTCTTTCTGTTGGATGTATTCTTTTATCTCTTCGAGTTTTCCCTTGCCGACATAGGTGACGGCGCTCGGGCCGTTCAGACGCTGTGTAAAGCGTTTCACGGTGACGGCCCCGGCCGTATCGGCCAGGAACTCCAGTTCGTCAAGGTATTCCTTTGTCTTGGCTTCGTCCTGCTCCTTGGTAATCAGACCGACGAGGACGGCGGTCTCTGCCTTGACATCAGATATGATGAATTCTTTCATTCGGTATGCTTCTGTTATGGCTTGTCTTCATGTGTGGCAGCGTGCTTCCCCCTGTCCGGGTCTGTACAGACTGCCACATGGCAAAGGTAGTTATAAAATTCGGAAAAAGCTAATGAGCGACCTTGAAAATTGCCTTTCCGTTGACGGCGGCGATGCCAGAAGCCTTTATGCAGGCGTTCAGAAGCTGTACTGGAATCCTATCGAGGCAAATTCTTTCAGCTGCCAGTAGGCATGATGGTCGTCACGTCCCACACCGTCGTCGAAGCGTGGATAAATGAAGATGCGGCTCGAGATATAGCGGTTGAACTGGAATGTAAAGGTGTTTTCCCATTCCAGTTCCGAACGTTTGTAGGTGGAATAGCCGTAGAGGCGTGTCTTCCATGACAGCTGCTCCAGCAGCCGCCATTCCAGGTCGACGGTGAACTCTGAACCGAAGTCGTGCAGGAAATGCCGTCCTTCATCGATTCCCAGCCGGTCAGAAAGCTCGAGCATACGGGCGTACTTCATGTTATAGGCCAACGGGGCCAGATGGAAGTTGCCTTTCAGGCGGTGATCCAGCCAGTCGACGGCATAGTCCATACCGAGGGAGAGGTTCAGGTTCAGCGGCGAGAGGAAGGCGGCATACACCTTCGGGTCGTTCGAGCGGTAGGAACGGGAGAACTGTGTGTTGCCGATGAACTGCACCGTGTAATACCAGCGTTTCGTTGCCTGCAGGCCCAGTTTCGACGTGAGGCGTATCAGGTCTTCCGTGCTCTTGAAGTTGTGCAGCGAGTCCGATCGGCTGCTCTGCATGCCGTATTTCAGTTCGAGCCGGTTCTCCCACTTCACCTTCTGCTTGTTGTTGTAATTGGCCTGCATGACCAGCGACGCCAGAGCCGAATAGTTGCTTTCGCCCCCTTTGTACCAGTTGCCTGTCACGTAGTTCTGCAGGAACTGCAGGGCATAGTCGCCCTGGAACGTCCAGAAGTTAGGGCGCAGCACCATGATCTCCACCGGGGCGGTCTGCGGTTCGGCAGGCTGTCCCGTCACCTTCTCCACCAGTTTCACGTCGTGGCGGATCGGGGTCTCTATCTCGTCGAGTCTCCCCTGCTGCATCCGTATCTTGCGGTCGGTTCCGGTGACAAGGTCGGGACGCGACAGATAGAGGTGCATCAGTTCTGCGAGGAATGGATTGTCTTTCCGGTCACGTGTAAACAGCCCTTCCGTCACGCTGCCGTAATAGGTCAGGGGCATGAACAGCTGCATGGCATTCCGCTGCAGCGTACTGTCCGGTCTTCTTCCCTGCGGCTTCCGGGAAAACAGGCTGTCCTTTAGAGCGTGGATGGAGTCGGTGTACGCCTGCTCGCACGCTGCCGCCGGCTGTACATCCTTATGGGCAGATGCGGGATGGTGGACTTGGGCGGCGGCGGTCAGTCCCATGCCCAGGAATATCGTGATGAAGAGTTTCTGTATCATGCTGTGAATATAACAGGTGCAAACTTACGGCATTTTTTTCAATTACTGCCCCTGTTTCCGGAAATTCTTTTGCAAGTCATGACGATACAGCCGAAGACAAAGGCCGGGACGGCATCCCGACCGGTCGTGTATGGCTTGCCGTCCGGCTGGACGGAAAATGGAGGGGCAGCGGTCTTGTGTGCGGCTTGACGGGCCGGGCGTACACAGCACACTTTTCTTGGTTCTTCCGTTCAATGTATAGATTGGAAATAAAGGCCTGTGCACAGGCAGGGTATGACCGTCCGGAATCAGATGCCCTTGCAAAGGAGGTTAGACGGAAAGATAAGATGCGGAAAAGGCTGATTGATGCGATGCCTGTCCATCAGTCCGTCTTTCCGTCTTCTACAGACGACTTATTCCCACATTATCGGTATTTGTAAACTGTTTTCATGCAGTGCAAAGCAACACATGCCCTTCTGGCTCTTGAAAGATGCCTGATTGACTTGCAGCAGGTGCCCTTTCAGCGTCTTACCAACGCCCTTTTGAAGTCCAATCAGGCACCTCTTTTGAACGGCTTTGTAACCGGTTGATTTGCTACTGGTTACGAACTCGCTTTTTCGTGTGTTTCTTTGTATTTGCAGCTGATCCGTTTGAAATTATGTAATGGTTTTTCAAAACCTTATCTGTATTTTCAGCATATTAAAATAAAAAAGGCTTTTGTATCGGAGGATGATGATAGAACAGACAGGCAAGACGGCCCTGACTATGTTTTTTCAATGAACTCCGACTCTTCCGTTAAAGCTATGCGACAAGCATCCACGCACTTGACGGGAGGACCGGGAAAAGGGGCGGAATCCGAGGGACTTGGACGGGTTTGACAGGTTGGATGTACACGAAATACTTTTTTGGAAAAAGGAAACGGTGAATGCCGTCTGTTCAGATTATTTTAGTAACTTTGCCTCCGGCCCGACAGGCTTCAGGCGGTCTCTGGAAATTCCCTTTGATGGTTTTCTGCCTTTCAGGCGGACAGGCGCTGCTGTTCCTCTTGGTAGAGCATGGCGGCTGTCCGACGGAAAGAGAGGCGGAAGATGCCGTACAAGAGCACAGAAGGCACAAAACATTGGAAGGATTCCTGTCAGCGGCCGTCCGATGTGGCGTTTTCAGAACATGGCTTTCATGGTCAGGAACGGCCGTAACAAGTAACTAAAAACAGTAACAAACAATAATGAGTATCAGAAAATCATGGGCTGCCCTGTGTCTGATTGGCAGCTTGCTTTTACCTTCTAACGTATCGGCTCAATTCAACTGGTGGTACAAGATCACCGACGGAAAGGCCGTCACGGAGGTGCCGGAACGCCCTGAAGGACAGGCGAGTGCCCTGAATCTTGCCGCTCCGAAGCTGAAGGTCGTACGCGTCGCATTCGTAGGACTGGGCATGCGCGGGCCCAGTGCGGTGGAACGCTGGATGCACATCCCCGGCATCCAGGTGATGGCCCTCTGCGACCACGAACGCGGCAGAGCCGAGAAATGCCAGGACATTCTCCGCAAGGCAAGCATGCCTGCCGCCGACATCTACTCCGGTGAGGACGGATATAAAGAACTCTGCCGGCGCAAGGACATCGACCTCGTCTACATCGCCCCCGACTGGAAGCACCACTTCCTTGTCGCCCGGGAGGCGATGACGCACGGCAAGCACGTGGCCATCGAGGTGCCGGCGGCGATGAACCTGTCGGAAATCTGGCAGCTGATCGACCTGTCCGAGAAGACCCGCCTGCACTGCATGATGCTGGAGAACTGCTGTTACGACTTCTTCGAGCTGAACTCGCTGAACATGGCGCAGAAGGGTGTCTTCGGCGAAGTGCTTTACGTGCAGGGGGCTTACCGCCACGACCTTACGCCGTTCTGGGATGCCTACTGGAAGAAGGATGCGCAGGACAGACTGGGCTGGCGGCTGGACTACAACCGGAAGTTCCGCGGCGACATCTATGCCACACACGGCCTCGGACCTGTCGCACAGGTGCTGGACATCCACCGCGGCGACCGCATGAAGACGCTCGTCGCCATGGACACGAAGTCGGTCAACGGCAAGATGCACGTGGAGCAGATGACCGGGGAGAAGTGTGACGGATTCCGCAACGGCGACCAGACGACGACGCTCATCAGCACGGAGAACGGCAAGGTCATCGAAATCCATCATAACGTGATGACCCCGCAGCCGTACAACCGTATGTACCAGCTGACAGGCACACGGGGCTTCGCCAACAAATATCCTGTCGAAGGCTATGCGCTGTCGGCCGACGAGCTGAAGAAGTCGGGCATCACGCCGTCGGCCGACGACCTCTCCGGACACTCCTATCTGTCAAAGGCAGATGCACAGGCACTGGTGCGGAAATACGAAAGTCCGCTGGTTGCCAAGTATGAGAAGGAGGCGAAGGAAGTCGGCGGACACGGCGGAATGGACTTCATCATGGATTCCCGGCTGGTCTACTGTCTGCAGAACGGCCTGCCGCTGGACATCGATGTCTACGACCTGGCCGAATGGTGCTGCCTGGCCGAGCTGGGTGCCATCTCCATGGACAACGGCAATATCCCTGTCGAGGTGCCCGACTTCACGCGCGGCGAATGGAACCGTGTCAAGGGCTTCCATCACGCATACGCATCTCCTGCCGATGAGGCGCAGGCGGCTGCAGACGCCATGGCTTTTACGGCCAGACTGAAGGAGAAGGGGAAGAAGTACTGGGAGAAGGCCGACAGATCCTCTGGAAAGAAATAGCCCCTGCCTTCCTGCTACGACAAATGCCGTAACTCTCAATACGAAGAGTTACGGCATTTTCCGTTGTTGTCCGTGGGGCTGAAAGCCGCCTTTCCCTTTCCGGGGCTTTGTGTCTTATTTCCTCAGAGCCAGGTTGTAATTGTAATATTCGGTCTTTCCCGTTATGTCCTCAAGCACTTCGAGGAACGGCGGGAAGTTGACATCCTCGTGGTCGACGATGCCCTTCGTCTCGAGAATCTGCAGACCGGAGGCAGGCGACAGGTAGGTGTCAAGCTCGAAGAACTGTCCCCGCCAGATGAAGGTCTTGCGCACCTTGTGGATGGACAGGCGGTAAGGGTCGGCCTGCCGCATCAGCGACTCGTAGAGGTTGTTGTCGATCTGCCGTTCCGTCACCACCTGCTCGTTGTTCGGGAGGGTCTTCTTCGTCGTGCGGACGTTGATGGAGACGCCGTTCAGCGTGCGGCGGCGGAGACGCACCTCGCTGCGCGGCTCCGAAGTGAGGTAGGTCTGCATGATGTCGCTCTCGATGGCATCCGGAATCTCGCCCGTCAGGCGTACGATGTACTTGCGTTCCTCGATGACCTGCTGGGGAATCTCCAGCACATTGGAGATTTCCTGGAGCACACGGTTGATCTTCGTGTCGAAGTTCTCGTGGTTGTTGATGACGCGCAGGTGCGGATGTTCCGACCATGCCTGGATGACCTTCTTGTCCAGCTCGCGGGCAAGCTCCAGCCCCTCCGTGCGCTCGGCGTTGTTGGCCGTCGTATAGAACTGCTCGGCCCCGTCGGCGGCGCTGACGAGGTGGAGGACCGCATCGTAACGGGCACGGAGCTGTTCGGACGACGTGCCGGCGGCGGCCGTTATCTCCTCCCACATCTCCGGCTTCATGTAGGCCGAAATGTCCATCGTGCCGCGGTCGCAGACGATGATCGTCGGTGTCTTGATTGTCTCCGCCATGCGTGTGAACCTGTCTTCCAGGTCGAGCTGTGTTTCCAGCGTCGCCTTCTCACCCTCGTAGAAGAAGGTGCGGTTGTCCGTAAGGTAGTCCATGCCGGCCTGGCTGAAGAGCGTCGGCACCTCAGGAATGATGAACACCTTGTAGCCGAGACTTGAGAAGTGCTCGATGACCTTGACGAGGGCTGTCGTTTTCCCGGCACAGGGTCCGCCGGTAAGTACTATTCGTTTCATAACTGACTGAAAAATCCCCTCCACCCGAAAGTGAAAGGGATTCTTATTTAACATTACTGCTTTACAGTGCGAAAATGCGCATGTTGAATTACTCGGCCGCCGGAGTCTCCTCCTCGGCTGCCGGTGCCTCCTCGGCTGCGGGAGCCTCTGCAGGCTGCTCGGCCGGGGCTTCCTCTGCTGCCGGTTCCGGCTGGTTCTCTGCAACGACCGTTACAGGGATCTTGACTTCAACTTCCCTGTGGAAGTGAACGGTAGCCTCGGAAGTACCCACCTTCTTCATGTCGTGCATGGTCACGATCTTGCGGTCGATCTCGATGCCGCGCTTGGCAAGCTCTTCCACGACGGCAGCTGCATTGACAGAGCCGTAGGTGACGCCGGTCGCAGAGACCTTCGCTTCGATGACGACCTCTACGCCGTCCAGCTGGGCTGCCTTCTTCTCTGCCTCTGCCTTGAGCGCTGCAAGCTTTGCAGCCTGCTGCTTCAGGTTCTCGGCCAGCTGCTTCTTGGCAGACGGAGAGGCGATGACGCCTTTGCCTGTCGGGATGAGGTAGTTGCGGCCGTAGCCGTTCTTTACGTTCACAATATCGTTCTTGTATCCAAGACCGATAATATCTTCTTTCAGTATAATTTCCATCTATTGACCTCCTTTTTACTTCATCAAATCGGTTACGTATGGAAGCAGCGCAATCTGACGGGCACGCTTGATGGCCTGTGCCACACGGCGCTGATACTTCAGGGAAGTGCCGGTGATGCGGCGGGGAAGGATCTTGCCCTGCTCGTTGAGGAACTTCTTGAGGAACTCGCCGTCCTTATAGTCGATGTACTTGATGCCGCTCTTCTTGAAACGGCAATACTTCTTCTTCTTCGTGTCGATGGAAGGAGCGGTCAAATAACGGATTTCTGATTTCTGCTCTGCCATGGTTAAGCCTCCTTTTTAGCTGCCCATTTGGCACGACGCTTCTCTGCATAGGCAGCAGAGTACTTGTCCTGCTTAACGGTGATGTAACGAATGACCTTCTCGTCGCGGCGGAAGCCGGTCTCGAGAGTGTCGATAACTGATGGTTCTGCGTTGAACTCCAGCAGCGCATAGAAGCCGGATGACTTCTTCTGGATGTTGTAAGCCAACTTCTTCAGACCCCAGGCCTCCTCGTTCAAGATCTCAGCACCGTTGTCGGTGAGCAGTTTCCTGAATTTAGCGACCGCTTCCTTCATCTGTTCGTCAGACAAAACGGGAGTCAAAATGAAAACGGTTTCGTATTGATTCATACTGTCTGTAAAAATAAAATGTGACTAAACTGCACCTGCTTTCGCAAAATGCGGTGCAAAAGTACGGCTTTTTGTGCAACTGACCAAATCTTTTTCGTACTTTTGCGTCTGCTAACGGCATATTTGCAGATTCGTATGAAGAAATATATCAAACACTTAGGCGTTGCGGCTCTCCTCGCAGGGATTCTCCTGTTTGTCCTTCATGTCGTCCTCCGTTTCCGGGGCAACACGCTGCTGCTCACGGGACTGGCTCTTGTCGTGGGGGGAGTCGTCGTTTTCGTCAAAGGGGAGGGACTTTCTGCGGCTTCCCCTTCCGATGAGGGAGAAGCACCGAAGGCACGGCCGGAAGTCAGGGGTGGGGGAGCTGCCGGCTGACCTTTCCGTTCGCGGAGGCTGATGCCGGCCTCGGGCAGTGCGGCGCATCTTGTGCGGCAGGCTGTTCCCTTCCCCGTCGATAGACGGAAAGCGTGCGAGTCCCCGGCACGTCCGGTGTTCACGGACGACACCCTGCGTGTCGGCTTCCCGCACGGCAGGTGGCGGACAGCCGCACATCGGCAGGAGGCGGGATGGCGGAATCCTTCCTGCCGTCATGACGTGCCGGGAAACCGATGACCGGCAGGTGCGGAAGCCGTCTGCCGGGCGGCGATGTCCCGACAGACTCCCCCTGTCCGTTCAGAGCCCTGCGCACCGTCCCTGTCCGTTGGCAGGACACACTGGATTCATCGTTCTCCGCCAGCGGCTTTCAGGCTCATGTCAAGTCCTTTGACGCTGTGGGTAAGCGCACCGAAGGAGATGAAGTCGACACCGGCCTTCGCATAAGGGATCATCGTCTCGAAGGTGATGCCGCCGCTCGACTCCGTCTCGCAGCGTCCGCCGACCATCTCCACCGCCTTGCGTGTGTCCTCGGGTGTGAAGTTGTCGAACATTATGCGGTCGCAGCCCTCTGCCAGAGCCTCCTCCAGCTCCTTGAAGTTCCGCACCTCACACTCGATCTTGAGCCCCTCCTTGCCGTGTTCCTTGCAGTACTGCTTGGCCCGGGAGATGGCGTTGTGAACGCCTCCGCAGAAGTCGATGTGGTTGTCTTTCAGGAGAATCATGTCAAAGAGCCCGATACGGTGGTTCATCCCGCCGCCGATTTTTACGGCTTCCTTCTCCAGCATCCTCATGCCCGGTGTCGTCTTGCGGGTGTCGAGGACGCGCGTCTTCGTACCGGCATCGATCAATGCCTGCTGGTATCTGTGCGTCATGGTGGCAATGCCGCTCATGCGCTGCATGATGTTGAGCATGAGGCGTTCCGTCTGCAGCAGGCTGCGTTCGCGCCCCTTCACGCTCAGGGCAATATCGCCGGGCTTCACGTGCGAACCGTCTTCCATGTAGACCTCCACCTGCAGTTCCGGGTCGAAGTGATGGAACACCTTTTTTGCAATTTCTACTCCGGCCAGTATGCCTTCCTCCTTGATCAGCAGCCGGCTCTCGCCCATGGCGTCCGCAGGTATGCAGCAGAGCGTCGTATGGTCGCCGTCGCCGATGTCTTCGCTGAAAGCGAGTTCGATGAGTCTGTCGTTAAGTTCTTCTACAGATAGCATGATGTATTCGATTTTGAAATTATAAACCTAAGCGTCTGGAAATCTCCAGCATTCTCTGGATGGGTCTGACCGCCTTCTCTGCCACCTCGGGCTCTACCTCGACGGAGGGCCACTCGTATTTCAGGCAGTTGTACAGTTTCTCCAGCGTGACGAGCTTCATGTAATTGCATTCGTTGCAGGCGCAGGTGCTGTCGTCGGGCGGTGCGGGGATGAATGTTTTCTGCGGAGCCGACTTCTGCATCTCGGTCAGGATGCCGCTTTCCGTAGCCACGATGAATTCCTGTGCGTCGTCCGTAATGCTGTATTTCAGCAGGGCCGCCGTGCTTCCCACCTTGTCGGCCAGGCTGATGACAGGCCCCTTGCATTCGGGATGCGCCAGTATCTTGGCCGCCGGGTGCTCACGTTTCAGCTGGAGAATCTTCTCCACCGAGAACTTTTCGTGTACATGGCAGGCTCCGTTCCACAGGACCATCTTCCGGCCGGTAAGCCCGTTGATGTAATTGCCGAGGTTCTGGTCCGGCCCGAAGATGATGGGGGTGTCTTCCGGCAGGGACTCCACTATCTGGCGTGCATTGCCGCTCGTCACCACGACATCGGTCAATGCCTTGGTGGCGGCCGTCGTGTTGACGTAGCTTACCACCGTATGGCCCGGATGCGCTTTGACGAACGTCTCGAACTCGTCGGCCGGACAGCTTTCCGCCAGCGAGCAGGAGGCATTCAGGTCGGGGACGAGTATTTTCTTCTCCGGACAGAGTATCTTGTTCGTCTCGCCCATGAAATGTACGCCGCACATGACGATGATGTCGGCGTCGGTCGCTGCCGCTTTCTGTGCCAGTGCCAGGCTGTCTCCCACGAAGTCGGCCAGTTCCTGGATGACACCCTCTGTATAGTAATGTGCCATGATGAGGGCATTCTTTTCCCTGCACATCCTGCGTATTTCCGCTTTGATATCTGTGTTTTCAGGGATAGGCTCGTCTATGAAGCCCTGTTCCTGCCATTTCTTGTCTGTCATTTTATTCAATTATAAAGCAAGCAAAGTTCAATTATAATGTGTGCGAGGTACAGTTGTCATGCACGTGGAATGCACTTGCCCGGCGGTGGAAAGCGTCGGAGACCCGTATTCCCGCAGGGTCTTTCCGTTTTCCGTTTTTACTGTTTCCGGTCGTAGGCGTGCTTCGGATAGTCTACGGTATAGTGCAGTCCGCGGCTTTCCTTCCGCTCTATGGCCTGCCGGGTTATCAGGTAGCCGACGTTGATCATGTTGCGCAGTTCGCAGATGTCCTTCGTCGCCTTCACCCGTTTGAAGAGGTCTTCCGTCTCCTCATACAGCAGGTCCAGCCGGTCCCACGCACGCTTCAGGCGCAGGTCGCTGCGCACGATGCCGACGTAGTTGCTCATGATTTCGCCGACTTCCTTGACGCTCTGCGTGATCAGGACGTGCTCTTCATTGGTCATCGTTCCCTCGTCGTTCCATTCGGGAATGTCCGTGTTGTAGTCGTAGCCGTCTATCACCCGGAGGGAATGTTCGGCTGCCGACTTGGCGTAGACGACGGCTTCTATCAGTGAATTGCTGGCCAGGCGGTTCCCGCCGTGCAGCCCCGTGCAGGAACATTCACCTACGGCGTAGAGCCTGTGGATGGAGCTTTCCGCATTCAGGTCGACCTTGATGCCGCCGCACATATAGTGGGCACTGGGACAGACCGGTATGTAGTCTCTGGTGATGTCGATGCCGATGCTCAGGCATTTCTCGTAGATGTGCGGGAAGTGCCGCCTGGTCTCTTCGGCATCCTTGTGCGTCACGTCGAGGCAGACATGATTCAGTCCGTGAATCTTCATTTCGTGGTCGATGGCCCGTGCTACGATGTCGCGCGGGGCGAGGGAGAGGCGTTCGTCGTACTTCTGCATGAACTCCTTTCCGTCCGGCAGGCGGAGCACGCCGCCGTATCCGCGCATCGCCTCGGTGATGAGGAAGGCCGGATGGGTCTCCGCCGGATTGTAGAGGACGGTGGGGTGGAACTGTACGAACTCCATGTCCTTCACGGTGCCTTTGGCCCGGTAGACCATTGCGATGCCGTCTCCTGTGGCGATCACCGGATTGGAGGTCATGGCATAGACGGCTCCCACACCGCCTGTCGCCATGAGCGTGACTCTGCTCAGGAACGTGTCGACCTTCCCGGTCTCGGGGTCGAGGATGTATGCTCCGTAGCATTCTATGTCCGGTGTCCGGCGCGTCACCTGTACGCCGAGGTGGTGCTGTGTGATGATTTCCACGGCGTAATGGTTCTCGAACACGGTGATGTTGCTGTCGTTCCTCACGGCTTCCATCAGTCCGCGCTGTATCTCGAAACCGGTGTCGTCGGCATGGTGGAGGATGCGGAAGTCGCTGTGCCCGCCCTCCCGGTGGAGGTCGTAGTTGCCGTCCTTGTTCTTGTCGAAGTTCACACCCCATCCGACGAGCGACCTGATGGCGTCAGGGGCGTTGCATACGACGTGCTTCACGGCAGACAGGTCGGAAATGTAGTCGCCGGCGACCATCGTGTCGTTGATGTGCTTCTCGAAATTGTCTACGGCAAGGTTGGTTACGGCTGCCACGCCTCCCTGTGCCTTGGCCGTGTTGGCTTCTTCCAGGGAGGTCTTGCATACAAGTGCGACCTTTCCCTTGCCGCTTTTCGCCACGCTCAGCGCATAGCTCATTCCTGCGATACCGCCGCCGATAACGAGGAAGTCGAATTTGTGTATCATAATTCTTTGTTCTGATATCAATCAAACATCAGTGCAAAAGTAATAAAAAAATGCTGTAATACCATTTGAAAAGAGAATTTTAAATCGTCGGAACGGGAAAAAGACAACGCCGTCCTGCCCCTCATGGGGGAAGGACGGCGTTGCCGTGTGTGCATCTTCCATACAGCAGGGCCTTATGATGGCGGTTCAGTTTACTCCTCGTCCGGTACGATGAGCTTGTAGCCTTTGCCGTGGATGTTGATGATTTCAATCTGATCGTCCGGTTTCAGGTGCTTCCGCAGCTTGGTGATGTAGACGTCCATCGAGCGTGCGTTGAAGTAGTTGTCGTCGATCCAGATGGTCTTCAGCGCATAGTCACGCTGGAGGATTTCGTTGGCATGGGCGCAGAGCAGCGCCAGCAGCTCGTTCTCCTTCGTGGTGAGCTTGGTGGCCTTCGCCGGGTCGCCGTCGAGCGTGAGGAGCTGCTTCTGGGTGTCGAATGTGAAGCGGCCGATCTTGTACATGGTAGACTCCTTGGTCTTCTTCCCCCGGACACGGCGCAGGATGGCCTCGATACGGAACACGAGCTCCTCCATGGAGAACGGCTTGGTGATGTAGTCGTCAGCGCCGATCTTGAAGCCTTCCAGGATGTCCTCTTTCAGCTGCTTGGCCGTGAGGAAGATGATGGGGACGTCCGTGTTCGCCTGGCGGATCTCCTGTGCAAGGGTGAAACCGTCTTTCTTCGGCATCATGACATCCAGCACGCAGATGTCGTACTTGTTCTTCAGAAAGGCCCTGTAACCCACCTCGCCGTCGGGGCAGAGGTCGGCCTGATAGCCCTTCGCCTGCAGATATTCACTCAACAGTGTGCCGAGATTCTCATCGTCTTCACACAGCAGGATTTTCAAATTCTCGTCCATAGTCTGTTCGTATTAATTTGTTTTTATTCGTGTTTACGCTTCGTCTTCCGCATCTCGGATTACCGGGAGCTTGATGACGAACTTCGTCCCCTTCCCGTATTCGCTCAGCACCTTGATCTCGCCGTCGTGCAGGTCGACCATCCTCTTCACGTAGGCCAGCCCGAGCCCGAAGCCCTTCACGTCGTGGCGGTTGCCGGTGTGTACGCGGTAGAACTTGTCGAAGATCTTTTTCAGATTCTCCTTCTTGATGCCCTGCCCCGTGTCGCGTATCGAGAGGTAGAGGTGCTCGTTTGTGTTCCAGGTCTTCAGGTAGACGTTCAGCGGCTCATCGGGCCTGGCATACTTGACGGCGTTGTCCAGGAGGTTGAAGATGACGTTCTGGAAGTGCATCTCGTCGACGTACATCGTCGAATCCACCGCCTCGATGTCCGTATAGACCTTGCCGCCCGTATGCTCCACGCGCAGGGTGAAGGAGTGGGCGATCGCCTCCACCATCTCGTTGAGGTCGATGTACTTCTTCTTCAGCACTGCCTTCTTGCGGTCGTACATGCTCATCTGCAGCACCTTCTCTACGAGGAAGCGCAGCCGCTTCGACTCGTCGTTGATGACGCTGCCCAGATGTTCCATCATCTTCGGGCTTTTCGCAAGACTCTTGTCGTTCATCATCTGGGCCGCCAGGGAGATGCTTGCGATCGGAGTCTTCAGTTCGTGCGTCATGTTGTTGATGAAGTCGTTCTTTATCTCGCTGTACCGTTTCTGCCGGAAGATGATGACGATCGTGAAGATGAACGTCACCAGCAGCACGAACGTGAAGATGATGGAGGGGATCATGAACCGCACGCTGGAGAAGATGTAGTTGTTCATGTCCGGGAAGTGTACTTTCACCACCCCCATTCTGTTGACCGGGTCGTTGCGGAAGAGCACCTGCGAGTAGGTGTTCTCCTCGCCGTCGCTCACATAGTCGGGACAGCGGTAGACCTCGCGTCCGTCCTGGGTCGTCACCGTGAAGTGATAGGGGATGTTGATGCCGTTGTTCATCATCTCCGCCTTCAGGTCCTGGTCCAGCAGCTTGAAGTTGATGCGCTGGCGCAGCGGCTTGTCGGAGGCCGAGTAGAGGATGTTGTAGATGACCTCCTCCAGCATGGCCTTCTGGTAGACGTAGCGGTTGCGGACGATCTCCTGCATGTTGCGTTTCGTCGCCGAGAGCGAACTGCTGTCGTTGCGCAGGATCATCGCTTTCGGGGTCATGGAAGGCTTCGACTGGAGCAGTTTCGCCTCGAAGGACGTGTAGGGCTCTCCCTGGTTGTCGGTGGCGGGCGGCTGGTGGGCTGCCGTGGGGGTGTTGCCCGGCGCCGCCGTCTCCGTGTGCGACATCCGTTCCTTCCTGTTGACATCGTCTTCCAGATAACGAAGGGTCTCGTTCAGCTCCATGTTGCGGGAGGCCTGATAGAGGGCGCGGTTGACCGACTCGTCAAACTGTTCCTTCTTCATCTCAGCCATCTCTTCGATGTAGTTGAGCTGGAGCAGAAGCAAACCAAGGAACGAAAGTCCCATGATTACTGCAATGGTCCAAATAGTCTTTTTCTTCATTATCTGCTGTTTCGTTGCCTGCGTGCCGCAGAAAGTCCGTGTGCGGCACCGTGGTCTGTTCTCGTGGATGCAAAGATAAGATTTTCTTAAATCATTAACATATAAAAGTTAATAAAACTGCCTGTTTTTTATTTTGTTAACTTATCTTGTTGATTCTGTTTGATAATAATGAATTATAGTCCCTGTCTTTCAGCTTTTATCCAGCCGCTGCCGCCGACTGGTACGGCTTTCTTTTCTTTATTTTCCACCTTATTATATAGCGAACAGTCCGGAAGTCGTGCGTCCAGTACCTCCCGTCTCGAGATGCGGGCCGGACCGGGGCGCATCCTGTCTGGGCGGCCGTCCGGCCCGCAGCCCCTTCTGACGGTGATTGCCGGCAGGGGACGACAGGAGGCCGTTCCCGAAACGGTTTCTGTCCCGGTCTGGGGGGATGTTGTCCAAATCGTTTATGACGGCTACGCCTGGGGCGGGGCTTCCGATCGGCATCGCCCTCTGTTCTGCCCTCGTGTCCGCTTCCTTTCAGATTGGAAACTACTTTACATTTTCTCTCGTCTGTTCCTCCTTTTCTCCTGTTCTGATGCGGGACTTGAGCGGCGGGGGTGGCTGCCCTGATTGCAGCCTGCCCCTGATTGGCTTTCAATCAACGCCCGATTGGCCTTCAAACAAGGCCTCTTTGCCTGCTGACTGACGGCCGTCTGCCATGCAGTCGGGCATCTTTTCGGAGGTGCTTCGTATGTTGCTGTCTGTCAGGTGTCTGCGGACTCTCCTCTGGACTTTTCTGTTTTTCTCTCCTGCTTTTTCCCGGGCTGGCGGGAAACGGGCGGCGGGAGGGATTGCCGTAGAGTCTGGAATGGTAAAGAAACAGGACATAATCCACAATCTTTCTTGACCTGTCATACGGTGGTGTCCGTCTATGGGAGCGGCCGCCCCCTGCGTCTCCGAGGGCTTTGTATCCGGTTCGGGAGACGGTGGGGGAGGGCTGTCTCCGTACATACACAACGGTCCGCTGTCTCCTCATGGAAACAGCGGACCGTCTGTTGTCTGTCAGCCTTTCGTTTTTATCCGACGACTTAGTTCTGTATGTCAGGATTTGTCGTTCTGCTCCTTCATGTCGATGAACTGCTGTTTTGCATCATAGAACTCATACTGCAGGAAACCGAGTTTCTGTGACGGAATGACGTGAACCCCCGTCCCGTATTTCATCTGCCACTTTCGTTTCAGCGAGACCAGGCCCTTGTTGATGTAGGCCGCAACGTAGGGATGCACGTGCAGATAGAACTTCCTCACGCCCACCTTGTTGACGAGGCGGTCGATCTTCCGTTCCAGCTGGTCGGTGAAGAGGATGCTTGACCGTATTTTCCCCGTTCCGAAGCAGGTAGGACAGTTCTCGTCTACATCCACGTCCATTGCCGGGCGTACACGCTGGCGGGTGATCTGCATCAGTCCGAACTTGCTCAGCGGAAGGATGTTGTGGCGGGCACGGTCCTTCTGCATGTTCTTGCACATCCGTTCGTACAGCATCTGGCGGTCCTCGGCCAGATTCATGTCGATGAAGTCGACGACGATGATTCCCCCCATGTCACGCAGCCGGAGCTGGCGAGCCAGTTCGTCGGCGGCGCCGAGGTTGGTGTCGAGCGCATTCTGTTCCTGCGCTTTCTCCTTCGTCCTGTTCCCGCTGTTCACGTCTACGACGTGCATGGCCTCCGTGTGTTCGATGATGAGGTAGCAGCCGTGTCCGTAGTTGACGGTCTTCCCGAAGCTGGACTTGATCTGCTTCGTCACGTCGAAGTTGTCGAAGATCGGCACTTTTCCGGTATATCTCTTCACGATGCCCGCCTTTTCAGGGGCTATCAGAGAGACATAGTGCCGGACGGCCGTGCAGATTTCCTCGTCGTTGACGTAGATGTTCTCGTACGTCGGGTTGAAGAGGTCGCGCAGCATGGCGACCGCACGTCCGGTCTCTTCGAAGATGAGCTGCGGGCGTTCCTGTGTCTTCTGCACCCTCTGGATGGCTTCGTTCCACCGGTTCAGCAGGACTTTCATTTCAGCGTCCAGTTCGGCGACCCGTTTGCCCTCGGCCACCGTGCGTACGATCACGCCGAAGTTCTTGGGCGTGATGCTCTGGATGAGCTGCTTGAGCCTTGCACGTTCTTCTCCGCTTCTGATCTTCGACGAGACGCTTACTTTATGCCCGAAAGGAATAAGCACCAGGAACCTGCCGGCGAAGGAGATCTCGCCTGTGAGGCGCGGGCCTTTGGTGGAAATGGGTTCTTTGACAATCTGCACCATCACCTCCTGTCCTACCTGCAGCGTGTTCTGGACGGTGCCGTCTTTCTGCAGATCGGGCAGGCGGCTGGCTTTCTGGATGGGATAAAGCCGTTTGCGGTCGCTCTGTACCTGTTTCAGGTATTTCGCATAGGAGTTGAACTGACCCCCTAAGTCAAGATAATGAAGAAAGGCATCGCGCTCATAACCTACATCTACAAAGCAGGCGTTGAGTCCCGGCATCAGTTTCTTGACCTTTGCCACGTAGATGTTTCCAACCGAGAAGCTGGCCTCCCTCGGCTCGCGCTGGTATTCGACCAGCCGCTTGTCCTCGAGCAGGGCAATCGATATTTCTTTCGGTTGGGCATCAATAATTACTTCGCTTGTCATTTTCTTCGTTTGTTGTCACTACCACCCGGCGGTCGTGCTGGTCGCTGTCGACAGCTGCCGGATGATGCTTCCAGATAATAAAAAAGCGGAACCTGCCGTCGCACTTCCAGGGAAAAGAAGTCTGCTGCGATGACACGCCCCGTCATGTTTAGAAAGTCTGTTGCAAGGGCTTTCGGCCTGTGGGGCTTACTTGCTCTTGTGTCTGTTCTTTCTTAATCTCTTCTTACGCTTGTGCGTAGCCATCTTGTGTCCCTTTTTCTTCTTTCCGTTTGGCATAGCTTTAAATTGTTTTAAATTGTTATTGTATTTTCTGTTCGATTACTTCTTCATATCCTCGATGAATACCTTGGCAGGCTTGAAGCTCGGGAAATTGTGGGCAGGAATCGTGATCGTGGTGTTCTTGGATATGTTGCGTGCGGTCTTCTCGGCGCGGTGCTTCACGATGAAACTGCCGAAACCACGCAGGTAAACGTTCTCCTTCTTTTCCAACAAACTGCCCTTGATAGCCTCCATGAAAGACTCAACTACGGCTGAGACGTCCTTCTTGGCGATACCCGTTGAGGTCGCTATCTCATTGATGATGTCTGCTTTCGTCATTTTGTTTTACGCTTTATTGATGTTATTTCTTTGTTCGTTCGTTATAACGGAGTGCAAAGATACTCATTTTCAGCTTAATAGAGAAACTTTTTTATGTCTTTTTGCAAAATATCTTGGTATCTGTCCGAAACTCCCGGCTTTTTTGTATCTTTGCGGCGTGGTAACCCGTGCTTCGGGCTGGCCTCGGGCCGCGTGCCGGAAGGAGCGGGGGTAGCAGAACGGTCCGGCCGCTGTGAGGCCGGGGCGTGGCGGTATTAATATATATAAGGTGTATGAAGATTTCCATTGGCATTGACGTGGGCATCTCGACGACGAAGATCGTCGGGATCAGAGAGGGGAAGGTGGTGAAGCCGCTGCGGATCAAAGCCACCGATCCTGTGACTTCTCTGTACGGTGCGTTCGGGAAGTACCTGTACGACAACAAGATCGACCTGTCCGATGTGGAGCGGGTCATGCTCACGGGGGTGGGCGCCCACTATATCAACAAACCGGTGTATGGGCTTCCTACGGAGAAGGCGGATGAGTTCCAGGCGGACGGACTGGGTGCCCAGTTCGAGTCGAAGCTGCAGCGGATGATCGTCGTCTCCATGGGTACGGGTACATCACTTGTCCTCTGCGACGGCAGCAAGATCCGTCACATCGGCGGCATCGGCATCGGCGGCGGCACGCTGAGCGGTCTGTCGCGTCTGCTCCTGAAGACGGACGACTTCAAGGAGATCATCGCATTGGCCATGAAAGGCGACATCTCCCGCATCAATCTGCAGATCAAGGACATATCCACCAATCCGCTCCCCGGACTTCCGATGGATGCGACGGCCTCGCTCTTTGCCAATGCGCAGGCGAATGCCAGCCGGGAGGATCTGGCCCTGGGACTGGTCGGACTGGTGCTGCAGTCCATCGGGTCGGCCACGATCCTGAGTGCGCTCAACAGCGACATCCGCGACTTCGTGCTGATCGGCAACCTGACGCTGCTGCCGCAGTGCGAACTGCTTTTCCCGGTGATGGAGAAGATCTATGACGTGCGTTTCATCATCCCGAAGTATTCGGAGTACTGTACGGCCATCGGCGCGGCCTTGCAGGCAAGCAGGAGGGGGAAGGAGTAAGGAGGAAGTCCCGGGGACGGCAGCGGAAAGCCGCCCGGAGGACTACCGCGCGGGGGCTGTCTGCCGTGACAGCCAGCATCCGGAGAAGGTGATCAGGCCGTTCAGCATCAGCAGTTCATAGCCGAACTGATAGCCTGTCGTTTTCGACGCGATGGTGTCGAGGGCGAAACAGATGACCGGACTGGCAACGGCGACGTAGGGTATGACCCGGTCGTTGACGCTCCGTTTCGTCAGCAGACCGAAGGAAAACAGACCCAGGAGCGGTCCGTAGGTGTAGGAGACGATGGTGTAGATGGCATCAATCAGGCTCGTCGAATTGACCAGACGGAAGACGAGGATGAACAGCACGAACACGACGGACACGCCGAGATGCGCCTTCCTGCGCAGCCGTTCGTCCTTCTCCCGGTTGCAGATGTCGACGCAGAAGGTCGTGGTGAGGGCTGTCAGCGCCGAATCGGCACTGGAAAAACAGGCCGCTACGATGCCGATGGTGAAGAGGATGACCACCCATGTGCCCAGCTGCCCGCCTGCCACCGCCTGCAGCATGAGGTCGTCGGGAAGGGCCGGCAGCGGCTGTCCGGTCCTGGTGAAGTACATCATCAGCAGCACGCCCAGCGACAGGAAGAGCAGGTTGGCCGGCACAAAGGCGAATCCGTATGTGCACATATCCTTCTGCGCCTCGTGCAGGGTCTTGCAGGTGAGGTTCTTCTGCATCATGTCCTGGTCCAGTCCCGTCATGACGATCACGATGAAAATACCGCTGAGAAACTGTTTCCAGAAGTTCTGCTTCGGCATCCAGTCGTCGAAGACGAAGATGCGGCTGTGGCTGTCTGCGGCTATTGCGCGGGCCGCTTCGGGGAGTGTCATCCCGAGGGTATCAACCACTTTATATATTATAAGCAGAAGTGCGAGGAGCATGCAGAGGGTCTGGAAGGTGTCTGTCAGCACGAGCGTGCGGATTCCCCCGCGGCGTGTATAGAGCCAGATGAGTGCGACAAGGACGGTGACCGTCACAGGGAAGGGGATGCCGTACGCATCGAGTACGAACTGCTGAAGAATCATGCAGACCACATAGAAGCGGACGGCGGCACCCGTCATCTTGGACAGCAGGAAGAAGCCTGCCCCTGTCCGGTAGCTCCGCCGTCCCAGACGGCCGCGCAGGTAGGTGTAGATGGTGGTCAGCCGCAGCCTGTAATAGACGGGCAGCAGCAGAAACGCCACGGCGAAATAACCGAGTATGAAGCCCAGGCAGGTCTGCATATAGGTCATGTCGCCCGCCATCACCATGCCCGGCACGCTGACGAAGGTGACCCCCGAGATGCTCGCTCCGATCATGCCGAATGCCACCAGATACCACGGCGACCTGCCGTTTGCACGGAAGAAGGCTTCGTTGTCGGCCTTGTGGCCGGTGGCTCTGCTGATTAACAGTAAGATGCAGAAATATGCAAGAATAGTACCGATGATAATCATAGCGGCGGCAAAATTACGAAAAATATCAGGATTCCGTGCATTTAGAAAATCTTATTTTGTACTTTTGCAGTACATCCCCGTGTCCCGGGGAAATCTATCTATCCTATAGAGGAGATCTATCCATCCTATAAAGGAGATCTATCCATTCTATAAAGGAGATCTATCCATTCTATAAAACAGAACAGTATGGCACACCAGAAAAGATACCTGCTCGACGAGCAGGACATTCCCACACAGTGGTACAACATTCAGGCGGATATGCCGGTCAAACCGCTTCCTCCCCTCCATCCTGTCACCCACAAGTCCATGAAAGCCGAGGATCTTGCCGAGATCTTCAGCATGGAATGTTCCCGTCAGGAGCTTGACACGGAGCACGCATGGATTGACATTCCGGAAGAGGTGCTGGATATGTACCGGTATTACCGTTCGACACCGCTCGTCCGTGCCTACGCCCTGGAGAAAGCCCTTGACACGCCGGCCCACATCTACTTCAAGAACGAAAGCGTGAATCCGCTGGGTTCGCACAAGGTCAACTCTGCCCTTCCGCAGTGCTACTACTGCAAGCAGGAAGGCGTTACGAACGTCACCACGGAGACCGGCGCCGGCCAGTGGGGGGCCGCCCTGTCCTATGCCGCGAAGGTGTTCGGGCTGGAGGCGGCTGTCTACCAGGTGAAGATTTCCATGCAGCAGAAGCCTTACCGTTCGTTGATCATGCGTGCCTTCGGTGCGATGGTGGAGGGGTCGCCCTCCATGTCGACCCGCGCCGGCAAGGACATCGTCACCCGCGACCCCATGCATCCTGGCTCTCTGGGAACCGCCATCTCCGAGGCCATCGAGCTGGCCCGGACGACTCCCCGCTGCAAATACACCCTCGGTTCTGTCCTGAACCACGTAGCCCTGCACCAGACCATCATCGGTCTGGAGGCCGAGAAGCAGATGGCGATGACCGGCGAATATCCCGACAAGGTGATCGCCTGCTTCGGCGGCGGAAGCAACTTCGGCGGCATCGCTTTCCCTTTCATGCGGCACAACATCCTTGACGGAAGACATACGGAGTTCATTGCGGCAGAGCCCGACAGCTGTCCGAAGCTGACGCGCGGCAGGTTCGAATACGACTTCGGCGATGAGGCGGGTTATACGCCGCTGCTGCCGATGTACACCCTCGGGCACGACTTCAAACCGGCGAACATCCATGCCGGCGGGCTGCGCTACCACGGTGCCGGTGTCATTGTGAGCCAGCTCATCAAGGACGGCTATATGCATGGCATGGACATCCCGCAGCTGGAGAGCTTCGAGGCCGGCATCCTCTTCTCCCGCACCGAGGGCATCATCCCCGCTCCCGAGAGCTGCCATGCCATCGCCGCCACCATCCGCGAGGCGAAGAAAGCAAAGGAGAGCGGCCGGGAGGAGGTTCTTCTCTTCTGCCTTTCCGGTCACGGACTGATCGACATGACCGCCTACGATTCGTACATCAACGGCGACCTGCAGAACTATACCCTGTCGGATGAAGACATCGTCCGGAATCTCCGGACTGTGCCGAAAGTGTAGTACACACTGCGCAGAATCCGCCAAGCAGAACCTGACAGTCAGCCCAGAGACAGAAGCCCCCGCCTTTCCGCAGCATACAGCCATGCGGAGAGGCGGGGGCTTCTGTTTCTTATGCAGCCTTCTCTCTCTTGTCCGGCCGGGTGGCCAGGATGAAAAAGAGAATCAATGCGGCGTATGCTACGAGCGAAAGCAGCTCGGAGAGGTGGTTTTCCCACCAGGCGGAATAATCACACTCGATGCCGCCGAACTTCAGCAGCGCAGAGACGACACCCATCAGCGCACCGCCGGCAATGAAGCCCGAGGCCAGCAGCGTACCCTTGTCGCCGCGCGCCTTGTTGACGGCCTCGTCCTTGGAGCGGGTGGTCACGTACCAGTTCACCGCACCGCCTACCAGCAGCGGAATGTTCAGTTCCAGCGGAATGAACATACCCAGGGAAAACGCCAGGGCCGGCACTTTGCAGCGGTCGAGCACGAGGGCGATGACAGCGCCGATGCCGTAGAGCACCCACGGCGCGCCCTGTCCGCTCATCAGCGGCTTGATGACCGCCGCCATCGCATTGGCCTGCGGAGCGGCGAGCTTGCCCGAGTTGAAGCCGTAGGTCTTGTCGAGGACAATCATCACGCCGGCTACCGTCGCCGCAGAGATGACCGTGCCGAGGAACTTCCAGGTCTCCTGCTTCTTCGGTGTCGTCCCGAGCCAGTAGCCGATCTTCAGGTCGGTGATGAACGAGCCTGCCATCGACAGTGCCGTGCAGACCACGCCGCCCATCAGGAGTGCCGCCAGCATTCCGGCGTTGCCTTTCAGTCCTACGGCCACCATGACGACGGAAGCAAGAATCAGCGTCATGAGCGTCATGCCCGATACCGGGTTGCTGCCCACGATGGCAATGGCGTTGGCGGCCACCGTAGTGAAGAGGAAGGCGATGACAGCCACAAGGAGAATGCCCACGACGGCATGGAGGAGATTGAAGTCCATCACGCCCAGATAGAAGAAGAGGAAGGTCACGATAAGCGTGGCGATGCTCCCGAAGGCGATGATCCTGAACGAGATGTCGCGCTGCGTGCGGATGACTTCGTCCTGTCCGCTGCCTTTCCCTTTCATCTCACGGGTCGCCAGTCCGACGGCGCTCCTGATGATGCCCCACGACTTCACGATGCCGATGATGCCCGACATGGCGATGCCGCCGATGCCGATGGAGCGTGCATAGGCCTTGAAGATGGCTTCCGGCGCCATCTGTCCGACGGTTGTCGTGACGGACGGATCCCACTGGTTCAGTACGGTGTCGGGGAAGACGAGGGCCATGCCCGGCACGATGAGCCACCAGACGGTAAGCGAACCCATGCAGATGATGAAGGCGTATTTCAGCCCGATGATGTAACCCAGTCCGAGGACGGCGGCACCTGTATTCACCTTGAAGACGAGCTTCGCCTTGTCGGCAACCGTTTCGCCGAAGCCGATCATGCGGCTGGTCACGTTCTCGTTCCACCAGCCGAAGGTCGCCACGGCGAAGTCGTAGAGACCGCCCACCAGGCCCGCCATGAGCAGCGGCTTCGCCTGGCTTCCGCCCCTCTCGCCGCTCACGAGCACCTGTGTCGTTGCCGTGGCCTCAGGGAAAGGATATCTGCCGTGCTGGTCCTTGACGAAGTATTTGCGGAAAGGAATCAGAAAGAGAATGCCCAGCACACCGCCCAGTGCGGCGGCGATGAAAATCTTGAAGAAGTCGGCCTGCAGGTCGAGCATATAGATGGCCGGCATGACGAAGATGCCGCCTGCCACGACGGCACCCGAGCAGGCACCGATGCTCTGGATGATGACGTTCTCGCCCAATGCGTTCTTCCGCTTCGTGGCGGACGACAGGCCGATGGCGATGATGGCGATCGGTATGGCCGCCTCAAACACCTGCCCCACCTTCAGTCCGAGGTAGGCGGCGGCTGCCGAGAAGAGCACGGCCATGAGGATTCCCCACGTGACCGACCACGGGCTCACCTCCCGGTAGGTCTTCTGCGGCGACATGACCGGTTCGTATGTCTCGCCGTCTTTCAGCTCTCTGAAGGCGTTTTCAGGCAGTTCAATGTTCTGGTTCGCTTTATTTTCCATTGTCTGAATAGTATTATTTGCTTGCAAAGATAAATAAAATTCGTTTATCCTGTATCAGTTCACAGCAAAATATTACCTTTGTCAGCATGAAAGAAATCAAACCCATTGCCTTTTTCCGCTCTCCGCTGACCTCGAAGTTCGGCATCCCACGGCAGAGTGGACTGGCCGGCAGCCTCGTCGGCAGGATAGTCTTTGAACCTCCCTACCGGCGTGAAGAGGCACTGCGCGGACTGGAAGACTTCGATTATCTCTGGCTGGTCTGGGGCTTCTCGGCCAACCGATCCTCCGATGGCGTGCAACTCACGGTACGTCCTCCCCGTCTGGGCGGCAATGTGCGGCTGGGCGTGTTTGCCACACGGTCGCCTTTCCGCCCGAACGGGCTCGGCCTGTCGTCTGTCCGCATCCGGCGGATCATGGACGGAGAGATAGAGGTCGCTGGCGCCGACCTGATGGACGGGACACCCGTCTACGATGTGAAGCCTTACATCCCTTACGTTGACAGCCATCCGGAAGCCAAAGGCGGTTTTACGGACAAGAAGGCATGGCAGCTCCTGTCTGTGACTGTTCCCGATGAGATGGCAAGGCTGTTCGGTGCGGAGGAGCTTGCAGCCTTGAAAGAGGTGCTTGCCCAGGACCCGCGGCCGCAGTACCAGCACGATGCCGGCCGTATCTATGGCATGCCGTTCGGCGGCAAAGAGGTGCGGTTCAGGGTGGAGGGCGGCGTGCTGGAGGTTGTCGGGGTAAGATGAGGCCGGGAGGGTGAAGAGATGTGAGGCGTACCTTCTGTGTGTCAGCCGTCCGCTCTCGCTTTTCAGAGTACTGTCAGGTTTCCTCTCCGCTCCCGGGGACAGGTTGTCAGCGTGTTTGCCTTCCGCCCATTGGGTGTTTACCCTCCGCACGCCTGGTGCTCAGCCTCGACACACCTGGTGCGGAGCATCGGCACATCGGCAGGAGACGGTCCGGCGGGTTTATTGATTCGATGCCTGTCCATCAGCCTGTCTTTCCGTCTTCTACAAACAACTTATTCCCATATCATCGGTGTTTGTAAACTGTTTTCATGCAATCAAAGCCGATACGTGCTCTTCTGGCTTCTAAAAGATGCCTGATTGACCTGCAAGGGGTGCTCTCTTAGCGTGTTACCAACGCCCTTTTGAAGTCCAATCAAGCACCTTTTGTAAACGGCTTAATAACCGACTGATTGACTGCTTGTTGCAAACCTGCTTTTTTGTACGTATTCTTTTTATCTGCAGATGATCTGTTTGAAATTATGTAATGACTTTTCAAAATCTTATCTGTATTTCAGCGTATTAAGTTGAAAAGGCTTTTGTATCGGAGGAGGATAATAGAATAGACGAGGGTGTGTCAAAATGCAAATTAATAATTTGACAACTTTCAAACTATAAGCAGGTTTCCGGTTCTTCCGCTTTTCGGATTGATAAGTTGCGGAAGATCTTTGTATCGGCGGATGATAATAAAACTTTAGTAACAGATGGTCATGAACGAAAGGCCATCCTTTTAGTGACTCATGATGTACCGGTAGACTGGATAGCCGAATATCGGGGTCAGCAACGTCATGCAGACGAGGTAAAGTAATTTAATGACGAGACCATGCCCTCTGCATAAAATCGGCATGAGAACGAGTGCTATAATAAAAGATATGCCTTGTATCAGTTCCATAAATCTAATGTTTATTTTAATGCAAATATAAATGTTTATTAGGAACAACGCAAGTTCATCCTCGAAAATCTCCACCTCTATTGCCTTGAACAGTTCGAGGACAACTTCCGGTACCATAGTATTGTCGAGGGCTTTTATCGTTTCCTGTCACCATCTTGTAAAAGGAATGTTCTGTGTGGTGATGTTGGGACTAACAAATGTCAATGTCTTATATTGCTAAAGTTTTCCTCTTTTGCTATTCAGCTCTATTTCCACTTGCAAAGTTATTTAAACACTTTATCAGCAGGGTATTTCACATAGTATCAATGTATGTTGACGGCCGGTTCGCAGTCATTTTCCATAGGGGCTGGAGACAGCAACCTGGCAAGGGGCATCATTTTCTCGGTTCTTCCGTTTTTCAGGTTGATAAGTGACCAATCTCCAGAATATCAGTACTACTCTATCTTACTTTCATTGCTTTGCTTTCTTTTGTTTGGGGTTCATACAATCGTTTTGTTACCCCGTCAATCATTTGTTCTGGCATAGACAAAAGCAGCTCTTGCATCATTTCACGCTCTTTCCCCAACATCTCCTCTGGTGTAGTTGGTGACATCTTGGGCATCACGTTACCAATGCAGTGTTAGAAGGAACAAACAACAGAATAAAGATCCTAAAGAGAAAAGGGTATGGAATAGGATAATGAATACTTCAATCCGCTGTTATTGGAATTAAAGGATGAGACCGTCGATGTAGGATGATCACCAACCTTATCAACCCGAAAAACGGAAGAACCAGGCTTTCCTAAAAGCAAAGAAAAGACCATTTCTTTACTCAGAATCGAGTACGGAAATGGTCATTTTTAATGAATTGTTTCAAACTGTAAGATTCTCGAAATGGTATTTGCATTTTGACACACCCTCATGTTTCTGTTTAATGAATAGTTTCGGTTCTTTCGTCAGGCTATACGAAAAGCGTCCGCGCATTTAACGGAAGAACCCGACCTCTGGCATAGAGGAAAGCCGTGAGGGGACTATCCGGAGCAGGGACGATCCTCTCCCGTCTGTCTGCAAACGGTCTGTTTTACGGACAGGCGGGGGACAGCTGTCCCTGCTGTTTATCTGTCATGGGCATTTGGGGAATGCCGTCGTTCTTTACCTTGTTGCCAGAGCCGCCGGCTGTTCATCTCTCTGTCGGCTTCGCGGTCCTTGCTCCTTGTGGTCATGCTGTTCGTCCGTCTGTCGGACTTGTCTTCCTCTGTCAGCCGGTCTGTCAGCCGTCCTGCTCAACCCTTCTTCTTCCTGAACAGGCTGAATCCGTTCTTTCCGAGGAAGTTCCCTGACCGCCTGCCTCCGAAGGTCCGGTACAGTTTCCAGCCTAAGATCAGTCCGTCCAGGATGCCGGCACCCGTGGTGACGGCGCCGGAGAAGCGTCGCGTGGGGGTGTTCTTGGCTTTCGGCTTGTGTACAAGCTCGTTCCAGAGTCCGGCAATCCTGTTGCCGTCCTTGATGATGTCCGTACGCAGCTGTGCCTTGCGCAGCCGGATGTCGTTCAGTGTACGGTATTCGGAATCAGGGTGTGTATTCTGGTTGGTCATAAGCCTATTTTGACATGAAGAGACTCCCCAGGAACCTTACCAGAGGGCGTTCGACCAGTCTGTGCCGCAGTGTGACAAAGACAATGAGCATCAGCAGATAAAAGCCGCCGACAAGGAGAAAGGCCCCGATGAACGATCCCACCAGCGGCTGCAGGGCGTATGCAGCGGCGAAGGAGAGATAGATGAGCGAGATGAAAAGAATGATGCAGAAGACCGCCACTACGGTCAGTACCGTCAGCAGCCGGACCACTTTCTCTATTACATCGAGCTTCACGTACTCCGACTGAAGCCCGATGTAATGTTTCAGCACTTCTATGAGCTGTGCTATTGTCTCTACGTTTCTGTCGTTGGAGAACATCTCTGCGTGTTAGAGGGCTTCAGCAGCCGCATCCTTGATGTCTTCGACGAAATCGTCAGCTTCCTTGCGGCTGAGCTTGATGTCGTGCTTCTTGCAGAAGTCGTCTACTGCGTCAGCAATCTTTGTACGTGTGTCGGTTCCCTTTTCCGGAGCCAGCAGAAGTCCTAAAGCCGCGCCTGTGATGCTGCCACAGAGAAACGCGCCGATGTAACCTAATGTCTTCATAATCTCTTGTTGTTTTTATTGTGAGTAATGTTTGTTCCTATTCAATCGCAAATATAGACAAACTTTCTTATACCGGCAATACAGACCGGCCTATTTTGTGTTAAAAAACTTGCAAATTCTTTATTTAACAAACTTTAGATGCGTTATTTTTTCACTTCTGCTTCTTATTTCGTAACTTCGCACGATAAAAGCAGAACAATAAGTATAACCAATAAATAACTAAAGGATTATGAAGAAATTTATGGTTTTGGGTGCTGCGATGTGTGTGGCGATGGCCTTCACGGGCTGCAAATCCAGCGAGAGCGCATACAAGAAGGCATACGAGAAGGCAAAGGCGCAGGATCATCAGGCGGCTGCCGACAATGACGACAATGCCGCCCAGCAGGAGGCTCCCGTCGTAGCGCCGGTCGAGACACAGCCTGTCACCCAGACACCTGTTGTCGACAACTACGACAACGAGCCGGTCCGCCGCGAGAATGTGTCGGTTGTCAATGGCGCAGGCCTGAAGGCTTACAGCGTTGTTGTCGGCTCGTTCAGCATAAAGGCCAATGCCGAGGGTCTGCAGCAGCGTCTCAGAAGTGCCGGATACGATGCACAGGTGGCCTACAATGCCGGCAACAATATGTATCGCGTGGTAGCTTCCACGTACGACAGCAAGGCCTCTGCCGTCCAGAGCCGGAACCAGCTCCGTGCCACTTATGCCGATGCGTGGCTGCTCTCCAGGTAAATGGGCAGAATCTTAGCAATCGATTACGGAAAGAAACGTACAGGATTAGCGGTCACCGACCCGTTGCGCATCATCGCCAACGGGCTGGCGACCGTTGCTACGTCCGGACTTTTCGATTTCCTCACGCGGTATATAGCGGAAGAGCCCGTGGACCGGCTTGTCATCGGGAGGCCTGTGCAGCCCAGCGGTGAGCCGAGCGAGAATCTCGTCCGCGTCGAGCAGTTTGTCAACCGCTGGCGCAAGGCGCACCCAGAGTTGCCCATTGACTATTATGACGAACGCTTCACGTCTGTCCTCGCCCATCAGGCCCTGATTGCCGGAGGGGTGAAGAAGAAGACGCGGCGGGAAAACAAAGGCCTCGTGGACGAGATTTCGGCTACGATCATCCTCCAGGATTACATGAAGGCCAAGGGGATCTGACGGATGACAGGCTGACGGCTGATGAAGGGTACCGGCGGTCTGTCGCCGCCGCCGTCTCCTGCTCTCCCGCCTTTCCGCATTGCGCTTAACAAGAAAAAGAATCAATATGGTATTACCCATTTACACATACGGTCAGCCGGTGCTGCGGAAGGTCGCAGAGGACATTCCCCTCGACTATCCCGATCTCCCCGAGCTGATTCAGAATATGTTTGAGACCAACACCGCCAGTGATGGCGTCGGTCTGGCGGCCCCGCAGATCGGGAAGTCTGTCCGGGTCGTCGTGATCGACCTGGATGTCCTTTCTGATACTTTCCCGGAATACAAGGACTTCCGCCATGCTTTCATCAACGGACACATCCTCGAGTTCGACGACTCGGAGACGGAGACGATGGAGGAGGGCTGTCTCTCGCTGCCCGGCATCCACGAGTCGGTGACCCGGGCAAAACGCATCCACGTGAAGTATCTTGACGAGCACCTCAAGGAGCACGACGAGTGGGTGGACGGCTACCTTGCGCGTGTCATCCAGCATGAGTTCGACCATCTTGAAGGACGTGTCTTTACGGACCGCCTCTCCGCCTTCCGCAGGCAGATGATCAGCGGCAAGCTGAAGGCGCTTCTGCAGGGCAAGGTCCGCTGCGGCTATCGTGTGAAGGTCCCACGCAGGTAAATCCGATGACGGTGCGTGGTATCGTAGTAGCCTTGCTATGCCTGCTGGCAATGCCGTCGGCCGCCCAGTACAACATCCGGAAGATGATGGAGGAGGGGAGGCGGACGCTCGACCAAGGATATTATGTTACTTCCATGCAGCTCTTCTCCCGCATCGTCGCCCTGCAGCCCAATCTCTATGAGGCCTGGTACCTGATGGCGCTGGCGAAGTATCATCTTGAGGACTATAAAGGAGCAGGCGGAGATTGTCGTCGTGCGCTGGCGCTGCAGCCTTATATCGCCGAAATCTATGATCTTTACGGCATGGTCAGTATCCGCGAGGGGCATTACGACAGTGCCGTTGTCGCCTACACCCATGCCCTGGACATCTGTTCCGACAACCGGGATTACTGGTTTAACCGTGCTTACAGCCTTTATCAGGCCGGTGACAGGCAGGCCGCTCTCCGCCAGCTGGATTATATTCTCCGCCGCTGGCGTTCCTTCGATACGGCGGCTCTGCTGCGTGCAGACATCCTCGCCGGGCGCAGGCCCAGGCCGCAGCCTGTCCGTCCGGACGGACCGCCGCTGCCGGCATTGCCGGGATTGCGGACGGAAGGGGACGGCGGATCCGTCCTGATGAAAAACAGACCGCTTGTCCGGCTGCCGGTCCGACGGTGATGCTCCTGTTTAAATTAAGTAGGACAAATGTTGTTGGATTATAGAAGATTTTTTTGTAACTTTGCTCTCAGAAACGAATTAATAAAGAAAAGAAATTATGCTTACATTAAAGCTCATCAGCGAAGAGACCGAACGTGTCATCAAAGGACTGGAGAAGAAACACTTCAGCGGTGCGCGCGAGGCAGTCGAGAAAGTGTTGGAATATGACCGTCTGCGTCGTGAGACTCAGCAGAAGCTCGATACGAACAAGCAGAAGCAGAACCAGCTCTCCAGACAGATCGGCGGACTGATGAAAGAGGGGAAGAAGAACGAAGCTGACAGCATAAAGGAAGAGGTGGCAGAACTGAAGTCGGCCGACAAGGCGCTTCAGGAAATCATGGAGAAGGCACAGAAAGACATGACGGACGTGCTGCTGACCATTCCGAACATTCCCAACGACGACGTCCCGGAGGGCAAGGATGCCAGCGACAATGTCGTTGTGAAAGAGGGCGGGCAGAAGCCCGACCTGCCTGCGGATGCGCTGTGCCACTGGGATCTGCTGAAGAAGTTCAATCTGGTAGACTTCGACCTCGGCGTGAAGATCACCGGTGCGGGATTCCCGCTTTATATCGGCAAGATGGCACGTTTCCAGCGTGCCCTGGAGGCCTTCTTCCTCGATGAAGCGCGCAAGAGTGGCTATCTGGAGGTGCAGCCGCCATTGGTGGTGAACCAGGACTCGGGGCTTGGCACGGGTCAGCTGCCCGACAAGGAGGGGCAGATGTATCATGCCAATCTCGACGACCTATACCTTATCCCGACGGCTGAGGTGCCGGTGACCAATATCTTCCGTGATGAGATCCTCGACGAGCAGGATCTGCCTGTCAAGCGTTGCGCCTACTCCGCCTGTTTCCGTCGGGAGGCAGGGAGCTATGGCAAGGATGTACGCGGACTGAACCGTCTGCACCAGTTCGACAAGGTGGAGATCGTCCGCATCGACAAGCCGGAGCATTCTTACACTTCCCTGGATGAGATGCTGGAGCACGTCGAAGGGCTGCTGAAGAAGCTGGAGCTGCCTTACCACATCCTGCGTCTCTGTGGCGGCGACATGAGCTTCACGTCTGCCATCTGCTATGACTTCGAGGTATGGAGTGCGGCACAGGAGCGCTGGCTGGAAGTCTCCAGCGTGTCTAACTTCGAGAGCTATCAGGCCAACCGCCTGCACTGCCGCTACCGTCATGCCGACGACAAGAAGATAGAACTCTGCCATACGCTGAACGGCTCGGCGCTCGCCCTGCCGCGTATCGTGGCGGCCATCATCGAGAACAACCAGACTCCGGAGGGTGTCCGGGTGCCGAAGGTACTCGTGCCTTACTGCGGCTTCGAGATGCTGGATGAGAAGATGGACTGAGCCTCCTTCCCGCTTCCTCTCTGCATGGAGAGGGTGGCGGACGGCGGGGGCTTCCGCTCCTCTTATCCTCTCTCTTGCGTGCGGAAGGGGGCGGCCTTTCTTCCCCTCCCCGTACGGACGACCTTCCCCGGCAGGGGATTCTCCTCTCTCCCAGAATCGATCAAAGAAACATACGAAAACCTATAATCACCTTTTAAAACAACCTCATCCGACAGATTTTTCCTCCGACAGTCATGCGGAGAGAGGCGGAAGATGAGATACTTTGTTACCCATGAACAAGATTATCCGCAAACAACAGTTTTCAGAGAAGGTGTTCTGCCTGGAGGTGGAAGCACCGCTTATCGCACGGAGTTGCCGTCCCGGCAATTTCATCATCGTGCGTGTTGACAACCGCAGCGAGCGTGTCCCTTACACGATCGCCAAGTCTGATCCCGTGAAAGGGACACTCACCATGGTCATACAGGAGGTGGGGAAATCCTCTACGAAGCTCTGCCGGCTGAATGTCGGTGAGGAGCTGCACGACATTGTCGGACCGCTCGGAACTCCTTCCCGCATAGAGAACTACGGTACTGTCGTCTGTGCCGGAGGCGGAATCGGTATCGCCGCCATCCTTCCCATTCTCACCGCATTGAAGCAGGCAGGCAACAAGGTCATCTCTGTCCTTGCCGGACGGACCCGGGAACTGGTCATCATGGTGGATGACGTGAAGAAGTATTCTGATGAGGTCATCATCATGACCGATGACGGATCCTACGGCGAGAAGGGAGTCGTCACCGTGGGGGTCGAGAAAGTGATACAGCGGGAACACGTCGACAAGGTACTGGCAATCGGACCTCCTGTCATGATGAAGTTCACGTCTCTTCTGGCAAAGAAATACGGCATTCCCAACGACGTTTCGCTCAATACCATCATGGTGGACGGTACCGGGATGTGCGGTGCCTGCCGGCTGACCATCGGCGGCAAGACCCGCTTTGTCTGCATTGACGGACCGGAGTTCGACGGCGACCTCGTCGATTGGGACGAGATGTTCAAGCGGATGGGAACGTTCAAAGAGATCGAGACGGCTCCAGAACCTTCGGAAGGAAAGGAATGTCTGGTCGGGGACGCTGCGGAGGCAGGAGCTGACGGAAAGACGGTGAAAGGCGGAGTAGATGCAGGGAAAGCCGCTTCTGCTGCTTCCGTAGAGACAGGAAAGGCCGATGGTTCTGCCCGGGAGGGAGTTGCTGAAAATCACTCTTCCTCTCCTTCCGGGGAGTCGGAGGGGGATTGGCGCAAGGCACTGCGCAAGGCACTTAAGCCCAAGGAGCGTACCGCCATAGAGCGGGTGAAGATGCCGGAGCTTGATCCTGCCTACCGCGCCACGACCCGTCTGGAAGAGGTGAACATCGGTCTGACCCCTGAGATGGCCATGCAGGAGGCGAAACGCTGTCTCGACTGTCCGAAGCCGTCCTGCGTGGAAGGCTGTCCTGTCAATATCCACATCCCCGACTTCATCAAGAACATCGAGCGGGGACATTTCCTGGAAGCCGCCAGAGTCCTCAAGGAGACATCGGCATTGCCGGCCGTATGCGGGCGGGTCTGTCCGCAGGAGAAGCAGTGCGAGAGCCGCTGCATTCACCTGAAGATGAACTCGCCGGCGGTCGCCATCGGCTATCTGGAACGCTTCGCTGCCGACTATGAACGGGAGAGCGGGCACGTGGCACTGCCTGACATCGCGCCCTCTAACGGAATCAAGGTGGCTGTCGTGGGGTCCGGTCCTGCCGGACTGAGTTTTGCCGGCGACATGGTGAAGCGGGGCTTTGAAGTCTATGTCTTCGAGGCATTGCACGAGATAGGCGGCGTGTTGAAATACGGAATCCCCGAGTTCCGTCTGCCGAACAGGATTGTCGATGTGGAGATAGAGAATCTCCGCCGCATGGGGGTTCACTTCCAGACCGACACCATCGTGGGCAAGACCATCAGCGTCGCCGATCTGAAAGAAAAGGGATTCAAGGGCATATTCGTCGGGTCGGGGGCAGGACTGCCCAACTTCATGGGGATTCCGGGAGAGAACGCCATCAACATCCTCTCAAGCAATGAGTATCTGACACGTATCAACCTCATGGATGCCGCCAATCCGGAGACCGACACGCCTATCATTATCGGCAGGAAGGTGCTTGTCATCGGCGGAGGCAACACGGCGATGGACTCCTGCCGCACGGCCAAGCGGCTGGGGGCTGATGTGACCCTTGTCTACCGACGTTCGGAAGCCGAGATGCCGGCACGGCTGGAAGAGGTGAAGCATGCGAAGGAAGAGGGCATCCATTTCCTCACGCTGCATAATCCCAAGGAATACAAGGCCGACGAGAAAGGGCGTGTGTGTGCAGCGGTATTGGATGTGATGAGGCTCGGAGAACCGGATGCAAGCGGACGTCGCCGTCCGGAGACGACGGGCGAGACCATCACTGTTGACTGCGACCAGGTGATCGTTGCCGTCGGTGTGTCGCCCAATCCGTTGGTTCCGAAATCAATCAAAGGACTGGAACTGGGGCGGAAAGACACCATCGTCGTCAACGAGCAGATGCAGAGTTCACAGCCGGAGATCTATGCCGGCGGCGACATTGTACGTGGCGGGGCCACGGTCATCCTCGCCATGGGCGACGGCAGAAGGGCTGCTGCGAACATGGCGGAAAGGCTGACAGCCGGCAGTTGATGGTTGTCGAGGACAGAATTAAAAAAGGCCGGACTGGTGTTCCCAGTCCGGCCTTTTTCTTGATGGAGTGCAAGGGAGAACGGCGGCAGGCTGCCATTGAGGAAGCCCGTATTGTAAAGGTGCGGATGCCCGGCACAGCTGGTGTGTGCGGCCGGTACGATGCGTGACGGACACCCGCACATCGGCAGGAGACGGGATGCCGGTTTCTTTCCTGTCACTATCCTATATCGGGATCTCTGCCGAACTCCCTTGCGGGAAACGCTCGGAAAGCGTAAGCCGGTGATGACCAGGTGTACGGTCTTGATGCAAATGGCGTTCTGCAGAGGCCTCATATCAGAAAAAGAGGCGGTTGGGGAGCCTGTACGGAAGAACTTGCCGGACAGCAGCCGGTTGTCCGTGAAAGCCGGCGGTCGGCACCGGCCTCTGATGCGCCGGACATGACGGAGAAAGCCTCTAAGTATGCAGCAAGAAACTTAAGCGATGACGCTTCCCTTCCGTGTACGGGTCAGGCCGGTTCGTACTTCGTAGGGTCGTTTACTCCGGCTTCCTGAAAGGCTTCCTTGCGCTCCACGCACGTCCCGCATTTCCCGCAATGGAGGTCAGCCCCCTTATAGCAGCTCCAGGTCTTGGAGTAATCGATGCCCAGGGCTGTTCCACGGCGCACGATATCCGCCTTGGTGATATTCGTGTAGGGTGCTTCAATGCGCACGTTGACGAAGGTCCCCGCTGTCGCCGCGCTATCCATCGCCCGGATGAATTCCGGCCGGCAGTCCGGATAGATGGTATGGTCTCCGCCGTGGTTGGCAATGTACACACGTTTCAGTCCGTGGCTCTCGGCAATGCCTGTGGCGATCGCCAGCATGATGCCGTTGCGGAAAGGGACGACCGTCGATTTCATGTTTTCTTCCGCATAGTGTCCCTCCGGAATGGCTTCCGCACCGTCGAGGAGTGAGCTTTTGAAATACCGGTGCATGAACGACAGCGGAACGGCGATGTGGGGAATGCCCAGTTTCGTGCAGTGATATTCCGCAAAGGGCAGCTCCCTGGCACCGTGATTCTGTCCGTAGTCGAACGAAATGGCCAGTGCGATCTCTTCCGCCTTGTCGTACAGCAATGTGACGGAATCCAGTCCGCCGCTGACAATGATAACCGAATCTTTCATTTTTGATCTGCTTTTTCCTGCAAAATTACCAAAACATGAGGTTTTCGCCAAATGTATCGGCGGAAAAATCAGGGTGCATTTGGATCCCCCGGACAGTCGGGTGTAACTCGATTAAAAGTATTTGTTGATCTGCATGAAAAAACTATACATTCCTGACAGTAAAAGCATCCGCATTCTATCGCAGCGATATGCACCGGAGAAGTCGGGGAAGCCGCCCCCATTTCAGCCTGCCGCTGCCAGCCTTCCAAGTAACGCCTTTCAACGGTTCAAGTAGTGCTTGTTTGGAGTCCAACTGACGCTTACTTGCAACGTTATCAGGCCTTGTTTCCTCGGTGTTTCCTATGTTCCTGTTTATGAACTGGTTATGAAATCTCCGAATTCCTGTGGATTTCGTTTTCTTCAGTTCTGTCTTCTGTTGACGGCGTTTGTTGGTTTCACCCTTCTGCTGTTCTGCATGAAGGTAAATTTAACGGACAGAACGGACGCCCATCTCTTTCTTCATGCGACATGGATTGCGTTGGCACAGGACACGGGAGGGAGCATCGCATACTCCTTCCTTCGGCTCTTCTTTGCGGCCGGCGGCAGATGATCGGCCGGCCATCCCCTGGCGGCAATCAGTCCGGGAGGCATCCGCCTGCTGGAATTCATGCGGAAAATCCCCGGAGATACAACCTCCTCTGTACAAGTACTTTGAGCAGAGGAAAGACAAGGCTTGGAAACTTTGGGAGAATAATTTGCGAGTGTCACGATTTTATAGTAACTTTGCGTGCAAATATAAAGCTGAAGAAGTTGATAGAAAAGCATATAGTTCTTGAGGATATAGACCCGGTCGTCTTCTATGGAGTCGGCAACGGCCATCTTCAGATGATCAAGTCGCTCTTCCCCAAGCTGCGGATTGTCGCGCGCGACAATGTCGTCCGGATCTTGGGCGACGAAGAGGAGATGGCCAAGATAGAGGAGGACATCGAGACCATGCGCAGCCATGTGGAGCGGTATAACACCCTGACGGAAGAGGATATCCTTGATATTGTGAAAGGTCGGAAGACCAAGGCCGATGCGGTCAAGGACGTCCTTGTCTATTCTGTGACGGGTAGACCCATCAAGGGACGGTCGGAGAACCAGCAGCGGCTCATCGACGCCTTCGAGAAGAACGACATGATTTTCGCCGTCGGCCCTGCCGGGACGGGAAAGACTTACCTCAGCATCGCCCTGGCGGTGAAGGCGCTCAAGGAGAAGGCCGCCAAGAAGATCATCCTCTCGCGCCCGGCCGTAGAGGCCGGTGAGAAGCTCGGCTTCCTGCCGGGCGACATGAAGGACAAGATCGACCCTTACCTGCAGCCGCTCTACGATGCGCTGGAGGACATGATCCCCGCCGTCAAGCTGCAGGACATGATGGACAAGCACGTCATCCAGATCGCTCCCCTGGCTTTCATGCGCGGCCGGACGCTGAGCGATGCGGTCGTCATCCTCGATGAAGCGCAGAATACGACACCGGCGCAGATCCGGATGTTCCTCACCCGTATGGGCTGGAACACGAAGATGATCATCACGGGCGACCTGACCCAGATCGACCTTCCCCATGCGGAGAACAGCGGGCTGAAAGAGGCGCTTGCCATTCTGGGAGACGTGGAGGGCATCTCGGTGATACGGCTCGACAAGAAGGACATTGTGAGGCACAAATTGGTTACGCGTATCGTGAAAGCCTACGAGGCTCACGATAAGCCGGACAAGAGATAGGACTCTATAAACATAGAAGAAAATGAAAGCATTGACAAAGACTGATTTCCATTTTGATGGACAGAAGAGTGTGTATCACGGCAAAGTACGTGATGTGTACGACATCGACGACGACCTCATCGTCATGGTAGCTACCGACCGGATCTCGGCATTCGATGTGGTACTGCCGAAGGGCATACCGTTCAAGGGTCAGGTGCTGAATCAGATTGCAGCCAAGTTCCTCGACCAGACGGCCGACATCTGTCCCAACTGGAAGCTGGCTACGCCGGATCCCATGGTGACGGTCGGCCTGAAGTGTGAAGGCTTTCGTGTGGAAATGATCATCCGTTCCATCCTCACGGGTTCTGCATGGCGTGCTTACAAGGAAGGCTGCCGCGAACTCTGCGGTGTGAGACTTCCCGACGGAATGCGTGAGAACGAGCGTTTCCCGGAACCGATAGTCACCCCGACGACCAAGGCGGACGAGGGGCACGACCTGAACATCTCCAAGGAAGAAATCATCCGGCAGGGTATCGTCTCGGCCGAAGATTATGCTGTCATCGAAGACTGGACACGCAGGCTTTTCGCACGGGGGCAGGAGATCGCGGCCCGGCAGGGACTGATTCTGGTCGATACGAAGTACGAATTCGGCAAGCGGGACGGCAAGTGCTATCTCATTGATGAAATCCATACGCCCGATTCAAGCCGTTACTTCTATGCGGACGGCTATGAAGAGAAGCTCGCCAAGGGCGAGCCGCAGCGGCAGCTCTCAAAGGAGTTCGTGCGCCAGTGGCTCATCGAGCACGATTTCATGAACGAGCCGGGGCAGACCATGCCGGAGATTACGGACGAATATGCCGCAAGTGTCAGCGACCGTTACATCGAACTTTACGAGCACATCACCGGCGAGAAGTTCGACAAGGCGGCAGAGGAAGGCGACATTGCCGCTCGTATCGAGAAGAACGTGAAGCGGTACCTCGCTTCAAGAAAGTAGGTCTTCAAGGGGCTGATGGAGTCAGGACGGTGCAGGAGAACCGGGGCCGGGGGCTGCATGCAGTTGCCGCCCGTGCCGGATGGACAGCCTGTCTCAAAGGTCCGTTTGCCTTGACTCCACTGGTTCCTGGACCTGTCCTTTTCGAGCGGGTATCTGGCCCCGCTCCTTTACTTCTGTAACGCTCTTCCCTCCGCAGCCTCCCCTGGATTCTTTCACTCCCCCAGCTTCAGAACACCTCTCTTAATATAGAATATGTACGATCAGGAGAAGATAAAACCCTATGACGGTGAAGGCGAAAAAGGCAAGCTCATCGCCGAGATGTTCGACAAAATCGCCCCTACTTACGATACGCTGAATCACCGGCTCTCATGGGATATCGACAAGGGATGGCGCAGGAAAGCCATCCGCCAGCTGCTGCCTTTCCGTCCTGAACAGATGCTCGACATCGCTACGGGGACCGGCGACTTCGCCATTCTCGCCGCCAGGGAGCTGAAGCCCAGACAGCTGGTCGGTGCGGATATATCCGAAGGCATGATGGCCATCGGCCGCAGGAAGGTGAAGGCTGCGGGACTGGACGGGGTGATTTCCTTCCAGCGGGAGGACTGTCTCAGTCTCTCTTTCCCTGACGGAACGTTCGATGCGGTCACGGCGGCATTCGGCATCCGCAACTTCCAGAACCTCGACAAAGGGCTCTCCGAAATCTGCCGCGTGTTGAAGAAAGGCGGACATCTGAGCATCGTGGAACTGACGACACCTGTCAGGTTCCCGATGAAACAGCTTTTCCACATTTATTCCCATACGATACTGGTCAACTACGCCCGGCTGATTTCCAAAGACAGGAGCGCGTATGAATACCTCACCAAGACGATCGAGGCCTTCCCGCAGGGTGAGCGGATGATGGAGATTTTCCGCAAGGCCGGCTTCTCCTGCAGCTCCTTCCGCCGGCTGACATTCGGTATCTGTACGATGTATCTCGCTGAGAAATAACCCTTCCGGAAGGCTGCTCCGCATCGGGAAGAGGGTCTGCGGGAGAGCCGGAGACAGTCATCCTATTTTGCAGAAGAAACATAGAACAAGGTTAAGACATGGACAAGTACGGACTTATTGGTTACCCTTTGGGGCACTCCTTCTCGATCGGCTATTTCAACGAGAAGTTCCACAATGAGCACATCAATGCTGTGTACATTAATTTCGAGATTCCTTCGATAGATGGTTTCATCGAGGTAATCGACTCCAACCCGGAGCTGTGCGGGCTGAACGTTACCATCCCCTACAAGGAACAGGTGATGGATTATCTGGACAGCCTGAGCCCGGAAGCCGAGGCCATCGGGGCCGTGAATGTGATCCGCGTCACGCACAAAGGCAGCAAGACGCTGCTGAAAGGATTCAACAGCGACGTGATAGGCTTTACACGCAGCATAGAACCTCTGCTCGAACGGCACCATAAGAAAGCCTTGATCCTGGGCACCGGCGGTGCCTCCAAGGCCGTCAACTACGGTCTGAAGTCGCTCGGGCTGGAGACGATGTTCGTGTCGCGTACGAAGCGGGAGGGTGTCCTGACGTATGACGAGGTGACACCGGCACTCATCCGTGAGTACAATGTCGTAGTGAACTGTACGCCGCTGGGCATGTACCCGAATGCCGATGTCTGCCCGGCACTTCCTTATGAGGCGATGGACAGCCATACGCTCCTTTACGACCTGCTTTACAATCCGGACGAAACGCTCTTCATGGCGAAAGGCCGCGAGCGGGGGGCTGTCGTGAAGAACGGCCTCGAGATGCTTCTGCTCCAGGCCTTCGCAAGCTGGGAGTTCTGGAACGGGAAAGAACAGAAATAGCCCTGTGTCCGGTGTTGCCGGACTGTCGTTTCCTGATGATGCGGTTCATTCAGCATTCCGTCCGGAGCCGCCTCCGTATCCGGTGTTCCCGTCCTGCCGCGGGATGCGGATTCTTCCTCTCACAGGACGGATCGGCGGCCGGCCGTGCTGCCCAGAATCTCTTCCGGCCGCTCTGCAAAGCAGGTTGCTCCATGCTCTGTCAGGAACTCCTTGTCACGGAATCCCCACAGCACGCTGATACAGGGAAGCCCGCTGTTCTTTGCCGTCATGATGTCCACATCGCTGTCGCCGATGTACACAGCCCCCTCTTTCGGTGCGCCCAGCTGGCGGAGTGCCTCGAGCACCGTGTCGGGAGCCGGCTTCTTGCGGATCGTCTCCCGCTCGCCGATGGCCACCTCGATCGTGTCGGGGAAGAAATGGCGGGCCAGTTCTTGGGTGGCCGCATAGAACTTGTTGCTGACGATGGCCAGCTTCTTGCCGCGCCGTTTCAGTTCGTGCAGCAGTTCGGGAATACCGTCGTAAGGACGGGTCGTGTCAAGGCTGTGTACCATATAGTGTTCACGGAATCTGGCGTAGGTGGCCTCGAACCGGGGATTGTCCAGCCCGCCGGGAATGGCCCGTTCCATGAGCAGCTTGACGCCGTTCCCCACGAACATACGCACCTCTTCCACGGTCCGTTCCGGCATCCCTGCCCATCGGAGCGCATAGTTCGTACTTGCCGCCAGATCGCCCAGCGTGCTCAGCAGCGTGCCGTCCAGGTCGAAAATGTATGTGTCAAAGTCTTTCATTATCCGTTTGTTTTCGCTGAGCAAAATTACGCAATAATACAGACAACAGACCATTTTTTCTCTTAAATTTCAAAAAAAGCAGCTATCAAAACATCCCAGCCCTGCTCGTTTCAACCAGTAATGTTGTAACTTTGCACCCTGGAAATCCATAACAACGAAGATGACTAAGACGAATAAAAAGCGCAAGGGCGGATCAGCCCGATGGGTTGCGGCGGCCGTCTGTGCCGTACTGGCAGGTGCCGCCTACTTCCTTTTCTTCTCGGCGATGTCCCGTACCGGCAGGGAACAGTACGTCCTCATCGATGACGACGACAACATCGACTCGGTCTGTGCCAAGCTCCAGCCCCTCTCCACGCCGCAGGGGTACTGGGTGTTCAGGCAGCTGGCCGCCGTCATGGGCTATGCCGGAAACATCCGGACCGGCCGCTACTCCGTGGGTTCATCGGGGTCGCTCCAGACCTCCCGCCACATCATCAACGGGCTTCAGGCACCCGTCAAGATAACCATCAGATCCGTGCGGACGCTCGACGACCTTGCCGCAGATGTCAGTGAGAAGATGATGTTCAGCCGTGCCGAGCTTCTTTCCCGGCTGACCTCCCGGGAAACCTGCAGGAAATACGGATTCACGCCGGAGACGATTCCGGCAATGTTCATCCCGAATACCTATGACTTCTACTGGAACACATCGGCCGACAAGTTCCTCGACAAGATGAGCGAGGAGAACAGGAAGTTCTGGACTTTTGAACGGAAAGAGAAGGCAAAGAGAGCCGGCCTTACGCAGGCGGAGGTCATCACGCTGGCGAGCATCGTGGACGAAGAGACCGACAACGTGGCTGAAATGCCGAAGATAGCAGGCATGTACATCAACCGCCTGCACATCCGCATGCCTCTGCAGGCCGACCCTACGATAAAGTTCGCCACAAAGAATTTCACGGCTCACCGTATTTATCAGAAATGGCTTGCGGTGGACAGCCCTTACAATACCTACAAGTACCGCGGACTTCCTCCCGGGCCGATCCGCATCCCGTCGGTGGCCGCCATCGATGCCGTGCTGGACTATGTGCATCACGACTATATCTATATGTGTGCAAAAGAAGACTTCAGCGGCACGCACAATTTCGCCAGGACCTACGAAGAGCATCAGGTGAATGCGGATAAATATGCCAGGGCGCTGAATGCGCACGGGATTAACTGACCGGTGGGATGCGGCTGCTGGGAATACGTCGGCAGGAAAATCTTCGTTGAAAATAGTTTACAGCAAGCCGGTTCGCCCTGTCCGGGAATCCGTCCGCCCGCCTCTTTTCTGGGAGGATGCAACAGGCAGACAGTCAAAAGATTACAATGTGTACAAGAAAAGGTGCCTGGTTGGAGTCCAACCAGGCACCTTTTCGCTTTCAATCAGGCACCTGTTGGACTCCAACCGGTGCCTGACAGCCCTGCAGGGAAGCCTCTGTTGAAATGTGTCATGACTTTTCCTTGACACATGGCATGCGGAAGTCCCCCTTGCAGCGATGCGGAGAACTCATGCCACGCTCTCTATCAGCAGCCATATATTAAGCAAGGTGACGATGCCGGCCAGCGAATAAAGGAAGATCATGTTGGGCCTGCTGTTGGCATACTGTCCCATGACCCGCTTCGAGGAGGTAAGCCCGACCTGCAGGAAGACCGTGAACGGCAGCTGTACGGAAAGGAACATCTGCGAGACGATCAGCCCCTTGAACGGGTCGCCGATGAAGAAAATCATCAGGAGCGCGATGCCCAGCGAGAGGACGATGCCCACGATGGAGTGCGTGTCCTTGGCATTGTACGACTCGCCGAACAGGCCGGAGAAGATGCTCCCGGCCGCCATTCCGCTTGTTATCGTACTCGAAATGCCTGCCAGCAGCAGGGCTATCGCAAAGATGTTGGCGGCGTTGTTGCCCAGCAGCGGCTGCAGCATCGCCTGCGCCTGGGAAAGCTCTTCGACGTGCTGGCCGTGCGAGAAGAACGTGCTGGCCGCCAGGAGAATCATGGCGGAATTGATGGCCCAGCCCACAATCATGGAGAAGAGCGTGTCAATGAACTCGTACTTCAGCATATAGCGGATGCGCGCGTCTCCCTTCAGATGGATCTCCCTACTCTGGACGATCTCTGAATGCAGGAACAGGTTGTGCGGCATGACGACCGCACCGAGCACGCTCATGATGATCAGGAGCGAGCCTTGCGGAACGGTCGGGACGAAGGCCCCCTCGATGGCGGCCGGCCAGTGGATGTCGACCAGGAACAGTTCATAGATGAAGGACAGGCCGATCATGGAGACGAAACCGATGATGGCACGCTCCATCTTCCTGTAGCTGTTCGTGAACAGCATGATGAGTACGGCCGCCGTCGTCAGTACGGATCCGGTGGGGATGCTCATGCCGAAAAGCATCTGCAGGGCGATGGCGCCGCCGAGGATCTCGGCCAGCGAGGTGGAGATGCTGGCAAGGATGGCGCTCACGATGATCGGCCGTCCGACCCACTTGGGGGCGAATTTCACGGCCGCCTCGCTCAGGCAGAGCCCCGTCACGATGCCCAGATGGGCCACGTTGTGCTGCAGGGCAATCAGCATGATGGTCGAGAGGGTCACGACCCACAGCAGCGCATAGCCGTATTCCGATCCCGCCGCGAAGTTGCTCGCCCAGTTGCCCGGATCGATGAAACCGACGGTCACGAGCAGTCCCGGGCCGATGTACTTGAAGATATCCAAGGCTCCCAGCACACGGGGGTGGTCCTTGCGTTTCAGTTCTTTTAATATATTCTTCATCCCGATTGAGTTTTCCGCAAAGTTACAACATCTCTGTGAGATAGAGCCATACAGCTTCTCAATTCTCGAAGATCAGCCTTAAAATTCACCACAATTGGGTATTCCCCGGGAAGCAGGAGGGCGGTACGGCATGGCAGGATTCCGTCGTGGCCTGCCGGTTCTGTGGATGGCTGTCGACGCCTTGTCTCCTGCTGCTTTCGTGCGCATCTTCAGCCGTCTTCTCTCCGCTTCCGCTCTTCCCGGCTGGAAGCTGAAGCCCGTCCACCTGAAAGGCGACGCCCCGGCAGGCCTGTTTCTCCGGACTTCCCTTGAATCGGACCGGGACGTCCCCGGGCTCTCTTCTTGGCTTGCTGTGACGGTGCCGCTTGAAGTCCTGCGATGACCGGTCCGTAAGGAAAATAACAAATAGTTACATCCGGTGCTCGTTCTATCAGGTTATTTCATTTTATATTGAAAGGAAATGCCCTGTCTTCTTAAAGAATCTTCCTGAGGGAAATCTGCGGATGCGTCATTAAAAAGTCAATGGGGAAATCTTCAGAAAACGAAAAATGCCCTACGCTTCACAGCGATGGGCATTCAATCTCAATAGGTATTAGTCTCTTTAAGGTAAAAAGATTGTATTCAGGATAACGTCTGCAAAGATAAGAGATTTATTTTGTACGAGCAAACTTTTATGCAACTTTTTTATTCATATTGAAACATTTTTTTATTACAGATTCTGCAGCCGGTCTCTGCCCGGAGCGTGTTTTGTAACATTCTTGTTGACAGATGGCTGTGACGTGTTGCGTTCTGTTATGAAAAGCCGTGCAAACGTTTCATTGCAGCATGTGGTGTGCTTCTTTTAATGTGAAGGCTGTTGCTCATAGAGTCCTGCCCACTATTAAATTATAACAAAGTCTGTCATAAACGAGAAAAAATAAGTAACTTTGCAGCATAATAACAAACAGGAAAATATGACGACGATAGACAACAACACCAATGAAGAGAAGCGCAGCTTGAGCTTCGTGGAGCAGCTGGTAGAGGAGGACCTCGCAGAGGGTAAGAACGGAGGGCGCATCCAGACGCGTTTCCCGCCGGAACCGAACGGCTATCTTCATATCGGCCATGCAAAGGCAATCTGCATGGACTTCGGTGTGGCTGAACATTATAAGGGTGTCTGCAATCTCCGCTTCGACGACACCAACCCCAGCAAGGAGAATACGGAGTATGTAGAGAACATCCTCAACGACATCAGCTGGCTCGGCTTCAGGTGGGGCAGCATCTATTATGCCAGCGACTACTTCGAGAAGCTGTGGGACTTCGCCGTGTGGATGATAAAGAAAGGCCTGGCCTATGTCGACGAGCAGACATCCGAAGAGATTGCGGCACAGAAGGGCACGCCGACAACTCCCGGCACGGCATCGCCTTACCGTGACCGTCCGGTGGAGGAGAACCTCGCTCTCTTCAACAATATGAACACTGCCGAGGCGGCAGAGGGAAGCATGGTGCTGCGCGCGAAGCTCGACATGGCCAATCCGAATATGCACTTCCGTGACCCGATCATGTACCGTATCATCCAGATTCCGCATCACCGCACGGGGACAAAGTGGCACTGCTATCCGATGTACGACTTCGCACACGGCCAGAGCGACTACTTCGAGGGTGTCACGCATTCCATCTGCACGCTGGAGTTCGTTCCCCACCGTCCGCTCTACGACAAGTTCGTCGACTTCCTGAAGGAATGCGACGGTACGGCAGACAACCTGCACGACAACCGTCCGCGGCAGATCGAGTTCAACCGCCTGAACCTCACCTATACGGTGATGTCGAAGCGCAAACTCCATACGCTCGTCGACGAACATCTTGTAAACGGCTGGGACGATCCTCGTATGCCGACCCTCTGCGGCATGCGCCGCCGGGGCTATTCGCCGGAATCCATCCGCAACTTCATCGACTCCATCGGCTATACCAAGTTCGACGCGCTCAACGACGTGGCACTGCTGGAGGCTTCCGTACGCGAGGACCTGAACCGGAAGGCGACCCGTGTCAGCGCCGTCCTCGACCCGGTGAAGCTCGTCATCACCAACTACCCTGACGGTCAGACCGAGGAGATGGAGGCCGTCAACAATCCCGAGAATGAGGCGGACGGTACGCATACCATCACCTTCTCGAAGAACCTGTGGATAGAACGTGCCGACTTCATGGAGGAGGCTCCCAGGAAGTTCTTCCGGATGACGCCGGGCAAGGAGGTGCGGCTGAAGAATGCGTACATCGTGAAATGTACCGGCTGTACGAAGGACGCTGAAGGGAACATCACGGAGATCCGGGCGGAATATGACGCCGACAGCAAGAGCGGCATGCCCGGAGCCGACCGCAAGGTCAAGGGTACGCTCCACTGGGTAAGTGCCGACCACTGTCTGAAGGCGGAAGTGCGTGAGTACGACCGGCTGTTCAGCATCGAGAACCCGTCGGCCGACGAGCGTGACTTCCGTGAGCTGCTCAATCCCGAGAGCCTTACCGTCCGGGGGAACTGCTATGTCGAGCGGTATCTCGCAGAGAAGAAGCCCGGCGACTATCTCCAGTTCCAGCGCACCGGCTACTTCATGCTCGACCCCGACACGACCGAGGGGCACCTTGTCTTCAACAAGACCGTCGGCCTGAAGGATACATGGGCGAAGAAAGTCAAAGCATAACAACAGGCAGATTTGGACATATACTATCACAGTGACAGGTTCAGGCAGCTGCTCCGCAGGTACGAGGCGCTGCAGCAGGGCGACACCGGAGAACTTCCCGATGCCGAGGAGCTGACGGATGTCGCCGAGTATTACCACACTGTCGGCGAGGACGGAAAGGCCATGGAGGCGGCCGACTATGCCGTGCGGATGTATCCTACCGCCACGGCACCGGTCGCTTTCAAGTCGCGCATGGCGCTGCTCACCGATGACGATCCGCAGCGTGCCGGTGAAATAGCGGAGACGATCGTCGACAAGACCGACCTGGACTATCTTTATCTGAAGGCCGAAATCATGGTGGCAGAGGGAGCCGCCGATGCTGCCGACCGCTTCCTCCAGGCCCATTATGACGAGACGGTGGACCCGGACGACCGTGAGGACTATATCCTTGACGTCGCCGCCTTGTTTTCCGATTACGAGGAGACGGACTATACGGAGAAGTGGCTCGCCCGCTCGTCGATGACGGATGAGAACGACTACAAGGAACTTCAGGCGCGTGTCCTCAAGAGCCACGGCCGGTATGAGGAGAGCGAGGCGATCCTCAACGACCTGCTGGATGCCGACCCTTACTCCGGTCCTTACTGGAACCAGCTGGCACAGAACCAGTTTCTGAGGAATGACATCCGGGATTCCATTACTTCGAGCGAGTATTCCATTGCCATCAACCCGGAAGATGAAGAGGCCGTCCTCAACAAGGCGAACGGACTTTTCACCCTGGGCAACTACGCCGAGTCGCTGAAGTACTATGAGCGTTACAAACAGCTCTGCCCCCGTCAGGACATCAGTGTCATCGATGTCACTATCGGACATATCCGCCTTATGCAGGGGCAGGCCGTCGAGGCGCAGCAGTGCTACCGGCAGGCGCTGTCAGAGTCGAAGGACAAGGCACTGACCCTTGTCCACATCGGCATTTCAGCATTCGACAACGGTTATGTGGAATATGCTTACCGCATCTTCATCAGCCTGTTGCCGGAACAGGAGGACGGGTGGGACATCGGCTTCGCCTATCTCGCACGCTGCTGCTACGAACTGAAGAAGGAAAAGGAATACAGGCTGTTTCTGCAGAAAGCCGTTGAAAGAAATCCGGAGGAGTGTATCGAGGTGCTGGCCGACCTCTATCCGGAGGGTACGAGGCCGCAGGACTACCTTACGTCGGACTTCCGCCCACAGGACAGCTAAGAAACAAACGAACATTCATCAATAGAAAAGCATCACAATGAACTTTATCACAGCGCTGCTCTCACAGCTAAACTATGGCACCATATTCCTCCTGATGCTCCTCGAAAGCACCGTCTTTCCCGTACCGTCAGAGCTGGTCGTCACGCCGGCAGCCTACCATGCGGCCGGCGGGAACCTCAACATGTGGCTGGTCATTCTCTTCGCTACGCTGGGAGCCGACTGCGGTGCGACGATAAACTATCTTGCCGGATGGTATCTCGGCCGGCCTATCATCTATAGGTTCGCCAACAGCAGGTGGGGACACGCCTGTCTGCTGAACCAGGAGAAAGTGGAGAAGAGCGAGCGTTACTTCGACAGGCATGGTCTGGTGGCTACGATCACGGGGCGGCTTCTGCCCGGCATCCGCCACCTGATCTCCATTCCTGCCGGTCTGGCGAAGATGAGCTACTGGAAGTTCCTGCTCTACACCACCGTGGGAGCCGGTGTATGGCACAGCATCCTTGCGCTTCTCGGACATTACATGCACGCCTTTGTCCCGGAAGAACAGCTCCATGGAAAGATTCTGGAATACGGAGAGTACATCAAGGTCGGATTGATTCTTCTGGTTGTCATGGTCTGTCTCTATTTTGCCGTAAGGTGGTATGTCAGGAGGAGAAAGGCCGGCAGCCGGCAGGCATGAGACGGTTCTCAGATGATCAACTTAAATAAACCCTTGTTATGATTGCAAACGAGAAGTACATGGAGGAGATAGCAGGCGGGCAGCCCCTTTCCGACAGAGAGGAGCGTACGCTGGCCGGGAGAATAAAGGTGGGCGACGCACAGGCCTTGGAGAAGCTGACCAAGGCCAATCTGAAATACGTCGTCTCACTGGCGCATCAGTACCGCAACTGCGGGCTGGGAGAGGACGATCTCATCAGCGAGGGGAACATCGGCATGATGCACGCTGCACAGCGGTTCGACGGGTCAAGGGGTGTACGTTTCGTCGTTTTCGCCGCACCCTATATCCGCAAGGCCATGGAGGAAGCCATAAAAGAACAGGCGGCTCTCTACAGGCTGCCGCGCAATGAGAAAAACCGGTCTGAGCAGAAACGGTCGCACGCCATCTCTATCGACCAGCCTGTACCTGTCGGCAGCAGCAATAATTTCACACTTCAGAATGTGCTGGAAAACGACAATGCGCTGCATGCCGACGAGCAGCTCAATCAGGAGATTCTCAGTTCGGAAATCCAAAAGGGACTGGGTGTCCTGAATGAGCGTGAGCGGCAGGTCATCGCCTGTCTCTACGGCCTCTCCGGTGTCCATTACACCATGGCGGAGGCGGCAGAGCACATGGGACTGAAGCGGGAACGTGTCCGTCAGATCCGGGACAAGGCACTGCGGAAGCTCCACAAGCGGTTGAAGTAGGCGGGACGGGAACCTTCTGTCTCTGCCTGTTCCGTCCTTTCGCTGTCAGGAGAGAAGACGCGCGTATGCTGTCATCGTCGGGGAGGGCTGTTGCTGGCACGGGCAGCGACCTCCTCTGCACAGTATGCGCATACGGTCTGCCGGCTGCTTTCTGTTTTCATTTTCCCCTTTCTTCTGCCTTTTATTCCGATTTTTTTGTGTTACTTTGCAGGCAGTTGTTGGAGTATACTAACGTTTTAACCCTATCAGATTAAATGATTCCTTTTGGAAAGGCCGCCGATGACCAATGTGAGAAATATGAAAAGGAGCTTGAAGTGGCTGTTTGCCATTGCAGCGACACCTGTCGTACTGTTTTCGGTTCTTGTCGCACTGCTTTACTGTCCGCCGGTACAGAACTGGGTGGTAAAGCGGGTCGCTGCGTATGTGTCGGCACGCACGGGGATGGAGGTGAGCCTTGATCAGGTCAGCCTGTCCTATCCTCTGGATCTCCAGCTGGACGGCCTGCGGATACTGCGGCAGAACGACTCCATCCCGGACAGGAAGGATACGGTGGCCGATGTACGCCGTCTGGTGGCCAGCGTCGACCTGCTGCCGCTGCTGGAGAGCAGGGTAGAGGTGAACGAACTGACCTTCACGCAGCTGAAGGCGAATACGGTCAACTTCATCGGTGACCTCCGTATCCGCGGCGACCTGCAGCGGCTGCACATCGTGAGCCATGCCGTCAATCTCATCGGCGATTCGGTACGTGTGAACAAAGCGGATGTCGAGGGCGGATGGATTGATGTCGCCCTGGGTGACACCGTACCCGAAGACCCACACAGACAGAAGCCGCTGTGGCGGATCAACATAGACCGCCTCCATCTCGCCAGAACCGGTTTCACGCTTCATCTGCCGGGTGACACGATGAGCGTCCATGCCCATTTCACGAAAGCGGCGGCGAAAGGAACCGAACTCCTGCTGCATGACAATATATATAAGGTGGCGAATGTGGACTGGCAGGGGGGCGGATTCAGCTACGACCAGAATTATGTCAGCCGTGTACGTCAGGGCTTTGATGCGGCTCACATCGCAATGCGTGACGTGAACATCGGCATAGACTCTTTCCTCTATGCTGCTCCGAAACTGTCCCTGCGTGTTCGGACGGCCAACCTCCGGGAACAAAGCGGGTTCGTGCTGAAAGACTTCCGCGGACGGTTTGCGATGGATTCCACACGTCTCAGTCTGCCCGGTCTCTATCTCCGGATGCCGGGGACGGAGCTGGCAGGACGTTTTGAAATGGACATGAACGCCTTTGCCGATGACCGTCCGGGACGGATCTCTACCCAGCTGGACGGACACCTGAGTCTTGCCGACTTCCGTCCTTTCCTCACATCGGTACCTGGGAATGTCTACCGGGCTCTCCCGAAAGACCGGATGACGGTTCAGGGACAGCTGGAAGGCAATCTCCGGTCGGTCTCGTTCCGCCAGCTTCATCTTGCCCTGCCTGGCTGTTTCGACCTTACGGGGACTGGATGGGTGGCCGATATGACGAAGGGAGCCGGGCATCTCCGCAGCGACCTGAGGCTGAAGGGAACTGCCCGGAACCTTGATTTTATCGCCGGACTTCTGCCGAACACGGTACGCCGGACGGTAGCCCTGCCGCATGGAATCCGTCTGGACGGAACGGTTCATGTGCGCAAGACGCTTTATGCGGGGAAGATGCTGCTGAGCCAGGGCGGCGGCCGGATTCGGGTGGACGGTGCCTACGATACGGCAACCGGCCTTTATCGCCTTGCAGCTGATGCGACGGCATTTCCGCTCCAGCATTTCCTCCCGCACATGGGACTTTCGCCTTTCTCCGGCTCTGTGAAGACACGGGGACGCGGCACCGATGTGATGGATCCGAGGGCATCGACGAATCTAAGCCTGCGTATCCGCCGGTTTAAATATGGGAAATACGTGCTTGACGGACTGAACGGTGACGTCTCGAAGCATGGCGAGCAGCTGTCGGCACATATAAAGAGCACGAACAGGATGCTGGGCGGCGACTTCTCCTACAAAGGCCGGGTAAGTGCGAAGTCGGTCGACGGGCACGTGCGCGGCTGGCTGCACAGGGTGGATCTGCATGCACTGGGAATGATGAAAGAGAGATATGTCGTCTCGACCTGGGCCGACGTTGATGTGCGTTCGGATATGGCGGCCACCCACCATGTCACGGGTCTCCTCCGTTCGTTCCGTTTCTTGCAGGAAGGCAGGAAGAAGAACCGTCTTCTGGCTGCCGGGAACTTTGATGTAAGGGCGGATGTGCGTCCGGCAGGGCTTGACGCCCATGTGAAAGGAAGGCTGACGACGGCAGATCTGCAGGCTCTGGGACTGATCGGGAAACATTATGTGACGTCAGCTGATGCTGACCTGTCCCTGCGTTCGGACATGAAGCATTACTATGCAGTAAACGGTTACGTAGGCAAAGTTATGCTGAATGAGCTGCGTAAAGGCGGATATGTGCCGTTGGCAGAAGGCAGCTTCCATGTTGACGTTGCAATGCGGGGCGGAAAGATAGACGGTGCGGTCAAGGGTGTATTCCCCAGGATAGACCTCTATCAGCTGGGAGTCGTGGACAGACCGCTGTCCAGCAGTTTCGCTGCCAATGCGTCGTTTACCATGGCGGGAGAGGATGAAATGAGTGTCCGGGGACTGATCGGCGACCTCCGTGTGACCGACGGGCAACACACTTATGTCCCGGGAGATGTGAATGTCGATCTCATGAGCCGCCGCGATACGGTACATGCCGCCGTCAGCGGGGGCGACTTTCGCCTCAATACGTCATTCAACAGTAGTGTACACCGGCTGGCAGCGACGGGGCAGAAGATTTATAAAAGCATCCTCAGCCAGATCTCCAGCCGGCGCATAGACCAGCCGGCCCTGCTCCGCCAGCTTCCCGTAGGACATTTCACGCTCCGCAGCGGCCGTGACAATCTCTTCAGCAATCTGCTTGCACGGGACGGCTATGCTTTCAAGGAGGCCGACATCGATCTGTACTCCTCGCCGGAGAGGGGCATCGACGGGCAGATCAGCATCGATTCGCTCGTATATGATGATGTGCATCTTGACAGTATCCGGGCCGACGTCACAAGCGTAGACGGTCAGATCAATTATTCTTTGGCGGTGGACAACAGCCCGGAGAATACCTATCCTTATCACGGCTATCTGCGTGGCGTGCTGTACGAACATGGCCTGCAGACCCATGCTACTATCCTTGACAACAAGGGGAAGACCGGACTTGATCTGGCTTTGCAGGCTGCGATGAAGGGTCGCGGCATACAGCTGTCGATCACTTCTCCACAGTCGGTCTTGGGCTACAAGTCGTTTGCCGTCAACGATTCCAACTATATCTATATCGGACGTGACCGCCGCCTGTCGGCCAACCTGCGTCTTCAGGCGGCGGACGGGACGGGCCTGCTCGTCTCGACAGAGGATGCCGACAGCACCTCGCTGCAGAATGTCACGGTTTCGATGAACCACTTTGAACTGGGCAGGCTGTTCGCTGTCCTGCCTTTCGCACCGAATGTATCGGGCGTGCTCGACGGCGACTATCACATCGTACAGACGGCCGGCGACCTCACCGTGTCGACCGATATGACCGTCAAGAAGCTCGTCTATGAGAACTGTCCGATGGGAGATGTCGGTACACAGTTCGTCTATATGCCTAAGGATGGCGGTTCACATTATGTCGATGGAATCATAACGCAGAATGGAAAGGAGGTCGGTATTCTCTCGGGAACCTACCACAGCGAAGGAGCAGGGTCGTTGGATGCCACGCTGGAGATGAACCGCTTCCCGCTGAACTACGTGAACGGATTTGTTCCCGACCAGCTTGTCGGCCTTGAGGGCGTAGGAGAAGGGACACTGTCGGTGAAAGGACCGCTGAAGAAACTGGACATCAACGGTGAAGTCTATCTTGACTCTTCTTATCTGGTAAGTGTGCCTTATGGGATAAGGATGCGTTTTGCCGACGACCCGGTCCTGATACGCAACAGCCACATAGAGTTTGAGAACTTCGAACTCTTTGCCAGCAACGGTTCTCCCCTCGACATCTCGGGCTATCTTGACTTCTCCAATCTCGACAGGATGAGGCTCGACGCCCGCATGAGAGCCAAGAACTTCCAGATCATCAATGCGAAGAAGGATCCGCGTTCGGAAGTGTACGGCAAGGCTTTCGTCGACTTCATGGGTCAGGTCAGCGGGCCGCTGGACAACCTGCAGATGGGCGGCAAGCTCGATGTGCTGGGCAACACGGATATGACGTATGTGGTACGCGACGGCACACTGGCTACCGACACGGAACTGAACGACCTCGTCCAGTTCACCGATTTCAACGACTCTACGGTGGATGTCGTCAGGCGGCCGGACATTACCGGCTTCACGATGGGACTTGCCGTAGACATCGATGAGCAGGCACATGTGCTCTGCGCGCTGAATGCCGACCAGTCCAACTACATCGACTTCATAGGCGGAGGCAGTCTGCTTCTGAACTACGACCCGACGAACGGGGTGCAGGTCCGCGGACGGTACACGCTGAGCGAGGGCAAGATGAAGTACTCCCTGCCGGTCATTCCACTGCGTACGTTCAATATTCAGGACGGAAGCTACGTTGAATTCACAGGCGATCCGATGCGTCCGACGCTGAACATTACGGCGACGGAAGACGTCAGGACAAGTGTCTCCAATGGTACCGGGGAAGGAAGGATAGTGGACTTCAAGTGCGGCGTGAGCCTTACCCGGCAGTTCCCCAAGCCCGGAGTCGAGTTCATTATCTCTGCTCCTGAGGATCAGGAGGTGCAGAACACATTGAACACGAAGAGTGTGGAAGAACGATCGAAACTTGCCGTTACGATGCTGGCATCGGGTATGTTTTTCGACGGAGAGAACTCGGCAAGTGCCAACACGGCGATGAGCGGTGCCCTGGCAGGCTTCCTTCAGACACAGGTGAATGCCATTACGGGCCGTGCGCTCAACTCCATGGGGCTGGATCTTACGGCCAACATGGAAAGTGCCGCTGATGTCAACGGCAACCTGCACACGGATTATACCTTCAAGTTCTCCAAGCGGTTGTGGAACAACCGTCTGCGTATTGTGATGGGAGGACGTGTCGCAACCGGATCGCAGTTCTCTGAAGAGAACGGAGCCTACTTCGATAATCTCTCGCTCGAATACCGCCTGAACCAGAAGGAGACGAAATACCTCAAGCTCTACTATGAGCGTGAGGCCTACGACTGGCTGGAGGGCAGCCTGAGCGAGTTCGGCGCCGGTTTCATGTGGAGACGTAAGCTGCGCCATTTCAGGGACATCTTCCGCTTCAAGGAGGATGAGCCTGTCATCCTGCCGCCGGCAGCGACTCCGCGCCGTGACAGCTTAATTAATTTTGTCAATGAGAAGAAAAAATAACCACAGGTGGCTCAATGTGGTAAGCTACATAAGCCCCATAGGGCTGTTAGGGCTGGTTGTCTTGATGAACCTGACCGGCTGCAGCACTACCTCCGCCATTCCCGACGGCGAGCAGCTGTACACCGGCATGGAGTCGACAAGATACAGCAGCTACCAGCGTAACAAGCATTTCATTTCCGTGCAGGAAGAGCTTGACGTGATCCTGGCAACCCTGCCCAATGCTGCCTTGCTGGGCAGCCCGCATATACGGTCGCCTTTCCCTGTGGGTCTCTGGGTATGGAATGCCTTTTCGCCGGACACCACCCGCTTCGGCCGCTGGATGGTGAAGGCTTTCGGCTCGGCACCGGTGCTGATGAGTTCCACTACGCCTGACCTGCGTGTCACCGTGGGTGAGAACCTGCTGAAGAAGCGCGGCTATTTTGACGGAAAAATCAGCTATGAGCGGATTGCACAGCGCAATCCGAAGAAAGGGAGGCTGCGTTATGCGGTCGATATGGGACATCTGTGGACGCTTGACAGCGTACGGTATGCCAATTTCCCGCCGTCGGCCGACAGTCTGATAACGGCTCACCTCGACGAGGCGGTTCTCCACAAGGGAGATCCCTTTGATGTGTCGACACTCGAGCAGGAGCGTAAACGGATTACGGAACTGTTCCGCAGCAACGGTTATTATTACTATCAGAACAGCGACGCCAGCTATCTTGCAGATACGACCCTCGTCCATGGCGAGGCAGCCGTTCGCCTGCAGATGGCCGACTCGGTGAGTCCCCGTGCCCTGCGGAAGTGGACGATCGGTACGGTAACCGTCAACCTGCAGCGTGAGTTTATGGAGAAGCTGGAGAAACAGCGCCGTTTCCGTGACGTCATCGTCAACTACAACGGGTCGCACATGCCGCTCCGTATGCGTACCATCGCCAACGACCTGAAGATGTGGCCCGGTACCTTGTATAATTACAGGCTGCATGAACAGAGCCAGCGGCAGTTGGGATCCAGCGGACTGTACACCTCTACGAACTTCACGTTCACCCCGCGTGACACCACGGATACGTGCCATATCCTGGACATGAAGGTGGACTGCCTGTTCGACAAGCCTTACGACTTCTATGTAGAGGCGTATGGAAAAGGAAAGACAAGCGGCAGATACGGTCCCGAGGGCATTATCGGTTTTACCAAGCGCAATGCCTTCCGTGGCGGGGAAAGGCTGAATCTGCGTGTACACGGTGCCTACGAATGGTCGTCGAACGACGATGACGACGGACGCAGCCGTCTGGGAATCAATAACTATGAGTACGGTGTCGAGGCGAGCCTGCAGATTCCGCGCCTTGTCAATCCTTTCGTCGCGCCTCCCCGTAAACGCTGGATGAAGATACAAAGAAAGGTGGAAGAGGCTGCGGAAAAGGGGCTGGTGTACAGGCCGAAACCGCCCCGTACCTATTATGCTACGCCTTCCACGACGCTGAAAGCCTCTGTCGACGTGCTGAACCGTGCCAAATACTTCAAGCGGCATGTGGTGTCTGGAGAACTGACCTACCAATGGCAGCCCAATGAACGCAACAGCTACTCGTTCTCGCCGCTCTCGCTGACGTATGAATACATGCACAAGGTGACCGACCGTTACCTGGAACTCGTCGACAGCGTACCCTATCTGGAGGTGTCGATGGCCGACCAGTTCATCCCGAAAATGCTGTTCCAGTACACCTTCATGAGTCCTGCCCGCTATCGTAATCCCGTGAAGATATGGACTACCGTGAGTGAAGCGTCAAATGTGCTGTCGGCTGCTTACACCCTGTCGGGCCGTCATTGGAGCGAGAAGAACAAGCAGCTCTTCAAGAATCCTTTCGCACAGTTTCTCAAGGTAGAGGCTAATCTTACCAAGATATGGACAGTGGCGGAGAAGAGCAGTGTTGCCGCCCACGTCAATGCAGGAGCTCTCTGGGCATATGGGAACAGCCGTTTCGCTCCGTACACCGAGCAGTTCTATGTGGGCGGAGCCAACAGCATCCGTGCCTTCAACGCACGGCAGATCGGTCCGGGACGTTACCGGTCTACCCAGCGCCGCCGCTCGTATGTAGAACAGACAGGCGACATCAAGTTTCAGATGAACCTTGAATATCGTCCCCGGCTGATGGGTTCGCTCTATGGAGCGGTCTTCCTCGATGCTGGCAATGTCTGGACGATGCACTATGACGAAGGCCGCCCCGGGGGCTACTTCAAGATGAAGAACCTGTTTAAGGAGATGGCGCTCGGCACCGGTGTGGGCCTCCGCTACGATCTCGGTTACTTCATGCTCCGTGTCGACTGGGGTATCGGCCTGCACGTGCCGTATGACACGGGCAAGAACGGCTTTTACAATATCTCCAGTTTCAAGGAAGCGCAGGCGCTCCATCTGGCGATCGGACTTCCTTTCTGATCTGCCGTCCGTCCCGGGAGATTCCTGCAGCGCCTCGTGGAGAAAGGGGCTTTCTTTGGTCTTGCTGCCAGACAGACATTATATATACCGGCGAAGCCGGATTTCATTGCAGGATGAAATCCGGCTTCGCCGGTATTTTCTGGTTCTTCCGTTCAATGCGTGGACGCTTTTCGTATGGCTTTAACGGAAGGGCCGAAGTGATTCATTCAACAAGAACATGGGCGAGACGGTCAGCTGTCCATCCTTTTATCATCCTCCGATACAAAGCCCTTTTCTATTTAATATGTTGAAAATACAGACAGGATTTTGAAAAACCATTACATAATTCCAAACAAATCATCTGCGGATATACAAACATGCGCAAAAAAGCAAGTCCGTAACCAGCAGTCAGTCAATTGGTTGTCAAACCGTTCAAAAAGGTGCCTGATTGGACTTCAAAAGGGCGTTGGTAATGCGCTGAAAGGGCACCTGTTGCAAGTCAATCAGGCATCTTTTAGAAGCCAGAAGGGCATGTGTTGCTTTGCGTTGCATGAAAACAGTTTACAAACACCGATGATGTGGGAATAAGCTGTCTGTGGAAGACGGAAAGACATGCTGATGGACGGGCTTCGTATCAATTTCGCCTTTTCTGCATTTTGTCTTGTAGTTTATCCTCCTTTGCAAAGCCGTCTGATTCTGGGCAGTCATACCCTGCAGGCGCATAAGCCTTTGTTCTTCTTCCAATCTACGCATTTAGCGGAAGAACCGAAAAGGAGACAGATTGCCGTATGGCTTGTCTGCCTTGCCCCATTTCATGGACAGCAAGGCTACCGTCCCTCATCCACGATCGGATACAGTTCGATGAATTCGCCCTGGTGTTTCTTCCCGTCATTGATTACAGCGGCGATTTTCTCACCGACGACATCCACGGAGTGCGCCCCCGGTCCGGTATAATGGTTGTTCAGGTCGGTCGTGGTGGCTCCCGGATGGACGTCGAAGATTTCGACAGGGATGTTGTTCTTCTCAAATTCCATTGCCATGATGCCGGTCATGGCATTCTGTGCCGCTTTGCTTGCCACATAAGCCATCGGATGCCAGTACGGACTCACTTCCGAGGGTACTGTGATGTTTACAATCCGCCCTCTGTTCGCCGCCAGCAGGGGGATGAGGGTCTGGGTCAGAGCGAATGTCCCGAGGTAGTTCACCTGTATCGTCTCTGCTGCATCCCGGAGCTCGGTCCGGTAGCTGGGAACCTCCATGTCGCCGGGAATCCCGGCATTGTTGACGAGGAGTTCCAGATCGGGATGTTTCTCCTTTACCTCCCTGGCGGTCTGTTCCAGACTTGCATTGTCCGACAGGTCGACGTGCTGCCAGCCGATGACCTCCGCTCCTTCCTCCCTCAGCGTTTTCATGGCTTTCTCCGCACGCTGACGGCTGCGTGCGCCGATGATGATCTGCCATCCGCTTCTGCCCAGGAATTTACTGATTCCATAACCGATTCCCTTGTTTGCACCCGTCACTAAAGCTTTTCCCATAGTTGTCTGTTTCTTTATAAGTTTTTTCGGAAACCCCTGTTGCCATGTCGGCATGGGATGTTCCGGGTACAAAGGTACTGTTTTGTTTTGAATAACCCGCCTGCGCCACGGATATTCTCCCTGGCGGTTCTCTGTACTTTCGGTTTTTCCCATTCAGTTCCCCGTACGTCGCGGGCTGAAATGTCCGGGGAAAATTTGCATAAAGCGTTTTTTTCTTTACCTTTGCAGACGGATTGAAGTATATATGAATAAAACTGAATGTAATGAAAAAAGAATCCATACGTCTTGCCCTTCTTGTCCTGATGGCAGGGCTCATGCTGTCGTCCTGCATCAGGGAAGAGGCTTTGAACGCCGAAGCCGACATCACCGACGTGTCGGTGGAGGGTGTAACGCTTATCCGCAAACCAGTCGTCACGAACAACGAGGTGCTTTTTTATGTCAATGGGTGGCAGGAACTGGATCGTCTTTCCCCGAAGTTCAAGACGACGGACGGGGCGACGATAGAGCCGGCAAGCGGCACAGAGAGAGACTTCACCCGACCGCAGAGCTATACGGTGACATCGCAGGATGGGCGGTGGAAGAAGACCTATAAGGTATCATTCGTGTCGGACGACGTGGCTACCGAGTACCACTTCGACAACATGAAATGGTACGAGTACAGAGACACCTGGAATCCTGCAGCCCCTGTCCAGAAGCTGTTTCACATTCTCGTAGACAAGACGTCGGACGGTCATGAGTTCGAGTGGGGAAGCGGCAACTCCGGCTTCCTGTTTGCTGCCAATGGAGCGACTGCCGACAAGTATCCGACCTGCCAGGAGGAAGACGGATACAAAGGAAAATGCGCGAAGCTGCAGACTGTGAGTACGGCTGCTTTTGCTTTGCTGGGGACTCCTATCGCCGCCGGCAACCTGTTTACCGGCACCTTCGAGCTAAACTTCTCGAATCCGGCGAAGTCCACCCGCTTCGGCGTTCCTTTCCGCAAGAAGCCGAAGGAACTTGTGGGGTACTACAAGTACAAGGCCGGACCGACGTTTACAGACAAGCATCTGAATAAGATTGCCGGCCGGAAAGACAGCCTTGCCGTCTATGCCGTATTGTTTGAAACGGGAGACGGGGTGGATTACCTCGATGGAACGAACTCGCTGACGAGCGACCGGATCGTCCTGCTGGCACAGCTGAAAGAGGGGCGGGAGACCGACGAGTGGACACGCTTCTCCATTCCTTTCAAAGCCGTAGGAGGCCGGTCGGTAGATCCGGAAAAGCTGCGGCAGGGGAAGTACAGTCTTGCCATCATCATGTCGTCCAGCAAGGATGGAGCCGCTTTCAACGGGGCGGTGGGCAGCACGCTGTATGTTGACGAACTCAAGCTGTTCTCAGAGTAGATGGAGGGCCGTGTGCCGTTTTCGGAATACGTATAATATAATAAGGTGAAAAATAAGCAGATGAGACATACGAACATAATCGTCGCCATAGCGGCATGGGGCTGTGTACTGTCCGGTCGGGCGCAGACGGATCGCACACCGGCATTGCAGTCGGTAGAACATAACGGATGGGAATACGAGGTAAAGGCCGGTGTGAACATCGGCGGCGCATCGCCGTTGCCTTTGCCTGTGGAGGTACGGGAGATCAACAGTTACAGTCCGAAGTTCAATGGAACGTTCGAGGGGACTGTGACCAGGTGGCTGGGCCGGAACCGGAGATGGGGACTGTCTGCCGGTCTGCGGATTGAAGAGAAAGGCATGCTGACTGGGGCGACGGTGAAGAATTACAGTACGGAGATCGTCTACGAGGGCAGTCGTGTAGCCGGATATTGGACGGGCTATGTGAAGACTGATTATAACACGACGCTGCTCACTGTGCCGCTGCTGGCAGACTACCGTGTCAATGACCGGTGGAAGCTCCGTGCGGGACTGTTCTCGTCCGTCAAGCTGGACGGCGATTTCTCCGGATATGTGAGCGACGGCTATCTCCGTGAGGGTACGCCTGTCGGTGAGAAGCTGACTTTTGATGACGGGAGCAGCGCCCCTTATGACTTCTCCTCTCACCTGCGCCATTTCCAGTGGGGCGGCCAGCTGGGGGCAACATGGTGCGCCTTCAGTCATTTCACGGTGAATGCCGACCTTACATGGGCTTTCAGCAACATCTTTGAAAGCAGTTTCAAGACGGTCAGTTTCAATCTCTATCCCGTCTATCTGAAGCTTGGCTTCGGGTATCGCTTCTGACGCTGTTCCTCTCCGTTGAGCAGGGAGAAGGATCGGAAAGAACCGCTGTGCAGCCTGTCATGGCAGGGCTTGCCTCCCCCGTGCGCCCGCTGCTTTCCGGCAGGAGGGCGGGCACTGTGGAGCGGGCAGGAGGCGGCAGAGACGGTCTCAGGGCTGCCTCAGGATCACATATATTATGACAGGTGCCCCGATGAGCGGTGTCACGGCATTGAGCGGGAGGATGCCCTGTTCGCCCGGGAGGGAGCAGATAAGGTTGCACAGCAGAGCGATGACGGCTCCGCAGAGGACTGTCCCGGGTAGGAGTGTCTGATGGTTTCCGGTACGGAACAGCAGACGGGCCACGTGCGGTATGGCCAGTCCGATGAACGATACAGGACCGCAGAAGGCCGTCGTCGCAGCGGTAAGAAGTCCGACGATGAGCAATAGGATATTGCGGACCCGGCGGACGCTCACGCCCAGGCTCTCGGCATATTGCGGCCCTAAGAGCAGGATGTTCAGCGGTTTGGTCAGGAAGAACGAGAGCAAGACACCTGACAGACAAAGGGCGGAAAAGGGTGCCATGTGAGACATTGAGACACCTCCGAAGTTTCCCATTCCCCATATCGTATAGCTCCGTATGCCGTCTTCCGAAGCAAAGAAATTCAGCAGGGAGACGGCGGAGGAAGAGACGTAGCCCACCATCAGTCCTACGATCAGCAGCAGAATGCTGCTGCGTATCAGGGTAGACAGGAACAGGATAAGCGCCGTCACGCCGGTCGCCCCGATGAAGGCGGCCGTGAGGATGGCAAGGAATCCGGAGACGGAGAACAGCGCGGTCGACAGCGTACCGCCCAGCAGCAGCATGACCAGTGCCACCCCCAGTCCGGCTCCGGCGCTGATGCCGAACACATCCGGTCCTGCCAGCGGGTTGCGGAACGCCGTCTGCAGCAGCAGGCCGCAGGTTGCCAGTGAACTGCCGCACAGCATGGCCGTCAGTGCCTGTGGAAGCCGGCTCTCCCAAATGATATACCGCCAGCTGTCTTTTCCCGTATATTGTCCGGACAGTATCTCCAGCACATCGGGAAACGGTATCCGGACGGATCCGACCGTCAGGTTCAGCCCGAACAGCAGGACGGTGCCCGCCGTCAGGATGATAAAGATGCAGATGCTACGTCTCATTGTCTAAAACCGTCAGTGTGTGTTCACGTTCCGTCTCAGTCTTTCAGTTTCCTGTAATAGCGCATGGGGGCGATGTGCAGGTCGGGATGGAAAAGCTGTATCAGGTCGGCCAGCAGCCGGTCGGGTCGCCAGCTTACTTCCTCGAAGTAAGGCACGCTGTCCACTTTGCAGCCGTAGATTTCTTCCGTCCGGTAAGGCTTCAATGCGGCATAGCCCTGGTACTCTGCCAGCAGCTTCCTGCGGCTGAAGTCCCCGTTGTAGCACAATACCCAGAAGTCGCTCTGTCCGAACTTGTCAAGGATAGTCTCGAAAGGCATTGAGATGCTGCCGCTGTGCGTGTCGTCCGAATAGGCATAGCCGCCCTGCGCATCCTTGTACAATAGCCCTACGCTGCTCTTCCCGCCTGGAAGATACCACACGGCTCCCACTTTCCTGTCGGGGAGGATGCTGCGTTTTGTCCTGCTTGTTTTCGCCTTTCTGCTCAGAGCCTTGTAGTTCCGTTCTACGAGGCTGAACAACGAGTCTGCCTCCTTCTCTTTTCCGTAGAGCAGGCCGTAGAACTTCATCCATTCGGCACGTCCCAGGGCGGAAGCCTCCATATAGTCGGCACACTCGATGACGGGCACGCCAGTCTCTTCCAGACGGCCATGGCCTCCGCTGTTCTCGAAGGGTGAAAGCAGGAGGGCATCGGCATGCAGGTCGATGATCCGTTCAATGTCGGGCTGCATGGCGTTCCCACAGTCCCGGATGTCCCCCCCCTTCCGTGTACGGTTCTGTATGTCGGGAATAAGCATGTATTTCAGGTCGGCCACGCCGGCGATGGCTTTCTGTGCATGCAGCATCTCCAGCAGACTGGCATGGGCGGTCGTGAAGACCACGCTTCTCCGGAGCGGGACGGTTATCTTTGTGCCGTCGTCGGGAACCGCCGCCCTCGAGTTGCGGTTCACCAGATAATAGGTATGCAGAAGGGTGTTCTTTTTCCAGGGGTTCAACAGCCGGACCGCAATGTACCCGCCTGTCCGTTCGATGGAAATGTTCCGGGCATAGCGGAGTTCCGTCTTCGCTCCTTTCTCTTTCTTCCGGGCTGTTTTGTCATGTGGACTTCCGCAGGATGCGAACAGCAGCAAAGCAAGGATAAATGCTGATAAGTGATGCATGAATGATGGATTTAGGTGCAAAATTACAAAAAAGGAGTGATTTGCTTGCGTGTTAGAAATCTTTTTTATACTTTAGCCGCCATATTTACTAACGATCTGATTTTAATCTAAACAACTAACACCATGGCAGAAGAAAAGTCTAACGCCCTTAGCAGCCACATCGAGATGAAGAAAGTCTGGGAACTTCTGGCAATCCTCGTGGTGACGGCCATCGTATGGAATCTGCCCACAGACATTTTCGGTATTGATGGGCTGACCGTAGTACAACAACGCATTATCGCAATCTTTGTGTTCGCCACCTTGTCGTGGCTGACGGAGTGTATCCCCGCCTGGGCGACTTCTCTGAGTATCATGACCATCATGTGTGTTACGGTGTCAAAGAACGCTTTTGGCATCTTCAAGCATGACGGTATCGGTGACCTCCTTGACTCAAAGGAGATCATGGCATCTTTTGCCGATCCGATCATTATGCTCTTCCTTGCCGGATTTGTTCTGGCGATAGCAGCCTCCAAGTCGGGGCTCGACACGCTTCTGGCACGCAACCTCATCAGGCCTTTCGGGCAGAAGAGTGAGAATGTGCTTCTGGGATTCCTGCTCATCACAGGACTCTTCTCGATGTTCATCTCTAACACGGCGACGGCAGCGCTCATGCTTACTTTCCTGGCACCGGTCTTCGCCGCACTCCCTGCCAACGGAAAAGGACGCATCGCCCTGACAATGTCCATACCTGTTGCGGCCAACCTCGGCGGTATGGGGACGCCTATCGGCACGCCGCCGAATCTTATCGCGCTGAAGTACCTTAATGACCCGGAAGGACTGAACATGAACATCGACTTCATGCACTGGATGGCCTTCATGTTCCCGCTCGTCATTCTGCTGCTGCTGCTGTCATGGAGGATCATCCTGCATTTCTTCCCGTTCACGCAGAAGACCATCCATCTGAAGATCGACGGCGAGGTGCATCGTGGATGGCGTATGTGGGTGGTGATCATCACGTTCATCATTACCATCCTGTTGTGGGTGATTCCGAAGAGCGTGACAGGCATTGATACCAACACCGTCTCGATGATTCCGATGGGGCTCTTTGCCATCACAGGTGTCATTACGGCAAAGGATATGCAGGAAATCAACTGGAGTGTCATCTGGATGGTAGCCGGCGGTTTTGCCATCGGACTGGGCATGAACGGTTCGGGCCTGGCGGATGCGGCCATTGAGAGCATTCCGTTCGGAGAATGGAGTCCTATCGTTATCCTCGCTATCTCCGGTCTGATCTGTTACTTCCTGTCCAACTTCATCTCCAACACGGCGACGGCGGCGCTCCTTGTGCCGATTCTTGCCGTGGTATGCCGCGGTATGGGTAATAAACTGGGCGGCATCGGCGGTACAAGTACCATCCTCATCGGCATTGCCATTGCGGCTTCTACGGCGATGTGTCTTCCGATCTCGACCCCGCCGAATGCCATCGCTTACTCTACGGGGCTGGTCAAGCAGAACGATATGCTCAAGGTCGGACTTACCTGCGGTATTATCTCACTTATTCTGGGTTATATCCTGCTGTCTTTCATCGGACAGCTGCATTTCCTCGGATAGGAGTCCCGTCAGGAGGACAGCTTTCTCCTTGTGAGCTGCTGCTCTCTCTGCGGTGACGTTATTGCGCCTTGTCCGGAGCGTGTCTTTCCGGAGTCAACAGAAACAACCATATCAAAGCACGGTCTGCTGGGGTATGGCTGTTTCCATATAGATTCTTCAGACATGGTGAACAGGATGAAAAGGCAGCTGTCCTGTGTCCGTCTCGTTTTAATTCAGTAATTTTGCAGACAGCTGTTACAGAGTAGACTTATAAAGAGCTGATTATGGGAAAAGGGAAAGAAATCTGTAAGATACTCAAAGGTATCCGGAAGAAGATAGCGGAGGCAAACGGCATCAGTTATCAGCCTGCCGAGTGTCATCATGAAAGCGGCTGCACAGGTACCTGCCCTGTCTGTGAAGAGGAACTGCGCTACATTGAGGGGCAGTTGAAAGCGAATAAGGACAGCGGGATCAGCACGAAAATAGCCGGTGTCGCTGCTGGCATCTGTGCGGCGGTCATGCCTATGATGGCCGCTGCGCAGAATACAGATCCTCAGGGGATGCCCGACGGGCGGGTCATCACAGCGGAGAAAGATGCTGTAAACGCAGGAGTGCGGTCAGATGACCGTACAGATTCGGTACTGATATGTGGAAAGGTCATAGACAAAGCGAACAAGGAACCTTTGCCGGGTGCTTCTGTCTTGATAGAGGGTACAGGTCGGGGGACGGTAACCGACATGGAAGGCCTGTTCTCCTTGAGGATGTCGCCCGATGCCTCCTTGACGGTTTCCTTTGTCGGCTATAAGAAGAAAACGATTCTCGCCGGAAAGCTCCTGCATTCCCCCGGCAACATCATCGCTCTTGAGGAAGATGAAAGCCTGCTGGGCATAGTCGTCGTTGGAGAACCGGTTTTTGATGATGTTTATAACCGGCAGGGTCACCGGCCGAAGTCGCATGAAGAGAAGAACCGACCGTAAATCCCGTTGTCTTAAGGATGTATGATGAAGAAAGGAAAGATTACCTGTAAGATTCTGAAGAGTATCCGGCGGAAGATCGCAGATGCAAACGGCATCAGCTATCAGCCGGGCGAGTGCCATTTCGAAGGCGACTGCACAGGCACCTGTCCTGCCTGTGAACAGGAAATCCGTTACTTGGAGGCGCAGCTGAAAGTGCGGATGAGCAAAGGCTGGAACATAAAGGTAGCCGGTCTGGCGGCAGGGGCCTGTGTCGCAATCGCCCCTTTTGCCGCATGCAGCAGGCTGCCGAAGTCCGACAGCGTACAGAATGGAATGGATGTGTCGCTCCAAGGAGAGAGAGTTGAGGTGGTGGAAGCACTTACGGAAGATATGCAGCATTCGGTCGTGATCAATGGCCAGGTGAGGGACAAGTATGCGGATAAGCCCGTCTGCCATGCCGTTGTCCGTAGGTTGGGAGATGCAGAAGCTGTCGTGTTGGGGGAGGATGGACGCTTTTCTTTGCGCGTCGGCTGCAATGACACGCTTGTCTTTTCCGGATCAGCTTCTTATCTGGACAGTGAATTGCCCGTCAGTACCTTGAAGGAATCCCATGGAGTAATGGTCTATCTGTTACCTAAATGGTATGAGTTAGGGAAGGCTGTGCCAGATTCGCTTCTTTCGGAAGAAACTGAAAAAAAGACCCCCAGGTCGCACAAAGAGAAATGCAGTCGGAAATAACCGCACCTTTTATAGCCGTCAACCGGCACAGGATCGGCACAGACGGAGTGGGAGTGACGACCCTGGTCGCTTTCCATGGTTGTCCGCTCCGTTGCCGGTACTGCCTGAACCCTCAATGTCTGCAGGCCGGGGGCGTGTGGCGCAGGCTGACACCGGGCGAGCTGTACAGCGAGGTGGAGATCGATGACCTTTACTTTGTGGCGACAGGTGGCGGTATCTGTTTTGGAGGCGGCGAACCGCTTTTATATCCGGAGTTCATCAGGACTTTCTCCGGAATCATGAACCCGGAATGGCGCCTGACGGTAGAGACGTCGCTCAATGTCCCGCTTGAAAATATTGAATCGGTTGCGGCATTGATCCAGACGTGGTATATAGACATTAAAGACCTCACCCCTGCCATCTATAACGCTTATACCGGCAAGGACAATGCACAGGTGCTCCGTAATCTCGAGTGGCTGTCGGCGAATGGAAATGCTGACAAGGTCATTGTACGCTTGCCTTTGATACCGGGTTATAATACTGAGGCGACCCGTCTGTCGGGTCGGCGGCGGTTGGAAGCCCTGGGCTTTGCACGTTTTGACCAGTTCACCTATCTGGTATGATATTGCCGTCCGTCCGACATTTCCCGTACAGGATCTCCATCGGATGTCTTGTCCGATTGTATAGCGACAGGGGTGATCCGGCCTTTTCGGCAAATGTGTTGATGCCCGTCACGCATCGTGCTGGCGGTGAACACCGGTTGTGCTGGCGGTGGACGCCATTTGTGCTGAGGACATATACGCTTACAGTCTTTTGCTTGGATTGCCGGTTTTTGCCGTGAAAGAAGAGGCTTGTGCCGCCGGCGAATGGATGAAAGAAGGCCGGTTCCTGCCGCCTGTGGACTTTTGGCACGGCCCCCGGAAACAATGGATGATTCTTCCGTTCAATGCGTGGATGCTTTTCGTATAGCTTTAACGGAAGAACCGCGGTGATCCATGAAACAAAAAAATGGCCAAGGCTGTCAACTGCCTGTTCCATGATCATCCTCCGATACAAAGACCTTTTCATTTTAATACATTGAGATACAGATAGGATTTTGAAAAACCATTACATAAATTCAGACGAATCATCTGTAAATATAAAAAACGCATGCAAAAAGCAGGTTTGTAACCAGCAGTTAATCAATTGGTTGTCAAGTCGTTCGTAAAAGGTGCTTGATTGGACTTCAAAAGGACGTTAGTTAGACTTCAAAAGGGTATCCATTGCAAGTCAATCAGGCATCTTTTAGAAGCCAGAAGAGCATGTGTCAGCTTGGCTTTCATGAAAACAATTTACAAACACCGATGATATGGGAATAAATTGTTTGTAGAAGGCGGAAAGACATGCTGATGGACAGGCATTGTATCAATTTGCCTTTTCTGCATTTTATCCTGTAGTTTATCCTCCTTTTAAGGCCACCTGTTTTTGGACAGTCATACCCTGCAAGTGCGTAAGGCTTTTGCTTGCTTTTTATGTTCGTAGCACTACGACAAGTGAAAATTCTGACATTTCCAAGTGTTTTGAGAATTATGTTTATCAGGCACTTGGGTTACTTAAAGGATTTCATGCTGCGGAATTAATGTAAAAGGAAAAAGTTTTTGTATTTTTGCAATCAACTTAAAAAGTTTTTGAAATATATTTTATAAAGACCTATGGATACAGAATCAATCTTAAAGTTTAAAAAGATTTTAGAGTACTTTGTTGCACATTTAAATTATATGCAGTCTGGTAAATCTCAGGACATTACTGGATATGCTCAATATATTAAACCTTATGAGGATAAGGGAAACTTTGTACAGACAGGACAAGGTTATAATGGTGGGGCAATCCAAAACCAGATTAAAGACTGGGAAATGATAGATGGTAAGCAGCTATGTATTAATGTTCAACCTAATTTTGGTTCTTACCAGTCAAGAAAATGTTATTTGAACTGGATACGAACTGGTATTAATATTTTTGCTCAATGGAGTGACGATCAGATTAGTGGGGTTAGTATAGGTTTTTCATACTGGTGGAAGAAGCCTATAGACTATAAGGTTGTTAAGGCAGAATCGCTTGATAAGCTTGGTTTGTATGACAATAGTGACCAGCCAAACAGTGAACTCATTAAATTCTACGATTATTTTATGAACGAAATAAAGGAGTTTCACCGAGGGACAAGCGAATACTATAAAGCAGTTTCTAAGTATTACCGTGATACAGAAAGCAAAACAAAGCTTCTTGAGAATAACGACATTATAAACACAATCCTTGCGAATAGAAATGTTATTTTTACAGGTGCCCCTGGTACAGGTAAGACCTATTGGACAAAAGAATTGGCTGCTCAGATTATACTTAATGATATTTATGATGAAAGAGATCCGGCACAGAAGAGTATAATGGATGAGCAGTATGATTTTGTACAGTTCCATCCTTCTTATGACTATACGGACTTCGTGGAAGGCTTACGCCCTGTAGATGACGGAAAAGGAAACATTTCCTTCAGGCGTGAGGACGGCATTTTTATGGCTTTTTGCAGAAAGGCTTTAAAGGCATATAACGAGGTGGAGGATAAACAAGATACGCCAAAGTATGTCTTTGTCATTGACGAGATTAATAGAGGTGAGCTTTCAAAGATTTTCGGAGAGCTTTTCTTTAGCATCGACCCCGGCTACAGAGGAGTAAAAGGAAAGGTCAAGACACAATACCATAACCTGTGGAAAAATTCAGTGGACGAAACTCAAAAGAGGTTCGGCGATACGGACTTCTTCTATATTCCAGAGAATGTCTATATCATTGGTACGATGAATGATATTGACCGCAGTGTAGAATGTATGGATTTCGCTATGCGTCGTCGCTTTGCTTTCAAGGAGGTGTTAGCTTCTGACCGTCTTAATATGATTCGCAATGATAAAACTCTTGGCAAGGCATCTGATGAAATCATAAAGCGATTGGAAAATCTGAATCTATGTATCCTCTCTATCCAAGGGCTTTCAAGTGCTTATCAGATTGGTGCAGCTTACTTCTTAAAACTGAAGAACTATCTGAAAGATGATAATTCAATTGCCCCCGAATCTTGGGAGAGCCTGTGGAAAAACCATATTTATGGTTTGTTGTTCGAGTATCTTCGTGGCTTCCCTGATGCACAAGAAAGTCTGCATCAGCTTTATGAGGCTTTTCAACTGAAGAGTACATACAGCCAAACGGGTGGTAGGATCATAAAGGTGGATAACGATGGGTAGGATTATTCATCTTACAGATAATAACACAGAGGGTTCCTATATTGATGATGGGGTGCTTGATATTCTGAAGATTGCCAATATCGGCAACCTACGGGACAATCCTGACCTTTTGGTTTTCCCTTATTCGCTTGCAGAATCGAACGATAGTATCGGTGATTTACCGATATTGAACACGTCTCATCATAACTATGACAAGGATGGGAAATGCCTTTCACTAAAGGTACATACAGGAAACCTTATGGGTTTTATCGGGATGAATGAGACTTCTGTCAGCATTCATTCCAGATTTACCCATAAGAATAAACAAGGCGTTGCTGACGATGAAGGAAAAGACTTCTTCCTTTATTACATGCTTCAGAAGGTGTTATCAATCAATTTGTTAGACCTTAAACACACGACAAATAAGCAAGATAAAGCACTTGACTTCCTGCTCTTTCTGTTTCCTGTTCTGCTGAAAAAGGCTTTGTCACAAGGACTATATAAGGAGTATCAACACAGATATTATGATGATGCAAGAGTGAAAGGAACCGTTGACATTTCGCACTTTATCAGAAATGACATCCCTTTTAAGGGGCGTGTTAGCTATAAGCTACGTGAATATAGTTATGACAACTCTGTTACGCAGCTTATCAGACATACAATAGAGTATATAAAGCAAAATCCTATCGGTGCTGAAATTTTAAGAAACGACCAAGAAACGATAGACAATGTTGCCCAAATCGTTATGGTAACACCAAGCTATGACAGGCATAACAGAGAGCGTGTCTTAAATGAAAACAGGAAACCAAAGGTTCATCCGTATTTCCTAAATTATCAGATGCTTCAGCAGTTGTGTATAAGAATTCTAAAGCATGGGTCGCTCAAGTATGGCAGAAGTGAAGACAAGGTATACGGAATACTGTTTGATGCAGCTTGGCTATGGGAAGAATATCTGAACACCGTACTTTCTAAGATAGGATTCACACATCCGAGAAACAAGGAAGGAAAGGGAGGTATAAGGATGTTTGCCAATCCAACAGATGAGGACAGTTTTGATAGCAATGGCAGGCGTATCTATCCTGACTTTTACAGTGAAGACTATATTCTGGATGCCAAGTATAAGCATTTAAATAGGAGTGTGGGGCGTGAGGACCTTTATCAGGTTGTGTCGTATATGTATTGTATGGACAAGCCTTACGGTGGTTATGTCTATCCTGATGACTCTGATCGAAAAGTAACAAGATTCAAACTTGCAGGTAAAGGACTTGAATATAAGGGAGATATGGGTGGTATTCTGTCTGTCATTCCGTTTAAGATACCTCAAAAGGCTGATAACTGGAAGGATTTTCTTCAAGGTATAAATCTGTCAGAGAGCAGGTTGAAAGAATCATTAACCACCAGATGACATCAGAGCGCAAGCACTTTTTTGGCTTGTCGCCAGTTCATTTTGCCTTTTATGTTCGCAGCACGAAGATAGGTGAAGTTTCCGACATATCCAAGTGTTTTGAGAACTTTGTTTATCAGGCACTTGGATTTCTTGCAGGAATTTATGCTGTGGAAGCAATATATAGAGTTTCCCTTTCGTTATTCTATTTGAAAAGCATTATCTTTGCAATTACTAAAAGAAAGAATGTATGAAGAAAGCGTTTGTCGTTTTATCGTTGATCATATTGTTGTTTCCTATGACGATGTCAGCACAGAGTTTCGATGCTTTATGGAAGCAGGTGGAACAGGCACGCCGGAAAGACCTGCCTAAGACGCAGATCGTCCTGCTGGGTAAGATTGAGCGGAAGGCGCGCCGTGAGAAGGTCTACGGCCAGTTGCTGGCGGCCACGCTGCAGTCGGCGGAATTGCGGACGCAGATTTCACCGGACTCATTGGAGGTGGAGTTCGACAGGTTGAAGATGCTGGCAAAGGAAGCCGAGGGCAAGGATGAAGTGCTGGCGGCGGTCTGCAACTGCATTCTGGGGGCGGTCTCAAAAGAGACGGGCAGGCCTGATGCCGAACAGTATTTCCAGAAGGCTCTTGCCGATCCGTCGCTGCTGGCAGGCCGGAAAGCGGAGGATTTTAAGCCGCTGGTCGTAAGCGGAAAGGATGACGGCATCTTCAACAACGACCTGCTGCATGTCATGGGCATGCAGGCGGGAGACTATGGCCGGCTGAGCCGGTATTATGCGGCACACGGCAACAGAGAGGCTGCCTGCTATACGGCAATGCTGGCTGCTGAAGAAGATGAAGAGCGGAGTTCCGCCCGGCTTGATTCGGTCATGCAGGTCTATGGTGACCTGCCGATCTGCGGAGAAGTGGCCGTGGCACGGTACGAAGCCATGGACGAGGACACGCCCGCCGAAGATCGCATCGCCTTTATAGACAAGGCACTCGCCCGTTGGGGTACTTGGAAAGGGATCGAGGCATTGCGCAATGCACGCAGGGAGCTGACGGCATCGAAGTTTGATGTCAGAGTCCAGAGACACTGTGTGACACCGTCTGAACACGCCAACGAGGTCTCACTTGAAATCCGTAACCTGACCGGTATAACGCTGACAGTGACACGTACGACGCTGAATGGGAATCACGGTCTTTCCGTTGCCGACGCCTCTGACTTGCAAAAGATAAAGGCTGCGCTGCTGCCTTCTACGAAACAGACCATCCGGCGGACATACGAGCCGCACAAAGACTACGAGAACTTTAAAGACTCTTTTCAGATGCCCGCATTGCCGCTGGGTGTCTATCTGGTACAGGTGGAGAGCACGGACAGACGGTTGCAGTCGGAGTATGTACTCTATTATGTTACCAACCTCTTTGTAATGACCGAACGGCAGCCGAGAAACAGGTCACGTTATGTTGTCGTCGATGCCGGGGAGGGGCAGCCGGTGGCCGGTGCGACCCTCCGGCTGACTTTCGACAGGAGATATGGCCGGCAGCCGGTGACGAAGACTTTGACGACCGACAAGAACGGAGAGGCCTTTCTGACAACGGAATATTCCGAACCGGATGTATATGTCTGCACGGCCGGAGACAAGGCCTGTCCTTCATCGAGTATGTATAGCCGATACCGTTTCTACAAGTCTTCGCAAGGCGGACTCGTGGCGGAGGTCTATACGGACAGAGGCATCTATCGCCCCGGTCAGACGCTGCATGCCTCTGCAATTGTCTATCAGATGATCAAGTCCGGTTTCAAGACGAAGGCCGAGGAGGGCAGGTCCTTTGACCTTGTCGTGCGTGATGCCAATGGAAAGGAAGTCGGCCGCAAGATGGTGACGACCGACCGATTCGGCACTGCCGCGGCAGACTTTGAACTCCCGTCAGGCGGTCTGACAGGCTCTTACTATATTGTCGCCGACTGTGGTTCGCAGGCATCAAAGCGGTTCCGTGTCGAGGAGTACAAGCGGCCGTCTTTTGCAGTAAGCATCGACGACTATAAGGACAAGTACGCCTTCGGCGATACCATCAGGCTGAAAGGCCATGCCAGGAGCTTCGCCGGTGTGCCTGTGCCGGGGGCTAAGGTACATTATACGGTTATGCGCCGCCTGCCCCTCTGGTGGTGGAATGACGGTGATGCCACCGGGGAGGTCAAGACGGAGGATGTCGTGACAGACGAGCAGGGCGACTTTTTCCTGACGGTTCCCCTCACATTGCCCAAGGGAGCGGCGAAGGAGCAGAAGAAGGGACATACGGGCCGTTCCCGCTTCTATGTCTTCGAAGTGGAAGCATCGGTAACGGATGCGGCAGGCGAGACCCGGGACGGTTCAGCCTCACTGCCTTTGGGGACAAAGGAAACCGCGCTGATGTGTACCCTTCCTGAAAAGAACCTGCGTGACAGCCTGAAGACCATCAGATTCGATTATGTCAATGCAGCCGGACAGGCTGTGGAAGGTACCGTAAGATACGCAATCGTACCGCAGCAGAAGGATGAAAGCCGGTACACCTATGCCCATTATGCAACCGCCAAGGCCAACGAGGCGGTGCCGATAGGGCGGATGGCATCGGGAGCTTACAGGCTGCATGCCGTCTGCGGGACGGACACGGTGGACACCGATTTCTGCATCTTCTCGATGGAGGACAAGCGTCCTGTCATTGAGACACATGACTGGTTCTATCTGAGCAGCCGCAACTTCCCGCGCAATGGCGGGCCGGTCTACTTGCAGGTGGGGTCGAGTGATGAGAAGCAGCACGTGGTTTATTCCATCTATGCAGGCGACAGGATAATCGAGTCGGGAGCTTTCGATCAGGACAATCATATACAGACACGTAAACTGGTCTATAAGGAGGAATATGGCGATGGCATAATCCTCAATTACGCTTGGGTGAAGAACGGTGTGCTGTACAGTCATGAGGAGAGCATCTTCCGGCCGCTCCCTGACAAGCGGCTGATCGTGAAGTGGCGGTCGTTCCGTAACCGACTTGTCCCGGGACAGCAGGAAGAATGGACGGTGACGGTCAGCCGGCCTGACGGAAAGGCGGCGGACGCACAGCTGATGGCGACGCTCTATGACAAGAGCCTGGACGAGATCGTCTCCCATGCCTTGAGCCTGTCTCCGGCATTCGGCCGCGACTATCTGAGTACCTTCTGGGCATCAGACTATGGCAGGTCTTTATACCTCTCTGCCGCTGCTTCTGCAAAGACCAAGACCGTTCCGGAACTTTCCTTCTCGGAGTTTGACGGCAGTTTCTTTTCCTGTTTTGAGCTTGACGAGGTGGTAGCCATGGCCTTTTCTCCCCGGGAAAACATGGTTCTGTCACGGGCGGCAGTGTCAAAGGGCATGGCTGATAGCGTCGCTTGTGAAAGCAAGGTGTTCTGTTGTGCCGAGCAGATGCCTGCCAAAAATGAAAGCAGGGCGACAGTCAAGTACACGGCTCCGGTCATCAAAAAAGATGAAGAAACAAAGAAGGGGAAGGTCTCCCTGCGTGAGAATCTGAATGAGACGGCTTTCTTCTATCCGCAGCTGCATACGGACGGTAAAGGCAATGTCAGCTTTAAGTTCACGCTCCCGGAGAGCCTTACCACATGGCGTTTCCTCGGACTGGCGCATGATGTGGACATGAACAGCGGTCTGCTCACGGATGAGGCCGTGGCACAGAAGACGCTGATGGTCCAGCCCAACATGCCCCGTTTTGTCCGTGTCGGTGACGAAGCGATGATCTCGGCACGCCTGTTCAATCAGTCGGAGAAGCCGGTCAGTGCGGATGCGAAGATTGAAATCATTGATCCGGAGACGGATAAGGTGCTCCTGACAGACAGCAGGCCGGTCGTGCTGAAAGCGCAGGGCAGTGTCTCGGCGACGTATAACCTGGGTTCCCTGCTGGCGAAGGATGCAGGGAGGCTGAGGGCTGACCAGGCTCTGCTCGTCGCCCGCTTCACGGTCGAGGGCGATGGCTTCTCCGATGGAGAACAGCATTATCTGCCCATGCTCCAGAACCGGGAATACGTTACGAACACCTGTCCGTTCACACAGCATGAGGCCGGGGTGAAGACGATAGATGTAGGCAGGCTCTTTCCGAAGAACAGCTCGGGTCAGAAGCTGACGGTCGAATACACCAATAATCCGAACTGGCTGATGATCCAGGCCTTACCGTACGTTGCAAAGACGGACAGCAAGGATGCCGTCAGTCTGGTGTCCGCTTACTATGCCAACCGGCTGGGCAAGCAGATTGTCGAGACCTCACCCAATATCAGACGGACGATAGAGCAATGGAAGAAAGAGACGGGGAAGGAGACCTCTATGATGTCGGCGCTGGAGAAGAATCAGGAGCTGAAGTCATTGGCCCTGAACGAAACACCATGGATAATGGATGCTTCCAGCGAACGTGAACAGAAGCAGATGCTTGTCCGCTTCTTTGACGAGAATCAGCTGCAGCATGGTCTTTCGACGATATTGGACAATCTGAAGAAACTGCAGAATCCTGACGGCTCTTTCTCATGGTGGCCGGGCATGGACGGCAGTCTTTATATGACAGTGGCGGTTACGAAGACCCTTGCACGTTTACAGCATCTTACGGACAATTCGGCCGAAGTGTCCGCAATCATCAATGCCTCCTTCCGCTATATGGACAGGGAGGTGGCAAAGCGTGTGGCAGAGATGAAACGTGATGAGAAGAAGCATGATACGACCCTGTTCCCGACAGACGAGCTGTGTGATTATCTTTACACACACGCATTGGTCTCACGGGATAAGACGACAGCCGACATAAATTACCTTCTCGACCGGCTGACGAAGAAACCGGCAGACCTGACGATCTACGGCAAGGCGAATACAGCGGTGATTCTTCAGCAATACAATAAGGTGGAAAAAGCACGTGAATATCTGCAGAGCATCAAGGAGTACACGGTCTATACGGAGGAAATGGGGCGTTACTTTGATACGAAACACGCTTATTACAGCTGGCGAGACTACAGGATTCCGACGGAGGTGGCTGCGATTGAAGCCGTAAAGACGATTACGCCTGCTGACGGGAAGACGCTTGCAGAGATGCAGCGCTGGCTCTTGCAGGAGAAACGTACACAGGCCTGGGATACGCCGTTGAACTCGGTGAATGCCATCTGGGCATTCATGGACAATGGCGACTGGCTGATGCAGAATGGAGAAAAGGCACGGCTGATGCTGGATGGGAAATCGCTGCAGATGCCGCAGCCGACGGCCGGACTCGGGTATGTCAGGGCGACGGAACCTGTCGCTTACGATGCGTCTGCCCGTCATGAACTTACGGTCGACAAGAGTAGCACCGGGACAAGCTGGGGAGCCGTCTATGCACAGTTCTTCCAGCCTTCGGCGGAGATTGCCGATGCGTCAGCCGGGCTGAAAGTGAAACGTGAGGTGCTGGGAGACAGTGCCCGGACCGAGAACGGAGAAGTCCTGAAAGTAGGCGACAGGGTGCGTATCCGGCTGACGATAACGGCCGACCGTGATTACGACTTCGTACAGGTCATCGATAAGCGGGCCGCCTGCCTTGAGCCGGTCAGTCAGTTGAGTGGTTATCATTGGGGCTATTACATCGCACCGAAGGATTACACCACGAATTATTACTTTGACTGTATGAGAAAAGGTAAACACGTTGTGGAGACGGAATACTATATCGACCGTGCCGGGGTCTATCAGACAGGGACGTGTACGGTGCAGTGTGCTTATGCCCCTGAGTACGGCGGCCGTACCGGCGCCTTGCAGTTGACGGTCGGGAAGTGACAGATGCCGGATTATGGCAGATAGGACGGAAGAGTCGGCATGAAGCTTCTGCCCCTTTCTCACCATGTGCCGTCGACGACACATCCGGCTTTGACGCTCTTAGCTCTTTTAACTCCTTTAACTTCTTTAACTCCTGAAATCAACCTATGCTTCAAATAGAGATAGATGATGGCAGTGGCTTCTGCTTCGGTGTGACCACTGCCATCAAAAAAGCCGAGGAAGAACTGGCAAAAGGTACGAAACTTTATTGTCTGGGCGACATCGTGCATAACAGCATGGAGGTGGAACGCCTGACGAAGAAAGGGCTGATCACGATCAATCATGACCAGCTCCGCGACCTCCATGACGTAAAGGTCCTGCTGCGTGCGCATGGAGAACCGCCGGAGACCTACGAACTTGCCAGACGTAACAACATTGAGATTATCGATGCCACCTGTCCTGTCGTCCTTGCGCTCCAGCGACGCATCAAAACCCAGTATGAGAAACGGCAGCCGTCTTCAGGCGGTTCATGGGTAAGCGGAACGGCAGACGGTTCGTCGGACAGCCGGACGGATGAGGCCCCGTCTCCTGAAGTCCGTCAGATGGACGGCGGACAGGACAGATCCTCTTCACCTCGTTCCATCCAGAGCGAGGCGGGGGACGAGGCTTCCATCGTCATCTTCGGGAAGAACGGCCATGCAGAAGTCCTCGGTCTCGTGGGCCAGACGCACAGCCATGCCATTGTGATAGAGAAGTTTGAAGATGTGAAGACATTGGATTTCAATCATGACATCTATCTTTATTCGCAGACGACGAAGAGTCTGGATGAGTTCCACAGAATCATTGACTACATCCAGCAGCACATTTCTCCGAATGCGAAATTCCAGAGTTTCGATACCATCTGCCGGCAGGTGGCGAACCGCATGCCGAATATATCCAGCTTTGCGGCCCGTCACGATCTGATACTCTTCGTGGCAGGACGGAAGAGTTCGAACGGCAAGGTGCTTTTCCATGAATGCCTGAGCGTCAATCCGAATGCACACCAGGTGGAAAGTGCAGATGAAATAGACATGAGCTGGTTTGAGGGAGTGCAGACGGTAGGCATCTGTGGTGCTACGAGTACTCCCAAGTGGCTGATGGAAGAATGTCGCGACGAGATTCTCCGGCACAGAGGGTAGCCTTTTGCAGGTACTCTCTGTTTTGGAAACATACGCTGTCGATATTGCTGGTATTATGGTTGCATGGGCGATGATCCGTCCGATGCAGTATTGTGTCAATATCCGGTTCTCTTAAGGCCGGTCGATGGAGTATGCTGTTACGTATCTGCCTGGCCGTGCTTTCAAATCGGAGGAGGATGTCAGGGAGAACACTGTCTGGACGATGGTTTTACGGAGCAGATGCGGAGTCTCGGATGAGGAAAGGCACACAGTTCCTGATTTCGATAGGCAATGGTGTCGCCTTGCATCTGTCTGCCGTGATGGTCAGCCTGACGAGGCAGGCCCGTGTGTTGAGGGGTCTGTGCTGGTCGAAGATGAAGTTGCCGATGCCGTAATAGACCGGTTTCCCCCGGTAGGTCTCGGCCGTCTGGAGCGTGTGGCTGTGGTGTCCTACGATGGCATCCGCCCCGGCATCGATCAGTCTGTGCGCTTCCTCGCGTTGTCCTGGGAGTGCCCGTAGGTGGTGTTCCCAGCCCCAGTGCAGCAGGACGAGGATAACGCAATGACGGTCTGCCCTGCGTAGCCGGGCCACACGCATCACAAGGCTGTCTGCACTCTCCTGACTGACGGACGGCTTTTGCGGAAGATAAGGGAAGTTTTCCAGCGGCAGCCGCAGCGACGTCACCACCCAGACGGGTCTCGGGCGTGTGGAGATGAGTACGGGGCGAGCTGCTTCCTCCATGTTTCTGCCTGCCCCGAGAGGCACCATCCTCGCCTTCCTTATCTGTTCCTGCGTGTCCAGCAGTCCGTTCCGTCCTTGGTCAATGCTGTGGTTATTGGCGAGGTTCAGGTGGGTGATACCGTGTCGGTACAGTGCCGGCAGCCACTCCGGTTCGCCCCGGAAGATGAAGCGTTTGTACACCCGCTCTCTGATTGCAGTGACCGGGCACTCCAGGTTGGCGATGACGTAGTCGGAGGAAAGGAACAGCGTGTCGACAGAGGGGGAGAAGAGACCGTCTATCCCCACCTGTCCGATTCTCTGCCTGACCCCTCTGTCCAGCAGCAGGTCGCCTGCAACGACGATGCGTAGTGTCTCGACAGGGAAGCTCTGCTGTGTCTTCCCTGTCCCGGCAGTCTCCGTCCCTGTTCCGTTGGAGGAGAACAGGGGTATGGAAAGCGCAAGGAACAGGCAGAGTCTAACAGCCTGAACTGTAGAAAGTCTCTTCGTCATCAGCAGACATCCCTTTTGCCGGTGCAGTCACCTCTTTCATCCATACAGGCGTGCCGCCTGCCGGTGTCTTCATCAGTTCTTTTTGCCATTCCTCGTCGGTCATGCGCGGGTCGGACACCAGACGGGTGAACTCACGGTAGGAGAAAACGGCACCCCGGGTAAGGTAGAGGAAACCGTCTATCTCTACGACCACGTAGATTTCGTAAGCCGGACCGACACCCTCGTAGAGCACGCACCTGTCTTTTATGGCAACGTTGTCGCCGTTTGCGGTGAACACATCTGCGACGACGGCTACCTTCTTGTCCGTGCTGACGACATCCGACCACCCCTGCAGCATCTGATTGTCCTCGCTGACAAGTTCCAGGGAGATGTTCTCGACGGTCGCACCGACGATCTCTATCTGTTCGTATTCCTCGTCTGTAAGCTGCTTGCCGGCCAGCTCCTTCCTGCTGACATCCCGGCAGAACTCGGCCAGTTCCCTGATGCGTTCCGTGACGGCCTTTGCCTTTTCGGTCTGCAATCCGTAGGCGGTGAGCGTCCTGTCCATCTGCATGACCAGATCGACGGCCTTCTCCCAGAACCGCACATTAGGCTCGATGTAGCCCTTTACGACCGGAGCTTCCGGGCCGCCGTCGCCGCATTCCGCCAGCATGGGCTGCTTGGCATAGAGGATGGCATCGTGTTTGAGTTCAGCCCAGGAGGCGAGGGCTGTGTTCAGAATCTTCTTCTGCCATTGCGGGGTCTGCATGAAGTAAGGCCGCACCTGCGCCGTGTCGCCCAGCGTCTGGAGCGCCTGCATCCATCGGTTGGCCATGCAGGCGTCCCACTGTGTGTCGGCAGTCTTCTTGCGTGCCTCGTCCAGAGCTCCGGCAAATCCCGGCCACTTCTGCGCTTCCTTCAGCTCCTCCGTGAGGATCCGTTCCGCCCCCGGCAGTCCCATTACGGCCATCCAGTCAAGTCCCTTCGGGCATGGGCGCAGTGAAACCTTGCTCTTGTGGTCTACGGTTTCTATCAGTGCGGCTGCATCGGGCTGGTAACGCTGCGGCATGATGTCTACGAGGTATCTGCTGGCACGTGCCGACGGCATCACGATCCGCATCTGTCCCTGTGCCAGCTTCTCTATTTCCTGTGTCAGTTTCTTCATGGCTTTCCCCGACTGCAGCAGTTTTCCTATCGGAAGTCCTGTCTGCCTGATGAGCCCTGAGACCTGTTCCAGCGTTATGTTGTCGGGTGTCCCCATGAGGTAGGTGATCGGATCGCTCACTTTGCCATATAATTCCTGCAGCTCCGGCCGCTGGTTGAAGATGTCGGCGATGAGTGCTACCTGCTTCATTTTCTCGGGCTTGTCCGTCCCGAAGTGGGCTGTCTGCAGCCACATCATCCCCCGGAAATAGCGGCGGCAGAGCTGCGAACGGGTGTAATGGCCGCGCGGCCGGAAGAGCGCATAGGCGAACGGCTCCCTCGGAGGGAAATACTCCAGCATCTCCGAGTAGGTGTTCTTTCCGGCGAACACCTTGCGTATTTCGTCCGCCACCATCTGCCGGTAATTCTCCGGGATATCCGGAACGGCTTCCTGCCCCGGTGCCTCGTCGTGGCTGAAGAGCCATGATGCCACAGCGAACCACGCCTGTCCGAATTCCGCCGCCGTCCGCACTTCGGCTTCCCGGCTGCTGCCGGCAAGCATTTTCAGTTCTGTTCCCATGCGGGAGGAGAAGACGGTCATGAGCGAGTCCAGATGTTTTTCCTCCACGTCACGGAGCACGCAGTCGAAGTAGAGATGGAAGAGCTGAAGGTACAGGTCGGTGGTGACGAAGCTCGGGAAGTCGGCATAGTCGTTTTTTTCGTACACGTGGAAGAGCTGGTTGTGCTCGGCCGGCACGATGGCGAAGCCTGTCCGCCCCAGCATTTCATGCAGCTTAGGGTCAAATTCTTTCAGCTGGAACGGATTGACCAGGTTGTCCATGTTGACCCGTCCCCTGCCGTCTTCCGGCTGGAAGTTCCGTCTTCTCAGTTCTGCTTCCCTGGCCCGGATGCGTGTGGCGAAGTCGAGCTGGGATTTTGTGTAACGTGGTGGAATACTGCGCCCTTGGATCTCCTCCCGGTCCCAGTGCCCCAGGAGCGTGTCGGCATACCATGTTGTCGTGCTGTACAGCGCGCGCAGTGTGGCATCCTTGAAGGCGTAGCCTTGTCTGGCGGCGAAGGCATTGCGCAGTGCCCGCAGTTCGCAGAGGTTAAGCTTCGAGATGTCCATCTGCATGTCAATCTTCCCGTTCAGTTTCTCCACGTTGATTTTTCCTGCCCCGGGAAGGACAAGCGGAGTTTTCTTTTCCTGTGTCCGGCCGATGTAGGCGTCGTCTGCATAACCGCCGGTATTATGGTTCTGTGCATGGGCGGCCGGCAGAGCGCACAGCATCAGTGATCCGGCCATCATGCTGAATGTTTTTCTCCGCAGCAGTCGGCAGAGGGAGGAAGGGTGTCTCATATCGTCATGTTTTAAAAGTCAAAAGCCTTTTTCCGGGCTGCCGGAAGTGAATTTTTCCATGGCTTCCTTTCGGCTCACGGCTCCGGTCAGGAATCGTGCGAAGGCCAGGCCGAAGTCGTCCCATGTGTAGTCGGCGACGACATACTTTCCGTCTGTCGTCGATTGGAGTGTCCGGACGTAGGGGCTGGCGAAGCGGAAGTCGCAGAGGATTCCGCCCAGACGTGAGCCCATCCACATGGGACGGATCTTGCCGTTCACCTGTTTGAAGATGAAAAGTCTCCGTTCCGGCTGCGGATAGAAGCGGGTCGGTCTGATGACACCTACGAGCGCCTCGTCCTTTCCGTCGCCGTCCAGGTCGCCTGTCGCCAGCCTGTAGACAGGATAATCCAGCCGCCATCTTGCCACAGTCTTCGGACCGGCCGGTCTTCCGCTGTTCCCGGCCGGTCTGCTCCCTTCCCTTTCTGCCGTCCGCAGACACAGCCACGAAAGCGAGTCATGGAGAGTCTCCAAGCTGAATGTCAGAGATGGCTGTGCCATGCTGTTTCCCCACAGGAAGGCGGAGAGAAGCAGGCAGAACATCCGTCTGTGTCGTTCTGTACCCATATATTCCGGTACAAATATAAGCAATAAAACAGAGAAAGCAAAGTGTTCCGAATAAAAAAGGTTTTTCCGTTGAATACATAGATTGGAAATAAAGGCTCATGCGCTTGCATAGTATGACTGTCCTGAATCAGACGGTCTTGCAAAGGGGGATAAACTGAAAGATAAAATGCAGGAAAGGAAAATTGAAACGATGCTGTCCATCGGCGTGTCTTCCCGCCTTCGGCAGACAACTTATTCCCATGTCATCGGTGTCTGTAAATATTTTTGTGCAGCTCAAAGCTGACACATGGCCTTCCGGCTTCTAAAAGATGCCTGATTGGCCTGCAGCAGGTGCTCTTTCAGCGTGTTACCAACGCCCTTTTGAAGTCCAATCAGGCACCTTTTACGAACGACTTGACAACCAATTGATTTACTGCTGGTTGCAGACTTTCTTTTTACACGTGTGTTTTTATATTTGCAGATGATCTGTTTGAAATTATGTAATGGTTTTTCAGAGCCTTATCTGCCTTTCCTACGTATTAAGATGAAAAGGCCTTTGTATCGGAGGATGATGACAGAATAGACATCTGACGGTCTTGGTCATGTTTTTGTTGAATGAATCACCTCGGTTCTTCCGTTAAAGCCATACGGAGAGCATCCGCGCATTTTACGGAAGAACCATAAAAATCCCGGCTCCAATCATTATGGAACCGGGATTTGCTGTCAGCCCCCCGGATGTCCATATCCTTGCGGACGGTGGACATGGGGAGCTGGTCTGTTATCCTTTATCTCACCTTAAAAAACTAACCTTTAAATCCTTTCATCCTTGAAGGCTGCGGCCGGCATCGACTGTCTCGGACAATGTATGGCAGCAGCCGGTCTATATTTATTTGGAAGTTCTAGTATCTCCTGTCGTTTCTTTTTTATGTTTAAAAGCCCCACGACCTGCACTTGTCTTGGGTGGTTTTTTGTAATCGATGTATTTGTAAATTCTGTCTTGTATTTTGTGTATCTCGTCTGTGTTATGTTGTTGTTATCTCACCTTCTTTTGATTCTGCAAAGATAATTATCAATATGCAAACAGGCAAGTTTTTTGTTCAAAACACTTTTATTTTAACATTTAATAAACTTGTGTCGGGCAGAAGTTGTACACTGCGTGCGTTTTTTATGATGTCTCGTTGTTTTGAGAAAGGTCAAACAGGTCTGTCCGCAAGGGAACGTTTCCGGCGCATGGATCCGCTGTCATCTGTCGTTCGTGCTGATTGCGGCTGTCGGGCCTGCAGTCTGGGTGGCGTATGGAAGAATGAAGGAGGATGCCGGGCGGATTGCCGGCAGGTTCTGAATGTTCTACGGTCTGACTTGTACTGATAGGCGGACTCTGTTTGAAGCGTGTTCTGAAAAGCTCATGTCAGACAGCCGCTGACAAGGATAACAGTCAATTCTTTGTTTCAATCTGCCTACCAGGCAGGCATCCTGCAGATGTATTGTCGGGTTTCCTGCCGGGCAGAACGATGGGGAGAGGCAGCCGTGGGAGAATGTCCGTGCAGGCCTTTGCCGATTACAGACACCTGACTTAATAAATGGCACAAAGAAGTCTTATAAATAGCAAAATCCCTTGTTGTTCTGCTGCTATATTGATTTTTTTTAATAACTTTGCGCCATTATATTGTTCAGATATACAGTCAGAATCAGAAACAGACAACGAATGAAAAAGATAATTGCAGCCGCACTTCTTGCAGGGCTTGCCGCACAGGTCTCCGCACAGAGCGGGACAAATTCTCCTTATAGCCAGTACGGACTGGGTCTGCTGTCCTCCCAGGCAACGGGATTCAACCGTGGCATGAACGGGGTGGCATACGGTTTCCATGAGCATAACCAGGTGAACTATATGAATCCGGCTTCTTATGCCGCTGTCGATTCTCTTTCATTCCTTTTCGATGCGGGAATCAGTCTGCAATTGACTAACTTTGAAGAAAACGGTCGCAAGGTGAATGCGCACAATGCCGATATAGAGTATGTCGTCGCATCGTTCCGCGCTTTCAAGCACGTGGGTGTCAGCTTCGGCATCCTGCCTTATTCGAATGTCGGTTACAACTTCAGCAACACGAAGGATGTCAATGCCTTCCCGAGCACGTCATCCCCCAATGCCACCTACTCTAATATATACAGTGGCAGCGGCGGTCTGCATCAGGTCTATTTGGGAGCCGGATGGGAGCCGTTCAAGGGTTTTGCCTTCGGAGCGAACATCTCGTATCTGTGGGGGACGTTGAACCGTAGTTTTAAGAACACATACAGCGACAGTTATGTCAACACCTTGTCGAAGAACTATACGACACAGGTGAAAAGCTATAAACTGGACCTGGGTCTGCAATATACGTATGTCCTGGACAGGAAGAACGAGCTGACCTTGGGACTTGCTTACTCACTCGGGCACAAGCTCGATGCAGATCCGGAGTGTAACGTCATTTCCACAAACTCACAGACGAGTGTCTCTGATACGACCCGCTATGTCGTTTCAAAGGCACTTGAGCTTCCCCACACCTTCGGGGTCGGTCTGATGTGGAATTACAAGAACAACCTGAAGGTTGGAGTTGATTATCAGCTGCAGAAGTGGTCGAAGGTCGCTTATCCGCAGCTGAATACCGTCGGCGGTACCACCAGTTACAGTCTTGTCAACGGGCTGTTCAACGACCGCCGGAAGCTCACGCTCGGCGGCGACTATTGCAAGGGAGAGCGGTACCGGGGCTTTTTCAGCCGGATGCATTATCGGGCAGGCGTAGGCTATGCCAGTCCGTATCTGAAGGTCAACGGAAAGGACGGACCGCGCGAGCTGTCGGCCAGCTTCGGTGTCGGTATTCCCATCGTCAATGGCTATAACAACCGCAGCCTGCTGAACATCAGTGCTGAGTGGGTCAACCAGAGTGTCACCGGTCTCGTCAAAGAGAATATGTTCCGCATCAATGTCGGACTGACCTTCAACGAGCGTTGGTTTGCAAAGTTCAAGGTCGAATAAGATGCGTCCAGGCCTGTACACAGTCTTCATCTGGGTCGCATTGTCGGTGACAGGCCATGCGATGCAGTCCTGTTCGGAAGAGCATGAGCATACCGCCCCGGCCATCCACGACCGCGACTCCGTCCCGGTCATGACGACGTACGGGGTCAATACCCTCATATCCGATTCGGGCGTGATAAAATACAGGATTGTCACTGAAGAGTGGGAAGTCAACACGAACAGGAGGCCTTCGCGCTGGACGTTCGACAAAGGGATTCTGCTCACACAGTTTGATCTGAAGAAACACGTGGTGGGGTATGTCCAGTGCGATACGGCCGTATATTACGATCAGGACCGCCGGTGGGAACTGCGCGGACGGGTGAGGATACTTACGGCACAGGGGCTGTCTTTCTACAGTAACGAGCTGTATTGGGATGAACGCAATCATCAGATGTGGTCGCATTCCTATTCTCATCTGCGGACCCCTGACAAGGAGCTGGAGGGAAACTGGTTCCGGAGCGATGAGGAGATGACCGACTATGAGATAAGACAGACGAAGGGATGGGGTATCTTCTCCGACAAGGAACTGATGGCTGGTGCCGGCGGGGGGCTTGCTCCTATAGATACAACGCATACGGACAATCTGAAAGGTCCTGTAGTAACGCAACGATAGAACATTGGATATAAATTTAGTCATAGGAATCCTGATTACGATGGTGCTTTCCGCATTCTTCTCGGGAATGGAAATCGCCTTTGTGTCCAGCAACCGCCTTCTGGTAGAGATGGACAAGGAGAAGGACGGACTTGCACAGAAATGTCTGAGCGTCTTTTACAACAATCCCAACGGATTTGTCTCGACGATGCTCGTGGGAAACAACATCGTGCTGGTCGTCTATGGAATCTTGTTCGCACAGATTTTTGATGCGACGCTCTTCAGCGGTTTTGATTCCGCCCTGCGTGTGCTGTTGGATACGTTCTCCTCCACACTGGTCATCCTCTTTACCGGTGAGTTCCTGCCGAAGACGCTGTTCAAGAGCAATCCCAACCGGCTGCTGACCTTCTTCGCTCCTCTGGCTTATTTCTTTTTCATCATTCTGTGGCCGATCAGTCGCTTTGCCACATTCCTTGCACGTATCCTCCTGCGCATGATGGGGGTGAAGATGGATGAGAAAGAGGATGACGGCACGTTCACGAAGGTCGACCTGGACTATCTTGTGCAGAGTTCTATCGAGAATGCGGAGAATGAAGATGATATTGAAGACGAGGTGAAGATCTTCCAGAATGCGCTGGATTTCCAGGACACGAAGGTGCGCGACTGTATGGTGCCGCGTACGGAGATCAATGCAGTCGAAGAGAACTGTCCGTTGGAAGAGCTGCAGCAGATGTTCATTGAGAGCGGGAACTCCAAGATCATCGTCTATGAAGAGGATATTGACCATATCAAAGGGTATATCCATTCTTCCGAGATGTTCCGGTCGCCCGAACACTGGAAGGACCACATCCGCAAGATGCCGTTCGTTCCTGAGACGATGCCGGCACAGAAACTCATGCAGGTGTTCTTGCAGCAGAAGAAAAGCCTCGGCGTCGTCGTGGATGAGTTTGGCGGTACCAGCGGTATCGTTTCTCTGGAGGATATTGTCGAGGAGATCTTCGGAGATATCGAGGATGAGCACGACAACACGAAATACGTTGCCAAGCAGATTGCCGACAACGAATATGTCCTTTCTGCCCGGCTGGAGATAGACAAGGTCAACGAGATGTTCAATCTTGATCTGCCGGAGAGCGACGACTACATGACGGTCGGGGGGCTGCTGCTGCACGTCTACCAGAGTTTCCCCAAGGTCAACGAAATCATCACCGTAGGGCAATATGAATTCAAGATCGTCAAGAATACCATGACCAAAATTGAACTCGTGCGGGTGAAAGTCAATGGAACAGACTAATTTCTGCATGAAAAATTATGCCACTTGCCTTTTTCTTTGTATTTTTGTAGGCAATTTGTCATACTGAAGGAATAAATCAAAATCAAATAATAAATCTAAAAATGGCAGCATTAGGAAAAATCAGAAGCAAGGGAGGTCTGCTGGTTACAGCTATCGGTCTGGCCTTGTTTGCGTTCTTGGCTGAAGAAGGCTTCCGTTCTTGTAATGGTATCAAGGGGGAGGCCCGTCAGCAGATCGGTGAGATCCTGGGCGAGAAGATCAGTGTCCAGGATTATCAGAAGTTGATTGATGAATACCAGTCAGCGATCAAGTTTACCATGCAACGTGACAACCTTAGCGAGGAAGAACTCAACCAGGTGAAGGACCAGGTATGGCAGCAGCTTGTCAGCAACCGTGTCCTGCAGGCCGATGCGGAGAAGGTAGGACTGACGGTGACCGAGCAGGAAATACAGAATGTACTGAACGATGGTACCAATCCGATGCTGGCGCAGACACCGTTTGTCAACCAGCAGACGGGACGTTTTGATGTGAATGCGCTCAAGCAGTTCCTGGACGGCTACAACAAGGCGAAGTCCGAGAAGTCTCCCCAGCTCGACCAGATGCAGACGGTTTACGACTACTGGCTGTTCATCGAGAAGAATCTCCGCACGCAGCTCCTTGGCCAGAAGTATCAGGCGCTGCTTGCCAGCTGCGTGCTTTCCAACAAGGCAGAGGCCAAAATGGCATTCAAGGACAACAATGAAGAAAGTCAGGTCCAGCTTGCCTCTCTGAGTTACAGTTCGGTAAAAGACGCGGACATCAAGATTACAGATGCGGATCTCAAGGCCAAGTATGACGAGCTGAAACCGGCTTTCCGGCAGAATGTAGAGACACGTGACATCAAGTTCGTCGACTATCAGATCAAGGCAAGCACCGCCGACCGCAATGCTGTCGTCAAGGAGATGAACGGCCTTCAGAAACAGCTCGCCGCAGCAGCCGACCCGGCCATGGTCATCAGCAAGAGCGGTTCTGAAATCCCTTATCTCGGTGTCCCTGTAAGCAGCAAGGCTTACAGGCAGTACCCTGACATAGCTTCAAGAATTGACTCGCTTGCCGTAGGGACTACCGGTGTGACAGAGAACAAGCAGGACAACACGCTGAACATCATCCGTGTACTCTCAAAGGCGCAGCTGCCGGACTCTGTACAGTTCCGTCAGATTCAGGTTGCCGCCAACACACCGGACGAAGCACGTGCGAAGGCCGACTCTATCCAGAAGGCATTGGCAGGCGGTGCCGACTTCGAGGCGCTTGCCAAGCGTTATGGGCAGACCGGAGAGAAAGTGTGGTTTACCGGACAGCAGTATGAATCTGCTCCGACCATGAGTCAGGACAACCGGACTTATATCAACGCTCTGCTGAACGGTGATGTAAATGCAACTCAGAACATAACTCTTGCACAGGGTAACGTCATCCTTCAGGTATTGGACAAGAAGGCAATGACCGCCAAGACCACCGCTGCCGTCATCAAGAAGGTCATCGACTTCTCCAAGGCTACTCGCAGTGTCGCTTACAACAAGTTCTCCGAGTTTGTAGCCAAGAACACGACGGCCGACGATATTGAGAAGAATGCTTCCAAGTCCGGTTATCGTGTGCAGTCGCTCAACGACATCTCTACCGCCGAGCATTATGTGGCAGGCATCCATGGTACACGGGATGCGCTCAAGTGGCTCTTCGATGCCAAGCAGGGGGACGTGTCTCCACTGTATGAATGTGGCGACAACGACCATCTCTTGGTAATTGTCCTCAATGCCATCCATCCGCAGGGCTTCCGCGCATGGGACGATGCACAGGTGAAGGAAATCCTGAAGCGCGAGGTGATGAAAGACAAGAAGGCGGAACTGCTCATGGCGAAACTCAAGGGTGTCAGCAGCATTGCCGCTGCCCGGGCCAAGGGCGCCAAGGTGAGCGCTGTCAATCAGATTACCTTTGCTTCTCCAGCCTTCGTACAGGCAACAGGTGCTGTCGAGCCTGCACTCTCCGGTGCTGTGGCAGCAACAGCAGCCGGCAAGTTCTCCAAAGCTCCAATAAAGGGCAATGCCGGCGTGTATGTGTTCCAGGTTGTCAAGAAGGCGCTGCGTGCCGGTTCCAAGTACAACGAGCTGATGGTAATGCAGCAGACGGCCCAGCAGAATATGCAGTTGGTCGGCAACTTCATGCAGGACCTCATTCTCAAGGCGAATGTCGTAGACAACCGGTATCTCTTCTTCTAACGGGAATGACACCTTGTACATAAGGCGGATGTGCTCATGCACATCCGCTTTTTTAATTGCTGTCTCTTTTTATACTTTACACGACTTTCATGTTATAGGCTGTTTACGATCTGTCATCGTATGGCGGCAGTGACGGCGACTTACGGACTTACGTACGGACTTCCACCTGAGATGACCGGAAAGGCTTCGGGGAAAGTCATGTTTGGAAATCAATCTGTCTACCGGTTGCATTGATTTCCTGTTTTTCCTGGTTTATAAAGTAAGTTCTGGAAATCCACAAGACTGTACCGGGCAAGCCTGTCATACATTTCCCGGTATACATCCAGACAATATACCGGCACTAATCTGTATGCGCTTGCAATCGCCTGCTTGATCAATTCCTTGCCGTGTCTTTGCAGCAGGAGAAAGGGATGGGTCTGATGAAAGCCGCCTTCTGACAATTCCCTTTGTCAGGAGGCGGCTGCTTTGTGATGGACAGAAAATCCTGCCTGTTATTTCACAAACTTCTTCCGGTTCTGAATGTAAATGCCGGGAGGAAGTACGGTACGGTCCGTACCGACAAATCTGCCGTCAAGCGTATAGATGCGGTTGTCTGTTCCCTGCTGCTCTGTCGTGATGTCGTCGATACCAGCGGCTGTCAGATCCTTGAGATACTCGAAGGTGATTGTGCCGTCCGTGTTTTCTGTGATGTGAAAGAGCGGTTTGTTCACTGTGCTGTGGTTCAGCCTGATGCTGCCGATCTGGCCCACATGGCTTGTTCCGGGGAACGGGTCTCCCGCATGGCTGGCATAGTATTTTTTCTGTTCCTCTTTGGAATGCACGCTGTAACTTGAAATCAGCTTCCCGTCGGCCGGGACGATTGTCATACCCGGTTTTCCCGGTGTATCATTGACGTGGTCAGTTAGATTGACCGCATCCGGTTCGTAGTTGACACGGTACACCAGCATTCCGTGTCCGAGAAGTTTGGAAGCCCACCCTTCTTTCTGAATGTTGTGAAGAATCAGATATTCTTTCTGATAGGTGGTCGGCACTTTCAGCGCATCGTCCTTGTGCAGGGTGATTTTCCGGGGAGTATCCTGAATGGTTGTGAGCGGTTTCCATCCCATGACATCTTTCTCCCAAGGGGTGTAGGGAGTCGGCGTGTAACCGTTGTCGGTGTACTCTCCGCCGTCCATCAGATCCCAGAGTTCCATGGTCTGGTCATCAATTTGTGCAGCATCATTGTAGGGATAGAAGTCGGGCAGTCCCATTGTATGCGAAAATTCATGGCAGAACAGTCCGATACCGTTTATGCGTTTGAAGGGAGCAGAGGGAAACTGATATTGTGGATTGTAGTTCAGCTCATTGCTTACCCCATAGCGGCGGACCGTTTTCCCTCCTATCTGGAAAGCGGTTGTCGTCCCCGATTTAGGCCATATAAAATCCGGGTTCTTGGGGGAGGCGTTCTGTCCGTACCCGGCATGAAGGACATAGACAAGGTCTACGTATCCGTCGTTGTTCCCGTCATAGTCGCTGAAATTGACGCTGCCTGCTACGGCCTGGCAGGCGTCTTTTATCAGTTCTCCGATACGGATGTCTTTGTCGACTTTCCCGTTATCATGTCCGTAGTAGCTGACGGCTTTGGGAAGAGTGACAGGCCCGACAACGACGAACTGCGGTGTGAACTGTCCGCCGCTCATGTCCTTGAAGTACTGTCTCACACTGCCATAGTTGCGTTTCTCGTTATTGCCGTAATCCGGCAGAGATCCTGCGCTGGCATCGTGGTTGAAATAATCATTGAAGCTCTTCACCGGGTCGGGAAGAGAGAACTTCACGTCGCTGAACTGCGCCAGGATGACCAGTACTTTCGGACTTCCGCTGTGCGGGAAGTAGGGTGGGGTGTGCTTGCCGACAGCTCGAGTCTTCGCCTCTTTGTCCAGTCGTCTTGATATGCTGCTGAAGAACGTGTCACGCATGGTGCTCTGTTTCCTGACAAGCTCCTTTTCTGCAGCCGAACGCTGGCTGTCGTTGTGCGCCAGCTGTCCGCTTGCTTTCAGCGTACCGTCTTTGCCGATCTCTGCGATATAAAAGTCCTTGCCGACCTGTGTCAGCAGTGTCCCGTCAGCGGTGGAAATCCAGCTGAAGTGCTCGTCGCCGTACTGGTAGACGGTGAGCTGTGTCCCGTCCGACTGTGTCACCGTGACAGGTATCGGGTTGGCTTTGGCTGCCCATGCCGTCAGTGTACACAGTGCCAGGCAGCACGAAATTAAAATTTTCTTCATCATCAGTTTTCGCTTCTTCGTTCTTTTATGATTGTAGTCTTACTTTCAATAAGATGTGGATGGATATAGTGATTGCAAATTTACAAAAACTTTCTGTGAATTTCCGCATTTATCATGAAGAATCGGGGGAAGTCTCCATCTTGTACCCCGTGGGGAGTCGCAAAAGAGAAAATCCAGCTGTAAAGCCGGACTTTCTGTCTGTAGTCGATAGGGGAATCGAACCCCTATGCCAAGATTGAGAATCTTGTATCCTAACCGTTAGATGAATCGACCCTGGTTAAAATATTTCTTATGAAGATGGGAGTAGTCGATAGGGGAATCGAACCCCTATGCCAAGATTGAGAATCTTGTATCCTAACCGTTAGATGAATCGACCATACACATTTGAGTTCTGACGAGATAAAGCGGAAGGAGGGGGATTCGAACCCCCGGTACGCGAAATGCGCACGGCAGTTTAGCAAACTGCTGGTTTCAGCCACTCACCCATCCTTCCAAAGAGGGTTTCAACCGAATTACCACGCATCATCTCAAATGCGAGTGCAAAGGTAGTATTTTATTTTTATTCCTCAAAATTTTCTACTGCCTTTTTCTCGACCCTCCCGAAAAAAGGTCTCTTCCTTTGGTGGTGCGGCAATGCTGCGCCGGCTGTGTACGAAGGTATGTTGCCTTGTGGAAATGCCGCGACGTACTGAGGATGTGCAGACGGCTGTGCTGACGGAGGCGACGGCAGGGGGAGGAGATGACAGGAGACCGTATCAGAATCCGGCCTCTTCCATGCCCTTTCCGATACGGTCTCCCCGCAGTATGCCGGTCTCCTGCTGCACGGCAGAAAACCCTTCATTCTGTCCGTCGCGCTATTTCTTCATCCCCTTGTAGGCCTGGTTCATGCCTTTGACGACTTCTCCAGTGATGTCGTATGCAGGGTCGGCATAGAGGATGTTGTCGCCGCTCTTGGCAAGGATGATGGCATATTTCTTGTCCTTGTTATACGCTTTCAGGTAGTTGTGCACGCTGTCAGACAGAGCCTTGTTGTACTTGGCCACCTCGTTCTGGTATTCCGCGCCCAACCGCTGCTGCAGTGCGTCAGCGTCCTGCGCCTGTTTCTGTATGCTTGCCTGGATCTGCTGTGCCTGTGCCTGTGTGTATTTGTTGGCCTGTACGTTCTGCTGGAAGTTGGCGGCGGCGGCCTGGATCGTCTTCTGCTTGCCGGCGAGAGTGCGCTGTATGTTGGCTTCCTTGGCCTTGATGATCTTCGTGACATCCTTCCAGTAGGTGTACTGGCTCATGATGGAGTCAATCTCGACATAAGCGATCTTCTGCCCGCCTGCTGCCGGGGCGCTTGTCGCCGTCTCGTTCTTTCCGGCTGTCGTATCGTTCTTCTGCGGCTGGTTGTTGCATGCAATAAAGGCGAATGCTGCCAGGGCGAGCACGGCCATATTGCTCCATGATTTCTTCATTTCTGTATGTTTTTTGATTAATTGTTTCCGGTCTGTTCAATACGCTCTGTTTTCCCTGCGTGCCTCCTTGTCCTGGTCGATGACACAGTGGATGCCCTTCGATTTCAGATAGGCGCTGTCCGAGATGTGCTGCGACTGGAACTCTCCGTCTTTCCTGAACAGCACACGTACACCAAGGAGCAGCATGGCAATAGCAATTATTAACAGTGTGTACAATAAAGTTACAAACATTTTTCTCTATCTTTGCATTGATATTGACCGCAAAGGTAATATAAAACAGCAAGATTACAAAATAAAATATTATTAAAAATGGCAAACGTAGAATTAAAACCCGCCCGTGTCTTCGAGCAGTTCGCGAAAATCAATCAGATACCCCGTCCCTCCAAGCATGAAGAGCAGATGATCGCTTATTTACAGAAGTTTGCAGAGGAGAGAGGGCTTGCCGTGAAGGTCGACAAGACCGGCAACGTGCTTATCTCGAAACCGGCGACGAAGGGCATGGAGAAGGTGCCGACGGTCGTGCTCCAGAGCCACATGGACATGGTCTGCGACAAGCTGGTCGATGTCGACTTCGACTTCCACAAGGATGCCATCCAGACCTATGTCGACGGCGAATGGCTTCATGCCAAGGGTACTACGCTCGGTGCTGACGACGGTATCGGCGTGGCCTATGAGCTGGCGCTCCTCGACTCGGACGACATTGAGCACGGCCCCATCGAGTGTCTTTTCACACGTGACGAGGAGACGGGGCTGACCGGTGCGTTCGGTCTGGAGGCAGGCTTCATGACCGGGAAGTACCTGATCAATCTCGACTCGGAAGACGAGGGGCAGATTTTCGTCAGCTGTGCCGGCGGCAACAGCACGACGGCGACATTCCGGTTCGACCGCGAACAGGCTCCGGAAGGCTGTTTCTTCATGGAGGCAAGACTGAAGGGCCTTGTAGGCGGACACTCCGGCGACGACATCAACAAGAAGCGCGCCAATGCCATCAAGCTCCTGGCCCGTTTCCTCTATGCCGAGCAGGCGAAGATGGACCTGCGGCTGAGCCGTTGGAACTCGGGAAAGATGCACAATGCGATTCCCCGTGACGGGAAGGTGCTCTTCGCCGTACCGTCCGACAGAAAGGAGGAGGTCAAGGCCGACTGGAACATCTTCAGTGCAGCCGTTGAGGATGAGTTCCACGTGACCGACACGGCGATGGTCTGGCATCTTGAGAGTGCCGCTGCCGCACCTGTCCTGCCGAAGCAGGTCTCTCACAACGTCATCCTTGCCCTGCAGGCTGTCGACAACGGACCGCTGGTGAACTGCCAGGACGAGGCCTTGGCTTACATGGTGGAGACCTCGAGCAATGTCGCCAGCGTACAGACGGAAGAGCACACGCTGACGGTCGTCTCTTCCCAGCGTTCGAACGTGATGAGCAACCTGACGAACATGACCCATACTGTCCGTGCCTGCTTCGAGCTGGCCGGAGCGGAGGTCGTCGTCGACGACAGTTATCCGGCGTGGAAGATGAACCCGAAGTCGGAACTGGTCAATGTCGCCGTCGAGCAGTACCGGAAGCTCTTCGGGAAAGAGCCGCAGGTGTTGGGCATCCATGCCGGACTCGAGTGCGGTCTCTTCTCCGAGAAGTACCCCGACCTGGACATGATCAGCTTCGGTCCGACCCTCCGGTATGTCCACACTCCCGACGAGTGTCTCCTCATTCCGACCGTGCAGATGGTATGGGATCATCTGCTCGCCGTCCTGAAGAATATTGATTGAGGGAGAGGCGTCTGCCCGCCTGTTGCAGCAGAAGTCTGACCCGGTCAGATACTCCGCCATATCCCGCATCATCCGTCAAGGAGCGGGGATGGCGGATTTTCCGTGCATCACGGATGCCTCTTACGGGACGGCTTTCCGGCTCTATGCGTAAACGGGGAAGGCGACCGGACGGCCTCCTGACGGTACGGAGACTTCAAACGGTGTGGCGGAAGTTTCTTGAATTCGTTTTTTTAGTGTACTTTTGCAGTGCCGGTGGCTGTCCGAAGCCGGATGAGGGGCGGAGGCGTCTTACGGCGCGCGGTAGCCTGCGGTTGTACACCTTATTATATAAAAAAGATGGATGAACAGATACACGAGAAACTGAAGGAGATAAAGCAGTCTTTCCGCCTGCTGATGAATGGCGTCGCTTCGCAATCCATGCGGCAGAAGGGCGTTTCATACAAGATCAACTGGGGTGTCCCCCTTCCGGAACTGCAGAAGATGGCGGCTGAATACGGAAAGGACTACGGACTTGCGGTGGAACTGTGGAAGGAAGACATACGCGAATGTCAGGTGCTTGCGACGCTGATCATGCCGGCGGAGAAGATGGATGCCGAACTTGTGGATGTATGGATGGAGCGGCTCCGGACACAGGAGATGGCCGAGCTGCTGGCATTCAATCTGCTGCAGTATCTTGACTTCGCCCCTTCGCTGGCCTACCGGTGGATCGCCTCGGCAAGTGCGATCCGCCAGCTCTGCGGCTACCAGCTGCTCGCCCGCCTGTTCGCCCGCAAGCTGGAACCGAACGAACGGGGCGTCAACGAGTTCCTCGACCAGGCCCGTACGACGCTGGAAGGCAAGGATCTTCCCTTGAAGCATGCGGCATATAATTGCGTGCTGAGCTTCTGCGGTCTGGGAGCCGACTATGAAGCCGTCGCCCGGAAGGCGCTCGCCGGGATGGACCTCTTGTAGGCCGTCCCTTTCCGCCGCCGGCACATCGGGGGACAGGCTTCCGGACAGGAGGCTCTTGCAAAGGGAAAGCCGGTGCATCTCTGCGATGTACCGGCTTTTCTCCTATCTGTCGGCTGCCGTCTGTTCCCGGCAGCGTGTCGTTGGTGGTTCTGGTCTTCTGTCTTGCAGTTACTCTCCGAGATTGATCTTCTTTGAGACGATCAGTGCTTCAGCGAATACGGCTGCGACGATTGTGATGATACCGAATGTCAGCATAATGTTATCCTTTCTTCTTCTGTGCAGAACCCCTTTGGCCTGCGGTTATTACTTGAACTGTTTGAAAAACTCGCTGCAAAGGTACTGCTGTCTGGGGGAACTGCCAAGGCGGCGAGCCCCTTTCTGCCGTGATACGGCTGTATATTTGATGTAGGTCAAACCTGTTGACGATAATCAAAAAGTCGTCCTACTACGGGAAAAAGGTGATGCCGGAGCCGGTCTTTCCGATGGGAAGCAAGTATCTTTGCAGCCGGTTTTGAATTAAAGACAACAACATCATTATGGAAAGACTGATTGCAATGAACCAGGTGTTCGACAGCAGCGTTGATGCTCGCTTCCTCGAGATTCAGAATGCACGCCGTGAGGCTCTGGCCCGCAAAGCCAAGAAGCACTGAGAGAACACCGATTCCACAGGGCGGCCTGCCACCCTCGGGAAATCGTATCAGAAACAGAAAACAACAGGATTGTCATTATCCAAAAGAAGACCCAGCCGGACAGATCCGGCTGGGTCTTCTTTTGAGTGACCGTTCTGCGGTACCGGTGCGGCACCGGAAGGAGGCGGCAGCTGTGTCCGCCGCCTTGTCTCTGTCCGCCGTGCCGTCCCTCCCGCTTGGGGCTGCCTGCAACAGGCGCGCCGGTCAGAAGTCGTCGTCATCCCCTACCTCGGCAGCCTGCATCTCCAGGTCTTCCGGGTTGGTGTCGAAGGTCGTCCGGTAGCTTTCTTCCGTGAGTTTATCCTCGTCGAATCCGTCCTCGTCGTCCTCTTCATTGTCTTTGGGGTCGTCTTCCGGCAGCTCTTCCTCGTCGTCCTCCGGGTCGTCAGCCCTTTCCACTTCCTTCGTCGCCTCTTCGAGGGCGGAGAACCTGGCGTGTGCGTGCTCTTCCACAGGCTTCTCTTTGGCGAAGATAGCCTCTGTCCATGATCCTTTTGAAATCTCAAGCACCTCGAATCCGTCGGCCAGCTTCTTGTCGTAGAGGCCTCCCGGCTTCTTCAGCCGTGCGGTCGGGAGGGTGGTCGTACTGATGTCGAATCCGCTCTGGATAATGTCCTGTATGCTCTGGGGGAGGCTTTCCCATCCTCCGCCGAAGTTGCGTTCGAGCACCTCGATCAGCTTCCGTGCGGAAACATGGTGTATGTTCTCCCAGGTCAGATCCGTGACACGCTGGATAGGCTTCTTCTTCAAAGCCCATTTGACGGTCGTGTTTTCATCAAGCCTGACCTGTCCCACCTGACATCCACGGGCCTCGTATTTCCGGATGACCTCCGGCTGGTCGATCTTTACTTCCTCTATGGTGAAGGCACTCTTGATGACATCGATGTAGTGTCGCTCGTTATCCCTCAGATCTGCGTCTCGCTCAGCCTGTGCCCAGAGGCGGAAGACATCGTTCTCCTGAATGTCCCAGACGTTACTTTTCGTAAGATTCTTTAACGTTAATGCTTGTCCTTGTCGCTTCATATATCTGTTACTCGTTCAAATTGCTTTTGGGTATGGCTGTGTGCAAGGCTGTACACTCAGACTTGCTGCAAAAGTATATACTAAAACGTAAATCTCCAAACTTTTCGGTCTAAAAGTTTAATGCACATTACAAAACTTTGCCGGAATCGTGCCTGCCGTGTCGAATGTGGCCGTGAACCGGCAGGAGTCTGCCGGCTGCGTGCCGGAGACAGCCGCCTGTCGGAGAGGGGCAGGCGGACGGTACCGTGCGTTGCATGTCCTGAAATTTTACTCATCCCCAAAGAGGAGGCATCCCGGTGGATGTCTTTCTTTTCTTTCCGGGAATGACGGTTCAGGAAAGACAGGACGGTCTTCTCTCCGGTTCTGTAAGTCTTTGTCAGTCAGCTGTATATAAGCGCATTTCTAAAAGGTGCCTGATAGCGTTGCAAACGGGCGTTAACGGACGTGGAAGTAAGCACTGGTTGGGACGTAATCGGGCGTTGGTTGGAATGTTGTCGGTGGCAGTCTGCAATGCAGGCGGACATACCGCCGTCTTTCCGTAAGGACAGGGGCAGGGAAGAAAGGGCGTTCCCGGACAAAGAATGTAAAGTATCTTCCGAAAATCCCTGTGGGTAGATCGGGACTATACAGGCTGCCGGCTCCGGCTCGGGACAGCATGCCTGTCTCCTTCTTTCTGCTGATGCGGTCTTGCCGGGTCCTTGCCGGAGAAACGGGGAGTCTGCCTGAAGGTGTGTGCTCCTGTCAGCCTGTTTTAGGCCGGCAGGCAGAAAAGCCCTTTCCGTCCCAGTGCATGGGAAAGGGAAGCGGATGTGTTTCCTTTGGGCACAGAACCTTCGGAGGACACGGCCGGCCTTATGCCCTGTCCGCCCTGTCCTGCCGGTGGCAGACTTTCTCCTGATGGATCGTGGCACGAAGTTTGTTATAGGTAACGAGAAAATAGAAACTATAAAATACATTGCTATGCAGAAAGGAAATATCGGGGTTACGACAGAAAACATCTTCCCCGTCATCAAAAAGTTTTTGTATTCAGACCATGACATCTTCCTGCGCGAGATGGTTTCAAATGCCGTCGATGCTACGCAGAAGCTGAAGACCCTCGCTGCAACCGGCGACTTCAAAGGTGATCTGGGCGACCTGAGCGTCCGTATCCGGTTGGACGAGAAGGCCGGTACGCTGACCATCAGCGACCGCGGCATCGGCATGACCGAGGAAGAGATCGAGAAGTACATCAACCAGATAGCCTTCTCCGGAGTCAATGACTTCCTGGAGAAGTACCAGGACAAGGCGGAGGCGATCATCGGTCATTTCGGCCTCGGCTTCTATTCTGCCTTCATGGTTTCAAAGAAAGTCGAAATCATCACGAAGAGCTATAAGGAGGGCAGCAAGGCCGTGAAATGGAGCTGTGACGGCAGTCCGGAATATTCCATAGAGGACGTTGAAAAGGCCGGCCGGGGCAGCGACATCGTGCTTTACATTGATGATGACTGCAAGGAGTTCCTGCAGAAGTCCAAGATCGAAGCGCTGCTGAACAAGTACTGCAAGTTCATGGCTGTGCCCGTGGTCTTCGGAAAGAAGACTGAATGGAAGGACGGCAAGAACGTCGAGACAGAGGAGGACAACGTCATCAACAGCGTGGAGCCGCTGTGGGTGAAGGCCCCGTCCTCCCTGAAGGATGAAGACTACAAGAACTTCTATCACACGCTCTTCCCGATGAACGACGAGCCGCTGTTCTGGATCCATCTGAACGTGGATTATCCCTTCAACCTCACGGGTATCCTTTACTTCCCGCGCGTGAAGAACAACATCGAGCTCCAGCGCAACAAGATACAGCTGTATTGCAATCAGGTGTTCGTGACCGATCAGGTGGAGGGCATCGTGCCCGAGTTCCTGACCCTGCTGCATGGCGTCATCGATTCTCCCGACATTCCGCTGAACGTGAGCCGCAGTTACCTGCAGAGTGATGCCAATGTGAAGAAGATCGCCACCTACATCACGAAGAAGGTTGCCGATCGGCTGCAGAGCATTTTCAAGGAAAACCGTAAGGAATATGAGGCGAAGTGGGATGATCTGAAGCTTTTCATCCATTACGGGATGCTGTCGCAGCCCGACTTCTATGACCGTGCCAAGGATTTCGCACTCGTCAAGGATACGGAAGGGAAGTATTTCACCTACGAGGAGTACAGGACGCTCGTCAAGGACAACCAGACCGACAAGGAGGGAGTCCTGGTGAATCTGTATACGACCGACAAGGAGGAGCAGTACAGTTATATCGAGGCTGCCAGACAGAAGGGTTACAGTGTCATTGATGCAGGCGGACAGCTGGATGTGCCGACACTGTCGATGCTCGAGCAGAAGCAGGACAAGACACGTTATGTGCGCGTGGACGCTGATGTCCTTGACCGTATCATACAGAAAGAGGATGCGCCGGAGACCCATCTGTCAGCCGGTGAGACTGCCAATCTGTCAGAGGCTTTCCGCTCGCAGATCCCATCCATTGCCAAGGCGGAGTTCATGGTGGATGTCCAGTCGCTCGGAGAAGACTTCCAGCCGGTTCTCATCACACAGAACGAGTATATGCGCCGCATGAAGGAAATGAGCCACTTCCAGCAGGGCATGGGGTTCTATGCCCAGATGCCCGACTCCTATAACCTCGTATTGAATGCCGACCATCCTCTGGTCAAGAAGGTGCTCGGCGAGATAACGGCGAATACGGCGGAGGAGCTGAAGCCTGTCGCAAGCGAACTGAAAGGACAGGAGGCACGTCTGGCCGCCCTGCACCAGTCGCAGGACAAGAAGAAGTCCGAAGAGCTGACGCAGGAGGAGAAAGACGATATGCAGAAAACACAGAAGGCTGTCTCCGACCTCAAAGACAAGGAGAAGGCCATTGTGGCTGCATACGCCAAGGACAACGAGGTGGTACACCAGCTCATCGATCTGGCATTGCTGCAGAACGGGATGCTGCAGGGGGCAGCACTGGACAAGTTCCTCAAGCGTTCGGTAAGTCTGATCAAGTAAACGGCCCCTTCCGGCCTGCAGGACGATTCTGCAAGTCAGGATAAAAAGGAGAGAGCCGCAGCGACAGCCAGTATCTGGCAGTCCTGCGGCTCTCTTTGTTTCCGCACCGGCCTGTACCCGTCCGGAAGGGATCCGGCAGTCCGGTGAACCTGTCCGTCTGGCTTCATGGAATGAGACCTCTGCAAGCCCCATCCGCCCGGAGGAGCCGGTGGCGGCCGGCAAGCAGGGCGCACAGCCTGAAGCCTCCCTGCAGGGTGCTTTGGAAGGGCATGCGCTGGTTGTGTCTTCCGGCTGGTGTCCCAATATAATAAGGTGAAGATGCTGCTTCCGGCCCGGCTGTATGGGCGGCTTTCCTGCACGCGATGAGAAAAGAACCGTATCCGGTATGGCGGCTTCCGTGCCGTGTCTGGTGCAGAACGCCGTCTGTCGCCTATTCTGTCTCGATCGTTTCCACCCGTGGCTTGGAGGCAGCGGGGGCGACGGTCTGCTGCTCGCTGGAAGAGGCAGACGGCGTCTCAGGTGACCCGGCCGGTTCGTCGGAAGCGGCGGCGGGCGTGTCGTGCGGCCGGCTCCTGTGCCGTCCGTGACTGCGGCCGCGGATGCTGTTGAAAACTTTTTCCGCCTGTTCCTGCTCCTGGCTGTCTGCCGAGTCTTTCGCTGTCGTGTCCCTGGCTATCGTGTCGAACTTCGCCTTGTTGTTCTCGGCCAGGTTCGAGTCAGGTTCTATGGCGGTCTGGGTGTATTCCGGGTCGTTCTTATGCTGGGCGTAATAGTAGAAGCCGAAGGCGACCAGGAAGATCGTGCCGATGATGATGAAGACCACCAGCCCGCGGCTCAGCGTGGGGTCGTCGTCCTTGTCGTCGTGATGCAGTGGTGCGCCGCAGCGGGGGCAGTTCTTCTCCTGCTCGTTTACCTCATGGTTGCATTCCGGGCATTTCATATCTTCTTTCTTTTTTTCTTTGTTTTCTATCGGCAAAGGTAAAAGAAAAGGCAGAGATGGCAAAACGATTTCGCTTTTTCTTCGTTTCTTCTTTCTTTTTTGTACCTTTGCAGGAACGAATCTGCATGCGGCACGACGGGGACAGACCTTGCTTTGTCTCTGCCGGTTCTGCTTTTGCAGAGGCCTCCGGACGAGGAGGCAGACATAATCCATAAACAGAAATGAAGCATTTTTTACTGGCTCTCGTCTTTTTCCCGTTCGCATTGACGGCGTATGCACAGCAGCCGATAGACGGCATTCAGTTCCGGACCGACCGTCGGGGAGCGATGGAAGAGTTCACCCGCCGCTTCGGGCAGCCTGTCTCGGAGACGGTCGGGAAGGTCGTGTTCAGCAACGTGGTCTTCAACGGAGAGCAGTTCACCGAGGCCAATGTGTTCTTTGACGACAGCGGACGGCTGCAGCTTGTCCGGCTGAAGAATGTCTGTGCGACCCATACGCAGGCGGTAGAGCGGATGGGAGTCCTGTGGAAGAAGTACGGAGAGACTTACCTGACGACGGAGGGCATGAATCCGGAAGACGGACGGTTTGTCGTCGGCTACGACAAGGACGGTGTACGTCTCTTCACCATCGCCACCTTCCGGAATCGCTGTGATCTGTCGTTCGGACCGTTCTAATTACTGTATAGTCATGAGAAAATCTTTGATACTGCTCCTTTTCCTTGCCGGCTGGCTGGGGGTTTCTGCCCAGAGCCTGCGGGATGTGTGGATAGAGATGCCCGACAGCCTTGTCCCTTATCTGAACAGAAACCAGCGTACGGAGCTGGCCGATTACGTGGGTATGAAGGCGGAGCCGGCCGTCAGGGATGCCCTGGGCGACACGGTGCGGATAGAACGCATGACGGACAGCTATCTCTCGGTGAGACTCAGCGGGAGCAGCCGGATGGAGATCAGACTGCTGGACCCGTCGACACTGGTGCTCGTGCAGACGTGGGAGGGGCCGGCGGCAGAAAGCCGGATCGGTCTGTTCAGTCGGCTCTGGCAGCGGAAGCCGGTTGTCGTTGTCTGCAAGGACGTGGCGGAACGGCCGGAGACGATGAGCGAGGAAGAGTTTGCAGAACTGAAACCGCTGATGACACCCCGCCTGAGAGCCTACCGTCTGTCGGCTGACAGCAACTCGCTCTCGGTAAGCTGGAGCTATCCCTTGCTCTCGGCGAAGGAGGCGGAGCGTGTGTCCGTCCTGCTGAAGCCCCGGGTGCTTACCTGGAACGGTACGGAGTTCCGATAGGAAAAACAGACCGCACATTTGGTCAGTTCTGATAAAATCACTACTTTTGCGGTCATAAATCAATTACTGAAAACATGAATTTGAAGGTACGTTTGGCACTGATGAACTTCCTGGAGTTCGCGGTGTGGGGAGCTTATCTGACCTCTATGGGTCGTTATCTTGGGAATATCGGGATTGGCCCGGAGATCGGCTGGTTTTATTCCATGCAGGGAATAGTGTCTATTTTCATGCCGGCGCTGATGGGCATCGTGGCCGACCGCTGGGTGCCTGCCCAGCGGCTGTTGGGCTTCTGCCATCTGCTTGCAGGACTGTTCATGTTTGCCACGGCAGGCTACGGTCTGGGTGCGGGCGGTCATGCGGAGTTCTCCATTATCTTCACGCTTTATTCGCTGTCGGTAGCATTCTACATGCCGACACTGGCACTAACCAACTCCGTGGCATACAGCGCACTGACTCGGGCGGGCATGGACACGGTGAAGGACTTTCCGCCGATCCGTGTGTTCGGGACGATCGGATTCATCCTTACCATGTGGCTGGTCGACCTCCTGGGCTTCCAGAGCAACCAGAACCAGTTTGTCACTTCCGGGGCGGTGAGCATCATTCTGTTCCTCTATACCTTTACGCTGCCGAAGTGCGAAGTCAGTAAGGGGACGGACAAGAAGAGCTTCGTCGATGCCTTCGGCCTGCGTGCCTTCACACTGTTCAGGCAGAAGAAGATGGCCATCTTCTTTATCTTCTCCATGCTGCTGGGCGTGAGCCTTCAGATTACCAACAGCTTTGCCAATCCGTTCCTGTTCAGCTTCGGCGCACAGCAGGAGTTCGCACAGGCCTTCGGCGTGCAGCATGCCAATATCCTGATCAGTCTTTCACAGATCAGCGAGACCTGCTGTATTCTGCTGATACCTTTCTTCATGCGGCATTACGGCATCAAGAATGTCATGCTGATAGCCATGTTCGCATGGGTGCTGCGCTTCGGACTGTTCGGGGTGGGCAATCCGGGCTTCCCCGGAGTACTGCTCTTCGTGCTGTCGATGATAGTCTACGGCGTTGCCTTCGACTTCTTCAACATATCGGGCTCGCTGTTCGTGGACAACAGTACGGAACCGGCGCTCCGCTCGTCGGCGCAGGGGCTGTTCATGCTGATGACGAATGGAGTAGGGGCGACGATAGGGACGCTGGCGGCGCAGGCCGTCATCAATGTCTATACCCATCCGCAGCAGGTGGGAACGGACACGCTGACGGTCGGCGACTGGCAGTCCTGCTGGTTCATCTTCGCAGGTTATGCCTTTGTCGTGGGTGTCAGCTTCGCTTTGATCTTCCGTCCCAGGAAAGCGTAGGGGGCGGCTGAGGATGTGTATTGTATAAGGTGTAAGAGAACAATTCATAATGAGCAAAGTCCAGTTGGTATATACGGGAATATCCCAGATCGTGGGAGGACCGGAGCTGGGGCTTCTTATCCTGTCAGATCTTTCGCATACAAGGCAGGTCGCCATTGTATGCGACGGGCGCATGGAGTATGAACTTGGACTTCGGACGGGGGATGCAGCCGTCACGGAACGGCTGCTGCCGGAAGTGCTGTGCAGTGTGAATCCCCGGATGACCGGTGTCCATTATGAGATTCTCTTCAATTCGATCATCGACGGCCAGTACAAGGCGCTCCTGGTCGACAAGGACGATCTGAGTCTTACACCGGTCCGTGCCTCTGATGCCGTACTGCTGGCACAGGTGGCGAAGCTGGACATCTTCATGGAGGAGCATCTCTTCAACCGGCAGAGCGTGGGCAACCATGCCGACAGGAACAAGATAGCCCTGCCGGTCAACGCGCTGAGCGTAGAGATGCTGCGTCAGGCGCTGGACAAGGCGATAGAAGACGAGAACTACGAACTGGCTTCCATGCTCCGGGATGAGTTGAAGCACAGGAAAAAGGAGGGATAATGTGTGCGGGATGCCCTCTTGAGGCCGCTCCCGTCAGAGACCAACAATGAAAGAAGCGAGATATTTTTATGTGCCTGATGCGGCTGCGGTGAACGAGCTGCCGGCCGAGGAAGCCGTCCATGCGCTGCGTGTCCTGCGGCTGAAGGAAGGGGACGAGCTGTTCCTGATGGACGGTGAAGGATGCTTCTATCGGGCGGAGGTGGCACTGGCGACGACAAAGAAATGTATCTATGTCATCCGGCAGACCTTGCGGCAGACACGCGCCTGGAGAGGACGGATCCATCTTGCCATAGCCCCTACGAAAGACATGGGGCGCATGGAGTGGATGGCAGAGAAGGCCACGGAAGTGGGGTTTGACGTGCTCAGCTTCCTGGACTGCAAGTTCTCCGAACGCAAGACCTTGCGGACAGACCGTATCGAGAAAATCGTCATTTCGGCTGTAAAGCAGAGTCGGAAAGGGTGGAAGCCGGCGGTCAACCCGATGATGTCCTTCCGGTCGTTCATCGAGCACTGTCCTGATAACGGACGGAAATATATCTGTCATTGTTATCCGGAGATTCCTCGTGCAGACTTCTTCTCCGCCATCAGCTGCGTCTTCCCGGCGGTACGGTCTTCACAGGACCGGAGGCAGACAGATGCGGATACCCCCTCTCCGGCAGAGGATCTTACCGTACTGATAGGGCCTGAGGGGGACTTCTCTATCGACGAGATCCGCCTTGCCATGGCGCATGGCTTTGAGAGTGTCACGCTGGGGAACAGCCGTCTGCGCACGGAGACGGCAGGGCTGAGTGCCGTGATGATGTCGCAGCTTGCACGAAGGGTGTAGGCTGCTTTTTTTGATGGAAGGTGGTGATAGGCGGTGATAGGCAATGATGAGTAGGACAGGCAGTAATAGGTGATAGTAGGCGATGATAGGCTGTGATGAGGAGGGCAGGATAAGGATAGGGTAAGCAGAGGTCGTTACAACTTTTTTACGGTTTACCGTGTAAGTATCGGAAAATTTGCTTATATTTGCAACATACATTTAAATAACGTTATTATTTCATTTAATCTCTTAGCAGAACTATGCAGAAAAGATTACTTTTCTTGGTTACGTTGTTGCTTGCCATGACAACAACCGTCATGGCACAGATTACAACATCAGGAATCAGCGGCAAGGTAACGTCTCAGGGCGAGGATGTCATCGGGGCTACCGTTACGGCGACCCATGTGCCATCGGGAACAGTCTACCGGGCTGTGACGAACATTGACGGCCGCTACACCATCCAGGGCATGCGTGTGGGCGGTCCGTACAAGGTGTCGGTCGCTTACGTCGGCCAGAAGACGAAGACGTTTGAGAACGTGACGCTCCGCCTCGGCGAGACGGAAGAACTCTCCTGCTCGCTTCAGGACGACTCCAAGGAACTTCAGGAAGTCGTCGTGACAGGAAGTGCCGGTGTCAATGCTACGAAGACAGGAGCGGCAACGAGCCTTAGTTCCAAGCAGATTGCCGATATGCCGAGCATCACTCACGGTATTGCCGATGTGGCACGCCTCAATCCGCAGCTGACGACCTCCAACAACGGTGCCATGTCGTTCGCCGGAACGAGCAACCGTTACAATTCCTTCATGATTGACGGTGCGGCCAACAACGATGTTTTCGGTCTTGCTGCCGACGGTGCCAACGGCGGTCAGGCCGGTGCCCAGCCTGTTTCCATGGAGACGATTGAGCAGATTCAGGTGAACGTCGCACCTTTTGACGTCCGTCAGGGCGGTTTCACGGGAGGTGCCATCAACGCCATTACCAAGAGCGGAACGAATGTTTTCCATGGCAGTGTCTATGGTTTCGGCAACAACCAGAACCTCATCGGATCCAAGTATCCTCTCGCCGACGGCGGCTATGCGCCCAAGTACAACAAGCAGCAGGAGTACAATGCCGGCATTACCTTCGGCGGTCCGATCATCAAGGACAAGCTCTTCTTCTTTGCCAACTATGAGAAGACCAACAAGACCTATCCGAACCTTTACACGCTCGGAGCGGAGTCATCTGCTGTCGATGCCGCCAAGGCCAGCGATGTACTTGCGAAGATTGCCGACCTAGCACAGCGTCAGGGAGTGAACTATCCCACGGCTCTCTCTACCGAGGATATTTACACAAGGAGCGACAAGGGCGGACTGAAACTGGACTGGAACATCAACGAGACCAACAAGGCCACCTTGCGCTGGAGCATCGTCAGTGCGTCCCAGCTGAACAACGCCGGTTCGCGCAAAGCCCTCAACGGCAGCAGCTATGCCTATCCGTTCAAGAGCGTGACCAACTCGTTCATCGCCGAGCTGCAGAGCCGTCTCTCTCCGTCGGTGGCCAACGAGGCGCGTGCCAGCTATGTACGCGTGAGGGACAAACGTGACATCAACGGCGAATATCCGAGCATTTCCGTCAACAATGTCGGCGGCGGTTCCGTCAACCTGGGCATCGAGCGTTCCTCCATGGCCAACCGTCTGGACCAGGACATCTACACCCTGGAGGACAACCTTACCTGGTACAAGGGCAACCACACCTACACCTTCGGTACGCACAACGAACTGTATAAGTTCACGAACCTCTTTATCCAGGATCTTTTCGGCAGCTATACCTTCAAGAACTACGATGCTTTCAAGAGCTACTACGATGATTATGTCGCAGGGACGATAGACCCTGCGAAGTCCTACCTCAACCAGTACCGTTACGGTCATGCCAATACGGATGTGACTGGCGACCCGAGGTGGGAGGCTTCCTTCGGTGCGGCACAGCTGAGTTTCTATGCGCAGGACAAATGGGACGTTTCCAACAATTTCCAGCTGACCTACGGACTCCGTATGGACATGCCGATCATCTTTGACACGCCGACGGCCAACGAGCCGTTCAACCAGTATGCCGAGACGAGAGGATGGAACGTCAAGACCAATCAGAAACTGTCAAGCACGCCGCTCTGGAGTCCGCGTGTAGGCTTCCGCTGGGACATCAACCACGACCACAGGTTCATTCTCCGCGGTGGTGCCGGCGTGTTCACCGGCCGCATACCGTTCGTATGGATCAGCAACAACTACTCCAACACGGGCATCCAGCTCTCCACCTACAATTCCTATAAGACCAACGGACTGGATCTGCTGCTCGACCCGAACGCACAGGAGGCCAATGCCTCGAAGCTGAAGGCGACCGGCAGCCAGACCATCAACGTCTACGACCGTCACTTCAAGTTCGCGCAGAACCTGCGCTTCAATCTCGGCTTTGATTTCAATGTGCTGGGCATCAACTGGACAGCAGAGGCCATCTACTCGAAGACGCTGAACGACATCCTCTACCAGAACCTTGCCTACGAGCAGACCGGCAAGACCTACGGCCAGGTCTACGGCAGTGCAGGCTCACCGGTCGAGGACAACCGGCCGCTCTTTGCCAAGACGACGAACGGTACGCCTTTTGCCAACATCTACAAGCTGAGCAATACGTCGAAAGGTTACACCGTGAACCTGAGTCTGAAGGCGGAGAAGCATTTCAACTTCGGTCTTGACCTCATGGCAAGCTACACCTGGACACGGTCCATGAGTGTGAACAACGGCGGCTCTTCCGTTGCAGAGAGCAACTGGAGATTCAACTACACTTACCGGAATTCCAACGATCCGGAACTCGGCCGCTCCGCCTATAATGTGCCTCACCGGCTTCAGGCTTCCGTTTACTATCACGCAAACTACGGATCCAAGAAAGAGTGGCAGACCACGGTCGGACTGATCTATCAGGGACGCAGCGGCTCGCCTTATACCCTCTATTACTACGGTGACGTCAACGAGGACGGCGCCAACGGCAACGACCTGTTCTTCATCCCGACTGATGCGCAGATTGACAAAATGCGTTTCGACGAGACCGACTTCTCTGCCAATGCGCTTACGAAGGCCGTGTTCGGCGAAGGCTTCACGGCTCCCAAGCTGACGGAGGACATGCAGCGGCAGCTGATGAAGTACTGGATCGGCAACGACTCGTACATGAAGAAGCACCGCGGAGAGTTCTACAAGCGTTATGCGGACAATCTCGCCTTCGAGCATCACTTCGACGTACACCTCGCACAGAAGTACAGCTTCAAGGTAGGCGGACAGATGAACTCGCTCGAACTGAGCTTCGACATCATCAACGTCGGCAACCTGCTGAACAAGGACTGGGGACATACCCATGGCGACGGCTTCGGCGTTTACTACAGTCCTGTAAACTACCAGAAGAACGGTCATTACCAGTTCACCGGCGGCTATGCGACACGTGATTACAGCGACTATTACAGCCGCTGGCGCGGTCAGGTCGGCTTGCGTTATACTTTCTGATCTTCAGAAGAGACAAAATGAAAAAGCAGAAACTCCGGCCGGAGTTTCTGCTTTTTTTTCTGCCTCTCCGCCGAAGGAAGAAGCATTCTTTCTCTGTCCGGCGTGTTATTCAATATTTTTATGTAATTTTGCCGGAGAGAAATTCAGGCAGGTTCTGGAAATCACCTTTGACGGGTTTTTGCCTTTCAGGCGGGCTGGTTCTGCTTTCCTCTTGCAGGTGCAGGGCGGGCTGTGCGGCTGGGAAAGAAAGCTGAAGACGCCTTATGAAGGCAAAGAACTTAAAGGGCAGGAAAAGCCCCTGTCAGCGATAGACCAACGTGGCGTTTTTAGGACATGCCTTAAAAAGGAAGCATTATGATCATTGATTTTGACAGGATTGCCGAAGCGCATATCGAAGGATTCAAAGGCGGAAAAGGGCGGCTCGACGTGCGGGCCTATGTGGACGAAAAGGCACGCATCATGTATTCCACCTTGCGGCCGGGTGCCAGCAGCGGCCACCATCAGCATACGGGTACGTTCGAGGCGATGTATGTCCTCAGCGGAGAGCTGACCGTCCATTATGACGATACGACGGAGACGGCGAGGGTAGGGCAGGTGCATTATTGTCCGGAAGGACATTTCCACTGGTTCGAGAACCGTACCGACCACGATGTCGTCTATCTTGCCATTGTCCCGGCACTGCGGTGACATCATCCGTCAGCCGAGTTTGAAAGCAAGACGAAAAGTAGTCGTCCTCCCGACGTTAGGCAGCACTGTCCGTTGCTCCCGGTCGTCGGGACGGGTGTTCCCGGCCGCTGGGAACAGCGGTACCGGCCGTCGGGAACCGGATTCCCGACCGGTCAGGAATCCCTGTCCCATGCGTCTGCGCGGGGAGAGACACCGACCGGCGCATCCGTCTCCGCCTTTCCCAGCTCCTGTCTGCCATGCGGGCCGGACTGGCGAAGCGATTGACTTTCAGCAAATAGTTGGCTGTCTTTTGGTTTTTTTTGAATTAAAATGTTGCATAGTCGCTTATAATTAGTAACTTTGCAATTCAAATCCATAAAACGTTTTATAATGGCTGGTACAAAACAGATTAAGACCGCTCTGATCTCGGTTTTCCACAAGGACGGACTTGAGGACCTGCTCAAGAAGCTGGACGAGGAAGGCGTGAAATTCCTCAGTACGGGCGGGACGCAGGAGTTCATCGAGTCGTTGGGTTACGAATGCCGGAAGGTGGAGGATGTGACGACCTATCCCTCCATCCTCGGCGGACGCGTGAAGACCCTCCACCCGAAAGTCTTCGGAGGAATCCTCGCACGTCGTGACAACGAGGGCGACCAGGCGCAGATGCGGGAGTACGACATCCCGGCAATCGACCTTGTCATCGTGGACCTTTATCCTTTCGAGCAGACTGTGGCGAGCGGTGCCAGTGCCGAAGACATCATCGAGAAGATCGACATCGGCGGTATCTCGCTGATACGTGCCGGCGGCAAGAATTTCAAGGATGTCGTCATCATCCCGAGCAAGGCCGAGTACCCCGTGCTGCTTCAGCTTCTCAATACGAAGGGGGCGAAGACCGACCTGGAAGACCGCCGGATGTTTGCCGAGCGTGCCTTTGGGGTCAGCAGCCATTACGACACCGCTATCCATGAGTGGTTCGCCACGGAATAGCCCTGTTTGAAGAACGGAATATACACTTACAAAATATACATTGATTAATGGGATTATTTTCATTTATCCAGGAGATTGCTATGGACCTGGGAACGGCGAACACGATTATTATCAGTGATGACAAGATCGTCGTTGACGAGCCGTCTGTGGTGGCATTGGACCGTCGTACGGACAAGATGATTGCCGTGGGCGGCGATGCCAAGATGATGTACGAGAAGGAACATCCCAACATCCGTACCATCCGTCCGCTGCACGACGGTGTCATCGCCGACTTTACCGCCTGCGAACAGATGATGCGCGGACTGATCAAGATGGTGCACAGCGGCAACCGCTTCTTCTCTCCGTCGCTGCGTATGGTGATCGGCGTTCCGTCAGGCTCTACCGAAGTAGAGCTGCGTGCTGTCCGCGATTCAGCCGAACATGCGGACGGCCGTGATGTCTACCTGATCTTCGAGCCTATGGCAGCGGCCCTCGGCATGGGGCTTGACGTCGAGGCGCCGGAAGGCAACATGATCGTCGACATCGGCGGCGGCAGCACCGAGATTGCCGTGATTTCCCTGGGAGGTATCGTATGCAACAACTCCCTCCGTGTGGCCGGCGACGACCTCACGGCGGACATTCAGGAATACATGAGCCGCCAGCACAACGTGAAGGTCAGCGAACGCATGGCCGAGCGCATCAAGCTCCACGTGGGGTCTGCGCTGACCGACCTGGGCGAGGAAGCCCCGGAAGACTATATCGTCCACGGCCCTAACCGCATCACGGCCCTGCCGATGGAGGTTCCTGTCTGCTATCAGGAGATTGCCCACTGCCTTGACAAGACAGTCGCCAAGATCGAGAACGCCGTGCTCTCGGCACTCGAGAACACGCCGCCCGAGCTGTATGCAGACATCGTGAAGAACGGCATCTACCTCAGCGGCGGCGGTGCGCTGCTCCGTGGCATCGACAAGCGGCTGACCGACAAGATCAACATTCCGTTCCATATCGCCGAGGATCCGCTGCACAGTGTGGCCAAGGGCGCAGGCATTGCATTGAAGAACGTAGACCGTTTCTCGTTCTTGATGAGATAACAGACCGACGTTCATGCACAATCTGACAGAGTTCCTTGCTAAGTACAAGCATTGGTTCTTGTTCGTTGCCCTGGAAGTCTTGAGTATGGTTCTCCTGTTCCGATTCAATGACTATCAGGGCAGTGTGTGGTTCACATCAGCGAACTATTTCGCCGGGCTGGCATACGAGGCGAGCTCGAAGGTGACGTCCTACCTGACGATGGGCGAGGCGAACGAGCAGCTGACCCGGCGCAATCTCGAGCTGGAGCAGCAGGTGAAGGAACTGTCTTCGCAGCTTTACGACCGTACGAAGGATTCCACCTTCCTGCACCGCGGGCAGTATCGTTTCCTGTCGAAGTTCCGTCTGATCCAGGCGAAGGTGGTTGCCAATTCACTCGACCGCCCCGACAACTTCATTACCATCAACAAGGGAACGTGGGACGGGGTGCGCAAGGACATGGGCGTGGCATGCGGCAACGGTGTCGTAGGCATCGTCTATATGGCGGGCATCCACTATGCTGTCATCATTCCGGTGCTGAACTCGAAGTCGAACATCAGCTGTTCCGTTCAGGGGCGCGACTACTTCGGCTACCTCCACTGGAACGGAGGGGCCAGCGATGTGGCCTATCTGGACGATGTGCCCCGACATGCCAAGTTCAAGCTGGGCGACCGCGTCGTGACGAGCGGCTATTCCTCTGTGTTCCCGGCGGGGGTACTGGTCGGCAGGATCAGGCACGTCTATAATTCGGAAGACGGTCTTTCCTACCGGCTTCAGATACAGCTCTCCACCGATTTCGGCAACCTCCGTGATGTCTGCGTCATTGATGATGCCTCCGTCAGGGAGCAGCGGCAGGTCATCAGGGCGGCGCAGGATTCCATCCGGCCGCTCGAGGAGCAGAATGCCAGTCAGGGACAGTAGGCGGTGGCCGGGCGGCGGTATGCCGGGCGAAGGATAACCTTGGGGACGGCTCTCTTCCTGTGGGCTGAAGATCTTACGGCGGGTTCTATGAAGTTCCTTCAATGGATTCCCGCCTCTTGGCAGACGGATGCTGCCGCTCTGCCTGAAAGCCGTACGGCGGACGCCGCGGCTGAAAGGGAAGCGGAAGCAGCCGAACCGGATGCAGTGCAAGGCACGGGAAGCGGACGGTATTCATATCAGCAGCAGCCGGATGCGGAGTTTTTAGAACATGCCGGACATGAGGCATTGATTCCCTTTGAATTAGAATAGACAGAATGAATGTAGATTTCCTTAAACGTTTGTTAGGGTTTGCCGTCCTGACGGTGGCACAGGTGTTTGTTCTCAACCACATCCATCTGTTTGCTGTCGCCACGCCGTTGCTTTATGTCTATTTCATCCTTCTTTTCCCGCGCGACTATCCCCAGTGGGCGATCCTGCTGTGGGGCTTTCTGATGGGCGTCATCATTGACGCTTTCTCTAACACGCCGGGAGTCGCCGCCGGGTCGCTGACACTGACGGCGGCCCTGCAGCCCTTCGTGCTGCGTCCTTTTATCCCTCGTGACAGCAGCGAAGATTTCCAGCCCGGCATGGACACGCTCGGCATCCCACAGTACACGTGGTATGCCGCCATTCTCATCCTGATATACAATGTGGCCTTCTTCTCGTTGGAGATGTTCAGCTTCTTCAACGTGCTGGAATGGCTGCAGTGCATCGGCGGCAGTTCGCTGCTCACACTGATTCTTATTCTTGTAGTCGAGAACGTAAGGAGGCGGTAGGATATGAAAGATTACAATCTTGAGAATCGCCGCCTTGTGCTCAGTGCGGTCGCCATCGGCATTGTGGCGATCTACATCGTACGTCTTTTTGCGCTTCAGATAGCCAGCGACGACTATCGGAAGAGCGCCGACTCGAATGCTTTTCTGAAGAAGATCGAGTTCCCCTCGCGCGGTTCGATCACGGACAGGAAGGGCAGGCTGCTGGTCTACAACCAGCCGGCCTACGACATCATGGTCGTCACCAATGAGATGGCCGGCCACCTCGATACGCTTGAGTTCTGCAAGGCTTTGAATATCACCAAGGCCGACTTCATCAACCGGATGCTCAGCATCAAGGACCGGAACAAGAACCCCGGCTATTCCCGCTTTACCCAGCAGCTCTTCCTGAGCCAGCTGAGCGACAAGGAGTTCAGTGCCTTTCAGGAGAAGCTCTACCGCTTCCCCGGCTTCTACATACAGAAACGCAGCGTCCGCCAGTATCAGCGTCCTGTCGCCGCACACGTGCTCGGTGACGTGGCGGAGGTGAGCCAGAGCGACATCGAGGAAGACGACTACTACCAGCCGGGCGACTATATCGGAAAGATGGGTGTCGAGCGTGAATACGAAAAGGACCTGCGCGGACGCAAGGGCGTGCAGATCCTGCTCCGCGACGCCCACGGCCAGATACAGGGACGTTACCAGAACGGCAAGTACGACCAGCGGCCGCACCCCGGACGCGACCTGCAGCTCGGCCTTGATGCCGATCTCCAGGCACTCGGCGAACGGCTGATGGAGGGTAAGCTCGGCGCCGTCGTGGCGATCGAGCCGAAGACAGGACAGGTTCTGGCGATGGTGTCTTCGCCGACCTTCGATCCCCGGGCGATGATCGGCAAGCTGCGCGGAAAGTACCAGCACGACCTTACGCTTGACCCGGCGAAACCTCTGCTCAACCGTGCCATCATGGGACAGTATCCCCCGGGGTCGACATTCAAGACCGGTCAGGCCGTCACGTATTATACGGAGGGAATCATCTCCGATTCGACCCGGTATCCCTGTCACCACGGTTTCTATTTCAAGGGACTGCACGTAGGCTGCCACAGTCATCCGTCCCCGCTCTCGCTGGTCCCCGCCATCAGCACTTCCTGCAACAGCTTCTTCTGCTGGGGACTTTACCACATGCTCTCCAACCGCCGCAAGTACAGGACACTCGACGATGCCATGGATGTCTGGCGCGACTACATGGTGTCCATGGGATTCGGATACAAGCTGGGCATCGACCTTCCCGGTGAGAAGCGCGGGATGATTCCGAATGCGAAGTTCTACGACCATGCCTTCAAGACGTGGAACCCGCTGTCGGTCATCTCCATCTCCATCGGACAGGGCGAGGTGAACCTTACGCCTCTGCAGATCGCCAATCTCGGTGCGACGATCGCCAACCGGGGCTATTACGTCACGCCGCACGTCGTGCGCCGTATCCAGGGGAAGCCGCTCGACCGCAAATACATGGAACGCCATCGGACGAAAGGAAGCGTCCGGGCCTATCAGGAGGTGATAGCCGGCATGATGTCTTCCGTACGCGGCGGAACCTGTGCCTATGCCGTTCATCCCGGTTACTCGCTGGCGGGAAAGACGGGTACGGCGCAGAACCGCGGCAAGGACCACTCCGTATTCATGGGTTTCGCACCGGTCGATACGCCGAAGATTGCCATTGCCGTCTATGTGGAGAACGGCGGATTCGGTGCCGAGTTCGGTGTGCCGATCGGGTCGCTGATGATCGAACAGTACATCAACGGGAAGCTGACCGAAGGCGATGCCGCCAGGGCGGCCGCCATCCAGAAACGGCATATCTCTTATCCGTTCAAGCGGCCGCTGTCGCATGCTGACTCCCTCCGTCTGGACTCCATAAAGCGTGTGAACATCATCCGTGATTCGCTGAAGATGGTCAGGGAGAAGCAGGACCGGGAAGAAGCCGACAGGGCAAAGGAGGCGCAGGCGAAGAAAGAGGCGGAGGAGAAGGAGAAGAACAGGCAGCCGCAGAACGACCCTGCCATCCGTGTCGAACCGGAAGAGCTGGTCAGGCCGGAGAAGAAAGACAAGGACAGAGACAGGGAAGGCGACAGGAAGGAAAAGGAGAAAGAGAAGGACAGCAGGGACTCCCGCAAGGAGCGCAAAGATAAAAGTAAGGACAGGTCGAAGGACAAGGGGAAACCGTCCAAAGACAAGTCGAAAAGCAAGGAGAACGTAAACCGTGCCAAGTAATTATGCAGCAGATAGACAGCCCGGGGTGCTCCGTTCGCTGGACTGGTGGACGATAGGTATCTACATCGCACTGCTCGTCTTCGGATGGGTGAGTGTCTGCGGTGCCAGTTATACGTATGGCGACACCGAGATCTTCTCGCTGGCCAGCCGCTCGGGCATGCAGGTCGTGTGGATCGGCACGTCCGTCTGCCTGGGCTTCGTACTCCTGATGATGGACGACCGCTTCTACGATACCTTCGCTTACATTATCTACGGCCTTCTCGTGCTGTTACTCTTCGCCACCATCTTCAATCCCCACAGCATCAAGGGGTCGCGGTCGTGGATAGTCATGGGGCCGCTCCGCCTGCAGCCTGCCGAGTTCGCCAAGTTCGCCACCGCCCTGGCGATCGCCAAGTTCATGTCGGCCTATGGTTTCACCATGAAGAACTGGAAACACTTTGCCGGGGCCTGCGGCATCATCTTCCTGCCGATGCTCTGTATTGTAGGACAGCGGGAGACGGGCTCCGCCCTTGTCTATCTGTCGTTCTTTCTCATGTTCTACCGGGAAGGAATGCCGGGGTCGTTCCTCTTCATGGGGCTGGCGATGGTCGTCTACTTCGTGGTCGGCATCAAGTACGAGGAGGTTCTGCTGTGGGATACGCCCACCTCTGTGGGCAAGTTCGTTGTCCTGCTGCTTGTCCAGATTTTCTCGTCGGTCATGGTGTGGGTGTATGTGGGCGACAGGGGGAAGACGCGCCTGCTGCTCGCATATGTCTTTGGTTTCACCGCCCTGGCGCTGCTCTTCTCCGAGTTCGTCATTCCTTTTGATATCGTCTGGGTACAGCTGGTGTTGTCGGCCGGTGTCATCGGTTATCTGGTCTACAACGCCCTGAACACACGCTTTGCCAATTATTTCTATATAGCATTGTTCGCTTTGGGGTCGATAGCTTTCTTCTATTCGGCCGACTATGTGCTGAATGATGTCATGCAGCCTCACCAGCGTGTGCGCATCAACGTCCTTTTGGGTCTTGACGAGGATCTGGCGGGAGCAGGCTACAATGTCCACCAGAGCGAGATTGCCATCGGGTCGGGCGGCCTGCAGGGCAAGGGATTCCTGAACGGTACGCAGACGAAACTCAAGTTCGTGCCGGAGCAGGATACCGACTTTATATTCTGTACCGTCGGCGAGGAGGAGGGATTCCTCGGGTCGGCTGCTGTGCTCATCCTGTTCCTCTGCCTTATCCTGCGGCTGATGTATCTTGCCGAGCGGCAGCCTTTCAAGTTCGGGCGGGTCTATGGCTATTGTGTCGCGGGGATTTTCCTGTTCCATCTTTTCATCAATGTCGGGATGGTGCTCGGCCTGACGCCTGTCATCGGCATTCCGCTGCCTTTCTTCAGTTACGGCGGTTCCTCTCTGTGGGGCTTTACCCTGCTTCTCTTTATCTTCCTCCGTATCGATGCCGGGCGCAACCTGATCCGGCAATAGAAGCCATGGGCCGGGGACGGAGGCCAAGGCCATGGCCGCGGCAGCAAGATACTTCAATGGCCAGACATGACAACGGCATGATTGCCCCTACGACAGGGAAGTCAGACGGCTAAAGTTCAGGATGCCTACGCTGCATCCGTGTCTGCCCAATACTGATTCAGTAAGTTTCTCAAAACCCGACTTTGAAAAAACATCCATGATGTGATAGATTCCTCCGAAGGAAGTGATATTCTCGTTTTTAATTGCTACCTTTGTCATGTCAGTTTTTTGCTTGCTTGTTATGTTTGCAGCACCAAGATAGGTGAAAATTCTGACATATCCAAGTGTTTTGAGAACTTTGTTTCTCTGCCACTTGGATTCCTTACATGATTGTACACTGCGGAATTAGGGGAAAGGACAGGGTGCGGTTCCAGAAGATGGACAAAGAAAGAATTAAAGGAATTAAAAGAAACAGGAAAAGTAAAGGGTTACGAAGGACATCACATTAATAGTGTAAAAGGACATCCAGAAGATGCTGGTGATCCGTCAAATATTGAATTTGTGAAGAAAGGTGGAGAACATCTTAGTAGGTATAATGGTAATTACAGGAATCCATCAAGTGGGAAGAAAATCAATAGAGATTAAATCAACTATTGTCAAATTCTTCATTTTTAATGATGAGCCTTTACCATAAATAGTATAGCGTATATAGAAAAATAGAATATGAATAAAACATATAGGGATTTAATTTATAGATTTCAGGACCAGGGTATTGAAGAATCCCAATCCACCGGTGCAATCCTTATAGGAAAAGCGCCCCATATAGCCCCCGAGGCTTGGCTAAACACCCTGTATCCTCCGCTAAGTAAGAACGATGTCCAAGCATTGGAGAAAGAATTGGGCATGGAAATTCCCATCGATTATAAAAAATTCTTGTTAGATGTAAGCAATGGGTTAGACATATTGGTTGGAACCTTTTGTTTAGACGGGTTAAGAAGAAACTATAAAAGAAGCACTGATGAAAGCCGCCAACCGTTTTCGATTATTACGGCAAACATTCGGGAAAGACCTCGAAATGCGGCAGACGACCATTTCTTTATAGGTGGTTATGACTGGGACGGTTCTTATCTTTATATAGATAAAAGAACAAGCACCGTGCACTATTGTGATAGAGACGATGCAACCTCCCTATTCCAATGGGAAACGTTCGAGCAAATGCTTATATCAGAGTTAAAGAGGATATACTCACTGTTTGATGAGAGGGGAAGAAAAATAGATGAAGACCTTTATACCACCCCAATTAAAAGGTAATATAAAGCCTCGTGATATTAGTCATATAAGGGTATCAGTGAACACCCATATAAGGGTATTGACGAACACTCATATAAGGGTATTGACGAACACTCTTATAAGGGTATTAACAACGGGTATACAATAAATCCGAATCGGAAACGTTATTAGAGTATATAACATAAAACGTAAGCATCCAATATTCGCCGTCTTTTTCCGATATGTTTTGTTTCCTCCCTTTGTGCAAAAAAATATGTTTGCACTCAACGAAACAAATGTTTATCGTGTTTGTTGTACTCCTGTTGATATGCGTCAGGGAATCCTCCGCTTATGTCAATTCGTACGTGGTAATGACTTCAACCCTTCTTATGGCTGTGTCTATGTGTTTTATAATCGCCCTCGCAACCGCATCAAATTGCTCCATTGGGAACGTTGTGGCTTTGTTGTGTATCACAAGCAGATGGCGCAGGGCTGTTTAAGTGGTAAGATTATGCAGCAGGCCGCAGGGTTTTATGAACTTCGGTGGGACGAATTGGTCCTTTACATGGAAGGTATAAATCCCCGTTGCTATCGAAGAAAACGTTACAACAAACCTTGATGTTTTCTTGCTCATGTCAGATGTTTTTCGTATCTTTTTATTGTATAAATGACTGGCATGCTGATGAATACGTTCAACAACAAAACTGCGCTTGACTATCGTTTCTTAACTCGAGAAGACGTTGTAAATCTTCTCGTGCAAAAGGACATGGAGCTTATGCGTAAGGACGTAGAGCTTGAGCAAAAGAATGCCGAGCTTGAACAAAAGGATGCCGAGCTTGTGCAAAAGGATGCCGAGCTGGCAAGAAAGTCCCGCCGCATCCTTGAACTAGAACGTATGGTATTCGGTAGGCGCAGCGAGAAGCGCCTGCCGGAAAGTCCCGACGGGTGGGCTGGCACGCTCTTCGATGAACAGTGGGCAAAGGAAGGTTCGCCGCTTCACGCAGAAACACTTCCCATCATCGACGAGATAAAGCAGCAGGCCAAGCGCCGCCGAGAGGCAAGCCGCGCCACCCGCCCTTCAAGAAAAGGCAGGCCGTACGCCTCTTACGTTCCTGACGACATAGAGCGGGAGGTTGTGGTAATCTATCCCGGGGGTTATGATGCGGAACGTATGGTCGTCATCGGGCATGACAGGACTGAACACTTGTGCCTACGTCCCCCTTGCTTTTATGTCAAGGTTGAAGACCGCGTTGTCTGCCGTCAGAAGGATGCAAGGCCAACGGATGCGAAGGTCGGCATACTGGAAGCCCCCTTGCAGAGGCAGGCAGTGGATTGTTTTGCCGACGCCTCCCTGCTGGCCGAGATCGTCACGGGAAAGTTTGCCTGTCACCTGCCGGAGTATAGGCAGAGTGCCAGATGGAAGGAGCACGGCATCAACACCCCCACCTCAACCATAAACCGTTGGGTTCACGGTGCCGCCGATGCACTGCATCCCCTGTATAAGCTTCAAGCGGGGCTGATTTTGAAGAGCCCCTACCTGCAAGTTGATGAGACCAGCGTACAGGTTGCCGACCGCAAGGGCAAGACCCGCAGGGGGTACCTCTGGGGAGTGAGGGATGCGCTGCATTCCCGGGGCGTATTCTTCCACTGGAAGGAAGGTTCACGGTCGGGCGCCGTGCCCGACGAGCTTTTCAAAGGCTACCACGGTGCCATACAATCCGACGGGTATGAGGCATACGGCAGGTTTGAAAACGTTCAGGGCATAGAACTGTTGGGCTGCATGGCCCATGTCCGGCGAAAGTTCGAGCATTTAGCTGCAGACGACAAGAATGCCGCCCACATAGTCGACACCATCGCCGCACTTTACGAGTTGGAAGAAAACCTGAGGCACGGCAACGCCGGCCATGAGCAAGTTCTGGCTGAACGGAAATCCAAAGCCTATCCCATACTGAAGTCACTTGAAGCATATTTTAAGGAAGTACACAAGCAGTACCTCCCCAACGAAGCCATGGAGAAAGCCCTGCGCTATGCCTTCTCCGTATGGATACGTATCAGCCGATACGTACAGGACGGGCGTTTCAACATAGACAACAACCTCATGGAACAAGCCATCAGGCCCATCACGCTGGGAAGAAAGAACTACCTGTTCTGCGGCAATAACGAGGGAGCGAAAAACAATGCCATCTTCTATACATTCATGGCCTGTTGCAGGGAGGCAAGGATAGAACCTTACGGATGGTTGAGGCACGTCTTGGCAAAACCTCTGCTGGACATGAAGGAGGATGAATTGATTAAGCTACTGCCCATAAACTGCAAATAACATAAAGCCCTTATATGAAACCTGTCATATAAGGGCATTTTTGTGAAGTATCAATACGGCGAATTTTGGATGCTTACTATACATTCATGGCCTGTTGCAGGGAGGCAAGGATAGAACCTTACGGATGGTTAAGGCACGTCTTAGCAAAACCTCTGCTGGACATGAAGGAGGATGAATCGATTAAGCTACTGCCCATAAACTGCAAATAATATAAAGCCCTTATATGAAACCTGTCATATAAGGGCTTTTTTGTGAAGTATCAATACGGCGAATTTTGGATGCTTACGTTTTTTATTGCTATCTTTGCCATGCTAAGTAGGATTGTACTTTGATTTTTTGACACCATAAAGTTAGTGAAAATCCTACAAATAGCAAAACTCTGAGGAACCAATTGTTCCTCAGAGACTTATAAAAAATATTAATGCCAAATTACGTGTTTAGTTGCGGAATTAAGGAAAATATAAAAATGAGAGTTTTGCAAAGGTCTCGTTTAGTCCCCAACATCTTTACATCTGAAATCTGAATAGGTTCATTGGGGCTTTTATCCCGTGCTAGCGATGATAAATTATAAGGATATATTCAATCAAATAAAAGATGCTATGACCTGCATTGGAATCGAGATCGACAAGGATTCCTTCGAATATACTAATTATGAATGACACGTGTCTATTTATCATTCATTCTATATATTCCATGTATTTTTTCCAAATTTACATGTTATAATGCTTGAGTAGCATATTTTCTATCTCATCTTTATCTTTCATTGCAATCAGACGATTTGACTCCATACTAGTAAAATTTGGAACCCCGAAATTTTTGATATATACCCCAGACAGAGAATAATAACCTGATGCATACGGTTTGCTATTCTTTTTGATATACGTCCAAAAGATGTTTGATTCCATAATGCATTTAACTATCTGCAACTGTCTCTCATTATCCGAAACAAAAGCGATACCGTTATAAAGGAGCATATTCTCATCATCCTTTAAAACACAATGAATGGGCTTATTAGCAAATTTCGGAAAGAACAATTTATATCTTGGCATCTTCAAAGATTGAGTTCTACCAAAAGCATACCATGCAGGATACTTATTGGTCTTACCTTTATCCCGAGTAGCCAATAGGGCTCGATTCTTTATGAGATAGGCATAAGCCAAAGGAGTTCGGGTATTCATAATCTCCTCATTAATCACTTTGACATGACCATCCGCCTCTAATTGATAAGGATAAATAACCTTTTCAATGATATCATCAAAACTTACTTCAGAATTAAGCTTGTTGGGATTGACCACATCCCTACAAATTTCTGCTTCTATCTCATACAGTCGCCCCTCTTTCATCATCACGTATCTGTCTGCATAAGTTTCTATGGGCTTAAAGATATAGACACTATTGTTCAAAGTTGCAATCCCATGACGCAATTCACAGTATTTACCTATAGGTGTGCCTATCTGCTCCAACGGAAGCATGTTATTGTAGTCATTTAGACTCCAACCTTTCATATCATCCAGGTCATCGTATGCCACCTTGGCAAATTGAGGCTTCTGAAAAAGATTACCTTTCTCATTTATCATATATTGCACATATCGTCTCTTTATTCCATTCTTCAGATAAAAAAGACAAGTATAAGTACTCTTAGATTTAAATATTTGGAATCCTCGAAAATCGATAATTTTGATATTCATGCTATTCTCTGAGAAATAGCGCCTCACTGCCCGACCATTCACAGATCTCAAGAAAGAGTTCATAGTGATATAGCCTAATACGCCATGCTTTTTCAACATCTCAAAAGCTATCTGAAAGAATGGAATATATAAGTCTGGATGTCCACTTTGGCATACTTCATAACGTAATATTTTCTCTCTTGTCTCATCACTAAGTTTTCTTGAACAGATATAAGGGGGATTTCCCACAATCACATCAAACTGAGAATATTGTTGATTCCATTGTTTTGAATGGAAATCAAGCGTATCTGCTTTTAGAATATTAAATTCGAAATCATCATCTTCATTATTTTCCAAAGCTAATAGAGACAATAATATCTTTGTTCTCTCCACTGAATACGGCTGAATATCAATGCCATAGATGTTCTCAGCAAATATCCTTGCGAAACTCTTTTTTGTTGTCTTGTGAATGAACAGGGCTATATCTATAAGGAATCCCCCACATCCACATGAAATATCCGCAGCCCTTATATTGGCAAGACCACTACATTGCTTTAAGCAATCTCTGATAATTCGTTTTCTAACACCAATTGGAGTATATACAGCACCAGTAACAATTCTGTCTGATGGAGAAATCACATATTCGAATAGTGCCATCAAATCCTCTAGACAAAACTTAAATCCATTTTCTTTCAGTATATGAATGAAATCTGCGACATCTCTATGCTCACAACATAATAAGCGTTTAATAGTAGAACAATATAAAATAGACCATTTCCTCTCCTGAACATAAGCTGATACAAACAAACTGTTCACTAGAAAGGGATCCGTCAGTTTTTTCTTTTTTAAATATCTAAAAATATTATTATTCATAAGATACTTCTGTGTTCGTTCTTGACATGTCTAAGCCAAAAAATGAACAACAATATACATTATTATTTATCTGAATTATTTATCTACGAGATACTTTGTGTATTTGTAGTATTCTTCATACAGTTGGAAAAGTATCCTCTTAAGCTTTCCAGATCGATTTGTAACTTCGTTCAATTTATCAATCTTTTCGGAAAGTCTATCAAGATTCCAAATGATAGCATAACGATATAAATCAAGCTGTAGGTGCTCTACCATATACTTCCCTTGCAGTGTCTTGGGCATAATAAATCCGTTGTCATCGCGTTCGAAATGTGTATTAAAGTCCACATTGCAAGGATCAAGGTAGTTTGGACTATCATCATGCCATTTAGCACGATTAACATATGCACAACAATAAACAAGGTTACTATATTCATGAATCAACCCGGGATGTTTTGATTTAGGTTTGAGATGATCTATTTGGAAAGTGCGTTTTCCACCAAACCATCTCTCAGAGCAATCTGTATAACCACATTTATGATTGAAATCTTCCGAAAGTGCATCCTTATATTTATGATAATCAGAGTACTTCTTTGTACAAGTACGCTTGGGTGCTATAGTTCTGAAAAGATGTGTCATGCTATTCTAATTTTCCAAGTAAAGCGTCAACTTTGTCAATTAAAGAATTGAGTTTCTTGAGATTAGACAATTGTTTCAGGTTTGTAGGAATAGAATCGTGAGCACCAAAAGATTTCTCTAAGAAGGAATCTAACTCTATAATATATTCTTCATCCCGAACATTAGCTTCGCCATTGTTGCGCTTAGCTATAAGATTCATAAGCTCTTGTCTGGCATTAGCAATTTTTACCTTATATTTATCTATTTGATTGATAACACGAGTCGCAAATGGGACTTTAGCACTCTCATCGCCTAACTTTAGGATAGACTTAATATAAACTAAGTTGACATCGTCAGTATCATTGACGGCATCGTCTTCAAACGATGTGATGACAAAGCAAGGGAATCCTTCTCGTTCCTTACGTATAGCATTGATAAGTTCTATACCGGTATAGGACACATTGTATTTCACACCTGTTTGATACTCATTGAGCCGAAAATCTGCTATAACTGCATCGGGACAATAGTCATTTATTTTTTCCAGCATCTCCTCCAATGTAGCAGATGGTAGCATGCACATAGGAGTGACATCGTTATATACTGATTCGAAATAATCTACGAAATGCTCTTGCTGGGAATCCTCCTCATCAATAAACAATACTCTATAATCCATTATTTACTTTATATTTAATTGGAAATATAATTTGAAGTCCAAATCCTATAGATGGTGTAAGCAAAATAACTCGTGCATCATTGTCCTCTGCAATTAGTTTGACCAGCCACATACCTAATCCTGTTCCTATTTCTTCACCTGTTGATACATTACGTTTAGTGGTAAACAGAGGTTGAAAGATGATGTTCGGATCAACTATATCGGCAGAGAGACCTGGGCCATTATCTTTATAGGTACAAATAAAACTCTTCTCTGTAGTGTGAAGTGATATCTCAACAATGCGTTCGCGTTGCTCACGAGAACGTATAAATGCTTCTACAGAATTGGATATCAAATTGTAGAAAATACTATCAAGATCGATTTCGAACACTCGCATTGAGTTATTATCCACATTTGAATGTTCGAAGCGAATACCCCTATCCGCAAAGATGCCAGCCCATATTTCTGCCAATTTCTCAAAATAAGTAATGAAATTTACTGCTTTTCTGCGACGCTTATCCTTCTTTATAATGTCTGTCGAGAAATTAAGCCATTGCTGCATCTTAAAATCATTCTGCTTGGCTTGCTCTAACAATAAGAAAGGATTTTTTCTACGTTCCTCTGGAAAATCCTCTTCATTGACTTTCGTACAAAATAGTTTCTTAATTTTATCATAACGATAATCAAGAGAGTCATTGAGTTTACTCAGATCGTGAGCGAAGGAAGCAAGCATCAATCCACTACTTGCCAAGGCACGGAGTATACGTTGTTCTTCGCGAAGCATTTTAATTTCTTCCGTTTTCTGTTCATTGATGTTTGCAAGAAGTCTGAGTTGATAGTTTGCGGAGGACTTATCAATAAATTGGCTATCACCTAAGTTTTCATCAGAAAGTGAAGATTGACGTGTTTGTGCAATTATCTTTTGGGCAAGTTCTTCTGCCCGTTCACGATCACGAGTTGCACCATTGCGATCTTCGTCATCAGCAGCCAGTTCTCGTGCAATTAAAGATCGGTCATCTTCAAAAATCTTGATGATGCCAATGATAAGCTGTTGAAAGATGGAAAAAGTCTTATTCTCCTGTAAGCCTTCACGGCTGGACTTATCTTCGAAGTCAAGATTAGTAACACGAGAAATAAGGATGGAACCAGCAATATTCTCGGCTTCAACTCGATATCCCCCAGTCTTTTTAGCAACACCCGCAGGGCTATTGTTTTTACGCATACCTAAGGCTAACCAGTCAAAAGCGGAATCATTTTTCTCGCCATAAGGACGAACACGAAAGCTATCGCGAAACAGTTTAATTCCACCATATTTGTCTAGCCAACTTTTACGAAGATTATAAGGACACTGGCGATAGAAGAAACGAGTTTCATCATTGCGAGTTGCAGATCGCTTAAGATAATAGAATATAAAATCAAATGATCCTATACGATTGAGAATACCGTCAGTATCGAAGTCTCTATATCCTGGTATCAGCTGAGGGAACGTTCGCATTGTCTCCCAGAAGCCTCGAAGGAAATCTTCACGACGATAAGGATATTGCTTCTGATTCTCTCGATTGAAGAAAGATAATGGTAGTGCCTCTGTATTGTATTCTTGGCGATAAATGCGGATACTCACTTCCTGATTGACATCAGCATGAGCTTCTATTTTATAGTCATAATCATCACAGAAGGAACTTTCTACTTCACCATACTTAGATGGTTCACCGAGCGACTGGAGATTGATGACAAACTCGCGGCTCTCAGTCGGTGGAACAAGTACGCTCAGGTCATCATAGATACGCTTAGTTGCGTCTGCGTCCCATATATCACGGAGTTTTTTGATTTTTAGAATAGTGCCATGATGAACAGGTTGCTCAGCAACAAGTTGTTGTAGGTTATCTGTGAGAGGAAGGTCATTGAGACAGTCCATAAATGATATGTCAGAGATGCCCTCTAATTCTGCACTAATACTATCAATGGTCTTATTAGAGCCTTCAAATTCGTTCCAGTTGACTACCCAATGATAACCTCTATAATGTGATGGATTGCCATCATCATCTACATCCTTATGAACCTCGGTATTGAAAAAAGTATACATTTCACATTGTTCACCAAGTTTATCTAGTGCAAAGCGCCCAATACCCTTGGCTCCAGCTTTCACGCGACCACCATGGGTCACATAATTCATGGATTTGTTATCAGTACCTATAGTCATCCAGCAATTTTTAATGATATTGCCAGTCATTCCCTCACCCGCATCAATAATATAAAGAGTTGTATTCTTCTGTAGTTCTTTCTTCAAAATGCCAATTTTCTCTATGTTCACATCAGTACGCTCATAATATCCATTTTCCGTTTTCAGGTATATGGATTCGAGCAAGGAGGGTGTTATTCCATTTTTTAACAGATGGTCATAATCGTTCACATTCAAATGATTGTGGTATACTCCATACAAATTGTCGATGAGTATAATGCTAAATCGGCTATCGGCATCATATCCATTTTTCACTAATTCAATAATGGCGCCTTTGGCAGTTGCCACATTCTCTCGACCTATAAGACGAGCCGTCCGTGCTGATACTTTAAATGGTATGCGTGTTGGCATATTTGATGTTTTATTAAATATGATATATATCGGAGTTCTCTGATGTATAACTATATATATTAATATAAACAGATTTCATATAATTCTGTTTTTACAAATAAGTAATAAAAATTAAGCGACATGTTTGCAGTAATAAATATGCAGTTACATCTGTTGCGATGCACGGTAGCATTATCAGACACAACAAGATGTCCTTGCTGATACAGAAAGAAAAGTAATCAAGGAAATAAAATATTTTGTCAGCCGTCATTCGCTCTGTGATAGTGAATTTCTTATACCTATTCTCATGAGTTCTCATGCTGAAGACAATAAATCTCTCACGATCGGGACTAGTTTTCAGACCGGTTAGATCCTCTTCCTTGTACCACTTTACCCATATATTCACGGATACGAAACTCATTCTCGTCTGTGCATTTGTTCTCGTAGCCGAAAGGCCACCGACTTTTAGAAAAGCTACGTGACAATGCATACGAAAACAATGCTTTTCGTATAAGCGGAATCCTCTTTCGAGTTCGAGATGTTCTGCCTCGCTCAATTCTAATATTTTTAGCTTTCCCATAACTGATAATAGAACGGGAATCTCGTATATTTATTTTACGCAAACTTATTTTGGTTACTTATTATATATTAATTGGTCGATAATAATTTAACAATACGATTCTAATCCCTATACAAATTATTCACTCTTCCCTTCAGCTTATCTATAAACATCTTGTAAATTTGGGAGCAGATATCACTTGCGCTAAAATACTATGTCGGCTACAAAAAGGATTATATTTCGTTGGAAACCCCTGAGGCTTTCATCTTCTTCTCCTGCATATTATATTTATAAATAGCTTGTTGGAAGATGTCTTATCGAGGCATAGATTCCATATTTTCCTTAATTCCGCAACCTCACTAAACCTTTTTTTTGTATTGTCCAATAGTCCGTTAAATTTTCGCAGTTTATGAAGTTTTCACCCAAAAGCCAACAGAAATTGTGGCAGAAAACAAATATGATAAGTCTCTGAAAAAAAGTAGATTAAATATATAACATAATAAAATCGGCTATCTCGTTGAATTTCAGTAACTTTACAGATGTAAAAAGACAATAAAGTTTATGCTGATAACCAACTTGATTAGCCGATATATGAAGCTCTGCAAAGCAGCATTTAGTGCCGAAGATGGGGCAAAGTTAAGCAAAAGTATTCAAACAAACGTCATGGAAATGCTTTTTCTTTTGATGGTCATCCCAAGGAGATGCAATTTCACGCAGATGGGACGCTATGGCAATCGTGGCGAGCAGTGCTATCGGCAGACGGCAGAGCGCAGCGTGGACTGGCTTGAGATGAACATGTGGCTGAGTGCTTTCGCCTTCAAAAAAGGCAAGGGTCGCAATGCCATCGTCATAGACCCAAGCTTCATCAAGAAGGCAGGGAATCATACCCCATACGTGGGTACGTTTTGGTCGGGCTGTGCAGGTGCGGTAAAGCACGGTCTTGAGATCCTCGGCATCGGTGTGATAGACGTGGACCTGCATGAGTGTATGATGCTCAAGGCGGTGCAGACCACATTGGAAAAAGGCGAGGAGATGAGCCTATACGACTGGTATGCCAAAGTATTGGAGGACGACAAGGTAAGGCTGCAGCGTATCTGCAAGGTTCTTGTCGCTGACTCAGCCTTCTCCAAAAGGTCTTTCATCGACAAGGTAATGAAGATGGGATTCCATGTTGTGAGCCGCCTGCGTCATGACGCAGCCTTGTTCTACACATGGGACGGGGAACCCACGGGAAGGCCCGGCCGTCCCCGTGTCAAAGGTGACAAGATTGACGTGGGGAACATCGATATGTCCAAAGTCGAAATGCCTGAGCTGGAGGAGACTTCCGGCAAGGCTTATGCGCTCAAGGCATGGTGCAAGTCCTTGCACAGGGTCGTGTCGCTTGTCATCCACGAGTTGCCTAATGGCAGTCGGCGCTTGTCTTTCTGTACGGATGAGAGCATGGACGGACGCGATGTGGTGGAGTACTACACCACACGTTTCCAGGAGGAGTTCTGCTTTCGCGACGCAAAGCAGTTCCTCGGCCTTACAGATTGTCAGGCACGCGACAAGAGAAAATTTGACTTTGCCTTCAACTCTTCATTCACGGCACTCAATGTGGCCAAGATCATGTGCAAGGAACTTGGCACGTCCGTCGGTCGACTTAAAGCGCAGATGGTCAATGCCTACTATGCGCAACGAATTATTGACGTGTTCGAGAAGAACCCGAACACGCCTTTAAATAGGGATATTCAGAAAATATACAACTAGCTGTTTGTCAGTGTGATATATTATTTGTACCTTTACAAAAAATCCCCCGAACGACCCATCACGGGCAGAATCGGGGGAACTTAAAAAAAAATCGTCGTGAAGATACAAAAAATTTCTGATATAACACCAACTTTGCCCTTTACAGAGTTCGATTTCTTACAGAGTTATCGTGAAAGCTTTGAAAGAAGCGAACTTGGACGCATCCAGTCCCAGCTCCCACTAAAGGAGTTGGCTGCAGAGTACACGAATCGTAGCCATAAGAGCAAGCGGGGCAACAAGCCTCTTTTCTCGGGCGAAGGAGAAATTGCTTTAATGTTCCTCAAGTCGTACACAGGTCTGTCTGACGACGGCCTGATAGAGTTGCTGAACGGAAGCATCCACATGCAGATGTTCTGTGGCGTTCTGATAGATCCTTCCTGTCCCATCAAGGACGGGAAGATCGTAAGTGCCATACGCAACCGTCTTGCTCAGTTTCTTGACATAGACAGCTTTCAGGGTATATTGTACGCCAAATGGAAAGACAGTCTCAAGGACAAGGACCTGTGCCTGACGGATGCGACCTGTTACGAGAACTACCTGCGTTTTCCTACGGACATCAAGCTGCTCTGGGAGTGTTGCCATTGGCTTCACAATCTGCTCGTCTCCGAGTGTAAACACCTGTCAGAGCGTGTCCCGAGAAGCAGGTATAATAATGTTGACAAGGCCAGGCTTGCATACGCCAGGCAGCGCAGGCACACAGCCTCGTCCACGCGCAAGCTCAGGAGAAGACTCCTGAGGCTCCTCTCCAAGCTCCTGTCCCGATGGAACTGTCTGCGTAAACAGTACAGTCCCTGCATCTGTCTGTCGGCAGAACAAGAAAAGCGGCTGTCCGCTGTGCGTGAGGTATGTCTCCAACAGTCAGAGCTGTTCTCCGGCAAGGAAGTCAGGCACCGTATCGTCAGCATCGACCGTCCCTACCTCCGTCCTATTGTCAGAGGCAAGGAAAACAGGCGTGTGGAGTTCGGTGCAAAGGTCAACAGCATACAGATTGACGGCATATCATTCATAGAGCGCCACAGCTTTGAGGCATTCAACGAGGGCGTCCGTCTTAAGCAATGCATTGAATATCAGGAATCTCTGACGGGAATCAAAGTCAGGCGTGTCGGTGCCGATTCCATATACGCCAATAATGCCAACCGCACTATGTGTACAGAGAAAGGCATAACGACCTGTTTCACCAGAAAAGGCCCAGGGCCCAAAGAAGAAGCTGAATGTCTCAGGACGGCGAGAAAGATTATCGGAAACCTCAGAGCCACGGTAATGGAGGGTAGCTTTGGAAACCAGAAGCAACACTATAGCGTCGGACGCATCAAGGCACGCAATATGTTCAGCGAGAGGCTGCTGCTCTTCTTCGGAATCCATACGGCAAATGCTGCCGTTCTTGCCGCAAGGGAGATGGCCCGGAGTGTGAAGAAAGCAGTCTGACAAAAATCGAAGGTGTTTCCACAGGTCCATAGGCAGTATGGAAGGGACAGGTGTGCCCATACAACCCATTATTTGAGGTTTTCGAGCAAAAAACACAGCATATTCTTTTTCTGGGAACTTTTCCAAGGAAAAGAATGCAGTATTTGGCTGCCCTTGGGGAATTCCAAGAGGGAATTAACTGAAATTCCCTAAATAAAGAAAGTATTAATGAGATATTTAGTTTCGATGCTGAAGCAGCATAATATTTAACGGACTATTGTTCAGATAGAAGATGACTGAAAATGTACTTCTCATTGCTTTTGTTCCTTTCGTTTGCAAAATTATTTACTGTGGAGCGGTTTTCAACTAAGCAAATCGAGGGGAACGTGGAATAAGAAACCGACGGGTGGGAATTTTCAGCCTAACAGCCTATTTCAGAGCGAATTTCCTTGTTTTTCCACCTATCTATCATTACCCTTGCAGGGGTTACGAATAGGAGACGGAACTCTGTCACTGTTTGGCATGAAGACCGTATACGTTTGGCATTACACTGCTTCCAAGAGTCCTTTTAAGTCATTGATTGATAACGTTATCGCTGCATTTTCCGTTTTTTATATTTTATATGTACTTTTAGAAGCTAAAAGAGCATGTGTCAGCTTGGGTTGCATGAAAACAGTTTACAAACACCGGTGATCTGGGGATAAGCTGTTTGTAGCAGATGGAAAGACATGCTGATGGATAGACGCAGTATCAATTTGCCTTTTTAGCGTCTTATCCTGTAGTTTTTCCTCCTTTGTAAGGCCATTTGATTTTGAATGGTGATACCCTGCAAGTGTATAAGCCTTTATTCTATTCCCAATCTACGTATTTAACGGAATGACCCGTTTTTTTCTCTCTGTTCTGAAAGAGGGGGACGGACAGGGAAGACCAGATGTAGTCCGGGGAAGAATGAGGACGATGATTTGAAGGCATCAGTGGACGCCGATGCCCATGCGGCCTTTTCCATGCGTTTTTTCGGAGACGGCTTCCATATAGTCGTCGGATTATTTGGCAGTTAGAGAAAAAGAATGTACCTTTGCAGCCGCTGTCACGAGTTGACGGCATTAAATTCAAACCTTTAAAAGTATTTATTAAAAGATTATGGCAACAAAAATCAGATTGCAGCGCGGCGGTCGCAAAGGCTATGCCTTCTACAGCATCGTAATCGCTGACGCTCGTGCACCACGTGATGGTAAGTTTACTGAGAAGATTGGTACTTATAACCCGAATACCAATCCAGCCACAGTAGATTTGAATTTTGATCGTGCACTTTACTGGGTCGAGACCGGCGCTCAGCCGACAGACACGGCACGCAACATCCTCAAGGGTGAAGGTGTCTACATGATGAAGCATCTTCGTGGCGGTGTCAGGAAAGGCGCATTTGATGAGGCTGCATGCCAGCAGAAGTTCGATGCCTGGAAACAGGCAAAGGTCGCAGCTGTTGAAGCTGTAGAGAAGAAAGAAGCTGACAGCAAGAAGGCAGTAGCTGCAAAGAACCTTGAGGCAGAGAAGAAGGTCAATGAGACGATTGCCAAGAAGGTTGCAGACAAGAAGGCTGCCGCTGCCGCTGCAAAAGCCGAGGCTGAAGCTGCAAAGGCTGCAGAAAATGCTGCTGCCGAGTCTCCGGCAGAGGAAGCACCGGCAGAAGCCTAACTCCATACTCGGTGATAGGAATCTGGTCCATAGTCCCGCAAGAGACTATGGACTTTTTCTTTTTCGTACAATCGGAAGATTACTTTTTCATGCAAGGTGGAGGAGACATCCTGCCTGATACAGCAAGTTGTCGGACAAGGGGGACTTTCCGGGCACGGAGCTATGTGCATGAAAGCGAAGGCTGCCGTAGAAAGACAGGAAGAAACTAAGGGACGACTGCTTTTATGCGGATATGCCCATATTCTGCGTCTTGAATCTACTTATAATGAACTTGCATAACTGGTGTCAATCATGCTGGAGAGTGTTTATACGTATTCCTCACCTTGCAGGAAAACCCGGTCTATGACAGGTGTTGTATAGGCATAGGGAATAAACTCGATGGAGGGTATCGGATCTGTAATGAAGAAGTTGGCTGTTTTTCCACGCATGACAGACCCGTATTCTTTGCTCAGCCCCATGGCATACGCCCCGTTCAGGGTTGCGGCATTGATGGCTTCTTCCGGCAGCAGGCGCATCTTGATGCAGCCGAGGGAAACAATGAATTTCATGTCTCCCGAGGGGGTAGACCCCGGATTATAGTCGCTGGCAAGGGCGAGCGGCAGTCCTGCATCTATCATCTTGCGTCCCAAGGCAAACGGCATATTCAGGAAGAAGGAGGTCCCAGGAAGTGCGGTGGGCATGGTTCTGCTGTTTTTCAACAGCTGTATCTCAGCTTCTGTCATACTCTCCAGATGGTCTACGGACAGGGCATTGTGCTTCACCCCGACTTCGACTCCCCCCGACGATGCCAGCTCGTCGGCATGGATCTTCGGGCGCATCCCATATTCGGCGCCTGCTTTCAGAATCCGTGCGGTCTCTTCTGGTGTAAAGAAGCCGGTATCGCAGAAGACATCGATGAAGTCTGCCAGTTTCTCTTTTCCTACTGCAGGTATCATCTCGTGGATTATCAGATCCACGTATTCTTCCTGCCTCCCTTTATAGGCATGCGATACGGCATGTGCGCCGAGGAAGGTCGCCACGACTTTCAGCCGCGTCGTCTTTTTGATTCGACGAATGACACGAAGCATCTTCAGTTCATCCTCCGTATTAAGTCCGTAACCGCTCTTTATCTCGACGCAGCCTGTCCCCTTCCGGATGATTTCATCCACACGGCTCATCGCCTGCTGATACAGTTCTTCCTCATCCATTTCATGGAGGCGGTCGGCGGAATTAAGGATACCGCCTCCCCGCCGGGCTATTTCTGCATAGCTGAGGCCGCGGATCTTGTCGATAAACTCCTGTTCACGGCTTCCAGCATAGACGATATGCGTATGCGAGTCGCACCAGGAAGGGAGGACGGCACCGCCTTTTGCATCAATGACCTCCGCTTTGTCAGCGGGAGATGGACAATCGTCCATCTTTCCATAATCCTTGAATCGTCCGTTTTCTATGATGAGATAGGCATTGGGCAGCGTTTCCAACGTTCCCATTTCCTTCCCTTTCAGACACCTCTTTCTTCTGGAATCGATGCCTGCAAGTATTCCGATGTTGATGATGAACAGCCTTTTCATATTGTGTGTTTGTTGTAAGCGTATATGTTGATGCGGCCAGCAAGATGTCCCCTCATCTACCTTTGCAGGGGAAAGGGCAGACGAGGGGATATGTTTTCTGTCGGCCAAGGATTATTTCCGGAGAAAATCGACCGACCGGGCGATATAGGGAGCCATGAACTCGTCGGTGTCAATGAAAGGAACCTCCTCACGATAAGCTTTGTGGACGGCCTCGATCGCAGGTGAAGACTTCAGCGGGCGGCGGAATTCAAGTGCCTGTGCCGCATTGAAAAGCTCGATGGCAAGTACACGCTCGGTGTTCAATACGACTTGATAGAGCTTGGTAGCGGCATTGGCACCCATGCTGACATGATCCTCCTGCCCCTGTGAAGATGGGATGCTGTCTACTGAGGCAGGTGTACAATAGGTCTTGCTCTGGCTGACGATGGATGCTGCTGTGTACTGCGGAATCATGAAACCGCTGTTCACGCCGGGCTTTGCCACGAGGAAACTCGGCAGGTTACGAGTCCCCGAGACGAGCTTGTAGATACGTCTTTCGGAGATATTACTCAATTCGCACAAGGCGATGGCAAGGAAGTCCATCGGCTGTGCGATAGGCTCACCATGGAAGTTCCCGGCGGAAATGACAAGGTCGTCGTCCGGGCAGACGGTGGGATTGTCCGTAGCGGCATTGACCTCGATGTCAATCACCGATTTCACATAGGCAATGGTATCTTTCGATGCGCCATGCACCTGCGGCATGCAGCGGAAGGAGTAGGGGTCCTGTACGTTTACTTTCGGCTGCCTGATGAGTTCGCTGCCTTCGAGGAGTTCCCGTATCCGTGCTGCCGTGTCAATCTGTCCCTTGTGGGGACGTACAGCATGTACAGCATGGGTGAAGGGTTCTATCCGTCCGTCGTAGGCTTCGAGCGACATCGTACCGATGACATCGGCCCATTGGCTCAGCCGTTCGCTCTGCAGGAGTGCCCATACGGCAAAGGCATTCATGTTCTGTGTACCGTTGAGCAGGGCAAGTCCTTCCTTGGATACCAGTTCAATTGGATTCCATCCCATCCTCTTCAAAATATCGGCTCCCGAGAGGATTTCCCCCTTATATTCTACTTCTCCCATCCCGATAAGCGGCAGGGAAAGGTGTGCCAGCGGGACAAGGTCGCCGGATGCGCCCAGCGATCCCTGCATATACACGATGGGGTAGATGTCATTGTTGAAGAAGTCTATCAGCCGTTCGACCGTCTGCAGCTGGCAGCCGGAGTAGCCGTAGCTAAGCGACTGGATCTTGAGCAGCAGCATGATCTTCACGATCTCGTTGGGAACACGGTCGCCTACACCACAGGCATGGGACATGACAAGGTTCTTCTGCAACTGTGACAGACTGTCTTTGTCGATGGATATTTTGCAGAGCGAACCGAAGCCGGTGGTCACGCCGTAGATAGGGGTGTCCGATTCTATGATCTTTTTGTCAAGATAGGCTCTGCACCGGATAATCCGCTGGCGGGCATCTTCTGAAAGCTCAAGTTTCGTACTGTCTTTGATGATTTCACCGATTTGTTCGATTGTCAGGTGTGCGGCACTGATTTGATGAATATTGTCCATATTTTTTATAGATTAGAAAAAAAAGATTCCGTTTGATTAGAATGCGGCATTGATCGTATCGTCATCAACAAGGTTGGGCAGGGTGACACACAGGCCGGGCGTGCGTTCCATCTCCCGTCGGATGGCATCCATCGATCCTTTGTTGCGTGCCCAGCTGCGGCGGGCGATGCCGTTGTTGACATCCCAGAGGAGCATCTGGCGGATATGGCGGTCAGCCTCTTCACTGCCGTCGATTACCATACCGAAGCCGCCGTTGACGACCTCTCCCCATCCGACACCGCCACCGTTGTGGATAGATACCCATGTCGCTCCGCGGAAGGAGTCGCCGATGACATTCTGTACAGCCATGTCGGCACAGAACTGGGAGCCGTCGTAGATGTTGGAAGTCTCACGGAAAGGCGAGTCTGTACCGGAGACATCATGATGGTCGCGGCCGAGAACTATCGGACGTGTGATTTCTCCTCTTCGTATCGCTTCATTGAATGCCAGGGCTATCTTCGTACGTCCTTCACAGTCGGCATACAGGATCCGTGCCTGCGAGCCGACGACAAGATGGTTTCTGCCGGCCTCTTTTATCCAGTGGATGTTGTCGTCAAGCTGCCCCAGAATGTCTGGCGTGGCTGTCTTCCTGATTTCTTCCAACACGGCTGTCGCTATGCGGTCGGATGTCTCCAGATCCCGGGGATCGCCCGATGTACATACCCATCGGAACGGTCCGAAACCATAGTCGAAGAACATCGGCCCCATGATGTCCTGCACATAGGACGGGTAACGGAACTTTCCGTCCGGACGCAGTATGTCGGCACCGGCACGGCTTGATTCCAGGAGGAAGGCATTGCCGTAATCGAAGAAATACATGCCTCTTGTTGTCAGCTTGTTGATGGCGGTTACCTGACGGCGCAAGGAGGCCTGGACCTTTTCCTTGAACAATTGCGGTTCATCGGCCATCAGCCGTTTTGATTCTTCCAGGGATAGTCCGGCAGGGTAGTAGCCGCCTGCCCACGGATTGTGCAGGGAAGTCTGGTCACTTCCGAGGTCAACGTGTATCTCCTCCTCTGCCAGCCGTTCCCAGAGGTCGACTACATTCCCCACGTAAGCCATGGAGACCGTGCGTTTCTCTTCGACAGCTTTCAATGCGGCCGGAATCAATTCATCAAGTGAAGTATGCAGTTCGTCCACCCATCCCTGTTCATAACGTTTCTGTGCTGCAAGCGGATTGATTTCAGCCGTGATGCTCACGACACCGGCGATGTTGCCCGCCTTGGGCTGCGCACCGGACATTCCGCCCAATCCGGATGTGACGAAAAGCATTCCCTTGATGCTTTTCTCCCCTTTCTCCAGTCGTTTGCGGGCTGCATTCAGAACGGTGATCGTCGTCCCATGTACAATCCCCTGAGGCCCGATGTACATATAGGATCCGGCCGTCATCTGCCCGTACTGGCTGACCCCCAGCGCATTGTCGCGCTCCCAGTCATCCGGTCTGGAATAGTTCGGTATGACCATACCATTCGTTACTACCACACGCGGCGCATTTCTGTGTGATGGGAAGAGACCGAGCGGATGGCCGGAATACATGACCAGTGTCTGTTCGTCTGTCATTTCGCTGAGATACTTCATCACCAGCCGGTATTGTGCCCAGTTCTGGAAGACGGCTCCGTTGCCGCCGTATGTAATCAGTTCATACGGATGCTGCGCAACGGCCTTGTCAAGGTTGTTTTGTATCATCATCATGATGGCGGCAGCCTGTTCCGACCGGTGTGGGTATTCGTCTATGGGCCGTGCATACATCTCATAAACGGGCCGCAAGCGGTACATATAGATGCGTCCGTATTTCCGCAGTTCCTCTGCAAACTCCGGTGCCAGTACCGCATGGAATTTCCTGGGGAAGTAACGCAAGGCATTTCGCAGGGCGAGCCGCTTCTCTTCAGGTGTGAGTATGTCCTTGCGTTTCGGTGCGTGATTGATGGTGTTGTCGTATGGCTGTGGTTCAGGCAGACGGTCGGGTATGCCGGTACGGATGTCTTTGATAAATTCTTCTTTTGTCATAGTTGTTCAGGTGTATTGTTTGCTTTTTATGGATAGAGGCAGCACTTCGATGCCGTCTCCCAGAAGGTCTCGTGTCCTGACAGGACAGACGAATAGAGTGTCTGTCCTGTCCGTTGAAGTCAGATCCACCTTATTATATAGCGGGACTCCCTCCATTCTGTATAAAGGGCGGATTCCGTCAGAGCTTGGCTTCTACGATCTTCATGATCTCTGTTTCCGCCTCCTTGGCCTGGGCGATCAATGTGTCGGCTTCGGCAACCAGTCTGTCAGCGGTTTCCTTGTCTTTCAGTCCGGAGGCATTGATCTTCACGTTCAGTCCGGCTCCCAGTACTGCCGCGCGGGCGGCCAGCACGCCTACGCCGGCATCCGAAACACTGTTGGGATTTCCCTCTTCCGCCATGGCACGGCATAGTTCGAAGACTTTGAAAGATGCCTGCATGGTGTGCAGAGGTACTTCGGTGGCAAACAGGGTGGCTTTCTGTATGGCGGCTGACCGGGCTGCTTTTTCCTCTGCTGTCTCTTTGGTCAGGCCGAAGGCAGCCATGATGCGGTTGAAGGCCTCAGTATCTTCATCGACCAGTACCATCAGTTCCTTTTGGATGGCCTGTCCTTTTTCCGCCCAGTTGCTGAACTCCTCCCAGCGTGCATCCCATCCGGGCTTATGGCTGGAAAGGTTGGCTACCATCGTCCCGAGCGCAGCCCCCAATGCGCCCATATAGGCCGAGATGGTGCCGCCGCCGGGGGCAGGCGACTCACGGGAAGTCTCTTCGGCGAACTCTTTGACTGTGAGGTCGATGAGTTTTGGCGTTCTGTCGGCATCTTCCAGCAGATATTCTATCACCTTTTCACGAGGATTGAAAGGTTTGAGGTCATCAAGCCCCATTGACTTGATGGCGATCTTCAGGATGTCTTCTTCAGGGATACCCGTCGACCGGTTCTGCTTCTTCAGGAAATAAGTGCCTGCTTCAAGGAGCGTACGTTTGGGTATCAGACCGACGATCTCCGTGCCCGTCACACGGATGCCGCGGTTCTGTGCACAGCGGCACACCTCGTCGAAAGCCTTGTGGAGCGGAGTGACATTGATGTCGGTGATGTTCATGGATACCTGTGCTATCCCATATTCGTCAATGTACCAGCCGATGGCCTTTGTCGCCTTCAATGTGCCTGGCAGCATGATGACCTCACCGTTTTCATCTTTCATCGGTTTGCCTACGGGCGAACCGCCTTCCCGCTTCGGACGACCTTTCTCTCTCACGTCAAAGGCAATGGCATTGGCACGTCGCGTCGAGGTGGTATTGAGGTTGAAGTTGGTGGCAATCAGAAAGTCACGTGCACCGACGGCTGTACACCCGGTCCGTGCCATCTGCTCGTCCCACTTGCGTGCTCCGTAGTCGGGAGCTTCGGCGGCGACGTCCATGCGTTTGGCCAGTGCCTCATACTCTCCCTCGCGGCATACGGCAAGATTCTTGCGCTCGGGCGTCCCGGCAGCGGCTTCGTAGCAATAGCAGGGGATTTCGAGCTCTCCGGCAATACGTTCAGCCAGCTGACGTGCAAGGGCGGCACATTCTTCCAGCATGATGCCTGATACCGGGATAAGAGGAAGAACATCGGTTGCCCCCATCCGCGGATGTGCGCCGTGATGCTGCCGCATATCAATGAGCTGTGCGGCTTTCTTCACGCAGCGGAAGGCTGCTTCCATGACGGCCGACGGCTCGCCTACGAAAGTGACGACTGTGCGATTGGTTGCCTCTCCCGGATCCACGTCCAGAAGTTTCACGCCTTCCACTCGTTCCACTTCATCGGTAATCTGTCTGATTACCTCCTTGTCACGTCCTTCACTGAAGTTAGGGACACACTCGATGATTTGTTTTTCTCGTACCATATTATTCACATAGATTTATGTTTTCAGACTGTTTAGGTTTTCGTGTGCTAATTTACGAATTAGTTTCTGTTTTACAAAACTTTTTCATATAAAACTGTACTTTCAGCCCTTGTAGGATGGTCTTGTGAATGAAGGACGGCACCTGACCCTTTGTCGGGACTTCCTTTTCTGTCTTGTCAATGTGCAGGTGTCTGTTGAAAATTTTTTTTAATGACTGCCGTCTGCTAACTTTTTGGGTTCTTCCGTTAAATGCGTAGATTGGAATGAAGGTTTATGCGCTTGCAGGATATGACTGTCCAAAATCAGATGGTCTTCAAAGGAGGATAGACACAGGATAAAATGCAAGAAAGGCGTATTGATACGATGCCTGTCCATCGGCATGTCTTTCTGTCTTCTGCAGACAACTTATTCCCATGTCATAGGTATTTGTAAACTGTTTTCATGCAGTTCAAGGCAACACATGCTCTTCTGGCTTCTAAAAGATGCCTGATTGACTTGCAAAAGACGCTCCTTTAGCGTGTTACCAACGCCCTTTTGAAGTCCAATCAAGCACCTTTTGGGGACGGCTTGATAACCAATTGACTGGCTGCTGGTTGCAAACTTGCTTTTGGGACGTTTTTTCTATATTTGCAGATGATTTGTTTGGAATTATGTAATGGTTTTTCAAAACCTTGTCTGTATTTTCAACATGAAATTGAAAAGGTCTTTGCATCGAAGGATGATGATAGAATAGCCTGTGAAAAGTCTTGGCTATGTTTTTGTATAATGAATCACTTCGGTTCTTCCGTTCAAGCTATACGAAAAGCATCCACGCATTTAACGGAAGAACCACTTTTAAGTTTTATCGGGCAATGATCCTTCCTTGTGAAATGTCCTGAAGACAAGCCCCGGAGTACAGGTGCCGAGGGGAAATGGAGGGGGAAATGTATGTGAAAAGTATGGATTTCCCCTTTCATTTTTAGGACAATCCCATGCTGACTGTCAGAAAATCCTATTATCTTTGTAGCCTGAAGATAAACAAAAAAGAAAGTATAAATATGAAAAAGAAGAACCTTGATAGCCTCCGCCACGGTTGCATCGTCTTCATGGCGGCTTTTTCACTCAGTGTCCCGGCACAGTCTACCCGTCAGGTACAGCCTTATTCTTTTCAGCAGAAAGGCGTTTTCTACGGCAGGCAGCCGGTTGTCGGAATTGACATGTCGACTTTCGTCGATCTCGGTTATGGATATGCCAAGGACCGGTACAATGTTTATTTTGAAGGCCGCATCCTTCCTTTCGTCGATCCGCTGACCTTCCGTCTGCGGATCCCTGGAGGCATCTATCCTGATACTTATCCATCCTATCCCGATGAAGGATACAATCCTTATTACCAGGAAGGATATATGGTGACTTCCAATGCGGTACTCTTCAATGGCAAGAAAATCAGCGACAATCCGCGGAGTTTCCGGGACTTGGGATGGGGATACGGCAAAGACAACTTCGAAGTCTATTACATGGGCAGGAAGATTGAAGGGGCCATGAACTCCAGTTTCAAGGTTCTCAAGGATGGATATGCTGAAGATTCTTTTGAAACCTATTACAGAGGAAAGGTCGTGAAATAGGAAGGACTTGTCAGAATACGGATCCTCTTTTGAGGGACTTACCGTTTAAGGTGCATATACGTCTTACAGCGTGGCCTTTCGGCATTCTACCGGTTCTTCCGTCGGTATCCTGTTCATCAAGTCTCCCGCAAAGACAAAATGCAAGCGACAGCCAGCTGAGCAAAATAAATTAAATCGTTTGTAAGGACGGGACGGCTGTATCATGTCTAATAATATACGGACAGGGTGGTGAGGATGATCCGGAGCGGAGAATAGAAAAGCCCATTTCAAAACTCGTTTGCGAGTGGAGAAATGGGCTTTCCTTTTTGGGGCGTATCGCAACATACAGATCGGAAGTCGTCAGGCCGTCGATTGGTATTCTGACACTGCCTCTCTCGTAGGGAATGTGTCAGACAGGCTGTTGCCGACCTGTCCGACACATTCTACACAGCAGGGAGGTCTATATCTTCTTGCCCGACCACAGCACGAGGATGACGAGCAGTCCTGCAATGAAGATAAATGCAAATGAGCCGATGGAACCGAGATAAATCCGGCCTGTATGGATTTCAAGGGCAAGATTCCACAATGACATGGGGCGGTTATTGAATTCCTCCGGCTGTGGCGTAAAGGACGTTCCGTTGAAATAGTCTGCCTGGCAGTCCTTTCCTGTAAAATCGGAACTGTAACCGGAAATGGTCTGTCCGGCAGGAGCCGTACCGGACGCCGCCTGTCCGGAAGTCATTTCATCGTCGTAGACATCCACATCCCCCGTAGACCTGTCCCAGTAGTAAAGACCATCGAAAGAACCGACAATCCATTCTCCTTGCGGTCCGCGCTGCCATACATTCTGTCCCATCACGCTGACCGGCGGGGTAGAGGCAATGCGCTGGGGCTGACCGGTGAACGACTTGAGGGAAAAGAATCCTTCAGAAGTCGAAATCATCCAGTCACGTTGCTGTGCGTCATAGCGTACCATACGCAGCCTGTCGTGCCAGGGGTTGTCATCGTCCAGGGCCGTATAAGGCAGAGGACGGGTGCTGTGTGTGGCAAGCAGGATCATGAGGGGCGGGCGCAGTGCCCAGCCTGTCAGGGCGATGAAGATCGTCAGTACGAGTGTGGTCACGCCTATCTTGTTGTGCCAGTGAAGGACTTTTGCACTCCTTGGGCGCAGCCAGAACCAGATGCCGGTCACGCAGAGCAGGATCAGAATGATCCCGATACCGTCTACAATGAGCTTTCCCGCTGTGCCGAAGAGCGCACCGCTGTGCAGCAGCCATACCTGTCGGAAGAGGTTGGTCTTGCCCTCATAGCCTTCGGGAGCCTGCAGCTGCATCCGGAAGAAATGCCTGTAAGGTGCTTTGGCATAATACAGATAAGATCTGCCGAGCACCACCAGCGTGTCGCCCTGTTCCGTTATGTCTGTCAGGAGTTCGTCGCCGTCCGTCTGGGGGAGCGGTACGGGTGTCCAGCCGGTACGGGCATCCAGCCGGTACAGCCCCATGATGCTGGCAGCGAACAGGTCGCCCAGCGGCATCTGGACAACACCTCTTATCTGCCGGTAGTCGGCACCGGCCGGCAGACCTTGATTGTATTCGGAGAAATGCGAGGCGGCCGTGTCCGTACGGATGATGCCCGCTGCCCCGTAGATGAGCACCGCATTGTTCCCTTTGGCATCTTTGCAGCGTAGCGTACCACGCAGGAGTCCGTTGTTCCACTGCTTGAAGGTGTATCGCTCCGGTAGCTGGGAGCGGCTGATATTGATGCCCGCGAAGCACTGGCGGTGATTGAGTACAATTCCTGAAAGGCAGAACATCAGAAGGAAAAAGCTGATGAATATTCCGATCCACTTATGATATTTATGCCAAGTCTTTCGTTTCATCGAGGTTGTCTGTGTTATGATTGAATGAATAGTTTTTATGAGAGTGCAAAGCTACAAAAAAATACTGGCTTTGTTGCATTTCTTTTCCCATCTTTCCATTTTTCACATGAAAATCTCTACTTTTGTACCTGTATATAACATACCGTTTTCCCATGATGAAGAAAAGAATGATACTTCCCGCACTTGTTCTGCTGCTGTCAGCGGCCTGTCACAATGGCAGATATAAAGTGACGGAAGAAACCAAGACCCACAAGGATTCGAATGTGCAGGTTCTGGAAACGGATCAGACGGAAAAGACGGTCGAGAATGCCAACAAGAGCAATGCGGGCTTCAGAAATGAGGTAGAGAAAGAGGTGACGGTTACGGTGCCTTGCTTTGGAGTGTGCGACAGTACGGTGCTCGATATGCTGCCTGCTCCCGACGGAGCAACACGGAGGGATTCTTCTATCATCCGGCGGCTGAATGCTGGTGAAATCTTCCTCCTGCAAGCAGGTGAGAAAGGCATCAGAGAGCTTGAAACGGGCAGCAAGCTCTTCGTGCGTTTCAGCATAGGTGAAGTGTGGGTGTGGAAATCGTCCGTGGAGTAGGGTACTTCACCATAGGTATGTTCTGAAAATTCCACGTTGGTCTATCGTTGATAGGCCTGTTTTTCTGTTCTCTGTGTTTGGCTTTTATACGGCATCTTCCCTTTTTCCTTTCAGGCGTATGGCTCGCTATGTCCTTTCAGAAAGGAGGCCGAATCTGCTCGTCTGAAAGGCAGAAAGCAGCAAAGGTGAATTAAAAAAACTGCTTATATTGTAGGGTTTCCACCGGTCCTATAATAAACAGAAACAGCTATGTAGGAGCAGTCCATGCTTCTACATAGCTGTTTCTGTTGTCCGGTTACACAAGGCTGTAACCTTTCAGATGCTATCTGTCATATCCGTAATCTTTCAGATGCTATCTGTCATATTGATACTGCCGGCCTGCCGCATGATGACCTATAAGACAGATGAGGCATGACCTCACAGGATGCAGATACCATAAGACGGTCGGATGGTCGTCAATGACCGGCGGATGTATGCCGGTTCTACTCGATGACGACCAGCGGATCGTCCTCAAGCACGGCCTGACCTACTTTTACGGCGATCGCCGTCACCTTTCCGTCTTTCTCTGCCTCGATGTTGTTCTGCATCTTCATGGCTTCGAGGACGACGACGGTGTCTCCGGCCTTCACCTCCTGACCGACTGCCACCTCAACGGATGTAATGGTCCCCGGCAGAGGAGCCTTGACAGCAGCGGAACTGTTGATGGCAGCTGAGGGAGCAGCTTCGTCATTAGCCTCTGCTGCTGCCGGCTTGCCAAGTTCCACCTTCTTCTTCTCGGGTTCGGCAGCCTTCTCCATCTGCACACTGTACCGGTCACCGTTGACTGTTACTTCCGCAACATTCTCGGCATTGATCTCACCAATCTCGACTTTATATTCTTTGCCGTCGATCGTATATTTGAATTCTTTCATTTGATGTCTGTTATGGTTTCTTTGTCATTATCTCGAACTTGGCATCCCACATTGTCTGCTTCGGCAGAATGGTGATGATGCCCGGTTCGTTGTCGTGAACATTGTTTCCGGCAAACTCATAGAGTGCCATTGCAATCGCTGCATATACATTCTTGTCCATAGTCGCGGCTCCCTTCATTACATTGGCATACATCCATGCTTCTTGGCCGGCAGATTCTGCTTCTTATGCGCCAGCTGAGCCAGACCACGGCAGATGCGGAAACGGGTGTTGCGCGGTTCGATGACATCGTCGATATAACCGAACTGTGCCGCCTGATACGGATTGGCAAATTTCTCGGAGTATTCTTCCTCCTTTTCGGCCAGGAACTGCTTGACATCGCCGCCCTGCTCCTTGACCTGTCTGGCCTCCTTTCCGCAGAGAACGGCTACGGCACCTGAGGCACCCATGACGGCAATCTCCGAACTCGGCCATGCGAAGTTGAGGTCGGAACGGAGCTGCTTGCAGCCCATGACGATGTGGGATCCGCCGTAGCTCTTGCGCAGCGTGATGGTAATCTTCGGCACAGTAGCCTCGCCGTAAGCGTAGAGCAGCTGGGCACCATGGAGGATGACCGCATTGTACTCCTGTCCGGTACCCGGCAGGAAGCCCGGCACGTCAACCAGAGAGACGATGGGAATGTTGAAGGCATCGCAGAAACGGACGAAGCGTGCGCCTTTGCGGCTTGCGTTTACATCCAGCACACCGGCATAAGCTGACGGCTGGTTGGCAACGATGCCGACGCTCTGCCCGTTGAAACGTGCGAACCCTGTGATGATGTTCTTGGCGAACTTCGGCTGGACCTCGAAGAACTCTCCGTTGTCCGTCACGGCCTGGATGACCTTGTACATATCGTAAGCCTGGTTCGGGTCGTCAGGAATGATTTCGTTCAGGAGGTCTTCCTTGCGGTCGATCGGATCAGTACATTCTGTACGTGGTGCTTCCTCACGGTTGTTAGAGGGAATGTAAGAGAGAAGCTTCTTGATCAGCTCCATGGCATCCTCTTCGGTCTTGGCGGTGAAACTCGTCACACCGCTCTTGGAGGCATGGACACTTGCACCGCCGAGGTGCTCGGCGTCAATGTCTTCACCTGTCACGGTCTTTACGACCTTCGGACCGGTAAGGAACATGTAACTCGTCTGCTCCTTCATGATGATGAAGTCGGTGAGTGCAGGAGAGTAAACCGCACCACCGGCACAAGGACCGAGGATGCTTGAGATCTGCGGGATGACACCGGAGGCAAGGATGTTGCGTTCGAAGATTTCACCATAACCTGCCAGAGCGGAGATACCCTCCTGGATGCGTGCTCCGCCGGAGTCGTTCATGCAGATGACCGGTGCGCCGTTGGTCATGGCCATATCCATCACCTTGCAGATCTTCTGGGCCATCGTTTCAGAAAGCGAACCTCCGTTTACGGTGAAGTCCTGTGCGTAGAGGTAGACAAGGCGGCCGTCGATAGTTGCCGAACCGGCCACGACACCGTCGCCGAGAAACTGCTTCTTTTCCATGCCGAAGTTGTGGCAGCGGTGAAGTTTGAACATATCATATTCCTCGAAGCTGCCCTTGTCAACCAGCATCTCGATACGCTCACGCGCCGTGTACTTCCCGCGCTCATGCTGCTTGTCGATGGCCTTCTGACCACCGCCCAGGCGAGCCAGTTCGCGTTTCTCCACAAGTGCCTTGATTTTTTCAGTCTGTTTGCTCATAACTTGAATTTATTTTCTTATTTTATAGCTTCAGTTGTTCCTTGTCTTATTCTTCACAGATTTTCCACCGTATTTCTTCATAAACAGGGAAGTCACTGTCATAGAATTAAATGCAAAATTACTAAAAAAGGCGGAGATACGAATCTCCACCTCTTTAAATATTGTTAAGGATTACCTCTGCCTCCGATGCCGGTTGGCGGGGAAATTCGGGTTGAAGCTCTTGGGGCGGCTGTTCTCATGTCTGGTGGGTTTCTTATGAGTGCCGCCTTCTCTCACTTCTCGCCTCTGACGTTGACGGCCTTCCGTCTCCGGGCTGCTGCCTATGGCTTTGGGGTCATAGGCGGCGTGTGGATGACGTCTGGGAGTGTTATCATAGAGCTTGGGAATCAAGTCGCTGCGTCCGATCCGCTGAAGTTCACGTTCAATTTCACGACGCGCTTCGGGCTTGTACCAGAAGAAGAACTGTCGCTGGGCAAGTTTCTCTTTCGGTGTCTTGGCCGAGAAGACCGGCTCGAGCGTGTAGGGGTCGTATCCGGTATACCATGCCTCGGTAGAAACGGTCATCGGCGTCGGCGTGAAATCCTGCACCTGCTCCAGGTGGAAGTCAAGGTCTTTTGTCAGTATAGCCAGTTCCGCCATATCCTCCTCCTGGCAGCCCGGATGGGACGAGATGAAGTAAGGAATGATCTGCTGGCGCAGTCCTTCTTCACGGTTGATGCGGTCAAAAATCTTCTTGAAGGCGTAGAACTGCTGGAAAGAAGGCTTGCGCATGAGCTTCAGCACACGGTCTGACGTATGTTCCGGAGCGACCTTCAGCCGTCCGCTGACATGGCGTGTAATCAGTTCACGAGTATATTGCCGCGCAGCCTCATTGCTCTTTTCATCTTTACTTCTATGCAGCAGGAGATCATACCGTACGCCGGAACCGATAAAGCTCTTCTTGATGCCTGGAAGTTCGTCTACTGCATGGTAGATTTCGAGCAGTCGGGTGTGGTCTGTTTCAAGGTTCGGGCAGATTTCCGGATTCACGCAGCTGGGCCGCTTGCAGTGTTCACACGCCCGCTGGTTTCTGCCTGCCATGCCGTACATATTGGCCGACGGCCCGCCGAGGTCGGACAGGTAGCCTTTGAAATCGGGCATTTCCATCACCTGCTTCACCTCCTTCAGGATGCTTTCCTTTGAACGGCAGCTGATGAATTTCCCCTGATGGGCAGAGATGGTGCAGAAAGCGCAGCCGCCGAAGCAGCCTCGGTGAATGTTCACACTGTGCTTGATCATCTCGTAGGCAGGGATCGTCTTCCCGCGGTACTTCGGGTGCGGTTCACGTGTATAAGGCAGGTCGTAGGCCGCATCTACCTCTTCCGTGGTCATCGTGGGGTAGGGGGGATTCACGACTGCATAGACGTTGTCGACGGCCTGCAGGATGCGCTGTGCATGCTTCTTGTTGGACTCCTCCTCGATATACTTGAAATTCTCTGCCTGGTACTTCTTATTGTGCAGACAGGCTTCGTGCGAATGAAGCACAATGTCTTCCTCCTTGATTCCCCCGGGAATATCCGGTTCCTTGCAGAGGTAAACGGTCTGCGGGATATACTTCAGGTCTTTGACGCTCACGCCGTTTTCCAATTCCTTTGCTATGCTGACGACCTGCTTCTCGCCCATGCCATAGATAATCATGTCGGCATGGGCATCGCAGAGAATGCACTTGCGGAGGCAGTCTTTCCAGTAGTCATAGTGGGTGAGACGGCGCAGCGAAGCCTCTATGCCGCCCAGGATGATGGGCACATCGGGATAGAGCTGCCTGAGGATGTTGGAATAGACAATGCTCGGGTATTCCGGGCGCAGGTCGTGTCTGCCGTCAGGCGAATAAGCATCTTCAGACCGCAGACGGCGGTTGGCCGTGTACTTGTTTACCATAGAATCCATGGCACCGGGCGCAATACCGAAGTAGAGTCGCGGATGTCCCAGCTTCTTGAAGTCGCGGAAGTCACCGTGCCAGTCGGGCTGCGGGACGATTGCCACCTTGTATCCGGCTGCTTCCAGGGTCCTGCCTATGACTGCTGCGCCGAAGGCGGGATGGTCTATATAGGCATCTCCTGAGAAGAGAATGATGTCCAGCTGCTCCCATCCACGGAGTTCCACCTCTTTCTTGGTGGTGGGCAGGAAATCGGTCAGCTGGTATCTTGAAGGCCCTGTCTTCTCCGTCCCTTTAGAAGCTCTATATCCTCTGTCCCGCTGTCGTACCGGGACTTCCTGTTTCGCTTTCTGTCTTGTGATTCTTGGATTTTGCTTTTGTGAACTCAATAGAAATTATGTTTATTGTATTATTTAAGTCGGGGAGTACCCTGTCTTGTGTATGATGACGTGTATCTGACGAAGGAGAGACGGCAGGCTTGCAGGGTTTTCTTTCCCGTACCCTTCACATCAAGGGAGCTGCGGCCTGTCATTGCCCCCGGACTACGGTCGGAAGTCGGGCAGGACATTCCCGGCTATGCGGGAACCCTGTTCCCGACCATGTGGGAATAGGATTCCCAACGGCTGGGAATCGTATTCCCAACGCCCGGAAGCTGCGTTCCCATGTGGTTGGATATTCTTAAAGGAATTTTTCAGAAGAATCTACGCCGGCATGCCGGTCGATGAATCCTGTCAGCCTTCACATCCGTTTGTCTTTCTCTGTTACCATCCGCCTGTCTGAAAGGTCTGTCATGCCAAGATGAATGTCCGGAACCTGTCCCAAGACTTCTCCAGACTATTCTGCCATGGGACTGCCCTCCTCTGGGTCATCGGCATCCTGATGGTCGGCGCTCCATTGTTTGTAAAGTGTGACGAGATTTCCCAATCCAATGGCTTTCATGTTCTGGTTATAGATGACATCCAGGCACAGGTCCAGCAGCTCCTTGTCTTTTCCCGGCTCAGACTCAAGGAGACCGCGTATGTTGAACTTCAGCTTGTCGAGGATGTTTTCATCAACAATTCCATTGGAATCAACAAGCCCGGAGAGAAGCGAATACTTCCGGATTGTCCGAAGATGTCTGTCACTCACCTCGATGTTTCTTGTCCCTGAGGCGTTTGCTTGAATTTTGTACATAGTCTTTACGCTTTTAGATTATTCCGTTTTGATTATTGTTCACTCATCATATAGTGGATGATTCCTCTCATCATGCGGTTGCGTGTAGGGGCATCTTTGATACATTCAAAGGGGAAGGACAGCGCAAATACGCAGTTGTCTGTCCCCTTGTAAGCTATGGCGGAGGTGTGTCCGTCCGCATAGGTCAGCACGCTGAAGGCTCCATCCGCAGGCAGGATGTTGTCGGGGGTGTAAGCACCATAATGCTGCTCATTGATGGTACGGTACACATCGAACGACATCCCCATTCCGCTGACGGTAGGATTGTAATTGTCGGCATTGGAACCGTCATATAGGATCCGAAGATTGTTTTTCAGCCATGCCTGTTCGTCACTGCCCTGCATATCCGAAGCGAGGTAAGAACCGCTGACGAGCAGCTTTCCGTGGCCATTCAGGTATTTTGTTATCTGCTGGCGGAGGGCGGGGCTGAATGTCTTATAGTAATACAGGCTGTGCCCGTCATCTTTTTCGTTGCCGAGAAGTAAGTCTACCAGCACGTATCTGGACAGATCGACTTCTCCGTATTCCACCGCCTTGCTGTCGCAGCTGATGATGTTGTATTTCCCGGCATGGCGCAGGGCTTCCGCATGCTCTTTTACATAGTTGCAGTCGTTGCCTGCAATCACCTTTCCAATAAGTTCCTCTCCACCGAATCCCAGTGCGTCAGGTCCTTCCTTGCCCATCTGGGACTTGTTGAAGTTGGCTTGCCGACCGGCCCAGCCGGCTACCGGCCCGTAGCTCAAACCCGGGTCGGCTTCAAGGTCGAAGCCCTGCTCCGTGTCCGTGTTGATGACGGACGGTGACGACAGGCGGTGGAAGGCATTGACGATAAGGATGGTCTTGCTTGCCCCGTCATGGCGTAAGGCAGAGAGGGTTTCGGTAGGAAAGCTCTCTCCGCCGCTGTTGCAGGCCGTCACTTTGAAGTGGTAGACGAGCCCCGGCTGCAGCTCCGTTTCGTAATAGGGATTCCGGACATTCACCCCATTGTCAAATCCCTCTCCCCCCACTGCTGCATAGACATTGTATGATGTAGGCATTGCGGTCGGCTCTCCCGTGTCAGGTGTGGCTTTCCATTGCAGCCGGATCTTCCGGGGGGATATAAAGTCCATCTTGAAGTTGTAGGGTGCAAGCGGCTGGACAGTATATCGTTTGCCATGCATACTTGCCTCATACTTCAGGATCGTCTTATAGATAGAACGGGCCAGTACGAACTTGAAGTTAGGATCCTGTCCCAGTCTGATATCCGGGAAGTTCTGGTGGGAGAGGGTCTCTATGATCGCCGACGGGACTTCCGGTATGCGGGTCTCGCTGTAATTGCGGTCCCATACAGAACGTGTCGTCCAGTTGACAGAGAAAGTCCGGTCTATGTCCTTCTTGGCATTTGCAACCAACTGCTCAGCGAATACTCTTGAAGCCTTACGTGAGAGACCATCAGCCAAAGTGCTGTTACCCTGTTGTGTAGTACAGATTCCCAAAGTACCGATGAAACTTCCGTCCGTCTTCACGCCGGCATCGCTGTGGATGGCCAGGGCAAGTTCAATAGGCACTTTTTTCCCGTCTTTTTTGTCAGGGAGATAGCAGGAGCCTCCCGCCAGCCAGTTGGTCATCAGAGAGCGGGAATTGATATCGTCGTTATAGTCGTTCGATCCGTTGCTTTTGCTGACGACGCTCCACGGTGCGCCTGCCCATTGCACAGCGTATCGTGCCCCCTCGAGAAAACGAGGCAGTCCGCTCACCGATCCGCCTCGGACAATATTTCCCATGCCGCCTCCAAAGCGTACGGCGTCCGTCGTGACGATTCCTCTGTGCGAACTGTGGTTGGTCAGTACGACGGCATTGTTGATGCTGTTGCCCTTGTCAAAGTCGAATGTCCCGAGGTAGACCCAGGTTCCGCCTCCCATGCGCTGGTTTACGCGGAAGTGGGTTTCCTGTCCTTTGTGGAACACGATATATTCCGCATCATCCACGCTCTTCTTCTGCGTCTGGTAACTGACATATACTGCATATCGTCCGCTCTCCGGGATCGTAGGCTGGTAGACGGCGGAACTGATTTTGCTGTTGCGCTTTCTTGTCTTGACCTTTCTGGCAGTACCGGCAGTAAAAGGATTCTCGCCATCATTATAGCTGCCATAATGCTGTGCAAAGCCCGGAAAGGAGGTGTCCGCCCATTTCTTCTTCAGGCTCTCTTCTTTGTAGCTGCCGCTGCGACTGTCATTATCGACGATGACCTCATTCTTCTGCCAGTCTCTTTCGCGCGGGGTATAGACGACGGCTCCGGCATGCTCGAGCATTGGGATGAGGTAGGGGAGGACGATCGTCTGTGTGTAGAGATCCTCCGCCGTACCGAACAGAATAGGACGTTGCCATCTCCATCCGCCTTTTCTGGCATCATAGTATCTGCCATGCGACGACCAGAGGGAAAGATGCCGGTTCTGGAGGCCCTCCGTGATTTCGTTCGGGCGAGACACATTCTTCACCCATGGAGCGTCCTCGTAATTCGTTTTTCCCCATGTAGACTTGCCTGTCTGCGCATAGATGCTTGGAAACGACAAGACGGCCAATGCGGCACACAGCACTTTCTTTTTCATTGTTCCTTGATGTCTCCTATGGTAAATAATTCAGGATGTTTACCTTTAAAGTCCTTGAAGTAAAGCTTGATTTCCCTCATGTCATGTTCTACGTCACCAGATGGTGTTATGATCTTTGTACACTGGATCAGCTTCCTGCTGTAATCAACGGCATAGAGAAAGATAGGCAACCGGGCTTTCAGTGCTATGTAATAAAATCCCTTTTTCCAGTCAGGATTCAGGCTCCGTGTACCTTCCGGAGTGATACAGAGCTGGAATTTGTCTGCCTTTATGGCATAGTCAGCCAGTCTGTCGGTCATGCTCGAATGTCTGTCGCGCCAGACGGGAATCCCTCCCAATTTGCGGAAAACGGTTCCGAACGGCCAGAAGAACCATTCCCGCTTCATCAGAAAATTGCTTTTCTGCCGCTCTGCACGTGCATAAAGCTGTCCAATCAGGAAATCCCAGTTGCTCGTATGAGGGGCAAGACAGATGATCGCCTTGTCCGGCAAGGCAAACCTGACATCTTTCTTCCACCCCATAAGATGATAGAGAATCCACTTTGATAACATCTGAAACATTATGCCAGATTATTGAGTTGGTCGATAATCTCATTCACTTCTTTGCTAAACTTATCCTTTAAGTCTTTGAAGTAGGCGTGGGCTGCCATTCCCGGTTCCACATGAGAGACCCGTCTGATGTAGTTGTTGTGCATGATAAGGATGGAAGTGAGGATTGCTTCTGCATTTTCTTTGTTACGGTTTTCACCATAGAGAGATGCTGCGATGCCCTCCGTGAAAAGGTCACCACAAATACTGCTGATGATCCGTTTTAAGTCTCTTTTGTTGCTCATATTGATCCTAAATAGCTTTGTTGAATATTTATCGTTCAAAGATAAACAAAAAATCGGAAACGTCTGCCGTTCTTATATAAAAATAGAGTTAAATTTCTAATTTAGCTTCTTTTCCTTTCCATTGTCGGATAAAAAAAGTACTTTTGCAAAGAGTAAGCCGTGTTCGGCAAACCAGCGGATATGGCTTTCCTTACATTCCGTCTGCATTCTTTACAGGACAGCGTTGACATCATTAGGTAATTATCATATTTAATTCAATTAAAGTAAACACATGGAAATTAGTGCATTACAAAAGGAAAGAGCAGGCTATCAGCCCAAGCTGCCAAAGGCTCTTCAGGGTGCAGTGAAGGTAAAAGAAGGCACTCCTACCCAGAGTGTTGACAATCAGGAGGAAATCAAGAAGTTATTCCCTAACACTTACGGGATGCCTCTCGTTGAGTTTGAACCGGCCGAGACAGCCAACAATGCCAAGATGAATGTGGGTGTAATCCTCTCCGGCGGACAGGCGCCCGGCGGTCATAACGTCATCTCCGGACTCTTTGACGAAATCAAGAAACTGAATCCGGAAAACCGTCTTTATGGTTTCCTCATGGGGCCTGGCGGTCTCGTTGACCACAACTACATGGAGATTACAGCGGAATTTCTCCAGGCTTATCGCAATACGGGCGGATTCGACATGATCGGTTCCGGCAGAACCAAGCTGGAGAAGGAAGACCAGTTTGAGAAGGGACTGGAAATCATCCGCAAGCTGGACATCAAAGCCATTGTCATCATCGGTGGTGACGACTCCAATACCAACGCCTGCGTATTGGCCGAATATTATGCAGCCAAGCAGTATGGAGTACAGGTCATCGGCTGCCCGAAGACGATTGACGGCGACTTGAAAAACGACCAGATCGAGACATCCTTCGGCTTCGACACCGCTACCAAGACCTATTCAGAATTGATTGGCAATATTGAGCGTGACTGCAATTCTGCACGCAAATACTGGCATTTCATCAAACTGATGGGGCGCTCCGCTTCGCACATCGCACTGGAGTGCGCCCTGCAGACACAGCCGAACATCTGCTTGATTTCCGAGGAAATCCAGGCGAAAGACCTGACACTGAATGACATTATCGAGAATATCGCCACAGTCGTTGCCCATCGTGCCGCACAGGGTAACAACTTCGGTGTAGTGCTGATTCCGGAGGGACTGATCGAGTTCATTCCAGCCATCGGCCGGCTGATCCAGGAACTGAACGACCTGCTGGCAGCTCACGGTGCTGACTATATGCACCTTGATGAGGAGGCACAGCGTAAGTATATCCTGGCACATCTGTCGGCAGAGAACAGAGCGACCTTCGAGACGCTTCCCGAAGGTGTCGCACGGCAGCTTTCCCTTGACCGTGACCCGCATGGAAACGTTCAGGTTTCGCTTATTGAGACCGAGAAACTTATTTCAGACATGGTCGCAGCCAAGCTCGGCAAGTGGGAACAGGAGGGCAAGTTCACCGGCAAGTTTGCCGCCCAGCACCACTTCCTCGGCTATGAAGGCCGTTGTGCAGCTCCTTCCAACTTTGATGCAGATTACTGCTATGCGCTCGGTTCGTCGGCTGCCCAGCTGATTGCCAATGGAAAAACCGGTTATATGGCAATCGTCAAGAATACGACTGCCGTTGCCGACCAGTGGAAGGCCGGAGGTGTGCCTATTACAATGATGATGAACATGGAAAGACGTAATGGCGAGATGAAGCCGGTTATCCGCAAGGCGCTCGTCGAGCTGGACGGCGCTCCGTTCAAGGAGTTCGCCGCTCAGCGAGACAGATGGGCCAGGGAGACCTGCTACATCTATCCGGGTCCGATTCAGTACTGGGGGCCGTCTTCCGTATGCGACCAGACCACCAAGACACTTGAACTGGAGCAGGCTAAATAGCCGAGCAGCAATAAGAAGGAATGGAGGGGGAGTGCCTCCCTCTGTTTCTTTTTTTTGATTCATGAGACATTCGTCCCCGGGGCTGTCCTCCGTGTGACAGATGTCAAATGCCAGACAATTCCGAATATCATTGTTCCCACATAGAAAAGCTGCTGATTATGAAAGACGTGCGAAAAGAAGCTTGTTCACTGTACCTGCGATATATGTCGATGCCACTTGCAACGCCAGACCGGGTCATAGACAGACTTCCCGCCTGCTCATGGTCAAGGCAGCGAGAGTTTTTCTGTTCTGTCCCGTCCCGGAGACCGGTCTCCTTCTTCGTATCAGAGAAGAGTGATTTCAAGGCGTGAAAACAGAAAGATTCTTTTTGATAATCACATATAAAGATCCTGAAACTTCAAATTAACAACAAGGCGAAAGATGTTTGTCTCCAAGATGTCCCATTCAGCGCGAAAGGTCTGGCAGCACATGCCGGACTGGATGAAGTGGGCGGGAGGGATATGTCTTGCGGCAATCTACAGTTTCCTTTTTTATTGCTTCTTCGTTGCCCCGACAGGATTCAGATGGCGGGCGATTTACGGTGATCCGGACTACCCCTCGGGGTATACAATCCATGGAATTGACATCAGCCGTTATCAGGGGGCGGTCAACTGGAACCGGCTCAGGAATGCCATGATCGATCGTTCCCCTATCCGTTTCATCATCATAAAGTCGACAGAAGGGGACAGCCATCTTGATGCAAGATTCAGAGAGAATTTCTATAATGCAAAGGAGGCAGGCTTCATAAGAGGTGTCTATCACTTCTGGAGCAACAATTCGCCGGCACGCCGGCAGGCCTACTTCTTCCTTGCCATGATCCACTTGCAGCCGGGTGACCTGCCTCCCGTCCTCGATGTAGAACACAAACCCAAGAACATCAGCACGGAGGAATTCCAGCAGAATGTCCTTACATGGCTGCATATTGTGGAGGACAGATATCATGTGAAACCCATCATCTATACTTATTATAAGTTCAAGGATCTCTATCTGTCTGATTCCCGTTTCGACGATTACCCCTATTGGATCGCCCACTACTACGTGGATCAGATGGAGTATAAAGGGAAATGGAAGTTCTGGCAGCATACCGATGCCGGAAAGCTGCCGGGAATCAGCGGATACGTAGACTTGGACATCTACAATGGCAGTTTCTACGATTTGCAGCAGCTGCTTGTTCCTGAAGCTAAGCCCGCTCAAGAAGCAGGCAGCACCAGTCGTGATTCGACAGACGCCGCCTCTCTTTCAGACCCAGCTCTGCTGCCTTCTGAAGAATAGGGTCTGCATCCTGCCCGTAGAATCCACTGAGAATGATCTTCGAGTCCGTCGTGGTGACACTGGCAAAAGCCTCCAGGTCTTCAAGGATGATGTTGCGGTTGATGTTTGCCATGATTATGTCGAAAACGCCGCTTATATGCGACAGTACGCTCTTGTCACCTTCAAGCACGTCTATCTCCACTCCATTCAGTTCGGCATTATGCTGGGCATTCCGAACGCTCCATTCATCTATGTCATAGCAGACGGCTTCTTTCGCACCGCATTTTGCCGCCACTATGCTCAGAATGCCCGTACCGCATCCGCAGTCGAGCACCCTTTTCCCTTTCAGATCCATATTCAACAGCAGGGAGACGATCATGTAGGTCGTTTCATGTGTGCCTGTGCCGAAAGCCTGCTGCGCATCAATGACGATCTTCATCGGGATCGCCTTCAGAGCCGGCTGACAGGCCTCCGCTTTTTCCATGTCCTTGCAGACGATGGCACACCTGTCGTCTATGAGAATAGGGGAGAAGCCGCTTTTCTCCCATTTTTCATTCCAGTTCCGGTCCTCCACCTTGCTCACCGTGAACGACACGTCCACGCCCGGCATGGGCAGGCTTTTCATGGCATACCCCAGAGCATCGGCATCGAAAAGATTTTCCTGACAATATCCCACAAGTCCCTCCGGTTCGTCCGAGAAGGATTCAAAACCGACTTCACCTGCGAGAGCCGCTATTATGTCCCTTACATCCTGTGAGTCAGGTTCTGCCGTGAACTTTGCTTGTATATATTTCATCTTGGTGTTAAATTTCTACTGCAAAATTATAAAAAATAGGGAAAAACCTATCATGGATTAGGGAAAATCCGTATATTTGCAATGAAAGATGTCTTATTTTTGCATTATCAGAATTGTAGACATACGGTTCCTGAAAGAGATAGAAGAATAAATAATTATGAACTTAACAACAAAGGGTATATGAAAAGAGCAGTATTACTTTCGGTTTTACTTGGTGCTATGCCATTGCTGTCGATGGCACAGGATGACCTTTATTTTACCCCGTCAAAAGCGGAGCAGTCTGCTTACCAACAGAAAAGAACGGAGGAAGATCGCCCTGTCTATTATAGCGGTATCGGGAAATCCAGCGATGAATACAATCGTCGCGGGCAGTACAGCTATAAGAAGATCGGTGTAGATTCTTTGGGCAATGACATCTTCATGTCACGCATATCCACGCTGCATGGAGATTCGGTGGTGCTGGACACGGTCTATGGCGGCTTCACGCGCAGCTACCAGCGTGGGGACGACGATTTCGTCTACAGCAGGAGGATGAGCCGTTTTGATGGGTTCTGGGGCGGCTATTACGACCCTTGGTTCGCGGGACGTCCATCCGTCTACATAGGGTGGGGATGGCATTCACCCTATTATGGTGGCTGGTACGACCCATGGGATGATCCTTGGTATTATGGTTACTACGGCGGTTATCCTTATTATGGTTACTACGGCGGCTATCCTTATTATGGTTACTACGGCGGTTATCCTTATTACCGCGGCTATCCTTACTATTACGGCTATGCAGGTTATGGATGGTATGGTCCCTGGCGGGGCTACTACGGCTGGGGCTATCCGTATTATGGATACAGAAGAGGCGGTTACTATACCTACAACGGGCATACAGGAACGGCCAACCACTGGGGTCGCAACAGCGGAAATGTATATCGCGGCAGTGTTGAAAGGGGAGGCGCTTATGGGAACTTCTCGGGCTACCGGGGACAGACCGGCACAATGAGCCCTGGACAGGGCGGCCGGTTCAATGGCAGTTCCGTTCCGGACAGAAGCAATGTCGGTCAGTTCGGAGGATCGCGTCAGACGTACGGAAATCAAGGCACACGTTCTTACTCCACGCCCAACAGCAGCTACTCGGCTCCCTCCAACAGCTCATTCGGCGGAGCGACAAGAAGCACTTTCGGTGGCGGCAGCTTCGGCGGTTCACGTGCCGGAGGCGGCAGTTTCGGCGGCTCACGCAGCGGTGGCGGCAGCTTCGGCGGTCACAGATAATCAGTATGGAACACGTATAACAAAATTGAATCATATACATTATGAGAAGGAAATATGTTTTCTTTGCAGTGTCCTTGCTTGCAGCCTTGACGGCGAATGCACAGGAGACTTACGAGAATGCGAAACTGACAGGAGAAGACCTGAACGGTACTGCACGCTATGTTGGCATGGGCGGTGCAATGGAAGCGTTGGGTGCGGACATCTCGACCATCGGTACGAACCCGGCCGGTCTCGGCCTGTTCCGGCATAGCAGCGTCAGCATCAGTGGAGGACTTCTTATGCAGGCTGGCGGAAAGGAATTTGCCAATGGTAACAAGACCAATCCAAGTTTTGACCAGATAGGCGGCGTGTACACAACCCGTACAGGACTGAAGTCGTTCCTGAACTTCGGCTTTAACTACCATAAGGGAAAGAATTTCGATCATATCCTGAATGCGTCGGGATTGCTGGACGGCAGTTCACAGAACAAGCAGTCCTATCTGAAAGGAGCACTTGGAGAGGAAGGTGCCGGCGGATTCAATGTACGTCCGAATCCCAAGGGAAACAATGAGAATATCGGTTATGTGAACGGCACAAGCAACGAGACCGCCTACACGTGGAGCCAGGCCGATTACCTTTATTGGAATACGCTCATCCCCGATGTCAACCAGGGCGGCAGAGCCTATGCGTACGACGGACAGTCCTATGATTTCAACCGCAAACAGACAGGTTATATATCAAATTATGACTTCAGTGTCAGCGGGAATCTGAACGATCGGGTGTACTTGGGTCTGACGTTCGGCTTGAAAGACGTCCACTACAAGGCATACAGCGAGTATACCGAGATGTGGACAGGTGACCTGGGGGGAGTACGCTATACCAATGACCAGAAGATCACCGGAACAGGATTTGATGTTACAGCCGGAGTTATCGTCCGTCCTGTTGCCGAGTCTCCTTTCCGGATCGGTGCTTATGTCAAGACCCCGACCTGGTACGACCTGACGACTGAGAACAGCACTTCAATCAATTATTCTCTGAAGCCAGGTGCCGGCGGGACCTATACCCAGGGAAGCATCGGGAACAGCTATGATTACAAGATCTGGACTCCCTGGAAGTTCGGTTTCTCATTGGGGCATACCGTAGGAAACTATCTGGCACTCGGGGCAAGCTATGAGTATGAGGATTATAGTCATATCAACAGTCGCATCAACGACGGCGGATATTACGATTATTATTATGATGAATATTACAGCTCTTCTTCTCCCGACAAGAAGATGAACACGCATACGAAGGGAGCGTTGAAAGGTGTCAGCACGCTGAAGTTAGGTGTCGAGTACAAACCCGTGACGAATCTAGCCCTGCGTGCAGGCTATAATTTCATCAGTGCAGCGTATGGAATTGAAGCACAGAAAGGTACGACGGTTCCGTCTCTGGGTACTTCCTATACATCCACGACGGATTATACGAACTGGAAGGGAACGAACCGTGTCACATTAGGTATCGGTTACCAGATTCAGAAATTCAATATCGATCTGGCTTATCAATACAGTGCACAGGAAGGAGATTTCTATCCGTTCTCCACCATGCGGAATGTCTCTGTACCGACAACGGATCCTGTTACGGGAAAGACGGCGAACAAGATTGTCTCGAATATTGCAAGTGGAACCAAGGTCAAGAACAACAAGAGCCAGCTGCTCCTTACATTGGGTTACCGCTTTTAAAGTGATATCAGGAATTAATAGAAACAGGTTCTGGCAAAATGGCTTAAGCCGATAAAACGGAAAGGGAATATTCTCAAAAACCATGCGTCAGCATAGTCATGCAGAAAGGTAAAAGGGTCTACGCTCTTTTACCTTTTTTATTTATAGCCTGCAGGGATGGTGTTTTGTTTCTTTTCCGCAGACCTCTATGATTTAATCAGAGGTCATATAAAAGTATATATTTATCATAATCACTATTATTTGTTTATCGTGCCGCAAGAGGGAACGCAGACGTTGTCCGTCCTTTTTCCGCAAGTCCAGGGATGATGGTCTTCTCGGTAAATGAAAGGTATGATTTCTTGTCAGTTATATAGGATGTAAACTCAAAGAGTCCTATATAAGTTCGATTGTCATCATTGCATTCAGGGAGTCCTGCTTGGAGCTGACTGTCCATGCGGACTTACCGGATATAGCCGGGAATGCGATTCCCAACCGGTTGGGAACTGTATTCCCGGCGGCCGGTACTCCCGTTCCCAACGGCCGGGAACAGTGTTCCCAATCGTTCGATGACAGCGGGGACTGCCGCCGGGAACAATCAGGCGTGTCGTCACAAGTATAGTGTCTGTCCGTCATGTGTGCACAGGCAAAGGCCGACGGACATCTTTCTTCTCGTCCGCCAGGCTTATGTTCTGTCAGCCGGTACAGGGCTGTCGTCAGTTCAACAGGGCTGTTCATTCGTGATGATAAGGTTCTCCCTTGATGATTGTGCAGGCGCGGTAAAGCTGTTCAGTAAAGATGAGGCGCACCATCTGATGGGAAAACGTCATGCGGGATAATGAAACAGAATCATCGGCACGTGCATAGACGTCTGGTGAAAAGCCGTACGGTCCTCCAATGACAAATACGAGCCGGCGGGCTGTATGCTGTTTCTGTCGCAGCCAGCCTGCAAAATCTACGGAACGGAGTTCCTTTCCATGTTCATCCAGCAGCACGACGGTATCAGAAGGCTGTATCTCCTTCAGGATCAGTTCGCCCTCTTTCTGTTTCTGCTGGTCTTCTGAAAGGCTTTTCGTATTTTTCAGTTCCGGAACAGTCGTTACGTTGAACGGCATGTAATGTCCGATACGGCTTACATAGTCGTCGATTCCCGACCTGAAAATCTTATTCTGCGTCTTTCCGACAAGAAGAAGGACCGTCTTCATACCCCAGTTTCTTTATTTCTTCCCATACTCTCTGTACCGGCAATCCCATGACGTTGAAATAGCTCCCGCTAATGGATGTGACGCCCACATACCCTATCCATTCCTGGATGCCATACGATCCGGCCTTGTCAAACGGCTTGTACCTCTCGATATAATAGTTGATCTCCTTTTCCGACAGCTGCCTGAAAGAGACGTCTGTCGTTACAGAGAAGTTCCGTTCCTTCTCTTCCGTCAGCAGACAGACTCCTGTCACGACCTGATGTGTTCTTCCGCTGATAAGACGGAGCATACGGCGGGCATCCTCCACATCCTTGGGCTTGCCGAGTATTTCGTTGCCGACAACGACAACCGTGTCGGCCGTGATAACCAGGTCGTTCTGTCCTATTGTCCCTCTATAAGCGTCAGCCTTCTCACGGGCGATGAAGCCCGCCACCTCTTTTGCGGGAAGCTCCTGCGGGTACTCTTCCGGAATACCGGGCAGGACACGTACTTCAAAGTCCAGACCCAGACCGGCCAGCAGTTCGCGCCGGCGGGGGGAGTTGCTGGCAAGGATAATGTGTTTCATCTGCTTCCTTTCCTTTACCAGCCGAAGGCTTTTTCATTCAACACCCATTTTCCCTGCGCCTTCATCACCTGCTCCAGAATGTCACGTGCCACGCCGTGCCCACCGGCATAATCACTCACATAAGCGGCGATTTCCTTGATTTCAGCACAGGCGTCTTTCGGGCAGCAGGGACAGCCGGCACGTTTCATCACCTCGTAGTCTGGTATGTCATCACCGACGTAAATGATTTCCTCCTCACGAAGGTCATATCTGGAGAGAAACTCCTCCCATGTGCGTATCTTCATGGAACAGTTGATGTAAATATCCTTAACTCCAAGATACTCATAGCGGAAACGGACATTCTCGTTATGTCCGCCGGTCATGATTGCCAGTCGGATGCCATGCTTCACAGCCAGCTGCATGGCATAACCGTCCTTGATGTTGATTGTGCGGACCGGCTCGCCCTTTTCATCCATCTGAATGGTACAGGCTGACAGCACACCGTCCACATCAAAGACGACTGCCTTGATTTTCTGTAAATCGTAGTTTATCATATCATTATGCAATATTCATGTAATGGGGTTCTATGAAGGGGGCGGAATCTGGTACAGACCGGGTGGAGACTGCCGGGTCAATGAGATTCTTCGTCCGGGGCGGCATGGGTGGCGGAGGCCTCCTCGCCTATCCCGGCCGAGATCAGCCGGTAAAGCTCCTGCAGATCACTTCGTCCATCCATCAGTGCAAGCTGCCTGCGCATCACATTCCGGTCGCCGCGCACCGCAGGACCTGTCTGTGCTTCTGCCGGAGCTGACTTGTGGATTTTACGTGTCGTTTCATCAATCAGTGGAAGCATCACGTCAAAGGGGATTCCGTGCTCACCGAGCAACTTGGAAGCCACGCCATAGCAGTAGTTCGTGAAATTACATGCCCATACGGCCGCCAGATGCAGATACTGCCTGTCCGAAGAGGACAAGGAGAAAATCCGACGGGACAGCCGACGGGCAAAGTTCCGGATCTGTTCTTCTGTCTCCTGCGTGTTTCCCTCTATGAAGACGGGAATATCCGCAAAGCAGACATCATGTTTTTTGGAAAATGTCTGCATCGGGTAAAGCACGCCATAATGCCGTGCCTGTCCTTCAAAACAGCGCATGGGCATGGAGCCCGCCGTGTGGAGAAACAGCTTGTCTCCCCTACCCTTGCAGACCTCCGGTATCAGCCTGCACAGCACGCTGTCCTTTACGGAAAGCACGTATATGTCGGCATCGCTGCGTAGCCGGCTGACATCTGTCAACCAGTCTGCATCAAGCAGTCCGGCCAGTGTCCTGGCGGATTCCTCCGTACGGCTGAACACCTGACAGATCTCCACGCCTGCCCTGTGCAGCGACTTGCCCAATTGGGTGGCGAGATTACCGGCACCTATCAGTGTCACTTTCATCATGCAACAAATTTAATACTTTTAAAGGAAATAAATCAGGAATGCGTTTCCTTTTTAAAAAAGATTTGCTATTTTTGTACGTACTTCTTTCTGAGAAGTATGGTTTATCAAATTTTAAAAGGATTAAGGACTCTATGAAATTTATTGGAATAATCCCCGCCCGTTACGGTTCTTCACGTTTCCCTGGGAAGCCTCTTGCTATGCTTGGAGGAAAGACGGTTATCGAGCACGTTTACAGACAGGTAAGCAGTGTGCTGGAAGATGTCTATGTGGCTACGGACGACCCTCGCATACACGATGCCGTTCAGGCGTTCGGCGGAAAGGGCGTAATGACCCGTTCCGACCATAAGAGCGGTACAGACAGAATCTGCGAAGCACTCGACAAAATAGGCGGTGACTTCGAAGTCGTCGTCAACATACAGGGCGACGAGCCTTTCATACAAAAGAGCCAGATCGAGACGGTCATGTGTTGTTTTGATGATCCACGCACACAGATTGCCACGCTGGGCAAGCCTTTCGAGACCTTCGAGGCTGCCCGGAATCCCAATTCACCCAAGATCGTTCTCGATAACGACGGCTATGCCCTTTACTTTTCACGCTCCGTCATTCCTTTCGTCCGCGGCAAGGAGACTTCGGAATGGCTTTCCTCCTATCCGTTCCTTAAGCACATCGGGCTTTATGCCTACCGCACGGAAGTGCTGCGGGAGGTAAGCAGTCTTCCACAATCTTCGCTTGAACTGGCGGAAAGTCTCGAACAGCTGCGATGGCTGCAGAACGGCTATAAAATCAAAGTGGGACTGACGGATGTGGAGACCATCGGCATCGACACGCCGGAAGACCTGCAACGGGCAGAGCGGAAACTGTCTGTTTTGTAAAGCGGAAAGGCGGGCATGTCGGATGGCAGACAGAAAATATACGGTCCGCCCGGCAGATAATCAACAAATATTAGCTATCTTTGCAAGGAATTTCAAAAAACTGTTTACAATGAAGAAATCAATCCTTCCGCTCCTGTTCTTGATCTCCATTTCCGTAGGTGTACAGGCGCAGGCTGCCGGTTCTCCTGCCGATACCGCCAAGGTTTACCATGTCATTGACAAGATGCCGCAGTATCCCGGTGGACAAGAGGCGCTGAGAGCCTTCCTCGTATTGAACCTTCATTATCCTGTTGTAGCCGAGAAATCCGGTGTACAGGGAAGAGTCGTCATGAAGTTCACTGTCAGCAGAAACGGAAGCATCAGGAATCTGTCTGCCGTAGATTGCAAGATTACAGACTATGACAAAAGGGTCTTCAACAGACTGACGGCTGATGAACAGATGAAACTTAAAAAGGCCTGTGCAAAAGGCTTTGCAAAAGAAGCCGCACGTGTCATCCGGTTGATGCCGAAGTGGGAACCCGCTGAGGCGGACGGGAAGAAAATAGACGTGGCGTTCAGCCTGCCGGTCGGTTTCAATCTCAGATAGACTGAATGGTCTGGAAACGAACGGGTGTGCCTTTTCTCACAGCAGGAAAGGGAGGATGAAATTCGGGCAACCGCTCTTATTACATTCTGTGTCTTTACGGATAACCACTCTTTGAACAACTTCTTTTCAATATGAACAACAGATATATGATGCGCGGCGTAAGTGCTGCCAAGGAAGATGTGCACAACGCCATCAAGAACATCGACAAAGGTCTCTACCCGCAGGCTTTCTGCAAGATTATTCCCGACATCCTCGGGGGTGACCCGGAGTATTGCAACATCATGCATGCGGACGGAGCCGGCACGAAGTCGTCACTCGCCTATATGTACTGGAAGGAGACCGGTGACATCAGTGTATGGCGCGGCATCGCACAGGACGCCATCGTCATGAATACGGACGACCTGCTCTGTGTGGGGGCGGTAGACAATATCCTGGTCAGCTCCACCATCGGCCGCAACAAGCTGCTTGTGCCGGGCGAAGTGATCTCTGCCATCATCAATGGTACCGATGAACTTCTGGCTGATATGCGCAGGATGGGAATCGGCATCTATCCTACGGGGGGCGAGACAGCCGATGTGGGCGACCTTGTCCGCACGATTATCGTGGACTCGACGGTCACTTGCCGTATGCGCCGCAAGGATGTAATCGACAATGCAAACATCCGTCCGGGTGATGTGATTGTCGGCCTTTCATCTACCGGTCAGGCGACATACGAGACCCGATACAATGGCGGCATGGGCAGCAACGGACTGACCTCCGCACGTCATGATGTCTTTGCCAAATACCTTGCAGAGAAGTTCCCGGAGAGTTACGACCATGCTGTTCCTGAAGAACTGGTCTACAGCGGAAAATACAGACTGACCGATGCCGTTGAAGGCTGTCCGGTCAATGCCGGAGAACTGGTTCTCTCTCCCACACGCACCTATGCACCGGTCATCAGGCGGCTGCTGGACGAATTGCGCCCCGAGGTGCATGGAATGGTACACTGCACAGGCGGTGCGCAGACGAAGGTTCTTCACTTCGTTGGCGACAACTGCCGCGTCGTCAAGGACAATATGTTCCCTGTCCCTCCGCTCTTCCGTGCCATCAAGGACTGCAGCGGAACAGACTGGAAAGAGATGTACCAGGTATTCAACATGGGGCATCGCATGGAAATCTATGTCCGTCCGGAGGTGGCCGGTCAGGTCATTGCCATCAGCAAGTCGTTCAACATCGACGCTCAAGTCATCGGACACATTGAAGAAGGCAGGCGAAGCCTGACCATCAAGAGCGAGTTCGGGAACTTCGATTATTAAAGCCATGACCATAAAGGATGCCATATTACTGAGCCTGGAAGATTTTCCCAATGGTGCAACAGGTCGTGAGGTATATGAGAATATTCTCCAGAGACGTATCTTTGAATTCAACAAGGAGGCAAAGACACCTGATGCGACAACCTGCGCACAATTGACAACAATGGTGAAACACGGGGATGTCCGCATTAAACGTTTTAAGAACGATAAAAATGTCTATTGTTACCTCCTCTGCAAGTATTCTTCCAGTTCAGAGAATACTGTTACGACACAGCCTTTTCCCATGAGAAAAAAGTCCGGCTTTCATGAAAGGGACCTGCATCCTCTTCTCTGCAGTTATCTCAATTACAGAGGAATTATGGCAAAGACCATCTTTCATGAGAAGTCTACAAAAGCTGAAGATCATCAGAAGTGGGTACATCCTGACATAATCGGAGCAAAATTCACCGGGCAGAAGAATTCTATCTGCAACGCGCTCTTCAAAGCATTAAACAAGAACGATTCCCTGTGTCTGTACTCTTATGAATTAAAGCGCAGGATAGACAATGATTATGAGTTGAAGAAATGCTTCTTCCAGGCTGTATCAAACTCAAGCTGGGCCAATAAAGGGTATCTTGTCGCATTCGACATAAATGAAGATCTTAGAGAAGAACTCGCCCGCCTGAATCATTCTTTCGGTATAGGATTCATATTGCTCAAAGCCAACCCTTACGAGAGTCAGGTGTGGTTTGATGCCGTAGACAGACAGTTGGACTTCAGTACGATAGACAAACTATGCGAAATCAATGCGGACTTCAAGGAGTTCATTAGACTTGTAGAGGCAACGCTGACAGCTGATGACAAACACTTCAATCCCTCTAAGGCTGCACTCAGCAATATATGTGATAAATTTCCCCTTGGTGATGGAGAAATACAGCAATATTGCATAGAACACAACATCCCGACAACAGACGAAGAAATATAATAACACAGGATAAATCAAGATGACAGACAACAACAATATATTACAGAAGCTCGACGGTCTTGAGGCCCGTTACGAGGAAGTATCTACGCTCATTACCGACCCGAGCGTCATTGCGGACCAGAAACGTTACGTAAAGCTGACAAAGGAATACAAGGATCTCGGCGACATCATGGATGCCCGGCGCCGTTACGTCAACTGTCTTACGACCATTAAGGAAGCAAAGGACATCATCGCCAACGAGAGCGATGCCGAAATGAAGGAGATGGCCCGTGAAGAGCTGTCAGAAAATGAGGGGCTGCAGCCGAAGATTGAAGAGGAAATCAAGCTCCTCCTTGTTCCGAAAGATCCGGAAGACGGCAAGAACGTACAGATGGAAATCCGGGGCGGTGCCGGCGGTGATGAGGCCGCATTGTTTGCCGGCGACCTTTTCAATATGTACAAGCGTTACTGCGACAAGAAGGGCTGGAAGCTGTCTGTCACTTCCGTGTCGGAAGGAGCCGTAGGCGGTTTCAAGGAGATTGACTTTGCGGTTGAAGGCGAGAACGTGTATGGAACGTTGAAGTATGAGTCCGGTGTCCACCGTGTGCAGCGGGTACCTGCAACCGAGACACAGGGGCGTATGCACACCTCTGCCGCAACAGTGGCCGTTTTGCCGGAGGCCGACAAGTTTGAGGTGAACATCAACGAGGGTGACATCAAGTGGGACACTTTCCGTTCCAGCGGCGCCGGCGGCCAGAACGTGAACAAGGTGGAGTCCGGTGTCCGTCTGCGCTATCCGTGGAAGAATCCTAACACGGGGGAGGTCGAGGAGATCCTCATTGAATGTACCGAGACCCGCGACCAGCCGAAGAACAAGGAGCGTGCACTGAGCCGTCTGTACACATATATCTACGATCACGAGCATCAGAAGTATATCGACGATATTGCCAGCCGCCGCAAGACGCTTGTCTCTACCGGTGACCGCAGTGCAAAGATCCGGACCTACAACTTCCCGCAGGGCCGTGTCACCGACCACCGCATCGGATTCACCACTCACGACCTCCAGGGATTCATGAACGGTGATATCCAGGAGATGATCGATGCGCTAACGGTAGCAGAGAATGCTGAGAAACTGAAGGAAACAGAGTTATAGGATATCAACCGATACAGCAGGGATATGCCGAACCGGCAAATGAAAGATGACCAGTAGGGACAGGCACCCTCGTCTATCCGACACACGTTGGAATGTGCGGACGGACGAGGATGCCTGTCCCTATTGATTACTTACATGGACTTTGACGTGATTCTTTCACATAATATTTCATTAAACACTCAATATGAACAGACAGCAGCTTATCCACCAGATCTTCACGAAGAAGACCTTTCTTTGCGTCGGTCTCGACACAGACATCAGCAAGATTCCTGAACATCTGAAAAACGAGACTGATCCGATCTTCGCCTTCAACAAGGCGATCATTGATGCCACAGCCCCTTATTGCGTGGCCTATAAGACCAACCTCGCTTTCTATGAAAGCTATGGACTGAAAGGCATGATGGCCTTTGAAAAGACCATCCAGTATCTGAAAGACCATTACCCCACACATTTCATCATTGCTGATGCCAAGCGTGGCGACATCGGCAATACCTCGAAGATGTATGCCCGGACATTCTTCGAAGAATACGACCTCGACTCTGTCACCGTCGCTCCCTACATGGGCGAAGACAGCGTGAAACCCTTCCTCGAGTATAACGGCAAATGGGTAATACTTCTGGCACTGACCAGCAACAAGGGCAGCCACGACTTCCAGCTGACGGAAGACAAGTCCGGCGAACGGCTCTTCGAGAAGGTGCTGAAGAAATCTCAGGAATGGGGAACACCCGAGAATCTGATGTATGTCGTCGGTGCCACACAGGGCAGGATGTTCGAGGATATCCGCAGAATTGCTCCGGAGCATTTCCTCTTGGTGCCAGGTGTCGGGGCACAGGGAGGAAGTCTGCCGGAAGTCTGCAAATACGGGATGACAAAGGACTGCGGTCTGCTTGTCAATTCGTCCCGTGGCATCATTTATGCCGGCAAGGGAACAGACTTTGCAGAAGCTGCTGCCCGGAAGGCCAGAGAAATGCAGGAAGAAATGGCCGTTGAACTGAATCGAGCCGTCAGGTAAATCATGCAGTCAAGGAACTGGAAGAGGATGTGCATTCCAGACATAAGACCTTAGCAGAACAGCGAGGAATCAAGTTGAGAGCTTTAAAATATGTTTACAAAAAGAAGTTCCTCTAATTTAGATTTCCAACTTATATGGATTCGCTTCCCACTTGTAACATACAGCAGTCCAGCCTGTTACAAATCGGTATGGAGAGGAGGCCTGAATAGAGGCCAACTAAGCACCAGTAAGGCCTCAACTAAGCCCCACTTGGACCTCAATTAATGCCTGTTAAGGATGCAGATAAGCCCCGCTTGAATTCAAGGATGATTTTATCTTTACAAAAGATAAGCCGATAGAATGCAAAGACAGGAGATAAGCCTTCATACATCGAGGCTTATCTCCTGTCAATCTGATACCGTAGTAAAGTGAAAAAGACACTGTAAGAAGGCCGGTCTCATAACAACAGGTATGTCTGCATGAAACCCTTGGCAATATGCCTTGCAGCATATTGTCCCTGCTTCAGATTCTCATCCCCTTCAGAATATCATTCATTTTCTGTTTCGTTTCAATACGCGTCGGCACTAAAGGAAGACGCAGAACATTCTCGATCATCCCCATGTCATTCAGCAAAGCCTTGCAGCCTGCCGGGTTTCCATCGACAAAAAGCAGTTTATAAAGTTCCGTAAACTGATGATGTATCTTGCGTGCTGGCTCATACTCACCGTTGAATTCCAGACGGATCATACGTGAGAACTCCTTGGGGAGTGCGTTGCCGATAACCGAGATGACACCAACTGCACCGCTTGCAATCATCGGGAAAGTCAGTGCATCGTCACCACTGATTACTTCGAAGTGTCTGGGTTTGTTCTTGATGATTTCGTCAACCTGTTCCAGATTGCCTGATGCTTCTTTTATGGCGACGACGTTTTCGAAGTCAGATGCGATACGCACCGCCGTCTCGGCAGTCATATTCACCCCCGTTCTTCCCGGCACATTGTACATGACAACCGGCAGCGGGCTGGCCTGTGCGATTGCTTTGAAATGCTGATAAAGTCCTTCCTGACTGGGCTTGTTGTAATAAGGACAGATGCTGAGAATGCCGTCAATGCCGTTCCAGTCTGTTGTCTTGACTTCATCTACAACTGCCGCCGTATTGTTTCCCCCACAATACTTCAGAATCGGCACACGTCCCTTGACCACTCGTTTTATCACGGCAGTCAGTTCTTTTTTTTCAGCCTGTGTCAGGCAGGGAGCTTCACCTGTCGTAGCAAGGATACAGAAGAAATCGGCACCATTGTCCAGCTGATATTCAACCAGTCTTACAAGTGCATCATAATCTATACTGCCATCTTCCTTGAATGGAGTTATCAATGCTATACCTAATCCGTGAAAAACATTCTGCATAGTAATTTATCGTCTTTAAAAGACGCACAGTAAAGACTCCCCGGGGAGCAAATGCGCAGTCCTGTTCGTATTCTGACACCCAGAGAGCGTCTGTCAATATCGTTGCAAATATAGCAAATTATTGCCAATCATCAAAGACTTTCGTCCTTTATCTTCAAGGACAGGGACACAACCGGTCCCAACCCGGCTTACAGCCTGTTACATTAGTATGACCCTATCCAAAGACATATCATTCCAAGAAGAACGAAACACAGGTCGATTGCCTTTGCCTTCAGATTCTTTTCCCTGAACAGCAACGCACCGCAAAGGAAAGAGACAATTACCGATCCGCGGCGTACCATCGAAACGATGGAGATCATGGCACCGGGCAGTGAGAGTGCATAGAAGTAGGCGAAGTCCGCCATCGACAGAAAGAGGGAAATAAGAAGAATCGACCATTTCCATTTGAAAGGTGTATGCGCCGCCATGCTGCCATGCCTTCCCACCTTATATATTATGAATACCGCTGCCATCATCAGGCATTGATAGATGTTGTACCAGCTCTGTGCCATCATGCGGTCAAGTCCTACCCCGCCGTTCTCAGGACCTGTCATCAGATACTTGTCGAGCAGTCCGCTGCACGTTCCCGTCAATGCGGCAAGCACAAGGAAGCAGATCCACTTGTTGTGGCTGAAGTCAATGCCTTCTTTCCGGCCGCTCCGTGCCAGAAGAAACAGGGAGGCCACGGCAAGAACGACACCGGCCCACTGCCAGCCGTTCAGCCGTTCTCCAAATACGGCCATTGCTCCCACAAGCGTCATCACCGGACGTGTGGCATTGACGGGACCGACAATCGTCAAGGGGAGATGTGCTATGGCGAAATAGCCGAATACCCATGACAGCAGAACAATCATGCTCTTCAGCAGGATCCAGCGGTGCATCTCCCAGCCGCCGGAACCGACATGGAAGATACTGCCATCAAGCACACGAGTATCCTGTGACAGCAGAATCAACGGCAGAAATATAGCCGAACAAAAGAGGGTGTTGAGAAACAGCACGGGGATGACATCGTTCTCACGAAGCGAATATTTCTTCGATGTGTCATAGAGTCCCAGCAGGGTTGCCGAGACAAAAGCCAGTAAAACCCACATGAAAGCGTTGTTTTAGTATTTTATATCCCAAAGGAAGAGTGCATTTCCGGGCATGCTCTCGCCGGCATCACTTCTTGTTCCTCTGTCTACAATCTGCCTGAAGTCAGCCAGCGACAATCGCCCTCTCCCTACATCGACCAGAGTTCCGACAACCGCACGCACCATATTGCGGAGAAAGCGGTTGGCAGTAATCACAAAACACCAGTTGGCTATCATACCCTCCGAGGATAAGGAAAGCCCGTCCCCGGAAGGTATCCAGCGTGCTTCCGTCAAATTACAAAAGGTAGTTTTTACGTCTGCACCAGCCTTGCAGAAGCATTTGAAGTCCTTCTCCCCTATCAGATAAGAGGCGGCCTCATTCATCTTGTCGAAGTCAAGCGGGTAACGTATCTCACATGAGTACCGGTGCGAAAAGGGTTGTTTTCCAGTATGGATATAATAGTGGTAGGTTCTCGATACAGCTGAGAAACGAGCATGGAAATCCGCACTGACGGCCTCGATTCTGCTCACAGAGACGTCACGAGGCAGCAGACGGTTCATCTTGTAAACAAGTTGTTTGCTGTCGAACGGCTGTGCCGTATCGAAATGTGCCACCATCATCCGTCCATGCACACCGGCATCCGTACGGCCGGCGCCTGTTACGGTGATTGTCTCTTTCAGCAGGATAGACAACGAGCGCTCAAGGACTTCCTGTACAGAAATACCGTTCGGCTGGATCTGCCAGCCGTGGTACGCCGTCCCGTCGTATGACAGGGTGATAAAGTATCGTTGCATAATCATGTGCAAATTTACGAAAAATTACCTGAAATCTGTCTTTCCAGCAAGAAAACTCCATAACAACCACACACCCATCAGCATGGCATAATATACAGCCAGCTGGAGGATAGTGACGTGCAGGTTTCCGATACTTGCCCAGGGAAAAGATGCAAGCCAGTGAAGTGCCGTGTCCTGACAGTAGACCAGTTGCCCGGCCATTTGACCGAAAAAGGATGAAAGAACCGGAAAAGGAGAGAGGATCAGCATGAAGACGGATGACCAGATGATCATCATCGTCCCTGGCACAGCGATGAGGCTGCCGGGGATGAAAACCGTAGAGAAACGGCAGAAATAAAAAGCTATCAGTGGGGCTGTCCCCAACTGTGCGGCAACCGATACCGCCGTCATGCCCCATAACCACCTGCCTGCGGCACAATGCTTCAGATACCGGGAAGACAGAGTCTGATACAGGAGCGGATAGAACAGCAGTATCGACCACACAGAAACGAAAGACAGCTGGAAGCCAATATCGAAAAGGCTGAGAGGATTGCAGAAAAGCATAATGACCGCTGTCAGAGCCAGCGTATTCACCGAGAGCCTGTCTCTGTTCAGAAGACTGACAAACGAATAGATGGTCAACATCATAGCAGAACGGACCACAGAAGAAGACATTCCGACCAATACGACATAACTCCACACTGCAAAGAGCACGGTTAGCTCACTGATTCCTTTCCGCCGAAGTCCCGGCAGCAGGCGTTCGACCCTCCCCAGAAGAAGCATCAGCAGCCCATAGACAACCGTCAGATGCAGTCCGGACAAGGCAAGCACATGACTTGCACCAGTGATGGAATAATCCTCCTTCAGCTCTTTGCCAAGCAGATGCCTGTCACCCAGCGTCATGGCGGTCACAACAGCCAGGGCGTCCCCCTCCAGGTTGTCTGCCAACTTCTTCATGAGTTTCTGCCTGCATATAGCAGCTGTCAGGAGCGACCTCTGGAAAAAACTCATTGGATGAAGATTCACCTTTTTCTTCCGCCATTGGTCAGGGCAGAGGAATGTTTCCGCAGAAAAACCGTGCAGCCTCAACCATCGGGCATAATCGAATGTCGCATCCCGGAAGTTCATAGGCTTCTCCAGATAAGCCATGGCCTCTATGCCGTCACCCGTGTGCAGAGACCGGTAACGATTCGTCAATGTGTCACGAAGGATGGAGGCTTTGACCTTCAGCAGGTCGTTTTCCCTTATAACCATCAGGTCCGTCTGGACAACCTTTCCATGGATGAGCGGCTCGGAAAGAAGAACTGCATTGAATCCGGCGATACGTTCCGGCAGTTTCACCTGCATAGACAGCTCCCGATCAGCTACCAATGCAGCTCCCGTCATGAAGACTGCAACGAGCAGCAGCAGACTTTGAATGTACTTCCGATGCCGAATGACAGATGCCGCAACGACCATACCGACGGCCATCGCCCACCACCACACCGGTCCGACCTTATCCACGACTGCATCGCCCACGGCAATACCCAGCGACAGCGGTACAAGCAGCTTTACTGCGGGATACATCAGCAGGTCTGTTTTTCGTTTCATAGCATCATGCTTTCACGTACTTAGCTGCAAAAATAATAAAAAGAAACGAAACGGCAAGGATAACTCTTCTAATCTTGCAGGAACAGCAGATTATAAGTATCTTTGCCGCATGATATTCTACTTTTCTGGTACAGGCAACAGCCAATGGGCTGCAGAGACGCTGGCTTCGGAAACCAGTGATACGCTGATCTCTATTCCTGACGTGCTCGGCAGTGAATGTCGCTTTGAATTGAAAAGCGGCGAACACGTAGGCTTCATCTTTCCGATACACGGCTGGAGAGTACCCCGCATCATAAGAGAGTTCCTGGGCAGACTGTCATTCGGACCGGAAGGAGGGGGGACTGACGGTACCATGCACTATTGCTTCTGTCTCGTTACAGCCGGCGACTCCATCGGCAAAGCCATGGAACGTTTCCAGCAGCTGCTCATATCCGTACCGTGCGGGCGGTTACTGAAACTGGAGGCCGTATTCTCACTGGTCATGCCCGAGTCGTATGTCGGTCTGCCCGGCATGGATGTAGATACAAAAGAAAGGGAAGCTATCAAGAAAATGACGGCGGCAGAAGAGCTGAAGCGGTTTTCCAAGGCTGTCAGAGGGCATCTCTGCGGCGTGGAAGGGAAACCATGGGGATGGGAAAGACTGGAACGGGGACCGATACCCTCTTTCTTCTCCGGTCCGGTCGGCGGATTCTTTGAACGTTTCCTTATCACCGACACCCCTTTCCGTGTGGACAGCAGCCGGTGTGTCAGATGCGGAATCTGTGCTGGTGTCTGTCCTGTAAACGACATCAAGGGCGGACTGGGGCATGAGCCTGACTGGTTGCACAACGGGAAATGCCTTACCTGCTTTTCCTGCTATCACCATTGCCCTCACCATGCCATTGAGTATGGGAAACGTACAAAGAATAAAGGACAATACTTCTACAAAAGAAGCAGGCTGCATCCCTGAGGGGCGCAGCCCCCCAATGACGATGTTTCATCCAGACATAAAAAAGCTGCAGGCCTCAACCTACAGCTTTTTCTATATATCTTTATGTAACTTAATTCTTAAAGAAATCCTTGACAGCCTCATTAGGAACCATCTGCTCGTCGAAGACATAAGCACCGGTCTTGGGGCTCTTTACCATCTTGATAACCTTTGAGTATGCGCGACCGTCCGATGAACCTTCATGGAGGGTAGCGACCGCTTTCTTTGCCATAGTTTGTCTGTTTTAACTATTAACTATATCTCTTCAGGCGAGCTTACTTGATCTCCTTGTGAAGAGTCATCTTCTTCAGAACAGGATTGTACTTCATGAGCTCAAGACGCTCAGGAGTATTCTTACGGTTCTTTGTCGTCACGTAACGGCTTGTACCAGGCATTCCGCTGTTCTTCATCTCTGTACATTCCAAGATAACCTGGACTCTGTTGCCTTTAGCTTTCTTTGCCATGATATTTAGTCTCCTATTACCTTAATGTCTTTCCAGTCAACATAGCCCTTGGAAACAGCCTGCTTGAGGGCGGCATCAAGACCTACCTTATTAATCAGACGAAGACCAGCAGCGCTGACCTTCAGCTCAATCCAGCAGCCTTCTTCTACATAGTAGAATTTCTTGCTGAAGAGGTTGACATCAAAGCTTCTCTTCGTACGATGCTTTGAGTGAGACACATTACAACCTATCTGTGCCTTCTTTCCTGTGATTTGACAAATCTTAGACATTTCTATCTTTGTTTTGTGATTCGTTAATTGATACCTATTCCAAACAGGGTGCAAAATTACAAAAAGTTTTCAATTGAGCAAAACTTTTGCTGCGATAATTGCTTGTTTTAAGCTTTTTTGCAGGTTCATTCGGACTTTATATCCATTTCTTTTAGGAAATCAAGCATCAGGCGGATGGCTTTGTTGGTGGCAATGGCGAGGTTGATGTCACGCCCGAAATCTTCTGTCAGCTTGAAGGCCCGAACCTCGTTTTTACTGCCATAAGCCAGCCAGATCGTCCCCACTGGAATGTCTTTCGTTCCACCGCCGGGTCCGGCATAGCCGGTCGATGCGATGGCGAAATCCACGCCGATAGCCTGGATAGTTCCCAGTACCATCTCACGGGCCACCTCTTCCGAGACGGCTGTCTTTTCCTCCAGCACTTCATGGGAGACACCGAGTATCTTCTCTTTCACCTCATCCGTATAGGCGACGATACCCCCCTTATAATAATCGGACGAACCGGGAATGGCGATAATCGCTTCACTGATACGGCCGCCTGTACAACTTTCGGCCGTGCCGATGGTCAGTCCTGACGCATAAAGAATATCGCCGATCTGACGAGATATAATCTTACTTTCAAAATCCATAATCTTAATTTTACAAGGGATGGTTTTATGTTGTTACTCGAAGGTCACTTTGCTGAAGACCGGAATGTCCATCCGGGTGAAATCCCTATCCTCATATTTGAAAGTGCCTACGCTGGCAATCATTGCGGCATTGTCCGTCGTGTAGCTGAACTTCGGGATGTAAATCGTCCAGCCATAGCGTTCGGCGTGGTCATGGAAGGCATTGCGCAGACCGTTGTTGGCGGAGACTCCACCTGCGACGGCCACCTGCCTGATGCCCGTCTGCCTGACCGCCAGCCGCAGTTTCTTCATGAGAATGTCTACGATGGCATGTTCCAGACTGGCTGCAATATCCTCCTTATGATGCTCGATGAAGTCCGGATCTTCCTGTATCCACTTTCTCATGCTGTAGAGGAATGAAGTCTTGAGTCCGGAGAAGGAGTAGTCGAAACCCCCGACATTCGGTTCGGCGAACTGATAGGCCAGCGGATTGCCCTGCCGTGCAAGTCTGTCGATGACAGGTCCTCCGGGATAGCCCAGTCCCATTACCTTCGAACACTTGTCGATCGCCTCGCCGGCAGCATCGTCGATTGTCTGACCGAGCACCTCCATGTCGTTATAGGCATTCACCTTGACGATCTGCGAGTTGCCGCCGGACACCAGCAGGCAGATGAACGGGAACGGAGGCATGTGGTTGTCCTCCTCGTTCTCTTTGATGAAATGCGCCATGACATGCCCCTGCAGGTGGTTTACCTCGATCATCGGGATATTCAACGACCGTGCGAAGCCTTTTGCAAAGTTCACCCCGACCAGCAGACTGCCCATCAGCCCAGGCCCGCGCGTGAAGGCTACTGCCGAAAGCTGCTCCTTCGTGATTCCGGCGCGTTTCAGCGCCTGGTCGACTACGGGCACGACATTCTGCTGATGCGCCCTCGAAGCAAGCTCCGGGACGACACCGCCATAGGCCTTGTGCACATCCTGTGATGCCGTCACATTGCTGAGGATGACGTGATTCTTCAGAACGGCCGCGCTGGTATCGTCGCAGCTGCTTTCTATACCTAATATATATATATCTTCCTTTTCCATTATCGTCTTCTTGTTCTGACAAGATGCAAGGCAGGACACGCCGGCCGAATGCCGCATCGCTACGTCGGTATCAATGGGTCAGGATCTCCAGACCGTGCTCTGTCATTACGAACGTGTGTTCCCACTGTGCAGAGGGGAGTTCGTCACCGGTGATCACTTCCCAGCCGTACGGGTCATCCGCATCTATGAATACTTTCCATGTACCCATGTTGATCATGGGCTCGATGGTAAAGACCATCCCCGGCACCAGCAACATTCCCGTACCTTTGTGCCCGTAGTGCAGAACATCCGGCTGTTCGTGGAAGTCGAGTCCCACGCCATGCCCGCAAAGGTCACGCACGACCCCATAACCGTTCTTCTCGGCATGCTTCTGGATGGCATGGCCGATGTCGCCGACATAAGAATAGGGCTTGGCGGCTTCGGCTCCTAATTCGAGACACTCCTTGGTGACACGTACCAGCCGTTCCTTTTCCGGCGTGGTCTTTCCCCCTACGATGAACATCCGGCTTGCATCTGCATAATAGCCGTCCACGATCGTCGTCATGTCAACATTGACGATGTCACCCTCCTGAAGGACGTCCTCTTCCTTCGGAATACCGTGACAGACCACTTCGTTGATGCTCGTGCAGACGCTCTTCGGATAGCCTTCGTAATTCAGGCAGGCCGGAATCGCATTGTGATCCTTGCAGTATTGCATGCAGATATCATCTATCTCCTGTGTATTCATTCCTACGTGAATCGCCTCTGCGACGGCGTCCAGGCAGCCGGTATTCACTACTCCGCTCTTGCGGATGCCTTCTATCTGCTCAGGTGTCTTGATGAGATCACGTGTAGGAACGAGTTTGCCTTTTTTTTCAAGGGCCATGATCTTCAGATCCATTTCGGTGGGTTCCTGCCCCTGAAGGCAGTGCCACCTCTTCTTCTTTAACTGCATAGCTTCAATCTTATCTTTTACCGGGACAAGGCTGGCAGGTACAGCGGGCGGTCGTTTCCCGTCTGCGGATGCTGCTTATCCGTTGCAAAAGTACTATAATTCAGAGACAAAACAAAATAAATCAAGTCCTTTCTTATACAAGATACAGATTTGTCCTCTTCCTGCTGTCTGATGAAAATGGAAGGGGCGTACTATCGGCCTGACCTGAAGTGAGATGTCGTCATGCGGATGCAAAGGAAACCCCTTTGCATCCCGCCCCCCTATTGACAATCCTATACATTCCCGACCGATTGGGAACAGGAGTACCAGCCGCCGGGAACGGGAGTACCAGCCGTTGGGAACAGGAGTACCGGGCGTTGGGAATGCCGTTCCCAATCCGTAGCGGACAGGACCCCGTCCGTATCACCGTGTCCGGCTCTGCAATCCCCCACCCTGCCGGCTATTGTGGCAGACGGGCCATAAAACCTCTGCAAATTTTTCCCGAAGGTATGGCGGAAAGGTATAACAGACTGAAGGACAGTTGTTCCATTCGGATGGAAAGAAGCGTCCTGCGGAGGTTTCAATAGAGGAAAAAAGAAAAGTGGCTTCAGGAATTTGGAATGATGAGGTTTGTCTCGTGAGTTGACGGCTTTGATGAAATACCACACAGAGGCAGAGAGTGAAAGGTGAAAATCCTATAACGGGGCATCGTCGGTGCGTGGAGGCATTTGATAGTTTTTTCAGAGCATTCGTCTGTGAGAATCATGAATGGCGTTTATCCCGAAAATAAAAGGACCCCGTGCGTTACCTCTCTGTCGCTCTTCTGTGCCATCGGCACCTCCGTGATATTTTTTAGAGCTTCTCCGTGTGCCTTATTATTATGCAGCAGGCTTATTTTATCATTCCCTATTACGGAAGAAACAAAGCCAAGCCCCCCATAAAGGGAGGACTTGGCTTGGGAATTTATTAGCGGTTAGAGACAGTTTGTTTATCCTGCCATACTCTTTAGGTCTTCCTCTACGGTGGTTATACCGCCGAGGCCGAAGTCCTCAACAAGTACTTTCAGCACGTTCGGGGAGACGAAGGCCGGCAGCGTCGGGCCGATATGGATGTTCTTGATGCCCAGGTAGAGCAGTGCGAGCAGGACGATGACGGCTTTCTGCTCGTACCATGCGATATTGAACTCGATAGGCAGGTCGTTGATGTCATTTGCACCGAAGATCTCTTTCAGCTTCAGAGCCACAACCGCCCATGAGTAAGAGTCGTTGCACTGACCTGCATCCAGCACCCGTGGAATGCCGTTGATGTCACCGAGGTTGAGTTTGTTGTATTTGAACTTGGCACAGCCGCTGGTCAGGATGACCGTGTCCTTCGGCAGGTGTGCGGCGAACTCCGTATAGTAGTCGCGGCTCTTCATGCGTCCATCGCAGCCGCTCATCACAATGAACTTGCGGATAGCGCCGGACCTGACCGCCTCGACGACCTTGTCGGCCAGGGCGAATACCTGTGCATGGGCGAAACCGCCGATGATCTCTCCCTGCTCGATGGCTGTCGGGGCCTTGCAGGTCCTTGCGATCTCGATGACCTCTGAGAAGTCCTTGTGACCGTTCTCGTCAGGCAGGATATGCTTCCAGCCGGGGAAACCCGTCGCATTCGTCGTGAAGACACGGTCTTTGTAGCTTGCCTTGGGCGATGGAGGAACGATGCAGTTGGTCGTAAAGACAATCGGACCGTTGAAGGTCTCGAACTCTTCTTTCTGCTTCCACCATGCGTTTCCGTAGTTTCCTACGAGATGCTTGTACTTCTTCAGTTGTGGATAATAGTGGGCCGGAAGCATCTCGCCATGCGTGTAGATATCGATGCCGGTCCCCTCCGTCTGCTCTAACAGCTGCTCGAGGTCCTTCAGGTCATGCCCGGAAATGAGGATGCCGGGGCGGTTCTCTGTTCCGATGTTCACTTTCGTAAGCTCCGGATTGCCGTATGCCTGTGTGTTCGCCTTGTCGAGCAGAGCCATGGCATCCACGCCGAACTTGCCTGTCTCTAAAACCGTGGAAAGCAGGGTGTCCATGCCTGCAGAAGGGTCTGAGACGATGGCAAGCGCCTTTTCCATGAAGGCGATGATCTCACCGTTGCGCTCGTTGAGGCGGGAGGCATGCTCGTAGTAGGCCGCCATACCTTTCAGTCCCAGTACGGTCAGCTCTTTCAGAGAACGCAGGTCTTCATCTGCATTGCGGAGAACTCCTTCCCGGTCGCCCTCGGCCTCGTAGCCGGCTTTTTCACCGCCCCATTTCACTTCCTGGAAGTCGGGCAGCTCCACATTCTTTTCTTTGGCGAGTGAGATCAGGGTCTGCTTGATGCGGACTCCGTTATCCACCTTGTTCAGGATAGCCTGGTCATCAAAATTGGCATTGGTTATCGTTGCGAAAAGTGCATCGACAAGATAGTCGCCTACCTCCTGCCCCGTTTCTACACCAGCCCCGCGCAGTGCGTCTGCTATTGTGGCGACACCCCTCACGACGCTAAGTAACAGATCTTGCCACCGGCTTGTCTCCGCTTTCTTACCGCATACGCCCTGAATTGTACAGCCCGTACCCTTTGCTGTTTCCTGGCACTGGAAACAGAACATCTTGTTCTCTTTCATGTTTTCTTGATTCTGTATTATGTTTCAAAATGTAATGACGGATGCAAAGTTATCGATTAAAATAAAGTGAAAAGGTAACATTTGTGACACCGGGTAGTTAAAAAAACACAAAACAACACGGTTGCGGTTTATGGCGTATAAGACATGTCCTGTATAAAAAGAAAAAGAAATTTGTCAATTGGATAGAACTTATATTATGAAGAAGTCAGGGACGGATTTGTAAACTTTTTGCACGGGCAGCGTCTATCTGTATGCTTTTTTTAGCGAAAATTAATAACTAACAGATATTAAAAATCCTGCTATAAACTTGACAGTCTTAATTTAAAATATTATATTTGCAGTGTAATAACAGAAATGGTAACTAAAAATCCTCGGGTTATGACTAAGTACAATTTAACTGAAAAAAAAGAAAAGGTAGCCGCCTACCGTAGTTTGGTCAGTCCGCAACTAATGGATGAGTTAAAGGAGAAAATCCTCAATGTTATCCTTATTCAGCAACGTTACAAAGACAAGAACTATTCTGCCAAGCAGCTTGCTGAGGACTTGGGAACTAACACGCGCTACATCTCGGCTGTAGTGAATGTCCGATTCCACATGAACTATACGTCGTTTGTAAACAAGTTCCGTATAGAAGAGGCAATGGCACTTCTGGTGGACAAACGCTACCAAGAACTGAACATGGAAGAGATCAGCGACATGGTGGGCTTCTCCAACAGACAGTCTTTCTATGCGTCTTTCTACCGTATCAACGGTGTCACGCCGCGTGACTACAGGATTCGTCATCTGGCACAGTTCCCTGCAGATGAGGCACATTCAAAGAAACGCTTAAAGGATTAGCATCAGGGGCGAGTGACAGAATGAATCAATGATTAGATCAGAAGAAGAGACTTTCAGCTTTCAGGATGAACAGTTTGCCGATATACAGATGTTACGGTATCGGCTTCCGGGATTTGAAAAAATGAATCTCCGGCAGAAAGAATTGATTTACTGCCTTTCAAAGGCGACGCTATTCGGACGTGATATCACTTTCGATCAGTTTGGCAAACACAACCTCCGCATCCGCAAGACGCTGGAGGCTGTTTATGAATACTACCAAGGTAACCGGTCGGAAGATAATTTTCTTGCTCTGGAACTGTATCTGAAGCAGGTGTGGTTCGCCAGTGGAATTTATCATCATTACGCTTGTGACAAGTTCGTCCCCCTGTTTTCTGAAGATTTCTTCCGCAGTGCAGTGAGGACTGTGGATGCCGGGCTGCTGCCTCTTGCAGAAGAAGAGACGGTCAACGCCCTGCTGGACGAGTTGTGTCCGGTCATTTTTGATCCGGAAGTTCTGCCCAAGCGGGTTGACAAGACAGACGGGAGAGACATCGTGCAGGCTTCCGCATGCAACTTTTACGAGGGAGTGACACAAGCGGAAACGGAAGCTTTCTATGCCATGAAGAAAAAGGAAGGACCGGCAGATGAAGCCCCTTCCTATGGACTGAACTCCACGCTTGTCAAGGAGAATGGACAGCTTCACGAAGACGTGTGGAAAGCGGACGGAAGATACGGAGCTGCCATCCGGAAGATTGTCTGCTGGCTGGACCGTGCCAAGGATTTTGCGGAGAATGATCAGCAGAGGCGTGTGATCGGTCTGCTGATACGCTATTACGAAACCGGGGATCTTCGTGATTTCGATGCTTACTCCATAGAGTGGCTGCGCGAACAGGAAGGACATATCGATTTCATCAATGGGTTTATTGAAGTCTACGGAGACCCAATGGGGCTGAAAGGCTCCTGGGAGGGAATCGTAGAGTATAAGGATGTTGAGGCCACCCGACGCACACAGACCATCTCGGCCAATGCACAGTGGTTTGAAGATCACTCTCCCGTCAACGCCTGCTTCCGCAAGCCGAAGGTAAAAGGTGTCACGGCGAACGCCGTCTGTGCAGCCATGCTGGGAGGAGACGAATATCCGGCTTCGGCCATCGGAATCAACCTCCCGAATGCCGACTGGATCCGGGCGGAGCATGGTTCGAAAAGCGTTACCATTTCTAATCTTACACACGCCTACGATATGGCGGCGAGGGGAAACGGCTTCCGTGAGGAGTTTGTCATCGATGCGGAAACACTTCAATGGATGAATCAGTTTGCCGACCAGACAGACAATCTGCACACAGATCTCCATGAATGCCTGGGTCATGGAAGCGGGCGGCTGCTTCCGGGAACCGATCGTGATGCGCTGAAGAATTACGGAAATACCATCGAAGAGGCGCGGGCCGACCTCTTCGGACTGTATTACATTGCGGACCGCAAACTCCTGGAGCTCGGCCTGCTCGACAGTCCGGATGCCTATAAGGCACAGTACTATGCCTACATGATGAATGGCCTGCTGACCCAGCAGGTGCGGATAAATCCGGGAAAACAGATAGAAGAGGCACACATGCAGAACCGTGCACTGATTGCCCGGTGGGCCGTGTCCCTGGGAAAAGAATCCAATGTGGTAGAACTTGTCACACGGAAAGAGGCCGGGACAAGTGGACGGAAAACATTTGTACGCATCAACGACTATGAGGCGCTGCGCCGTATTTTCGCATACGAGCTGGCCGAAATACAGCGCATCAAGAGTGAAGGCGACTTCGATGCCGCCAGGAAGCTGGTGGAGACATACGCCATTCATCTCGACACTGACCTCCATGCCGAGGTTCTCAGCAGATACAAACGTCTGAATATAGCACCCTACAAAGGATTCATCAATCCGGTCTTTATGCCTGTTTACAACAAGTCGGGTGAGATTACGGACATCACCGTGGATTACTCTGAACCATACGTACACCAGATGCTTCGGTATTCACATGAATACCAGACGCTCTGAGAACAGCCGGGAATCAGAAAGATCTGCTGTGTCATACGATCAGAATAAACTGCATGACACTGCATAGAGAGGCGGGAAGTCACCCGTCTTTCCGTCTGTCAGGAAGTGGATGTCGGGGTAACTTTCCTTGAAAAGGATGCGAAGAAGAAAACGTTGAATGTGCTTTTGACGGCCTCTCGCCCTCTGTATGAGAGATTCGGTTTCCCTCTGAAAAAGCTGCTTCAGCTTTCTTCTTGAAAAGACATGGCAGGACTATACGACGGGAGAAGGGAAGCTGAAGATGCAGCATGATGGCAAAAAGAAAACACGGAGTCGACTGACTTCATGATGCAGGTCTGTCAGTGTGGGATTTGTTGGAATACGACTCTATCCACTTATAGCATTAATGCGAAAGAATCCATATTAGGCCGAAGATGCAGAGAAGAGGATAAAAAAGAGGAATAAAAAAGTCCCAGACTGTTGTCTGGGACTGAAAGATTACCTGTCTCACGACAACTAATCTTCTAACCTTAATAATCTAATACCATGAAAAACACGATGCAAAGATATCCGTATTTTGTTATATTTGCAAATATAAAACGTTAAATAAATTAAATCATTGGTTATTTGTCAAGTTATGGACAAAATAACTTGACATACATATACTTAAAGCTCCATTTTTTCTTACCTTATGCTATTTAACAGCTTCAGTTTCCCGTCATTGACCAGTTTGATGATCAGTTCACCGAAGAGGGTATTCTGCCAGGCAAACCAGTCACGGGTGTATTTTGTCGCATCATCCTTGTTGAAGCTCTCGTGCATGAATCCAGTACCCGCATCCGTGTTCATCAGCATCTCGATACATTTCCGTATTTCCTCGTCATCATGTGAGGTGAAGGCACGCATCATGATGGACATCGGCCATATCATGTCATACCCTACATGAGGACCGCCGATGCCTTCCCCGGCCCTGCCGCGGAAGAAGTATGGATTGTCTTCGCTCCACACATAGCGGCGTGTGTTCTGGTACACGGGGTCGTCGATGTCAATGTCACCGAGATAGGGCATTGCCAGCAGACTTGGCACATTGGCATCATCCATCAGGAAGTGATTGCCAAAGCCGTCCACTTCATAAGCGTATATCTTTCCATATTTCGGATGATTGTACACGGCATATTTCTGCAGGGCAGCGCTTACCTCATCGGCAAGACCGGTGCATTGAGCAGCGAGGTCAGCCCGTCCATTCACCTTGTCCAATATCTTTGCTGCCTTTCGCAAAGAAGTCACAGCCATGAAGTTGGATGGGACGAGAAACTGCAGTGTGGTTGCATCGTCGGACGGCCGGAAGGCGGAGGCTATCAGTCCTACGGGCTTAACGGGTGCCCCCCACCCTGCATTGTTCATGGTATCCAGCGCACGGTCCGTAACGCGCAGAAACCGATAGCTCCCCTTTCCCTCCTTTTTCTGCTGTTCGCGGAAAGTCTTGAGGATATTCCCAACCGCCTTGATCCATTCAGCCCCAAAGACACTTGTATCGCCTGTCACTTTCCAGTACTCAAAGGCAAGTCGGATGGGATAACAGAGAGAATCAATCTCGTATTTCCGTTCATGCAGTTCCGGTTTCATGTCCGTCTCATCACTCATCCAATTGCCGTCAGGGTCAGGCACTCTGTTGAAGGCATTGGCATAAGGGTCTATGTTGATACATTTCAACTGTCGGTTGATGACTCCTGCCAGCATTCGCTTCAGTTTCCGGTCCTTGCCGGCCAGCTGTAAATAGGGCCATACCTGTGCGCCGGAGTCGCGCAGCCACATGGCGGCAATGTCACCTGTATAGACGAAAGTATCTGGCGACCCGTCGACATCTTCACTGTAATGGACAGTAGTATCTAACGTGTTCGGAAAACAATTCTCAAACATCCAGGCCAGACGTCTGTTGTTCAGCTGCTGTACGATGCGTTGTATCTCTTTCTCAACAGCTTCTGAATGGAAAAGACGGTCGGCCTCTTTCGGACGCTTGGAAGGGAACTTCACGGCATCAGCCGGGCAGCAAAGCCCTTTTTCCAAAGCCGTACAGTTGATACTTGCGGCATCGCCAGACTGTGCGTGTAATGCCATGAGAGCAGTTAGTAGTGTGGAAATATAGGTAATCTTTCTCATACGTTATGATTGGTTTTTTATTTATTGTTGTTCAGTATAACTTAAAAGGTCATGGACTTCTATGCGTGACTTCCTTCCGACCGGTACTTTCTCATCGGCTTTGGAAGAGCAGGTTTCCCTCATCAGATATAGTACATCGGTTTCTGGCTTTTTGCGGCAGGCTGTTTTCTTCCGGTCCGTAGATTGAGGGCGTACGGGGTCTCAACACGACTGGTGTTAGCCAACGGTACCATCGGTGTCGGGCATCAGCACACCGGCAGGGAGCCAGCTTCATCCCCGTCACAGCTTCGTCTACTCAGTGCGAATGGCCGGTTGATACGGAGGGCGTTTATCGGGCAGCAGTAGTCCTTATCCAAATTCATTGATGCAATCGACGACTTTCCGACAGTCTTCATCGGTCATTGCAGGATTGCAGGGCAAGGACAATTCCTGCCTGTGCAGGGCTTCCGTGACCGGATAGTGCAGACCGTTCCATTCCTGATAGGCCTGTTGCCGGTGAGGGGGGATGGGATAATGAATCATCGTTCCGATGCCCTTGTCCTTCAAATACTGCTGTAATCTGTCGCGTGAAGGACAGAAAACCGGAAAGATATGATAGACGTTGTCCCTTTCACGGTCGTCCGTCAATCTCACTTGTGGATGCTTGATTGTCTCATGATAGACCGTAGCTATCGTCTTGCGGCGGCGGTTCTCCTCTTCCAGATAGTTCAGCTTCACATTCAGTACGGCAGCCTGAATCTCATCCATGCGGCTGTTGATCCCTTTGAACTGAAACTCATACTTACGTGCCGAACCATAGTTGGCAATGCTGCGGATGGTCTGCGCCAACTCTTCATCATCAGTCGTTACGGCTCCCGCATCGCCCAGTGCTCCGAGGTTCTTGCCCGGATAAAAGCTGTGGGCGGCAGCATTACCGAGACTTCCCGTGCGCCTCTCACCGAACCGACAGCCATGTGCCTGCGCATTGTCTTCAACAAGAAGCAGCTTATGACGCTGACAAAGGTCACCAATCAGCGGAGTGTAAGAACAGCGGCCATAAAGATGTACCAGCATGATGGCGCGTGTCCTCTCGGTGATGGTGGCTTCAACAAGTTCTTCGTCCAGTTCAAGGGTATTGATGTCCGGCTCCACCAACACCGGGGTCAGCCTGTTTTCAGTTATTGCAAGAATCGTTGCAATGTATGTATTGGCCGGAACAACAACCTCATCACCCGCTTTCAATTGTCCTAACTCCATATAGGCACGGAGGATGAGGCTGAGTGCGTCCAGCCCGTTGCCACAGGTCACACAGTGTTCGGTACCGATGAACCGGGCATAATTCTGCTCGAACAGGTTCGTTTCCTGTCCTTGCAGATACCATCCGGAACGCACGACACGTTCAACGGCATTGGCGATTTCATCGCCGTGGAGGTCTGTTATATCTTTGAGAGATAGGTAGTCGATCATTTTATTTACGTATTGTTGGAAGACAAGAAGAAGTGAGTAGATCTTCAGTTATCTCCCATTCATATTGGTCGTAACATACAGCCCGTCCTCCAAAGCCTTCCTTTTGCTGAATTAACCCTGCATTGAGAAAACATCCGGAGTCCTCATTTGAAGTGCCAAAGTCGAAGTAGTGTACATCTTTATAGTCTTCTTTGATAATCTGATAACAAATGGCATCAATGGCATGAAGTTCCTTCCCCTCCGAAGTAGCAGATATATACTGTGTATGAATGACGTTATGTGTGGTATAAAGAAGGATTCCTGCAAGATATTTCTCGTCTTGTCTGGCCATATACAAAGGAGTGTTGTCGGGAAACCGACGATGTAGCAAGGTCATTTCTTCAAGTGAATGGACAGGCTTCGCATGGTGTACTTCTCGTAAGTTTGCCGTAAGTATATTCCAAAACAGGCTTAACTTCTCACTATTTCGTTCGATTATCAGATTCTCTTTTAGGGAACTTTTAACACCATGACGTCTATCCCTTCTCCATTTTACAGGGTTTGTCTGATCAACAGCAGACGCTATATACCGATATTTAAGGTGCGCTCTACAGACGTGAAAGAGTGCGTATAAATCTTCTTCCGCTGGTATTTTATGGTAGATCCAAGGGATGCATTTATAAAGGACACGCCGTATTCCATGTGCATAGAGGAATCTGTTGATTTCAAGGAAAGCCTCACATACACCTACGGCAGTTGCATTTGCATTTGTAATAAGTCCTCCATAGGTCAGTCCCTGATGTGAGCAAATTGTTGCACCGACCCTATTGGCAGGTAAAAGGGCATAGAGCCGTCCTTCCCGATAGATCATCAACGAGCAATCAAGGAACCTGTCGGCATGATAATCCATGTAAGCACGATTGAAAAGGAATGTCCCCTGCTTCGATTCCTGCACGAAGTCATCCCATTCAGATTCCTGTTCTTTAGTGTATTGCCTTACTTCAAACATTCTATATCAAGATTAATACGTGGCTCAATAAAGGCCGGGGTCTGTCGAGCACGTAAAGACCAGTACTGTCAAGGCTGTTAATCCTATGCTGACCCTGGGATAAAAGCATTGCCTCATAACTACTTATGGCTTAAATAGTCGATAAAATCATCATAGTTGCGGATGTAGTCGGCCTCGTCAAAGGGATCTTCAGCCAATACAAGGCACACAGCACCCGACGAGAAGTCATCGAGTGTGCGCCATAGATCTGTGTTGACGAGCAATCCTTGGTAAGGATGATTCAGCAGGAAGGACTCTTTCCCATGGCCATCGTCCAGCGTAACAGTGAATGATCCGCTTACAGCAATAATGAATTCACGGCAATGCTTATGTGCATGCCCCCCTCTGGAAGTACCTGATGGGACATCATAGGTCCAATAAGCCCGGGCCATCTGAAAGGGTATGTCCTTCATTCCCTGGGCTACGGTCAGGTTGCCACGAGGGTCGACTACCTTCTGTAATGAGATGATCTTCCCTAATGAAGTCGGCTTGTCTTTCATCTCCTCAATTTCCTGTTCCCCAGACACTTCACTTCTTCATATACGGGTCAGTGCCTAATACGGTCTCTGCCACACGTCTCGCTTTCCTGCGAAGAGCATCCATATCGGTGCCGATATCACCATAGCAGAGTGCTACCCCCATGCGTCTCCCCACATGAGCAACCGGCTTGCCGAAGATGCGCAGACGTGTGCGGTCTTCCCCGCAGGCGTCTGTCAGGTGATACGACAATGGCTTTCCCGACTCAACCGGAGAGAGGATGACGGCCGAACAGCCTGCATGCTCCAGATGGACGGCCGGTATCGGCAGCCCCATCACAGCACGGAAATGTAATTCAAATTCATTGAAATTCGTTGTGTGTGCCAAAGTGACCATCCCAGTATCGTGCGGACGGGGAGACAGCTCGGAGAAGATGACCTCCCCTTGTTTTGTCAGGAAGAACTCGACACCCCATATACCATACCCTGTCAGAGCACGTGTCACTTCGCCGGCGATGTGTTCAGCCTGTCTCAGAGCTTCTTCCGGGAGGGCAAAGGGCTGCCAGCTCTCGCGATAGTCGCCGCCTTTCTGCACATGACCGATAGGGGGACAGAAGAGAGTCGGGCCGTTCTTCTGGGTAACGGTCAGCAAGGTGAACTCGCTTTCAAAGTCGATGAACTCTTCTATAATGACCTCTTTTACATCGCCGCGCGCCCCTTCCATGGCGTTCCTGTAAGCTTCTGCCAGTTCTTCGTCATTGTGGACGTAGCTCTGCCCATGTCCGCTGGAACTCATCAGAGGCTTTACCACACATGGGAAACCGATTACATCCGCAGCCGTCTTGAACTCATCATAAGACTTGGCATAGAAGTATTTTGCCGTTCTCAATCCCAGATCGAGTGCGGCAAGATCACGTATGGCACGCCGGTTCATCGTGAAATTAACGGCGCGTGCCGATGGAGCGACTTGTATTCCTCTCTGTTCGTAGTCGAGCAGCCGCTCCGTACGGATCGCCTCTATCTCGGGAACAATCAGGTCGGGGGCATGAAACTCGACCACAGCATCAAGAGCCGTACCGTCAAGCATGTCTATCACTTCCGACTCATCGGCCACCTGCATCGCCGGCGCATTGTCATAACTGTCACAGGCAATGACGTACTGGCCTGCGCGCTTTGCCGCAATGGCGAACTCCTTTCCCAGCTCGCCGGAACCTAATAACAAGATTTTCTTCATGTGAGGTGTTGTTTATATAAAGGTAAAAGGGTGTGATTCTCAAGATCCTTGCCTGTCGTCCCAGTTCCATCAGGGATGGACTGGCGAGATCCCTTGTAAATCCGGTCTGATATCATGCGGGTGTCTGGAATCAACTGCAGATGTGATGCTTATCTGTTATTTCCATATTGCAGTTTGCCGTGGACACCTTGCATTTTATCTTCCTTTCTTCGTGTACATCCTATCGTAGTATTTCTGGTAATCTCCCGAAGTGACCTCCCGGATCCAGTCTTGATGTTCCAGATTCCATCGGATCGTCTTCACGATGCCGTCAGCAAACATTGTCTCAGGATACCATCCCAGCTCATTCTTGATCTTTGTCGGGTCAATGGCGTAACGTGCATCATGTCCGAGACGGTCGGGGACATACGTGATCAGATGCTCATTGATCCAGCTGATGTCAATATCCCCATGACTGTCCTTTTCCTGTTTCTTGAGGATATTGCGCAGACTTTTGTCCGCCTCCATCATGTCATGGATGGTCCTGATGGTGAGTTTGACAATGTCGATGTTCTTCATCTCATTGTGGCCGCCTACATTATAGACTTCCCCCTCACGTCCTTCACGTACGACCATATCAATGGCTTTGCAATGGTCTTCCACGTAAAGCCAGTCGCGTACATTCAGTCCTTTTCCATAGACAGGGAGCTTCTTCCCTTCGAGAATGTTATTGATAATCAGCGGTATCAGCTTCTCCGGGAAATGATAAGGTCCATAGTTGTTGGAACAGCGCGTGATACTGACGGGCATGTGGTAGGTATCCCGATAAGCCATTACAAACAGGTCGGCACTGGTCTTGCTGGCTGAATAAGGGCTATGCGGACAAAGCGGTGTCTGTTCGGTGAAGTATCCTTCTGTCACCAGGGAGCCGTACACCTCGTCGGTAGACACCTGATGATAACGTTTCCCTGTCTTCCATACAGGATAACCCTGCTCGTCCTTGCCGGTCACCCATGCGCGGCGTGCAGCGTCCAAGAGATTCTGCGTACCGAGAATGTTGACGGAGAGAAAGAGCTGAGGGTCTTCTATCGAACGGTCTACATGGCTCTCTGCCGCAAAGTTGACAAGATAATCAATATCGTTCTCTGCAAACAGCCGGTCGACGAGTTCCCGGTCACGGATGTCACCTTTCACAAACACACAACGTTTACCGTCTATGTCCTCTTTGATGGTGCCAAGATTTCCGGCATATGTGAGCGCATCGAGAATGATTACCTTGATATCTTCGTTTGCATACTTTCTGTGAAGCAGGTACTTGATGTAGTTAGCGCCGATGAAGCCGGCAGCTCCGGTTACTAAATAGGTTTTCATATCTTCTGTTTATTTTATATTCTTTACTTTTACTGCATTCCCGGCGGATATGATGCACAATATCCTGACTGAGGCCGGAAAGCGGAGACGGCTCGCTCCCCCTCCCTGTACACAGCCGGGCAAAGCCTGAAGATCAAAGCGCCGCCAGCTTGTCTCCCAGTGTGATGACTTCACAGTCCGAGAATTTATTGCCCTCAATGTTCAGTCTGACCAAGGTGCGTTCCTTGTGCCATCCCCGCATACCTGCCGCACCAGGATTGATATGCAGCAGATTCAGTGTTTTGTCGAACTGTATCTTGAGGATGTGCGAATGTCCGTCGACGAAGAGGTCGGGCGGCGAAGCATAGAGCATACGCTGTACCGAACGGTCGTAGCGTCCGGGGTAGCCGCCGATATGTTTCAGCAGCACATCCACTTCCTCGCACCTGAAGCGCAGTATGTCACGGTAGCGTGCCCGCATGTCGTAGTCGTCGATGTTGCCGCAGACGGCACGGAAGACGGGTTTCATCGCCTCGAACCTGTCCGCCACCTCCATCGATCCGATGTCACCGGCATGCCATATCTCATCACATTCACCAAGATAATACTCGTACTTGTCATCCCAGTAGCCATGGGTGTCAGAGAGAATCCCGATCCGTTTCATCGCTGGAGTTTTCTTCTGATAAATTCGGCAATCAGTTCCTTCGTGCCTTCCGTCCCCAGAATACTGGCATCCACGCAGAGGTCATAGCTCTCCGCCGCTCCCCAGGTCTTGGCCGTGTAGTAGTTGTAATACTTGGCACGTTCGCTCTCTCCGTTCTCAATGATCTTCTGCGCCTCCTCTTCCGTACAGCCACGACGCTGACAGACGTTGGCGACACGGGTCGGCATCGAGGCCGTAATGAAGATGTTGACCGTATGGGGATTGTCGCGCAGCACATAGTCAGCGGTTCTTCCCACAAACACGCACCGTGGATTCTTACCGGCAACCTCACGGATGGCGTCGCTCTGGAACTGGTAAAGACTTTCCTGGGAAAAGTTGTTCTTGTAGAAATCATTATCTGCCAGAAGGGGGAGATGAATGTTGAAGTGGCTCTTCAGAAATCCTTTCTGCTCATCGTTCTGCTCGAAGAATTTTTCGGAGAAACCGCTCTCCTTGGCCGCAAGATTGAGAATCTCACGGTCGTAGAACTGGCAGTCGAACTCATCTGCCAGCAGCCTTGCGATGACCCGGCCACCGCTTCCGATCTGCCTTCCGATGTTTATGATCAGTTTCTTGTCCATCTTTTAGGTTTTGGTTTATGGTCAGCTTCTTGATTGTTCTTTGGGCTGATGTGTCAGCCGGCGCATATAGACGAACATGATGACCGCCGCCACAAGTGATGCCGTGAAGTCGCTGGCGGGAAGAGACGACCACACCCCGTCCAGACCGAAGAAGTGAGGCAGGACGGCAAGCAGAGGAATGAGGAACAGCAGCTGCCGTGACAGGGAAAGGAAAATACTGATCTTCACCTTGCCGATACACTGGAAGAAGTTGGTCACTACCATCTGGAAGCCGATGAACGGGAACATCATCATGTTTATCTTTATAGCCTTTATAGCCTGTCGGATCAGTTCTGTGTCTGTCGTAAACATACGGGCACAGTAATAAGGGGCGAGATGGGCTGCCAGCCAGCCTGTCACCATGATGCCTGTCGCAGCGAAGACCGCCAGCTTCACGACCCGCATCAGCCGGTCGGTCTGCTGGGAACCGTAGTTATAGCCTGCTATCGGCTGCATACCTTGATTCAGGCCGATCACGAACATCACGAAGATCATCGCAATGCTGTTCGCTATCCCATAAGCACCGACAGCCATGTCACCGCCATATCTTACCAGCTGGTTGTTGATGAAGATCACGACGACACACGCACAAACATTCATCAGGAAAGGGGAAATGCCGATGGCGATGATATTTTCTACCAGATGCCGCCGCAGCCTGTAGATTCCACGCTTCAGATGGAGCAGCTCCTTCTGATTGGCAAACTGCTCCATCTGCCAGCAGAGTGCCAGTGCCTGTGAGATAATCGTGGCGAAGGCCGCCCCCCGTATTCCCCAGTGCCACCACCAGATGAAAACGACATCCAGAAGAATGTTCATCACCACGGTGAAGAGGGTGGCCATCATCGCCTGCCGCGGTTTGGATGCCGCCCGCAGGACAGCGTTCATTCCGAAATACATGTGCGAGATGACATTGCCGGCCAGGATAATCTCCATGAAGCTCCTGGCGTATGGGATCGTGGCATCACTGGCACCGAAGAAACGCAGGATCGGATCAAGGAACAGAAGACAGATCACACTGAACGAGATTCCTATAAGAAGATTCAGCGTCACGGTATTGCCGAGGATGTTCTCGGCAGTGGCATAGTCACGCTGTCCTAACTTCACACTGATCGCCGTCGACGCTCCCACACCGACCGCCGCACCGAAAGCGCTGGCAAGGTTCATGAAAGGGAAGGTGATGGCAAGTCCGGAAATAGCCATCGGACCTACTACCTGACCGATAAAGACGCGGTCAATGATATTGTAGAGGGAGGCTGCCGTCATGGCAACGATCGCCGGCAGTGCATATTGCACCAGCAGTCTGCCTACGGGTTTCGTCCCCAGTTCCAGTGTCGCCTTCTTGTTATTCATCAAGATTCCATTCTCTGTTTACGAAGGAATGACATTCATTCCATACTATGTCTGCAAAAGTACGAAAAAAAGCTGAGAAACATCGGATTGTTCCCATAATTTCCGGTTCTTCCGTTCAATGCGTGGATGCTTTTCGTATTGCTTTAACGGAAGAACCGGAGTTGTTCATTAAACAAAAACATAGTCAAGACAGTCAACTGCCTGTTCAATGATCCTCCTCCGATACAAAAGCCTTCTCGTTTTAATACGTTGAAAATACAGACAGGATTTTGAAAAGCCATTACATAATTCCAAACAAATCATCTGCAAATAAAATGAACACGTGCAAAAAAGAAGGTTTGCAACCATCAGTCAATCAATTGGTTATTAAGTCGTTCGTAAAAGGTGCTTGATTGGACTTCAAAAGGGCGTTGGTAACACGCTAAAAGAGCACCGGTTGCAAGTCAATCAGGCATCTTTTAGAAGCTAAAAGAGCATGTGTCAACTTTGGTTGCATGAAAACAGTTTACAAACACCGATGATATGGGAATAAGTTGTTTGTAGATGACGGAAAGACCTGCTGATGGATGGCCATCGTATCTATTTCCTACGCCTGTCGTTTCTCAACCGCTTCCCGGGATCCGAAGAGCTGCTGACTGTTCCCGCTGCCGGTAACAGATCGCTAGAGTATGCGCCGTCAACACACTTAGTGTTCATCGTCAACACACTTAGTGTTCATCGTCAGCACGCTTGGCTTTCATCGACAGCATATCGGCAGATGACGGACAGGCTGATTCCTTCCCTGCACAATCAATAAGGGACTGACGACTGACGGCACGGAAAGTGTTTACCGGACCACAGCCTTTATTCCCTTTATTACGCAAGTTGTGAGGCCTCTTTTTTCGGTCGTTCCTCCTGCGGCATTGTCATTTAGGAAGGAAAGAATCCGGGCTTCTATGATGGCAAAAACGATCAAAGAACAATTTTTGGGATCTGCCGTCAACATGACTTTTCAGAACAAACCAAAAGATTATCTTCATCGAAAACCTTGATTATAAATTATAATTTGTATCTTTGTGCGATTATTGGAAGAAAACAGTTTGACTCAAAAGACATACAATGAAGAAAACAGCACTTATTACAGGCGTTACCGGACAGGACGGATCTTATCTGGCGGAATTGCTGCTCCAGAAAGGATATGACGTGCACGGTACCATTCGCCGTTCGTCCGTGGATTTCCGTGAGCGCATCGCTCATCTGGAGGGACTCCCCCATTTCCATCTGCACTATGCCGACCTTGGCGACTCGATGAGTATCCTGGGCGTAATCAGCAGAGTACGTCCGGATGAAATCTACAACCTTGCCGCACAGAGCCATGTGCAGGTAAGTTTCGACTCCCCGGAGTTCACCGCAGATGTAGATGCCGTGGGCGTACTGCGCATCCTGGAAGCTGTCCGCCAGCTGGGCATGACCGAAACCTGCCGCATCTACCAGGCATCGACATCCGAACTGTATGGGAAGGTAGAAGAAGTCCCGCAGAATGAGAACACCCCGTTCCATCCCTACAGCCCATACGCTGTCGCCAAACAGTATGGGTTCTGGATTGTGAGGGAATATCGAGAGGCGTACAACATGTATTGCTGCTCCGGCATTCTCTTCAATCATGAAAGCGAACGGCGGGGGGAGACTTTCGTTACCCGCAAGATCACGCTTGCCGCAGCACGCATCAAACAGGGCAAGCAGGAAAAGCTCTATCTGGGAAACCTCGGCTCTCTCCGCGACTGGGGATATGCCAAAGACTACGTGGAGTGCATGTGGCTGATCCTCCAGCAGGACAAACCGGAAGACTTCGTCATTGCGACAGGCGTACAGCACAGTGTGCGGGAGTTCTGCTACTACGCTTTCAAGCACATCGGTATCGAACTTGAATTCAAGGGAGAGGGAATGGAGGAAAAAGGTATCGACAAGGCAACCGGAAAGGTGCTCATCGAAGTAAGCCCTGATTTCTACCGTCCAACGGATGTAGTCAACCTATGGGGCGACCCGACGAAGGCGAAGGCTAAACTCGGATGGAATCCTAACAGTACCAGCTTTGAAGAGCTTGTCGACCTGATGGTGGACAGCGATATGGCCAAAGTGGCTTCTGAAGGGGCTGCGGAGAAGGTAAGGACAAATCTGGAGGAGTATCTGGAGAAAGGAATCGTGAAGTAGACGTCCGATCCGTCCTGTGGAGGCTGGAGTACCGTTCCGCTCCTCTCCCGGCAGAGAGAGGAGGGTTGCCGGACGGGAGGAGCTGCGTATTTCCCCCACGCAGGAAGTACATCCCGTGGAAACTGCCGGTGGACTTTGTAAGGATGAAAAAAAGTGTGAGAAAACGGAGAGTGTCTCTTCGCAAGCGGAAGAAGCACCCGTATTCTTGCGGAGCATGCAGTTGGGCACGACCCTTGGACGGCTCTTTTCCTTTCGGACAGGCAGATGCAGTCTTCTCCTGAAAAGCTGAAGTGCGGCTGTGCAGGAGGAAGGGGAGGCGAAAGGTGCCGTAGAAAGGCAAAGGCACAGAGGGGGCTGCTTCCGTTTCTTCGGACAACGTGAAGCCTTTGTGACCTGTCAAAGGCATAACCTCTTCTCAAGATGCCAATGGCCACGGGATTTCCGCCAGGTACTCTCTCCGCAGGGAGACGCTAAGAAGAACTTATGAATTATGGATAAGAACAGTAAAATATACATTGCAGGACACCACGGACTGGTGGGCTCTGCCATTTGGAACAATCTGCTTCAGCGAGGGTACACAAACCTCGTCGGACGAAGTCATAAGGAACTGGATCTGACGGACCAGCAGGCTGTAAAGAGATTCTTCGAAAAGGAGAAGCCTGACGCCGTTGTCCTTGCCGCCGCTTTTGTCGGAGGAATTATGGCCAATTCTCTGTACCGTGCCGATTTCATCATGCAGAACATGAAGATACAGTGCAATGTCATAGAGCAGAGTTATCTCCATGGAGTAAAGAAACTCCTTTTCCTCGGAAGTACCTGTATCTACCCGAAGAATGCGCCACAGCCCATGCGTGAGGATGCCCTTCTGACATCACCGTTGGAATATACCAACGAGGAATACGCCATTGCCAAGATTGCCGGACTGAAAATGTGCGAGAGCTATAACCTCCAGTATGGAACCGATTACATAGCCGTTATGCCGACCAACCTCTACGGTCCGAATGATAATTTCCATCTGGAGAACTCCCATGTAATGCCTGCCATGATGCGAAAGGTCTATCTTGCCAGACTCATCCATGAGGGGGACTGGGATGCCATCCGTAATGACATGGACAGACGGCCGATCAATCCGACAGACAAGCTCCGCAAGGAGATCGGGGAAGGAAATGTAGACGGCAGGAGCGACAAGGAACGCATCCTGCAGGCGCTTGCTTTCTACGGCATCGGAAACAACTGCGTGACATTGTGGGGAGACGGCAGTCCGCTGCGTGAGTTCCTGTGGAGTGAAGACATGGCGGATGCCAGTGTCCATATTCTGCTGAATGTAGACTTCAAAGACATCATCGGCATAGAGAAGTATTCCAGCGTCTTTTACGGATCCAGGATTGACGGGACGGTAGACCGCAACAACTCTGAGGGACGGGGCGGAGCGATCCCTTCATTAGGCGAGATACGCAACTGTCATATCAATGTCGGAACCGGCAAGGAACTGACCATAAAGGAACTTGCAGAGCTCGTCAGGAAGACGGTTCATTTCGGAGGAGACATTATCTGGGATGCGGAAAAGCCCAATGGTACTCCGCGCAAACTTATCAACGTAGACAAGCTGCACAGCCTCGGATGGACACACAAGGTGGAGATTGAGGAAGGTGTGGAAAAACTCTATGAATGGTATCAGAACAGCTTGAAATGAACGGATGCCAGACGACGGGGCGAATCGGACAGGTCGGCTCCGTTCGGTCTGGCAGATCCACGAACAAAACGAGTCCGGACAATTTATTCATTTTAACCTTTAAAAATATGAAGAAACAAGTATTACTAACCGCGGCAGTACTGTCCGCAACCAGCATGATGGCACAGAAACTGACGTACCCGCAGGCACCGAAGGACGGGACGGTAGACACTTACTTCGGTGTGCAGGTGGCCGATCCCTACCGTCCGTTAGAGAACGACAGCTCCAAGGCGACGGCTGAGTGGGTGGCTGCAGAAAACAAGGTGACACAGGAATATCTCTCCCGCATTCCGTTCCGGGGGAAACTCCTGAAGCGCATGAAGGAACTGGCTAACTACGAGAAGGTGTCTGCTCCTTCTTACATCAAGTCCATCGGCAAGTGGCTCTTCTATAAGAACGACGGTCTGCAGAACCAGAGTGTTCTCTATATGATGGACCGGCTCGGAGACGAGAAGAACGCCCGGGTTCTCCTCAACCCCAACCAGCTGTCAACCGACGGGACCGTGGCTCTGAAAGGCATTTATTTCTCTCACAACGGGAAATATGCCGCCTACTCCATTTCGCGCAGCGGGAGCGACTGGCAGGAGTTTTATGTGATGGATGCCAAGACCGGCAGACTGCTTGACGACCATCTTGTGTGGGCAAAGTTCTCGAGTGCGGCATGGAAAGGCGACGGCTTCTATTATAGTGCTTATGACGCACCGCAGAAAGGACATGAATTCAGCAATGTAAATTCGGTACAGAAGATTTACTACCACAAGGTCGGCACTCCGCAGTCTGAGGATATTCTCTTCTATCAGAATCCTGCCAATCCCATGCGTTTCTATTCCGTTTACGTGAATGAGGACGAGACGATGATGTTCCTCTATGAGAGCGGTGCAGGATCCGGAAACCGTGTTTATGTACGCGATCTGCGCCAGCCGGAAGGCCAGTTCATCCAGATGACATCCGACCTTGACCTGCAATACAGTCTGATAGAGACTGTCGGGGACAGAATGTATTTCCTCACGAATGACGGTGCCCCGAAGAACCGGCTGATGGTCACCGACCTCGGGCATCCTGGTTTCAACGAGTGGAAGACCCTCGTCCCGGAATCCAAGGATATGCTTGAAGCTGTTACCTTTGCTGACGGGAAGATGATCCTCAACTATATGAAGGATGCTTCCAATCATGCCTATGTCTATTCCATGGACGGGAAACAGCTGTCTGAGATCAAACTTCCTACGGTGGGCAGTGCTGCTTTCTACGGCGAAAAAGACCGGAAAGAAGTATTTTATTCATTCTCGTCTTTCACCGTTCCGACGAGCAATTACCAGTACGACCTCGCCACAGGTGCCAGCAAGGTTTACTCTGCACCAAAGGTGAAATTCAAGGAATCTGATTATGTAAGTGAACAGGTTTTCTATCCCAGCAAGGATGGAACAAGGATTCCTCTTTTCATCACTTATAAAAAGGGATTGAAGCGCAATGGCAGAAACCCGGTCTATCTCTATGCTTACGGAGGTTTCAATATTGCCATGCCTCCCTACTTCTCTTCCAACCGTATCCCATTCCTCGAGAACGGTGGAATCTACGCACAGGCCTGTCTGCGCGGTGGCAGTGAATACGGAGAAGAATGGCACATTGCCGGTACGAAAATGCAGAAGCAGAATGTTTTCGATGATTTCATCGCCGCTGGTGAATGGCTCATCAAGAATAAATACACAAGCAAAGACTACCTTGCCATTGTCGGCGGGTCAAACGGCGGACTGCTTATCGGTGCTTGCATGACACAACGCCCCGACCTTTTCAAGGTCTGTATTCCGGAAGTGGGAGTAATGGATATGCTGCGTTACCATAAGTTCACCATCGGATGGAACTGGGCACCGGATTATGGGACAAGTGCAGACTCAAAGGAAATGTTCGAGTACCTCCGTGCCTACTCTCCCCTCCACAACCTCCGGCCGGGCACACGTTATCCGGCTACAATGATTACTACTGCCGACCACGACGACCGTGTCGTACCGGCCCACTCGTTCAAGTTCGCAGCGACTCTGCAGGCTGACAATGCTGCCGATACACCGACGATCATCCGCATTGACACCAAGGCGGGACATGGAAGCGGAAAGCCCTTGTCGAAGCAGCTGGAAGAGCATGCGGATATTTATGGCTTCATCCTGTACAACATGGGGCTGAAGTATTAAGGGAGAATCGCCGTCTCTCTGAAGCCAATGGAGCCGTGCCGGCTGTCCCATCGCAGGAAGCCTGTTGTGAGGCAGAGGCTTCACTCCGTTGGCTTCTGTCTGCGAGAAACGGACGGCGGCTGCGTTAAACGAAAGGAACAAAGCGAAGCCTGCCCCCATGGAACGGGTGTCTGGCAATGCGGCTTCTTTAGAACATTAACCTTATATAAGTATGCAGATTCTGTTAGCGTCAGCAAAGACAATGAACCGTACCACCAAGGTTCTTACTCTACCTGTGCATCTGCCTCGTTTCCGAAAGGAAGCGGGGCAGATGGCGTTAGAGCTGGGCGATCTCTCTGTAGAGACACTTGCCAAAGAACTCCATTGTAGCCGGAAAATTGCAATGGAAAACAAACTGCGGTATCAGGATTTCTTCAATGAGGAAGGACTGCTGCCCGCATTGCTCGCTTATTATGGGCAGGCATACAAATGCCTGAAGGCACAGGAATATAGTCTGGAGGATATGTGCTTTGCCGACCGGCATCTTTGGATTACAAGTTTTCTTTATGGCTTGTTACGTCCTTTGGACCTCATCCATCCATACCGGCTGGAGGGGAAGACCCGGCTGTCTTCCACAGGTGCGAAGAACATGTTTGCTTATTGGAAACCCCGTCTCACCGATATGCTCATCAAGGCTGTGAAGAAAGACGACGGTATTCTTGTTCATCTGGCGACAGAAGAGTTCCAACATCTCTTCGACTGGAAACGGATGCAAAAAGAAATAAGCATTATCCAGCCGCTCTTCATGGTGGAACAGGAAGACCGCCTCAAAGCTGTCAGTGTCTATTCCAAAAGCTGCAGAGGGGCTATGACAAGCTATATCCTGCGCAAACGGCTTGACAGTCCGGCCGACCTTCTTGGCTTTGAGTATGAAGGATTCGTCTATCAGCCGGGTTATGGAGACGAGGCGCATCCGCATTTCATCTCACAAATGCCGGTACAATCCTCCTTTAAACCAGGGAAATACTGATGACATCTGATCGGAAGAGTCACATAAAAGATTTACAGACAATAGAAAACAAAATTTATCATGTCAATAGAAGAATATCGCCGGCAAATACTCACAGCCTTGCTCGCCAAGACCAATACCAAAGGTGAACCCTGTTTCGACGGGTCATCTGCCAGGGAACTCCTCGCACAGCTCTCGGATGAAGAACTCAAAGAGGGACTCCTGTTCAATACACCTGAAGACGTAGCAGATGTCTTGTCCGGTGTAGGGAAATTATAGACAGGCTAATACACTGCCTACGGAAAAAATATTTTTCCTCATGCGCACATTCAATTCGTAAGTGCGGAATCCCTCGATGAGTAATAGTTTGCAAAAACTATGAAGAACACCGGGGGACTGCGGCAAGGGAGCTGCGCCTCCTAAGAGCATATTCAAGTATCGAGATATAAAATAAATAATGGGCTGGCGAATAATGATATTTCTGAAATTGATTTTAAGAAGAATTCCGTTATTGTAACCACATACGATAATAGGGGAAAGGAAGAATTGATCCATCCTGGGAGACCAATCATTATATGAACATAACTTGTACTGGTGAGAGTGGCTTAATTAGATTTTAGTCATGGAATTATTCTTTCATCACAGAATGTCTGGAAATTAGCGGTATGAATGGAATGCACCAATTGTTTATTTTGCCACGATGAAGAAAATCATAGGAGTATTTTTGATTATAGGAGTGCTTTGTGCAATAGGAGATGTTTGTATAGACAGAGTACCTCATAATTATAAAATTATAAATGCGAATTTACAAAAAATAAAAATAAAAGGAAATACTTATGACAATTATTATTTGCTGACATTCGATGTAGTATATTGCAATTTTACTTATGAATTTTTTAAAGCGCCATTTCCTCCCGGGAGAAATGGAAGCATTGATAGCTTGTGTTCTATTAAAGTGTTGGATAAGAGAGGATATGACATGACTGACAGGTTCTCTCAGGACAGTATACAGCGCAATGAAGGAAGAAGTCTGTATGTTGTCTATCCTAAACGATCAGATAGTACAGTGATAGAAGCAGATGTGGAAAAGTCCGTTATGAACATTACCAATAAGATAAATTCCAACATTGATGAAAATAGAATGTTTAGAATTGAGACGGGGAGAATACTAAAGCTGAGACATACAAAGATGACTCCAGCATCGTTAAAAGTGGAATTCAAAGGGAGAGAGATTACAAGTAAAGTAGTTAGTAGGGGTTCTACCGTTTACTATGCTTTCGACTGACAATAAAGAACCTCACGTTGATTTTATCACCTGCGACAGCTGGAACCGTATGCGGACGATGACTTGTCCTGACGGCGAGGTCGTCACCTATCACTACAATGCGGCAGGACAAATAGATGGTCTTACGAGCAATAAACCGGGACGTCAGAGCGTTATTGTTGACAGGATAGGTTACGACAAAGTGGGCCATACGGTCTATGCGAAGCTCGGCAACAGCACGGAGACAACCTATACCTACGACAGGCAGTGTGAGCGTCTGCAGGCGATGCGCCTTGCAGCGGACGGTCAGACTGTCATGGAGAACAGGTATCGTTATGATGCTGTGGATAATATCCTCGGTATCACGAATGCCGCCGACCCAACGTCGCTGAAGAAACTCAACAAGGCGAAGCTGGGAGGAAGGAGTATGCATACATGTCAGTTGGAAAGAAAGTGCAATCACCTGAAGATTATGGTGGTCAATAAAAATGGAATGCAGACAAGTCCGTAGACCTCTTTTATTAATGATCTCAGGCTGTGCCGTATATTTATTCTACAGTATTATAGTTGTTTATTACGATACTCAAGCAATAGAATCTGGTTCAATTATATGGTTTTTCCGTTAAATGTATAGATTGGAAGAATAAAGGCTTATACACTTGCAGGGTATGACAGTCCAACATTAGACGGCCTTACAAAGGAGGATAAACTACAAGATAAAAGGTTCTTCCGTTAAATGTGTAGATGTTTTTCATATAACTTTAACGGAAGAACCGAAGTGATTGATGAAACAAAAACATGGCCAAGACCGTCAACTGTCTATCCTGTCATCAGCCTCCGAGTCAAAGACCTTTTCATTTTAATACGTTGAAAAGACAGATAAGATTTTGAAAAACCATTACATGATTTCAAACAAATCATTTGTAAATGTAAAGAACATGTGCAAAGAGCGGGTTTGTAACCAGCAGTCAATCAATCGGTTGTTAAGTCGTTTGTAAAAGGTGCCTGATTGGACTTCAAAAGGGCGTTGGTAACACGCTAAAGGAGCACCTGCTGCAGGTCAATCAGGCATCTTTCAGAAGCCAGAAGAGCGTGTGTCAGCTTTGAACTGCACAAAAATATTTACAAACACTGATGATCTGAGAATAAGTTGTTTGTAGAAGACGGAAAGACAGGCTGATGGACAGGCATCGTATCAATTTGTCTTTTCTGCCTTTTATCCTGTAGTTTGCCCTTCTTTGTAAGACCATCCGTTTTTGGAGAGTCATACTATGCAAGTACACAAGCCCTTTATTCTATTCCCATCTGTCCATTTAACGGAAGAGCCAAAAGATATCCTAGAGGCTTTCAATTCCATGGAACTAATATGTTGCCAAGAACTTATGGACTTGTATCTCTGGGAAACAGGATGCACCTAAGGTGTTTATCTTTGATTTGGGAGAAGATGAAAAAGGACGGAATCACTTTTCACTTTGCGCTTATAGTAATTATGCGTCTTGTGCGATTCCAGGGACATTATGCTTCAAAAATAAGAGTCACGATGCTGTCCATACAGAAGACCTCTATATACCGTATATTTGACTATCAACAAGTTACATTCCACGGGTTTCTCATGTAAGGGAGGGAAGAGGTCTCAATGCCAAAAAGAGATCGTATCCAGAAAAAACATTGTATTTTTTAACCATAAATAAGCAATGGATTTTACACTATTTGAAAATGCAACAAGCATATCTGCTATATACAAGAGCTCTCTGCCTACTTTTACGAAAATAGAAGTTGTCAAGATCACTATTATACCAGGAGAAGATACTGAACTGATTTTAACTTTAGATACAACAGAACTGCCTGAAGTTTTACCTTTAAAGTGGTCCCAAAAAAGAATAAATACTGTTCAGTTCGAAATTGACTTTATAGATGTTGATCTAAAAAAAATCTGTCTTACTAAAGGTATGGATTATAATTTTATAATGCAGAGAAAGGATGACAAAAATGTTGTTATATTAAAGAATCTTTTAGATAATAAGGAAATTACTTTTGATTCAAAGTGGGCTTATATTAGGAATATATCTGGATATGAAAGATAAGACCACCCTAATGCCGGTGGGACGGATATGGCCTGCTCTGGCGGCAGGCAACCTCCTGAAGAAACTCACGGCAGGGTTCAGAAAGTGGCACTCTATGGGAATCAGGATTTGAGCATGCTGTTCGTCCATCTCGGGAAGGTGGCGCTAAGAATATAGACAATAATGCCATAAAACATGGAGCTGGTCCTGGTCCTGCTCTTATTTTATTATACCAGCATCAGGATATGTTCTTTTACAAAATAAACTTATTATGGAATATTCATATTTTATAAAGAGAAATATCAACTTTTTTAAAAATAATGGATATACTCTATATCCGAATGGGAATCAAGTATATAGACGGATAGATGATTATGATGTGCTGATCACAGATTATACAGGGAAGAAACTATCATTAGATCTTTGGATTGTCTTTGAACTTTGGATAAAAAATAATATAACAGATGTCCTCATCTTTAGAAAGATGTATAAGAGAACATTTTTTTGTCCTAGAATGGAAAAGATTGATAAAGAAATAGCAAAGATAATAAAAGAATTTTAGTCTTCGAATCCCATGTATAGATGATAAATAGAATGGTACACTCTATACCTGGCAACTTCTTTTGGTACAGTCGGTTGTTACGGAAAATCTAAATGAATGGAAATTCTTTAATAAGTTGACTCCTAGTGGGAAACATAGGATGATTTTTAACATCAAAGGTAATCTAAATTATGTCGATGAATGTAAAGCTGGTTCTCGTCTTGTTCAATAGCTTATTTACCATACAAGCTTGTGTTGGACAAGAAAGAGTAGATGGGAAAATAGATGTTGCAGAACATGTTAAGAAGGAGGTTTCTGTGCCGTCAGACACATCTGTTAATGGCATAATATTAGACGATACCGTTTCTTTAAATAATATTTTCGAGAGTCTCATGTAATGGAGTTTTACAGAGGTTTCAGAATAGTAAATCAAAATCATTTGAGCATGTTTTTAAAGAATAAAAAAAGGATTATCAATTATTTCGTGTTGATTATAGGTTTTGGCGTGTGGGAATCATGTCATTCTAAAGTCCAACATGTCTTAGTCCCTGTAGATAATGTCAGATCTTATAAACTGAGCGAAAATCACGACACAACAACTATTATCGAAGAAAGAGATGACTACTCTCGAACCGTAATTAAATTTTATAAAGACAACAGTGAGGTTTTTACTTCCGACTACGGTGGACATAAAGAATTACTGATGTCCACAACAGAGATGTTGGATACCGTATATTCTGGAGACGCTAATTATAGGAATCACCGGATTCAGATAAAACAAGAAAACCCCAATCTGTTTTCTACATCTATATATCATATTGATGTAAAGCCTGTGTTGCTTTTAACAATCTATTATGACCATTCATATAGCATAAAAGCTATCCGTAATTGGTTAGTATATACGACTTACAAATCGAAACATGACGAATGAGAGTTCTTTCAACAATATGAGATGCAAAGGAAAGGGAGGACGTACTGGTCTTGATTTAATTAGGGATATTCAGAAAATATACAACTAACTGTTTTCCAGTGTGATATATTATTTGTACCTTTACGCAAAATCCCCCGAACGACCCATCACGGGCAGAATCGGGGGAAAAACTTAAAAAAAATCGTCGTGAAGATACAAAAAATTTCTGATATAACACCAACTTTGCCCTTTACAGAGTTCGATTTCTTACAGAGTTATCGTGAAAGCTTTGAAAGAAGCGAACTTGGACGCATCCAGTCCCAGCTCCCACTTAAGGAGTTGGCTGCAGAGTACACGAATCGTAGCCATAAGAGCAAGCGGGGCAACAAGCCTCTTTTCTCGGGCGAAGGAGAAATTGCTTTAATGTTCCTCAAGCCGTACACAGGTCTGTCTGACGACGGCCTGATAGAGTTGCTTAACGGAAGCATCCACATGCAGATGTTCTGTGGCGTTCTGATAGATCCTTCCTGTCCCATCAAGGACGGGAAGATCGTAAGTGCCATACGCAACCGTCTTGCCCGTATTCTTGACATAGACAGTCTCCAGAGCATACTGTACGCCAAATGGAAAGACAGTCTCAAAGACAAAGACCTGTGCCTGACGGATGCGACCTGTTACGAGAGCTACCTGCGTTTTCCTACGGACATCAAGCTGCTCTGGGAGTGTTGCCATTGGCTTCACAGTCTGCTCGTCTCCGAGTGTAAACACCTGTCAGAGCGTGTCCCGAGAAGCAAGTATGATAATGTTGACAAGGCCAGGCTTGCATACGCCAGGCAGCGCAGGCACACAGCCTCGTCCATGCGCAAGCTCAGGAGAAGACTCCTGAGGCTCCTCTCCAAGCTCCTGTCCCAATGGAACCGTCTGCGTAAACAGTACAGTCCCTGCATCTGTCTGTCGGCAGAACAAGAAAAGCGGCTGTCCGCTGTGCGTGAGGTATGTCTCCAACAGTCAGAGCTGTTCTCCGGCAAGGAAGTCAAACACCGTATCGTCAGCATCGACCGCCCCTACCTCCGTCCTATTGTCAGAGGCAAAGAAAACAAGCGTGTAGAGTTCGGGGCAAAGGTCAACAACATACAGATAGACGGCATATCATTCATAGAGCACCACAGCTTTGAGGCATTCAACGAGGGCGTCCGTCTTAAGCAATGCATTGAATATCAGGAATCTCTGACGGGAATCAAAGTCAGGCGTGTCGGTGCCGATTCCATATACGCCAACAATGCCAACCGCACTATGTGTACAGAGAAAGGCATAACGACCTGTTTCACCAGAAAAGGCCCAGGGCCCAAAGAAGAAGCTGAGTGTCTCAGGACGGCGAGAAAGATCATCGGAAACCTCAGAGCCACGGTAATGGAGGGTAGCTTTGGAAACCAGAAGCAACACTATAGCGTCGGACGCATCAAGGCACGCAATATGTTCAGCGAGAGGCTGCTGCTCTTCTTCGGAATCCATACGGCAAATGCTGCCATTCTTGCCGCAAGGGAGATGGCTAGGAGTATGAAGAAAGCAGTCTGATAAAAATCGAAGGTGTTCCCACAGGTCCATAGGCAGTATGGAAGGGACAGGTGTGCCCATACAACTCATTATTTGAGGTTTTCGAGCAAAAAACACAGCATATTCTTTTTCTGGGAACTTTTCCAAGGAAAAGAATGCAGTATTTGGCTGCCCTTGGGGAATTCCAAGAGGGAATTAACTGAAATTCCCTATTTAGTTATGCTGAGGAGATGCAGAATCAGTCAGCCAAGATTCTTTAAATGACAATCCGTAGATATGCATAGTTGCGTATTCCTACGGATTGTTTCAGTTTTAAAGTGAAAAGACAGATGGATAGCGTGCTGTTCTTTCTTTTTCCTATTGAATATGAATGAGTCTTTTTTTTGTTTGAAATCCGAAGTATCCTTACAAAAAAAATCGTTGGTTTGGTGTAAAGTGCCAAGACGGATAATATTGGATGCTTATAAAATAATGGGATTATCTTTGTAGTGGCATACATGCATTGGATACTTATACTTCGAGGTGTATAGATTAGAACAACTCTAATTGCTGTCCAGGTGCATTGGGAGCTTGGGATTTTTCACCATAAAACAGTTGAATATTGGCAAATTGTTTATCCGTTATACAGAGTATTCCTACTTTCCCTGACTTTGGCAGTAATGCTCGAATTCGTTTCATGTGTACCTCGGCATTCTCCATACTTGCACAATGACGTACATAGATGGAAAACTGAAACATAGTGAATCCATCCTTTATAAGAGATTTGCGGAAGTCAATATAGGCTTTCTTCTCTTTCTTGGTTTCTGTTGGTAAATCAAAGAATACAAGAATCCACATAATTCGGTATTCACTGAAACGGTCAAAGCCTGTCATACTACTTTTACATTTCCGGGTAACTGATGCGTTTGCTTTCACCAGCAAAGCATTTAGCAAGTGAGGCTGTAGTCTGTTGTACTGCAATCATTAATGGACTACGCTTGCCATTTATAACTACATCTAATATCGGAATACTGAGTAGTTGCATTTTTATCTCTCGTGTAATATCAGATATTTCTGTATAATTATGAATAATATCTAAAACTAATTGATCTACATAAGGGCGATAAGGTTCCATAATGTCATCAGCAAGGCAATAGGCGTTATACCTGTTATGATGATGGATACCTAAAGTAGGTAGTAATCCACTTCCTACCAATGCTCGGGCTATTATGGCTCGAAGTATAGCATAGCCATAGTTTAAGAGATTATTGGGAGGAATTCCTTCCCGGTCTCTTACAAAGTTTGGATATTCTGTAAAGAGATTCTTCCAATAGTAGGCGGCTGCTCTTGCTTCAAGATTGTCAGGGTCTCCACTGCGTACGTCATTAGACCATACACGCATACAGTTGGTTTCTTTATCAGTGTTTATGCGCAATGTATGTTCTTGATTGAGAATCTTTTGTTTTATAGTCTGTTGCCAGAGTTGTTTTCGTAAAGGTAGAGAAGCCTCTAACTGTGAGCGAAAGCGTTCGTTTTGTATGGTGTTCCCACTTAGAGGAAGAAGTAGCCCTATGGGCATGCTTTTTGGGTTACAAGTGATAACGGCACTGTTGTTCTCAAGCAAAGCCTCCATTACTCCAGAGGTTATAGTAATACGCCTGTTGTCGAGAATTACCACCCCGATATCTTCTATCGGGATGGTACGTTCTGCTTCTTTTTTCATAGCTTCAGGCAATGTTTTATTACTTTCTACTTCAGGTAAATGCAGAACTAATTGTGCATTTCGCAAACTTAAGTAGATTGGATTGCTGAAGCATAGGGTTTTCTTTATCATAAGCAAAAGGATTTTACTTTATAATCTTAAGAATGTTGCCTAACCGGTCTACTTCAAGTTTCCAACAGACAGCTTTTGTTATTTCGTCTGTTAACGCTCGTTCCATTTTGTTCATTGCTTCAAACTCAACTTTATTATATATTACATTTGAAACAGTATAAGGAAGAAAATGGCATCTATTACCAGTCGAGCTAACCATCTTGTAAATTCGCTTTTTGTCCAGTTTGCATTCATTTGATAACTTTTCTTCTTCTGTCGGCACATATACCAAATCATTAGGTGAAAGATAAAATTTCAATGAAATCCCCTTTTCGTTCTTGTCTGGCACAGGTGATAGACCTTGCTTCAATCGTTCTGCAACCTCATTTAATGGAATGGTGTTGTAAGATCGATTACCGTCTTTGTCTTCATAGATTGCAAAGTAAAGATTCGTTCCTTTTTGAGCCTCAACGAACTTCTTTGTTTTGTTACCAGTTTCTCCCACTTGGTATTTTGCCCCCTTAGGTTCTGAAACTCTTACTTTCAGAATAGGTTGATGTTGCTTACCATTGTTATAATCAATGATATGCTTATTCATTTCTGCTATTCCTTCTGGAGTAAAAGCTATGTTGGGCTCATTACCTTTTGAGGCGAGGTAGTTGCGAAGAATCTTTTGTATTCCCGTATCTGTAATGGTATCTATACGTTTGGTATCAAATGAAATGTCGATAGCTTTGCGAGTTGCAACCATCGGCTCTTTCTCGTCACTGAAAATCCAAATATCAACCTTGTCGATATATCTCATATTTAATCGATAATTGATACTTTTGAAGTGTGCTAGCATTTGTTTCGTATTGAACTTTTTCGCTACTAAATCATTAATATAGTCACGTAATGCCTTGTCGCAGATAGCAGGAATATTCTCAAGTGCATCTTTCAGTTTAACAGTAACTTTGCGTCGGAGGTTGACTTGCCCAAACACAGTCTCTTTGTGCATAGGTTTTCTAATAGCCCACATATCTTGCCCTTTCTGTTCTGCCATTCCTTTCTTGCCACTCTCATCATATTTTTCATAATAGTTTGTAGCCTTGTTGATAACACGGACATAATTCTTAAAACTAACTACTACATCCTCAAGAGCAGTGCGAGCATCCTGAGTGAAGGTTTCCCAAGGTTTACGTATAATACGATTCTTGTCGCAAAGTTTCTTTCGTAAGTCCTCCCTCTGCTCTTGACTTTTAGCAGACTCGTTGTTGAGATAATTGATAATATTACGTGATGCACAGGCTATAACGAGTGCGTCCATAGCATGATGGCGATGGTCTATACGTTTCTTGCTGAAGCCTCTCTGGAGTTCTAAGGGTACCGATGTCTGGAAAACCTGTTTTCCTTCTTTGTTCTCCCAGCGTCCAAAGGCTTCTGTCTGGGTGAGTTTATTGAGGCGTTCAAAACGAGGGTAAACAATGCTGTTCCATACATCATTCAGTCCCCAATCCTGTTTCAGACGGTCTGTTATGCCACCAGAACATGAAACTACAAACTTAGAGTTAGCTTCTTGCTCATCTTCTTCACGTACGATATTAGAAAGGATTGCCATCACTTTCTTGCTGATATATCGACTATCATTCATCTGACGATTGAGGAATTCCTGCGGTATGTCTTCCAACAAAAGTTTCTCCTTTTTACGTCTATTGTTGGCATAATGCTCTGTTACGAAGTTATAATATTCCTTTGCATCAAGTATCTTTACGTCACCTATAGTCGTACAATGCACAATCTCGCCACTATGTTTCTTGATGAATTCATAGCCTAACATATTACTCTTGAGTTGATTTACCTCGGCCTCACAGATAACCTTATTTGTGAATGAATCATCAAAATAACGGCTCTGTGGGATAATATGTTCTATCTGATAAGCAGATGTGAATAGTTTTGATAGAGAGATGGCTTTACCTGTATAAGGTGAACAATACTTCTGCTCCAGCCAAAGTCTATATTTAAGTAATTCTTTGGCAGAAGGTTGTGCCATTTGTGAGATCTTAGATATTTCTGGATATTGGGCATCCTCTTTCGTTAATTCCTGCAAGGCTCCCTCCTCATATATTCTTAGGATTTCCTGTTGCATTGGTGAATAGGGGCGTACATTCTCGATTTCTTTTGCATTCTTCAGTTCCATCAAGAGACTCTTGATACGCAGGTTGGTATTCTCATTTTGCAAAATACTTTTAGACATACGTGCACGCTGGTCAGCAGTACTCTTCATACTCCTGCCTAACTCTACATGAATCTCATCAATATGTCCTGCTTCTTTCCATATATCATGAACTGTTCTGAGGGTCTCAAGGATACACTGCTCGACGATAGGATTACGAAGTGAATGTTGCTTGAAGCCATTGATATATGCCATCAGGTTTTCTGGCCTTGTCCACCGTTGTATATCTGTAGCTTCAGAGTGTCTGCCATATACAACATAACATGCTAACCATTCAGGAAGCCCCTGGAAGTCGGATAATTGACAGAAAGTGCGACCCATCCGTTCTTTTATCTTCTCATCAATTTCCCCTTTTATGATGCTTTGAATCCTATTTCTTGTTTGTTCACAAATATCAGTCTCATTCCACAGGCTCCCCATCCGCATTACAGCCAACAGCTTCTTTACGGCTTTCTCGGAATAAGCACCATAGTCTTTCTTAAATGGCTTTACTTTTAAGAAAGCGTTTACAAAGTCATCATTATCTTTAAGTTTTCTCAAAGCTCCTTCTGCTTCTTCCTTGGACTCTACGGAATAGAGAAGATGCCAAAGCCGGTAGAATCGTTCTTTATCATCTAACCAACTATGGTCTATGCCTGCCTTGTCTAATGCTGCAAGCAGTTCGTGACGTGTTTCGTTACAAGGATACTTCTTTTCTTTGTCTTCAATATAGTTCCAACGAATAGGAAATTCCTTTTCCATACCCATTTTGACTTTCTTCTGTTTGAAGAAGTCTTTTAATAGGGTCTCTTGATTAATGTCTTTTCTGTCGTTGAGATATGTAAACAGCTTGGTGTAGTCTTCCATAGAAGACAAATACTCAGAGGTGACTTCTTTATCATCTGTCCTGTCAAAAAGACGAAGGTTGATGATAAATTGCCATAAGCGGAACTCCTGATAATAAGGATTTGATTTTGCGATACATTTGATACCTTGTCGCTTGATTTCTCCTGTCTCCTTTATAGTATATTCATAATACTCGTATGGGCAGTCTGCTATCAGAGACTTCTTGCTCTTTAGAGGTCTTTGGTAGAAAATCAAGTCTGTAATCAAAAGATAGGTCATATCCTTTTTCATCAAACTGTCTTGATGGGGCTTGTTGCTTTGATATAGTTCTTTGATACAGTCAATTAGCGTGTTTTTATCTTTTAGCTCCTTATGATGTTTTGTTTGTTCGAGCAGGATAGCTTCCAGTTCTTTCTTGTAGTACTTTCTTTCAATAGTACGGATAAAGTTACCTCTGATTTTGTCAGTAGGTTCCGAGAGTATATGGTCGTAGATAAAAGCTCCAACAGTCTTGCCTGAATCCTCTAAGAGACTTTCTGTTCGTTTCTTACGCAGTCCCCAGTCATCTTCACTTGGTGCTCGGAACGAACGTTTGACTTCTCCGTTTTTATCCTTTTTGATGGTAACTCCATCTTTTTCATATTCTGTGGTTACAATAAACTGTCTGGTTTTCCCAACCCAGTCATGCAGTTCTACCTTGCTCTGTCGACGATATATCCAGCCGTTCTCTAATGTAACATTATACCACGTGTTACCACCTTTTCCTTCCTCGGTAGCCTCCACGCTGACAACCTTCAGTTCATGATATTCCTCACGTTTAGCAGGATTCTCTTCGTCTTCCTCTCCACGCAACTGGTAGTAGCCGCGTTTTTGGTTGAAATTGAGCAGTATCCAAGCTAATTCTTCTTTTCTGATAGCTTGTGTAAGTGCCTTCTTACGCAGATAATAAAGTGTCCAGTCCAATGGAATCTTTTTCCCGTCAGCAACCAGTCCAGGTTGAGATTCAGCAAAGTCAGCCATCATCTCATGGAAAGAATCCATAAAGAGGAAACGCATAGAGCCATCCTCCTGTTTCTCCCAAGCCAACTTAGGCTCTCCATGATTAAGAAACTTGCCATACGTTGTGGCTTCTTCTCGATTCCATCCAATGGCATTTTCATAGTGTGGAGGAAGAAACTTCATCACATGTAACACTCTGTGTAAGCGTTCGCGTCTTTGCAGTGCACGTTCTCTGATTCTTCTTACACCTCGGAATCCTGTCCGTGCAGCTGTCGGAGAATCTGTCACTCCCTTGTCAAAATTGCCAAGTGTGTCCTGACTCATTGGGATGATACGACTACCAAGTTTAATGTCACGCACGTAGTTTCCGTCGTTGTCAACGCAGACTTTAGCCCAACCAATACTATTGGTTCCCAAGTCTAATCCAAGAATTGTTTTCATTTTTTTCTTGTTTTGTTTGGTTCTTAGTTATTTTCTTTCTATCTTTGCAGTAGATTTTTTCAAGCAAGTCACAATAAGGATTATTCCGTTGTGAAAACAAACAGAGCGGGGCAACTCGCTCTTTTTTGTTTTATAGTGACAAAGATACTATTAATCTTTTTAATCACCAAAGTATATTGTCAATATTTCCTAAAGACTAAGAAAGAAATATAACAATTACCTGTCAAGCGTCTGTTAGCAATGTCCTTCTCGATATAAGTAAGCCGTTGTTACTCCTTACAACTTGCATTTCTGTGTTTCCATGCTACTACATTCTTCCTACCCGCACACTGATGTGCGAAATATCCTTACAGAGACAAGTGCGTGGTTAGTATGGAAATATGAATAAAGTACATTTATTTACCTCAATTCCGCAGCGTTTTTCCTTGTGAGGTGATTTTATATGTTGAGATGTCTTTTGGGGCTCTATATGTTGTTATGAGGATTTTCGGGGCTTCTTGGGTCTTGTCCAGGCATGAAATCCCCCACCCAAATCAATGGGGAATATGAGAACCACAAAGAAATGCTGCCTATTCAAGGAATACTTCAGAGTAGTATGCTTTGTTTGTATACAGGTTCAGAACGTTCCGCCTTCCTGTTCTCACCCATTTTGCCGGCACGCTGACAAAATGCAGGATAAAGGCTTTCAGCCTGCTTGTCTTTTTCAACGGCTTGACCTTTTCGCTGATATGGCGGACGAGATAGAGATAGAAGTTTTCAGCATGGCGGTAACCATCATGAAAACCATGTTCTCAGCCATGAGGGAAAAAGGCAGATGTGCCAGTTGTTCACATTGGTGTTTCCGTCACGGTTCTCACCTCCGACTATGATGCCCCCGATGGAAGCCCAGCCCGGAAAAAAGCCATGGTCCTGCCTGTAGGAATACTTTGCATCGAACTTGTGGGCAGGAACAAACTGGTGGTCAAAGTCCAGGTCAACATGGCTGCCCGTCTTTATAGGGTTCTCCCGTTAAATGCGTAGATTGGAAAAATAACAAAGGCTTATACGCTTGTATGGTATGACTATCCAAAAATAGACGGTCTCACAAAGGAGGATAAAGCACAAAATAAAAATGCAGAAAAGGCAAACAGATACCATGTCTTTCCGTCTTCTACAAACAACTTATTCCCATATCAATCAATGTTTGTAAACTATTTTCATGCAGCTCAAAACCAATACATGGTCTCTTGGCTTTGAAAAGACGCCCAATTGACTTGCAATAGATGTCCTTTTGAGGTCCAACTAACGCCCTTTTGAAGTCCAATTAAGCACCTTTTCTTGCATGACCTTATAACCAATTGATTTACTGCTGGTTGCAGACTTGCTTTTTACACGTGTTTTTGCCTTTATCTGTAGGCATTTTATCTAAAATTATGTCATGATTTTTCAAGCTGGTATCTGCCTTTTCAAAGTATTGACATGAAAAGGTTTTCTGCGTCGGAGGATGATAACAAAGTAGGTAGCCAAGACAGTCTTGGCTGTCTTTTTGTATAATGCATAACTTCGGTTCTTCCGTTAAAGCTATACGAAAAACATCCACGCATTTAATGGTCCTGTACGCGCATTGATGTCCTCAAGACAATCCCCACCACAAAGGTAGCTGAAGAAGCGAGAGCCCAGGATGCTTCCATGGCTGAATGCCTTGCTGCTGCATCCGCATCTGCCCAACACGGATTCAGTATTTTTTTTCAAAGCCCAACTTTGAAAAAACGTCCATAATGTGATAAATTCCTCCGAAAGAAGTGATATTCTCGTTTTTAATTGCTACCTTTGTCATGTCAGATTTTTGCTTACTTGTTATGTTTGTTGCACTAAGATAGGTGAAAATTCTGACATATCCAAGTGTTTTGAGGACTTTGTTTCTCAGGCACTTGGATTTCTCACAAGAAATTGTACTGCGGAAATAAGGCTTAGTTTGGATGCAACTAATCATCAATAGCATTCAAACCCAATGAATTTATTTTACATAAACCACACTGTGCTTTCCTTTTTCAGACAGTACACGATGAAGATAGATGCTGTTATGAATATTGTATTCAAGACGAAGGTCATTTCAGAAACAGTGGTATCAAGGTAGAATACGCCACGTTGTCACGTTTAGCTGTCTGTTGATTCCTAAGCAATGGTACAAAAAAGTAGGAAGAAAACCTGATAGTCTTCTTCCTACTCTTATTCTATAATCCTCTACTTGGATTTCTTATTTGCTTTTCAATTCAGCAAGACTTGCTTTCAAAGTAGCAATCTTCTCCTCAGAGTCGCTCTGCTTCTTACGCTCACGCTCGATAACAGCTGCAGGGGCATTTGCCACGAAGTTCTCGTTTGAAAGTTTCTTCTTGATACCTGCGAGGAAGCCTTCAAGGTGCTTGAGTTCCTTCTCTTGCTTCTCAATCTCAGCCGTAACATCAATCAAATCGCCCACTGGAACAGCGAAACTGTCGGTACCTACCATGAAGCCTGATGCGTCACCGCTCTTCTCTGTTACCACTTCAATAGTCTTCAAGTTAGCCATCTTGATGATAACACTGTTATAAGCCTCGTAGTTGTTCTGACCGATTACGTTCAAGTCGAGTTCAACCTTTGGAGCAATGTTCTTCTGGTTGCGTACGGTTCTTACGCCGCTGACAATCGCCTTAACCTGCTCAATTGCTTCGATAAGACTCAACTCATCCTTGCTTGGAGCATCGACCTTGAGTTCATCACGCATAATACTCTCGCTGTCCTTACGGTCGTAGATGTGCTGCCACAACTCCTCTGTAATGAAAGGCATGAATGGGTGGAGCATTTTCAACAGTGCGTTGAAGAACTTCAGCGTTGCTTCGTAAGTCTGCTTATCGATTGGCTTGCCGTATTCAGGCTTAATCATCTCCAAGTACCAACTTGAGAACTCGTCCCAGAAGAGGCGGTAAACTGTCATCAAAGCCTCTGATATACGATAGCTCTTGAACTGCTCGTTCATCTCCGCATTCACTTCCTTCAACTTAGCATCGAACCATTCAACAGCAATCTTACTTGCCAATGGCTGTTCAGCATCAGTTGTATCCCAACCCTGAACGAGACGGAAAGCATTCCAAATCTTATTGTTGAAGTTACGTCCCTGCTCGCAAAGTGTCTCGTCGAAGAGGATGTCATTACCTGCAGGTGCAGAGAGCATCATACCCATACGAACACCGTCAGCACCATACTTTTCGATGAGCATGATCGGGTCTGGTGAGTTACCAAGACTCTTACTCATCTTACGTCCGAGTTTATCACGTACAATACCTGTGAAGTAGACATGCTTGAATGGGAACTTGCCACGATACTCATAGCCTGCCATAATCATACGTGCTACCCAGAAGAAGATAATATCTGGACCTGTAACGAGGTCGCTGGTAGGGTAGTAGTAGTTAATCTCTTCGTTGTCAGGGTTGTTGATACCATCGAACACAGAGATAGGCCACAACCAACTTGAGAACCAAGTGTCCATACAGTCGCTCTCCTGCTCAAGGTCGGCAGCTGTAACAGAAGGATTGATTTCCTGTGCCAACTTCAATGCTTCCTCAGTAGTTTCTGCTACAACGGTAGCATTCTTACCTTCAGCATCCTTGAAGTAATAAGCAGGAAAACGATGACCCCACCACAACTGACGGCTGATACACCAGTCTTTGATGTTCTCTAACCAGTGACGGTAAGTATTCTTATATTTCTTTGGATAGAACTCAATATCATCATCCATTACAGGAGAAAGAGCGATATCAGCAAAGTGCTGCATCCTGAGGAACCACTGCGTGGAGAGCTTCGGTTCGATCGGCACGTTCGTACGCTCGGAGAATCCCACCTTGTTGTCATAGTCCTCAACCTTCTCCATCAAGCCCGCAGCTTCCAAGTCCTTTGAAATCTGCTTACGTACATCCATACGGTCCTGCCCCACATAGAGGCCCGCCGCCTCAGAGATTGTTCCGTTATCATTGAAGATGTCGATGGTTTCCAGTCCATGCTTCAAACCGAGTGCGTGGTCATTGACGTCGTGAGCAGGTGTTACCTTCAAACAGCCTGTGCCGAACTGAATGTCAACGTATGAGTCCTCAATAACTGGAATCACACGGTTTACTAATGGAACTACGACACGAAGACCTTTCAGCCATGTATTCTTAACATCCTCTGGATTGATACACATAGCCGAGTCACCCATAATAGTTTCTGGACGAGTCGTAGCAACAACAGCATAGTAACCCTTCTCATCCTTGTGCATTACGTTGCCTTCATCCTTACGTTCAACCTTTGTCTGGTCTTCTTCTGCAACATAATATTTAAGGTGATAGAGCTTAGAATGTTCATCCTTATAGATTACCTCCTCATCGGAGAGGGCTGTCTGTGCCTGCGGATCCCAGTTGACCATACGCACGCCACGGTAGATGTAACCTTTATTATACAGGTCGCAGAACACCTTGATGACACTCCGGCTGCGAGTCTCGTCCATGGTGAAAGCCGTACGGTCCCAGTCGCAGGAACACCCCAGGCGGCGCAGCTGTTTGAGGATAATGCCACCGTGCTCGCGTGTCCAGTCCCATGCGTGCTCAAGGAACTGCTCACGGGTGAGGTCGGTCTTCTTGATGCCTTCCTGTGCCAGTCTGTTCACGACCTTCGCCTCAGTCGCAATGCTGGCGTGGTCAGTGCCCGGCACCCAGCAGGCATTCTTGCCCTCCATGCGGGCACGCCTGACCAAGATGTCCTGAATCGTATTGTTCAGCATATGTCCCATGTGGAGCACCCCTGTAACGTTGGGCGGCGGAATCACCACGGTATAAGGCTCACGGCCATCAGGCTTAGAACTGAAAAGCTTGTTGTCCAGCCAGTACTGGTACCATTTCGATTCCACAATCTGTGGATCATACTTACTTGCTAAATCCATTTGTTTCGTATATTATTATTTCTTTATTATCTTTAAAATAACGCTGCAAAAGTACAAAAAATCCACCTAAAAAGCGTATCTTTGCAACAATAATAGTACCCGGATGAGTACTTTAACGTATATCTTCAACATTAAACATCAAGACATTGCATACAAAAGAAGAGAAACTCGAAGCCTTTGCCCGGCTTCTGGATATTCAGGAGCGTTTGCGTAAAGAGTGCCCTTGGGACAGGAAACAGACCAATGAAAGCCTGCGTCCCAATACGATAGAGGAGACTTTCGAGCTGGCAGACGCCCTCATGAAGAACGACTCCAAGAACATCTGCAAGGAACTGGGGGATGTCATGGAACACGTCATTTTCTATTCCATGCTCGGCGAAGAAAAGGAAGACTTCGATGTGGCTGATGTCTGCAATGCGCAGTCAGACAAACTCATGTTCCGCCACGACTTCATCGACTGGACAGGATGGAGCGTGACACATCCGGATATGACCGTCAATGCTTCCGGACAGGTTGTCTACAAAGACGAACTTGAAAAGGAAGCTGCCGACAGCCAGCAGGCGACTCCCGACACGGCTTCGCAGGTGGAATCGACATGGGAACAACGCAAGCAGCGCGAACGTGACGGCAACACCTCCGTACTCTCCGGCGTACCCGATTCGCTGCCCAGCCTTATCAAGGCCTACCGCATCCAGGACAAGGCACGCAACGTAGGCTTCGACTGGAAGGAGAAAGAGCAGGTGTGGGAGAAAGTCTATGAGGAGCTGGACGAACTGAAGGCTGAATTGAAGAAAGACGACAGACAACATTCAACCGAGGAACTGGGCGACTTCCTTTTCTCGGTCATCAATGCGGCACGTCTCTATCATCTCAACCCGGACAATGCACTGGAACATACGAACCAGAAGTTTATCAGACGGTTCAGTTACATCGAAGAGAAAGCCAAGGAAAAAGGTGTCACTATCAAAGACCTGACGCTTGCGGAGATGGACCGGCTGTGGGAAGAAGCCAAGACGGCTGACCGCTGATGTCCATCGCCAATTTTAAAGATATAAATCAGACTTCAAAGAATATGAGAAAGGCTTTTTATTTTATCGTTTCACTGCTGGTCCTTGCTTCAGCAATCTCCTGCAAGGACAGCAAGCCCAAGGCCGTGATGACACAGGCAAACGGGCAGACCGACACGCTTGCGACCGGTGACAGCACCGTTTATGGAACGATGGTGGACGGCGGGATGAATTCCATCGTTCTGCTAACCGACAACGGAGACACCATTGTGTATCTCACCAATCCTAATGATACTGTCGACGTTGTCAAGGGCGGAAAGCTCGACGGCGACCGCTTCGCCATTATCGGGTACACGGAATACGGCGACCGCTTCATGCGTTCGGCCATCAACCTCACCTCGCTGTTGGGCAACTGGATCAGCCTTGACCGTAACTTTGAAATCAAAGAAGATGGTACCGTCACATCCAGTCTGCAGTCGGAAAAGAATCCTTGGACATCGTGGAAGATATGGAACGGGAAACTGATCCTGTCCAAGGATACCTTCGAGGTAGACAATCTCGGTGCAGACTCTCTGGCATTGGAAAACAAAAACGGTATTTTCGTATTTACCAGAGGAAAGTAAATCGAATGGTGTGAGGTCGGGAGCTTATCTGCAAGAGAGGATGTCCTCGTCTGGACGACAGACCGACCGTGTACGACCGGATGGGGGTATCTTTCCTTACTGTCTCACCTGCCAGCATCCCTGACATACACTTCTATTCAAAGCATCTTATGGAACCATTCACCGTAAGGATCCTTGGCTGTGGCAGCGCCCTGCCGACCTTGCAGCATTTCCCCTCTTCGCAGGTTGTAGAACTTAGGGAGAAGCAGTTCTTGATCGACTGCGGGGAAGGAACGCAGATCCAGCTCCGCCGACTGCACATACGTTTCTCGAGGATTATAGCCGTATTCATCAGCCACCTGCACGGTGACCACTGCTTCGGTCTGCCGGGCATGCTGTCCACGTTCGGCATGACGGGGCGTACCGCTCCTTTGCATCTCTATGCGCCTGCTGCCTTTGAGCCGGTTCTCCGTCAGATGCTTGACTTTTTCTGTCAGAATTTAGGTTTTGAAGTCGTCTACCATCCCGTTGATACCACCTTGCAAAAGGTGGTCTATGAAGACAGGAGTCTGACCGTGGAGACGGTTCCTTTGCAGCATCGCATAGAATGTTGCGGTTACCTGTTCCGGGAGAAACCGACACTTCCGCATATCCGTCGTGACATGCTCGACTTTTATCATATCCCCGTCAGTCAGATCAACAACATCAAAGCCGGTGCAGACTGGACGACACCGGAGGGGTTCCTTGTTCCTAACAGCCGGCTGACATACCCTTCCAATCCCCCCCGCAGCTATGCTTATTGCTCGGACACCCGATATTTCAAGACGCTTTGCAAACTGGTCAAAGGGGTCAACACCCTCTATCATGAAAGCACCTACACGACCGAAGATGTCAAACGCGCCCGTCTCTATTGGCACAGCACATCGCATCAGGCAGCACAGGTAGCCCGTGATGCAGGTGTGGGAAAACTGCTCTTAGGGCATTATTCCGCCCGCTATGGGAATGAGGAGAAGCTGCTGGAGGAAGCCAAAGAAGTATTTCCAAATACTTTCTTGACACAGGAAGGGAAGACCTTCGAAATCTGAATAAATCTGTTCCTTTACGGCAGGCATAAGTCTCACCAGACAATTTTACATAATGTGCTGTTGACAAACCGTGTTAAGGGCTAACACCAGTCGTGTTAAAGGCTCGCACGTTTGTCATCTGCCACCCGGATGAAAACAACTGGTAGCAAACACAGATATGATTTTGAAAAACCATTACATGATTTCAAACAAAATCACCTGCAAATATGAAATACACGTGCAAAAAGCAAGTTTGCAACCAGCAGCCAGTCAATCAGTTATCAAGCCGTTCAAAAAAGGTGCTTGATTGGACTTCAAAAGGGCGTTGGTAACACGCTGAAAGAGCACCTGTTGCAAGTCAATCAGGCATCTTTTAGAAGCCAGAAGAGCATGTGTTGCTTTGAACTGCATGAAAACAGTTTACAAACACCGATGATATGAGAATAATTTGTCTGTAGAAGACGGAAAGACGTGCTGATGGACAGGCATCATATCAACTCCCCTTTTCTGCATCTTGTCTTGTAGTTTATCCTCCTTTGTCTGGCTTTTCCAATTGTTGCACACAGGCGGAAGCATCTGCGCAAGAATGTATCCAACAGTATTAAAGTGTGTGAAATTTCCATCCTATTCCATCATATTGTAACAGGAAAAAGTTATTTTTGTGTAAGTATTAAATTAGGAGAAAGCTTATGGGACAGAATGTGATCATATCGGAATTGTTCGGAAAAGATCTGGCGGCGGCCATCTCGGAGTGTGAACACGACAGAACCTTTGTACTTGTCGATGAAACGACACGTGTGAAATGCTGGGAATGTGTCAAGGACTACTTCTGCCTGAAAGGCGCACGGCTTATCACGATTGGAGCGACCGACAGCTGCAAGACCGTCGAGACACTCACAGAAGTATGGAAGGCTTTGCAGGAGGGAGGGGCAACACGTCATTCGCTACTTGTCAATCTGGGGGGAGGAATGGTGACCGACCTTGGAGGATTTGCCGCCTCGACCTTCAAACGTGGAATCAACTTCATCAATGTTCCGACGACACTCCTCGCCATGGTGGATGCCAGCGTGGGGGGAAAGGCCGGTGTCAACTTCGGAGGACTGAAGAATGAAGTCGGCGTGTTCTCTGATGCGGCTTTCGTCATCCTTTATACCGGATGGCTCAAGACCCTTGATGAAGAGAACATCCGTAGCGGATATGCGGAGATGCTGAAGCACGGCCTGATTGCGGATAAGACAATGTGGGCAGAGCTGGTCGGCTTTGACCTTGCACGGCCTGACCTGTCGAAACTCTCGGTGATGCTCGGGAAGAGCGTCAAGGTGAAGGAACGTATCGTGGAAGAGGATCCGCATGAGAAGGGGATCAGGAAGGCTCTGAATCTCGGGCACACATTCGGTCATGCTTTTGAGGCATGGTCATTGAGACGCAAGCCGGTCCTCCACGGATATGCCGTTGCCTTCGGATTGATAGCCGAACTTTACCTGTCGGCTGCCTTGACAGGATTCCCTGTCGAACAGATGAGGCAGACCGTCAGCTTTATCCGTGCCTTTTATGGTGTCCTTCCCTTTACCTGCAATGACTATCCCGAACTGATAGAACTGATGCACCACGACAAGAAGAACCGGGGCAGTGAAATCAATGTCACGCTTCTGGCGGGAATCGGCGAGATCCGCATCGACCAGACCCTATCCGAAGAGGAGGTCCGGGAGGCGCTTGATTTTGTCCGTGAGGGATAGACAAAGGTGACAGGAGAAGTGATGCGTGCTATTTAGCTTGGTTCTTCGATTCTGCCTCCTGTGCCTCCTTGTTCGCCTCCATGGCGTTTTTCTTCCGATGGTACTGCATCACCTTCTTGCCGAAGAGGGCGGCCATGGAGTCGGCTGAGAGATAGCGCATGGAGCCGGAGTCGAAGCCGACGGAATCCTGCGGAATACGGTGTCCCTGCTCGTCAACCGTATCCTTGTAGATATATAGCCTTCCGTTGAAAATATGCCAGCTGGTATAGACGGTCACCTTCGGATATTCCACCGGGCTCTCGTCCTCCAGTGAATTGGATTTGATGATATAGCCTACCGGAGAAGCCTGGTTGTAGCTTTTCAAAGTGAATCCGTACTCCCTGGGGATAAACAGTGCGGCCTTCATGGAGTCGCTCATCTCCGCCATGATTTCATCCTCCGACTTCGTCGGGTTCGGCTTCAGCTTCGGTACGACCTGGAACGTCCACGTGCCTTTCATCTGTTCGAGGTCGATGACCATCTCCGCCTCATAAGGGTCGATAGGGTTCGGTACGATCGCCAGTTCGTCTCCGATCTCCGGCGTACCGTACACCTGACCGTTGCGTTTGGCCGTAACGATGTCGAACTTTACCGGGTCTCCTCCCTCGTTCGGCAGGAGGACAATCACCGAATCGGAGCATCCGTCGCACGCCAGACCGTATCGGGTACTGTCGCCTTTCAGCTGGGTCTCCACGTCGATAGCGCCTTGGTCGCCCGTCGTAGCCTGGTTGTAACAGGCCGTGAGCAGCAGCAGGAACAGACTGGCAAGGGGAAAAGACAATTTCTTCATGTATTTACTTTTAGACTGCAAAGTTAGTCAATTATTGCAAAAAATATTAGCTGTCAGTTGTTTTTTGGAAAATTTTATCTAATTTTGCAGGTCAGATTGCAGTCTGCAATCCCTTCATTTAGATAACAACAGAAAACATATATGGGAAAGAAAATTCAGTTCAGTCTCATTTACCGAGACATGTGGCAAAGCTCTGGTAAGTTCCAGCCACGCAAGGATCAGTTGGTACGTATTGCGCCTGTTTTCATCGAGATGGGCTGTTTCGCACGTGTAGAAACAAACGGCGGTGCCTTCGAACAGGTGAACCTCCTCGCCGGTGAGAACCCGAACGAGTCTGTCCGTGCCTACACCAGAATCCTGCATGAGGCCGGCATCAAGACCCACATGCTCGACCGCGGTCTGAATGCACTGCGTATGTACCCTGTTCCTGACGACGTGCGTGCGATGATGTACCGTGTGAAGCATGCGCAGGGCGTGGACATCACCCGTCTCTTCGACGGTCTGAACGACATCCGCAACATCGCCCCGGCACTGAAGTGGGCGAAGGAAGGCGGCATGACACCGCAGGGTACGCTCTGCATCACCACCTCCCCTATCCACACCATCGAATACTACTGCAAGCTGGCCGACGAGGAGATTGCCGCCGGTGCAGAAGAACTCTGCCTGAAGGACATGGCCGGTATCGGCCAGCCGGTCTTCCTCGGTGAACTGACGCGCCGCATCAAGGAGAAGCATCCGGACATTCTCCTGGAGTACCACGGGCACTCCGGCCCCGGTCTTTCCATGGCTTCCATGCTCGAAGTTGCCAAGAACGGCATCGACATTCTCGATGTTGCCATCGAGCCGCTGTCATGGGGCAAGGTTCATCCGGATGTCATCTCTGTACAGAGCATGCTGAAGAATGCCGGCTTCGACGTGCCCGATATCAACATGGACGCCTATATGAAGGCACGCGCCATGACCCAGGAGTTCATCGATGAGTGGCTCGGCTACTTCATCAACCCACAGAACAAGTACATGAGTTCGCTGCTGCTTACCTGCGGTCTGCCGGGCGGCATGATGGGATCGATGATGGCCGACCTCGGCGGCATCCGCACGACAATCAACAATCTCCGCAGGAAGAAGGGCGAACCGGAGCTTTCAGTAGACGATATGCTCATCAAGCTGTTCGACGAGGTGGCATACGTATGGCCGCGCGTCGGCTACCCTCCATTGGTGACCCCCTTCTCGCAATATACCAAGAACATCGCCCTGATGAACCTCCTTACCCTCGAGCAGGGCAAGGGACGTTTCGTGATGATGGACGATTCCATGTGGGGCATGATTCTCGGCAAGAGCGGTCGTGTACCTGGTGAAATCTGCCAGGAGCTGAAGGATCTTGCCAAGCAGAAAGGTCTCGAGTTCACCGATGCCGACCCGCATACCCTGCTCTCCAACGCACTCGACGACTTCCGCAAGGAAATGGACGAGAACGGATGGGACTACGGGCAGGACGATGAGGAACTCTTCGAGCTGGCCATGCACCCGGAACAGTACCGCAACTACAAGAGCGGACAGGCCAAGAAGAACTTCCTTGCCGACCTGCAGGCCGCCAAGGATGCCAAGCTCGGCGCCAAGGTCAGCCCGGAGGAGGCGGCAGCCTTCAAGCATGCCAAGGCCGACGCCATCGTCGCACCGGTCAAGGGTCAGCTCTTCTGGGAGTTCCAGGGCGACGGCGAAGCTGCTCCGGCAGTCGAGCCGTACATCGGAAAGGAATACAAGGAGGGCGATGTCTTCTGTTACATCCAGGCTCCATGGGGCGAGTTCGTCACCGTCCCTGCCGCTCTCGGCGGCAAGCTGGTTGAAATCAATGCCAAGCAGGGTGCCAAGGTGGGCAAGGGTGATGTCATCGCCTACATCGAGAGAGCTCACGAAGCATAAAGATATTTTAAATGATCAAAGCCATGCTTCCTCGTTCATGTCGGTGAATGCCGGCAGGGAGAGGAGTCATGGCTTTTTTGATGGAAGGAAACGCCCAGACAGCATATATAGAACAGCGGTACCGCTGCCGGCAAGAAGCTCAACGGGACTGTCAGGAACGGTAAAGCCCACAGATACATGGGCTTTGGTCGGATAACGGGCGATTCTTATAATCACAGGGTAGCTGGAGCCTTGACAGCAGAAAGGTATAATGTTCCCAAGGATGCCGTCCTCCCCCTACTCCATCTGTACAACAACAAGCAATGGATTATCAGGCAATCATAGACAAATATTATCCCGAAGACAATGCTCTGCGCCACATCCTCCTTGTCCACAGCCGCTCCGTAGCTGACAAGGCTCTCGCCATCGCCGGTCAGCATCCTGAGCTGGAATTTGACAGACGGTTCATTGAAGAGGCTGCCATGCTGCACGACATCGGAATCGTGCGCTGCAATGCGCCCGGCATACAGTGTTTCGGCAGCGAGCCTTACATCTGTCATGGACACATCGGAGCCGGGATGTTGCTTGCAGAAGGTTTCCCGCGACATGCCCGCGTCTGCGAACGCCACACCGGAGCAGGCATCACTCGTGAACAGATACTCGTACAGCATCTGCCCCTTCCCATGCACGACTTCCTGCCTGAGACAGCAGAAGAGAAACTTATCTGCTATGCTGACAAGTTCTTCTCCAAGAGCCATCTCGATCACGAAAAGAGTCTGGAGGAAGCAGAAACAAGTCTTGCGAAATTCGGAGAGGAAGGATTGCAACGTTTCAGAACATGGGAACAGATGTTCCGCATCGTTCCAGATGAAGAAGACGCATGACACGTCAGATCTCCACGCCGAACACACGCCTTACATTCTCATTTGTCTGACGGGCGATAGCAGCCTCGTCGACGGCATAGCAGGCAGCAAGAGTACGCATCACCTCTACGATGAAAGCGCTCTCGTTGCGCTTTCCACGATAAGGGACAGGAGCCATGTAAGGGCTGTCGGTCTCGAGGACGATGCGGTCCAAGGGAACCGCCGCAGGAAGATCCTCACGCAGATGGCTGCTCTTGAACGTTGACACGCCCCCGATACCAAGGACGAAACGGTCGAAACGGAGGAACGCCTCGGCTTCTTTCCGGTTGCCTGTAAAACAGTGAAAGACACCGCCTGGCAATTCCCTCTCATAAGCACGCATGACACGCAGCAGTTCATTCTGCGCCTTCCGGCAGTGAATCATCAGCGGAAGCCGTGTCTCCACGCTCCACTTCACGGCCTCCTCGAAGGCGGCAAGCTGCTGCCGTTCGTATTCGCGCGACCAATAGAAGTCCAGCCCCACCTCACCGATGGCAACGACCGTCTCGCCCGGCAGCACTGTTCCCTCCGCCTTCTGACGGAGCGAAAGGAGGATGCGCCGGTGCATGGCAGCCAGCACTTCACGCCAGTCGTCACGCACCTCTTCGGGCTGCAGGCCGATCATGGGCCAGCAGGTGTCAGGGAACTGACGGCAGACAGCCAGGACGGAGTCAACCGACTTCAAGTCGATGGCAGGCAGGAAGATCTTTCCTACTCCGGCCTCATGGGCACGGCGCACGACCTCCGGAAGGTCGGTCTTGAAATCTTCTACATCTAAATGGGCGTGGGTGTCGATGATCATTTGTATGGGTAATAAAAAAGAAAGTATCTCCGAACTCCTGCAAAGGAGGAGGATATGAGATGGTCGAGATGGAAATGCAGATGGAGATAGGCGGTGAAATGCGGAGGAACGGATGAAGCCAGATACAGCTTGTCAACGCTGTCTATGCAGCAGTTTCTGTGCGTATGCCATCAGTTCGGTCTTGCGTTCATCAGAGACTTTCACGGCGGCAAGATACTTGTTTGCCTCATCGAAATAATGATTGATGCAGTCTATCGCCATTCTGTCTACACCTATCTTGTTATACAATGCCGTGACGGCCGCCACTTTCTCGTTGCGGTGGAACGACTCACAGCCTATCCACTTTTCCAGCTCCTTCCGCTGGCGTGCATTCGCCTTGTTGAGCGCATTGATCAGCATATACGTCTTCTTGTTCGACGTGATGTCCCCCCCGATTTTCTTGCCGAAAACCTTGGGATCCCCATAAACATCCAGGTAATCGTCCTGCAGCTGGAACGCCAGTCCGATCTGTTCGCCGAACTTATAGAGATTGTCCATATCCTCAGAAGGCGCATCGGCCAGTATGGCACCGATTTTCATCGCACAGGCCAGCAGGACACTGGTCTTGAGCCGGATCATCTCGATGTACTCCGCTTCCGTCACATCGTCCCGGTGCTCAAATTCCATATCGTATTGCTGTCCCTCCCCTATTTCGAGTGCCGTCACGGTGAAGAGCCGCAGCACATCCCGCAGGTGCCTGTCGTCACACTGCTGCATCCGTTCGAATGCCAGGACAAGCATCGAGTCGCCCGAGAGAATGGCCGTATTGGCATCCCAGCGCACGTGTACCGTCTGCTGTCCGCGGCGCAGCGGGGCGTCGTCCATGAGGTCGTCGTGCAGGAGCGTGTAGTTGTGATAGGTCTCAAGGGCGCACGCCGGAGAGAGAATGGTCTCAGGGTCGTCCCTGAAGAGGTTGTAGGACAGAAGCATCAGCGTCGGACGTATGCGCTTCCCTCCCAGCGAGAGTACATATCTGATCGGTTCGTACAGGCTCTGCGGCCTGCGTCCGTAAGAGAGATTGCCTATATACTCGTTTACTTTGTCGAGAATTTCATCAGCAGTGTACATGATAGAGCGTTTGGTTAAACAGTTATTTTCTTTCTTCACCGGCGACGGATCCGCCTTTGCATATCAGGGGGCGTCATGAGAGCTGGAAGACGATGGGAATCTCCACGAGAGAACGGCACGGGCGGTTCTTTTCGATTCCCGGCTTCCATCTGCCCATCGTCCTGAGAACCCGCAGTGCCTCGGCATTGAGCACAGGAATCTTCCCGCTCTTCACCCGGACATCGTCCACCGTCCCGTCCACATTGATGATGAAGGTGATGTTCACCGTCCCCTGCACCTGCTTCTGCTTTGCATCGGCGGGGTACAGCAGCGTCTTCGTAAGCCACTTCATGAACTCCACCCATCCGCCGGGCGGCGTCGGTGTCTGGGAGAGAATGCGCTTGCTGACTTTGTCGTCATAGCGTTCCGCCTCCTCTTCTGAAGGGTCATCGGTCATCTTCTCCATCTCCTTCTTTGCCTCTTCCTTTACCTTGGGCGGCTCGGGGGTGGTGGTCACCATCGGCATCACGACAGCCTCGTCGCTCATCTGCGGAGCCCCCGTCTTCCTGTCGTTGGCGTTCATGTTGCCCACGTCGTGCGGTGTCACCTTGTTGGGGATGTCGCGCCGCTTGAGGTTGAGCATATCCTCTATGGTCGGTTTCTTCTCGTCCTGTTTCTTCGCCAGATCCTGCTGGTCGATGGCCGGCAGCATATCCAGGTCGTGGAGCGTCACATTCTTCAAGGTCCTGGAGTCGGCCGCATCATCGTCCGTACCTGCCGCATTGTATTCCATCGCCACAAAAAAGACAGAGAGGGCGATGATGATTCCCAGAAGGAAACCAACCCACCGCTTATTCTCCAGGTCTGCCCTGTCCGACTTCTTTATTTCCAAGACAAAATATACTAAATGTGCGCTTACGCCGTTATACAAACCATGGCAGGCATCGCAGGAAAATCCTCTGCACCGCGCCGGAACTTCAAAAGACAAAAGTAATAAGATATTCGGAAAAAGCCGTAACTTTGCCGAGAAATTAAGTCAGATTAAATGAAAAAAATCGTTTCTGCACTCCTGCTAACGCTTTTTTCTGCTGCCATGCAGGCACAGGAGAGCCAGACAGAATACAACTTCCTGCGGCTGCCGCTGAGCGCACACGCTGCTGCACTGGGCGGAGAGAACATCACCGTCATTGAGGACGACCCCTCACTGATGTTCTCCAACCCGGCACTGGCAGCATCGGTGAGCGACCGGACCGTAGGGCTCAGTTACATGAACTATATGCACGGAGCCAATTACATGGGGGCTTCCTATACCAAGGCCCTGGGCGAAAAAGCCACCGTCGCCGGCGGCGTACAGTACATGAACTACGGACGGATGAAGGAGACCGACGAAAACAACGTGCGGACAGGCACCTTCAACGCCAGCGACATTGCCGTCGAGGGCATCTTCGCCTACGAACTGGCACGGAACATCGTGGGCGGCATCACGGCGAAGTTCATCACGTCCTACATCGGACATTACAATTCGATGGCGGTAGGCGTAGACCTCGGTCTGAACTGGTATGAGCCGGAGGAACAGTGGTCGGTGTCACTGGTCGCCAAGAACCTCGGTGGCCAGATCAAGGCCTATGAGGAGGATTACGGCAAGATGCCGACGGATGTGCAGGTGGGTGTGAGCAAGACCTTCGCCGCTCTGCCCGTCAGGCTGTCGGCGACGCTCGTCGACCTTACCCATTACAGCTACCGCCTTGCCGATCACCTCGACCTCGGCCTCGACCTCCTGCTTTCCGAGAGTATATGGATCGGCGCAGGCTACAATCTCCGCCGGGCTGACGAGATGACCGTCGGCAAGGCGGAGGAAGCCTCTGCGCACGGAGCAGGCTTCAGCATCGGCGGCGGCATCAACCTTGAACGATTCAAGCTGAACCTTGCCTACGGGAAATACCATGCCGCCAGCAGTTCGGTACTGATCAACCTGGCCTATTCTTTCTGACGGCCTCATGCCGACTGCCCGATGACGGCTCAAGGACAGTACGCTCATTATGAGCAGGCTTAAAGAACACTCTTGATCGATTTCTGCCTGTTAAGTGACAGAAACAGCTTCCTCCTTGAAGGAACAGGACGTTGCCATGCGACTGAAAGTAATATAAAGGGTCAGTCCTAAAACCCAGTTGCAAGCCTATCCTCTTAAGCACATAATTTCATAAGTATTTATTACCTTTGCATCATGAAGAGTCACCAATTATTACGTTGCATCTTTCCAGATGTACTTGCCGACTACTTTGATGTTGTCGATATTCACGAGAGTGTTTCGCAGTTTGACTTTTGGCTTGACGAGCGTAACTTCATGGAAAAGTCAGACCATAAGTCAGGCACTGTAAGCAGTTATGGTTTTACCAGCGAGCGTGTTATTCAGGACTTCCCCCTTCGTGGCAAAGCAGTTTACCTCCATGTCCGCCGTCGCAAGTGGCGTGACAGTTCCAACGGAGAGATATTTACTTATTCATATGATGATTTGACGGCTGAGGGCAGTAGACTATCCCCCGAGTTCGTTTTTTTTTTAAAAGAATAGAATTGAGTCCACTGCAGAGAGCATCGCAAGTATCGGTGCTCACTATGGCGTAAATGGCAAGCTGTTATCCACACAGTACAAGGAACATTTCAGTGACTACCGCAGCTGGGATCAGCTGGATCATGCTCAAGACTGGCTATTGTTTGAAAATAACATAGGTGAGAGTCTAAGTATTGATGAGACCTGTCTAAGCAGTGGCGAGGTTTATACTTTTCTGACCAACAAGGCGGGAAAGGGCAGAAAAGGGACTTTGGTAGCTGTGGTTAAAGGGACCAAGGCAGAGGACGTCATCCAGGTTCTCAAGAAGATAAACCTTTCTAAACGGAAGACTGTCAAGGAGATAACACTCGATTTGTCATCTTCGATGATGCGCATAGCCCGCTCTGTTTTCCCAAAAGCACTTATTACCAATGATAGATTTCATGTGCAGAAACTATATTATGATGCTCTGGATGACATGCGTATTGCTTACCGATGGATGGCAAGAGATAAAGAGAATGAGGAGATAAAAGAAGCTAAAAGTAAGGGTAAGGAATATATACCATTTAGATACAGCAATGGTGACACGCGCAAGCAGTTGCTCGCCAGAGCAAAGTTCATATTGACCAAGCACAAGACCAAGTGGACTGAAACACAGAAAGGTAGGGCACAAATCATCTTTGAACATTATCCGACACTGAAAAAGGCATATGATTTGGCTATGAAACTTACCGACATTTATAACATCAAGAGCATCAAGGATGCTGCAAGGCTGAAGCTGGCAAAATGGTTTAATGAGGTTGAAGAGCTGGGAGTGGACAATTTCTACACAGTGATTGACACGTTTGAAAATCATTATCAGACCATACTCAATTTCTTTGTAAACAGAGCTACGAATGCAAATGCCGAGTCATTCAATGCTAAAGTTAAGGCATTCAGGGCACAGTTCAGAGGAGTGACAGATATTCCTTTCTTTTTATATAGACTTATGAAATTATGTGCTTAAGAGGATAGGCTTGCAACTGGGTTTTAGGACTGACCCAATATAAATGAGACAACTTCGTAGAAAACAAGAGAATGCCCAGAACGGACAGCCTCCATCCTTCTCGTCAGTACACAAGTTTCAAAAAAAATATCCCCCGATTCGCATCGAGGGATAACAACAACACAAACACAAAATAAAGCAGGATACACCTGCAATACTGTTTTTGCTTGCAAATACAGACTTTGTTAATCGTAGAATATTTTTTTAATCCTTGGATCTCTGTCTTTACATCACGCCATCGGCTCTGAGTTTTTCCTGCCATTTCCATGCTGATGCAAGAACATCAGACAAAGGAGTCTCAGCCTTCCAGCCTAACACCGTGTTAGCCTTGGTACAGTCTCCCCAGATCTTTTCTATGTCTCCCTCACGGCGCGGGCCGAACTTCCAGTTTACTTTTACTCCTGTGGCCTTTTCAAAGGTCTCCACTATTTCCTTGGTAGAATTGCCATGTCCCGTTCCGATATTGAAGTACTCGATGTTGTCAGTATCCTGATCCAACACACGTGCCATGGCCGCTACGTGAGCCTTTGCCAGATCGACGACATAGATATAGTCACGGATACAGGTTCCGTCTGGCGTGTCATAGTCATTGCCGAAGATGGTAAGCTGCTTCCTGATGCCCATCGCCGTCTGCGTAACATAAGGAATCAGATTGTTGGGGACACCGTTCGGCAACTCTCCGATCAAAGCAGAGGGGTGCGCACCGATGGGATTAAAATATCTCAGGACGATGCTCTTGATATTGGCGCCGCTATGGATATAGTCCAGAATGATCTGCTCGTTGATTTCTTTTGTGTTACCGTATGGAGAAGTCGCTTTCTGGTGAGGGGCATCCTCTGTAACCGGTAGATTCTCCGGTCTGGGTTGCCCATAGACGGTACAGGAACTTGAGAAGATAAATCCTTTCACATTATATGCCGGCATCAGTTCCAGCAGATTGATCAGAGAAACGATATTGTTCCGATAGTACAGCAGCGGCTCCTGCACGCTTTCACCGACGGCTTTAGATGCGGCGAAGTGGATAATCCCTTCTATCTTCGGGTACTTACGGAAAACATTTTCTGTTGCCTCACGGTCGCGGAGATCAATCTGTTCAAATGCAGGACGTACACCCGTTATCTTCTCGATGCCATCCAGCACCTCTATCTTCGAATTAGACAGATTGTCGACGATTACCACGTCGTATCCGGCTTCAATCAGTTCGACACTCGTATGCGAACCGATAAAACCGGTTCCTCCTGTAACAAGAATTGTTTGTTTCATTTTATCTTTCGTTTTTCCTTATTTAGGCTGACCTGCATCCATCAGTTTCGCTGCAAAGTTAGTGTTTTTTTGTTACTTTCAAAAAAAAGAATGTAAAAAAGTTCGCTGATTTCTACATAATCGAAAACTTTTTGTATATTTGCCAGAACAATATCAATACATACCGAGACATGACAGAAACCGAGCAGACCCAGCAGCAGATTGAACGTTTCCTGAAGAAAATCGCACAGAAATTCACGGCCGGCGGCTGTGACATGCCCATGACGGACATTCATCTGCGCGCCTCACAGGACAGTGGAGATCTTATGGCATTTGATGACAGCGACAACGAGATTACCCGTTGTGTCGTCAGTCAGTGGATTGACGACAAGAGCGACAATTTCTATCCGGAGGCGGCGGCCATCCTGCGTCAAGAGCTCAACCGCATCAAAGAGGTGACGGAGAATCTGTCGATCATGAAACCTTACAGCTTCCTGCTCGAGGATGATGACAAAAACAATGTCGCAGAACTGTATCTTGTAGACGACGATATGGCAATCTTGGGAGGCGACCTCATGCAGGGGCTGGACGAAGAACTTGACAGTTTCCTGGAAGATATTTTGAATCAGGAGAAATGAAGCAAAGGATCTTGAGGCTTCTCTTTTGCCTGGCGTGTCTTTCGGCGGTTCCCATGTCTGCACAGCGGCATGAAATACGGGATGCCCGAATCCGTTCTCTACAGGTAATTGCTGATGGAAGGTGGATGGAGCTGCCGGTCATGATGCTCAACACCGGAAAAATAAGCATCGATTTTGACGACCTCACGCACACTTACCGGCGGATGACTTACCGGCTGGAACATTGTGAAGCCGACTGGCAGCCCTCTACGGGTCTGTTCGACAGTGATGTTGCCAGCGGTTTCCTGTCAGGGAATACGATCGACAACGTCAAGGGCTCCGTGCTCACAAACACGTTATACACCCACTACCATCTGGATATTCCCAACGAAAAATGCAGTCCCAGGCTGTCTGGGAATTACAGGCTGTATGTGTACGATGATGAAACCCCTGATGCCCCTCTGCTCACTGCCTGCTTTATGATTTTAGAACCGGCAGACCGATCCATGGGGGTAAAACTGAATGTCACGACACATACGGACAAGACCATCAACGACAGACACCAGCAGTTGGAAATGCAGGTCGATTACGGTAACAACAGGGTCAACTATCCGCAGCAGCAGATCAAGACCGTTGTGATGCAGAACAGGAACTGGATAGATGCCCGATGGAACAGCAGGCCACAATATGTGATGGCGGATGGACTGCGCTGGAAGCACGCCCCCGATTATATTTTCCCGGCAGGCAACGAATACCGTAAATTCGAGATTCTCTCTACCGATGCCGCCTCGATGGGAATCGACAGGATAAGCTGGGACGGAAGCCACTTCCACGTCTATCCCTTCGCCGCATCACCGCTGTTGAATTACATCTATGACGAGGATGCCGACGGTGCCTTCCTCATTCGCAATTCAGACAATATGGACATAAACACCGCCAGTGATTATGTCTTTGTCCACTTCCGGCTCAGCACGCCGTCCCCCTACCCTTACGATATCTATCTCAATGGTGACTGGACGTATAGCCGCCTGCTGCCATCCTACAAGATGACTTATGATGCTGAAAAAAGATGTTATGAAGCGACAGTGCCTTTAAAATTCGGCTATTATAATTATCAATTCCTTGCAGTGGATGGACAAGGGGAAATCCTTCCTTTCAGTGTAGACAAAGGCCATTTTCAGACGGAAAACAGCTATCAGGCACTCATTTATTTCCGACCACAAGGAGGCAGGACTGACAGACTTGTAGCCTATGCCAATGTAAGATTCGTGAAAGGGTCGTTCTGACCGTTTCCACGGCGGACATATCTTCCTCTTGTGAACAGGTCAGCTTGCAGAGGCCTTGACGCACCTTGTCAGACTTCCTCTGCGCTCTTCCCTGTGCAAAACATCCACAAGGCCTTTTCATGGGGGGGCAAGAGCCGACCCTTGAAAGGGACTGGAATCTTTCGATACATCCATCCAAAACATCAGAAAAAGTGCATCAGAGAGCGGAACAGAACCGTCCTGCCCTCTGATGCACTTTTATTCTTGCACCCTTAGTCGTTCATCGACATCAGGAACTCGTCATTATCCTTTGTACGGGCCATGCGGTCATGGATAGAGTTCATCGCCTCAATAGAGTTCATATCGGCAATATACTTTCGAAGAATCCACATGCGGTCGAGTGTGGTGCGGTCCTGCAGAAGATCATCACGGCGTGTACTTGACGCAACCAGATTGACTGCGGGGAAGATACGCTTATTGCTGAGGCTGCGGTCAAGCTGCAGCTCCATGTTTCCTGTTCCCTTGAATTCCTCGAAGATGACTTCATCCATCTTGGAGCCCGTATCAATCAAAGCTGTCGCGATGATGGTCAGTGAGCCGCCCCCTTCTATGTTGCGGGCTGCTCCGAAAAACCGTTTCGGTTTTTGCAGCGCATTGGCATCGACACCACCTGTCAGTACCTTTCCGGAGGCTGGAGCCACCGTGTTGTAAGCACGTGCCAGACGCGTGATGGAGTCGAGGAAGATGACGACGTCATGTCCGCACTCAACCATACGCTTGGCTTTTTCCAATACGATGCCTGCAATCTTCACATGACGTTCTGCCGGTTCATCAAACGTAGAGGCAATGACCTCTGCATTGACTGTACGCGCCATGTCCGTAACTTCCTCGGGACGCTCGTCAATCAGGAGCATCATCAGGTATGCTTCCGGATGGTTGGCGGCAATGGCATTGGCAATATCCTTCATCAGGATGGTCTTTCCTGTCTTAGGCTGTGCAACGATCAGGGCACGCTGTCCTTTGCCGATAGGTGAGAAAAGATCCACAATCCGGGTAGACAAGTTCGTTGTATTCGGGTCGCCGCATAGCGAGAACTTCTCTTCCGGGAATAGCGGTGTAAGATGTTCGAAAGGAATACGGTCGCGGACTTCAGAAGGTTTCCTGCCGTTGATCTTGTCGATACTGGTCAGCGGGAAATACTTCTCTCCCTCGCGCGGCGGACGGACATGGCATTCCACCACGTCACCCGTCTTCAAGCCAAACTGCTTTATCTGGCTGTTGGCTATATAGACATCGTCCGGCGACGACAGATAGTTGTAATCACTCGAACGGAGGAAGCCATAACCGTCCGGCATTATCTCGAGTACGCCATTCGCCTTGATAAGGTCGGAAAAATCATAGCTTTCCGTGTTGTCAGAGGCGCCCATGCTGTCGTACGAATGCATTGAGGACATCTGTGCAGGTGTCGTCGGCTGGTCGAACATATCGTAGTTCGGAACAATACCCTGATCCTCTATCGGTAAGTCGACAACAGGAATAAAGTCTGTTCCGTCACCCGGGTCTCCGCTCCAGACCCCCTCCGGACCAGCCGGTGAATTGGCTGTTTCATTATTCATATTGTGTGCATTCACTTTTTCTTTCAGCCGTGCAAGGAGTTCGTCCTTTCCATCGGTTTCTTCCTGTGACTGGCCGCCTGCAAACTGGTCTTCGGGAATGAAGTCCTCCGGGGCAGAAGGCTTGGCAGGTTCTTTCTTCTGCTCGGAATCATTCTGTCCGCCTTTCTCATCCCCCTGTTCGGCCTTAGCTTTGATGGCTGCCTCCGCAGCCGCAATGGTTTCCAGTTCGGCCTTCGACTTGCGGCCGCGATGTTTCGGAATGGAAGCCAGAATCTCTTCCGGTGTCATTTCCGCTTTTTTGCTGCTCTGCTGTTCTGGAAGGTCCTTGAACAAGGTGGTCTGGACGGAAGCGCCGGCAGTCTTGTTCTTCTGCATGTCAAAGTTTTCTCCTTCCTCTCCATGCACCGAGTAGACCCGGTCCGTATCTTTCCGCGCTATTCTCGTACGCTTACGCTTTGACTCCAGTGGATGTGCCGTGCCCACCTCTTCTGCCTGACGATCAAGGATGGCGTAGACGAGTTTGTCCTTGTCATCACCTGGCGTATAGACGGCACCGGTTTTCTGGGCTATCGCTTCAAGCTCAGAAACGTCTTTGTCTAATAATTCTTCTTTGCTTAACATATATAATATGTATGGGAAATTACATCTGATAGCATTGATGTTTCATAAGCAGAAACATCCGTAAATGTGTCTTTTTGTGCCGCAAAGGTATAATAAAAATCTGAACCACACAAGAATTATCCTGTTTTTTTTAAGACGACTCCATTGAGAAAGAGAGCTTTCGGCAAGGAGAAACGGTAGCTGACGGGGGAAGTCCCCCTTACGGAAGATGAAACCTTCCACAGGCAGTCTCAGCCTTCTCCGCACACTTCCTGCCGCTCATCCACAAAGACTGCGATTCCCAGCGGCCGGGAATATGATTCCCAACGGCTGGGAACAGCGTTCCCAACGGCTGGGAATCCGAGTCCCAACCGCTGGGAACAAATCCGACCGTACGTGCAGCATGTACTTCCGTACGGTTGCGGGCATTACTGATGCTGCTCACGCAGCAGGTCGTTGACAGTCTTTACAGGATTGAATGTCCCAAGCGGCACTTCCACAAAGACAGTGTTCCAGTCGCTCATGGCTCCGTTCCACAGGCCTGGCAGTTCCAGCGCTTTCAGGTCGCGTCCGTTCTTTGACTTCGCACTGATGAATCCTGTTGACTTGTCTACATAGGCCGTCAGGTTGAAAGCTTCGCCTTTGTAGTTCCTAATGGCGCACACGAGATCTACCGGGTTGAAGTGCGTCCCCTCCGTGAACATTCTCATGGAAGCCTCGTCCTTCTTGTCGATCTGCGAACTCTCGAGTATCTGAAGACTGACCGTGCCATCCTCGTTGTAAGCCCGGAACGGACCTCCTCCCGGTTCGCCCACATTCTTCACCATGCCGCATACCCGCATCGGCCGGTTCAGCTTCTTGTAGAGATATGCAGCCAGTGCAGCATCATCGAGATCCGAAAAGTCCTGCTTCTTGCAGAAAAGCGCATTCTGTACGAAGCCGGCCATCTCCTCCAGTTCCGCATGGCTGCAGGTTCCTCCGTCCAGTTTCCGGAGGTAGTCAAAAGCCCGTTTCTGCAGTGCGACGAGTCTCCCTGCAAGAACCATCTTCCAATCAACGGATAAATCCTTCAGTCTGTCGGGAACGACATTGTCAATGTTCTTGATGAAAACGATTTCCGCCTCCAGATCGTTCAGGTTCTCTATCAAGGCTCCGTGTCCGCCCGGACGGAACAGCAGCGAACCGTCTTCGTTGCGGAAAGGGGTGTTGTCGAGGTTTACCGCAATGGTGTCTGTGCTGGGCTTCTGTTCTGAGAACGTGACGTCGAACCCGATTCCGAATTTCGCCTCGTATTCCGACTGTTTCTCCGCTACCTTCTGCTTGAAGAGGTGCAGGTGTTCATGCGATACGGTGAAGTGTACATGCGCCTTCCTGCCGCTCTCCGCATAGCGTGCGGCTTCCACCAGGTGTTCTTCCATGGGCGTGCGCGCCCCATCCCCGTAAGAATGGAACAGGAGCAAGCCCTTCGGAAGCTGCCCGTAGTTCAGTCCCTCTTTGTTCAATAAGGCGGCGACGACGGCCTTGTAACGCCCTTCCGCCATCAGACTGTCCACGCTCTTGCCTTCCAGTTGCAGGCATTTGTCCGACAATTCCTCAAAGAAAGCAAAATGATGGATATTCGCAAAGAACTCCTTTTCAAAGTCGCTCGCAGGTATCTCGTGATCCCCATTGAGGAAAGCGAAGAGATTCTTGAACATACGGCTGGCTGCACCTGATGCCGGGACGAACTTGACCACCCGGTGTCCAGCCGACTGGTATTCTTTCCATTCCCGGCAGGCCTCCTCGCAGGCTGTCTCGTCCAGCACCTCGACACCTTTTCCCGGGGTGGCGGCACCTTCCAGTTTCAGAAAAGGAAATCCCCGTCTGAACTCTTCGAGCTGGCGGTTGATCTGCTCCTCGCTTATCCCTTTCTCAAGAATCTGTCTTAGGTCTTCTTTATTCAACATAATCGGTAAAGTATTAAAAAGATTGTTTTGTAAATGCAAAAATAACGAATTAAATTGGAAAGAAGAAACTAATTGTCACTTTTATTTCCGATTATATCGTTTTTCTTTGTACCTTTGTCCATGAACTATAAACGGAATGTTGCCTATGGAGGAGAAATTCATTTATACGGATGAAGAGAATGAGAGGTCTGAACAGATACTTACGGAATTGCAGGATACCCTTGGACAGTCGTTTCTCGAAAACGACCTGCCGAAGCTGCGCAATCATTTGAGCAGGTCGATTGCAGCCAATGCTATCCGACGTAATGTCTTCGGACTGAATCCCATCCTTTGCGCACTGCAGACAGCCGCTATCGCCGTCAAGGATATTGGGCTGAAGCGCGATTCTGTTCTTGCAATTCTCCTGCATCAGAGCGTCCAGGACGGTAATCTGACGCTTGAGGAGATTGACAGCCGGTTTGGAGAGGGAGTCTCAAAGATCATTCACGGACTGATCCGTATCCGGATGCTATACCAGAAGACCCCTGTCATAGAGAGTGAGAACTTCCGGAATCTTCTGCTTTCTTTTGCGGAGGACATGCGTGTCATCCTGATTATGATCGCCGACCGTGTCAATCTCATGCGGCAGATCCGTGATGTCGAAAACAAGGAGGCGCAGCGCAGCGTGTCCGAAGAGGCAAGCTATCTTTATGCCCCTTTGGCACACAAGCTGGGACTGTACCAGCTGAAAAGCGAGCTGGAGGATCTCTCCCTGAAATACCTCGAGCATGACGCATACTACCTTATAAAAGACAAGCTGAATGCCACCAAGGCGGCCCGCGATGCGTATATCAGCAGCTTCATCACCCCTGTCAGCGAACATCTGAAGGCGGCTGGGCTGAAGTTCCATATCAAAGGACGGACAAAGTCCATCCACTCTATTTGGCAGAAGATGAAGAAGCAGAAGTGCGGGTTTGAAGGTATCTACGACCTTTTCGCCATCCGTATCATTCTCGACTCCCCGGCAGACAAGGAGAAGATGCAGTGCTGGCAGGCCTATTCCATCGTGACGGATATGTATCAGCCCAATCCGAAGCGGCTGCGGGACTGGCTTTCTGTGCCGAAATCCAACGGTTATGAGTGTCTGCACATTACGGTTCTCGGGCCGGACAAGAAATGGGTGGAAGTACAGATACGTACAGAACGCATGGACGAGATTGCCGAGCACGGTCTGGCTGCCCACTGGCGGTACAAGGGGGTGAAGGCGGAAGGCGGCATGGACGACTGGCTGGCTTCCATCCGTGCGGCTCTTGAAGCCGGAGACAACCTTGAGGTGATGGATCAGTTCAAGTCTGATCTTTACGAAAAGGAGATCTATGTCTTCACCCCCAAGGGTGACCTGCTGAAATTCCCCAAGGGAGTAACCGTACTCGACTTCGCCTATCACATTCATTCCAAGATCGGCAATCAGTGTGTGGGAGGGAAAATCAATGGCAAGAACGTGTCCTTCCGTACCGAGCTGCACAGTGGCGATACGGTGGAAATCCTCACGTCAACGACACAGAAACCCAAGCAGGAGTGGCTCAACATCTGCAAATCGTCACGGGCAAAGGCCAAGATTCGTCTGGCACTGAAAGAAACGCAGGTCAAGGACGGACTCTATGCCAAGGAACTCCTCGAACGGCGGTTCAAGAACAAGAAGATAGACATAGAAGAGGCGACCATGGGGCATCTTCTGCGAAAGATGGGATTCAAGGAAGTGTCTGAGTTCTATAAGCAGATCGCCGAGGAAAAGCTCGATCCCAACTACATCATCGAGGAATATCAGAAGGTCTACAACCACGACCACAATCTCAATCAGCCCAAAGAGGCTGAAAGTGCGGAGAACTTTGAATTTGAGAACCCGTCGACCGAGTTCCTGAAGAAGAACGATGATGTACTTGTCATCGACCAGAACTTGAAGGGGCTGGACTTCTCGCTTGCCAAATGCTGCCATCCGATCTATGGCGATCCCGTCTTCGGGTTTGTGACCGTCAGCGGAGGTATCAAAATCCACCGCTGTGACTGCCCCAATGCGCCGGAGATGCGTAAGCGTTTCGGTTATCGGATAGTCAAGGCACGCTGGAGCGGAAAAGGCACGTCCCAGTATGCCATCACCCTGCGGGTCATCGGAAATGATGATATAGGGATTGTAAGCAATATTTCGAACATCATTTCCAAAGACGAGAAAATCGTCATGCGTTCCATCAACATCGATTCGCATGACGGACTGTTCTCCGGCAACCTTGTCGTTCTGCTTGACGACAATTCAAAACTGAATATGCTCATCAAAAAGCTCAGGACGGTAAAAGGTGTCAAAGAGGTCGTGAGGATATGATCTCCCGCTTTGAACGTGCATCAACCTGTCCTCGGGACTGCAGGATGAAGCGTGTCGGATTTTTCTAAAGAAAGAGACCGCAGCCACGTTTCATGTCATCCGACCTTGAGACAACAACAGGACAGCCCTTATATGACGAATCGCATATAAGGGCTGTTTCCTGTTTATCCAATTACTTGGACAGCAACATGAAAGAATGTCTAAGCAATTGCCAATAGTGCCGGCAGTCTTTTTGCTTGGGTGTATATCCACTACATGAAAGGGGAGTCACCGCCGGTTGTATTCCATCGGATGGGAGTGAATTGTCTGATTCCAATGCAAAGCCGATCTCCTTTGATCCGGATCTTTCATTTTCCGGCATCTTGCATAAGGCAAAGAACGACATCTTATTCTATTCCACCAGACTCAACATCAGAAAACAGTCTGTCTCTGAAATGTTGTATCTGTTCAATATGCCGGCATCATTACGGAACTCTTCCAGAAGTTGGTCGCGACTGTTCTTGCTCCTTGTCATCCATTCTCGGAACAGTTCGGCTGCACGCCGTGTGTTTCCCTGTGCCCATTGGCAATAACCGGCATTGAGATAATCCTCACAGGTCGGCGTGGCTGCAAGAAGCCTGTCATAGATCTTCGATGCTTTCTCAAGGCAGTTGTCTGACAGCATCGCCCAGGCAAGTACACGTTTCACGTTCTCGTCATCGGGATACTGATAGTCGAGGCGGAAAAGGTCGTCACGAATCTCATTTGCCCTGTCCAACTTCAACAGCGCCACACAGCGGTTCAAAGTATAGTTCTTATGCGCCGGATCGAGTTTCAATAAATGGGCATAGACCTTTTCCGCCGTGCTGTAATCTTCACAGGCAAGTGCCGCCCGCGCCTTCCCTTTCAATGCCCACAGATTGTCAGATTCATGCTGCAGCACCTTGTCAAAGAACTGATAAGCCGCCTCCGGCCTGCCGATGTTGATATTTGTATAGCCCAGAAGAATCGCATAGCGCGGATCATCGCTCTGGAAGGTCGTGAGCAGTTCGGCAAGCTGGGTGAACCGATGATGCCTGTAAAGGTGTAATGCCATGCGCAGTTTGACCTCATCGAGCGCTGTCCCCATGAATGTCTTGTAGGTAAAAAAGAAAGTGTCTCCCATGAAGTTGCCCTTTCCGTTATCCACGAAAGGATTGATGAAATCATCTGCTGTACGATAGAGACGGAAAAAACGATAGAGATCCTGCAGATAAGTACGTCGAATAGCAACCGCATCCTGTGGATCATCTGTTGATGCAAGGGATCCCAGGGCCGCTTCAGAGCCCATTACTTCTTTCATGTTGGCAGGTAACTGGTTGATGACGTGCTCCAGAGCGAGTGTAAAAGAATACTTGTCCGAATCGCAGAAGTTACCTTTGTCCATGAGAATCTGTAGAAACTGTGAGTCTCCCAAACGCTGTGTCGTCGTGCGCAAGGCCGGATGCTCCAAATAGAAGGGTGTAAACCAGTTTACCATATCCCTGAAGAATGGAAAACGTTTCATCTGTCTGAAACCGCCGAAATAGATATCCGATCCCTGCTTCTGCATCTCCATCATCCGGCGTACCTTTTCTTCCATCTGTTCCATGCGTTTGTCTTCCGCATCCTGATGCAGGACATGCTCGATACTGTCGTCTTCCTTCTCGATGATACCGAGCCGGCCGATGGCAAGATTGGAACTGCGCATGAGGTCGGGCATGATGTCACGCTGGATCTTGTCATTATCTTTCTCGGCATCCTGACTATAAAAGAACTGGATCTGGAGCGTCAACAGTTCGTGGGTGACGGCTGGATCCTGACAGAGTTCACGCACAAGCGACTCCTGTTCGGGAAAAATATCCATTCCTTCAAAGACCGACAGCACCCAGCCAACCAATGCGCGCTGGCGGACAGACTCGTCTGTGGAACGCCGGTAGACAGAGACAAGCGTCTTGAACTTATTGACATCAAACAGGTTCATGGCTCCCATGCTGATGGCGCTCACGATGATCTGCTGGTCGCTGGAAACAATCGTCGGAGAAAGCAGCAGGTCGGTATAGAAGGCACTGTCTTCATCCGTCCATTGACAGGAGGTCCACAGCGCATTGAAAAGGCGGTCGACAAACTGGTGATGACGGTCGTAGAGTTCGTTCTTCCTCCGTTCCCGCTCAGCCCCAGACCGTAATGACAGCATTGCGACTTCCGACACGAAGGTCTCCAGAACCGTCCGGATAAGGTCGTGGCTCATGTTCAAATGGTCGCTTGTCCGAAAAGCATCAATATATGCGCCGGTATTCTTGCACCGCCAGCTGATTTCGAGATTGGCAGTGACCCGATAGAGCCGCTGCAGCAAAGCCCGATAGAGCGACTCGCGTTGACGGTCCGGATAGCCCTTTCCCATGTAGTCTACCATCAGCTGGTAATCAGTTCGAATGGAGTCGAACTCTCTATGCCCTATGAGGGATGGATGCTGGATGTACAGCTGTTCTAATACTTCAATGGCTTTTCCCAGCCATTTGTCCATCAAAAGGTTAACCGCTTTGCTTAGAATATCCTCTACGTTCACCGTCTTGTGCTTTTATTACTAATATCCAGTTCTGTTCTTACTTTCCGCTCGTCAGGAAATTATGAACCATGAGCAGATCCGATCGTCGGGGCGGCCCGATCTTCGTGTACTTGATGTCAGGCAGCGCACGCACCGTAGCATCGTCCACTTTCATGTACTTCTTTATCAGATCGGCATAATATTTCACGCCCTTTTTGTTAATCTGATCTACCGCCTTGTCGTACGCCTCGGCAAAAGCCGCTTCTTCGGTCTGGCGACGTACCTTATCCATCACGGCCACCACTCCGAGGTGTACGCCGGCATCTGCCGAACTGAAGATAACGTTGTTGTCAGCCTGCAAGGCCTTTGCAGCCTGCGGTTCGGCAAGCCAGTAGGAATCAATCTCGTGGTTCTGCAACATACGCAGCCGTACCATCACATCATTGATCTGTACACGGAATACCTGATACTTGGGCTTGCCTTTCCGTACTGCCAGATTGGTCAGCAGGTCGGTTGCTGAATATCGGGTCATTGCGACAATCTTGTCACTGAGGTCAGACAGCTTCTTCAGCTTGGAGCCGTGGTCTGCTATCAGCTGCCAGTCGAGATTCGTATCCGTCAGATAGTGCATCAGCACTTTTCGCTTGTGCTTCAACCGTTCTGTACGAACGAGATCGGTGAAAGCCGCCTGCACACTCCCGCCGGCCATTGCCGTATCGCAGTCCATCTGGGCATTGAATCTGCAAAGTCTGACATCTACTTTAGCAGAATCATACAGAAGGCTGTCTTTCAACAGGTAAGCAGGCAGACAGTCCATCGTCGGCATCACAGCGATCTTGTAAGCCTTCTGATAAGCTTCCTGCTCTGCAAGTCTCTGTGCCAGCCGCTCTGCCTGCCGTTCCTTGTCGCTCTTGCCACAGCCGGCAAAAATGAGTACAAAGAGTATGGATAGGGAATTGATAAGTTTCATATAGTTGCAAATTTAAGAATAAATTTTGGAACTAAAAAAAAACTTATTACTTTTGTCCTACTTATGGCAAAAGACAAAATAGCTTATGTCTGCAGCAACTGCGGACAGGAAAGTGCGAAATGGATAGGCAAATGCCCCAGCTGCGGGCAATGGAACACATTTAAGGAAATCCGTATTGCCGCCGATACAGGCACCCAGGCAGCCCGGCATGCCGCTACGTCGCTGTGCAACACGGGGACAGGCGGTGCGGTCTCTGCGCTGGCCAATAAACCCCAGCGGCTGCGTGACGTGTCTTCGCACGATGAACCGCGGCTGGACCTGCATGACGGAGAGCTGAACAGAGTGCTGGGGGGAGGACTGGTTCCGGGAAGCATCGTTTTGCTGGGCGGCGAACCCGGTATCGGAAAGAGTACGCTGACCCTCCAGACAATCCTCCACATGACGCAGCGTGTACTCTATGTCAGTGGCGAGGAAAGCCCCCATCAGATAAAGATGCGTGCCGAACGCATAACGAAGGATATTGCTGAAAACGTCATCATCCTGTCAGAAACATCACTTGAACATATCTTCGAGCACATCCGGGACGTACAGCCGGATCTGGTGGTCGTGGATTCCATCCAGACCATCTCAACAGAAGATGTGGACAGCAGTCCGGGGAGCATCACGCAGGTACGTGAATGTGCGTCCGCACTGTTGCGCTTTGCCAAGACGAGCGGTGTGCCCGTGATACTCATCGGGCATATCAACAAGGAAGGAAGCATTGCGGGGCCGAAGATACTGGAGCATATCGTTGATACCGTCATTCAGTTTGAAGGCGACCAGCATTATATGTATCGCATACTCCGCAGCATCAAGAACCGTTTCGGTTCGACTTCCGAGTTAGGTATTTATGAAATGGAGCAGCAGGGATTACGACAGGTGAGCAATCCTTCCGAACTGCTGCTTGCAGAAGACCATGAGGGACTGTCAGGGGTGGCTATTTCAAGTACTATTGAAGGAATCAGGCCTTTTCTTGTTGAGACACAGGCTCTTGTATCTTCTGCTGCATACGGAACTCCACAACGTTCAGCAACGGGATTTGACCAGCGCAGACTGAACATGCTGCTTGCCGTACTGGAAAAGCGGGTGGGCTTCAAACTTATGCAGAAAGACGTGTTCCTGAACATTGCCGGCGGACTCCGTGTGACGGACATGGCCATGGACTTGAGTGTCATAGCCGCCGTCCTCTCATCGAATGTTGACACACCGATAGAACAAGGATGGTGTATGTGCGGTGAGGTGGGACTTAGCGGTGAGGTGCGTCCGGTAAGCCGGATAGAGCAGCGTATAGCTGAAGCCGAAAAGCTGGGGTTCAGTCATATCATTCTCCCGAAGTACAACCTGTCTGGGCTTAAGGGGAAATACAAGATACAGCTCCATCCCGTCAGAAAGGTGGAAGAAGCTCTCCGGGCATTGTTCGGTTGATGGCCGGATAAGGTCGGGAAGCCGTGTGGCAGCAGACAGGAAAATATCCGTTTCTTACGTTGCCTACTCATTGATATAGGCACGGATGGCATCAGCCCAGACTTCATAGCCTTTGGCAGTCAGATGAAGTCCGTCACGACAGCAGTCCTCACGCATGGTTTTGGGACGATCCCCAAGGAGCGGAGTATAAAGATCGATGAAGGTGAGGGAATGGCGGATACAATAGTCCTCCAGCCTGTGGTTCAGCTGGATGATCATGTCCTCTTTTCCTTTCAGGAGCTTCCAGACACCGACACGTTCATTCAGCGGCAGGAGACTTTGCACATAGATCCGCGTGCCCGGATTGTCCCTGCGGATTGTCTCGATGACACGGACGATCCCTTGAAAGGTACGATCAACGGTCCATCCATGACTCAAGTCGTTTGTTCCGCACTCAAAGAAAATCTTGCTGGGCTTATATGGCAGCACCTGATTGAGGCGGTTGAGGATGCCCCTGCTGTCGTCTCCGATGATTCCGCGGTTGACGATCTTCGTTACATCGGGGAAAAAGCGATTCCAGTCCTCCCCATACTCGGAGTGGCTGTCACCCAACATGATGATTGCCCCATCAGGTAACCTCCCCTCCCTCTGAAACTGCCTTACCTTTGCATCATAATGTTTTGTCCCATGATACATCACTTTCTGAGCCTGTACAGAAAGGAGAGTCAAGAGGAAAGAGAGAGATAGAAAGCGTAGTCTCATCATGCCTGAATTTTTCTTATAGTAAAGTTATTTCTATGCAAAAGTAAACAAAAAGGGGCAGACAGGGAAAGAAAAGTCCGGTTATCTATCCTGAAGGACAGATAGCCGGACTTTTTCATAAGGATTTTCCTAAATCATCTGTGTTCTCCGTCAATTTAATCTGCGCATGACTTTGCGGAGATAAGCCTGTGTCTTCGAAACGCTATAGCGGATGCCCCCGCTCCACAAGCGAATAGCCTTCTCTATGCTGTTCAACGGATTGTGAAAGCCCTGGATAATGACGAACATCTCCTTTGATTTGGCGGCACTGAAACGATCAGAGAGCGAATAACGCTTCTTGCTGCCAGAACTCTTGAGGATGTTGTTGCATTCTTTCACCAGTACAGGCGAAATCTGCAGCACGCCCACATAGGAGCCATTGACAGCCGCAGCATTTCCCTTGCTTTCAATCTGGATGATAGCATTCATCACGGGTTCCCAGTCGAAGCCATCGTCTTTGGCAGATACTTCAACGTGTGAAGCAAAAATCATTAAGAAACAAATACTTACTACTTTTAAAATTCTCATCATTAAATCTTTTCCGAAGCCTTGGAAAGTGCTTCAAACAGCTGCTTTCTACGGCGTGTTCCTATGTGAGAATGAGTTACCACCACGCCTCGGCTTCATGTTAATGTTGCAAAGGTACGAAAAATATACCTGTAAACCAACCATTTAAGAATAATTATATAAAGTTTGAAATGAATTTAGATTATCTGAAAGGATGTGAACCCGCAGCTGTTCGAGGTCATAGGCAGCTTTGTCGAGGCCATACCCGATAATTTGCAGCAGTGGAAAAGAATGCGTAACTTTGTCCTGAAAATCGGCAAACAAGACAACAGGACAAGGAAAGAAAACAGGACTTGGAAAAGACCATCCGATTTGATCGGGCTGCGGGGGGCGGACGCAAGTTTCCTCCTGCCCAAAGCGGTCGCAAAGGCAGCTGTCTCAGACCGCTGCACCTCTTCCGTAAAGGTCGGTCGTTCCCTCTTGCTGTATGGCATGATGACGCCAGAAATGAACCCGGCCTCTTTCCAATGTGCCGATGCCCGACACCGGTTGTGTTGATGGTAAACACCGGTCGTGTCGATGGCTCACACGCTTACAATCTGTCGCCCGTATAAGAACATAGCAAAGCTATGCGCGTGAAAGGAAAAGCTGATGATGCCACATAAAACAAAATGAGACAAAGCGTTGGCCGTATTCCTGTCAACGACAGAGCAATGTGAGATTTTCAGGGTATGCCTTGAAAGAATCAAAATTAGAAAAGATGGTGAAACGAAAAAGAAAACGTAACAACAGGAAATATAAGAACGGAAAGCTGTGGCGGTTGGCGGGCTGTGGCCTGGCTGCTCTGACCATGCTTCTGATCATAGACCTCAAACCATGGCACAGACCGCATGCGGCAGTCAGCGACAAATGGCCCTATCACGACATGACGAAAGGGGAATACGCCAAAGACTTTGACGGCCTTGACATCTCCCGACATCAAGGAAGGGTACACTGGGATGAGCTGGTAGATGAGAATCCGCAGCTGCAATTTGTTTACATAAAGGCGACGGAGGGAAGTTCAATGGCAGACCCTTTCTATAAACAGAATTTTGAAGAAGCGAAAAGAAAGAGGCTGCTTGTCGGTTCCTACCACTTCCTTACTCGCCGTACATCGATGTCCGAGCAGGTTGATAATTTTCTGTCACATATTGATTTGGACAGGCAGGATCTGCTGCTGCTCGTCGACATAGAAAAAGACGGTACACGGGGCTGGAACCGCAGACTCATCCAGAAGAACCTTGCAGAGTTTATCCGCCTGGTAAAGGACCGTACAGGTCATGCACCTATGATTTATACCAATGAAGTGTACTACCATCAGAATCTCTATCCGGACTTCAACCGTTATCACCTGTTCATTGCAAACTATAACGTCTCTCCTGAACTACTTGGTGCAAAGCATGATATATGGCAATCAAGCAAGCGTGGAAGAGTACGTGGCATCTGGACCTATGTAGATATAGACCGGCTGCGGGAGGGGGTATCGGTAGATGCTATCAAGATGCCTTGGCCCCTATTCCCCCTTACGGTAAGTTGCTGTTGTCAACGATGACCACTGCCTTTCCTTACCCGTCAGCCTCTGGCATCACCCGTCACCGTCAGTTTCCACCAGCCGGCTTTACCCGATGACCTTAAATCTGGCGAACTTCAGCAGGAGCTGCTTTCTCCCGGCATTACGGAACTCGACGGTTGCCTTTGCATTCTCACCTGTACCCTCGAGCCCCAAGACTTTACCGATGCCGAACCGCTGATGTTCAATGGTCATCCCCACACGAAGCCCGGACGTTGAGGCCGAGGCGGAATCTGCTGCACCGGAAGAAGAAGCTGGGAGTATCCTTCCCCCATTTGTCATTGCAGAAGAAAGCCGCTTGAAGTTGCCTCCTTCGCAGAGAATCCTGCGCTTTGTACGCTCGGACAGGGGATCAACTGCCGCCTCCGGCCGCTTCCGTTCCGTAATCTTCGGTTTCGGATCAGCACGGAACTGGCTGGCTACCGGGTTCGCATTCTGCCATCGAGCCCCCATCTGTCTGTATTCCTGTCCCCATGGCCGACTGCCCGTATAGGGCCGGTTAGGTTCATATTCACGTGTACTTCCGCCACTCCGCTTACATGGATCATCATCCCAAGGCATTTTCTGCCGTTGAGTTCTAAAGACATCGGAACCATTGTTCTCCTCCTGAAGCAGTGAAGCATCTATATCGTCCAGGAAACGGCTGGGATCGTCAACCTGCATCGTCCCGTACCGGAAACGATTCCTGGCGTTTGTCAGAATACAATGCCGTTCCGCACGTGTAATGGCCACATAAAGCAGCCGACGCTCCTCTTCCACCTCGCGTCTCGAACCGGATGCCATCGGACTCGGAAAGACGTTCTCCTCCAGTCCGACGACAAATACAGTGGGAAATTCCAGTCCCTTCGCTGCATGAATCGTCATCAGGGTCACTTTGGGCGTGTCGTCGTCTTTTTTGTCAGCGTCAGTATACAAAGCCACTTCCTGAAGATAGTCGGTCAAATAAACGTTCTCTTCCCGGCCTTCCTCCCGGCCGATGTCGACAAAATCCTGCATAGCCGACATGAACTCTTCCAGATTCTCACGCCGTGCCAGATCTTCCGGGTCACTCCCCGAACGAATATCTGCACCGATGCCGCTTTCCTCTATGATTTCACGCCCCAGCTCATAGGCGTCAGTCAGTGCCGCCTTTTTTATAAATCCACTGATCAACGTCTTGAAAGCAAGGAGCTTCGTCAATGTCCCCTTGTTGACATTCAGTCCGTATCCAGTCGGGTTGAGGATTGTCTCCCACAGCGAGACAGCATGGTGCTGGGCACAGTCGACGATCTTCTGGACCGTCGTGCTGCCGATTCCGCGTGCCGGATAATTGATGATTCTCCGGAAAGCCTCTTCGTCATCAGGATTGGCAACCAGACGGAAATAGGCGATGATGTCCTTGATTTCCTTTCTCTGATAGAAAGACAGTCCACCGATGATTTTATAGGGTATCCCTTGCTTGCGGAACTCATCTTCAAAAGGACGGCTCTGCGCATTCGTCCGATAGAGGATGGCAAAGCTGCCATAATCACATCGTTCATCACGTTTGATACGCCTCAGCTCACCGGCCACGACCATGGCCTCTTCCCGGTCGCTGTAACAGGGCTTGTAAAGCACCTTATGTCCTTCGCCCTCTTCTGAATAGACCTCCTTGGGAATCTGCCGCTCATTGTGTTTCATCAGCGAGTTCGCAGCCTGCACGATAAGCTGTGTGGACCTGTAATTCCGCTCCAGCTTGAAAAGTCTTGCATCGGTGAACTTCTCTCTGAAGTCAAGGATGTTGTCGATATTCGCCCCGCGGAAAGAATAGATGCTCTGGTAGTCATCGCCCACGACACAGACGCGGCGGTGTGTATTCGCCAGCTGGCTGATGATGCTCACCTGGGCAAAGTTGGTGTCCTGGTACTCGTCTACAAGAATATACTCAAAGAGCTGTCCATACTTTTTCCTTACATCCACGTGGTCGCGGAAAAGAAGATAAGTATACAGCAGAATGTCATCAAAGTCCATGGCGTTCGCCTGCCGGCATCTCGCCTCGTAAGCCTTGTAGATCTGATAGACTGCCGGCATACGGGCATTCCTGTCCCGATTGAGTGCAGCACGGTCTTCTGCATATTCAGAAGCCGTTATGAGGCGGTTCTTTGCCATGGAGATGAAGTTATGGACCGCTGCCGGCTTATAGATCTTCTCATCGAGTCCCAAGGCTTTTACAATGCTCTTGATGAGTGAACGTGAATCGGTCTCATCATAGATGGTAAAATTGTGTCCGAATCCTATCAGTTCGCCTTCACTACGAAGGATACGGGCAAAGATGGAGTGGAAAGTACCCATGTATAGCCGTCGAGCCTCACCTGCCGTCGTGATCTGCGCTATTCGTTCTTTCATCTCCTTCGCCGCCTTGTTCGTGAACGTAAGCGCAAGAATATTCCAGGGTTTCAGCCCTTTCTCGAGCAGATAAGCTATCTTATACGTAAGTACACGGGTCTTGCCGGATCCGGCACCGGCAATCACCAGTGAGGGACCTGCACAATATTCTACTGCTTTGCGCTGGCTTTCATTCAAAGCGTTGAGGAGTTCTTCTTCCCTTTCTTGATGATCCATTTTGCTTTTTCAGGAGATAATCTTTATTCGGTCATTAAACAGAATGGCAGAACAATATGACTTTCTGCATTATTCATGTTCCTCGGGAAAAGGAGCGATAAAAGTCATCTGATGTTCGATCTGTCCGGTCCGTTTACGCATATAGGGACCCGGTGTCTTGGAAGAAAATCGGCGTGGATTGGGCAAGGTAGCCGCTATAAGCGCACAGTCGCGCCGGTCCAGCTGTATGGCCTCCATCCCGAAATTCTGTTCGGCACAGGCTTCTACACCATAGATACCATCTCCCATCTCAATTGAGTTCAGATAGACTTCCATAATGCGTTGCTTGCTCCACAAGGCCTCTATGAGGAATGTGAAATAAGCCTCCAGCCCCTTCCTCACCCACGAACGTCCCTGCCATAGAAAGACATTCTTTGCCGTCTGCTGCGAAATAGTCGAACCGCCACGCAGTTTCTTGCCTTTCTTCAGATGCTCCTCCGCCGCCATCTCTATAGCCTGGTAGTCAAACCCGTGATGGATCAGAAACCGTTGGTCTTCACTTGCCATCACGGCTACCGGCATCGACTTCGGCATCTTTTCCAGAGGAATCCAGTCATGATAGAGTTTGACGGACTCCCCCTTCCCTATCTGCTCAAAGCAGCGGCTGATCATCAGAGGAGTAAAATACACTGGGACGAAGCGATAGGCCACTACCGTCAATATTGTGGAAATAAAGGTCAGGACAAATACCCACCTTATCACTTTAAGAACCTTCTTAACCATAGGGAATGAATTTCTGTCTGCAAAGTTACTAAATCTTATCGGATGGCAAGCAGGCAGGAATGGATTTTTCTACACAAGGCAGACATCCATCATCAGCCTCAGGTCCGTCTGATATTGGACGCCTGCAGCAAAAGCCAGATCAACCCGTTTAAGAGAGTTCTTCCGTTAAATACATAGATTGGACATGGATAAAGGCTTATGCACTTGCAGGGTATGGCTGTCCAGGATCAGAGGGGGCTTCAAAGGAGGATAAACTACAAGATAAAATGCAGAAAAGGAAAATTGCTACGATGCCTGTCCATCAGCCTGTCTTTCCGTCTTCTACAACCAACTTATTCCCTCATCATCGGTGTTTGTAAACTGTTTTCATGCAACCCAATGCAACACATGCCCTTCTGACTTCTGAAAGATGCCTGATTGACTTGCAACAGATGCTCTTTTAGCGTGTTATCAACGCCCTTTTGAAGACCGATTAAGCACCTTTTACAAACGACTTAATAACCAATTGATTGACTGTTGGTTACAAACCTACTTTCTGCACGTTTCTTTTATATTTGCAGATGATTTGTTTGGGATTATGTAATGACTTTTCAGAATCTCATCTGTCTTTTCACCATATTAAATTGAAAAGACTTTTATATCGGAGGATGATAACAGGATAGCCAGCTGACGGTCTTGGCTATGTTTTTGTTGAATGAATCACTTCGGTTCTCCCGTTAAAGCCATACGAAAAGCATCCAAGCATTTAACGGAAGAACCTTTTAAAAGAAGGAAATCCAGCAATTTTTTTGGGGATTGTACAAAAGCAGAAACCGGCCGGTTTTATCCGTACACCCGTCCTTTCCGTCCTCATTGAAAGTGCCCGATGGCCTGCCAAAGTGCGTCATCAGGCAAAGGAGACTCTACACAGATGTTCTCTTTGGAAACGGGATGGACGAACTCTACGCGATGACTCAGCAGACTGATACTGCCGTCGGGATTGGAACGGGGTGCTCCGTATTTCAGATCCCCCTTTATGGGACTGTCAATATTGGACAGCTGGCAGCGGATCTGATGATGGCGGCCTGTCATGAGGTTGATTTCCAGCAGCGTGTACCGGTCAGACCGGTTGATGGTCTTATAATGCAAGACAGACTTCTTGGCGGTCGGAATCTGGTGGTTATAAGCATAGCTTTTGTTCTGCCGCTCATTGCGCACAAGCCAGTCGGTCAATGTCGCCTCCGGATCGAGAGGAGGACGTGTGACAATCGCCCAATAAGTCTTGTGGACCTCGCCATTGCGGAACATATTGTTCAGGCGCGTCAGTGCCTTTGAGGTTTTCGCAAAGACAACCAGCCCCGATACAGGACGGTCAAGCCTGTGAACGACCCCAAGAAAGACATTACCGGGTTTCTGGTACTTCTCTTTTATCCATCGCCTGACGATCTCTGAAAGCGGCTCATCACCGGACTTGTCGGCCTGGACGATTTCGCCCGGCTCCTTGTAGACAATGATAATGTGGTTATCTTCGTAAAGTACTTGCATAGTATAGTAAGGAAAAAGGGAATCTCCCCTGCCCCTCCATCAAGGAAAGATACCTGACGGAAACGGATTCCCACCGGACATCATAAGCCCCTGTCCCGGGGCAGCAAGGGAGATTCTGACATTGAGATTCCCCCTTCCCATGACAGGAAAGAGGGGAAAGAGACTACATATTCATACCACCGTCAACCTGGATGACCTGACCGGATACGTAGCTTGACAGGTCGGAAGCGAGATAGACAGCCGTATTGGCAATATCATCGACCGTACCGCCACGGCGAAGCGGAATCTTGGAAATCCACTCCTTGCGGATGTTCTGCGGCAAGGCCTGTGTCATAGCGGTATCGATGAAACCGGGAGCAATGGCATTGGCACGGATGCCCTTGGGTCCCATCTCCTGACCGATGCTCTTTGCCAAAGCGATAAGGCCGGCCTTCGAAGCTGCATAGTTGGCCTGACCGGCATTGCCATGTACCCCTACCACACTTGCCATGTTGATGATGTTTCCGCTGCGCTGCCGCATCATCACCGGGATACAGGCATGGATGAAATTGAAGGCACTCTTCAGGTTTACAGCAATGACGGCATCCCACTGCTGCTCGGTCATACGGAGCATGAGACCGTCCTTCGTGATTCCGGCATTATTGACAAGGATGTCGATAGAACCAAACTCTTCCTTGACCAGACCGACAACCTCTTCTGTCTGTGCGAAGTCGGCGGCATTGCTTGCATAGCCCTTGGCCTTTACGCCTTTTGCAGCGATTTCCGCCTCGGTAGCCTTGCCGTTCTCGTCGATGACAAGGTCGGTGAATGCAATATTTGCACCTTCTTCTGCGAACCTCAATGCGATAGCCTTGCCGATACCGCGTGCAGCACCTGTGATGAGGGCTGTCTTTCCTTCCAATAATTTCATGTTGTTTTGATTTATACTGTTAGTTCCTATATTTGTTATGTTGATTTCTGATGATTGCCAGACCGGTACACTCCAGACAGAACGTACCCGCAAGGAGACCTCTTCCTGTACCGTGCCGGCGGACAAGACGGACTACTTCAGCCCGCTTTTGCCCAATGCACCATATACGACCTTGGCAACCAAGGGACGGGAGGACTCTTCCGTCAGCCCGTGTCCGAGGCGGCCATAGATGAACGGCACCTCTAGCCCCTTGATGCAATAGTGTGTGATGTCTGCGACCAGTTCGACATTGTCAATATCAAACTCACCGTCTTCCTTGGCATCCGCATAGACCTTGCGGAAGAGTTCGATTTCGTCTTCATCAAAGTTCTTGCGGACCTTCTCGACCATCCATATATTCCGGAAGAACTCCGCACGCAGATTGCCGTTGCGCATCACGGTCTCCTTGATCATGCTGAGATGTGTGTATATCAGCTCAATGATTTTGTCCTGCGGACTGATCTTCTTCGCGGCTACCTCGTCCAGTTTGTCCGACAACCGTTCCAGCTCCGACTCTATGACGGCATAATATACGTCATCCTTGCTCTTGAAGTAAGTATAGAGCGTACGCCTTCCCTTTTCCGAAGCCTTCGCTATATCGTTCATTGTCGTGTTGGCAATGCCGTTCTTTGCAAAGAGCTGGCGTGCCACATCAACAAGTTTCTGTCTGGTTTTCGATATTGACATACCTTTGTTATTCCTCTGTTATACGATTTGCACATCGCAAATATCATGTGCAAAATTATATATTATATTGCAGACTTACAAATTTAGAGAGGAAAAGTTTGATATTATTTAATCTTTTTATCCTGTCGGTTGTTCTATTTCTCTCTTTTCTGATATCGTTTTTCCTTTCCCCCTCGAAGTGTCCTGACCCGAGACGGGAAGCCCTCCCGGGCACAGAAGCCCCCCTCTTCCCGCCCGCCAGACAGGACGGTTCACCGTATCCGTGCAATCCGAATACCGATACTTGAAGGATGAGACATCATATAATGGTAGAAAGTCTCTACGGGCTCTATTACCTGACGGCCATTCTGTTCAAGACTCGATGCGTTCAGCAGATGCAGTCCGTCCCTATGCCAGACCGCAAAGCCAAGATGCGTGGTGTCCAGTTCACGTTTGCTGGTTACAATGGCAATTATGTCTCCGTCACGGACCACCGTTTTGAGCAGCCCGCTGTTTCCCAGCTGGCTCTTGGGAATATAACGTATCCTCGTTCCATTGCTTGCATCCTCCAGTTTCTTCAGTCCGGCGACACGCTCCGGACTGTTTTTCAGCATATCGTATGCCGGTGCATTCAGGGTCATGTAGTTGATCTTCAGAGTCTGGACAGCTGTAAAAGGAGGAACGGGGGTATTGATTTCCGCAATGAATCCCATGCGGACATTGTCCTCCAGCCACCAGTGGAAATAATGCAGACGGTTCAGGTATCCGGTCTTCCCGCCTCGATAACGTATCTGCTCCAACTGATGTACGAAGTCGGAAAAACGGACTTCATCTCTTTCTATACACAAAACCAACGCAGTTACAGTCTCTATGAAGGTGGTGCAGTCCAGTCCGTGCAGATTAACTACCAGCTTCTCATCTGTATTCCGGTCCAGTGTATGTGCCACGTACGGTGTGCCGACAAAAGTCCTGGCAACTTTCAAGATGAGCTGCCCGTGAGAAAGCCGGCACCGCAGAGGGACGGTCTCTCTCAGAATCCTGCACACCAGCATACTGTCAGCCTTTGAATATCTGTCAACATAGGTCGGCAGCGTGTCGCTCGCAGTCATCTTTCTGTCTGAAGCGGTGTATGACCGCTGCTGTATCAGGTCTGTTGTGTCGGCTGTTACAGTCTGCTGTTCCTGCCTGCTCTTCGCTCCGCATGCGGTCAGGACAAACAGGGGCGGAAAGATAAAGATATACTTCAGTTTCATTCTTATAATCAATGATCATACTAACTTTTACAAATTATTAAATACGATTCGGAAACAGCTTCATTATCAGCGCATTCATTGAGCTTAAATCGCACGGTGTTCTGTGTGCAGATTCTCTTAAACAGGCCGTTCCTTGCAGTGTCCGGAAAGGCATGCCCTCTACCTCCAACTGGCCGCGTTGATTTTCAGCAGCATGCAGCACGCTTTTGTCACGAAACAATGGTTCCGTACCGGCAGCAGACCGCAATGGTGTTCACGCCCAGCACGCATGGTGTCCACCAACAGAACAGGTGGTGACAGGCATCCGCACGAAAGCCGGAGGTGGTGACTTCCCGGTCAATGGAATCTTTATAAGCAAGCGGCTGATGACAGGCGGATGGGAAATGACCACCGGACAGCGATATCCCTGGAGTCCTGTTGCACGGCCTTCTACTTCATCTTCCTCCTGCCAAAATTGAAGCCGGCATACAGATTCACGTTCCCGAAGAAATTGTTGGTTGAGAACTTGCTTCGCCGGTAATTATAGGCATGGAAGACTGCGCTCATGCCCGCATACCATCTGCTGTTGTTCCATACAAGTCCGAAACGTCCGATGCCGTCAAAATTGATGTTGTTGAACTTGAAGTCGCTGAAAGAGAAACTGCGGTGTGTGACATCTCCCGTACTCCGCTTATACGCCAGTGCCATGGAGAGCGAACCCGCCAGCAGCCAGTTATGGGCAAACACCCAGTTGTAGGCATATCCTCCGCTGACCGAAACATCCGTGTATTTCACCTGGCTGAACATCAGCGTACTGTCGATCGGCGTGTCGTCAATCCGGCTGCCCATCCGGTCGGCAACGATCCTGCCCAGTTCCTCCCAGTCTACATCCAGACTGTGGCGGGTATATCCGATGCCGATCAGCGGGCTTCCCGCCGAATGGCGTTGTATCGTACTCTGGCTGAAGGCCGCCGGATAAGAAAAGCGTCGGTGGTTGAAGATATAATACAGATTGAAGCCTTTGATGGTGGAGGTCAACCCGCCGAACGCGCAGCCACGGACAGCATCCGTATCAACCTTCCTGCCCAGATACAACTGTCTGATTTTGTAATCATTTCCCGTCTTTCGATAATAGATGTCAAGCCCTATCATCGAACTGTACAGGCTCAGATCATATTCCTGCCGGGGGCTGTCGTTTCCATGCCAGAAGTCCAGATGCTTGATGTCAAGCGTATAGCCGAGGAAGATCCACCGCCAGCCGAAATACGGTCCGACACGGACCGTAGCCTCGGGGGCAAAGGTGATGCTCTGTCCGCTCGAACTGCTCAGGCGGTACACCTCATACGTGTTCGTGTTCTGCAGCATAAAGGCGAAGTTGTACCGTTGCGGTTCTATGTAAGCAGTGTCAATCTCGTTGAATTTATGTACAAACCGGCTTTCTTTGTTGTGATGGTGTCCGGACCGGTGTGCCGTCGTTTCTCTGCGCATCCATCTCACGGAATCCAAAGCCTGCCAGCCGACGGTGCGCAGCCTTCCACTGTCTGTCCTCTGCGTTGTACAGTCGGACGACATCCGCATGGAAACGGCATGCAAAGTGTTTTCTCCCGCTACAAGAAGGAGAACGAAAAGACAGATCCTGTGGATTGAGGGCTGCTTCATCGTGAATTGACAGATCGAGAACAAATTTTCCAGACAGGCCATCATATTTTCCCAAGAACACGGTCCATCACCCAGTTTGTCGGCGTTGCACTGACACTTGTACAGTCGCAGGCGCCATATCCCTGCATGTCCTCAATGACCGACTTGATGATCGGAAGCTGCACATAGGGAGGATTGGGCACTTCCATTTCCTTCACCCCCTCACTGGTGCAAAGCCGGATAGGTGAATATGTGTAGACCGAGAACGACAGCCTGCCTTTGGAGCCGTAGATTTCTATGCGGTCCTCGCGTGCGCTCTCATGGGCTGCAAAGCACCAGGCGCCGCTCCCCGTCAGTCCGTTCTCGAAGCGGAACACAGCATTCACAGTGTCCTCCACATTATACAACCCGACACGATTGGCGGTATAGCCGTGCGCCTTCACGATGACGCCGAAGAGCGTCTGCAGGAGGTCGAGCTGGTGAGGGGCGAGGTCGTAGAAATACCCTCCGCCGGAGATGTGCGACTGCAGCCGCCACGGCAGCTGCGTGTTCTGTTCGTAGTCCAGGTCGCGGGGCGGGACGGCAAAACGCACTTGCACCGTGAGGATTTTGCCCAGTTCGCCTGCGTCTACAATCTCCTTCACCCGTTTGAAATAAGGTAGATAGCGGCGGTAGTAAGCCACAAAACAGGGTACACCGGTCTGTTCAGATATTCGGTTGATACGCACACAGTCTTCATACGAGGCCGCCAGCGGCTTCTCTATATAGCATGGTTTTCCGGCGCGCATCGCCATAATGGCGAAGGTGGCATGGGCAGAGGGAGGGGTGGCAATGTAGAGGGCATTGACATCCGCATCGTCCACCAGTGCCTGCGCATCTGTGTACCAGCGTTGGATGCCATGACGTTCAGCGTATGAACGGGCTTTCAGCTCGCTGCGGCTGAACACGGCGACGACATGCGAACCCATCACCTCATTGAAGGCAGGCCCGGACTTTTTTTCCGTTACTTCTCCACAACCTATGAATCCCCAGTTGATCTGTTTCATTTTTACACATTGTCTTTTGCAGAATAGCAGGAATCGTGGCAGGAAAACATGACCACTGTCCACACCGAATCATCCTGTCTACTGCAAAATTACAAAAAACCACCAATTTACCATTACTAACAATTAAATTTTTATGAGCTTTCACCTAAAGAAAAAAGCATTTTCTTGATTCCACAGGCTTGTAAATCACACTTTTTATGTAAATTTGCAGTAATTTACAGACACATAAACTGCACTATGATCATTAAGAAATCAGAATTCACCATATCTTCGCCGTCAATAGCAAGATGCCCGTCAGACACCAAAGCTGAATATGCCTTTATCGGGCGGTCGAACGTAGGCAAGTCAAGTCTTATCAACATGCTCTGCAACCACAAAGGACTGGCAAAGACCTCGGCCAAACCGGGCAAGACACTGCTCATCAACCACTTCATCATCAATAACGAGTGGTATCTGGTCGACCTCCCGGGATATGGCTATGCCAAAAACTCCAAGACGGTGAGAAACAAGCTGGAGCAGATGATCGCACAATACATCCTGCAGCGCAAACAGCTTGTCAATGTATTTGTACTGATAGACATCCGGCATGAGCAACAGAAGATCGACCGTGAATTTGTCGACTGGCTGGGAGAAAGCAACATTCCTTTCTCCATCATCTTCACGAAAGCCGACAAGCTGTCGCCTTCCAAAGCGAAATCGAATGCCCTGCTGTGGATGAAGAAACTGGAAGACAGATGGGAGGCACTCCCACCCTACTTCATTACTTCCGCAGAGACGAAAGCAGGGAAAGAGGAGGTGCTGGACTATATCGAACAAATCAACAATACATTAGAATAGGAGCATGGCGCAGATTCCTTATCTTGATGTGCAGCACCTGACAAAAAGTTTCGGTGCACAGGTTCTCTTCAAAGACATTTCCTTTTCCATTGCAGAAGGGCAGCACATCGGGCTCGTGGCACAGAACGGTACGGGGAAGTCCACCCTGCTCTCCATCCTCACGGGCAAGGAGAGTTATGATAGCGGTTCGATCATCTATCGTAACGACCTGCGTGTGGGAATGCTCGAACAAAGCCCGAAGTTCGACCCGGAAGAGAGCGTACTGGATGCGTGCTTCAATCATAAGGGAAACCCGGAGCGCATCCTGAAAGCGAAGCAGATACTTACCATGCTGAAGCTTCACGATCTGGAACAGCCGATGGGACAGCTGAGCGGCGGGCAGCAGAAACGTGTCGCACTGGCAAACGTGCTGATTCTGGAGCCCGACTTCCTCATTCTCGACGAACCGACAAACCATCTCGACCTGGAGATGATCGAATGGCTCGAAGGCTGTCTATCCCGTGGGAACAAGACCATTTTCATGGTTACGCACGACCGCTATTTCCTTGACAACGTATGCAATACCATCCTGGAACTGGACAACCAGACCCTCTACACCTATCGGGGCAATTACTCCTATTATCTGGAAAAACGGCAGGAACGCATCGACAACACAAGGGCCGAGATAGCACGTGCCAACAACCTGTACCGGACTGAGCTGGAGTGGATGCGCCGTATGCCGCAGGCACGCGGGCACAAAGCACGCTACCGTGAAGAAGCCTTCTACGAGCTACAGGCAAAAGCCAAACAGCGGATTGAAGAAAGACAGATACGCCTGAAGTCCTCCAGCGTGTATATCGGAAGTAAAATCTTCGAGTGCCAGTATGTCTCAAAGAAGTTTGATGACAAAATCATCCTCGACAATTTCTATTATAACTTCTCACGGTTTGAGAAGATGGGAATCGTCGGGAACAACGGAACCGGAAAATCCACTTTCGTCAAGATGCTCCTCGGCAAGACAGCACCGGACAGCGGCAGGTTCGACATCGGGGAGACGGTCCGCTTCGGCTACTTCTCACAGGAAGGACTGCAGTTCCGTGAAGACCAGAAGGTAATCGACATCATCACGGACATTGCCGACTACATAGACCTGGGCGGCGGAAGGCACATGACGGCATCGCAGTTCCTCAACTACTTCCTCTTCTCCCCGGAGGAACAGCACAACTATGTGTATAAGCTGTCGGGTGGAGAAAAACGCAAGCTGTATCTGTGTACCGTACTGATGAAGAATCCGAACTTCCTCGTGCTGGACGAGCCTACCAACGATCTGGACATCCAGACCTTGCAGATACTTGAAGAATACCTGCAGGACTTCCCCGGCTGCGTCATCGTCGTGTCGCATGACCGTTACTTCATGGACAAGGTTGTAGACCATCTCCTCGTGTTCAAGGGAGAGGGTGAAATTCAGGATTTCCCCGGCAACTACACTCAGTACCGTGATTTCCAGAAGATGAAATCCCAGGAGGAAGAGCAGCAGAAAAACCTCAAATCAAAGAAACAGACGGAGGAGACAGCCGGAAAGGAGTACCGCAACCATGCGAAACGGAAGATGTCTTTCAAGGAGAAACGTGAATACGAGCAGCTCTCAGACAAGATCTCTCAGCTGGAAGCAGAGCAGAAACAGCTTGAAGAAGCCCTCTGTTCAGGCAGACTGTCTGTGGAAGAACTCACCGAAAAAAGCAAGCGGCTTCCCCTTTTGAAAGAGCAATTAGACGAAATGGAACTCCGGTGGCTGGAACTGTCAGAGCTGGCCTGACCGATCGTTCCACGGGATGGCAAAGGAACTCTATACCGTTCGGCGCAAAATCCATTGCGGATAAAGCGAGGATGTGTAAAAACCCGATTCCAGCCCAAGACGGCTGTCTATTGGTTGTAAAGAACAACCGCTGCCAAAGAGCTGATGGCTCAATGGCAGCGGTTGTCTTTATATTTATGAGGGATTGAGACTGTCAACAGAAAAGGAAACTTTCCGGGTTTTGAGTATCGACACATCCTCAAGCCGTCTCTGCCTGTACACAGGTTGCAGAATTTTCCACAGAACCATGTTCTACAGGAAATAGTCTTCCAGTTCCTTTATCGCCCCATCCGTTCTCTCGGAAATGTTCTTTATGACGAAGCCGTCCTCCATCAATACAATCCTGTCGCTTATATCCGTCGTATGATGAAGGTTATGGCTGGAGAGGAGGATCGACGCATGGCAGCGTTTCTTATATTCCAACAGCAAGGTTTTCAAATGATTCTGACTGCTCGGATCAAGAAAATTGAAAGGCTCGTCAAGAATCACAAACTGCGGAGAAGGCAGCAAGGCGGCTGCAATACCGATCTTCTGCTTATTACCGGCAGAAAACTCTCGGATATATTTCTGCCGGCCGAGGATCTCGTCACCGAGAAAGGGCCTGTAATCTTCCAGAAGTCCCTCAACATCTTGCTTCTCTATGCCGTTTGCTTTGGCAATAAAGGTAAAGTACTCCCTCGGCGTAAGGAAATCGATGAGGAAACCTTCTTCCAGATAAGCGGCAACATACTGTTTCCACGCTTCGTCAAGATGAGAGATGCGCTGTGCGGTCTCGCTGTCTTTTCCGTGTCGTGGCACGGAGGAATTATCCATTACATTGAAAAACACCTTGCCGCTATCTGCCTTGACGAGATTCAGAATAAGGCGGAACAGTGTCGTTTTCCCTGCACCGTTATTACCGACAAGGCCGATGATTTCACCCGCCGGAAAGCAGAATTCGGGGATAAAGACTGCCGTCTTATCCCCGAATTTCTTTATCAGTTGACTAACGGATATTTCGACCATGACAGTTCTTGAACTTCTTGCCGCTGCCGCAGGGGCATGGGTCGTTAGGACGCGGCATCTTGTCTGCACGGTAAGGAGTGTGGCGTGCCTGCTGCGCTCCCTCACGGGTATCCTGCCGTGCGGCAGCCGTCTGACCGGGATCGTCAAGGTCTACCTTCTCTTCATTGTAACGCTGTGAACGCTGCTCCGGGGCAGCCTCCTGCACCTCCTCGGCCGGCTGCATCTCTGGAATCTGACCGCGCATGAGCACACTCGCCGTACGGTTGTTCATGTCGTCGATCATGTTGTCCCACAGCTTCACGCTCTCCAGTTTGAAGATGAGCAGCGGATCTTTCTGCTCGTAAGAAGCGTTCTGGACGGAATGCCGCAGGTCATCCAGCTGGCGGAGGTTCTCCTTCCAGTCGTCGTCAATGATATGGAGCAGGATGACCTTCTCGAACTGTTTGACGACCGACTTGCCCTCGCTCTCATAGGCCTCCTTCAGGTCGCAGGGAATGTTGTAGACACGCTTGCCGTCAGTGACGGGCACCATGATGCGTTCGTACATGGCTCCCTGGTTTTCATAGACCTGCTTGATGACAGGCCATGCGACGGTCTGGATGCGCTCGGTCTTGCGCATGAAAGCCTCCATGGCCTGCTGGAAGCTGCGTTCCGCCAGCTCGTCATGGTCAACGTTCATGAACTCGTTCTCTGTGAACGGACACTCTATCGTCAGAATCTTCAGGAACTCTTCCTTGCAGCCTTCGTAGTCGTTCTTTTCGATGATGTTCACACAGCGGTCCCAGATGATGTTCGAGATGTCCATACCGATACGCTCGCCCATCAGCGCATGACGACGCTTCTCGTAGATGACGGTACGCTGCTTGTTCATGACATCATCATACTCCAGCAGCCGCTTACGGATACCGAAGTTGTTCTCCTCGACCTTCTTCTGCGCACGCTCGATGCTGTTGGAAATCATCGAACTTTCAATGCGTTCGCCGTCTTCGAAGCCCAGCCGGTCCATCACCTTGGCGATACGTTCCGAGCCGAAGAGACGCATCAGCTTGTCCTCAAGCGACACATAGAATACGGATGAACCGGGGTCGCCCTGACGGCCGGCACGACCACGAAGCTGGCGGTCTACACGGCGGCTCTCGTGCCGCTCAGTGCCGATGATGGCCAGACCTCCGGCATCCTTGACTTCCTTTGTCAGCTTGATGTCGGTACCACGGCCGGCCATATTGGTGGCAATCGTCACTGCACCGAGACCATTCACCGACCGTCCGGCCTCGGCAACAATCTGCGCCTCCTTCAGGTGCTGCTTGGCATTCAGCACCTGGTGCGGAATCTTGCGCATCGTGAGCATCTTGCTCAGCAGCTCACTGATCTCGACGGAAGTCGTACCGACAAGACAGGGGCGGCCCTGGTTCCGCATGGTTTCCACCTCGTCGATGACGGCGGCATACTTCTCGCGGGCCGTCTTGTAGACACGGTCCTCCATATCCTTGCGGATGACAGGACGGTTGGTGGGAATCTCGACGACGTCCAGCTTGTAGATGTCCCAGAACTCACCGGCCTCCGTGGAAGCCGTACCGGTCATGCCGGCGAGCTTGTGGTACATACGGAAGTAGTTCTGCAGCGTAATGGTAGCGAACGTCTGCGTGGCAGCCTCCACTTTCACGTGTTCCTTTGCCTCAACCGCCTGATGCAGGCCGTCGCTCCAGCGGCGGCCTTCCATGATACGTCCTGTCTGCTCGTCGACGATCTTGACCTCACCGTTCAGGACGACATACTCGTCATCCTTGTTGAACATGGTATAGGCTTTCAAGAGCTGCTGCAAGGTGTGTACACGTTCGCTCTGCACGCCGTAATGCGCCATCATGGCATCCTTCCGGTCGATGTAGGTCTGCTCGTCAATCACCTTGTCGTCTTTCTGTTTCTCGAGTGCGGAAAGCTCCGTCGTAATATCCGGCAGGACAAAGAGCTGGTCGTCCTTCACCTGGTTGGCGAGCCATGCCGTACCCTTGTCGGTAAGGTCGCAGGAGTTCATCTTCTCGTCCGTAACGAAGTAGAGCGGTTCGACGGCCTTCGGCATTTCACGGTTGTTGTTGGCCATGTAGAACTCTTCCGTCTTCAGCATGCCGGCCTTGATGCCTTCTTCGGAAAGGAACTTGATGAGTGCCTTGTTCTTCGGCAGGGCCTTGAACGAGCGGTAAAGAGCAAGGAAGCCCTCTTCCTGCAGCTTCTGGGAAGCAGCCTTGTCGCCGGCATTCTTCTGTGCTTCTGCCAGCTTGTGACGGGCCTCCGACAGGAGTTCGGTAGCCTGTTTGCGCTGCACCTCATAAAGACTCTGTACCAGGGGCTGGAACTCCTCGAACATCTGGTCGTCGCCCTTGGGCACAGGACCGCTGATGATGAGCGGCGTGCGGGCATCGTCGATCAGCACCGAGTCGACCTCATCGACGATGGCATAGTTGTGCTGACGCTGTACGAGGTCGGCCGGCGACACGGCCATGTTGTCACGCAGGTAATCGAATCCGAACTCGTTGTTCGTACCGAAGGTGATGTCTGCCTGATAGGCCTTGCGGCGTGCCGGCGAGTTCGGCTGGTGCTTGTCGATACAGTCGACGGACAGTCCGTTGAACATATAGAGCGGCCCCATCCACTCGGAGTCACGCTTTGCCAGATAGTCGTTGACGGTTACGACGTGGACACCGTTGCCGGTGAGCGCATTGAGAAACACCGGAAGGGTGGCAACGAGGGTCTTGCCCTCGCCTGTCGCCATCTCGGCGATCTTGCCCTGATGCAGGACGACACCGCCGAAGATCTGTACGTCATAGTGTACCATCTCCCACTTCAGGTCGTTGCCGCCGGCTGTCCAGTGGTTGTGGTAAATGGCCTTGTCGCCATCGATCGTGATGAAGTCCTTGGCAGGGTCAGCTGCCAGTTCACGGTCGAAGTCGGTTGCCGTGACAACCGTTTCCTCGTTCTCCGAGAAACGGCGTGCCGTATCCTTCACGATGGAGAAGGCGACCGGCATCACCTCGTTGAGTGCCGTCTCGTAGTTGTCGAGGGCCTCCTTGTCCAGCTTGTCAATCTGGTTGAAGATTTCCTCACGCTCGTCAATCGGGGTCTCCTCGATCTTTGCACGCAGCTCTGCTATCTGCTCACGCTGCTCCCTGGCAGCATCCTGCACATATTTCTGTATCTCCTTTGTCTTGGCACGCAGCTCATCGTTGCTGAGCGCCTTGATCTCCGGATATACCGCCTTGACCTTATCCACATAAGGCTGGATCAACTTCATGTCACGTGCTGACTTGTCACCGAAAATCGCTTTTAATATCTTATTGAAATTCATTTCTACTATAAATTTTATTTCATCCGACAGTACACTGACTGTCAGTACCATCTTCCCTCCCGTTCCACTATCGTCTGGTCACGATGTGTCCCTGTGGTCGGGAAAGGTGTTCCCAACGGTCGGGAACAAGTGTCCCAAGGGCTGGGAATAAGATTCCCATACGGTTGGGAATAAGATTCCCACATAGTCGGGAACAGGATTCCCACATAACCGGAAATCCGAGAACGAGATACTGTCTGGGCAAAGACATTACAGCCCTGCTGGAACAAAGTCTCAGCCTGCGACGTACTTATCGGATGTTTGATTAAAAAAAGAGGTGGTTCTTCCTCTGGACAATTTATCTTCATGCAAACAGGCGGACACGATGGCCCCGTCCTGTTTAAATCAAGATACCAGACTGGGGGCACGGATTTGAATCCCCGTCGTCAAGGAGGGATTGGGAAGAAAGAGCTGCTGCTCCTGATGAATATGTGAATAAGATGTTGACGCTGCTAAAAGCCCTTCAGGGCGGTCCGCGGTATAGACCAATTTGCTCTGTGCCGGATCGACTTCTTCGCCTTCCTTGATCTGTTTAAAGGCTTCGAGGACGGAGAGAAGATCCTGTCCGACACCTTTGAAGGCCTGCTGGTGACAGAGGTCTTCAATGTTGACATCACCCAACGCGATCTTCAGCACAGACTGACAGCCCTGCGCCTCGACCCCTGTTGCCGCCAGAACGACAAGTAAAGCGGTGATATACTTATTCATGTGCCTTCTCTCTTTGAGCCACGCGCTTGAGCGAACGGCTTATTCGTAAATGTAATATGCAATGCAGCAGCAAGAACAATGCCACAATCAATACCGGTACGGAGACACGCTGGAAAAGACAACCGGCGAACCCTAAGACAATGAGGATGCTCCATATCTTCCACCAAGTATCTCTCTTCTTTTTGACAGTACTGTAAAGGAAAAAGAGTGGAAGCGGATTGAAGAAGAAGATGATCACATTCAGGCTTACACAGGGGTGCTGGGAGAAAAGCATGATGAAATAGATCATTCCCAACAGGCCCGACACAAGCATAAGGAAGGCATCCCAGCCCCAATACAACTGCCGTTTAAGGTTGCTGAACGTCATCATCACGACGCAGAGGAGAACGAACAGGAGGGAGACGGACAACGGGGAAAGTGGGAAACCGCTCTCGATGTCTTTCTTCTGTGGAGGCAGCAGGGTATGCGTCTCCGCTACAAGAGGCCTGCCGTTATAGGTAGCTTTTTCGAAGTCACACCTTAGGTTGTCCGGAAGGAACTGCTGCTCGGCCTTTGTTGTCTTGCGGTCGGCATCCACACCAAGCAACAGATCTTCCCCGAACTGCGACCATTCGTAATCATGGTTCCACCTGTGCAACATCGAACGGAACGTTTCCGGCTTGTCAGCGACCGGATAGGTGACCTTCCCATGCAGGTGATTGACAAGCATGTCGCGCGCCCTCGTCGTACAGTTGTCGTAGAAGAAATTATAGCGATAGACGACATTCTCGGGCTTCATGTTCTCCAGCAAGGCACTGTGGATAGCCTGCTTGTCTTCCGCCGACAGGTTCAGCACCTGTTCTATGACACCCCTCCCCTCGTAACGGTACTGTGCGAGAAACATATCCATCGGCTCGACTCCCATGCGGTAGTCGGTCAGTCCGAGGATAAAACGAGGAATAAAATAAGGCTGGTCCTGGGAGAAGATGCCATAGTTGACGGCTATATCCTCCCCGCTCTTCCTGTCAAGATAACGGATTGCGGTATGTCCATACTGCGCCCAGACTTCTTCACCCGGAGAACAGGTCAAGAGAGAGACCTGGACACTGTCAGCATATACTACCGGCCGTCCCCCTGCCGTCGCATCGAAGACGGACAGGAAGAACAACAGTACGATATAGAACAGCCCCTTTTTCATTTCGCCCGCAAAGATAGTAAAAAAGCATGAGATAACAAACTATCGCAGGCAAATTATAAGGTTTGCATCCAAATTCCACATTGCCGATTTGCCCCTCTCAAATCAAACTGGCCGTCCCTTGTATCTTCGTGCGGTATCTCCCGATAGGTTAAGAAGAAAAAACGTGTCAAAGGACATGACATACGATAGAAAAAGAACTCGGCCGGCCCATCCCACCAAGTTCCATCGGACAGTCGTCCCATCCCATCCTGATGGATCAGGTACTGCATCCTGACGGGCTTGCTTCTCCTGTATCAGCTTCTGCCTTTCTCACAGCATTAACATCTCTGAGGTGTTTTATAGCATTCTGTGGCCGATGTGTGAACAGGAAAAAAAATCCGTCCGGGCGACTACACCTTGATTCTCAACCCGTCATAGGCAAGGAACACACCGTCGGGAAGCCGTCGCTGCGCCTCCTCATGCAATCCGACCTGATGGGTGAGATGGGTAAGATAAGTACGTCTGGCACCTATCCGCCTGCTGAACTCGACGGCTTCCGGTATCAGCTGGTGCGAATGATGCGGCCGCTCCCAGCGAAGTGCGTTCACCACGAGGGTCTCGACCCCTTCGAGATAAGGAAGCTCGGCATCGTCCATCGTCTTCATGTCCGTTATGTAGGCGAGCTTCCCGAAACGATAGCCGAAGATGGGCAGCCTGCCGTGCATCACGTTGACAGGCCCCACCTCTATGTCGCCGATCCGTATATGGGAATGAGGTGGAAGGGCATGCAGGTTCAGTTTGGGAACACCGGGATAAAGGTGTTCGGCAAAACAGTAGGGGAAATTATGCCGCAGTCCGGCACAGGTGTCGGCATTGGCATAGACATCTATGTCGCCTAACCTGCAATAGGGACGTACGTCGTCGATGCCGCCCACATGGTCGTAGTGGATGTGTGTTATCAGCAGTCCGTCTATCTTCCGGAATGGCTGCGGCAGCATCTGCTGCCGGAAGTCGGGTCCGCAGTCGATGATGACCCGCGTCTGTGCGGTCTCCAGAAGGGCTGAAGTGCGCAGCCGGCTGTCATGCGGGTCACTGCTCTTGCAGACTTCGCAGGTGCAGCCCAGGACGGGTACGCCGTTGGAAGTACCTGTGCCCAGGAAAGTCAAGGTGCCCCCCGCTTCTTCCGAAGAAGAGGAGAAGCCATCCCCGCCCCCTCCGAAAGGAAGGGAGGGTCTGACGGACTGTGTACCGGTCGAAGATTGCTGTCTGTCCAAAAGATATGTCGTTTTTGAAATAAAAGCCGCTGTCACCGTAATACTCCCATCACCCTGAGGCGTTCGTTATTACGCATGACACACCTTATTTTATATGATCCGTCCTCCATATATATACTCTGGCACCAAGAAGAATCCTTCCATCCGGCAAGTCACAGACATTGCTCCCTCCCTCCTACAAAGATGGAGGGGGACTTTGCCCCCATCAGCCCTTCTTCTCTCTTTGGACGGTCAGGGGACTTGCTTCCGCCAGGCACTTCCCTCCCTTCGGAGGGTCAGGGGGAGGTCACACCACATTCACTTCCGGATGTATCTCAATACCGAACTTCTCCTTTACGTCATGCTGTATGGCTTCAAAGAGACGGACAACATCGGCCCCGGCAGCACCCCCGAGGTTGACCAGCACCAGTGCCTGCTTATCGTAGACACCGGCACGGCCGAGCGACCTGCCCTTCCATCCACACTGTTCGATCATCCATCCGGCAGGAATCTTCTCGTGCGTACTGTCTATTGTATAGTGAGGCATACGCTCGTACTGCGCCGCCAGTTCATCGTATTTCTCCTTGGAGACGATGGGATTCATAAAGAAGCTGCCCGCATTCCCCGTCACCTTGGGGTCGGGAAGCTTGGCATTACGGATGGCGATAATCGTCTGTCGCAGCTCGTCTGCCGTCGGGTGTGCAATACCCCGTTCTGCCAGTGCCGTGCGTATATTGCCGTAATCGAGCCTGGGCCTGTAGGTGCTGGAAAGACGGTAGGTCACCGACGTAATGAGGTACTTGTTGCGCCACTCATGCTTGAAGCGGCTCTGACGGTAGCTGTACCCGCAGTCCGCATTCTTGAAGTGACGCACCCTGCCTGTGGCAATCTCCACAGCCTCTACCTCTTCTATCAGGCCCTTGGCTTCCGCACCGTACGCCCCGATGTTCTGTACGGCACTCGCACCGCACTCACCGGGGATGATCGAAAGGTTCTCTGCACCGTAAAGCCCATGGGAAACACAATACGCTACGAAGTCGTCCCACACGTAACCCGACCCACAACGTACACGCCCGCCGCCCACGTCTTCTATAAACGAGATACCCGAATGGAGTACCGTCCCCTTATAGTCTTCCGTAAGCAACAGGTTGCTGCCGCCGCCGAGTATCAGCAACGGATGATCTTCTTCCTTCAGGGAACACACAGCCTCCTGTGCCTCCTCCACGGACTCGTATTCAACGAAACGCCGGCACTTTGCATCAATACCGAACGTGTTATGCTCTAACAGACTATAGTCACACTCTATCTTCATTTTAACTTATTCCGTTTTGGCGTTGCCTTTGTTTCTGTTCATAACTTATAACAAGGAACTATTCTTCCTGGTATCTGATGACCCTTGCCGGACTGCCGACAGCAACAGCATTGGCAGGTATGTCCTTTGTCACCACTGCTCCTGCGCCTATCACGGCATTACGACCTATCGTCACACCGGGCAGGAGGATGGCTCCGCCGCCAATCCACGCACCGTCTTCTATCTTGACAGGTCGGGCATAGATATTCCACCCTCCGCCGGGAATCATCCGTTCCCCGGCAGTGACAGGATGCGCGGCTGTATAGATTTTCACGTCTGAAGCGATGAGAACATGATTGCCGATGTCAATACGGTTATTGTCTACAAACGTACAGTTCATATTGATAACGACCCAGTCGCCCAAGTGGATATTGACACCATACTCACAATGAAAATCAACATCGATATGAACCGGCTCACCGACAGAGCCAAACAGCTGCTCAAAAATCCTGCGCTTGCCTTCATGGTCGGCATAGTCGCAATCGTTCAACTTACGCAATAAGCGTTTCGTACGTAATATTATCTGCTGCAATTCCGGGTCGACAGCATTAAAGAACTCACCATCCAAGGCTTTCTGACGTTCACTTTTCATAAGCAACAGGCATTGTAAAGTTGGATATATGCTAAAGAAAGACCCGCTACCGATGATCAGGCAGAGGGCCTTCCCGTCAATAAGCGACGATCTTCTCCAGCCGCCAGTCCTTTCCGTGCCGTCTGAAGAACAGCTGCGTCTCCGCTCCATTGGCCAGTCCGCGGAAAGTAAGAATCTTGCGGTCCGACTCCGAGTACTTCTGGCCATAGAGGATATTGTAAATCATCTCGCCCGGTACTTCCGGAAGGAACGACGACCACTCCCCGGCAGGGATGGTGGTATTGATGGTTGCGACCTCCTCGCCATTGGGATCGGGTCCTGAATAGGCCAGCGGATTCTTCACGAAGCCCCTGCCGCTGTCGGCAAAGAAGCGGGAAAGGAAAGTGAAGAATGAAGCGTTATAGCTCTGCTTGAAACCGATAGTACAGATTTTGTTCAGCTTCCATTTCCCATCCTGATGGTCGAACCAGTACTGTTCCACGGTTCTTTTCCTCAAGTGGATCTTTTCGACAATCACACTGTCCAGGTCTGTTGCCTTCGGATACTTCATCTGCTTCTCGTTGTCGAAAATCAGCGTGTAATATCCCTGCGGCCGGAAGAAATGGTCGGTCTTCCACTGGCTGCGCGTCAGCTCTGATGTCTTCCCGCCGTTGACAACCGGCAGCGGGAACTTGATGCGGCTGCGCTGCAGCTTCCTGTTGGCAATGAAATTGAAGAAGAAGTCATCGAACAGCTGGTCGGCCGCCTTCGGCATCGGCGTGGAGGCAATCACCTCCGTGGCAGAGTCGACGGTATCAGCGGTGTCACTGTCCGCCGCCATGGCAGAATCCGTACTGGAACTGTCTACCGCTTCAACCTTCCTGTTAGAACAGCCTGTGGTGACCGCCATCATGGCCACACAGACACATACAACAAGTAAAAATGCTTTTCTCATACGCTCGTTTTATTCGTCTCAAATTTCCTGCAAATGTACGATATTTATTTCTAATAAGACAGGAAAAACATAAATTTATATCAGGGTAATTTCTCCGTTCCGATTATAAATCGTACCTTTGCAGGAAAATAACCAAGCAGTATGCTATTAGACAAGATAGAAGAACTTCTCAAGGAAGTGAGCGCACTTACGGCACAGAATGCCGGCGACGTGGAACAGCTCCGACTGAAATACCTCAGCAAGAAAGGCGAAATCAACGCATTGATGGGTGAGTTCCGGAATGTGGCGGCCGACCAGAAGAAGGCCGTCGGCATGAAAATCAACGAACTCAAGCAGCTCGCACAGAACAGAATCAACGAGCTGAAGGACCAGCTCGAGACCAGCGAGGCACAGAGCGACGACATCGACCTTACACGCACCGCCTACCCCATCAGCCTGGGTACACGGCATCCGCTGACACTTGTCAAGAACGAAATCATCGACATCTTCGCACGGATGGGCTTCACGCTCTATCAGGGTCCGGAGATTGACGACGACCAGCACGTGTTCACCATGCTGAACTTCGCCGCCGACCATCCGGCGCGCGATATGCAGGACACCTTCTTCATCGAACGCAGCAATACGATGGACGTGACGAAGAACGTGCTTCTCCGCAGCCATACTTCCAACGACGAGGCACATTATATGTCTACCCACAAGCCGCCGATCCGCGTGCTCTGTCCGGGCCGCGTCTACCGCAACGAGGCGATTTCGGCACGCGCCCACTGCTTCTTCCATCAGGTAGAAGGGCTCTATGTAGACAGGAACGTCAGCTTCACCGACCTCAAGCAGGTGCTACTCACCTTTGCCCGTGAAATGTTCGGTGCCGGCACGAAGATACGCCTCCGCCCGAGTTACTTCCCATTCACCGAGCCGAGTGCCGAGATGGACATCAGCTGCAATATCTGCGGCGGCGAGGGATGCGGCTTCTGCAAACACACCGGCTGGGTGGAGATTCTCGGCTGCGGTATGGTCGACCCGCACGACCTTGAGGCCTGCGGCATCGACTCCAGCATCTATACCGGCTACGCTTTCGGCATGGGTGTCGAGCGCATCGCCAACCTCAAGTACCGTGTCAGCGACCTCCGCCTCTTCTCCGAGAACGACACCCGCTTCCTCCGGGAGTTCGAAGGGGCTTAAGTCGGCAATATCCTTATCAACGACAGACACAGACCGACATAGATTTTTCAGAATGCCTGATAATAGATGGGCGTTGATGAATTGCTTAATGCGCTTCATCAACGCCCATTGCCTTTTTGGCAGATTCTGGAATTATCCATGATTTTTTTTGCTTTTCAGGCGATCAGCCCCTGCTTCCTTCTTGAAAGGACACAGGGAAGGATGCAGCAGAATGGGAAAGCAGGAAATCCCGCATAAGAAAGCACAAATATAGACGACTCTCCACCCTGTCAACGACAGACCGACTTGCTTTTTCAAAACATGCCTTATCCCCCCGACTTTCATCGATTCCCAGTCTTCCCTTTCTTTCCCGGGTATTGCCGTACAGCAGCCACTCGCCAGATGAGTCTGGAATCCGTCTCTTACGAGTATGTGTTGTATGGACTGGCATGCAACTCTTTCCACCTCCTGCCGATGTGCCGATGCCCGGCACCGGTTGTGTTTGCGGTCGACATCAAGTGTGTTGAGGGCACACACGCTTCCAATCTGCTGACGGTCAGGAGCCGCCAATAGTGAAATGCAAGAAGATCAGTACTGCCAACAGGAAAGACTGGAAAATGCTTTTCCAAGTCTGCTGTCACTTCTGTCACTTTCGAGATTTGCTTAACCTGATGATAGAAATCCGGTTAGGCTGAATATGAAAAGTGACAGCAGATGAAATCAAAAACAAAACAGAACAAAGAAGAACATATCAGGACCTAACCAGAAAGCTGGAAAACAGGATGCAGAATGAATGGATAGGGCTAATCTTTGTTTTCAATCCGTTCAATAGTGTATTTACAAAATAAAGTTGTATATTTGCTCTTGAAAGTGGTTTGCCACGGGTGTGTGCGTTCCTCTGTAAAACTTTGGAGAGGACAGGCTTTGCAACGGTGTATCCACAACATAACACATGACATGGGACGTCTGCGGGTATAGATCCTTACGGTGGAGGTCGGTTTGTGATGGAGAAGAATTTCCCTATACTGTGATGAACATCACAGAAGGGAAGTTACGTCCCCCGGATTTTGATTCTGTTCCCGCATCTTCAATCTCCCCCATCCCGCCCCCTTGGTCTCTCGGGATGACCGATCGGTCCCGACGATCCGCAGGCCGATTACGGCTTACGTCCCTAACGACACGACACGTGAAGAAACATTCTTCTATCACGGTGATCACCTCGGCTACATGTCTTACATCACAGATAATCACGCCTACAACACCTCTAATCCTCAATTTAGATATACGTATAGTACCTATGAGGGATCTAGTAATGGATTTGAAATTACACTTCATTATAAATTTAGCACTGATTTTGTCAAAGGAATGCAGGATGTTGTTGATGGAGCAGCATTAGCAGGATATGGACAGACTCTGACGGGGGCAGGAGCAGAAATTGGGGCACCATTAGCAGGAATCGGAGAAGGTGTTTCTGGCGTAGGCAGTTTAGGCGAAATTCTTCTTGATTTTGCAAATGGTGATTATTTTAATGCAGGAAAAGGAGGTTTCTATGTGCTTGCAGGAAAATTAGTCGGTATGGGGTTAAACAAAGTCCTTCCAGATTATGGCAAGAAAATTGGTGAAGAAGGATTTGATTTAGGAACTGAAGTGATAAAACAAGGTGTAAATTTGAAGCTGTCTGGTGTAGAACGGCTAACAGATAAACTTATCGAAAAAAAGAGAATATAGGAAGTAAGCAAAACGGAAATTAATATGATGTATTGTGATTATATTTGGGATTCATTATCCCTTGTTGCAGGTGCCATCATTGTATATCGTATAGCAAAGAATGGAATACGATCGATAAAACCTTTAAGTTTCTTTTCTTTGTGTACTGGATGTCTCATGGTGATATTAGCCGTAATAGCTATACTTGTTGATGAATATCATGGGATTTGCGCAATATTGTTTGGTGTTGTTTTCTTCATTTTTACATATCGTGACAAGAACAAGCCTTCCCCTGGTCTTACGATTGAATATTCATGGCATATTGGTGGCTATGAAGCTGGTATTATTGCAATTGCTTACGGATTAATCAGATTTTTTCGAGTGAGTTAATCTTCCATAGTGAAGTAGAGAAAAATCTATTTGAAATGGTATTGAATACTTTAAGTCTTACATTGACAGTGGCGGTTCTGAATAAATGCTTGCAGAAGATTTGTCAGAACAGAGTTTAATAGAGGGAGGCATAAGGACTCCACGGTAAAATATTTCATAAATCCACAGGAGTTATCATATGGCATTGGACTGATATTACAAGCAGTTCCTGATAATCATTCTTCTAGAGTAAACAGTAAATATTCATCTAAACGGGAATTATGAAATGCAGAAATAAAACGGTATGGGCTGTCCTCTTTCTGATACCCGCAATAGTGCTTAATGCGCAGACTACTTTTAAATCCATCCATGTAGAAAAAGCGATTATAAAAGGGTATTACGAGTTATCCTCTAACGGATTATGTTATATACGTAAAGGGCATACGATTTCGATAAAAGGGAAAACTTATCCGTTCTATATGAGGATAGAAGATAACTCTAAGATTCGTAAATGGACCAATCCTTTAGACACTTTGGAATATCGGAAATTTATTAATATGGATTTTGCTTTGGATGCACAAAGAGGTATTTATAAAAGAGATCTCTATTTATCTGATCTTGAATATGGATATGATGGTACTCTTGTACATTCCGCAGGTGCTTTTTATTATCCAAAGAATAGTCGTGGTCAATTAATATCTTGTTACTATTTTTCGGGTGATATTATTTTTATAAAATACATCGGCATAGCTCTGAAAGGGGGGGGAAAAGTCTGTCTTTTACCTTAAAAAAGATGTTGGAAGAAAAGGAATTCGTTATTCTTAAGGAGGCGGAATCAGTAAGCAACTTATCAAAAAACGACATCTTGTCTATGAGACTAAAACCTACGGCTGTCTATTCGATATTTTATTGTTTAGATGAATAACGCTTTTAGCTATACAGAGGTTTTAAAGCTACTGTTACGGAGGATGGAGAGATGTGACAAGTACACCAGCCGTATCGGTACAGGATTGTTTAACAACGTCTACGGTCGCAACAGCTCATACACAACCGGCTATCTATGAGACGCTTTTAATTATCATCCATCTCCCTCACGAGAAGTTGTGAGGAATCAAACGAAGCAAGACAGCACAAGAGTAAAATTTTAAATATTAGAAGGCATCAATGAAAAAAGAAAATAAAATCATATCATGCTTTGCCCTTTTGGCCTTTCTTGCAATTCCAATTTACCACGTATGGGAAAATAATGAAATCACGAAAAACCCCTCTGTGACTTTTGGAATAATAGAGGACTTGTATTACGCTCATTACCGTCCCTACTTTTCTTATACATACAGAGTCAATGGAAAAGAATTCAAAGGTTCTGAAAAACGAACAGGAGCTTTTAATTCGATCAAAAGTGGAGATACGATAGCAGTAAATTATGACATTAAACACCCAGAAATAAGTAAGCCTTATATAAGATGTGTAAGATTTGAATAGCATGCCAACTTAGGTATGCCGCACAAATTCAACAGAGACAGTCCGATGGGGGGATTTGATACAAGACGATAGAAGAAAGTTTATAAACAATAGATTGATGAGACTAAGAATAAAAAAGATTCTTCCATTAAATGCGTGGATACTTTTCGTATAGCCTTACTAACGGAAGAAACAGAGTTATCCATTAAAAAATATAGCCAAGACCGTCAACTGTCTATCCTGTTATCATCCTCCGATACAAAGACCTTTTCATTTTAATACGTTGAAATACAGATAAGATTTTGAAAAACCATTACATAATTTCAAACGAATCATCTGCAAATATAATAAACATGTGCAAAAACCAAGTCTGTAACCGGCAGTCAATCAGCCGGTTATCAAGTCATTCCAAAAAGGTGCTTGATTGGGGGGCAAAAGGGCGTTAGTAACACGCTAAATGAGCACTTGTTGCAAGTCAATCAGGCATCTTTTAGAAGCCTGAAGAGCATGTGTCAGTTTTGAACTGCATAAAAATGTTTACAAGCGCCGATGATATGGGAACAAGTTGTTTGTAGAAGACGGAAAGACATACTGATGGGCAGACATCGTATCTATTTGTCTTTTCAGCATTTTATCTTGCAGTCTATCTTCTTTTGCAAGACCATCTGATTTTGGACAGTCATACCCTGCAAGTGCATAAACCTTTATTCTATTTCCAATCTATGGATTTAACGGAAGGCCTCCAAAACAGTCATTAAGAAAATGAAGAAATTTAAATTCTTTCTATACACATCCTTTATTTCTCTCCTTATCTTTTGGGGGATGCAAATGATTTTATATATCATTACAACTCTTCTGGCAGGAGCCCGTCAGGAAACCATTTTCCCGGATAGAATGACAGAAATGATAAATGGTCTTTTTATTCTTTCTTTTATTACGTTCGGGTATCTTGGCTGGTTAAATGTTTTTTTCCTATGGATGCTGTATTTCACTAAGATAAATGGAATATGGATGAGAAGCAAATGGGTATGCGTGATTGAAAGTACACTGTTTTGGATAATTTTTTATGTTTTAGGAATGGTGATAGATTATCTTCCAGACAATATTAAGTTTTATTACACTCCCCCTATAGTTGAAAGTGGAAATGCTGTTTCTGATGCAGCTTACACCATTCACCCCTGTTTTTCTGATGACGCTAAAATTTTATACGTGTATATTGTTCTTTTTTTAATTGCCGTTCTAACTAAATTCTATAAAAGAAAAGATACTGACAAGCTTTTCTTTATGTAGAGGGAAATGAATTCAAAGAAAAGATGCCATTGCAGGCAGGAATTCAATGTTACTTCATTAATATCAAGTGGATATATGCCCCAAGGAAAATATAGGTTCATTGTGAAGAACAGGAGAAATATAGCAGCAGATAATTTTATTCTAAAAAAAATGATTTTTCCTCACTAGTCAGCTGAAAGAAGGAGAAGGATTCTCTTTATGAATATGTCTTTCCTAAAATTATTTTGCAAAACATGAAAAGAAATATATCTAAGCACTTGCCAACAGTGCTGGCAGTTGGCATTTTATCTTGGTGTATATTAGCCAGAAGTTTTTCTATGCTTCTCTCCCTGGGTTCATTAAGCATATACATAGATAGACGACTTTATTTTCTTGAAAACTTCTTACCAGATTTCGTAAGTCTAATAACTTATGCCTTCACTCTCTGGATATGTATAAAGAAAGTCATGAATGACCGGTAAATCCCTTCCTTGCGAATATGACAATAAATTTTGCAGCGTATCGACTTCATGCCGATGTCGAAATTGTACAATTCCGCCTGCAACTATGAGGATGAAAAGCATCAGACTACTGTCAAAGTAGGTTAGGTATGGTTAGAATGTATGAATACAGAAACAGACGGAAGACAATATAACGGATGATTTCATTCAAAATCCTCATGTGAAATTATCGTATTCAATCGACAAAACTTTGCAAGTTTCCCGACATTGGAAGAAAACAGACCTCGTAAATCTCTTTTTTGACAGATACATGGCATCTATCAAATCTTATATGACTGTATGATAATTTATATGAAGAAGATGATTTGTTTATTGGCTGCAATGGCTTTCATTTCTTGTGATTATCAGTATAATAACTTTAAGATCACAGGGATAAGTATGCACGCTGTCACTTTGAGCGACTCCGTTAACTCAAAAAAGAAATATTATTTGATAGGCTTCACTACCGTATTATGTCATTCAAAATTCACTCTTTTTGGAGGAGGGGTTGAACCCGGTCTAAAGGGAATTGATGAGAGAATCAAATCTATTGAAATTTATACACGCAATGGCAAGACTATTTCTTCCCATTTTAAGGGATGGAGAGCTAGTTTGGAAGGTACCATCTCGGACGGGACAGCTGACTATTCTTATTTATCTTCTTCAAACATTAGAGAGCTTGTTAATTCTATAAATGATCGTGATAGACAGGGCATTGGAGAGCGAATAAAATTCAGACGCCTCTTTTATACAAATTCAGACGATATACCATACAAGATTGTCATAAGATTTAATAAACGAAAGATTAATTCAAAGGTCATAAACGAGGAAGAAAAATATAAGGTGATCAGTGCAGCGCATTCATAACATATCATCCGTTAATCGGATTCCAGCAACCAAGTTAAAATTGCGTACATGAACAGATTAGAGGATCAGAAAGTCTCATGGACAGGAACGCACAGTCTCATATTCCCATGGAAATCACAGTTTCAAGACCTCTGCAAAACAGCTTTGTAAGTAGGAAACTTTAATGCGTATTGCTTGTTGATTATCAATAACGGTTTTCTGAACGGACTGCGTTTTGCAGAGTCCACTGTTCCGAGCACAAACAGGCTGCCCTTAAATATCTACTGTCCCATTATCTCTCTTGAATATCGACAACATCAAAGTAGTCGGCAAGTACATCTGGAAAGATGCAACGTAATAATTGGTGACTCTTCATGATGCAAAGGTAATAAATACTTATGAAATTGTGTGCTTAAGAGGATAGACTTGCAACTGGGTTTTAGGACTGACCCATTATTATTATGGATTTATTATGGCTTTAGTACAAGCAAGAAAAAAGCCGTAAACAAAATGCTTACGGCTTCACAAGCGGAAGTAGAGGGATTCAAACCCCCGATACGCGTAAGGGCGTATACCGGATTTCGAGTCCAGCGCATTCGGTCACTCTGCCATACTTCCTTAATTTGACAGTGCAAAAGTAAACAATTCTACTGTAAACGCCAAATTATTCAAACGATAATTGCATGCAGCCTGACAAGATCCGGGATTATCGACATACTCTCAACTTCTCCACACATCGAATTTGGGAAAAGAAGCATCTCCTTCCCCCCTATCAGCAACCATAAATGTTCTATGAAGTACCGATGAAAAAATAACCTGTACCTTATTCTCCCTTCCCAGACGGACTTGCCTCACCTTTTTTGCAACACATCCCTGAATCGTATTGGATGCGTCTATTCGATCGGACTCGGTCACTCGAAGGACAGATTTTTGAGCCGTGTACGAAGTTCTTCCGCTTTTCCTTTCCGAATAGAAAGTGTTATTTCACATGTATTGTCAAACTGCTGACTGACGATGTGCGGATTCATGTCTTTTACAACTCGCATGACATCATTCATCATGGGATAAGTAAAAGTAAACTTTACTTCTTCCTCTACAAACCGCTCTTCCTTCTTACTGTTCGACAAGGCGTCAGCGGCAGCTTCTCGATAGGCTACAATCAGCCCGCCAGTACCGAGTTTCACTCCTCCGAAATAACGGACGACACAGACGAGGGTATTTGTCAGTCCATTACTGTCAATCTGTCCAAGAATAGGCTTTCCCGCAGTCGAAGAAGGTTCACCGTCGTCATTGGCCCGACAATCAGCACCATCAGCCCCCACACGGTACGCATAACAGCAATGCCGTGCATCGTAATACTTCTTTTTATATTCCTTGATGATCTCCAGAGCCTCTTCTGCCGACTCGACATGATGTGCAAAAGCGAGGAACTTACTCCGCTTTTCAGAGTAAAATCCCTCGCCAATTGCCTTCTCTTTTATTGTTCTGTATTTATCGTTATCCATTCAGAAAATTACTGTTCTCACATTAATCCAGCTTGTGGATGACAAGACCGGAACGGAGCTTCGGCTCGAACCAGGTTGCCTTAGGCGGCATGATCTTCCCGCTGTCTGCGATGTCCATGATCTGCTGCATAGATACGGGATAAAGCGCCAGTGCCCAGCGCATTTCGCCACTGTCAACACGACGTTTCAGTTCACCGAGACCACGTAATCCACCGACGAAGTCGATTCGTTTGTCAGAACGGAGATCCTTGATGCCCATCAGCTCGTCCAGTATAAGACGGCTTGAGATATCCACATCGAGAACCCCTATCGGGTCGTTGTCATCGTATGTACCGGGCTTGGCAACCAGGCCGTACCAGTTGCCGTCAAGATACATAGAGAATTCATGCAGCTTCTTCGGACGATACTCCTCTTTTCCTTTAAGCTCAACGGTGAAGTTCTTCTCCAAAGCCTTCAGGAATTCTGCAACAGTCATGCCATTCAGATCCTTGATGACACGATTGTAGTCGAGAATAGTCAACTGACTTGCAGGAAAACATACTGCCATGAAGTAATTGTACTCCTCATCCCCCTTATGTCCAGGGTTGTTTTTGGCTTTTTCTGCTCCCACCAAAGCGGCAGCCGCTGAACGGTGGTGTCCGTCTGCTATATAAAGGCTCGGCATTTTACGGAACTCCTCCGTCACGGTCTTGATGTCAGCCTCATCCGAGATCACCCAGAACTGATGACGGAAGCCATCGTCCGGGGCAACGAAATCATATTCCGGTGTCGTCTGGGCATACTTCTTCAACAGATCATCCAGTACTCGATCGTCAGGATAAGCAAAGAATACAGGTTCCACGTTGGCGTTGCATACACGTACATGTTTCATGCGGTCCTCTTCCTTGTCACGACGAGTCAGCTCGTGCTTCTTGATGTTACCCGTAAGATAATCATTGACAAAAGCACCGACAACAAGCCCATACTGTGTCTTGCCATTCATCGTCTGGGCATATATATAGTAATGCTCCTTGTCATCCTGCACCAGCCATCCCTCTTTCTGGAACTTCTCGAACTGCTCAACTGCACTCTTGTAGACGCGTGGATCATACTCGCTGGTTCCCGGCTCGAAGTTGATTTCAGGCTTGATAATATGATACAGACTCTTCTCATTGTCGCCTGCTTCTGCACGTGCTTCTTCAGAGTCGAGTACGTCATAAGGACGACTTGCGACAGATTCTACAAGATTCTTAGGTGGACGAACACCCTTGAAAGGTTTGATAATTGCCATAGTGTTTAGGTTTTAGAAAATGATAAAAGGATTGACCGTCGAGACCTGTGCCAATGGTCAGGACAATCAATCCTTATATATAGAATGTTATTTATTTACCTGGAACTTGGTGTCACCTGTCGCAAAGAACGCATTGATCTGCCTTGCAGCCGCAATGCCCGCATTCGTGTTTGCTTCTGCTGTCTGGGCCCCCATCTTCTTCGGCGTTGAGAAATAGCGGCCCTCAAACTTCTTGAATTCCTCATCAGCATCGGGCTTAATGTCCGTGATGAACTTCAGGTCTTCGCGCTCAGCCATCAACTTCAACAGTTCTCCCTCGTTGATAACCTCCTTGCGTGCAGTATTTACGAGAATCCCCTTCTTTGGAAGCAGATTGACCAGACGGTAGTCTATGCTCTTCACGGTCTGTGGCGTTGCAGGAATATGGAGTGAAAGCACGTCACAAGTCTTGAACAGATCCTCCTGCGACTTGGCGGCATGTACCCCGGCAGCCTCGATAGCGTCAGCAGGACAGAAAGCATCGTATGCGTAAACATCCATATCAAAGCCCTTGGCGATGCGTGCCACATTGCGCCCGACATTTCCGAAAGCAAGAATACCGAGTTTCTTGCCTTTCAATTCGGTACCGGCCTTTCCATTGAAGAAGTTGCGGACAGCATACACCAACATACCGAATACGAGTTCGGCAACGGCATTGGAATTCTGCCCCGGCGTATTCTCAACAACCACATTCTTCCCCTTTGCATAAGCAGTATCAATGGAGTCATATCCTGCACCGGCACGGACAACGATTTTCAGCTGCTTGGCAGCATCAAGTACTTCAGGGGTGATTTTGTCTGAACGGACAATCATGGCATCGGCATCCTTTACAGCATCAAGGAGCTGTCCCTTCTCTGTGTATTTCTCGAGCAGAACAACTTCATGTCCCGCATTCTTCAGTTCACTTGTAATACCTTGCACAGCAGCCGGTGCAAACGGTTTTTCAGTTGCAATTAAAACCTTCATAGCTTTAAAGTTTAGGTTTGGAAATAATGAAGATGGTGTTTAGACCCGGCGGACAGCATATCCGCTGTTGCCGAGTCTGACAAGTATGGATTTAGTGCTGAGCCTCAAAATCCTTCATCGCCTGAACGAGTGCATTCACACCTTCCAGGGTCTGTGCATTGTAGCAGGAAGCACGGAAGCCGCCGACAGAACGGTGCCCCTTGATACCTACCATGCCACGCTCAGTAGCGAAGTCGAAGAACGGCTTTTCAAGTTCCTTGTACTCGTCGTTCATCACGAAGCAGATGTTCATCACAGAGCGGTCCTCTGTTGCGACAGTGCCTCTGAAGAGTTTGTTGCGGTCGATCTCATCATAGAGAATACGGGCACGTTCGTCAGCACGACGCTCCATCTCCTTCACGCCACCGTGAGCCTTCACCCAGCGCATGGTCTCCAGTACAGAATAGATAGGTACAACAGGGGGGGTGTTGAACATAGAACCCTTCTCAACGTGTGTGCGGTAGTCAACCATTGTCGGCAGTTCACGCGGAGCCTTGCCCAGCATGTCGTCTTTGACAATGAGAACGGTCACACCGGCCATGGCCATGTTCTTCTGCGCACCGGCATAGATACAGGTATACTTCGATACATCAACCGGACGGCTCATAATGTCAGAAGACATATCGCCGATCAGTGGAACGGGAGAATCGAGATCCTTTCTGTATTCTGTACCATAAATTGTATTGTTGCTTGTTATGTGGAGGTAATCCAAGTCCTTGGGGATGTCAAAGTTGTGAGGCAGCTTCATATATCCGTCACCAGCTGAAGAAGCGACTTCAACGACTTCACCAAAGAGTTTAGCCTCCTTCAAGGCTTTCTTGGCCCATGTACCGGTATTCAGATACCCCGCTTTCTTGATCAGGAAATTGGCCGGTATCTGCATGAACTCCAGTGAGGCACCACCACCGAGGAAGATGACAGAGTAGCCTGACGGTACGTCCAAGAGCTCCTTGATCAGGGCAACGCTTTCGTCAATAACCGGCTGGAAATCCTTTGAGCGGTGACTGATCTCCATAAGGGAAAGACCAATACCATTGAAATCCAAAATCTGCTTCGCAGTATTCTCAATCACTTCGCGTGGAAGCATTGAAGGACCTGCATTAAAATTGTACTTCTTCATCTGATTTGTTTAGTTAAAATTCGACTTATGTTTTATAGTTATTATCTGTATCAAAAAGTGTCAGAGCTTTCTATGGTTTTACGTTGCGAAGATACGCTTTTATTTTTATACTTCCAAATAAAAACAGATAAATTTTATCCGACATAATTCCGGCCGCTTATACATATAGCTGTCTCCGAAAAACCATGGAATGACACTTTGCCCCATACATCATCTGACCTCTTCCACAACGGTATGAATCCCTTTTATTTTTTCACCTTTCGTCAGCCTGAGCAATTCTTTGATTTTCCTGCGCGACACCGCAACATAGGAAAAACGGTCTTTCACATCAATCTTCCCTATCTCGGAGGCATTCAGTCCGCCTTTCTTACAGAGAAACCCGACAATATCCATCTTCGAGATTTTGTCCTTCTTCCCCTTACCTATATATATAGTACCCATGCGGGGCTGGGACGGGGACGGAAGACGCTCCGGGATCTGATATTCATCCTGACACTTACCTGCATATTCGGGCAAGTGCTCTCCGGGGCCGAGCACAAAGAAAGTCTTTCCCTCCTTGTCCCAGCGTGCTGTACGTCCTACCCTGTGTACATAATTTTCCTCCGTCTCAGGAAGATGATAATGTATGATGTTATCGACATCAGGAATATCCAGTCCTCGCGAAGCAAGGTCGGTGCTGACGAGGATCGGCGCAGAGCCATTGGAGAACCGGTAGAGTGCAGCTTCGCGTTCGTGCTGTTCCAACCCTCCGTGGAACCAACTGACTGTAAATCCTTTCTCTTTCAGAAACAGGGCCGTACGCTCCACGGAATCACGATAGTTCAGGAAGACAATACTGCTTTTGTCTCCTAATGAAAGCAACAGTCTGCTCAACGTCTCAAGTTTGTCTTTCTCGGGACTTGCAACGGTATAAAGACGGATTCGGTCGGAGACACCCGAATTATCCGTACGGTAATCCAGACGCACAGTCCTTCCCATAGAGACGAAATCAGGTATCGACTCCGACTCGGTCGCCGAGAGCAGAATCCTCCGTTCGATACCCGGCAGCCTGCTGAGAATGTGCATCATCTCCTCCTGGAAGCCCAGTTCAAGGCATTTGTCAAATTCATCTATCACAAGCCATTTCACCGTCCCTGCATCGATGTTCGCCTTGTCGAGATGATCATTCAGACGCCCCGGCGTCGCAAAGACGATCTGAGGCTTCACCTCCCTTAGTGCCCGATGCTCCTCCATAGCCGGCCGCCCGCCATATAATGCCATGGCCCGCAGCCCGCTGCCCATATCCTTGAGGACACTGGCTGACTGCAGTGCCAGTTCGCGGCCCGGCACCAATACGACCGCCTGCAATTCATCGGACGAAGCCTTCAGTCGCTGGATCAGCGGTAAAAGATAGGCATACGTCTTACCTGATCCCGTAGGCGAAATCACCACAACGTCTTTTCCTGTATGCAAGACGGCATCGGCAGTCTCCTCCTGCATCGCATTCAGGGTAATACCGAGTTTGGTCAGAATTTTGCTGTTCATTTTATTTTTCCTTTCTTATCTTGTCTATTTCATCAAATTCCCTGCCCATGTTCAGATTGAGGTAGATGGTATACAGGGGAGCCAGCCATTTCTCCTTTGCCGTAGGGGCAAGTTCTCTGTATCTCTCCATATAAGGTCTGGAAAGTTTATACAAAGAGATGACTTTCTCTTTGTTGGCACGGTATTTCTGTCTGTCCTTATTCAATTCTATCGCCTGATTGAAATAAGCAAGACCGATGTTGTAATACGCATCCGCGAAAGAGTCTTTCTCACTTATCAGCTGCCTGCACAACCGGACACACTCACTGTACCTGCCAAGATTCAGGAGGGCGGTGCTCTTTGCAAAACGGAACAGGAGGCTCGTAGAGTCGGCTTTCAGCGCCCGCTCCGTAATTTCCAATGCCTTTTCATGTTCACCGATACCGGCATAGTATTCCACCAGCCGGGGAAAGAAAAAGGCAAAGTTCGGGTACTGTTCAAAGCCCGCCTGCAGGGATTTCACATACATGGCAGTGTCCTTCTTCACCAGATAGGCCTCAGCTTCATACTGCCTTACGAAGTTCAACATGGACGTGTCACGCTCAGCCAGTTCCTTGAAACGCATGATTTTATCTGCATCCCCCAGCTTATACCCGCAGAACATCGCCCAGTAGGCTGCATGAGGAATGAGGGCATCCTTCCGCATATAATCATAGCCCGCAAGGACCGGGAACGAAGCCGACCTGAGATAGTCGCTGTAATAGTCAAAGGCCGTCTGATAATCCCCCCTATGGACAAAATACCCGCCGCCGTTGAAGAGATTCGGACGGATGGAATTCAGAAAAGCCGCATGTTTGATCCGATACTTCGGACGAATCCTCCCCTGCCCATCCGGGCGGGCATCGAGTGAGTCGAAACTTGACATGGCATCATACAGTTTCCTTGTGACAGAAAAGAACGCCGCCGTATCATACTTCTGTCTCAGATATAACTTTTCATTTCCCTGCTCATACTGTTTCGCCAGCACGTCACAGAGCATGAGCCATATCCTGCCGTTCCTTCTTGCAGCAGAATCAACGAGTAGTCCGCGAAGCGTTTTCTCTGCCTTCGCAAGTTCCTTCCCCGCTTTTACCTGGTCACGAACCGTCTGCAGCTGCCTCTTCTGGGCATAGCACAGGCATGTGGAAAACAGGCAAATGCAGAATAACAATGCTCTTATCTTCTTCACTTCTTATAGTTCGTTACGAGTGGCTCCAGTTCTTCAGCCTTGATTTTATCATTCAATATGGTATAGTCGAGATAGAGCGGTCCTACCCAATCCACCCTGTTTCTACGCGGGTCTTTTGCCCTTACACGTTCCAGATAAGTACGTGCTTCTGCAAAATAGTCCAAGAATTCATTTTCCGACACAAGCTCGCCCTTCCGCTTCCGCCTGGCGACAGAGTCGCGGACAACCATGCCTACCGTATTCAGACAGACACCTATATTATATGCAACGGGAATACTGCTCGGATCAATCTCATCCGCCTGTTTATAGGCATCGATGGCCTCTTCCCAGCGTTCTGCATGCATGGCAATCTCACCTTTCAAAATCCATGGCACCGTAGAGTTCGTGTTTTCTTCCAACAGCTTGTCTATGAAATCCTCTATATTGAATTTCCGAGAAGGTTTCTGATAGAATTTCATTATCCATGCGAAGTAAGTCTCATTCGTCGGATCAGCCTGATAGAGTCGCTGCACTACTGAAAGATAACGGAGTGAATCCTCACCGTTCTGCATCTTGTCGTGCATGCACTGCGCCTTGATCTCTGCCGCCGCCTGTGCCGTCTCATCATACAGCATTGCCGTATCAGCATACGCATCGGCCTTCGGAAGGTCATGCGCTCTCATATAATAATAAGAAAGGTAGTAGGCCGCCACCCCCGACTCGTCCGCATTGTCCTTCACCAAGGGCGACTTCCGTGTCCTCAGATAGAGTTTCAGGGCATCCAATCCCTCCTGTTTCCGACAGCTTACCTTGCTGAAGTATTTTCCTGCGTCTATCAGCATCGGATGCAGCAGGGACAGCCGGTGTCTGTTCTCCTCTTCAAACTTCGGAGCCACTTTTCCTTTTCGGTTAGGCATTCTGTCAAACTCATCACATTTCAATGAATATTCCACACCATCTACAACGGCTTTGAAGATGGCCACAGAATCCCTATCCGAACATTTCTCCATGCGGGAGACGGCTTCCTCTGCAAGACGGTTAAAAGACCCGGCCTGTTTGTATGCCTCCTGTGCTCCGGCGATATTGCCTCCTGTGAGGACCGTAAACGCCAGTATCAGTAATCGATTCATCCACAATGGTTTTCGTGAAACAGAATCCCCCTCTCATATAATCTGACGGGAGCAGCATTATACAAGAGGGGTGATTGACAGAAGATGTTACTGCTGTACACCGGCATCAGCTGCCGCTGCAAGTGTTTCAGGAGCCTGAGGACCCTTTACGAAATAGTAGCAGCCGTAGAGCGGATAAGCCCATGAGCTCTTCTGCTCTTTCAGTACATCCAGCTTCTTGGCGGTCTCAAGGTAAGAGATGGCTTTGTTGTACACCTCATTGAACTGGGCACGTGCAGCCTGCGACAACACACCCTTTACGGCTGCAACACGCTCCTGTGCCTTGTAGAACCAGCACTGACCGATTGACGCATTGATCGCAATCTTGGCATTGTCATCTTTTGCAAGAGCCAACGCCTTTGAAAGGTAGTCAGCGGCCTTTTCGTATTCTTTTTTCTGGCTTGCGAACTGTCCCTGCATGACCAATGCACCATAGCTGTTAGGATTCTTGGCCAAAGCGGCATTGACAATCTCTTCAGCCTTGTTCTGCATGCCAAGCGCGCTGTAAGTAGATGTCAGCGTTGTCAGAACGGCATCATTCTCAGGATCCTGCGCATAGATACCGGCAAGTTTCTCCGCATAATCCACAGAGTCCTGACGGGTCTTGAGCTGTGCGCCGAGGATAGCCAGCTGCAGCTGCTGTGCATCTTTCGCACGGTCCTTGCTCTTCATCGCATACGAAACATACTTCTCTGCCTTCTGATAGTCCTTGTTCTGGTAAGCATAGTAAGTTGCGAAATAGGCGATCTCGTTCAGGTTCTCGTCCTTGGATTTGTCGAACTTTGCGAACATCGGGTCGTCAGCAGAATCTACATAACGGGCAAGATACTTGTAAGCGTTGGCATCGTCCTTAGCTCCCTGATAGAAGATGCCTCCGTTGATGAGCTGGCCGCGGAGCGGATAGAGCTGGTCGACAAGTCCCGCATACTTCGGCTTCACCTTCCCCTTTGCATTGGGCATATTGTCATACTTGACAACTTCCGCAGCGGCATCGAAGGCCTGGCCGACAGCCTCATAGAGTCCTTTCTCATCAACAGGCTTGTTGCCCTCTTTGCCCATCTGCTGGTTGGTCTGGTTCTCAAGCTGTACCCCCTGCTCGGCGCTGACTTTCTTCATGGCAAGTTCATAGAGCTTGTCGTAGGCCTTCGCCTTCTCGGCATTGTCCGTGATCTGTGCAATGTTTGCCTTCAGGAGATCTGCTGCCTCAGCATAGGTCTGTGCCTTCAGGATTGCCTTCAACGGTTCGCTGTCACCAGCGAATGCAGCTGATGTACTTAGTAGCATCCATGCTGCGAACATTAACTTTTTCATATCAGTTATCATTTTAAAAGGTTTATATCCTATTTCTTCAGTATTCGGAATCAGTCCATCCTCCGTATGCCGGTGTCCTCCGCCTCATCGGTGAACCTTCGCCCTGTACGGCAGGACTGCTCGACGATCATGATTCCGGACGGTGATTTCTTTGAATTATAATTTTATACGGAGGCGGTGTCGTTTTTGATGTCTTCACTGTTCTTCGCCCACTGCTCGCGGCTTTCCTCTTCTACCTGTGATTCCATTTCAGAACTCATCACCTTGCATACGGATGCAATGACATCATTCTTCTTGGCGAGGTTGATCAGCCGGACACCCTGTGTGGCGCGTCCCATGACACGGCACTCGGCGACAGACATACGGATGACAATGCCGCTTTTGTTGATGATCATCAGGTCGTTCGCATCAGTGACGTTCTTGATGGCGACGAGCTTGCCTGTCTTGTCCGTGATGTTCAGGGTCTTGACCCCCTTTCCGCCACGGTTCGTCAACCGGTAGTCCGCAACCTGTGAGCGTTTTCCGTAGCCCTCTTCCGAAACTACCATTACCGTCTCGTTGACAGGGTCATTGACAACAATCATGCCGACAACCTCATCCTGACCGTCCTCATCCAGACGCATGCCGCGCACACCGGTCGAGACACGTCCCATGCTTCGGATCTTCGACTCGTCAAAACGGCAGGCGCGGCCGTTGCGGTCAGCCATGATCAGCTCGTTCTTGCCGTTTGTCAGACGTACGTCTACCACCTCGTCGCCCTCATTGATGTTGATGGCGATCACACCGTTCGTACGCGGGCGGGAGTAGGCCCGTAAGGATGTCTTCTTGACGATGCCCTGCTTTGTGGCAAATACCACGAAGTGCGAATCCAGGAACTCTTCATTGTCAAGACCACGGATGCGCAGGAAAGCATTTACAGAGTCGCCCGGATCAAGTGAGAGCATATTCTGGATGGCACGTCCCTTTGAGTTCTTGTCGCCCTCAGGGATGTCGTAACACTTCATCCAGTAGCAACGTCCCTTACGGGTGAAGAAGAGCATCGTCTGGTGCATCGTCGCCGGATAAATATATTCTGTGAAATCCTTGTCACGTGTGCGGGCACCTTTCGATCCCACGCCGCCACGAGCCTGCTCCTTGAAGTCGGCGAGCGGAGTACGCTTGATATAGCCGAGGTGGCTGATGGTGATGACGACAGGGTCGTTGGGATAGAAGTCCTCTGCATTGAACTCGTGCTCGTCAGGGATGATTTCCGTACGGCGGTCATCGCCATATTTCTCCTTTACCTCCTGCAGCTCTGCCTTCATCACTTCTTTACAACGCTCCGGGTTGTCCAGAATCTCCTGCAGGTCCTTGATGGTCTGCATAAGTTCCTCAAATTCCTGGTGCAGCTGATCGAGACGCAGACCCGTCAGCTGGGACAGACGCATATCGACAATTGCCTTGGACTGCAGTTCGTCGAAACCGAAACGCTCCTCAAGGTTCTTCTGTGCCTCGGAAGGTGTCTTGCTGGCACGGATAAGATGAACTACCTCGTCAATATTGTCGCAGGCTTTTATCAGAGCCTCCAGGATATGTGCACGCTCCTGCGCCTTCTTCAAGTCGAATTGGGCACGGCGGATGGTGACGTCATGACGATGCTCAACGAAGTACTTGATGCACTCACGCAGGCTCAACAGGCGTGGACGCCCGCCCACCAGTGCGATGCAGTTCACGGAGAACGAACTTTGCAGCGCCGTCATCTTGAAGAGCTTGTTGAGGATGACATTCGCATTGGCATCACGCTTCACGTCGACGACAATCCGCATCCCCTGGCGGCCCGTTTCATCGTTTACATTCGAGATACCCTCGATTTTTCCTTCCTTTACCAGATCGGCAATGTATTCAATAAGCTGCTGCTTGTTGACTCCATAAGGAATCTCTGTAACAACAATCTTGTCGTGGCTCTCATCGCTCTCAATCTCAGCCTTGGCACGCATCACGACACGTCCGCGTCCTGTCTCGTAGGCATCTTTTACGCCCTGAAGACCATAAATATAAGCCCCTGTAGGGAAGTCTGGAGCAGGAATGAACTCCATCAGTCCGTCTGTAGAAATATCCGGATTGTCGATATAGGCACAGCAGCCGTCAATCACCTCGCCGAGATTATGCGTAGGGATATTCGTCGCCATGCCCACGGCAATGCCGTTACCGCCGTTTACCAGCAGGTTGGGAATTTTCGTAGGCATCACGGCAGGCTCGCGCAGCGTATCGTCGAAGTTGTTGACCATGTCCACCGTATCCTTCTCGATATCGTCCATGACGTGCTCACCCATCTTTGAGAGGCGGCATTCCGTGTAACGCATCGCAGCGGCAGAGTCACCGTCGACAGAACCGAAGTTTCCCTGCCCGTCAACCAACTTATAGCGCATATTCCACTCCTGTCCCATACGCACAAGTGCGCCGTAGACGGAAGAGTCACCATGAGGGTGATATTTTCCGAGCACCTCACCGACGACGCGGGCACATTTCTTATAAGGCTGGTTGCTGAAGTTGCCGATACCACGCATACCGAAGAGGATACGCCGGTGGACAGGCTTGAAGCCGTCACGGACATCAGGGAGGGCACGTGCCACAATCACCGACATAGAATAGTCGATGTAGGAGCTTTTCATCTCCTCCTCGATGTTGATCTTCATGATTCTGTCCTGATCAATTGTCTGATTTTCGTCCATTATATTATATTGTTATAAATTCCATGGAAACAAAAGCTCATCGCCGAAAGGCCGAAATCGTCTACAATAGCCTTTATTTTCGCCCAGAGCCGTTTTCTTTCATTTTCAAGGTGTAAAGATACGAATATTTTTCCACACCACAAAACGCTTAGAACGAAAAAACATTATTTAAGCATTGCGTAAAGACAGGCTGGACGCCTCTTTTGAAAACGGACTTTATATCACTCCATATTTGGGAAGAATCAAAAATACTGCTTTTCTTTATCCGGAAAGCGGTCGGTTCTTTTCCCTTTGGCCGCTGTCTGTGGAAAGGGAAAACGATGCCTGACGGAACGCATCGCCAGCCTGTCCATTCTTACCCATGCCCGCTTGATTTCCAAACGGGCGTTACTTGCGTTCCAACCAACGCCTGATTGAGCCTCAATCGGGCGTTGGTTGGAACGCAAACAAGCACCTTTTGAAAAGGACTTGCTAACCAACTGGTTACAAACGGCTTATAAAAACAAGAAAAGATGGTCTAAACATATCTTCATCGAAGGGACTTCATCCTCTTCAAACATATATGCGATAGGCAATCTCCGGGTACAAGGAGCAAATTATCAGGACAAAAGAAACATTTTCCATCAATATACGGTCAGACGAGCGAAGGAGGTACTGACAGCTCCGCCTGCTCGGCCGGAAAAACAGACGAAAACCTTGTCAGATGTTCCGCATACATAAGGAGTATGCAGAACTGACAGAATCAGACGACAGGTCCTATCGAATCCCGTGGGGAAATGCTTTATGACAGGTTCTAAAATATACACAGACAGACGGGTGGCTATGGAAGCCTCTCGTCTCAACATAGATGGTTCTTGCATGCAGATCCTCCAGCTTTCTCTTTCACTGCCGCATGGCACCCGCCATACCGCTTTCAACAAGAAGGAGACCGCCGCCTAAAAAGACGAATATCAATCAGAGGTGTCCTCCAGAAGCTGCCTTTCTATTCAAAAAGGTGCTCGCAGATCACCACTGGGAGGCGGCGGCAGCGGTCCATCATTCATCTTGCTGCCGATAATCTCTCCTCCCAACGCATCATCGGGCATCGGTACGGAGAGAGCCGCATCCTCCGGATTGGCAAAGCGGGTATATTCGCCACGGAAGTTCAGGAGCACGTCTCCTGTCGCACCCTTACGGTGCTTGGCGATGATGATCTGCGCCATGCCATGCAGGTCATTCCCTTTTTCGTCCTGCAGGATATGGTAATATTCCGGCCGGTGTACGAAAAGCACCATATCGGCATCCTGCTCAATGGCACCCGACTCACGCAAGTCGCTCAGCTGCGGCCGTTTTCCCTCCACGCCCTCACGTTGTTCTACGGCACGGCTCAGCTGCGAGAGAGCCAGCACGGGGATGTTCAGTTCCTTGGCAAGTCCCTTCAGAGAGCGGCTGATGGTCGACACCTCTTCCTGCCGGCTGTTGAAACGCATTCCATTGGCATTCATCAGCTGAAGGTAGTCGATCATCAGAATCTGAATGTCATGTTCGCGTACCAGCCGGCGCGCCTTCGTCCGGAGCTCGAAGATGGAAAGCCCGGGGGTATCATCAATATAAATAGGTGCTCCCTGCAGCTTCCGGATGTTCGAGTCGAAGCGTTCCCATTCGTCATTCGTCAGCTGTCCGTTGAGAATCTTGCTGCCCGGGACGGAACAGACATTGGAAATCAGACGGTTCACAAGCTGCACATTGTTCATCTCAAGGGAGAAGAAAGCGATCGGCTTGCGGTAGTCGACGGCGATATTCTTCGCTATGCTGAGTGCGAAGGAGGTCTTACCCATGGCCGGCCGCCCGGCGATGATGACGAGATCGGAGGCCTGCCAGCCCGCCGTAATCTTGTCAAGGTCGTGGAAGCCGCTGGGGACTCCCGTCAGTCCACCCTTGTTGTTGGCAGCCTTGAGCAGCAGCTGGTGAGCCTGCTCCACGACGGTATCGATCTGCACGTAATCCTGCAGCATGTTCTTCTGGGAGATCTCGAACAGTGCGCCTTCGGCTTTCTGCATCAGGTCATCCACGTCGACCGTCTCGTCGAAGGCATCCGTCTCGATCATCGAAGCAAACTGGATCAGCTGGCGGGCGAGGAACTTCTGTGCAAGGATGTGCGCATGATACTCTATGTGGGCAGAGGACGCCACATTGGAACTCAGCTCCACGATGTAGGCAGGGCCGCCGATTTCTTCCAGCGTCCCTTTCCGGCGGAGTTCCTCGACGACCGTCATGATGTCGACAGGCTTCTCCTGCAGGTTCAACGACTGTACCGCCTCATAGATTTTCTGATGGCGGGCTTCATAGAAGGTCTCCGGCCTGATCAGTTCGGACACGACCGTAAAGGCGTCCTTGTCTATCATAAGGGCACCCAAGACAACCTTCTCTATATCTGTCGCCTGCGGCTGCAGATGACCAAAGGTTGTGTCGATGGGAGCCTGACGGCTCCTGCGACTGCTTTTGCTGTTACTATTTCTTTCCGGCATTTGGCGACAAATTTACAAAAAATATTCCATTCGGTACACCAATATTCCAACCTTTTACTATCTTTGCAAAATAATTCTTAAAACAACATTTCAGACTATGATTACATTTCCCTGCTGCAAAATCAACCTTGGATTAAACATTGTTGCCAAACGTCCTGACGGCTATCACGACCTTGAGACGGTATTCTACCCTGTTCCGCTCTGTGATGCACTCGAGATAAAGAAGATGGATGAAGAATTTCCGTCTCCTACGCCTATTGACCTCAAGGTGACGGGAAATGCCGTCGGCTGTGACGAGAACAAAAACCTGGTCGTGAAGGCCTACCATCTTATTGCCCGCGACTACGCCCTCCCCCGCGTCCACGCACACCTGGTCAAACGCATCCCCATGCAAGCCGGACTCGGCGGCGGTTCTTCGGATGCGGCATACATGATCCGGCTGCTTGACGAACGCTTCCGCCTGAATATGGGAAGTGCCGAGATGGAACGCTACGCAGCACAGCTGGGGGCGGACTGTGCCTTCTTCGTCCGTTCCGAGATCGCCTTTGCGACAGGTGTCGGCGATATTCTCGCCCCCGCAGACGATGAAAACTGCAATCTGGAAGGATATTATCTTGTACTGATAAAGCCGGGGACTGATGTAGCTACTGCCGAAGCATACGCAGGAGTCACGCCTAAAAAACCCGCCAAATGCTGCCGTGACATCGTCCGGCAGCCCATCGACACATGGCGCAATGAACTGACGAACGATTTTGAGGCCTCTGTCTTCGCCAGACACCCGGAACTTGCAGCCGTGAAGAAGACCCTGTACGACCGCGGGGCTATCTATGCACAGATGTCCGGCAGCGGAAGTACGATCTTCGGCATCTTCGGCCAGCGCCCTGCCGCCTTGGAGAAGGACTTCCCGGGAATGTTCATCTATTGTGTCCGCCTCTAATCCCGGTATTGCCGTCAGAAGATGGAGAAAGCGTTGACAGTATACAAAGCATCGGCCGGATCAGGAAAGACCTTCACCCTGGCATCCGAATATATCGCCCTGGTGATAAAGAATCCGCAGGACTATAAGAAAATCCTTGCCGTGACCTTTACCAACAAAGCGACACAGGAAATGAAAATGCGCATCCTATCGCAACTCTATGGCATCGCCCATGGCCTTTCCGATTCGCAGGCGTACTTCGACCAGGTCGTGAAAAATACCGGATTCCCTGAGACGACCATCCGTGAGCATGCAGCTGAAGCGCTCTCCCTGCTTACCCACCATTATAATGAGTTCCGTGTACAGACGATTGACGCTTTCTTCCAGTCTGTGCTGCGCAACCTTGCGCACGAGCTCAATCTGACGGCCAACCTCCGCATCGACCTCAACGACGACCAGGTGGAAGCACAGGCCGTAGATGAAATGATCAACAGCCTGGAGGAGGGAGAAGAAGTGCTGAAATGGATTCGTGACTACATAGACAAAAACATCGAGGATGACCAGGGATGGAATGTAATCAATCAGATAAAAGAGTTCGGTAAAAATATCTTCAAGGATTTCTACAAGGATCACCAGAAGGAACTGGACGAGCGTTTCAGAGAAGAGAATTTCTTTGACGGACTGATCACCGACCTGCGCAAACGGCGAGCTTCAGCACAGAAATGCCTGAATGACCATGCGTCGCAAATGCTGGGGAAAATACATGAGGCACACCTTGACGACCAGAACCTGTTCAACAACAAGTCAAGAGGGATCTATCCGTACATCGTCAGACTGGCGAAAGAGAAGCCTTCCAGTGTCGGTGCGCCCAAATATGTGAATGCCTGCATCGAGGATGCCGGAAAGTGGCCGTCAGGCGACTGCCCGGCAGCGGAGAAATCCGCCATTACCGACCTTGCGTCAACCGCATTGTGTGCAGACCTGAAGCTTCTGGAAAGATACAGGACAGAGGGATGGAAGGAATACCAATCCTCCAACCTCACGCTGACGCATCTCTCCCAGCTCAGACTTCTCCATGCAATATCCGAAGCTGTCGATGAAATCAATAAAGACACGAACCGGTTTATGCTAAGCAACACACAATCATTGCTCAGCACACTGATGAGAGACTCCGATACGCCTTTCGTCTTCGAGAAGATGGGAGCCTATCTGAAACACATCATGATTGACGAGTTTCAGGACACAAGTACGATTCAATGGAAGAACTTCCGGAAGCTGCTTGACAACTGCATGGCACAGATCGACTCGCACAATCTGATTGTGGGTGATGTCAAGCAGAGCATCTACCGCTGGCGGCAAGGAGACTGGAAACTGCTGAACAACATCGAACATGACTTCCACGACGAACAGATAAGAATACAGCCGCTTGACACCAACTACCGTTCGGAGGAGAACATCATCCGATTCAACAATGCTTTCTTCTCACTGGCCGTAAGTCGGACGGTAAAGGAATTGGAGACTGATGAAATCCGAGATGCCGACCAACTGACAGAAGCCTATCAGGAGATCGAACAGCATCCTAAGAAAAACGACGGAAAGGGCTGTGTCCGTGTGAAACTATTTTACTGCGGTAGAAACGAAAAGGAATATAGAGAAAACATACTCGGCGAGCTGACCGACAATGTACGTGAGCTCCTTTCACACGGTTACAAGCAGAAAGACATCGCCATCCTCGTACGGTCAAAAGGAGTCATACAGGCAATTGCAGACGAGTTTCTACACGAGTTCGGCACGGAAGTCGGCATCGTTTCCGACGAGGCCTTCCGCCTGGATGCCTCTTTGGCAGTGAATGTGATTGTCTATGCCCTTCACCTGCTGACACACCGTGAGGACAGACTCACGGAAAGCAAGCTCGTCAAACTCTATCAGCAACAGGTTCTGCAGACGGGGATGGACGACAACACACTGTTCGTTGACAATGATACGCCATCCACAAGGAGCTTGCTGCCAAAAGGTTATACAAGCAGGTTTGAGACTTTGTTAAGGATGTCGCTCGTTGACCTTGTCGATGAGATATACGCCCTTTTCAACCTTGACCGACTCGAAGGGCAGAGTGCGTATGTCTGTACTTTCTATGATACGCTGAATGAATACCTGCGCGATCATCCTGCGGATATAGACGATTTCATCGAAGAATGGGACAACACACTTTCGAGCAATACCATCCAGAGTGACGAGGTGGACGGAATACGCCTGATCACCATCCACAAAAGCAAGGGACTGGAATACGACAATGTGCTGATTCCATTCTGCGACTGGGATTTGGAAAAAAAGTCGGGGAACACGATATGGTGCCCGGGAGACGACAAGGAGATGCCTTATGGAAAACTGCCGCTTATTCCCGTAGACTTTTCGAAGAACAGCATGATGGGCACCGTGTATGAAAACGACTATAAAGAAGAACATCTGCAGAATACCGTGGACAACATGAATCTGCTCTATGTTGCCTTTACCAGGGCTGGCAAGAACCTCTTTATCAAAGGGAAAAGAGCTCCCAAAAAGAGATTCAAGGAACTTCAGGAGGGCGGTACGGCTTCCAACCGTTCACAGATCATACAACTCATTCTCAATGATCTTACTGCCGAACTCCATGGAGCGACACTTGAAGACCGGGGGGAGAAAGAACCGCTCGTCTTTGAAATGGGCAGTCTGTCGGACAGCACACAGAAGGCCGGGAAAGGACGGCACTCCACCAATCCCTTTGAGATCACACCAGAGACCCACACGCTGAAAATCGAGACATTCCCTCACCCCGTAAGTTTCCGTCAGAGCAATAAAAGCCACGATTTTATCAACGGAGAAGATCTTGAGCTCCCGGATGCGAACCGTTATATAAAGATGGGGAATATTCTCCACCAGCTGTTTTCCACGATCCTTACCGATTCTGATATCCAGCCCCGACTGAAGGAACTTGAGCAAGCGGGAATCGTCTACAATGATGAGGTCACATCGAAAGAACTCAAGGAACGAATCTCGCAAGCCCTGAAAAATGAACAGGTGAAAAGCTGGTTCAGCCCTCGTTGGAAGCTATTTAACGAGTGTACGATCCTTGAATATGACAAAGAGACCGGGGAAGTCCGTGAACACCGGCCGGACCGTGTCATGACCGATGACAAGGAGATGATCGTTGTCGATTTCAAGTTCGGCAAGCCTCGCAAGGAATATCGTGAACAGGTACAAAGATACATGAAGCTGCTTACATCCATGGAGTACCGGCAGGTGTCAGGCTATATCTGGTATGTCGTCAGAAATGAAGTAGTCCCCGTTCCCACTCTCCCTTGACCCTCTGTTTCCCTAAAGGAACAGTACTCCCGAGTACCCGGAAAATCCGTTGCAGACATTGGAACCGACGATTCCGAGTATCGGAGGCCTTACATACAGAACACCTGGCAACCTATTGTAAATAAACGGGTCAGTAAAGTACAGCTAAATAAAAGAAACAAGTTGATGAAGTCAGTCTTCCATCGTCTCTGAAGGAAGTCTAAGTTTTAAAATATGATTACATTCCTTGAATACGTAGCACAAGACCTGCTTGACAAGTACGGAACGGACATGTCGGGCATAGCAGTCGTCTTTCCGAACAAACGGGCATCCCTCTTCCTGAACCAGGCATTGGCACGGATGGCCGGACGGCCGCTCTGGAGTCCAGCCTATATTACGATTTCTGATTTCTTCCGCCAGCACTCCGAACTGACCGTGGCCGATCCCATCAAAAGTATATGCGACCTCTACAAAACATATGGAGAGGTGACCGGCAATGTGGGAGAGACGCTTGACCAGTTTTACGGATGGGGACAGCTGTTGTTGGCCGACTTCGATGACATCGACAAGAATATGGCAGATGCACACAGGGTATTCTCCAATATCCGTGACCTCAGGGAATTGGACGACCTCAGCTATCTCAACGAGGAGCAAAAGGCTGAACTGCACCGTTTCTTCGCCAATTTCGACGACAACCCTGAGGGGCTCAAGGAGAGATTCATCATGCTGTGGGGACGATTAAATGATATATACAACCAATTCAAGAAGAAACTTCATTCACAAGGACTTGCCTATGAAGGAATGCTTTATAGAGAAGTCGTTGAAGAGGACGATATCCAAACGCAATACAAACATTATGTATTTGTCGGTTTCAACGTCCTTCAGAAAGTTGAACAGCGACTCTTCAAACGCTTCAAAGATGAAGAAAAGGCGAGCTTCTATTGGGATTATGACCGCTATTATATGAGGCGGACGAACGAGGCCGGCAACTATATCAGGCGGTGGCTCGACCGGTTTCCCAATGCTCTTCCGAACGACTGCGATGACCTGTACGAAAATCTCGACAAGGAGAAAGAAATCAGCTTCATCTCTGCACCGACAGAGAATCTACAGGCACGGTTCATTACCGAGTGGCTGCGTGATGGAGACAGATACAAAGACGGAAAACGCACTGCCATCGTACTTTGCGATGAACATCTGCTGCAGACCGTCATCCACTGTATTCCAAACGAAGTGGAGTCGCTCAATGTGACCACCGGATATCCTCTACAGCAGACTCCGATAGCCTCCATGGTGACGCAATTGCTGACACTCCAGACAGAAGGGTTCTCCGTACAAGAGCAAGGTTACAGACTACATTACGTAAACAGGGTGCTGCGACATCCCTACGGCAAGTATCTTGTTCCGGATGTGGCCGAGGTCATCGAGAGGCTGAACAAGGAAAGGCGGTTTTACATCATCCCGCAGGCCGGCTCTCTCTTTGAATATCATCCGGGCGACAGACGGCATCTGCCGGCCTTGGTCGATTGGCTTGCCAAAACCATCCGTACCATTGGAGTGAATGGAGCCGCAGACAAAGACCCGCTCTTTGAAGAGTCAATATTCCGTATGTTCACTCTGCTCACAAGGCTAAGTGACCTGATGGCAAGCGGCGATCTCGAAGCAGACAAGATCATTTTCCGACGCCTGCTGACACAACTCATCGCAGCCACAAGCATCCCCTTCCATGGCGAACCGGCACGAGGCGTACAGGTGATGGGCGTACTGGAAACGCGTAACCTTGATTTCGACCATGTGCTCGTGCTTTCCTGCAATGAAGGCAATATGCCCAAAGGAGTTGACGACTCGTCGTTTATCCCCCATCTCATCCGCAAAGCATACGACCTGACCACTATTGAAAATAAGGTTTCCATCTACAGTTGCTATTTTCACAGTCTGATCCAACGGGCGAAAGACATAACTTTCCTCTACAACAATTCCACAAAAGGAAGCAGGACAGGGGAAATGAGCCGTTTCATGTTACAGCTGATGGTGGAATGGAACCATCCCATCCACCGGCAGACTCTGCAAGCAGGGCAGGAACCCATGCACTGTGAAGCTCATGCAGTGAAGAAAGATGAAGCCGTACGCAGGAAGCTCGATGGAATCAGTTATTTTTCACCGACTGCCATCAATACATATATCAGCTGCCCATTAAAGTATTACTTTAAATACATTGCCGGAATCAAAGAAAACGATGAGACGGATGTTGATGATGTCGACAACAGGATGTTCGGTAATATCTTCCATGCCGCTGCCCAGCTCATGTACGAGAAATTGCTTCCGAAGGAGGTCATCACGGCCAAGGACATTGATTACCTGCTAAAGACCGGGAAGAGCGCCCGCCCGACCCCAGCCGGACACATTCCCGCTACACTGGACGATGTCGTAGACGAGGCGTTCGCAACGGAGCTATTCCATCAGCAGGCAGGCAGCAGGAAACATCCGAAACTCAACGGTCTTCAGCTGATCAACCGCGAGGTCATCATCAAGTACCTTCATCAACTACTGCGGATAGACAGGCGGATGACCCCATTGTGTGTAATCGGTCATGAATTCGATGTGAGACAGACATTGACCGTCAAGGTCAACGGAACCGAAAAGCAGATAGAAACCGGCGGGCGAATCGACCGTCTCGATGAAATATGTCTCAATACAGACTGCTCTCGCCTACGTGTCGTCGACTATAAAACAGGAGGAAAGGCTGCAGAACCGTTGAAGAACGTCGATGAAATCTTTGACCCGAAGAACATCGGGAAGAAAAGCGACTACACAATGCAGGCCATGCTTTACAGTCTCATCGAGGCCCGACATGATCCTGAGCACAATCCCGACCATCGTCCCGTAAGTCCCGCACTGCTTTTCATCCAGCATGCAGGGGGCAAAGACTACAGCCCGGTGCTGTCCATGGACGGTGAAGAAATTACGGATGCCACCATATACGAGAAGGACTTCTTCAGGAACCTCACGGAGAAACTGGAGGAAATCAACAATCCGGACATAGCTTTCGTCCCGACAGACGACTGGGACCGGTGCAAGTATTGCCCTTACAAACAGATGTGTGGACGATAGACAAGAATATAGCTGCGACGGACGATACGATGCAAGCCCTCAGTGCGTCTGGTGTTTGCGAGCGGTACAATGCGTATTGGGCATCAACACATCGGCTGGAAACGGCAAGACGAGGGGATTCCTGCCGTTATGACGGAAAGTGAATGGCTGACTGATTCAGGGAAGGTTTGCCGGACGGCAATCGCATTGGATATGTGTACTCTAAATCGAAGAGCTGACAATCAGAAAACACCTGTATCTCCGGCAAGGGGGGATAATACGGGGTGTACACCACCCACATTGATACAGTCTTTGCTCAATGCGGATGAGACAGAAGCCGTGGAGAGTCCGGAATCTCATCATGGAAACGCCAATACGGCTTGAAGCATGAAAAAACGGAGCGTGATAAATGGAAAAGAAAAAAGGTTCTTCCGTTAAATGCGTGTATGCTTTTCGTATAGCTTCAACGGAAGACCGAAGTTAATCACTAAACAAAACACAGCAAGATCGTCTTGGCTGGCTATTCTATCATCATCATCCGATACAAAGACCTTTTCAATTTAATCTGTTGAAATCAGAGAAGGTCTTGAAAAACCATTACATAATTTCAAATGGATCAGCTGCAAATATAAAAAACACGTTCAAAAAGCAGGTTTGCAACCGGCAGTCAATCAATTGGTTGTGAAGCCGTTCAAAAAGGTGCTTGATTGGACTTCAAAAGGGCGTTGGTAACACGCTAAAAAAGCACCTGTTGCAAGTCAATCAGGCATCTTTTAGAAGCCAGAAGGGCATGTGTTGCTTTGCGTTGCATGAAAACAGTTTACAAACACCGATGATATGGGAATAATTGTCCGTAGAAGACGGAAAGACATGCTGATGTACAGGCATCGTATCAATTTGCCTTTTCTGCATTTTACCTTGTAGTTTACACTCCTTTGCAAGGCCATCTGATTTCGGACAGTCATACCCTGCAAGTGTATAAGCCCTTTATTCTTCTAATCTATGCATTTAACGGAAGAACCGAAAAAGACGTCCGTCTCGGCTTATTCCCTCTTTTTCCTTACCGGTTTTTATGTGCAATGTACCATTTATGGACAAAGGCCACATAGAGGATCAAGGTTGCTGCAAGAATCCCGAGGCACGTCCACAGTACAGGAGCGGGAGAACAGTTGAACAGGCCGAAGGAAGCCATCAGCCCCCCTCCAATCCCGGTCTCCCAGGCAAGCAGATAGGTGCTCTGACTTGTTCCGCGCTGGCAATGGTCGGACAGCTTGATAAAGAACAGCAGGAACCTGCTTCCTGTCACGCCAATTCCGAAACCCATGAGGAGAGGAGCGATATAGCCGACACTCTCCCGACTGTGCGTTATCAGGAGCAAGACCGCAATCCCCATCGCCGTCATCCCGGTAGTCGCCTCACTTCGGAGGTCGGCATCAGCAAAAGCATACCGCTCGGCAAGAAGCGCCATGAAAAAACCCAGCATGACAAATTCATAAAAGCGCAGGCTGTGTGCAAGGGTCAGTACAAGGGCTGCAGCAGCGGTAACCAGCATGACGTTTAGGAACAGCCAGTGACTGTCTTTCAAAAGGAAACGGTCGAAAGAAAAGCGGTGGAGATCCTCGTTCGGCATACGGAAGGGAAAACGAACCAGACAGACGAATATGAAGGAGAGAAACTGACAGGCGCAGGAAAGGAGAAGCACCGATCCGAATTGACCATGCCGGTAGACCAGAAGCCCCGCCAAAGGACCGAGGGCAAGGGCGAACCGGCCAAACCATGTTGCTGCATGATTGGCTTCCGTGCGGTGTACAGCCTCCACGGTGTCGATGATCAAAGTACCGAGAAGTACGAGCTGAGACAGACCATAGAATGCTCCTTGCAGCAGCCGGAGCAGCAGAAGCAGTGCATAATCGACAGAATCATCCGGACGTGTATTCAGATAGTAGAAAACCCCCGTGACAGCACACAATGCCAAAGTCGACACACAGAACACGTTCTTACGGCGATAGCGTTGCACGAGATAACCCGACATACATCCGAACAGATACAGCCCTGCAAAGAAGATTCCAAGCACCCATGCTATCTGAAGATGCGTATATCCCCATGCCTTCATTCGCAGTGGAATTACGGGAAGAAGCATATAAGAAGACATCGCCAGCAGGAGGTTTGCCATCGCCAGCATCCAGAAACGCTTGTTCCAGAGTCTGACGTGAACAGGTATGTTTTGAGTGTCCATGACCTTTATTTTATGGTAGAATCAAAGTTCTATAATCATTTGACAGACAGGAGTAAGGATCCCCTTCTGCCTATATGCTTATCCTTTATCGGTCGACGCAGGCAACCCATCTTGCCACGTTTTCATCCTATTGTCCGGCTCCGTAACCGGAATCATGCCCTGTCTGACGGTGTAAAGACACAAGCCGGTCTGCGGGTTGTTGCATCTCAATAGGACTCCGCATCCGATGGGAAAGTAACTTCTTTCACACATCTGATATACGCCTGTACCCCATCTGTCATACATTGATGGACATTGGCGAAATGGCGTAGGAACTTAGGTTTGAACCCCTGGGTCATGCCGAGTGCATCCGCATAGACAAGCACCTGACCGTCTGTCCCGTTCCCCGCACCGATACCGATGGTCGCGGCTTTAACCAGCGTTGTCACCTTGGCGGCGAGAGCAGCGGGCACCTTCTCGAGCGTGATGGCGCTCACGCCGGCAGCATCAAGGGCAAGCGCATCATCCATGAGCTTCTGTGCTTCGGCTTCCTCTTTTGCACGGAGACCGTAGCCGCCGAGCCTGTGTATGCTCTGAGGAGTAAGGCCGAGGTGTCCGACAACGGGAATCCCCGCTGCTATGATTCCTCTTACGGTATCGACGATTTCCGTGCCGCCTTCCATCTTGACTGCTCCTGCACCTGTCTCCTTGATGATGCGGATGGCATTGCGTATTCCATCTTCCCGGCTTACCTGATAAGATCCGAAAGGCATATCACAGACGACCAGACATCGCTGGCAGGCACGTACGACAGCACGTGCATGATAAATCATCTCGTCTACAGTGATCGGGGTTGTATCCTGATTGCCGGCCATCACATTGGATGCTGAATCGCCGACGAGAATGCTGTCTATGCCAGCTGCATCGATGATTCCCGCCGTAGTGTAGTCATAGGCCGTCATCTGGGTAATCTTCTCCCCTGCCGCTTTCATCTCCAGCAGCGTCCTGGCCGTTACCTTTTTCTTGTCTGTTGTTAAATATCCCATATACCTGTTCTTGTCTCCGGATTCACAATCAACAATTCCGGTTCATATTTACCTTCTGTGATCCAGAACATACATTCTTGCTCCTCCTGTCATAGAATCACGGACTGCAAGCCCTGCGTTCAGGCTGCAAAGTTACCTCTTTTTAATCATCCGACAAAGTGAATCCCTCATAATTACGGATGACCTCATGGGTATAGCGCCTGATGTCAGCTGCCGGATTGGTGGTTGCAAGACCTATGACCCGTGCACCGGAAGAGATGCCGGAACATAAGCCGTTGACACTGTCTTCAAAGACCACACATGCCTCGACGGGGACATTGAACCGGGCTGCAGCCCTGAGATAACAGTCTGGCGACGGTTTGCTTTCAGCGAAGTCTTCCGACGTGAGGATGGCATCAAAATAATCCTTGAACTCCGGATGGGATCTGTAGACATTCCGCATCTTGTCAAGATTGGAACTCGTCACGACCGCCGTCCTTAGTCCTTTACTTCTGAGGTCTTTTACAAACGATTCAAAACCAGAAACATAATGATATGGCATATTCTGCTCATATACATCCAGACGATGCGTAATCTGCCGTTGCACTTCTTCTTCCCCGGCAAAATACCGGTCGAAGATCTGTACCAGTGTCTGTCCCTTTATGGCATACTCGAAACCTTCGACGTCAGGACAATACCTGCGCCCCATTTCATGCCAGAACAAGGTGTATAAAGGTTCTGTATCGAACACGACACCATCCAAATCAAACAAACAAGCTTTTATCATTCTTTCCCTTTTATTATAAGATGTATAATGCAAAGTTACAAAAACTTTTTGTAACTTTGCCGTCTGTAATATGACAAAGAAGTTATTTTCAATCATTGCATTCTCCGCTGTCTTCCTGCTGACAACAGGAAGCTGCGGGCATCGGAAGAGCCCTCCCAAGAAGCTGGAGGTTTCTACAATAGTCGTGTCCGCAGACACGCTGGCTCGTCTTTCTGATGCGATACAGTGTCATGTTCATGTCGACTTCACCTGCCTGAAGGAACGGAAGTATGCTGCTGTCAATGACTCCTTGCTGCGAATGGGACTTCTGCAGCCTGATTATCTTTCTATCAGTTACGGTCCGCTCTCACCAAAGACGGCCATTCCCTCCTTCGTGCGCCAATATATAAGAGACTATATGGAAATGGCACGCCTCATACGTCAGAAGGAGAAAGGAAGAAGTCAACTGATTGGGGAACTGTCCATCAAGACAGAACTGAGGGCTGCGGCAGATCATTACGTCACAGCTGTCTCACATATCGCCATCAACAATGGAAACGGGAGGCTGACAAAGTACACAATAGCACGCAACTTCGATTTGAAAGACGGACACCGTGTCACCCTGTCGGAACATTTCGGAAAGGATGCCGGGGAGAAACTGACAGAGAAAATCATCGAAAGGCTGTCAAAACGTGAAGACATAGAGGACAACGATATTGAAAGGCTGCAATCGAAAGGATATTTCGTGGGCATTACTCCCTATCCATCCGACAATTTCATCCTTACGGATGATTCCACCGTGTTCATTTATACGCCCGGGGAAATCAGCCGGAAAGAAGTAAGCGTGGCGGTGGAAAATTGAGCTTGCTCGTCTGGTGGCACCTTGCAGACTCATCCGCCTCCTGTCAGATTCCCTCCGCCTGTTCCTCCGCTCCCTCGCACATTCACCTTGACATCCCCCGACATTCAACAAGACAATGACAGAAATAATAAGAAAATACTTCCCTCATCTCACTCCTCGACAGGAAGAACAGATTGCCGCACTCGACACACTGTATCATGACTGGAATGCCAAGATCAATGTCATATCCCGCAAAGACATTGACAACCTTTATGAACATCATATCCTGCATTCCCTGGCAATCGCCAAACGGATTCGCTTCCGGGAAGGAACAAATGTCCTCGACTTCGGCACGGGGGGCGGATTTCCCGGCATCCCGCTTGCCATTCTTTTTCCCGAGTCAAATTTCAAACTCATAGACGGGACAGGAAAGAAAATCAGGGTTGCCCGGGAAATTGCCGATTCCATCGGCCTCGAGAATGTTCTCCCCATGCACCAACGGGGCGAAGAGGAAAAGGGAAAGTTCGATTTCATCGTTTCGCGGGCTGTGATGCCTCTGCCTGAATTGATGAAAGTAGTCAAGAAAAATATTGCCTGCGACCAGCACAACGTACTTCCCAATGGCGTACTTGTCCTCAAAGGAGGCTGCCTTGACGAAGAATTGAGACCGTTCCGAAAGATTGCCGAAAAGACAGAATTGTCGCAATGGTTTGACGAAGCATGGTTTAAAGAGAAGTATCTCATCTATGTACCGGGATAATCCCCTGACGGAAAGACCTTCTCCCCCATGGCTCCCCTCCTCGTCCCTTCATCTGCGCTTCCTTACTATTCTACATAAACGCTTATGCTTAAAATCCAGACATTTGAAGTAAATCCTCTTCAGGAAAACTGTTACGTCGTCAGCGACGATACCAAAGAATGCGTCATCATCGATTGTGGTGCCTTCACGGAGAGTGAACAGAACACGGTCATCGACTACATAAAGAATAACGGACTGACACCCATCCACAATCTTGGCACACATGGACATCTTGACCATCACCTCGGTGATGCTGCGATTCTCAAAGCTTTCAAGCTGCTGCCGGAAGTGGATGAATGTGATGGCGTGTTCATGGAGAATCCGGAACAGGCTGCCAGCCAGATGCTGGGAATCACACTAAACGACCGACTCCCCGCCGGCAAGCTGAATCTCACTGAAAACAAGGAAATATCCTTCGGAGCACATACTTTCAGGATTATCCGTACGCCCGGACATTCGGGCGGTTCGGTTTCCTTCTATTGTGCGGAAGAGAATGTTCTCTTCACAGGCGATACCCTCTTTAAGGGAAGCATCGGGAGAACCGATTTCCCGGGTGGCAGCATGTTCCAGATCATCGGCAGCCTGAGAGAACTTGCACAGCTTCCAGACTCCACCGTCGTCTACCCGGGACATGGGCCTAAGACGACCATTGGATTTGAACTTGCCCACAATCCCTACATGGACCGTTGAGAAGCTTTGCATCAAAGTAATTCAGAATGCAGACAAGAAGTTCACAGACTGAAAAGATACTGCTGGGTATCGACCCGGGAACCAATGTCATGGGGTATGGCGTGCTGCGTGTCAGCGGCAACAAGGCGGAACTGGTCGTCATGGGAGTGATCGATATGCGCAAAGAGAGAGATGTGTACTTACGGCTGGGCAAGATCTTCGACCGTGTCACTGGCATCATCGATGAATTCCTGCCTGACGAACTTGCCATCGAAGCACCCTTCTTCGGGAAGAACGTGCAGTCGATGCTGAAACTCGGACGTGCGCAAGGCGTGGCCATAGCAGCAGCCATTCATCATGACGTCCCGATCAGTGAGTATGCCCCGTTAAAGATCAAACTGGCCATCACCGGGAACGGGTCGGCCTCTAAAGAACAGGTGGCGGGTATGTTACAGAAGCTGCTCCACCTGCGTGACGACCAGATGCCACACTTCATGGATGCTACAGATGCTGTCGCTGCTGCTTATTGCCATTTCCTGCAGATGAACCGTCCGACGACTGATGCCCGGCATTATGGTTCCTGGAAAGACTTTGCAAGGTCACATGCTGACCGGATAAGATGACCTTGTACGGCAGCCTGCATCTTCAAGGGAAACAGTGCCGGAGGCAGATGGTTAGGGCGGGGTTAGCTGTCCAACTTGTGCGGATTAGACCGGCATGGTAATCACATCGGGGAAAAAATATAGTAACAATATTAAAACTATCAAAGCGTATGAAAACTAAATTAATGGTACTGACATTCCTGTTCGCTTCACTGCTGACTGTAAATGCGCAACAGGAACGTGTCTCAAAACAGATTTATACCAGTGCTTACAAAGTAGCGACTGATTCCAAAGAGGATGTAGATGTACGTAAGGCGGCCTCATTCAAGGTCGACGCCATCACCTATCTGAATACCCGTACATTATCGGCTATCGTTGATACGACCCGGCAGCTGTCCAAAAAGGAAATCGCCCATCTCAATGCCCAGCTCGACTCCATGTCTTATTGCATGCACGAGTATGTCAACCTCTTTACACGCCAATACGCCCATGCGACAAAGCAACGGGACAGGGATCGCATTCTCAAGCTGTTCAAGGAGACGAGCATCAATCATCCGTTGTATAATGATCCCGACCAAGACCTTGTGCTGGCTTATTTCAACCGTGAAGATTACCTTACGCAGTTCTCGCTCGATACAGACTGGATTGCAGCACTCGCGGAAGTAAAAAAGAAACTTGCAGAATAATCTTACAGAGAGGCGGGTGCGTCAAGACACAGAATCCGTGGAGAGTCTCCTTTCATAATGACAGCTTCTATCCTTCAGAAACATTAAAACAACCGCTACCATCGAGTTATCAGCTCTCTGGCAGCGGTTGTTCTTTATACATGACAGCTGTCTTTGGCTGAAATCGCATCCCGACACACCCCCGAATGTATCAATTGGAAGATGCACCGTAGGGATAACGCTCCCGTCCGTCTTGAAGGAGAAATCTGTCTTATAGGCAGATGAGGCAAGGCTCCCCTTCTGTTTAATTCCTCGGCATGCACCCGGCCTACAACTTTATTTCCTGACCATCAAACCGATACTACGCCATTGGCAATGCGAGGATGCAGACCCTGTGTTGCTGTCCGGTAGTATTTTCCCTATAGGACAGCCCTCTTTTCGCCTGCCGATCATGGCAGGAACTTCCTTTCTTCTGCCGATATACTGATGTCCGCCACACATCGTGTTGATGCCCGACACGTATTGTGCCGGCAGCGGACACGGGACATGTCGAGGGCATACGATCTTGCCCTCTGTTTCCGGAACGGGAGCGGCATGCAGTAAAAGCCAAAGGCTAACGTCATCAATTGAATAAAGGGGAACTTGCTTCCCTACGGCCAAGAGGCATTACTGATTTATAAGGAAATTCCGCACAGAAATCGATGACATTTACGTTTCAACGGACAGCAACTCAAAAGTTACAGACCGTCCTGTCCCGAAGACCACGGTTTTGAAAAACCATTACATAATTTTAAATAAATCATCTGCGGATATAGGAAACACGTGCCAAAAGCAAGTTTGCAACCAGCAGTAAATCAATTGGTTGTCTATCCGTTTTGAAAAGGTGCTTGATTGGACTCCAAAAGGGCGTTGGTAACACGCTGAAAGAGCACCTGTTGCAGGTCAATCAGGCATCTTTTAGAAGCTGAAAGAGCATGTGTTGCTTTGCGTTGCATGAAAACAGTTTACAAACACTGATGATATAGGAATAAGTTGTTTGTAGAAGGCAGAAAGGCCTGCTGATAAATGGACATCGTTTCAATTAGCCTTTTCTGCATTTCATCTTGTAGTTTATCCTCCTTTGCAAGACTATCTGATTTTGGACAACCGTACCATGGAAGCGCATAATCCTTTATTCTTTTTCCAATCTATGTATTTAACGGAAGAACCGAAGAAACGGCAGATCATACGAATGCCGGGCGGAATCATAAAGGGTTAACCGGAAAGAGACACCGTACAAGAAAGCTAAAGCAGTTCGATATGCAGGATGGAGGTCGTGTGTGACGTGATTTTGAAACGATCACTGATACGCAGCCCGAGAACCCAGAGAATCGTACCCGTGGCATCTGCCAGGATCAGTTGTCCTCGCTTCTCAAAACGGTTACGCTTGAGATTAGTGAGAAAATCGCTTACAAGCTGAGCACCGTCCATTCCGAGCGGGACAAAGCGGTCGCCTTCGGCTGCACGGCGGAGGGTCAAAGGAAAGCGGATGGAAGAGGCATCAAGGTCGATAATGGTCTGACTGCGTGAGAAAGAAGGACTTTGGGAAGGAAGCAGACGCTTTCGTGTCAATCGTACGGAAAGGCCGTCATCATAGACATAGCGTCCTGGTTCAGGCATGACAAGCGTATGTTTCCTTTCTTTCTCCACCGGCATGACGAAAAAAACGTCACGGTCATGTGTGAGCTCGTGTGTGGAAGACGTCCAGACCTGTCCTGTCTGTCCTTCAAGATGCCCGGCCGTCTCTTCAATCTGAGAGGGGGTAAAACCGAGAGGTCTCAATACATGAAAAAGGAGATGAGAGGGAGCGGGAAATTGGCGAATGACCTTCAGATTAAGTTTAAAGGCATGATCCGTTGAGGGAATATCCTCTTCTCCAATAGTTGAATCGACAGGGATAATCGCCTCTCTCAAAGTATTTTGAAGCACATTCTGTACTATTCTGTCTACATTAGAAAGGTGTTCTGCCGTATGGAGGATGGCCTCATTGACAGATGGGTTTATCTCAGCCAGCCTCGGGAGAATGGTCAGTCGTATCTTGTTACGTACCACATCGGCAACAAGATTCGTACTGTCCGTTACGAATGGTTCATTCCGTGCATGGAGATATGCCTCGATTTCATGGCGTGACACGCAGAGCAGCGGACGGACAATACCGTCTTTCTTCGGCCGAATCCCCATCAGCCCCTTGAGCCCCGTTCCACGGACAAGATTCATGAGGATCGTCTCTACAGAATCTTCTTCGTGGTGTCCCACACAGACGGCATCCGCTCCCAACGTCTCTTTCAACTGAAAGAAATAATGATAACGCAGGTCGCGTGCCGCCATCTCAATGCTCACCTTATGCAAAGCGGCATAAGACCGTGTGTCAAAATGCACCTTGTGAAGCGGAATGTTCTCCCGCCGGCAAAGTTCCTGACAGAACCGTTCATCATGCAGACTTTCCTCCCCACGCAGTTGGAAGTTGCAATGTACAGCTTCAACACGATAGCCTAACTCCTTCAGGGTCAACAGCAGGGCGACACTGTCTGCACCGCCGGACAGGGCGACTAAGTATAGAGCCTCCGCATGCAGTAGATGTTCGTTAGCTATGAAACGTCTGACTTTATTCAACATAGAGAACCAGTCCCTTCAAATATTCACCTTCAGGGTGATAGATGTTGATGGGGTGATCGGCAGGCTGATGGAGCTGATGCAGGATGCGCACCTTACGCCCGGCCTGTGCAGCTGCCGTGAATACTGCCTGCCGGAAGTTGTCCTTTGTAACGACCTGAGAGCAGCTGAAAGTAAAGAGAATCCCCCCCGGTTTGATCTTCTCAAATCCCTTGACATTTAACCGGGTGTACCCGCGCAGACCGTTCTTCAGAGCTTTCCGATGTTTTGCAAAAGCCGGAGGATCAAGGACGATCAGGTCGTACTTCCCTTCATGTTCGTCAAGATACTTGAAGGCATCTTCACAGTAGGCTTCATGACGCAGATCGCCCGGAAAATTCAAGTCTACATTCTTTGTGGTCAGTTCTATCGCCTTGGCCGAACTGTCCACGGAGTGTACGAGTTCCGCACCGCCCCGCATGGCGTAAACAGAAAAGCCACCTGTATAACAGAACATATTGAGCACACTGCGCCCCTTGGCATAGCGTTCCAGCAGCGAACGGTTCTCGCGCTGATCGATGAAGAAGCCGGTCTTCTGTCCTTTCAACCAGTCGATATGGAACTTCAATCCGTTCTCAACCGCAATATCATGATCCGTCTCACCGTAGATAAAACCATTCTCCTGTCCGAGATCGGCTTTGAAAGGCAGGGTTGTTTCACTCTTGTAAAAAATGCTGTCCAGCCTGTTTCCCATCACGTCCACAAGGGCCTTTGCTATCACAGACCGGCATACATGTATGCCGACAGAATGTGCCTGCATGACCGCTGTTCTGCCATAAATGTCGATGACCAGGCCTGGCAGATTGTCACCTTCCCCATGAACAAGCCGGTAGGTCGTGTTGACAAACGAGGAGTCGGCATCTCCTTCTTCGCAGACGACACCGATGGCTTCCCGCATACGCAAGGCCGCTTCCAGACGGCTCTCCCAGAAGGTATTGTCAATCTCTACGTCACGGAAAGAAAGGACACGGACGGCGATGGAACCGATTTGGAAGTGTCCGACGGCAATGAATCTTCCGTCATGTGTCAGCACCCGGACAGTATCACCTTCTTCAAGTCCTTCATCGATTCCATCGACAGCACCTGAGAATATCCAGGGGTGGAAACGGAGCAGGCTGTCCTCCTTGCCTTTTTTCAGATATATTTGCTTATACATAAAGTTTCAATTTCACTATTATTCCCGTTTCATCGGTCTGTCAGTCCTTGGACCCTACCGGACCCAAGCGATTTCCCTGCTACACGTCACGGGAAATCAATCGCCGTGGGACAGTCCGGTTCTGAAATGTCAGATTGCAGCACTCTCCACGTTTTCCTTGTGCCCGGCAGGAACCGGTTGTTCTTTCGGAGGCACTACAATCAGTTCGTAATCACCAGTATGTTTCAATTCATGCAGCCGTTCATAGAGATTGATACACGTCCACGCATCCGTTGAGGCATAGAGTTTCTGCTTGTCACTGAGAATCTGATTCTCCCAGTTCGACAGTTGCTCACGTTTCGTGATGCGCTCATGGAAAACGTTGGCATAGAGCTTTTGCAAACTCATGTCCTCGATGCCCAGCGACTTCACGTAGTCCTGCAGATCGATGAAATAGCCCGGTTTGAAAGCTGAACGCTGGTGCAGCATCAGCATGTCATCGCCCAAGGAAAGCCCTACTTTCGGTACGGTCGTATCTTCAAGAAAACGTTTAATGCAGTCAGGCATACCCAACAGGTTCAGTCGGAACAGGAAACACACCTCCTTGTCGCAGGCCTGCAAGAGCGCGACTTTGTGGTGCTGCCCTTTTCTGAAGGTGGGACGTGTTTCGGTATCAATGCCGATGATGTCACGTGAAAGCAGATAATTGACGGCCTTCTCCGCCTCTGCCTCATTCAGGACAACGACGATTCTCCCCGGAAAAGTAACTCTCGGCAGCTGCGAGATTCTGCTTTTGTCGAATTTGTTATATAATACCCTATTCATTTCAGAATGTATACTGACCTGCAAAATTAAGAAAAAAAGTCTGAAATCCTGTACTTATGTGGCATGAATTTATTACTTTTGCAAGGATAAAACGAAGATGAACCAATGGCAAAGAAGAAAACGGAACGCAAAAGCAAGACATTTACAGAGGCAATCGGGCTCAACAATATCATTAACGACAAGACGGGATTTGTAGCCGGTCTCATCCTCCTTGGTGTTGCGCTCTTCATCTGCGTGGCCTTCTTCAGCTATTTCAACACCGGTGCCGCCGACCAGAGTTTAGTAACCGACCTGCGTCCCGGTGAGGTCGAAAACACCGGCAGGGTCTTCCAGAATGCGTGCGGATCGCTCGGCGCTCTGCTCTCATACGGTCTCATCTCACGCTGTTTCGGCATTCCGGCCTTCATCATCCCGGCCTTCATCACCCTCTGCGGTCTCCGCATGATGGGGGCTTACAAGAAGCTGAACCTGATGAAATGGTTCATGGGAATGGCATTGGTAATGATATGGTCCTCGATTACATTTGCCAAACTGCTCACCCCGCTGATGGGTGACCAGGTCTTCAATCCCGGCGGAGATCACGGTGTCTTCTGTATGCAGTATATAGAGAATCTTGTCGGGACGACAGGACTGATGGCAATACTGGTCATCGTCATGCTGGCTTACCTGACCTATCTTACTTCGGAGACCATCACGGTCGTACGCAAAATGATGAACCCGGTCGGCTACATACGCGACAAGGTCAAATTCACCGTAGTCCATCATGACAACAAAGCCGCTGCGGACGGACTGTATGCAGATGAGGCGGTTGCAGACAACGTATCCGACAACCTGACGGCACCGGTAGACCCCGAACTTGCCCAGCCCATAGACCTGTCCACAAGGCCAGCTGCCGTACAGCGCGAATGCGACTCCCTCTATGCTCCTGACGACCATGATGCGTTGGAGCATACAGCCGGTCAGGAGACACCCGGCCTGGAAGTGGAAAAAGTCCCTGACACCGAACAGGCACATGGCAGGACCGTGGCAAACAGCAATCTGCCACTGACACCGATCAATCCCCGTGAACCATTCACAAACTGGAAGTTTCCGACACTCGATCTGCTGAAAGAGTACGATTCCGACTCCAAGACGAGCTATGTAAGCCACGAGGAACTGGAAGCGAACAAGGACCGCATCATCAAGGTACTGAACGACTTCGGGGTACAGATCCGCAGCATACGGGCTACCGTCGGGCCTACCATCACCCTCTATGAAATCACTCCGGCACAAGGCATCCGCATCTCCAAGATCAAGAACCTCGAAGATGACATTGCACTGAGTCTGGCGGCGATAGGCATCCGTATCATCGCTCCGATGCCGGGCAAGGGAACGATCGGCATAGAGGTGCCGAACGCCAAGCCGAACATCGTATCCATGTACTCCATCCTCAATTCCCGCAAGTTCCAGGAATCGACGATGGAACTGCCGATAGCATTGGGCAAGACCATCACCAACGAGGTCTATATGGTAGACCTTGCCAAGATTCCCCACCTGCTTGTTGCCGGTGCCACAGGTCAGGGTAAGTCCGTCGGACTGAATGCCATCATCACCTCCCTGCTCTACAAGAAACATCCCAACGAGCTGAAAATTGTACTTGTCGATCCGAAGAAAGTTGAGTTCAGTGTCTATTCACCGATAGCCAAACCGTTCATGGCGGCCGTCGAAGAGAACGAGGAAGAACCGATTATCACTGATGTGCAGAAAGTCGTGAAGACACTGAAAGGCCTGTGCGTGCTCATGGATGAGCGTTACGACAGGCTGAAAGCAGCCCGCGTGAGAAACATAAAGGAATACAACCAGAAGTTCCTCAGCCACAGGCTGAATCCCGAGGACGGACACGAGTTCATGCCCTATATCGTCGTCATCATCGACGAGTTCGGCGACCTGATACTTACTGCCGGAAAGGAAGTGGAGATGCCCATCACCCGTATAGCCCAGCTGGCACGTGCCGTCGGCATCCACATGATCATTGCGACACAGCGACCGACCACCAGCATCATCACCGGCAACATCAAGGCGAACTTCCCGGGCCGTATCGCCTTCCGTGTCGGTGCCATGATGGATTCCCGCATCATCCTCGACCGTCCGGGGGCGCAGCAGCTTGTCGGACGCGGTGACATGCTCTATCTCAACGGTGCCGATCCTGTGCGCGTGCAGTGTGCCTTTGTGGATACTCCCGAGGTGGAGAAGATAACGAAATTCATCGCCAACCAGCTGGGGCCGGTACATCCTTTGGAGATTCCGGAACCGCTTTCAGAAGATGAGGTGAGCGGAGGCGGTTCACTGGATACGCACAGTCTCGACCCGTTGTTCGAAGAGGCCGCACGTGCCATTGTCATCAGCCAGCAGGGTTCGACGAGTATGATCCAACGCCGCCTGTCCATCGGCTACAACCGTGCCGGCCGGCTGATGGACCAGATGGAGAAAGCCGGCATCGTAGGAGCTGCCAAAGGCTCGAAGCCGCGTGAGGTACTGATCGGGGATGAGGTAAGCCTCGACAACATGCTCGCTTCTCTGCACGGATGAGGTGTTACAGGCGGTCGACAAACGGATGGAGAACACCGTTCATCCGTCCCCTTGCTGACCAGAACGGTAAAGAACAAAACAGCGTAAACATCATAACGATGAAACAGATCAAGTATTTCTTATTACTGTCCGTCCTCTTTGCGGCAAACAGTGTTCTCGCACAGAACTCCAGCCAGGCCAAGGCCTGTCTGGACAAAGCCACGGCCATCGTATCCAGCCGGGGAGGCATTACCGCCCGCTTTGCACTGTCCAGACCCGGAGCCGTAGGAAGAACTTCGGGCACAATATCCGTAAAAGGCACGAAGTTCGTAGCCTCCACCCCGCAGATGACCATCTGGTTCAACGGGAAAACCCAGTGGTCGTACATGAGGTCTACCAATGAAGTGAACATCTCCACGCCCACCGAGGCGCAGCGGTTCTCGATGAATCCTTACACCTTGCTGACGATGTACCGGCAGGGGTACAGCCTCTCGATGACAGACAAAGGCAACGCCTACGTGGTACACATGAAGGCGCTTGATGCCAGACGGAGCGTGTCCGAGGTTTATGTGACGGTAAGCAGGAACTACCAGTTACAGGGTGTCAGGATGAAGCAAAACGGTAAATGGACTACCATCACCGTGACGGGCATCCAGCGCAGGAATCTCTCCGATGCCATCTTTACTTTCAACAGGAAAAGCTATCCGTCTGCTGAAATCATAGACTTACGGTAAATGACTTATTGGGAAGCACTTTACACCCTACATACGCACTTCTGCCTCTCGGACAGGAGGAATCCTAAATGGCAAGCCAACAACGCAGGAAGGTTTCTTTACTACGTGTTGGCTGTTTTTGTTTGTGTATACATGGGCTGGGCAGGGGCAGAAATGGCGGATCTCGTCGCCAGCTCGGACATCGGCGGCTACCGATTCATCTATGCGCTGCTCCCTCTCCTGCTCCTCTTCGATTACTTCTTTCGCTATGCGTCCGACAACCGCAGGCTGATGCAGGTGCGCCCCTACCTCCTGCTGCCGCTGCCGGGAAACATCTACGCAGATTATCTGGTTGTCCGCCAGCTGACAGATTTCAAGAACACTTTTTTCCTGTTTCTCTGTATTCCTTTCGGCCTTAAAACCGTCGTCCCGGAATCGGGCTTAGGAGCCATGGCCGGTTATACGGTCGGCCTGTATCTGCTGCTGCTTGTCAACGGACAGTTCTTCCAAATCACACAAGTGCTCATTGCACACAGAATCTATTACTGGCTGCTTCCGACGGCCGTCTACCTGTCTGCCGCAGCGACCATCTTCTTCTTCCCCACCCCTCGTTCCTATGTCGATTCCTTCGGTTTCATCGGGAATGCCCTGATGACCTGGAACCTATGGGTCTATACGGCTCTGTTCTCCCTGCTGTTCCTGCTGTCCGACCTGAACAGGCGTGTTCTTCAATGGCAGATCCGTCACGAACAATACCTCACCCCGGCAGCTGTCTATAGGAAAGAAGCCCCCCTGCCGCTCACTTTCTTCGAACGGTTCCATCTTCTGGGAGAATACTTCAAGCTCGAGACACGGAGCATTCTCCGAAACAAACGGTTACGATACATCTTTATCGCCGATACGGCATTCATCATCCTTTACGCACTGAGCACATGCTTCGGAATCGGGGTGGGAAACGGAGAGAACCATTTTTTCCTTTTTTACTGTTTCACCATCTATGGCATTGCTTTCCTCACAAGAATCATGAGTGTTGAAGGCAACTACTTTGAGTGCCTGCTCATGCAGCGAAACAGCCTGTACACCCTGCTGCTTGCGAAATATTACTTTTATGCCGCCTTGCTGCTGCTGCCGGTTCTCCTGCTGCTGCCTGCCGCGATCCTTGGCACGATAAGTCCGTGGACAATCATTGCTTATGCGCTGTACACAGCCGGAGTCTGCTACCGCATCCTCTTTCAGATGGCTGTATATAATAAGGTGGCACAGCCCCTGAACACCGTTCATACCGGGAAACGTTCCGGAACACCTTACCTTCTGTCAGTCGTGCCTTTCTTGGTTCTTTTCAGTCCGTTTCCCGTCATCGCCTTGGGCAGCTGGTGGCTTGGCCGTCCCCTGCTTACGCATACGGTTCTCTCCCTTCTCGGCTGCAGCTTCATCTTTACCCACCGCCGATGGATAGGCAGAATCTGCGGGAAAATGAAAGAAAGACAATACGAACAGATAGAAGGCTTCCGGATAAGCAGATAAACACGTCCGGAAAAGTCTAACCGACATGAGCTTCCCGGAAACCTGAAAAAGCAGATTCCATCGACCGGCTTTCAAAAGCGCAGTGACAATGCGGCCGGAAGACACACTAAAACAGACATCTTGGAGCCACGTCAAAAGCTCTTTGCTAAGCGGTGACGAAACAAGCGACTCATTGACAGTCTACAACGCTTCCTCCGTGTAAACAAGGTCGGCGGAGGTCTCGTGTTACGGCATGCTGCTTTCTTTTTTTATAGAATGACATCCGTCCGATTTCCTTTCTACGCTGAAACAGACCATCTGCCTTCTTATCATCAGCCTGTTACCCAACCCTCTTCCACCGCCGGGTAATGAATGAAACATTCGCCGGATGTAGACACGTGCCGGCTTTTTCAACAATCCGGGAAAAGCACTCTGGTAAATGAGCCTGTGCGGTGAAATATCTTTACACTACAAGCTGGGAAGCGATTTTAATCCTCAACAAATATCCTAAAAATCCTCATACACAACCGACACACAGTCAACCGGTTGCAGAACAGTAAGCTAATCAATGCTTGGTTGCGCTCCAACTAACGCCCTTTAAACCTCCAATCAAGCCTTGGTTGCACCCCTGTCAAGCCTTGGTTGCAACGTTGTCAGGCACCTGTAAAATCCTGCATGACTTTATTATTACAATCAGAGTCTCTGCTCTTCCTGCTGTCATCACAAATTATCACTGGCAGAATAAACCTGTTACCCAACTGTTGACATGCAGCGAAGCACTTGCCGACGTCTCTTTGCCGAGTCTTCAGGAATTTGGCGTGATGAAGTTTGTCCCATAAGTTGATGACTTTGATGAAATATCACACAGAGGCGGTGAGTAGAGGTAAAACACTATAACGGAGGCGTGGAGCGGAGGGTTATCTGAGAGTTTTACCAGAGCATTTATCTGTGAGAATGGTGAAAGACGTTTATCCCGAAAATAGAAGAGACCCGTACGTTACTTCTCTTTCGCCCTTTTGTGCCATCGGCAATTCCTTGGTGTTTAGAGTGTTCTCCGATTCTCTGCGTGACTTATTATGTAGTAGGCTTACTCCATCACTCCATATTTCGGAAGTGCCTCTTTTCTCCTCTCTCCCCGTTTCTCTCCTTGTTTCAGAAAAATTCCAGTTGTTTTTTATGATATTGATTGTACTATTGATGGATTTTTCATATATTTGTGGCCAAAGACCTAAACATTCCGGCCCGTCCCTGGTTCTCTTCCGCAAAAATTCACAAGAGTCACACCATATGCGCCACGTACCTGCAAAAAACGGAAAATTATGACCCAGATAAAAACACTGATCCTGTTATTTGACACACCACTGCGTCGTGCAGACCTTCCACTGTTCCGCGGCGCTGTTATTGCCGCAATCCCCTCAGGTAACCTTCTGTTCCACAACCATGATGGTAAGACACTGCGTTACGCCTATCCATTGATACAATACAAACGGATCAAAGGGAAAGCAGCCATTGTCTGTATAGGTGAAGGGATAAGGGCTATGGAGGAACTATTCGTTCATGCTGATTTCAACATCTGCATAGGAAAGCATCCAGTAGTGCTGAAGATAGAAGACATCAGGGTGGAAGAGACGGATCTGAAGCCATCACCCCTCCCCCTCTCCTACCATATCAAGGACTGGATTGCATTGAATGAAGTAAATTACAGACACTTCCAATCCACAGAGAGTCTGGTGGAGAGAACACACCTGCTGGAGAAGATACTGACGGGCAACATTCTTTCCCTGCTGAAAGGATTGGGAATCTTCATCAATTTCCGACTGCAGGTAGTCATAACAGACTATACCATTGGCAGGCCCGTCGAATACAAGCATCTGAATATGGTCAGCATCGACCTTGATTTTTCCGTCAATCTGTCGCTGCCCGATTACATTGGAATTGGGAAACACAGCAGTCTGGGAGCCGGATTACTGACAAGAAAGAAAAGCAACAATAATCTATAGCGTATGGCAAAATATTTATATGGAGCATCCGTACAGGGTATCCAACGCTTCATCTTTCAGACAAATGAGCTGAAAGATATCGTCGGAGCAAGTGAACTGGTAGAATTTATCTGCACAGACCTCTTCAAGGAAATGGTAGGAAAAGGATGGGCGGAAAGCAACCAGATTATATCAGCAGCGGGAAATGTGAAGTACGTCTTCGAGACAGAAACCGAATGCAGGGAAGTGGTGCGTACGTTCCCGAGAAAGGTGATGACCGAGGCACCTGGAGTGACCATCAGCCAGGCTGCTGTGGAACTTGGCGATGATTTCACACAGGCTGTGAACGAACTTGAAGGCAAGCTGCGCAGTCAGCGGAACAGGCCTGGCATGAGCGTGACGACAGGGAGACTCGGACTGAAACGGTCGCCACAGACAGGCCTTCCCATCACAAGCGTTGACAACAACGAACACCTTGATGCCTCTACCTGTGCGAAAAGAAAGCGCAACAATACGCCATTTCTCTGCCAGAAGAGCTTCGGAAAGGCCGTGAAATTACAGGCAGGCACTTCCATTCCTTTTGAAATATCCAAGATGACAGGGAAGAACGACTGGATAGCCATCGTCCATGCCGACGGCAACGGTCTGGGACAGGTCGTACAGAAAATCGGACATCAGATAGACGATTTCAAACGGTTCTCCCATGCACTGGACCGTGCGACCATCGCAGCTGCCAACGACGCTTTCAGGAAGATAAGCCCGGAAGGAGGCTGGAAGGGAACCATACCCGTCCGACCGATCGTACTGGGCGGAGACGACATGACCGCCATCATCCGCGGGGACCTCGCAATAGAATATGTTGCGGAATTCATGAGACAGTTCGAGAAAAACACCGGTGAAGGCGAACTGCGGCGCATTCTGGAGAAAGCCGGCATGGACCGGCTGACAGCCTGTGCCGGCGTGGCTTTTACAAAATCGGCTTATCCTTTCTACTATGGCTATACCCTGGCCGAACAGCTCTGTACCAGGGCTAAGAAGCGGGCAAAAGAAAACAATGCCGCCACGGCTCCCTCCTGCCTGATGTTCCACAAGGTGCAGGACTCATTCATCATGAACTATGATGAAATAGAAAAGCGTGAGCTGACGACTGCCGAAGGCAACTCATTCTGCTACGGCCCCTATTTTCTCAACAAAGGACAGGAACCTGCAGCCCACTACAGTATAGACGAACTGGAAAGTCTGAGCAGAATGCTGGACGACGAACAGACAGACGGCATAAAAACCGGTATCAGACAGTGGCTGACGCTCATGCACGAAAACGGTGGGAAGGCTGCCCAAAGATTGAAACGACTGCTGACGATGAATGAAAGCCAGCGGCTGTTGATTGAAAAACTCACAGACGGAAGACCGTTGGAAAAGGACGGGAAAGTGTACCCGGCATACGATGTGCTGGCACTCCATACGATTATAAACCAACAGACAAAGGAGGAAAGACAATGACAGACGTAAGATACAAGATAACATTTTTTTCCAGCTGGCACTGTGGATCGGGACTTGCCGCAGGTGCCGATACCGACGAACTGGTCATCAAGGACCGAGACGGTCTGCCCTATGTGCCAGGACGCACCGTAAAGGGACTGCTCCGTGAGGCAGCTGCCATGCTCGACCAGTTCATGGATGTTCCGGAGGAGAGTGTTCACCGGCTTTTCGGACAGGCAGGTAGCGCAGACGGCCTCGAGTTCAGGAGTGTATCGTTCACCAATGCGACACTCGACAAAGGAGAACGGGATGCCATCATCAGCCAGAAGCTCACGCCACATCTCTACCGGTCGGTGGCTTCGACAGCCATCGGGGCGGACGGTATTGCAAAAGACCATTCGCTCCGGAAGGTGGAGACTACGCTGCCCTGCTGTGTCTACGGCACGGTAATGAATGTCGACGAGCGAGATGTGGAGGTACTGACCCATGCCTTCAGATGGATCAAGCGGATGGGGCTGGGACGCAACCGCGGCTACGGACGTTGTGAGATAACAAAAGAAGATTAAGACTATGGAAAAGATACAATTCAGATGCGAGCTGCTTTCAGACATTGTCCTGAACGCCTCGTCGGCAACAGAAGGGAAAAGAAGAAGTCTGGACTTCATTCCGGGAAACAACTTTCTGGGGATTGTGGCATCGCAATTATATAAGGAGACGGATGAAGCAGCATGGCTCATCTTCCACAGCGGACACGTCCGCTTCGGCGATGCCCATCCTTCAGCCAACGGAACAAGGGGGCTGCGCATACCCGCCTCACTCTTCTATCCGAAACTGAAAGGCATAGAGGGCGGCTGCTATGTCCGCTACCTCGTAGAGGAGGATGCCGCCAGGAAAATGCAGCTGAGACAATGCCGGGAAGGCTTCTGCACTTTCGGTCCAGAGCATATTGCCACGCAGATTACCGTCGACAAAGACTTTGCCATCAAGTCGGCATACGACAGCGACACACGGAGGCCGATGGACAACCAGATATTCGGCTACGAAGCTCTTTGCAGAGGACTCGTCCTGCTGTTCTCCATTGAGATTGACGAGGAGGCAAAAGCGTATAAAGATGCCATTGTCAAAGCCATCTGCGGACTTCATCATGTGGGACGCTCACGTTCTGCACAGTACGGATGCGTGGAAATAGCAGAGTGTGGTTTTGCAGAAGCCGCCACCCTGCAGACTCCCTTGCACATTGGCAGCCGGCAGTACGTCGCCGTGTATGCAGACAGCCGCCTTGTCTTTTTCGACGGGTATGGAAACAGCACGTTCCGGCCACAGCCTGCCGACCTCGGGATAGAGCATGGAGAGATTGACTGGGGACGGTCTCAGATTCGCACCTTCCAGTATGCGCCGTGGAACTACAAGCGGCAGGCGTTCGATGCTGACCGCTGCGGAATAGAGAAAGGAAGTGTCTTTCTTGTGGAAACAGACTGTACGCCGCCTGCAACAGGCACCGTAGGCTGCTATCAGACAGAAGGGTTCGGACAGGTTGTCTACAACCCGGTTTTCCTGCAGGGCGACAAGGAGGGACACTCCATCTTCCAGTTTGTCAAGCAGGAGAAGCCTGCCTGCGAGAAGAGAGAAAAAGGAGTAGACAGCAGCCTGGTACGATTCCTGCAAAAGAGAAAGGAAGATGCTGAAAAACAGAATATTATCATCACGGAGGTAAACAAGTTTGTAGAAGCGAACAAGAGACTGTTTAAGCAAGATGTGTTCGCCTCGCAATGGGGAAGCATCCGCAGTCTTGCCATGGTCTACGAAGATGAAGAGAAGCTGAAAGAAATCATCGGCAGCAGGAAACAAGACGAGGAGGGAAAAGGCTATATCAACCACGGAACGGCAGCAGAAAAATGGGACCAACGTGGACGAAAGGAAAGGCTCTGGGAATTCTTGGAGAACGAGGAACTCAAGGGACATCTGCAGGAGGCTGTCATCAACCTGGCGTCGGAAATGGCGAAGATTTGTAAACCATAAAACAATGAACCAATATGGAGAATACATATAGATACAGGCAACTGGCAAGAATCATCCTGGAAACAGAAACGCCGCTTGCAATCGGAAGCGGGAACAAGGACATCAAGACCGACTCGGTCGTTGCAAAAGATATAAACGAACTGCCTTACATCCCTGCAACGACCTTGGCAGGACTTATCCGACATTCACTCCCAGAGGAACTACAGGAGTATTGGATGGGATTTCAGAAGAAGAAGGATGGAGAGGGATCGAGAATCATGCTGTCTGAAGGCAAAATATTGTCGGCCGACGGGAATCCTATTGATGGACTGAACTTCGACAACCTTGACGAGGACGCAATCATGCGGCTATGCCGTGAGCTGCCCATCCGCCAGCATGTACGCATCAACCAGCAGGGAACGGCTGTGAAAAACGGTAAGTTCGATGAAGAAATCGTGCCCAAAGGTGTACGTTTCTGTTTCGAGATAGAACTGATGGCAGAAAAAGACAAGCCCGGCATAATGGACACGATACTTTCCATCATCCAATCGGATGGATTCCGTATCGGCAGTGGAAGCCGGAGCGGATTCGGGAAGATAAAAGTTGTCGGCATCCTTCGGAGGGACTTGGATCTCTGTGTACCGGACGAGCTGGCGCTTTACCTTGGGAAGTCCTCGTCACTGGCGAAAGCATGGGAAGGGTACAGGCCGCACACACCATCTGCAGCAATAGATCCTGACTGCATCTTATACACACTGGAACTAAGGCCTGTCGACTTCATGTTTTTCGGCTCCGGTTTCGGCGACGACCGGTCGGACATGACCTTTGTGCGGGAACCGGTCGTCACATCATGGGACAGGGGAGAAGCAACTGTTGAGGAGCTGGAACGAGTGATACTCATCCCGGCCTCCTCCGTCAAAGGCGCACTGGCACACCGCACGGCCTATCATTACAACCGGTTGGAAGGAGTATTTGCAGATAAAAAGACCGCAGAGGAACTTGAAAAGAATACCGGCAAAGAAAACAAAGCCGTAAAGACTTTATTCGGTTCGGAAGGCGACCGCAAAGGAAAGAACAAGCAGCGAGGGAACATTCTTTTCTCTGATGTCATCGAGAAGCAGAAAGCACCCCTTGAAAAGAAAGTGCTCAATCATGTCAAGATAGACCGTTTTACAGGTGGAGCCGTTGACGGAGCACTCTTCTCAGAGGAAGTACTCTATGCACCCGGAAAGATTTTCAACCTTGAATTGATGCTCCGAAAAACGGCTGTAGATGAAAAAGACGGAAAAATCGTCAAGGCTTTTGAAGCGGCTCTGACTGACCTCTGCAGAGGCTATCTGCCGCTGGGAGGCGGCGTGAACCGCGGCAATGGAACATTCAAAGGAAAACTAAATAAAAACGGAGAAACAATCTATGATGGATATAAATATTGATTTCAACCAACCTTACGAGGGTTATCTGTGGATGAGCAACGAGAACCATCCACAGGTATTCCACCCCGAGTCACTGATCGACAGACAGCTGTTCGAAGGCCATAACCCGTTTGTGGCAGAAGGCTATCTGTTCAACCATGAGAAGGGCATTTCCATCAGCATAAAGTATATTGATGGACGATACCGTATTTATATAGACAAGGTGAAGCCATCCGACTTCAACAGCAAGGACACGGACCGCCTGTGCTATCTCACCCAGCGCATGGACCATTCGGATGCCCTGTGGGCTGAGTTCCTCCGTTACTGGACGGAGACTCCCGACCCCGCCTGTCTTGACATGAATGTACAGGAAGTTGAAAAAGAAGTGTTTGTCGGATTCAAAACGAAGGAGGAATAGATTATGACTTACATAAAATCACCATTTAACTTTATCCCCGTCTCTAACAATGTATATTTCCCTGACTGGAGCGGACAAATATCCCACGACATACCCTTTTCAGATGGTATCTGCGGAGTCATTCATCTGGCCATAACGACCCATACGCCGACATTTGTCCGTAACGGACACACAAAGCAGGATGCCGATGACAAGAATGCTGTCTATAAGAGCTTTTCAAATATTGCAGACCGCTATTTCATCCCGGGGACATCCATCAAGGGAGAGGTACGTAATATACTGGAGATATTGAGTTTCTCCAAGTTGGATGTAGACCGAAGAATGCTATTCGCACAGCGAGAGATGGGGAAGAGCGGTCTTTATCCCATCAAATCCACTCCAGATGCGATTCATTGTGGCTGGCTGAGGCGGAAAGGGGAAAACTACGAGATCAGAGACTGTGGAAAGCCCTACCGTATCAGTCATAAGCGTCTTGATGAATACATCGGAAGAAATATTATGGAAAGTTATTTCTCCGAGAAACACAAATTAAACTTGAACGAGAAAATAGCCGGTTACGACCCCAAGACTGCTGCATTCAAATATCATCTCATGAACGAGGCGGGTGTCCCTACTGACAATCTGTCCTTTGAAATTGACAAAGAAAACTGTACGAAGAACAGCTCTCGAAGGGTATTCGTGTCGGAAACAGGAAACATTACAGGAACCATCGTGCTGACAGGGCAACCGGATCGCTGGACAGAACGGGTAAGCAAAGAAGAAAAAGGAACTTCTGAAAAGACTACACCGAAAGGAAAGTATTATGAGTTCGTTTTTGCTGATTATGATGATACAAAGAAGCAAACAGTATATGACCTTTCAAAAGAGACCTTCGAACACTACAAATTTATCTATCAGGGCTCAGACGAGTGGAAACGAATCAAGAAGGCGATTGAGACTTCACAGGGAGTTCCCGTGTTTTTCAGGATTGAGGAGACAGGGATAAAGGATTTCGGCATGGCTTACCTTTACAAGCTGCCCTATGAACGGACACCCTATGAGGCACTTCCTAAAGCACACCGGCAGAATGGAATCGACCTCGCACAATGTATCTTCGGATACACGTCCAAGGATAAGAGCCTGAAAGGGAGAGTGCAGTTCGGCAACGCCTTTTCGGAGGATGCGCAGCCCGATGAAGATGTCACCTTAGTGCTCAACTCGCCCAAGGCCTCCTACTACCCTATTTATATCCGGCAAAATGGGAAAAATGGAATTGTCACAGAATACAGCACTTACAATGATGGGACACCGGCAGGATGGAAGCGTTATTATATCCGTGAACATACATGGCGGAATGCGATGGATCAAGAGAAGATGAACACGGTCATCCATCCTGTCAAAGCCGGTGCTGCTTTCCATAGTCGTATCACATTCCACAACTTACGCCCAGTCGAACTCGGTGCATTGCTTTCTGCGCTTACATACCATGGAACCCCGGACTGTTATCACAGTCTGGGACAGGGGAAACCCTACGGATTCGGCAAGACGAGTTTCCACATCGAACTCGACTGTGACAACAAGAATAATGATCTGGAATACTACATGGCCTGTTTTGAATATGCCATGACAAAAGAACTTACTACCCTTTCTGTCTCCGGGCAGCTTACACCCTGGGGCACGTCAGGACAGGTCGTGACGCTTTTGGCGATGGCTTCCAAGAATGTTCAAGGCAGTTCATTCGAATACATGACAATGGACATGAAAGGGAGCAACGAATTTGTGAAAGCAAAAAATGCACATGAATATCTCCCTCCAGCCCGACAGATTCTGACAGCAAATATCCACCTAAAGTCGTTATACGCACGTGGTGAAGAAATATACAGACCCATGATAGATGCAGAGAATGCTGAGATACGCGAATCCTACAACAGACGCTTTGATAAACTCCTTTCAATGCCTCCGCAAGAGGCTCTCCAGAACTTCCATGAGCTAAAAGAGGAACTTCAAGAGAAATATGAAAAGGAAAAGAATAGGGAACGAAGAGACTTCTACTATGAATTGAAGACGGAATGGACTACCAGACGGACGACACTAGAGGATGCGATTCTAGCCAACAAAGACAGACAGGATTTCCTTACCGGTATTGCCCGCCTCCTCACCTCCCTCACCTCTTATGGTGTTTGGGATGGACGCATGAGGAAATGGAAGAAGTGGTGCGCAGCATACGACAACGGAAGAACCGCACTCACGGAAACAGAACAGAAAACAGGTGCGGCCGCCCTTGCAGAGTTATATGTGAATGCAAAGAAAGCCGACCAGAGGAAATTCAAATGGAAAGAAGCCTCGAAAATCCTGGGGATAGAGATAAATGCCGATAACATAAAAGACTATCTTAAACAATAAGGTTCTATGTCGAAAATACTTATATCATTTCTCGGAACAGGTGCACTGAAACCAGATACAGGCAACAATGCTCCTTCCTGCAGCGAACGTCAATACCGTACCGCCAGGTATCGTTTCAACAACGGTGATATAAAAGAACACACCTTTGTCGCCGCCGCACTTGCCGAGCACAGCAATATCGACAAGATAATACTGATTGGCACAGTCCATTCTATGTGGGAAGAAGTCTACAGATACTTTACCGAAAAGGACGGGAAGCAGCTTGATGAAGACAAGTACTTTGAAATCCTCGAGCACTGCAATAAAGCCGGGCATTCATCCTCTCTGGACATCCCGTACAAAAAACTCATCGAGCGGTCCATCGGAAAGGATGCTCAGATTATCTTGATCAAATACGGCATCACAGATGAAGAAATCCAGGAAAACATCAATACCGTTCTGGCTATTGAAGAAGAACTGAACGAAAGGGACGAACTGGTCGTCGACATAACTCATTCCTTCCGTTCGCTCCCCATCCTGCTGATGAATCTCCTCATTTATCTTCAGACAGTCAGCCGCAAGGACATACGCATATCACACGTCTACTATGGCATGATAGAAGTGTCGAAAGAACTCGGTTATACCCCTGTGACAGAACTCGGCAGCATGCTCGACATCAGCAGATGGATTACGGGAGCCTATGCCTTCGAGAACTATGGCAATGCCTATCAGATTGCCGATCTGATTGAAAGCGAGAACAAAAGCGTCAGCGAACGCCTCCGCCGTTTTTCCAATCTAATGAACCTGAATCACTTAGGATTGCTGCAGAAAGAGGTGAAAAACCTGAAAGCCATCAGGAATACGAAATACCGGTCATTGATACCGGGTCTCATCATCACTCCTATCATCAACACATTCATCGAACAGTTCGGCGACATCAGTTCACATGCCCTCTTCCAGCTCCGGCTGGCAAAATGGCAGTGTGAGCATTGTAACTACACGGCTGCATACATCTCTGTCATTGAGAGTATCATCACTTATGCCTGCGAGATAAACCATAAGCCATGGGAAGACTACGAAACAAGGGAAGAAGCAAAGAAAGCTTTACGGAAGAACACCAGCTCGTGGAAGATTGATGCCGGGCTTACAGACATCTTCCGCAAAGCCAACAGCGTCAGGAACAGTCTTGCCCATTCACTTGAAACAGACAAGAAACCCATGAGGATGATCGACCTGCTCAAAGAGTATCTTAATACCCTGACAACCATCATCAAATAAAAACATTTATGGCACGAAAACTGTTCATATCCGTACTCGGTACAGGATTATACGAAAAAGGAGTCTATACACAAGGCCCGTTCAGATCGTCTGAAACAAGATTCATCCAGCAGGCGACACTCGAACTGATCGGTTGCAAGGAAACCTGGACGGAAAACGACGAGGTCTGCATACTGCTCACCGAAAAGGCACAGGAACTCAATTGGAATGCGACATCACGTAAAAGCCCGCATTCAGATGAAATGATTCCCTACGAGGGGCTAAACACCCTTCTCCAACAGATGGAATTACTGCCGAAAATCCATCCGGTCCCTATACTCAATGGAAAAGACGAAAACGAGATGTGGAAGATATTCCAGACTATCTTCTCTCAAATACAGGAGGGGGACGAACTTTACTTCGATCTCACCCACAGCTTCCGCTATCTTCCCATGCTCGTCCTTGTCCTCGGCAATTATGCGAAGTTTCTGAAGAACGTACACATCGCACATATATCCTATGGAAATTACGAAGCACGGAACGAGGAGGGGTCACCCATCGTCGACCTCCTGCCCCTGACAGTGCTGCAGGACTGGACATTCGCCGCTGCCGACTTCCTGCGCAACGGCCATAGCGAACATCTGGTACACCTCACCACACAGGTCTACGGACCCATCTTAAGTGAGACACAGGGACGGGACGAACAGGCTAAAAACCTGAAGACATTTTCCAAGTCACTGCAGACAATAACCAATAACCTCCAGATGTGTCGTGGACTTTCCATCACACAGGACAACGACATCTCCGGTCTGAGGAAAATAATCAGCGAACTGTCTGAAGACATCATAAGGCCTTTGATACCGGTTGTCGATAAAATAGAACAATCATTTTCAGACTTTGCAGACGAGGCCGACATCACCAACGGATTATGTGCGGCAAAATGGTGCTATGACAATCAGATGTACCAGCAGGCTATCACCATCTTACAGGAGACGATAGTCACCTATATCTGTCAACTTTCAGGACTGTCTATAACCGACAAGAATGCCAGATCCCTTGTCAATGCCGCCTTTCATATTGTCGCAAACAGGAAACAGCAGGCAGAAGACAGCTGGAAACTCCCCCCATTCGGCAAAGAGGACGAAGCACTTAACGAGGTAAGAAAACTTATCAGCCTCCCTCTCGTCGCAGAGCTTTCCAGTAGTTTCATGGTTGCTACCGACATAAGAAATGATTTCAACCATGCGGGCTTCCGTAACAATCCCATGAAGGCAGAGGGAATTATCAGTAAGATCGGAGAAAGAATCGAAAAAGTAAACGGCATTGTCCTTTCCGGGAATTCTCGCCAGACTGCCCGGCCTGTCTTTACATTCCTCAACCTCTCTAACCATCCCCTCTCCACATGGTCATCCGCACAGCTTGCTGCGGCAAAGGAATACGGCGGACTGGAGGAGATGCCTTTCCCGGACATCAGTCCGGAGCTTTCTGCCGGGGATGTGCAGGCAATGGCGACGGACTGTGTCGACGACATCCTGAAGCACTACCCTGCGAGGGGGCTTACGGTACACGTCATGGGTGAGATGACCTTCTGCTATCATGCCGCCCGTCAGCTCAAGGAGGCGGGTGTGTGCTGTGTAGCCTCAACCTCAGAACGAATCGTGGAAGAACTGGACGGCGACCGGAAACTGGCTCAGTTCTCCTTCGTCCGGTTCAGAGAATATTAGAATACGGAAGCCCCCGGTCTGGCGTGAAAACGGCCTCCGGCTGGTGCAGGCATCAACCCCCGGCGGATCCGGATGGATAAAACAAAAAAACGAACCAAGACTTTATGGAACTGATACTCAACACTTACGGTGTCTCCCTCAACCGCGATAACGAGGGATTCGTCATCAGCACGTCCGACGGAAAACAGCGCATACCTGCCGTCGGCATAGACAGCATACAGATCAGCCGCGGCGCACAGATCACGAGTGATGCCGTGATGCTGGCCGTGGAACACGAGATAGAAGTCATGTTCATGGACCGGACAGGGAAACCTATCGGACGGATATGGAGTCCGAAGTACGGCAGCATCTCCACCATCAGGAAAGGGCAGCTGAACTTCGTCTATTCCCACCGCGCCGTAGACTGGATCAAGGAGCTCCTGCTCAGGAAGATTGAAAACCAGCAGGCACTGATGTTGCTCTTCGACACGAGCGACCACACGGACGAACCCACGGAGAAGAACGTCGCCCGGCTGGAAGACTACCGCAACAAGATCCGTGTCCTCGACGGCGACATCGTCAACGACATCGCTCCCATGCTCCGCGGATGGGAGGGGCAGGCTTCACGCATCTACTTCAGCACCATCAATGCCTTCCTCCCGGAGCAGTTCCGTTTCAACGCCCGGTCGCAGCATCCTGCGCTCGACGTGGCGAACGCCTTTCTCAACTATGGCTACGGAATCCTCTACGGCAGGATTGAGGGAGCGCTCATCAAGGCGGGCGTCGACCCCTATATCGGGGTGCTGCACCGGGACGACTACAATCGCCCGGTACTCGTCTACGATGTCATCGAGATGTACCGTATATGGGTAGACTACGTCGTCTATACCCTCCTTGCACAGAACGTCATCACTGAAGAATTCTATTCCGTCCGCGAAGACGGTTCCTACTGGCTCGAAGCACTCGGACGGCGTGTACTCATCCAGTCGCTCAACGATTACATGGACGAGGTTGTCACCGTGAAAGGCACCACACGCTCGCGCCTCACCCAGCTCACTCTCTACGTGCAGTCGCTCGCACAGAAGTTCAAAGAGGAAAGTAAAACAGTAAAAAGGTAAGATAGTAAAAAGTAAAACGGTAAAAACACAGGTTTGCATCACCGGACTTTTTTACTCATAAACTCCATCCCCCCTAACTCCTTCAACTCCTAAACCTCTTCCCTATGCTACTATTCGGAACAAACATACAATCAACGGCAGACGAACTGCGGAAAGTGCAGGAAGCATATCTTTACAACAGTCTGCGCAATCCCAAGCCTGCCATCGCCGCCGCCGTCCGGCAGCTGCGCATCGTATACAGCATGGATGCCAAAGGCTACGCCCAGCTGAAACGGCGACTTCCCTACTTTGTCTGCGGACAGTTCAATCCTGCTTTCCGGCGGAAAGAAAACTTCGCCTATACCGAGAGCTTCATCCTCGACTTCGACCATCTGTCTGCCAAGCGGCTGTCGCTGAAGACGGTACGGGAGGACATCATCCGCGACGAACAGGTGATGATGTGCTTCGCCTCACCGAGCGAAGACGGTCTGAAGGTGATGTTCCGGCTCAAGGAAAGGTGCTACGATGCAGGCCTGTATTCCATCTTCTACAAGGCCTTTGCGGCTACCTTCGCCATGCGCCATAACCTGACACAGGTAACTGACGGCAGAACCTCGGATGTGGCAAGAGCGTGTTTTGTCAGCATCGACCCCGATGCCTACTACAACCCTGATGCCATCCCTGTCGACATGAAGGCATATATCGACGAGGCCGACCCCGATACCGTCTTCAAGATGAAGCACGAACAGGACGAGCACGACAAGGTGACACACAAAAGCGATGACGGGCAGGCATCCCGTCCGAAGGACCCGGACAAGGAGGTGCTGGCACGCATCCGCCGGCAGCTCAACCCCAACACACGGCCGCAGGACGATCCGACCCCGGCCTACGTGCCCGAACGGCTCAACGAAATCATTGCCGATCTGAAATGCTTCATAGAGGCGACCGGACTGCAGGTGACGGAAATCATCAACATTCAATACGCCAAGAAAATACGGGCACGGCTGGGACAGAAGGAGGCCGAGATAAATCTCTTCTATGGAAAGCGGGGGTTCAGCATCGTCGTCTCGCCGCGCCTCGGAACCAACGGGGAACTGAACGAACTGCTCGCCGGACTGGTCGGCAATTTTCTGGAGAAGTAAAAATAACAGACAGAACGGCCGTGTCTCCGGCTCACGGAGAGGAGTGCCGGATCTGTCAAATCCTCTGGAGGAACGTTGTCGGCCTCAACTCTAAAAAACACATTTACAGGTACTTGCAGAAAGTCTGAAAGGGGCTGTTGAAAAGACGCTCAGTTGCATTGCAAAAGGGCGTTAGTTGCAGGCCGGAAGGGCATCAGTAAGAAGGCAAACAGGCATTGATTGGAAGGCAGACAACCCCCGGTCGGAAAACAGGCAGTACCGTAAAGGTTCAAAAAAACGGACATTTCCCGCAAAACAGATAGTCGAATCATCCCGAGAGTCCATGCGAAAAGCTATCCCCTACATAGAAATCTTGCGCAAGCTCAGCAGAGCCGGTGTGCAGAAATCGCCCGTCATCAACCGACGGACCGGCGACTTCAGCTGTCTGCCGACACTGCAGGAACGTGTGGATTTTCTCATGGGAATCGTAAACAGACCCGTAAGACCGGCAACCAATATGCTATTCTTCGTCATGTATGATATAGAGAGCGACAAGGTACGCTATCATATCGCAAAATATCTGGAACGGAAAGGATGCACACGCATCCAGCGTTCCATCTTCCTTGCCGACCTCGACAAGACCGTCTACGATGAAATTAAAAGCAACCTTGCCGAGGTGCAGTCGCTTTACGACAACCACGACAGCATCATCGTCTGTCCTGTCTCCAGCGATCAGATCCGGGCAATGCAGATCATCGGTGAAGACATCAGCATAGATGTCATCATCCGTTCGCGCAACACATTGTTCTTCTGAAGACGGCAGCGAGAATGCCCTCCCCATGAGGGAAAACATCAGCGATGCTTCCTCCATAAAGAATATTTAACGCATCGATCTTTGACTTTCTGCACAATTTTTCGTACCTTTGCACCCGCTTAAAATATGGTTAATTTCTCCTAATTCATCAAGCATTTTTAAGTCTTACACGCATGGGGCTGCGGCATATAAAGGAATACAAGTCTTTACTCTCAATGAGTATCTTCCATTAAAACAAGGATTAAGACCGGACGACTTCTTCCGCACAGGCGTGAACTTCACCAACTCAATGAGTATCTTCCATTAAAACAAGGATTAAGACCAATTCAGGGTGTTCGGCAAGATAAGTCTTATTATAACTCAATGAGTATCTTCCATTAAAACAAGGATTAAGACTTGCCAAAAGATACTTTTAATTATTACTTATTGACTCAATGAGTATCTTCCATTAAAACAAGGATTAAGACCTGCGAAAGTTTTCTCTGAAAAGTTATTTGCGATCTCAATGAGTATCTTCCATTAAAACAAGGATTAAGACTTACAGTCATGATATAGACTGTTTAAGAACGAAGCTCAATGAGTATCTTCCATTAAAACAAGGATTAAGACTCTTAGAGGCTACCAAATCATTGAACTCCTTTAACTCAATGAGTATCTTCCATTAAAACAAGGATTAAGACCATAGGATTCTCATCCTTCGGAACCTGCTTAATCCTCAATGAGTATCTTCCATTAAAACAAGGATTAAGACACCTAATTTAGTAGCTGACTATACATTCCAGTTATTCCTCAATGAGTATCTTCCATTAAAACAAGGATTAAGACCCGCCAACGTATCGGGTATCTCTACTGAAGATACCTCAATGAGTATCTTCCATTAAAACAAGGATTAAGACTTTCGGGCATCCTGATTCTCAACCTTAATAGGTCTCAATGAGTATCTTCCATTAAAACAAGGATTAAGACACAAAGAGAGTTGGTAGAACTCTTTGGACACGCTCAATGAGTATCTTCCATTAAAACAAGGATTAAGACTACTCTCTGCTCCCATTGTTAACGACCGTTTCGCCACCTCAATGAGTATCTTCCATTAAAACAAGGATTAAGACTTAACGGTTACGAGGATTTCTGTTTTTAGAACTCCTCAATGAGTATCTTCCATTAAAACAAGGATTAAGACTCGTTTAAAGAAAACGGCTTTGCATTCTTCGCTTGACTCAATGAGTATCTTCCATTAAAACAAGGATTAAGACAACGAGCCAAACTCCAACGTACCGTTTTCACTCAATGAGTATCTTCCATTAAAACAAGGATTAAGACATTATAGCCAATATGCTTACCACCTTCAATAGGAAACTCAATGAGTATCTTCCATTAAAACAAGGATTAAGACGGTAGTTCTTTAAGTCTACGGAGTCATTTATCTGCTCAATGAGTATCTTCCATTAAAACAAGGATTAAGACTCTTGATTCTGCAGTGTTACAGCTTCGTCGACAGAACTCAATGAGTATCTTCCATTAAAACAAGGATTAAGACTCTACACACGTTAGCAGACCCGTTGAAATCTGCCCTCAATGAGTATCTTCCATTAAAACAAGGATTAAGACCGCGTTTGCACCCATATCGGTTATATCGATTACTCAATGAGTATCTTCCATTAAAACAAGGATTAAGACATCAGGTCTCAGAACGACAAGGCGCCGGAATGGTAGCTCAATGAGTATCTTCCATTAAAACAAGGATTAAGACTTCACATACTCATCTGAAAGAATTTCTTTTTCTCTCAATGAGTATCTTCCATTAAAACAAGGATTAAGACTCACATATGTTTTTTTTACCATTAATTATCATCGGCTCAATGAGTATCTTCCATTAAAACAAGGATTAAGACACGGACGTCATTGCACGTGTGCCATGAGAATCGCACTCAATGAGTATCTTCCATTAAAACAAGGATTAAGACATACTCTAGTTCTGATATAACAAGAGTTTGCATCTTCTCAATGAGTATCTTCCATTAAAACAAGGATTAAGACCGCGTTTGCACCCATATCGGTTATATCGATTACTCAATGAGTATCTTCCATTAAAACAAGGATTAAGACATCAGGTCTCAGAACGACAAGGCGCCGGAATGGTAGCTCAATGAGTATCTTCCATTAAAACAAGGATTAAGACTTCACATACTCATCTGAAAGAATTTCTTTTTCTCTCAATGAGTATCTTCCATTAAAACAAGGATTAAGACTCACATATGTTTTTTTTACCATTAATTATCATCGGCTCAATGAGTATCTTCCATTAAAACAAGGATTAAGACACGGACGTCATTGCACGTGTGCCATGAGAATCGCACTCAATGAGTATCTTCCATTAAAACAAGGATTAAGACCTTTCTCAATTGTCACGCTTCCGTCCTTGACGACCCTCAATGAGCATCTTCCATTAAAACAAGGATTAAGACTTTGCAAGAGTTCGCTTTGCGTCCTCAACCTCCACTCAATATTAGAACATGGATTCGGAAGTAGAACTTTTTGGGGCAGAAGAATGATGATTTATAAATTAAAAGTAGTACCTTTGCCACAACATTTGATTTATAAAACTAATTTGTAGTATGGTTAAAATCACTTTCCCAGACGGCTCCGTTCGTGAATACGAACAGGGGGTGACTGGTTATCAAATCGCCGAGAGCATTTCGCCGGCTCTCGCCCGTGACGTTGTATCTTGCGGTGTCAATGGCGTAACGACAGAACTGAACCGTCCCATCAACGGAGATGCGACCATCGCACTTTACAAGTTCGATGACGAAGAAGGCAAGCACACTTTCTGGCACACCTCTGCTCATCTGCTTGCCGAGGCATTGCAGGAACTCTATCCGGGCATTCAGTTCGGCTTCGGCCCGGCTGTGGAGAACGGCTTTTTCTATGATGTGATGCCGGCTGACGGTCAGACCATCTCCGAGAACGACTTCCCGAAGATCGAAGAGAAGATGCGCGAACTCGCCAAGAAGAATGAGCCGGTTGTCCGCCATGACGTTTCAAAAGCCGATGCCATCAAGGAGTTCACCGCTGACGGACAGGAATACAAGGTGGAGCACATCGAGCAAGACCTCGAGGACGGCACCATCTCGACATATACACAGGGACATTTCACTGATCTCTGCCGTGGTCCGCACCTTATTTCCACAGGTGCCATCAAAGCCATCAAAATCACCAGCGTGGCCGGTGCTTTCTGGCGCGGCGACGCCAAGCGCGAACAGATGACGCGTATCTACGGCATCACCTTCCCCAAGAAGAAGATGCTTGACGAATACCTCGTCATGCTCGAGGAGGCCAAGAAACGCGACCACCGGAAGATCGGCAAGGAAATGGAACTCTTCATGTTCTCCGACCGTGTGGGCAAGGGGCTGCCGATATGGCTGCCGAAGGGAACCCAGCTGCGCCTGCGCCTGCAGGATCTGCTGCGCCGTCTTCTCCGTCCCTACAACTATCAGGAGGTCATCACACCGGGCATCGGCGGCAAGAACCTCTACGTCACTTCCGGGCACTATGCCCACTACGGCAAGGACTCCTTCCAGCCTATCCACACACCGGAGGAGGACGAGGAGTATATGCTCAAGCCGATGAACTGTCCGCACCACTGCGAGGTGTACGCCTACAAGCCACGCTCGTACAAAGACCTCCCGCTGCGTATCGCCGAGTTCGGTACAGTGTTCCGTTATGAGAAGAGCGGTGAGCTGCACGGTCTGACCCGTGTCCGTACCTTCACGCAGGACGATGCCCATATCTTCGTCCGTCCCGAACAGGTAAAGACAGAGTTTGAAACGAATATCGACATTATCCTCAAGGTGTTCAAGACTTTCGGTTTCGACAACTATGAGGCTCAGATTTCTCTTCGTGACCCTAATGACAAAGAGAAGTACATCGGGTCTGACGAGGTATGGGAAGAGAGCGAGGCTGCCATCAAGCAGGCCTGTGAAGAGAAGGGGCTCAAGGCACGTGTAGAGCTGGGCGAGGCCGCCTTCTACGGTCCCAAGCTCGATTTCATGGTGAAAGATGCCATCGGACGCCGCTGGCAGCTGGGGACCATCCAGGTGGATTACAACCTGCCTAACCGCTTCAAGCTCGAATACACAGCCGAGGACAACTCGAAGAAGACTCCGGTGATGATTCACCGTGCCCCGTTCGGTTCGCTCGAACGCTTCACAGCTGTTCTCATCGAGCATACGGCCGGGCATTTCCCGCTATGGCTGACACCTGACCAGGTGGCCATCCTGCCCATCTCGGAGAAATACAACGACTATGCTTTCAAGGTCAAGGCTTACCTTGATGCGCACGATGTGCGTTCCATCATGGACGACCGCAACGAGAAAATCGGCCGCAAAATCCGCGACAACGAATTGAAGCGTGTACCTTACATGGTCATCGTGGGCGAGAAAGAAGCTGCCGAAGGTCTTGTGTCAATGCGTCAGCAGGGCGGTGGCGAGCAGGCGACCATGACCATGGAAGCCTTCGCAGAACGCATCAATGCTGAAGTTGCCGACCAGCTGAAGACACTGGATTGACGCACCGCCCCATCGACTTCCTTTCCGTTCAGAGGATGGGGAGGCGGTGGGAAATGCCGGAAGCCTGACCGGCTGAAAAGTCCGGTCTGTGCATCATGTAAAACTGTATTCCCTCCCAATATAAAACAGCCATATCAAGGCATTCAATGCCCGGATATGGCTGTTTCGTATATGTACTGTTATGTCCTTGCAGCCTTCTGGAGCGTCTCCTTCCGGTTTTCCGCATCACGGATTTCTTCTTTCAGGAAAGTCCCTGTCCGGACTAAAGCCTGTTGCCCTCCTTGGGGAACACGACGGTCGGTTTGAACGTCTTGGCTTCTTCAAAGTCCATCAGGGCATAAGAAATGATGATGACCACATCGCCGACGACCGCCTTCCGAGCGGCGGCACCGTTGAGGCAGACGCACCCGCTGCCCCGTTCGCCTTTGATGATGTAGGTCTCAAAACGTTCTCCGTTGTTGTTGTTGACAATCTGAACCTTCTCACCGGCAATCATGTTGGCAGCATCCAACAGGTCTTCGTCAATGGTAATGCTTCCCATATAATGGAGATTCGCCTCCGTGACGGTTGCACAGTGCAACTTGCTCTTCAATACTTCAATCTGCATACTATCCTCTGTATTTGATATGGTCGATCAGCCGGACAGGTGTCTTGCCGCAATAGACCGTGATGCAGCCGACGACATAGGGCGACTGCTCCCATGAGGCAACCTCAAGCAGGGTGTTGCCGTCAACAATCTCGAAATATTCCACCTCAAGCCCTTCGACGGCATTGATTTCGGCAACCACCTTGTCGCAGGTCTCTGCCACGCTGTGTGTCCTGGCATATTCCACGCTTGCCTGCAACGCTTCATATATCTTCGGCGCAACGGCACGCTCGTCAGCCGTCAGCAGCGTGTTGCGCGAACTCTTTGCCAGTCCGTCAGCATCACGTACTATCGGGCATTCGACAATCCTGATAGTGTCCTTCATGCCGATGAAATCGACAAGACGTTTGATGACGGCTATCTGCTGCCAGTCCTTCTCGCCGAAATAAGCTCTGTCCGGACGTACGATATAGAACAGTCTGCTGACAATCTGGCAGACGCCATTGAAATGTCCCGGACGCTTCGTACCCTCCATCCCGGTCGTCTGAGGGGGGAATTCGAAATGGCGATTGTCCCCTTCGTGATAGATTTCCTCGACAGACGGGGCAAAGACATAATCGGCTCCGCACGTCTCGGCGAGCTGGCAGTCGGCCTCCAAAGTCCGCGGATAACGTTCAAGGTCGCCCTTGTCGTTAAACTGGGTCGGATTCAGGAAAACGGAGACAACCGTCACGTCGTTCTCCTCAACACTTCGTCTTACAAGCGACGCATGCCCTTCGTGAAGTGCTCCCATCGTAGGCACCAGTCCTACGGTCTTGTTTTCTTTGCGGCAGGAGAAAAGCTCGTTCTGGAGTTCAACAATCTTTTTAAAAACTTTCATCAGTGACTAAGAATTTTACGGGTGCAAAGTAACAACAAAATAATTGAATAGACGAGAATTTAATTAAATAATCTCAATGAAACCTACTTTTTATCCGTTTTAACCCGAAAGCGAAACGTATCTCGTTTTTTTTTCGTACCTTTGCAAAAATAAAATTTCTAATATAATAATGGGAAAGAAAGTATTATTCGTCAATCAGGAAATCATGCCGTATGTGCCTGAGACAGAGATGTCGCACTATGGATCGGAAATGCCCCATGTCATGCAGGAAGCCGGTTATGAAATCCGCACATTCATGCCGAGATGGGGGAACATCAACGAGCGTAGAGGGCAGTTGCACGAAGTGATCCGTCTCTCGGGTATGAATCTGATTATTGATGATACCGACCACCCGCTGATCATCAAGGTGGCAAGCATCCCCCAGACACGCATACAGGTTTATTTCATTGACAATGAAGACTATTTCCAGAAACGGCCTGCCATGACGAAGGACGAGCTGGGCAACGATTACCCGGACAACGGCGAGCGTGCCATCTTCTTCGCAAGAGGCGTGTTGGAAACCGTCAAGAAACTCAGGTGGGCGCCGGACATCATCCACTGTCAGGGGTGGATGTCGGCCGTCATACCGTTCTACGTGAAGACCGCCTATAAGGATGAGCCGCAGTTCGCAAACTCGAAAGTAGTCACCTCGCTTTTTGCAGAGCAGCCCCAAGACAGCCTGGGCACGAACTTCAAGCACTGCCTGGAGTTCCGTGAGGCGAAGGCAAAATGCCTGAAGAAATATGGAGACAATTTCGACTTCATGGAACTGGGGAAACTGGCCATCGACTATTCGGACGGCATCATCGGCACCAGCGAAAAGGCCAACGCCGCTCTTATCGGCTATGCCCGGGACAATGACAAGCCCCTTCTGGAGCACGCCATCGACGATGATCAATTAAAGGATAAATACTCGGAGTTCTACGGCAGGCTGATCTGATTCCATCAGCCTCCCCACCTCCTCCCATGCGTTCAGTGTCCTGCGATTACTGACACGCTCAATATTTTACAACAACAGATTCTAAATGAGAAGAAACATCATTGCAGCCTGTATGTTCGCAGCCTGTCTCGGTATGGTGTCCTGTGATGACACGACGGACACCCTCGGAGGCTCGCTGACCGACAACGGCAACAGACTTTCCATAAAGGCAGATACCTTCAGCGTCACTTCCGAGACGATGCTGGCAGAGAAGGTCATCGCAAGGTCGTCCACAGGTTATCTGGGAAGAATGGAAGACCCGGAGACCCATACAACTGTTACGGGCAACCTGATGTCGCAGTTCCATGTACTGAAGAATTTTGAACTGCCCGAGAAAGACTCTATCATGAGCCGGGATGCAAACAACGAGATCATAGCAGACTCCTGTGACATACGCCTGTATTACAGTTCCTATTACGGCGATTCACTCAGCCAGATGAAGCTGACCGCATACGAACTTGCCAAGCCTGTAGAGGAGGGACAGACCTTCTTTTCCGACTTTGATCCGGAAGCACGGGGATACATCCGGCCCGCTGCACAGGGCGGGATTGCCGAGAAGCGTTCTTTCACCCTGATGGATTTCACCGAGACGGACAGCATCCGGAAAAAGAAAGGCTATGCACGTAACATCAATGTCCGCCTGAACGGGGCCTACAAAGACAAGAACGGTGTGACATACAACAACTACGGTACCTATCTGCTCCGTAAGTACCTGACGGATCCTTCGGCTTTCCGCGACACCTACCGCTTCCTGCACGAAATCTGTCCGGGCTTCTATTTCAAGATAGAGGGAGGTGACGGAGCAATGGCACACATCCAGATGGCACAGCTGAACATCTACTTCAAGCACATGGAGAAAAAGAAGATAACAGAGATTTCAACCAACTTTGTAAGCACGGAGGAGGTCTTGCAGATAACGAACTTCAGCAATGACAATACACGGCTGCGTCAGCTTGCGAGTGAGACAGGACATACCTACCTTAAAACACCGGCAGGGCTGTTCACCAAGCTGACACTCCCGATTGCTGACATTATGGCAGGACATTCGACAGACTCGATAAACACGGCGAAGATCGTACTTTATCGGAAGAACAACGATACTTCCTCCAACTATCAGTTCGGAATCCCCAAGAATGTCATCATGCTGCCGGCAGACAGTCTGCATTCGTTCTTCAAGAACAACCGCCTTCCTGACAACAAGACCTCATTCCTGGCCACCTACAACAGTGCAAAGAACGCCTACGAATTCAATAACATCTCGGGGATAGTCAACCTCTTTTCACGCAACAGGACCATGCCGGAATGGGGGAAGGTCGTTGTTGTCCCCGTCGAACTGCAGACGGTCACACAAGGTGTAGGGAGCGGCAGACAGACAAAGATAACAAAGGTCTCCCACGACATGGGGCTCTCCAGCACCAAGCTCATAGGCAATACGGCCGGCGGAAAGAACATTCAGATTTCCGTCATATACAGCAAGTTCTATGGCAGATAACTTCTTGGAGCGTCACCGGGAGGACTATGAACAGCGCAAGGCAGCCTGGCTCCGCAAGAAGGGACATTCGTGCAGACGGTCTCCGGCAAGACTGCAGAGAAGGCTGCAGAGACCTGCAGACGAGTCTCTGTGAAAAGATATAGAAAAAGGGTGAATCGGACTTACATGCCTGTATGTCCGATTCTTTGTCATTTGGCATATCTTTTGTAGATTGAAGCCTGCTGACGCAGGGTGTACAAGCCTATATATAAGTAAAGAAAAGAAAGGTTAGGATATGATGAATCAATTTTCCCCAAAGGTTTCGGAAATTCTTTCATTCAGTAGAGAGGAAGCCGAGCGGCTGACAAGCAGGTCGGTCGCTCCCGAACATATCATGCTCGCTATTCTCAGAGAAAAGTCGGGACCGGTATGGGAACTGTTCAGCCGCTGGAAGGTGGATATTGACAGTTTGAAGAAAGACATAGAAAGAAAGATACAGGAACAGCCGGCCGATCCGCTGACACCGGTGGCCGATATGCTGCTGAATGACCAGGCCAACAACATTCTGAAACTCGCAGTATTGGAAGCCCGCCTGCAACATGCACAGACGGTGGATCTCATCCACCTCTTCCTTGCCATCCTGCATGATGCCTCAGACAATGGGGCGAAGACCGTATTGGAGGATAACGGAGTCAACTACAACAATGCGGTCTCAATGCTGCAACAGCGTGCCAACCAGCCGAAAAACGGGATCGGGATGGCCGACGAAGATGAAATGGAGGATGACATGATGTCCTCGTCTGCCTCCTCCGGAAACGGCAGTGCCAAGACAGCCCAGGCTTCACGGACAAAATCAAAAACGCCTGTGATAGACAGTTTCGGCACCGATCTGACCCAGGCTGCCGCTGAAGGGAAACTGGATCCGGTCGTGGGGAGAGAGAAGGAAATCATGCGTGTCTGCGAGATTCTCGGCCGAAGAAAGAAGAACAACCCCATTCTGATAGGTGAACCGGGGGTCGGCAAGAGCGCAATTGTAGAAGGATTGGCACAGCTGATCGTGAGACATCTTACGTCGCCTATTCTCTTCGACAAACGTGTCATCACGCTTGACCTGACGGCAGTAGTCGCCGGCACAAAGTACCGCGGACAGTTTGAAGAGCGTATCCGTGCCCTGATCAAGGAAATTGAACAGAACCCGGACATCATCATCTTCATTGACGAGATTCACACGCTGATCGGTGCCGGCTCATCTCCCGGTTCGATGGATGCTGCCAATATCCTGAAACCGGCCTTGGCAAGGGGAACCATCCAGTGCATCGGTGCGACGACCCTTGATGAATACCGCAACTCCATAGAAAAGGACGGCGCTTTGGAACGCCGCTTCCAGAAAGTGCAGGTCGAACCGACAACGGTCGGCGAGACACTCCAGATCCTCGAGAACATCAAGGACCGCTATGAGGCACATCACCATGTAAGCTACACGGATGAGGCCCTGAAGGCCTGTGTGAAGTATGCAGACAGATACATTACCGACAGGTTCTTCCCGGACAAGGCAATCGATATTATCGATGAAGCCGGATCGCGTGTCCATTTACAGCACGTGAAGGTGCCACAGGTGATCCTGGATATCCAGAAGGCGATCGAGACGACGCAGGAGAAGAAACAGGCGGCGGTCAAGAATCAGAACTTTGAACTGGCAGCCAGCTTCCGTGACAAGCAGACGGAACTTGAAAATGCCTTGAAGAATGAGCAGGAGAAATGGCAGAAAGGTGACACCGATGACAAGGTGGAAATCGGCGGGACAGAGATTGCCGCTGTCGTCTCGATGATGACGGGCGTGCCCGTACAGCGCATGCAGGAGGCTGAGGGAGTCCGGCTGAAGAATATGGATGCAGACCTGAAGAAAGTGGTCATCGCCCAGGATGCCGCCATTGACAAAATGGTAAAGGCCATTCAACGCAATCGCGTGGGACTGAAAGACCCCAACCACCCCATCGGCGCATTCATGTTCTTAGGCCCTACCGGCGTCGGCAAGACCTATCTTGCCAAACGGCTGGCAGAGATGATGTTCGGTTCTGCCGACGCATTGATACGGATCGACATGAGCGAATATACCGAGAGTTTCAATACGTCCCGCCTCGTCGGTGCGCCTCCGGGCTATGTCGGTTATGAGGAAGGCGGACAGCTGACGGAGAAGGTACGCCGTCACCCCTACTCCATTGTCTTGCTGGATGAGATAGAAAAAGCCCACGGCAATGTATTCAACATGCTTCTGCAGGTTCTTGACGAAGGAAGACTGACCGATGGAAACGGCAGGCTGATAGACTTCCGGAACACGGTCATCATCATGACCTCAAATGCGGGAACACGTCAGCTGAAGGAGTTCGGTCAGGGGGTAGGCTTCAAGGCTTCCGGTCTGAACGGTCTTTCCCGGAGTGAGAACGACAAGCAGCGTGCCCGTTCCATCATACAGAAGAGTCTCAGCAAACAGTTCGCACCGGAGTTCCTGAACCGTCTGGACGAGATCATCACCTTCGACCAATTGGATCTTGAGGCCATCAAGAAGATCATCAATATCGAACTGAAAGGCCTGTTCAACCGTGTACATGAACTGGGTTATAAGATGGAAATAACCGATGAGGCCAGGACTTTCGTCGCGACAAAAGGCTATGATGTCCAGTTCGGTGCGCGACCGTTGAAGCGGGCCATCCAGAACTATATCGAGGACGGATTATGCGAGCTGATTCTCTCCGGCAATATAAAGGCCGGAGATACGATTTCCATATCCAAGAAGAAGGACTGTGACAGACTGGAATTTGACACTTTACCCAACGAATCCAAGACCTCTGAGAAAGAAGACATTTAGCATATATTATAAGGTGCCCCGGTCTTCATAAGGAGAATGACACACCATAAGAAAAGAGGAGTTCCCATAACCCAGCGTTACGGGAACTCCTCTTTTCTTATGGCGTCATAGTCTTGCCCCATCTTATCCGGTGGAGCAAGACCGCAGACAATATCAATCTCTTAGAGTCCCAGACTCTTCTTGATAGCTTCGATCTTTTCAGCAGCACGTTTTTCACATACCGGGAAGTCAGAAGCCGACTTCATGGTGTCCTTGATCTCCAGATAGAATTTGATCTTCGGCTCTGTACCCGATGGACGGACACTGACCTTGGTTCCGTCCGTGCAGAACCACTGGAGTACGTTGCTCGTGTCAGGCATCACCATCTTCTCTTTAGAACCGTCAGCCTTTGTCAGTTCAAGGGTCTGGAAATCCTTGTAGACATCTATCACGCTGCCGCCAAGTTCTTTTGGAGGATCGGACCGGAAGTTCTTCATCATCTGCTGGATCTCGTCAGCACCGCTCTTGCCCGGCCGTTCCACATTGATCGTGAACTCATGGCTATAACCATACTCCAGGTAGATATCCATCAGAATATCGTACAAGGTCTTGCCATGATCCTTGGCGTAGGCACAGATTTCAGCCAACAGAGAGCATGCGCTCACCGCATCCTTGTCGCGGACAAAGTCCTCTGCGAGGAAGCCATAACTCTCCTCACCGCCTCCAATATACTGCTGTCTGCCTTCAGAGAGTGCGATCTCACGGGCGATCCACTTGAAGCCGGTGTAGCAGTCGCGCATCTCCACATGCTGCTTTTCTGCGATCTTGCGGATAACCTCCGTTGTTACAATCGTCTTGACAATGAAATCCGTCGGCTTCATCTTGCCCACAGCCTGACGATTGGTGATGATGTACCACAGGAAGATCAGACAGGTCTGGTTTCCATTGATGAGCACCCACTTCCCCTCGCTGTTCTTGCAGGCCATGCCAACACGGTCTGCATCAGGATCAGATGCCATCAGGATGTCGGCATCCAGCGCCTTCGCATCCCTCAGTCCAAGCGTCAATGCCTCGGCGATTTCCGGGTTAGGGCGGTCAACGGTCGGGAAGTTGCCGTCTTTCACCATCTGTTCCTTTACACAGTGGACATTGTCAAATCCCCACAATGCCAGTGAGCGTGGAATCATGACGCGCCCTGCACCGTGCAGCGGCGTATAGACGATCTTCAGGTCGTGCTGGTGCCGGATGACTTCCGGGTCAATGCTGATGGTCTTTACCTTGTCGAGATAAGGCTTGTCAATATCCTCACCGATGATCTGAATCAGCGACTTGTTCCCGTCAAACTTGACATCCTCAACCTTGACCTTGTTCACCTCGTCAATAATGCCCTTGTCATGTGGTGCAAGCACCTGCGCGCCGTCCTCCCAGTATGCCTTATAACCGTTGTATTCACGCGGGTTATGACTGGCTGTGATATTCACGCCGGCCTGCGCTTTCAGGTAACGGATGGCGAAAGAGCACTCCGGTGTCGGACGGAGATCCTCAAAGAGGTAAACCTTGATGCCGTTGGCAGAGAAGATGTTGGCAACCGTCTCCGCAAACAGCCGGGAATTGTTGCGGCAGTCGTGGCAGACTACCACGCTGATCTGCTCCCTGTCCTTGAAATTGATCTTCAGATAATTGGCAAAACCCTGTGTCGCCATACCGACGGTATAGATATTCATGCGGTTGGAACCGGCACCCATGATGCCGCGAAGTCCACCTGTTCCGAATTCCAGGTCCTTATAGAAGCTTTCAATGAGGTCGGTCTTGTCCTCATTGTTGATCATGGCCTCAACGGCCGAACGCGTCTCCTTGTCAAAAGCCGGAGACAACCACTGCTTTGCCTTGCTTTCGCACTGGGCGATAAGTGTCTGGTTGCTGTCCATAATTTAAGTTTTTATTATTGACTATATCTATTTGCAAATGTAATCAAAAAATCTGAGAAAGCCATCCGCAAAAAGATATTTTTTTGTATTTTTGCAAACGATTCAATATGGAACATATCCAGACTACCACCGCTCTCTGAAACATCTTCGTAGACGGTCACCAGACATCATTAAACAAAAAAAGCATGGAACTGAACTTTGAAGGCATCCTTCTTGCCGTTTGTACATTCCTGATTATCGGGCTCTGTCACCCCCTGGTAATCAAGACCGAATATTATTTTGGCACAAAACCCTGGTGGATATGGCTTGTCTCCGGGATTGTCTGCTGCGCCGGCGCACTGTTTGTCGAAAGCATCTTCTGGTCGGCACTGCTCGGCGTATCAGGCGCTTCCTTCCTCTGGGGCATCGGCGAACTGCTGGCACAGGAGAAGCGAGTAGCAAAAGGATGGTTTCCGATGAATCCGAAACGCAAGGAACACTATAAGAAATTCGACAAGGACGAGTCCCTGTGTCCTGTATGCAAAAACGAGCAATGACAGAGCGTGACCGCCACAACCGGCGGTATCCCCTTTATGGCATATAAAGGGGAGTAGATCCTTCCGTTAGATCTATAGATCGAAAAAGAATAAAGGCTTATGCACTTGCATGGTATGACTGTCCGAAAACGGATGGTCTCACAAAGGAGGAGAAAATGCGGAGAAGGCAAATAGACAAGAGAGTCTGTCCATCAGCATATCTTTCCGTCTTCCACAGACAACTTATCCCCATATCATCGGTATCTGTAAACTGTTTTCATGCAACCCAAGCTGACACATGCTCTTCTGGCTTCTAAAAGATGCCTGATTGACCTGCAACAGGTGCTCTTTCAGCGTGTAACCAACGCCCTTTTGAAGTCCAATCAGGCACCTTTTATGAACGACTTGATAACCAATTGACTGGCTGCTGGTTACAAACCTGCTTTTCGCACGTGTTTTTTATATTCGCAGATGATCTGTTTGGAATTATGTAATGACTTTTCAAAACCCTGTCTGTATTTCCGACGTATTAAAATGAAAAGGGTTTTGTGTCGGAGAATGATAATAGAATAGACAGTTGGACAGTCTTGGCAAAGTTTTTTTAATGAATCACTTCGGTTTTCCGTTAAAGCTATACGAAAAGCATCCACGCACTGAACGGAAGAACCGAAAAAGAATCCCCGGACAGTTCTACGCCCGGGGATTTATTGATCGGTCACTCGCCTCGCAGAAGCCTCTACGACGACGATGCGGCAGTTTCCAGTAGCAAGAGACTTTACTTCCCGTTCATGACTCCCTCTATGTACAGGCGGGTCATCTCTACCTTTCCGTTTGTCCGGACCGTGATGCTCTTCTTGAAATGTCCCGGGAATTTCCCAGTACCGTTATATGTCACATCAATGCTGCCTTTCTGTCCGGGAGCGATAGGACGCTTGTCATACTTGGGAATCGTGCATCCGCAGCTTGCAATCACCTGATTGATGACCAGGGGTGCCTTGCCCACATTGGTGAACGTGAAGGTCGTCTTATGGACCGGGTTGCTCTCCGAAAAAGTCCCGAAGTCATAACTGATCTGGTCGAACTTGATTTCCGCCTGGTTCTGTGCGGAGGCAAATGTCAGTCCGAAGACCGACAGAAGTGTCATTAATAGAATCTTTTTCATATCGCCTTGTTGTTTTATCCGTTTATGCTGTATCCGTTGCAAGTATGATGCAAAAGTAATCAGAAAGTTTATAGTTACACGAATTTTTCACAATAATTAAGCAGAAACCAGCGGATTTTGTCCGCTTTGTCGTCTGCAATGACAGATTCCTTCCGTTACGGACTTATATTTTCATAAGGCGACATACGTTTCTCACTGAAAGTTTGTACCTTTGCATAAAATATAAACAACATATATAATATGTATAGAACGAATACTTGTGGAGAGCTGCGCATTTCAGATGCAGGCAAGGAGGTGACCCTTTCCGGCTGGGTACAGCGCTCACGTAAAATGGGAGGCATGACTTTCCTTGACCTCCGCGACCGCTATGGCATTACGCAGCTGGTTTTCAATGAGGCAGATGACGCCGCACTCTGTGGGGAAGCCAACAAGCTGGGACGCGAATACTGCATTCAGGTGAAGGGGACTGTCAGCGAGCGGCAGAGCAAGAACAGCAAGATTCCGACAGGTGACATCGAAATCATCGCCAAAGAGCTGAAAGTGCTCAGCCCATCCCTGACACCTCCGTTCACGATAGAAGACAATACGGACGGCGGCGACGACCTCCGCATGAAATACCGCTATCTGGATCTCCGCCGCGAGGCGGTCCGCAAGAACCTGGAGCTGCGTCACCGCATGACCATCCTCATCCGCAACTTCCTTGACGCACAGCAGTTCATAGAGGTGGAGACACCTGTCCTCATCGGTTCTACTCCGGAAGGCGCGCGCGACTTCGTCGTACCCTCACGGATGAATCCGGGTCAGTTCTATGCACTGCCACAGAGCCCGCAGACGCTGAAACAGCTGCTGATGGTCGCCGGCTTCGACCGATACTTCCAAATCGCCAAATGCTTCCGCGACGAAGATCTGCGCGCCGACCGCCAGCCGGAGTTCACGCAGATCGACTGTGAGATGTCATTCGTCGACCAGGACGATGTCATCAATCTGTTTGAGGAGATGGCACGCCATCTCTTCCGTGAAATACGCGGTGTCGAACTGCCCAGACTCGAGCAGATGACCTGGCACGAAGCCATGAAACGCTTCGGTTCCGACAAGCCCGACCTGCGCTTCGGCATGGAATTTGTCGAACTGATGGACGACCTGAAGGGCACGGGCACCTTCTCCGTCTTCAATGAGGCCGACTACATCGGCGGCATCGTCGTTCCCGGCTGTGCGGACTACAGCCGCAAGCAGCTCAACGAGCTGACCGACTTCGTCAAGCGGCCGCAGGTCGGAGCACAGGGGCTGGTGTTCATCAAGTACAATACTGACGGGACTGCCAAGAGCTCTATCGACAAATTCTATACACCGGGGCAATTGCAGAAGGTAAAGGAGACGACGGGTGCCAGGGACGGCGACCTCGTACTGATTCTTTCCGGCGACAACGCCAACAAGACACGCGTCCAGCTTTGTTCTCTCCGTCTGGAGATGGGCAACCGCCTCGGACTGCGCGACAGAAACGTATTCAGATGTCTGTGGATTGTCGATTTCCCACTTTTCGAGTGGAGCGATGAGGAGCAGCGGCTGATGGCCACCCACCATCCGTTCACCATGCCGAATCCTGATGACATCCCCCTGCTGGACGAACATCCGGAACAGGTCCGTGCCAAGGCCTACGACTTCGTATGCAACGGTATCGAAGTTGGCGGCGGTTCACTCCGTATCCACGACACACAGTTACAGGAAAAGATGTTCGAGGTTCTCGGTTTTACACCGGAGCGTGCCGAGGCACAGTTCGGCTTCCTGATGAATGCCTTTAAATACGGTGCACCGCCACACGCCGGCCTTGCCTTCGGTCTCGACCGTTTCGTAAGCATCCTCGCCGGCCTCGACTCCATCCGCGACTGTATTGCATTCCCGAAGAACAACAGCGGACGCGATGTCATGCTGGAGGCTCCTTCGTCTATCGACCAGAAGCAGTTGGATGAGCTGGAAATCAAGCTCGACCTGAAGAATTAGACCGATAAGGTTGACATATATCAACAAAACGTGTCGGAAGAATTAAAAACATTCGTTTTCAATTACTTTTTGTCATAAGTATTTGATACTTTGGAATATTTGATGTAAATTTGCATAAATATTAACAGATTGTAATTAGATTGCTTGAATGGGACTTTAATTTTATAAGATTATGACAGAAAAGAAAGAAGTTAAGTCTGCTCCAAAGGCAGCAAAGAAAGCCGCAGCAAAGAAGACTTCTGCAAAGAAGGCTGTTGTTACCGTAGCGATCAACGCAGAGAATGTTGGTTTCAAGGCCGGCGATGTTTATAACGCGCTTGCAGCTGAATCCAAAGCCCTCAGCGTGGAAGAGATCGCCAAAGCTGCAAAGATCAGCACAGAGGAGGTTTATCTTGGCATCGGCTGGCTCTTCAAGGAGGGCAAGGTGAAAGACGAAGACGGCAAGGTGACACTTGCTTAATCAAGATTTTTTATACAAAACAGGGGGAAGTCTGTATGACAGGATATAGGCTTCCTTTTTTATGCAATACAATAAAGAGATACTACGTGTGCTGGCCGAGGCTGGTGCTGAGGGGCTTTCCGTGCGGAAAATCTCCCGGCATGTGTACAATGCCTGCAACACACTGTTCCATCCGATTACACAGGAGGAAGTTCATAAATATGTACAGTCGTATCTCCTGAAGAACAGCAAAGCGGACGATCCTTTTATCGAAAAGAAAAGAAAAGGAGTCTACCGCCTCAACCGGTCTAACAAGATAACACAACAACTGCTCCTCCAGTTCCGCCGCGGAATGGAGAAAGAAGAAGAAAAGCCGGCAGTGGACCATAGCCTGAGTCTTTTCTGAAGTCTGCGGATCAAGAACTCTCATTCATCCCCGGGACGCTCCCCACCCGTCTCCCCGCTCCCATGCGTCTGCCTCAAACCCGGAATCAGAAAAGACGCCATTGCTGTCCGGTAAAGATTTCCCACATTAGTTCCGATGTTCACCGCTTGCAGCATCGATTCTGTACAGAGGAAAGAGCTACAAAGAATTGACAATGTCTGGCCCGTCACAGGACTGTAAGGTTTCCACTCCCTTTCCCCGGCAGGTCAAAGACGGATCAAAGACGGATCCTATTTTTCTTCACTCATCTTCCCGGAATCCTCCTATATGGAATCTTTTTTGTAACTTTGTAGCCAAAAGTGACACAGACATGGCTATTAAAGCAGCTTTCTTCGATATAGACGGAACACTGGTATCGTTTCAGACACACCGGATTCCGGATTCAACGGTCAAGGCCATTGAACAGGCAAAAGGACGCGGGGTAAGAATTTTCATTTCCACAGGACGACCCGCGGCCATCATCACGAACATCGATGCCATCCGCCATCTCATTGACGGATATATCACCTTCAACGGAGCACGTACGTTCATCGGCGACGAGGACATTACGCTGATGCCCATCCCCGAGCAGGAAGTCCGCGCGATGATCGCCGATGCCAGCCGGCGGAATTATGCGGTAGTAGTATGTGGAAAAGAGGATATCGGCATCCACAACCACACCAGTATCTTTGATGAGGTCTTTGTCCGTGGCTTAGGGGTCAACAACATCGATATTCACAAGCCGATAGAACCGCTGTTGCGCCGGCCGGTTCTCCAGCTTACCCCGTTCTTCAGCGCGGACGACGAGAAGCTGATCCTTCCTTCCATGCCTCACTGCATATCAGCCCGGTGGAATCCGCATTTTACGGACATCACCGTGCGGGGAGCCGACAAAGGGAATGCCCTTCGCCGACTGACGGAGCATATCGGAATCAGCCCGGAGGAGTGCATCGCTTTCGGCGACGGCGGCAACGACATGAGCATACTCCATGCAGCAGGCATCGGGGTGGCCATGGGCAATGCCAATGAGGAGGTAAAGGCAGCGGCTGATTACGTGACGACAAGTGTGGATGAAGACGGTATACGCAACGCCTTCATCCATTTCGGGATAATTCCATAATGGGTTCTTTCTTCATAACTCATTCGTCAAAACACTGACTGTCAACTTCTCGCTCCTTCCGCCTTCAAGCATATCAGCAACGGGACGTGCAGGAAACCGGACGACTGAAAACAGACGGTGAATGACAGATCCGGCTGCAGAAGCGGCACGCTTATTGCAGACTTTGATCTATGGATTTTGAATTAAACAAGTGACAATGTCAAACAGAATAGAACGCTCTTCACAAGAGAAACGGACATCCTTCGTGGTCGTCTTCGCTTTCTGCATGATGCTGGCAGAGATCATCGTGGGACTTACTTCTCATTCCATGGCCCTCTTCGCCGATGGTGTCCACATGGGATCGCACGTGCTGGTCATCGGCCTGAACTGGGCAGCATACGTACTGGTACGGCATCTGGAAAGCAAGGAGACAACAAAATATGACACGGAGAAAATCCTGGATCTATCGGCCTTTACGAGTGGTATTCTCCTGATTATCATGGCTGTATTCATCATCATTGAAGCAGTAGAACGGATGACGACCCATGGAGAGATCCTGAATTACAGACTTGCTTTGCTGACGGCGGGCATCGGTCTGGTCGCCAACACTATCAGTGCCTCCGTCCTACATGGTCACCATGGCACGACAGACTACAACAGCCGGGCAGCCTATCTTCATGTCCTTTCAGATGCCCTGACGGAGACGGGAGCCATCGTCGGCCTGCTCTGTGCAATGTTCTGGAACATCACCTGGATCGATTCCGCCGTCGCCGTCGCCAGTGCCCTGGTGGTGCTCAGATGGGCGAAACGGCTGCTCTGGGATACAGGACGGTCGCTGACACGACGATGACCGCGACCCTCCGGGACGGAGACAGGAGCCGACTGTATCGGCTTCCTGACCGTCCGGCAGCAGTCCCGACATCCGCTCACGCCCCCACGTTTCCGGTCCGTTTCAGTACGCCCCAGGTCTGTAACTCCCCCTTGATTGCCTTGAGATAACTCTTGAAAAGCACGTAATACATGATCCAGCGATAGAAGAACCGCTGGGGAATAATCCACAGCAGCACCCACAGCCGTTCATGCTCGAAGAGGTAAGCCATGATCGACACACTGGCATCCACGAGGAGGAACAGCAGGTAATAGAGGAAGATCTGCCAGGCGTTGCCTGTAAACAGACCGAGCAGCATCAGCATATCCGCCAGCGGGGAGAAGGTCGGAATGATGTACTGGAAGATGAGCATATTCGGCATTGCCCACAGCCCGAAACCGCCTTTTGACCGGGCGAAGAGTGACGAACGGTGCTTCCAGAAAGTCTGCATCACGCCGAAAGACCAGCGGATACGTTGTCTGACAAACTGCCGCAGCGTCTCTGGTGCTTCGGTCATGGCGACGGCATAGTTCTCATTTTCAATGACGTATCCATGCTCGTTGATGCTCATGGTAAGGTCGCAGTCCTCTGCCAATGTGTCGGTTGTAAAGCCGCCGACCGCTTCCAACGCCTTCTTGCGGAAGGCACCGATGGCACCGGGAACAACCGTGACGGCATTGATGTTAGAATAAGCCATGCGGTCGAAGTTCTGGCTTGTCGTGTACTCGATAGCCTGCCAGTAAGTGAGCATATTGCGCTGGTTGCCAACCTTCACATTACCGGCCACGGCGCCGACCCGGCCCGCCTCATCAGCAATGAAATGCTTCATCAGCCTGCTGACAGCATCAGCCTGCAACTGCGTATCGGCATCGACACAGACGACAAAGTCCGTCTTACAGGCTGCAATCCCATAGTTCAGAGCCGATGCCTTCCCGCCGTTCTTCTTTGCAAGGACAGTGACTTTCTCGTCGTTGCCGAACTTTTCCATGACCTTTCCGAGCGTATGGTCTTTGCTCCCGTCGTCCACCAGATAGATGTGGAGTGCCGGATAATCCTGCTGTTTCAGATTATCAATAGTGCGGACAATATTCACCTCTTCATTGTAGGCTGGAACGATCACCGACACCGCCGGTGCCGTCTCGGCATCTATAGGAGCATAGCTCCGGCGGTTTTCTGCCCGCTTCTCACGTATCATCAGGATATACATGAAGACAAGCCTCAGGAAACCGAGAACCAGAAACACCAGAAAAAGGGCTGTGAGGAAGTCGCTGACATGGTAAATCAGTTCAGCCAGACTGAGGTTTGCCTGCATGGCATAATACTCCTTGCCTTTCTTTACCGGAGGCATGAGGGTCTGACGGTTCATGCCGAGATACTGTTCCAGAGAGATGAACTGATAGCCTTCGCGCTGTAACGTCTCGATAATCCGGGGCAGTGCAGTGACGGTCGGCTTTCGTGTCGAACCGCCGGCATCATGCAGCAGAATGATATGTCCGTACTCGTTATGTACTCCATCCAGCACACGCCTGTAGATCTGGTCTGCCGTCACACCCGGCTGCCAGTCATTCGGGTCGATGGACTCTCCGACAAACAAATAATTCCTCCGACTTGCAATCACCATCGGCCAGATCTCCTCATGACCGGTGGGGTCGGCATCAGCGTTATAAGGAGCGCGGAAGAGAATAGTGCTCTGCCCCGTTATGCTTTCCAGAAGCATACGCGTCAGTTTCAGCTCGGCAAACGAACGCTGGTCGGAGCTCTCTGCCATGTCATGATGGGTGAAAGTGTGGTTTCCTATCGTGTTTCCGGCATCATAGACCTGCTTCACAAGAGGGAGGTTCTTCTCCATCTGCAATCCCACCATGAAGAAAGCGGCAGGCACATGATACTTCTTCAGCGTACTCAACACCGACGGTGTCCACCGTCCGTCAGGGCCGTCGTCGAAGGTCAGCACCAGCTGTTTGTCCTTGCAGCCTCCCAGCCGTTGCACGGTATATGTGGCGGGGAGTTCCCTATAATGTTCTTCTGTTATCAGCCGGTTGTCCTTGTCAATGCTCACGGCGATCTTCCCCGGATGAGGTTCTGAGGTCACATTCAGCACCTCACCGTCACCGACGAAGTTGACATCATCCGTACCGCTGAGCCGCATCAGCCGCCCGATGGACATCCTGGCGACACTCTCCCATGACATATCTTTCCCATAGAAACGCCATATACGCTTGTCTTCCGTACCCAGCCGCCACACGGCATAGCCTGCTACATGGTACTCTGCCCCGAAGCGCATGATGTTGAATGTAGTGGCTGCGTCGGAGAAGAATACCCGGTGAAGACTGCCGTCATCTTCATTCTTATACGAGAAATTGAGGTTATAGGTATCATCATTGAAGCTGACGGCGGCTCCGGCATTCTGTGCAGAAGCCATCATCTGGTCGAACGAAACGGCAGCACCGCCTTTCTTTCCCTGCACCCAGTCATAGCCGTAAGCTGCCAGACCCAGCACGATCTTGTCGTTGGGAACATTCCTTGCAGCCCAGTCCGTCGCTTTCTCAACCCACCGCTGTGAACAGACAGGGCCGGGCCGGCTCGCTGCATTGTGCTCGTCATAAGCCATGAGAAAGAGGTAGTCGTCGTATTTAGCCAGTTCCGGCATATTGTAGTCGTCATTGAAAGCGGCGACGGCCTGTGTCACATAGAGACCTTGGGAATGGAAGACCTGCGCAAAATCCTTCACCAGGGTTATCAGCAGTGCATCATCATTGATATCCAGTTCCTCCAGATCAAGATTGATGCCGGAAAAGCCGTTCTTCCTGCATATTGAAGCCAGCTCGTTGATCATCGCCATGCGCTTTCGATCATCCCGCATAATCCGTCCGATGGCTTCCGGACGGAAAGCAGAACCGTAATTGTTCGTCAGCATGGGAAGAACAGGGATACCCGCATGGCGCATGAGTCTCAAGGCGCGCCGGTCGATCCTTGTCTCTATCCTGTCCGTCCTGGGGTTGATGAAGAACCACTCCGGCAGCACCATATTGAGATGTTTCAGGTTGTTTTTCAATGACAGATAAGCGTGCTTGTCCCAGTTCACATACCATGCCGAACGGATGCCCATACGCGGATCGGACCATTCCGACATGTATTTTGCCGCGGCACGGCCCGCCTTGCCCACAAAACGGTGCTGCCTTGCCGCCACTTTGACATAGTTGCTGTGCATCCGCTGTTCCTTGAAGAAGTCCCGGAAAGACTTGTAGACTTTCGCCGTCTCGTTGTCCTTCATAAAAGGAGCCCCTGCCGACACCACCTTCCGGTAGTCGTGGCGAAAAGGCATCTGCGGACTTTCTTCCAAGGCGAACATGGCAAGAAACACCAGTCCAAGCAGGAATACCACCGTAACAATCACACGCAATGTCCACTTAAACCGATTCCAACGCTGCCGCGAATCGGTCTGAAAAACCTGTCTATCCATACTGACAACCTCTTTTGTACTTTCTGTCTTTATTATCCTGAACAGTACTGCAAAAGTATAATTTTATCTGTTCGGAACGGATAAATACCCTGTAAAAAAACAAAAAGAACAATTAATTTAATATAACAGGTCGCCATACTTCTCAGTATAAGTCACGGCCGGAACAGACCGGGAGGCAGTCGGTCCCGACAGCCGGGACAGATGCTCCTTCCCCTACCGTCCTATGCAACGGACCAGCCTTCCCTCACTCGTCACACCCTCGACAACAACCTGACAGCCCCTGCAGAGAGCCTCCGGCAACAGCAGACGGAAAGAAGTGCCCTGCAAGAAGGGAATCCATACAGGGGTACGCCGGCTGGGCGTATATTTCCGGGGCATCTGATACCCAAGGGTGGTAAATGTCTTCGTATTCGTCAACGGTACGTCAGAAGCCCTGAAATCACCTTTCTTTGTCGTGATGGAAATGACGCCCATGCCGCCGACAGCCCCCCAGATGACCGTCGACCCGCTCTTGAAGACATCCACCCGCGCTACATCGCCCATCTGGACATTGTCCAGGTCATAGTCTTCATTGACGAATATCCCGTCAATTGCGACAGCTGCCGGACGACGGCCGCCCACCGTCACGCCGCCTCTGACATAGCATTTCCCGAACTCCACGGTAACGCCCGGCACCCTGCGCAACAATTCGTGCAGGCAGGTCGCACCGATCTCTTCTATATCACGCAGACCAAAGGAGAAATCAGCCGTATGGGCATAAGGGTCCGAGCGGGAAGCGTAGCTGGGACGATGACTGAACACCTGCACCTCTTCCATCCGGATTCCTCCTTCCGGAACATCCAGCGTAGCATCCGTGCGCACCGTATCATCGGCGATCCACTCGAACGGCGGCAGAGCACCCGCATAAGGCGGGAACACGTCTTCGTCCAGCACCAGTTTCACCCACGATTTCCCCGTCTTCGTAAAGGCATTCAGCACATATTGAGTACCTTCAGGGAAATCCATCCCTTCAAAGACAAAATGTCCCTTCTCATCGGTTTTCGTCGCAGCATAGAATCCTTTGTCAGGGGATATGAGATTGACGACACCGTCTTTTATCGGCCGGTGTCCGATCAGCGTCTCCACTTTCCCGCATATCACCGCCGACTTCTCCGCTTCATTCTTTCCTCGCCGGCACATTCCCCTTATCACTTCGTCCATGCGGTACCGTCCCCAGCTGTTCCCTGCAAGGAATGCCTGCAGCGTGTCTCTCTCACCAAGGACGGAGGCGGGTTCTTCCGGACAGCCGCACAGGTCTTGATCGAAAAGCAGATGGGCGACAATGTCCGAACCGGCCCCGTCGTCCTGTTCTCCGACACGCTCGATGCGTACCGACAGGTTCATCGTCTCGCCCTCTTTCAGCCCTTCTGCCGTAACAGAGCAGGGGACAAGCCCGTCCGGGGTCTTATGGGCATCCTCCCACCTCACGGACACGGGGCATTGTTCTTTCTCCGGATACAGGAAACAGAGCTGTTCCTCTACGGTACGGAAGCTGCTGTCAAGCAGCAGAAAGGCATAGATACCGCCTTGGGCCAGGCTGTCTCCATGAAGAACGACTCCTTCCCTGTCGTCTATCTTCCCGAAATAAGAGGGGATGGAACGGCAATGGACCAGCAGCCAGTACGTCCGCTGCGCCGGATCCTGACTTCCTGAAAGGGTTACATGGACATCCGTCCCCGATCTGCTGACGTGCAACAGCCTGCCCCCGTGCTGTACACGCTTGTCGACCGTATGGACATACTTAGAAGGCAGCAACCGGCCGCATCCGCCGACAAAGATGCTTTTCAGACTCTCAAATCCCTCCACATTCAGCATATTCCGGGTATAGGAGCGAAGCATGTAACGCCCTTTCACGACACCTTCCGGAATATCCATGTACCCGACAAAGCCCTGGTCGCTCCTCAGCAGACGCACACGCTTCACGATGAGCCTTTCCGGATCCAGGAGTTCAACATACACATAACGGCTGATGCTGTCTGTCTGATGCGTGATGGCGTTCACCAGAAAGACACGCAGGAATATGCGCTGTCCCGCCTGATAGCGATCGGCATCGGTGCAGACGTATGTTTTCTCCTGTGGAAACAGCTTCACCTGACGGAGAATACGGTTCAGAAGTACGTTTTCCGTCTGCGCAGACAAAACCACATGGGCACATAGCAATAGAATCGTGAAGAGCAGTTTTCTCATAATTTACAGGGTATCGGTCAGGTCGTCTTGCCACAGTCTGCAGGCACAAGGACGACAGTCTGTAGAATACAGTGCAAATATACATAAAATATTCCGGATTACGGTATCTGTAAAACAGGGAAAAGCTCTTCCCGGTCGGTTCCGACCCGATTTTGTCATGAAAAATTCACAGCCGGAGTTTCACTGACCCTCACTTGCACCCTTACCAAGCCTTACTTGAACTCTTACCGGTGCTTGATTGAAGGGCAAGTGGTGCTTGGTTGGGAGCTGACCAGGCATCTTTTCCAAAGGGAATCATAACACTCTCTTTCACTGACCGTTGGAAATACAGATCCAGGTGTCCGACAACCCTGTTACCCAAGGATGGAAATCATCTGATTGTAATATATTTTCAGAACGGCAGACGGTCTGTGGAAAAGAAAAGCGAATGGTAGCGGGAAAAAGCAATCAGGCAACAGGCCGTCGGCAGACTCCTTGCCGGCCAGGCAGGGCAGGTTATCCCGATCGGAACGAAAGGTTCTGCCCTTGCACCCGTCGTTTTACAGAAACATTTTGTAATTTTGCAGTTCAAAAGAATGTCATAGGCGGTCCCGGCTTCTCCGGAAGACCGCACTGATGCGTCTTTCCTGCAAATGACAAAATGAATAAAGAACGATGATATACCCCAAGAACTTCGAGCAGAAAATCGGTTTCACAGAGGTGCGCTCGCTCCTGCGGGAACGTTGCCTGTCGCCTCTGGGCAAGGAACAGGTAGACGCCATGACCTTTTCTACGGATGCCGGACAGGTGAACACATGGCTGGAGGAGACAAGGGAGTTCCGCCGGATACAGGAGGAACAGGATGATTTCCCGCTGGACCACTTCTTCGACATGCGAGAGAGCGTGTCGAGAATACGGCTGGAGGGGACACACATGGAAGTGGAGGAACTGTTCGACCTGAAGCGTTCGCTGGAGACGATCATCGCCATCGTCGACTTCCTCAGCCGCGGGGACGAGACCGAACAGGGAGAAACACGCCCCTGCTACCCCGCCCTCTATGCACTGGCTGACGGCATTGCGACCTTCCCGGTGCTTGTCCAGCGCATCTCGCAGATCATAGACAAATTCGGCAAGATGCGCGACAACGCCTCTCCCGCACTGCTGCAGATCCGGCGGACGCTCGCCCAGACGGAGGGAAGCATCTCACGGACGCTTTACAGCATCCTGCGTTCGGCACAGGGAGAGGGACTTGTCGAGAAGGATGTCACGCCTACCCTGCGCGACGGCCGGCTGGTCATCCCGGTCGCTCCGGGACTGAAACGGAGAATATCAGGAATCGTCCACGACGAGAGTGCCACCGGACGGACGGTCTATATCGAACCGACCGAGGTGGTGGAAGCCAACAACAGAATCCGGGAACTCGAGAATGAGGAACGCCGTGAAATCATCAGGATTCTCACAGACTTCGCAAAGAAAATGCGCCCGAACGTGCAGGAAATCCTCGACTCCTACCGCCTTATGGCGGCAGTGGACTTCATCCGTGCCAAAGCCGAGCTTGCCAGACTCTTCCAGGGATTTGAACCGGAGGTGGGCGACGAGCCTCACATCGACTGGATAGGAGCTGTCCACCCCTTGCTGCAGCTGTCTCTGGAACGCAAGAACAAGGAGAAGGCATCCCGCAACTTACCCGCGGAACCGGCCGGAGACGTTTCTTCACAGGCAGACGCGACAATACAGGAAGAGGGGGACGAGGCACGCAATGTCCCCTCAAAGGTCGTACCGCTCGACATACAGCTCACTAGGGACAGGCATCTGCTGATCATCTCCGGCCCCAACGCCGGAGGCAAGTCGGTCTGCCTGAAGACGGTGGGACTGCTGCAATACATGCTCCAGTGCGGGCTGTCCATCCCCGTCGGCAACCGCTCCACGACAGGCATCTTTTCCGACATCATGATTGACATAGGCGACGAACAGAGTATTGAGAACGACCTCAGCACCTATTCCTCCCACCTGATGAACATGAAAATCATGATGCGGTGCGCCACCGGGCGCACCCTCATTCTCATCGACGAGTTCGGAACGGGCACGGAACCGCAGATCGGCGGTGCCATTGCAGAGGCGGTTCTGCACCGGTTCTGGCAGAAACAGGCCTGGGCGGTGATCACAACCCACTACCAGAACCTCAAGCACTTTGCGGAAGACCATCCGGGGACGGTCAACGGAGCGATGCTCTATGACCGGCATGAGATGCGCCCGCTCTTCCAGCTTGCCATCGGAAGACCGGGCAGCTCGTTCGCCATCGAAATCGCCCGGAAGACGGGACTCCCCGAGGAGGTCATCCGGGAGGCGGCCGACATTGTCGGTTCCGACTACATCCAGAGTGATAAGTATTTACAGGACATCGTCAGGGACAAGCGTTACTGGGAGGGCAAACGGCAGACGATCCACAGTCATGAAAAAGAGCTGGAGAAGCGGATCGCACAGTACGAGAAGGACATCGCCACACTGGAGCAGAGCCGCAAGGACATTCTCAGACGTGCCAGAGAACAGGCTGAGGAAATCATCAAGGAGAGCAACCGCCGCATAGAAAACACCATCCGGGAAATCCGGGAGAAGCAGGCGGAGAAAGAAGCGACCAAGCGGATAAGACAGGAACTGGCCGCCTATGAAGAGGGACTGCGGGCTTCAAGTCCGGCTGACAGGCCCGGAAAGGACAACAAAAAGAAACTGAAAGACAGCGGACTGCTGTCTGATGAGGACTTCCAGAAGAAAGTCGACAGAATAAAGAACCGCAAAGAACGGCACGAACAGCATCTGAAAGAGAAGACGGACAGGCAGCAGGCCGCCGCCGAAGCCCTGAAGAATGCCGTCCGGAAACGGCTGGCGGACGGCGAGGTGAAAGCCGGTGATGCCGTCCGGATAAAGGGCCTTACGACCGTAGGAAAGGTTGAGACCGTCGACGGCAGACAGGCTACCGTCATCTTCGGCGATATGCGGACAAAGATGGCCGTGAGCCGGCTGGAGCACGTAGATGCCGCCGCTGTCCAGACCGAACAGCAGCAGTTTCAGGCCTATCACTACAGCCGTGAGACACGTGAGACCATAGACAAGCATCGCAACCAGTTCCGTCAGGAGCTGGATGTGCGGGGCATGAGGGCGGACGAGGCGCTGAACCAGGTGCAGTACTTCATCGATGATGCCATCCTCGTGGGAGCCGGACAGGTGCGGATTCTCCATGGAAAAGGCAACGGGATACTGCGCCAGCTCATCCGGCAGTACCTCGGCAGCGTGCCGAACGTGAAAAGCTACCGAGACGAGCACGTACAGTTCGGCGGTGCGGGTATCACGGTCGTGGAACTATAAGCAGCCGGACGAGGCGACCGGTCGACGGGACGACGGAATCGAAGTCCCCTTACATGGTGTTTAAGACGGCCGAAGCAATAAATCGGCAGCAGAAGCGTTATATCAGAATATGAAACATCTAAGGTTTCGGCACATACTCCACAGGCGGCAGAAGCACGTTCTTCTGGCCATCGGCATCACGGTGATGCTGGCAGCTTGCGGCGTAGACCGCAATATAAAGAAAGGTGAGAAGTTCCTTGCCTTGGGCGAATATTATGACGCTGCCGTACAGTTCAAGACGGCTTATCAGCGTACATCTCCCAAGGACAGGCGCCAGCGCGGCGAACTGTCATTGAAGATGGCGGACTGCTACGACCACATTTCGTCATCGCAAAGGGCCGTCGCCGCCTACCGGAATGCCATCCGGTATAAGCAGGATAACGGCGAGACACACAGGAAACTGGCAGAGAACCTGATGAAGAACGGCAGCTATGCAGAAGCCTTGAAGGAATATCACATTGCCCTTGACTCGCTGCCTGATGCCCCGGGCATCGCTCAGGGACTGCAGGCCGCCGGGAAAGCCGCCGCCGAGAAGGCGCACGGTTCGAAGTACATCGTGAAACGGATGGACGTATTCAACTCCCGCCGGCAGGACTACTCGCCCATGCTGGCCGGCGACAAATCTGAACAGCTGTATTTCACGTCGACACGCAATGAGGCGAAAGGGGACGGACTGAGCGGGATCACGGGAGTAAAGACCGGGGACATCTTCCTGAGTGAAAAGGACGAAAAAGGCAAATGGAGCCCGCCGAAGGCCATTGAATCCGGCCTGAACACAGAGGCAGACGAGGGTACACCCGCCCTCTCCGCAGACGGCAGGGAAATGTACATCACGCAGTGCCTGACCGATCCCAGCTACCCGCGTTACGCCCAGATAGCCGTCAGCAACCGTTCGGATGCGGCATGGGGAAAGGCTACGAAGCTGGAAATCAGCCGTGACACCCTGTCGAGTTTCGCCCATCCTGCCGTGTCGCCGGACGGGAACTGGCTTTACTTCACCAGCGATATGCCCGGCGGGAAAGGCGGTCTCGACATCTGGCGGGTACGCCTCACAGGCGGAACGACAGGAGGGGCGGAAAACCTTGGAGAGCCCGTCAACACGCCGGGCGACGAGGAGTTTCCGACATTCCGGCCGAACGGCGACCTTTATTTCTCCAGCAACGGACATGGCGGGCTGGGCGGACTTGACATCTACATCGCCAAGGTGGGCAGTGACCGCCGTTACCATCTGGAACATCCGGGCTATCCGCTCAACTCGCAGGGGGACGACTTCGGCATGACCTTCGAGGGGCTGCACAACCGGGGCTTCTTCTCCTCCAATCGGGGAGACGGCCGCGGATGGGATCACATCTACAGCTTCGAACTGCCTGAAATCATACAGACCGTCAAGGGATGGGTCTATGAGATGGACGGTTACGAGCTGCCGGCCGCACAGGTGTTCATGGTGGGCGACGACGGAACAAACCGGAAACTGGCCGTCAAGGGTGACGGCTCTTTCGAGCAGGAGATACAGCCCGGTGTCAATTACGTTCTCCTTGCGACCTGCAGCGGCCATCTGAACCACAAGGAGGAAATAAGGGTCAGTCCGGTTGAAGCATCCAGGGAATATACCCTCCAGTTCCCGTTGGCAGGCCTGCATGTACCTGTACTGATCGACAACATCTTCTACGATTTCGACAAGGCGACACTCCGACCGGAATCTGAAAAGGCGCTGAACGAACTCGTCAAGCTGCTGGACGAAAATCCAAATGTGACGATAGAACTTTCAGCCCATACCGATTACATCGGTTCTGCCGAGTACAACAAGCGGCTCTCACAGAGGCGTGCGGATGCAGTGGTGGCCTACCTCACCGCACACGGCATTGCCCGCGACCGTCTCACACCGGTAGGCTATGGGAAGGAACGCCCGAAGAAGATACGCAAGAAGCTCACCGAGAAGTATCCCTGGCTGAAAGAGAATGATGTCCTGACCGAAGACTTCATCAGGAAACTCGACAAGGAGAAGCAGGAGACAGCCAATCAGCTGAACCGCCGGACTGAGTTCACGGTTCTCCGTACCACCTACGGCATGTTTGACGAAAAGGGAAACCTGAAGCAGCAGCCCAAGCCGAAGGCAAAGAAGGACGATGCCGACGACGAAATCATCATCGACCTCAATTCCTGATTTTCCATCATTGCTTACCACCGCCTATCATCACCTATCATCGCTTATCACCGCCCCCTCACCACCCACCGCCCATGACAGCAGCTCCCACTCCCCTACCCCCCGCCTTCGCAGCCTACACCCGCACGCTCTTCGGCGACACCCTCTTCCAGACCTTCCTCGAAGCAATGGGAAGGCCGGCTCCCGTGAGCATCCGGCTGAATCCTTTCAAGCTGCCGGAAGGCGGCTGTAAGGTCCGTGCAGCACTCGACCCAAAGCCGATTCCGTGGTGCAAAGAGGGATATTGGCTGGAGAGCAGACCCAATTTCACGTTCGATCCGTTGCTCCATGCCGGTGTCTATTACGTACAGGAGGCATCGTCCATGTTTCTGTCCCATGTCCTGCGCCACTGGGTGAAACATCCCGTCATGGCACTCGACCTGTGTGCCGCACCGGGTGGAAAGACGACCTGCGCACGCACAGCCCTGCCCGAAGGGTCTTTCCTTTTCTCCAATGAGCCTGTCGGCAGAAGGGCACAGATACTGGCAGAGAACGTGCAGAAATTCGGTCATGGAGACATTGCCGTCACACAGAACTATCCACGTGACTATAAGAAGTCGAAGCTGGTCTTCGATGTCATCATAGCCGATGTCCCCTGTTCGGGAGAAGGAATGTTCCGCAAAGATCCGCAGTCCATCGCAGAGTGGAGCACGCAGAACGTGGAGAACTGCCGGCAGCTGCAGCGCAGCATCATCGCCGACATATGGGACAACCTGAAGCCGGGAGGTATCCTCGTCTACTCTACCTGCACCTTCAATGCCCACGAAGATGAGGAGAATGTGGCGTGGATACTCCATGAATACGGTGCAGAACTGCTTCCCGTACCTACCAAGGAGGCATGGAACATCACGGAATCGCTTGTCGGAAACCCGCTGAAGAACGGACACGCATTCCCGGTCTACCGCTTCATCCCGGGCAGGACACGTGGCGAAGGACTTTTCATGGCGGTCATCCGCAAACAGGGTGTGGACGAGGCATTAAAGCGCAACACGGAAATACCGTATGGAAAAGCCGTCGCCGAAGCGGGCAGACACCTGCGGGTACTGTCGCACGGGGTGAAGGAAGGGATACTGAAAGGGAAGACCCTCGTCCCCGACCACACACTGGCACTCTCCTGCACTGCCGACAGATCGGCCTATCCAAAGGTTGAGACCGACTATCCTACAGCTGTCGCCTACCTCCGGCACGAGGCGGTCATACTGCCTGACGATGCGCCGCATGGAATTGTCCTCCTCACATATAAAGGGTATCCGATAGGCTTCGCAAAGAACCTCGGCAACCGTGCCAACAACCTCTATCCGCAGGAATGGCGGATAAAGAGCAGCCATGTGCCGGAGGCACCGGCTGTCCTGACGGAAAGAACATAATCATACAAAGAAATATGCAACAATACCTCAACCTCCTCGACCGCATCCTCACGGAAGGAATACAGAAAGGTGACCGCACCGGAACCGGGACGCTCTCCGTCTTCGGCAACCAGATGCGCTTTGACCTGCGGGACGGTTTCCCGCTGTTGACGACAAAGAAACTTCACCTGAAGAGCATCATCTATGAATTGCTATGGTTTCTGAAAGGGGACACAAACGTACATTATCTCCAGGAACATGGTGTGAGAATATGGAATGAATGGGCGGACGAGAACGGTAATCTCGGGCCTGTCTACGGTCACCAGTGGCGTTCATGGCCCGACTACAAAGGGGGAACCATCGACCAGATCAAGAATGTCGTGGAAATGATACGCAACAACCCCAACTCACGCCGTATGCTGGTCACAGCCTGGAATCCGGCAGAGGTCGACGAGATGGCACTCCCTCCCTGCCACTGTCTGTTCCAGTTCTATGTGGCCGACGGAAGGCTCTCCCTCCAGCTCTACCAGCGTTCGGCCGACACCTTCCTCGGCGTACCTTTCAACATCGCCTCTTATGCCCTCCTGCTGCAGATGATGGCGCAGGTGACAGGGCTGGAAGCCGGCGAGTTCGTCCATACGACTGGCGACACACACCTCTATCTGAACCATCTTGAGCAGGCAAGATTACAGCTCACACGTGAGCCGCATCCCCTGCCGAAGATGAAAATCAACCCGGCTGTCAAGGATATTTTCAGCTTCGAGTACGAAGACTTTGAACTGACCGACTACCACCCCTGGCCTCATATTTCCGCAGAGGTGTCAGTATAAAATACCTCCCACACCCTACAACCCTCCCACATCCCCTCCCTCTGAGGGGCTTGGGGAGGCCTTCCTCCCTTCGGAGGTGGTTGGGGAGCTCTTCCTCCCTCGGAGTTGGGGAGGCTTTCTTCATCACCTATCATTCCCATCATGAACATCAACATCATCGCCGCCGTGGCAGCCAATCGTGCCATCGGCTACCAGAACGACATGGTCTACTTTATCCGTGAAGACCTGAAAAGATTCAAAAAGCTGACAACGGGACATACCGTTATCATGGGGCGCAGAACCTTTCACTCCCTGCCGAAAGGGGCACTGCCCGACCGCCGGAACATTGTACTGAGCCGGACAGCAACGACGTTCTCCGGATGTGAGGTCTATCCTTCACTCGACGAGGCCCTAAGTCATGTCAGTGCCGACGAACAGGTATTCATCATCGGCGGAGCCACTCTCTACAAGGAAGCCCTCGCCCTCGCCGACCGGCTTTACCTTACTGAAATCGCCGCAACCCCTCTCCATGCCGACGTGTTCTTCCCGGCTTACGATGATGGCACCTGGACGGTAGAGGCGCAAGAGGAACATCCTGCCACGGCCGACCATCCTGCTTACACCTTTGTCAACTATATCCGGAAAGAACAGAAACAGGCCTATGTCGGGGTCTAACCCAAGTTTATTCCCCTTTGCTTCCCATATCGAAAGAACCAAAAAGTCCCGCCAACTTCTCAGTTGGCAGGACCCCATTCAAGTATATATGAAGCTATAGAAAAGCGATTTCTCTTACCTCATGTGCAGTCGGTTTACTGAACCGGTGCTGTTCTGCACATAGTTGTTCTGCTTGGCGGATCCGAAGGATGCCTGGCCGGCAGCCCTTGTCTGGACACCTGGAGCAGCTTTGGCACTTGCAGGACGCTGACGGGCAAAGTCGAACTTCATCACATCAGTTGTATTGGTACTGTAGGCTGTACCATAGAAGGTGTCATACCCTTTTACCGACTCATAGCCTAAGTGGAAGCCCTCCCTTTTATCCTTGCTGTCTAAAACGAAAACGGTACCCGACCTGCTGTATTTGATGTAGATGTTTCCATCATTGTTGACATACCATGAGAAGGCAAGTGTCTGCTGGTTGCCCTTTGCATCCGTGTCTACCTCGACACCATTCCCGCTCAAGGAATTGGCAGAAGAGCTGTACTGGAAGAACTTCATGTTTGCTGTGAACCTGTCACGCTTGCGCTGCTTTGTCTTGTCGTCCGTGTACTCATAGGTCACGTCACCTTCCCACTCTCCGGTCAGCATCTGAGCCTCTGCTACCAGCTGGCTGTTCTGTGAATTCTGCTGTCCGTTGTAGTTGTTGTTCCAGTTGTAACCGCCTTGGTTGTAGTAGTTCCAGTAGGCAGAACGTCCGCTCCCTATCGCGTCCATGAACTGATAGAACTCCTCTGTGTTAGCATCAGGATAATGGTAATAGAACCAGTTATAAGCCGTGTAATAGTCAGAACCGTTAGGATACTTATAGTTGTAATTGCGCACGGCATTCGTTACCAGATCGTCGTAATAATATCCGTTGTTCCAAGGATCGTCATCATCGCAGCTCGTAAACACCATGGGACTTGCAACTACGGCAAGTGCCAGGAAAAACTTAGTGACTCGTTTCATATCCGTATTCTTTTGTGAGTATTTACCGTTTCTTATCTTATCTGATGCAAAATTACACAAACATGATGACGAGAAATATGTAAATACACTATTTGAAAGTAGGGAAATCCCTATTTACAACGAAAATCCCAGTCATCAGCATACCAGATAAAGGTCAGATGCTGCTGACTGGGTGGAAGAATCAGACAGGATAAACTTATTTTACCGGTCTGTCGCTCATCGTGAAATCTATCATGGCACCGGCTTTCAACTGCTCATGTTCAAGATAATAATGTGGATAGGGCTGCCCGTTCATCATGATGCGCCGGATGTAACGGTTCGCAGGATGGTCCGTATCAGCATGGACAGTAAGAGTCTTTCCGTTTTCCAGATGTACCTTGGCCGTACGGAAACAAGGCGTACCGATCATATACCGTGTACTACCCGGACAGACAGGATAGAAGCCGAGTGCAGAAAAAACATACCAGGCAGAAGTCTGCCCATTGTCCTCGTCGCCACAATATCCGTCGGGCTGGGCCGTATAGAGGCGGTTCATCACCTCACGCACCCAGTACTGAGTCTTCCAGGGCTGTCCGCTGTAGTCGTAAAGGTAAATCATGTGCTGGATGGGCTGGTTGCCATGCGCATAGTTGCCCATGTTCATAATCTGCATCTCACGTATCTCGTGGATGGTGAAGCCGTAATAGCTGTCGTCGAAGACGGGAGGGAGGTTGAACACACTGTCCAGCATGACATTGAACCTGTCGTTCCCGCCCATCAGGCGGGCCAGCCCTTCAGGGTCGTGGAAGACGCTCCAGGTGTAATGCCAGCTGTTCCCTTCAGTGAAAGCATCACCCCACTTGAAAGGATTGAACGGTGACTGGAAAGTGCCGTCCTTGCTGCGCCCACGCATCAGGCCTGTCTCTTTGTCGAACACCTTCCGATAATTCATCGCACGCTCCTTGAACGGACGCAGTTCTTTGGCACTCTTTCCAAGTTTCAACCCCAACTGGTAGATACACCAGTCGTCGTAAGCATATTCCAGGGTACGGGCTACGCTCTCGTTTATCCCGACATCGTAGGGGACATATCCCAGCCGGTTATAGTATTCAAAGCCCTTGCGACCGGTTGAACGGATGACGGGGTGGACGGAATTGGCACCATGTACCACAGCCTTCCAGAGTGTCTCTATGTCATAGCCACGCAGCCCCTTGATGTAAGCATCGGCAACTACCGAAGCGGAATTGTTGCCTACCATGCAGTCTCTGTGCCCCGGACTTGCCCATTCAGGCAGGAAGCCGCTCTCCTTGTAAGCATTGACAAGTCCGGCCTGCATCTTCTCGTTCACCGACGGATAGACAAGGTTGAGCAGTGGGAAGAGCGACCGGAAAGTGTCCCAGAAGCCTGTATCGGTGAACAGATAGCCGGGAAGCACCTTGCCGTTGTACGGACTGTAATGGATGACACTGCCCTCCGCATCAATCTCGTAGAACGACCGGGGGAAGAGGACGGAACGGTAGAGGCAGCTGTAAAAAGTACGGAGATGGTCGATATTGTCGTCCTCCACCTCTATACGACCGAGCACCCTGTTCCATTCAGTCCTGCCCGCTTCCTTCACTTCATCAAACGACCTGCCCTCAACTTCCTTAAGATTACGCAGCGCCTGCTCGTCACTGATAAAGGATGAAGCTATCTGTACGTTGACCTGTTCGCCCCGTCGGGTGTGGAAACCCACTACCGCCATGGCATGATCGCAGGTTGAAGAGAGACTGCCGTCTTTCAGCATGCCGTCTTCCAGCGTACCGGTATAGGTGAAGGCATGATCGAAACGAAGGATAAAGTAGTTCTTAAATCCATCAGGGACTCCCCCGCTGTTCTTCGTCGTATAGCCGATAACCGTACGCCGGTCTGGCAGAATCGTCACCGATGATCCCTTGTCAAAAGCGTCCACTACGAAATAGGCCGTATCCCTATCAGGATAGGTAATGCGCACGGCTGCGGCTCTGCTGGTCGGAGCAATCTCTGCCGTGGCATCATGGTCGGCCAGATATACCTTATAATAATAAGGTGTAGCCGTCTCGGCTTTGTGTGAGAACCAGCTGGCACGTCCCTCCTCGTCAAACACCTTGTGCCCCGTCACCGGCATGATGGAAAACTGTCCGTAGTCGTTTATCCACGGACTGGGCTGGTGGGTCTGCTTCAGTCCGCGCATCTTGTCGGCGCCATAGGTATAGACCCATCCGTCCCCCATCTTCCCGGTCTGCGCCGTCCAGAAGTTCATGCCCCAGGGCAGGGCAACGGTAGGATAAGTGTTCCCTGTCGACAGTTCCGGTTTTGACTCCGTTCCCACCAGTGGGTTCACATAATCCACAGGACAATTCTGTGTCATCGCATTGACGCTAAAAGACAGCAGTAGCAATAAAAAAATGAATTGAAAATGTTCTTTCATGACATATTTTGAGTAAAGAGTCATCTTGCTTTTACCTGTTTCCATCTGAAGCACCCACAAAGTAAAATTTATTTTTTGCATCTTCAAGCATCCATCTGAAATAATCTTCGTGTTGATCTACCAAATGCTTCCAAGAGTATTCTGTCCGGATGACGTCAATATTAGCTACAATAAATTTATCTTTCTTTTTCTGAACTATCGAATCTATATCATTAAGCAAATGCATCACACTGTCAGTCGAATCATAATATTCAGCATTATGATCCAATACAGTCTTGTTGAAGATGTTGGCATGTGCAAGAATAAAGCAACCTGATGCCATTGCTTCCAAGAGGGAAGGATTGGTACCTCCAACACTATGTCCATGAAAATAGGCAAAAGAAAAGTGGCGGATGCTGTTCAGCTTATCAAAATCATAGATACCACCTACAAATCTGATGTTCTTGTCATTACCATAAATTTTTACTAATTGTTTCCCATGCTTCGTGGTTGTCTTACCCACAATGATCAAAGGTTTCCGACCATACTCTTTAGATTTTTTGTACCCTTCTATTGCCAACAGAACATTGTTCTCTGGTTCCATTCTGGCAACAAGTAGATAATAATTATTGGGCAACAAATTCAGACTTTCCAAATGTCGGACATCATAGTTGTCGTATATATTGGCACCATAGGCAAGAAACTTACTCTCCTTTCCATACATTTCTTTATAATAATCATGGATACCCATATTATCAGAAATGAGATAATGACTATGTTCTACCGCCTTACGCTCTTCCCAATGAATGAACTTCTGCACCCATTTATTGAATTTCGATCGTTTGAACTCCAGCCCATCCATATTTGTCGTAAACAAAGGTCGGTTGATATTCTTGACATTAAATCGAATGTATGCGGGGATAATGCTTGTATATCCAGCTTCATAGATAATATCGAAATCCTCATTGTACAGTGCATCTTTGATGCACGCATAATCATAAAAGAAACTCCCGACTGATCCGCCCATCCATTTCTCCGGCGAATAAATATGTTTGATATGAACACCATTATATTCATTCTTTTGATAAGGATGATAATGTGGTGAATAGACCGTTATATCATGACCACGCTCTGCCAGTCCTACAGAAATATATTCAGCAAACTGTTCAAAACCTCCATAGTTATTGGGGATACCACGTGTACTAATAAATGCAATTTTCATAGTTCTGATAATAAATGAGTTAACTTTCTTCTATCTTTTGTCCATGAATTTCCACTATGCGAAAATGTATTTTCCGCGCATTTACGGGAGGAAGTTGCATATAATCTCCATAAAGGTGATGCAAATACTTATCATACTCTTTTATACCCCGTATCTTTATATCTTCAAATTGATAAAAGGTTTCCTTTCCATACCAAGCTGTCGGAATCATCTCCACCGTCCTATATGCTCCCATGATATTACCAGAAACAACAGATGTCCACATATCGTATTTTTTCAAGATTTTATCAATCTTTTCTTTTTGCCGATAGGCATTAAACATCTTGTCTGTTGGGAGTAAAGTTATCACCCGTAGGAAAATCTTTTCGACAATGCCTCTTTTCCGTTCCTTGTCTATGCCATTCTTGTAATGCAATGCCATCATAGCTCTATGAATCATCAGCCTGAGAAAGTAGAGTTTTCTAAGCAGACTATTATCAGGCGAACCATCCAGAGGGAAAATATCAATGGAAACGTGCGTATACTTTCCCTCGGATTCATATCTGTTCTCCATCACCTTCGTTTCCACATCTTGTATTCTCGTGATATAATAATGATAGTCTTTATCCGTTTTGTAGTTGATTAATTTTAACGTCTTGCTAAGTGCTGATGGAGCTATCTTTAAAAAAAACTCATAATCTTCCCTCGGCATACCGAGATCAATATCATCATCCCATGGGATAAAACCTTTGTGCCTGATGGCACCAAGCATAGTGCCACCAAGAGCATAGTATTTGAGGCCATGCTCATCGCAGATCTTGATGACTTCTTTTAAAATGGCCATATCTGCCCTGTGAAGCTTTTCTATGTTTGTCATTCTACTTAACTCTATTTGATGCCACCTTATAATCATAGCTATGAAGTCCTTCTCTCCGGAAGTCGCTATGATAACGTTCTAATACTTCATGGAAAATTTCATCATATTGCGGAATGAAAAGGTCATCTTTGGCTTCTATATGTGAGAGAATCTCATTGGCAAGTGGTGCGATAGCAGCCAAATCCGTTTCACCTTGATTAAAACTTGTTCCCTTGATGGAACCGGGACTTATATTTAGTATGCGATTCGAACTTCCTCCCTTTTCAAGTTCCACATTGACACTTTCTATAAAGATTTTGAGAGCTGCTTTTGTAGCACCGTAAAGTGAGAAGAAAGGAGAAGACATAAAGCCAGCTATGCTCACCATGACTCCACAATAAAAATCTTCCTTCGAATTCAACTTATGATAAAAGTGCCTGATGATACGAATAGCAGAAATAGTATTTACTTTGAAGTATGTTGGAATTATCTTCTCATCGATATTTTCGAAAAGCGAGAGTCTGCCAAACCCAGCAGTAATAATAAGCCCATCAATACTATTGAAACCATCAAAGATACCGTAGTCCTCGTTCGTCAAATCAAATTGATGGTATTCCACTTTGGAAGAAAGAAGTCCACTGGGAACGGTCTTTTTATCAACTATATATACCCTTTCTGTCTCAGCTCTTTCTGAAAGGATCTTGGCCATAGACAAACCTATTCCGTTCGCTCCTCCCACAATCAATATTTTTTTCATCATATTTCCTTAAAGTTTATTCTATTTGTGAAGCTCTCCATAATTTCAGCCATAGCTATGCTCTCCTTCCTTCTAAGTCTTGCCGTACTGAAACGGTGATTGACTATACAGGAAATAAATTCCTGTATCTCATAACGCAGACCATCACCATCCCACTTATAAAAGAATTTTTTATTCTGATTCTGATCTTCATAGCGTAGTTCGTAATAATCTGTTTTCCACCAAGGAGCAGGCACATAAGCGTAACCTTTTGTCCCGGATATTACCAAATTACCCTCAGTCTTTACACCTAAACCTAATTTGAAAGAAGCCACAGCATTCTTGAATTTCATTACTCCCTTGGTATAAACATCCACACTATTCCTCATCCGGGAATACAGGTTTAAGTTTTCGTAATTCGTCCCCAATAACCGCACAATCGGAAGTAAAGGATAAGACCCCATTTCATAGAAAGAACCACCAGCCTGTCTGAAATCCAGTTCACGAAGAGAAGAATCCCCCCAGACTTTCGATTCAGAAGCATCTATATCAACCACCTCTCCTATCAGACCTGACTTTATCATAGTTATAAGATGGTTAAAGGCAGGACAATGAGCAGTTTTATTAGCTTCCATAAGTATGACCCCATTGGCCTCTGCCAGCTGATAGAGTTCTCTTGCTTGCTTTCCCTGCAACACCAAGGGGGTCTCACAAAGGACGTGTTTATGTTGTCCTATCGCATACTTTACCTGTTGATAGTGCAAGAGATGAGGCGTGGCTATGTAAACTGCATCAACACTATCCACAAGTTGTTCGAATGATTCGCAAATATTTTTAAGATTATCATCAGTAGCCAGCCTCTCTGCCTTTTTGTAATCGATATCATAAACACAAGTTACATCTACCTGACTTACATATTCAGCCTCCTTGGGAAATTTACGTGCTATCCGACCACAGCCAACAATTCCAACCTTGATATTGTCCTCCTGTTCCTTGCGCAACATTGTAGAGGATATACCTTCTGTTCGAGGTAAATAAACAACATCACAAAACTCCTTCAAATAGTCGAAATGTCCCTTCCAATCAGAACCAACAGTAAAGATATCTACGTTGTATTTCTGTATGTCGTCTATTTTTTGTCCGACATAGTCTTCAATGATTATTTTATCTGCCAGACCTGTTTTCCGTACAGCCTCGACTCGCTCAAGAACATTACTTTTAACATTGAGCTTACCCCGTTCCCTATCGAAATTATCATTTGTCACCCCGACAATCAGATAATCGCCTAAAGATTTTGCACGCTTTAACAAGTTGATATGACCCTGATGCAGCAGATCATATGTGCCGTATGTAATGACTTTCTTCATATTTAAACGTATTATGATGGATTTCCATTTCCATCATTTATGATCTTATCATAGAATGTTCCTTTCCTTATTGTATCTGCCTGTGGCAGCTTATAGCTGAGTTTATGGAAACATGACTGTCGTCTCCAGTCTTCCCACAGCCTTTCTTGGTATGTATTGAAGAAATGCAAAAGGAGCAGATGAGGAGTTTCGTTCGTATAAGGTGGTATTCTATCTGCTTCATCTGCATGATACTCGCATGCAAGCGTAAAGAAATGATGAAGAAGAAAATAATCCAGAAGCCTGTCATGCTTCTGCCAATACGCATAAAGCAGACTACGTGTAGTGCAAAGAATTCGGTTCCGTGGCCTTGCCCAAATACACCAACTGGACATTACCGTAGCATGCCCGTTTGCCCCAGGTTTCTGGGTCTGATAGACAAAAAGATCTGACTCAAGAATAACCTTGGGAATATTTCCATCTGTACACAAAACTGTGGCATCCAGCCATAACCCGCCATATCGGATAAGCAGCTCTACACGGAGGAGATCGGAGAAATGTGTAAGCGTAATTTTCCCCGCTTCTAACTTGTCCAAGATAAACTGAGGAAAGGAAACAAAGTCCTTATAGTTATCTCGGCTGATAACTATAATCTCCCAATCACAAAGCTGGTTACATACAGAATGATAACACTTCTGCACCAAATAAGGGGCACTATCCATTCCCTGCCACCAGAAAATCCAAACTTTCCTAATACATTGTAGATTTGACTGCATGGATTGTTCATTGGAAACAAGGATTTTCTTGTATTTTCTACGTAGATACTTGTAAGTCGTAAAGGATGCAGCCTCCCTGAAAAGCTCCAATCCCTTATTGGAAAAGCCGGTATAAAGAAGAAGGAAAGGAGCCTTAAAGAGGAATCCAGTCTGCAGATACTCTCTAAAAAGATTAACCCCTCCAAATCTTTTATACAAAGTAACAATACGGTTCATTGAATAAAGTCATTTCAAGAAAGCCAAAGCAGGAATACGATTGCCAGCGAATGGAAACAACACTTTCTTAACAACATAGCTGAACAACACTGTCATCGTGATTCCTAATATAAAATAAGCCCAATAAAGTACGATGGAGTCGCCAATCAGCTTGTCCAGATGCAATCGTTCCAGTACTCTAAACATCATCATGTGACATAGATATATTTCCATAGACAAAGAACTGAAAAACCTCATGATCCTATTGTCTAAAAATCTTCGGTTTTTCCAACAGATACCACCTGTCATTGCATAAAGAATCCAAAATGTAAAAGTCAATAACAGAAATATGATATTTTCTCCAAAGATCGTCGGTTTAATTATAATTTGCAGTATTGTACAGATACTACCCAACGTCAGGTATACAAACTTGTATCTTTTATTGCCAAGTTCCTTCCTGTATACATACAGCAGGCCGCCAGTAATAAAGAAAGGAAAACTAAACACAATATTATGCCGGCTATTAGCAATCTCGGACGGAAGCACGAACTGTTCCGTCAGATAATAGTTGACGACCAAAAGGTGCATAAGCAATGCCACTCCCCATGCGAACCATGCTCTCCATTTATTTTTCAAGAGATAGACGAACCAAGGAAACAACATATAAAAAACAAAAATAACTCCAATAAACCAGCCTACACCGATTACATGAATATCTGGATTGGGAAGAAAATTGAATGCTAATGTCAAATCGGAAAAACCTTGGACGAGTTCCTCCATAGAAGGATTCATCAACATATCTATAATGACAAGCAGGGAAAAGAAAGGAAAGATACGTTTGTAACGTTTATTAAAAAAACGTTCGACATCAAATGAAGTCCCTTCTTCACCCGAAGCAAAGTCATGGTAGTATCCACAACACATAGAGAACGCGCTCAAAAGAAAGAAAAGGAAAACGAACATTGTAAAGAACGGTATCACATCCTTATACAAAATGCTACTCTCTTCCAAAAAAGCAACGTCAGCCTTCCTCATATTTGCCATATAATGCATCATGGCGATACCGAAAGCACCTATTGCCCGTAAGCCATCAAAACTGTTGTATCTTCCTATCATATATCTGGTCAAAATTATATGCGACAATCAATTCAATAAACTGCAAAAATACTCTGGTGATAAAATGTCTCTTATGATATCTAAAGTTTATTTATTTAATTTTTCCGAATACATACAGAAATATTGATAGGCTGTTGTCTTCACATTATATTTCTCATCAACATACTTCTGTGCAAGCTGTGCTTTTTGGAAGACTTTTTCTTCATGAGAGAGCAGAAACATTATCATCCTTGCAAGATCGGCAGAGTCTTCATTCTTAAATACCCAGCCATATTTCCCATTCTCTATCACCTCTGCCGGACCTTGATTGGACGAGACAAGAACCGGAACGCCAGCTGCCATAGCTTCAGCAACAGTCAACCCGAATCCCTCATAACGAGAAGGTTGCACAAACAAGTCATAGTCAGCAAGATGCTCTGCTATATAATCTTGTGACTGTGAGCCAAGAAAATGGACTTCTTTTCCCATATTGTTTTCATTTACCAGCTCCTGAAGAAAAGCTCTCGACCCCCCATCACCTATAAAGGTGAGTTCTATATTATATTCACCTTGCTGCCTAAGCTTTAACAGAGCCTGTATCAATAAGTCTTGTCCTTTCTTATGATGATCGAGACGACTTACCTGTACCATTCTTAATTTTCTCTCGCCTCTTCTTCTCACCTCATGGTAAAACTTCTCCGGAACAATACCGTTAAAAACCACTTCGGAAGTAATACCATACCCCCGCAACAGAGCTTCAGAAACCGAATTGCTGATTGAAAATATATGCTTTATCCTGTTGCAACACCGTACATTACCTTTATCCTTATCCAAACACCATTGAGCAATGGACAGCCAGCGATTACTACTCCCGGGCTTTCCTCTGGGAATATCGTGCAAAGTGCAGCACGTCTTTGCTGCCCATCTTGAATTCAGGAAATTAAATATACTGCTACCATGCAAATGAATCACATCGGGATTTTCCCTTTCTAATATCCTGTTGATTTTCCGGATGAAAAAAAGATTTTTAGATCCAATAGTACGGTCAATCTTAATGACGTTTATATCAGAAGTCAGCTTATGAAGAAGTGCTGGTTCTATCATATCATTAATGATAATAAGCGAAACATCAGCAAGTTTTGCCTGCTCATTCAGAATATTTACCAACATGGTCTCTATTCCCCCATAGGAGAGAGACCACCAGAGATGTGTTATCTTCATTTTTTCAATAGATTAATCAACAAATATGAAGTCTTGGCAACTTTCCCTAATGAGAAATAAGAGAAAATGGAATATAGAGCAGCTGTCAATCCTCTCCTTATGATATAATTCCTATTCTGGCGCAAGAACTGCTCATAGGATGATACGTTTCTGGGAGAACTTATGAGCAGACCGTAACAGATATTGAAGATGTTGTCTTCTATGACCGCTGTCTGCATCTTTGACAAGTGTTCTTCACTCTCAATCTTGTTCCACAGCTTTATTATTTTGATCCTGTCTGTACAGGATTTAATATTGAGAGACGACATGATAGACCCCGTAGAACGAAGAAGATAATTATAGCATGGCTTGGCAATGGGGAGGATGCTGTTAGCATGAAGTAGGATTCTGACGATAAAGTCAATATCTTCATGGATAATTCCAGGGGTAAAGGCGAGGTGACACCTTGACAGGAAACTCTTGCAGAAGATAAATCTTTGTACAATTCCCGTATGTATTTTTTTATTTAATTCCGTTCCATTATGAGAAGTGTTGTATAAGTGATAATATTTCGGTTTCAGAAAAATCTTTTCGGTCAGCTTCTTTCCTGTTTCTTCCTCAATTTTGGTTATATCAAAAGCCAGTACTTCATGTCTATGGCGTGTTAAGTAAGGGAATAGAGATTCAAAGGCATCTTGGGGGATAGAATCATCACTGTCTATAAACCATACGTAGTCGCCCTTTGCTATCTTCAAACCACTATTACGAGCACAGCTCAATCCTTGATTTTCCTGGTTAATAATCGTAAGTTTGTCAAAACTGTATCTATATCTCTCAACAATTTCCATCGAATGATCCGGTGTACCATCATTCACAACAATCACTTCATATGTAAAAGGGAAAGCATTTTGAGACAATATACTTTTCAGAGTCTTGTCAATATAGCGTTCTACATTATAAACAGGGATTATTATAGACAGGATCATTGTCAATCTATATTTACAGTTTGCACGTTGCTACGGTTTCCCCTTTCCTCTTTTAAAAACATCAGTGCCACAATAACAAGATACAACCATAAAGTTGACTGTATTCCTGACATAAAAATAGAAATAATGTAAGCTAGATGGACATATCGATATTGTCTATTTATTGCGGTTGTTTTTTTATATATACGCACGAAAAAAAACATCCATACAATGAACCCAATATAACCTGATGAAGCTACTGCAGAAAAGTAGATACTTTCAAAGCCCAACATAAAAGGGTGTATTCCATGGTAAACTTGGACATAGTATGTTGGATAATTAAAGCCAAACCCTTGTAACGCACAAGAACTAATCATCTGATTTAAATATGTTGCCTGTTCCATTCTCATGTTAAAAGTTGAGCCATGCAATCCTGCATTTTCAGCAGCTCTATCATCCCAAAACTTGAGTGCTGCGATAAAATTTCTTTCAAAAATATCAGGGAAAAAACTTTGAAGAATAAGAACGGCCATAATCATGCTTAAAATGACCGTGATACTTTTTAAATTAATTTTTGATAGTCTCTGCAATAAATAAATTAATAATATTAGAGCTAATGGCACTAAAGCAGAACGCTTAGTACATAATAGACAATTTAAAGAACCTAAGAAAACAACGGCATTTCTAAGTTTTCTATTGGAATCTCCATCAAATAATGCAAAAGATGTTACTATGAGACAAATCTGTCCCCATATTATCCCTCCCGAGGTATTCCCTGTAGCTCTCCCATTCAAAGCCCCCATTGATAGAACTTCACCTGAGGCCTCATACACAGTACCAACCCTAAAAATATCATAGAAAGACATATAAAGAATATTATAGGGAAGAAAAAAAGAAATTATACCGTATATACCTATTATGATAAATGATATATAAATAAGCTGACAACATCTGTTTTTGTCTTCGTCTTTAATTATATTAAGCATTAAAAAAAATGGGATTAACTCTGTAAGAGTAAATTGCATTAATTCAGAAAATTGAAAAGAAATAGGAGTCTTTGCAAATAATCCGAGTAAAAATAATGGTAGTACTAATAGGGGAAAGGGGAATAAACTTGTTCTTCTAATATTCATCTTTTCTTTTATAAAAAAAATAGTTAGAACAACAAGTATACAGGCTGAGTTGAGACTGATAGAGCCTAAGCGTGCGGTAGTTGGGAGAACCAGTCTTATAGCCAGATACAGATATAATCCTAATTTCAAGGACTTCAAGGAAAGAATAATTTCTGCCAAAAACAAGAAATAAATTATAAATATAATCATAAAAATGTCTGATTCGGATGAATAAAGAATGTAGCCTCTTATTATGAGTTAGAAACAAACTCATAAAAACTATACTTTGTTTTTCCCTTTACTCCTGAAACTTTATGCCTTGTCAGCTTATGAAAATCAGAAATACCTTTTATCTGTCTGATTCTCTCCTCACTATACTCATCGAACAACTCAAACTGGAGGACGTGAGGAGCTGTATTGGGATAGTTGGGTACTTGCTTCCATTGTTCCGGATAACGCTCTGTTGCAATATGAAACAATAAATGGTAGAAAAGATAGTTCACCGCACTGTCATGCTTACGCCAATAGTAATAAGTCAGCTCTAGCGTGGTTTTAAGAATAGGATTGTTCTTTGTAGAAGAAATCAGCCAATTTGAACATACACAACCGACATCGCCACCAGGTCGCCAATTCTTAAAAACAAAGAATGGTAAAGCGAACAAGTCCTCATGATAGCCTGTACAATACACCGTCGAATCAATCCAGACCCCACCATTACGTACCAAAAGGTCTGTACGGAGAATATCAGCAAAGTGCGCTCTTAGAATAATGCCTTTTTCATACTTTTCAATAATATACCGGGGTATATTCGTATAGTTCCGATAATTCTCGTTGGTAATAATGATTATTTCATATTGTGGCAAGCTTTTCTTTATAGATCGCAGGCAAGCTTTACACAATAGGGGAGCATTTTCTTCTCCTTGCAACCAGCACCACCAGACAATACGAGGGGGCATTCCCTTTTTCATCTCGTATATTGGAAGATCATCCAGAAAGTGTCTGCTGCACCGTTTCAAATACTGATAGGCCTGCCAGTCTGACATTTCAGAGGATAATCCCTTCGGAAGATAATTCTTATGCACAAATACACTTGAATGGTAAAAGAATCCATCCCTTATCTTATACAGTCGATTGATTATCTTTCGTCTGACAAGATGCCACCCTCCTTCTTTATAAAAACTATTTGCCTTTGAAACGAGTGTCATTTTTTCCTGATATTCTTGATTGTGTTAACAGCATAGTTGTAACTCTCCAAGGAGAGAATCCTTGCCATTCCGATGTAGAATGCACCTCCTATAACAACCTGAATAAAGAAAGAAACAAATATATTCAATGGAAGAAGCCCTATAAGATAAATGCCCCCCCCCATGGCAAGTGCAATTCCAAATTGTGGAGAAACATCCTTAAGTTGATCTTTGAAACTGTATCCTATCAGTTTTCTGTTGGGCCAGGCATTAAAGGCTGTTCCAATAAATCCATAACAAGTACAGGCAATGGCAATAGCCAAAGGACTGACAAACATTCCTATGACAATAAATAAGAGATAGACAGGCTTCTTGTAAAGCTCCAGTTTCAGTGTCACATCACTTCTCCCCAAGGCATTCAGAGCCTGTAAATTAGCTGTTCCAAGGATTCCGAAAAGATACTGGAAGCAAAGAACCTGCATGAAAGGAACACAGGACAGCCACTTCTTCGTTAATAAAATCAATACGAGTTTGTCTGAAGTTGCAGCAAGTCCCAAGAGTATCGGACACATGATAAAGCTACTTGTCATCATCGCACGTCTTACAGCTCGCTTTAGAGCTTCCGGTTCATTCTGAACCTTCGACATGGCTGGAAACAAAACAGCATTAATGGTGTTATTAATGTTATTGGAAAACAAAGAAGGAAACGAGTCTCCTCTATTATAGAACGCCAAATCTGCAGGCTGATACTTGATACCGATAATGAAACTTTTTAATTCATTGAAAAAAGAACCGATGACATTTGCACCCATAAATTTAGATCCAAAAGAGAACAGCACCTTAAATCGTCGATAAGAGAATATCAACTTCGGTCTCCAAGTTATAATCCTATTAAGTGTGAAAGTATTAACAAGCTGGTTGGATAATTGTTGCCCGACAAGAGACCAGACGCCAAAGCCGTGGTACGCCATGAAAATTCCTATGAAACCTGATATAATCGTGCCTATCAACGTTGCGTAGAAGAATTTTTTGAAATCAAGTTTCCGTGATATGCTTGCCTGCTGAATGGAATTAATAGCAGAAATCGGTATAATCAAACCTAAGACCCTGAGTACAGGAGTAATCACTTCGTTTTTGTAGATGTCAGCAATGAAAGGGGCTGCAATGAAAAGAATTGCATATAAGAAGAGTGACAAGGCATTCCCTGCATGGAACATCGTTGAGAAATCAAGTTCATCAGCATCTTTCTTTTGGATAAGTGAAGTTCCTAAGCCACTGACTGCAAGACAACTTGCAATATTAATAAAAACCATTGTTAAGGCAATTACTCCATATTCCTTTGGCAGCAGCAATCGAGCAAGTACAACGGAGACAACAAAGCTGACCAGCTGTGAGGACAGCCGTTCTCCAAAACGCCAGATAAATCCCTTAATAGTCTTAGATTTTATATCCTCTTTATTTTCCATACTTGTTTCGTGGGAAGCTACCAGTCATTACATCATGAATTCTTTCAACTATGCGTTCAGAGGCATGACCATTGTCAAAACATTGATACATCCGTGAAAAAGTGTCCTTTTCTCTAAGAAATTCTTTTAAATCAAAACGTAGGACTGCCTTCCTTAGTTCCTCGTCTGTCGTAGCCCGAGTAAAAGGTAAATCAAAATAAAAAGGTTTTAGTCCACGTGTCTGTTGATATTCAGTTATGTCCGGTGCATATAGAAAGACAGGTGTCTGTAAAATTATGCTGTCATATAAAGTGGAAGAATAGTCGGTTATCTGTAGATCACTGATAGCCATGAGTTTTTGCATATCAGGATAAAAGCTCACATCGACAATTCTTTCAGTAAAGTGGAACAACTGCTCTGGATGAGGAACATTAGGGTGTAGCCGAATCAAAACAATCCACTCTCCGTCATTTCGGCTGTCCAATGCTTTGATTATATTATTCCAGTTAATATCGTATGCATCCGTAGATCCGTTATCTCTGAATGTAGGACAGTAAAGCAAAACTTTTTTATGTGGGGGGATACCCAGACCATGCTTTATTGCCAGTTTTGCGGATTCGTTTATTCGGAAATAGAAATCATTACGCGGCATACCACTCTCCAGAACTTCCCCATTATACCAAAAGGCAGTGCGAAACTCTTCTGTCTGTAGATTGCTGCTTGATATCATCAGGTCTGTTACCAAAGAATCTTTTTGAGAATGCTTAATATAATATGAACTTAAATGCTCTTTTGCATCATTTTCTATATATTTCAGTCCAAAAGGACCATGCCATGTCTGAATATAGTACTGCCCTTTCTTCTTTATGAAAGGAAGAGGATTCTTCACATTATTTACGATAACTTTTGAACCGGCTAATACCCGCATTCCTTTAAAACTTCTAATCCTAACAGGCTCTATTCTTTGAGGTAGGAACTTGCCATCAGCCTTTCCACCAACAAGCCAGAAAATCCTGTACGGTAGTTTCTGTTTCAGTATTTCTTCCGCAATATACTTTGGGTTATCCCCATAGCCCTTCCCGTTAAAGTTATTAAAAGTTATGATATCATCTCTTACTGGAAACAGGAGACTTAACTGCCGATACATCAGTAATTGCAGTCTGTTTTTCCTTTCTCTAAGTAATCTATATACCTTCTTTATAAAGAGAAATACGGACTTCATTTTACAACTACTTCAAAGAACATATCAAAAAATATCATGTAAAATTATCTTTATTATTACAAAGACTGATGATCAATTTACCTACTATTATTTTTGTTTTAGCAAACTTATCCCTCACCTCCTATATCCATAAAGCAAACATTTTAGATACGTACTGCAGGAGAACATCATATAGTCACTTTCGTAAGATATGAAAGAGTCCGGACGGATGTATTCTTCCAGTTTGTGAAATGTATATAAATGGTTGCAAAATCCGTTTTCTGTCAAAAGTATTCCGTAGACTGTCCACTCTCTATGCGGCTTCTCCAGCCATACACAAAAGCAAGCAATCTTCAACAGCGTATTTTCCCTTGGGACTGTGACCCGATAACGACATTTATACACTTTAATTCAATATCCGCATAAGAAATTGACCCAACATTCCGGACGACAGGTCTTTCCGCAAATCACATTATCTATTTGCAGACTCTTCAGAAAAGAAAATATAGAGAAAGAAGACGAAACGACAAACATCAGCAGACACACAACCCTTCCTCCTTGACATGAAAAAGCCAAGCAGTGGACGAGGAAGGAGGAGGCTACCGCTTCGGGACAGAACAGGGATTGACTGGCTGTCCGCGGTATTCATAATCCGTCTCGGTAGAAAAGCATCAGACAAACAAAAAATGAACCAGCACAAGGAATCATAAGGGCACAGCCGGCTCATAACGAAACCTCTAACTCATTCATGTGGAGATGTAAGTCTAATGCGATTCTGAAGTTACCAATACAATATAATTGATGGTCTCTAATTGCGCGCAAAGATACGAAATAGTATGCAGAAAAGAAAAGAAAAAAGAAGATATTTCGTTATGAAGAAATAGAATGAGGAAAAACAGAAAAACAGTTTCACCAAGCAACGGGACGGTGATGCCAGAGGGATCATAAGCATGTTCTTAAAAATCTGCATTGGCATACGGGGACGATAAGATTTGTCAGATCTGCCTATTCACAGACTTCGTCATTGCGCCACCCAAGAAAAATAAGGCATCCAATACACCTCAACGAGAACTCAAAATTCGGATTATCTCTCGTATAGAGGGGGTATGAACCCACTATCTCATCCGCTTTTTTAGGTTCTTTCGTTAAATGCGCAGATGTTTTTCGTATAGCTTTAACGGAAGAACCGAAGTGATTCATTAACCAAAAACATGGCCAAGACCGTTCAACTGGCTATTCTATCATCATCCCCCGATACAAAAACCTTTTCGTTTTAATACGTTGAGAATACAGATAAGATTTTGAAAAACCATTACACAAGCTCTAACAGGCTCCTCTGCAAATATAAAAAACACGTGCAAAAAGCAGGTCTTTAACCGGCAGTAAATCAATTGGTTGCCAAGCCGTTCAGAAAAGGTGCTTGATTGGACTTCAAAAGGGCGTTGGTAACACGCCGAAAGAGCACCTGTTGCAAGCCAGTCAGGCACCTTTTAGCTTCTAAAAGGGCATGTGTTGCCTTGCGTTACATGAAAACAGTTTACAAATACCGATGATATGGGAATAAGTTGAAGAAGACGGAAAGACAGCCTGATGGACAGGCATCGTATCAATGCGCCTTTTCTGCATCTTATCTTGTAGTCCATCCCCCTTTGTAAGACCATCTGATTTCGGACAGTCATACCATGCAAATGTATAAGCCTTTATTCTCCAATCTATGTATTTAACGGAAGAACCTTTTTATGCGTTACCCTGGACAAAGACGCAAGCATTGATTATCAAACGTTTACAATCTTACTTCGGAAAAGTGACGAAGTCAGGATTTCTCGGACCTGCCTTTTTCTCTTGAGCGACAGCTCCAGTTTCCACTGTCGGTTGCATAGTACGGGCATATTCCGTTCAAGGAGAGAGCTGGATCTGCTCGCATAAAGGCGAAGACGCAAAGAGTTGACCAGTCCCCTGTCAACGAAAGAGCAGCGTGGTATTTAAGCAAAAACTTTCCTACAAAATCTCCCTCGCTATCCATGCACAGGCCTCCGCATCAGCAAGGGCATGATGATGATTGGAAAGGTCGTAGCCACACTCGGCCGCAACGGTCTGCAGTTGATGGTCATGGAGATAAGGAAGTCGGCGGCGGGCGGCTTTCAACGTATCATAGAACTCATAATCGGGGTAATCCATCTGATAGGTATAAAACGCTGCCTTCAGACAACCTTTATCAAACGGGGCGTTATGAGCTACAAGCGGTAAACCTTCTATCATCGGTTCTATCTGTTTCCACACCTCACTGAACACCGGGGCATCATCCGTATCCGCACACGTCAACCCATGCACCTGCACGCATCGCCAATGGTAATAATTCGGTTCGGGCTGTATAAGGGAATAGAAAGTATCAACGATCTCCCCTCCCCTTACTATCACCACACCCACCGAGCATACACTACACCGCTCAAAATTCGCTGTTTCAAAGTCAATCGCTGCAAAATCCTGCATAGTTTCTTATTGAATAGTTAAGCTGCCTGCTATTGTATTGTTTCTACAGATAAGGCTCTATGTTTGTTCAAACAAGTATCTTGGTTAACTCTTGACGACCATAATAGTCATAGTACATATCCCATAAGGTGTCGGAAAAGCCCCAACCGCAATGTGTTGAATTAAGCATACTTTCAATTCTCGGTCTGAAATGTTCCCCTAGGTCATGGCCGGAAATATGCTTCAGAGCTTTCTCAAAATTCGTTTCTAATGTGGTGTAATACTGTTCCCACATATCACCGAAGGTCATTGTGTACTCACATCCCAACTCTATATAGTAAAGCATCAAATCACCAAGACTGACGGCGTCAGCCTTCAACTTCTTGAAGTCGGAGATCGCTTTGCGGCAAGTCGCAAAGGAAGGCTTGTCTGAAAAGCCCCGGGCAGGGAAGAATTCATCACGGACAATCTTTTTGTACCTTTCCAATGCTGCACTATAATCAGGTGTAAGATACGTTTCCAGATACATCTTCGCATCCTTGTTTACATCATACAAATCCAACACAAGTCTTATTACATCTTCCTTCGGCAGTGCGGCAAGATGCTTCTTCAATCTCAATTTGCCCATACCAGCGTCCTCTCTATTCGCATTTACAAGAAACATAAAAATCCATGTCTACAAATTTAGATAAAATTCCCGAACTACAAGCCCGCCGGATGAAGAAATTACTTTTTCCTTTAGAGAAAAGCTGCCGCTTTCCCATGAGAAACAGGAAGCCAGCCTAAAATGTTTTCTGATTCAGGAAAGATGTTACCTCAAAAAAGGAACTTGCTGGATAATAGCCTTGGAAAGATAGCTGATGGGAAGTGAAACAACATAACTGATAACTATCAGTACAATATAAATGGCTAACGGATACTTGAAACCGTAAATAAAATCATGGAATAAATGATAACAGAAGAAGGAGTGGGTTAACCACATAATCATAGACTGTTTACCCATTGACATAAGAAATCGTTTCGCAATACCATTAAAACTTAAGTGCAATAGCAGGAACAGATAAGAAAATTCAAATATATACGCAGTAGCCGCACTTGAAATAAAGCAATTAATGACTATCAATAACAACAAGATCATGATGGTAACCACCTTATGTGAATATAAAAAAGGTATAGAAGATTTACCTTTTTCAACCTGCCGATGGAATACAGCTCCTATAACAAAAGAGAACAACACATTAAAATAAGTCAGAATATAGGTATACCACTCTGTGTATGATTTATTTACAGCTATATACCGACTGATAACATAGCAGCTTACCATATAGAGAATCCACGAAACAATAATACTCTTCACGCTCCCTAATTTATCTATACATTTAAAAATCCAGATAGATGTAAGCGACAGCAAGGCGTAAGGAAACAAAAACCATGTCTCCGAGTTATAGCTGCTACTCAAACTCGTAAAATTCATTATTATATCCAACAAATTTCCTGGATACCTACTGGGTTTTACGAAAAAACCTATACTGACGAATATCAACAATATGAGCCAGTAATGGATGTAGAGCTTTAAAAGTCTACGCTCTTGTCCGTTAACTGACAATTTGCCTCGATAGTAAGTGTAACTAAGCCCGTATCCACTCAGCATCAAAAATATCCCTACAGGATTACAGGCCCTACTGATAATGTGAACAAGGGGAGTACCACCAACAAAAATCAAAGGTTCACAAACTGCACTCAGATTAAAACCATTGAATAAATGAAGAAATAGCATCATTAGGATAGCTACACCTTTTAAAATGGTCGTCTGTTCTTTTGTCATTGCATTAAAACGTTTTAATGCGATGCCGTATACTCAATTCACAAAAGTTATAGCCAAGTACCTGCACGTAAAACGTGGACGCATTCATCCACGTTCAGAGGTACTTGGCGGAAACCTACAACAAGAGATGAGAAACGCCCACGCTATCGTGGACGTTCACTTATTCATCCATTCTTGTTGTTCATTCTACCGCCAAGTTTCCTGAACGTTATTGAATAAATAGCAAACGCTAAATTATTAACCCACAAAATGGGACTGGGTACACACCTGCACACCAAGTCCGATTGCAAAGTTACAATTTTATTTTCATTCTTTTAAGTTGACAACGAGTTATTTCCAATCTTTTTCTTACTTTTGCAGAAGAAGCATCTACTGCTATAAAAATACTTTCTATGGAGGCAAACAGTTACACACCAAGTTTAGATAAATACCAGATTCCTGTTGTAGAGGCAAGTCAGGGACATCATCTTGTATTGGCGTCGCCAGGATGTGGCAAGACGCATATCCTCGCAGAGAGAATAAAATACGCACGGGAAAGGGGTGTGAAGTATGAGGACATGCTCTGTCTGACGTTCACCAACCGCGCCGCAAGGGAGATGACCAACCGCATCCAAAAGGTGGTGGGAGGTGATTTCTCGGAGCTGATGGTGGGTAACGTGCATCGTTTCTGCTCTAAGTTCCTTTTTGAACAAGGACGGATCCCAGCCGATTCAGCCATCATTGACGACGAAGAGGCAGTGAGCATCATTGCTGACTACCGCAACGAGGACGAAGAAGGCGTAACAAGAGACTTCAACCGATACAAAGGTTATCAGACGATTATCTTCTTCCAGCATTTCATCTATCAGATGGAACACCGCCATCCATGGAAGTATTACCTCCACCCAGAGAGTTTTACGGATGACGACAGGGAAGCTGTAAAGCATATCTGCGCCTCACAAAAGATTGAATATGACAAGCAGGCGGTAGTGAATATCTATCATCATGCACAGGAATATATGGACGAGGCGAATGCGCCGGGGCTTGACGGAAAGCTGGCCGACAGGATTCGTGTGCTGCTCTGGAAGATGTATTACGCCGGCTGTTATGCACGATACAAGGAGGAGAATCACCTCTTCGACTTCGAAGATCTGCTGCTTTACACTTACGACATCTACCGTTCAGACTCTTCCTGCAAACGCTACCCGTGGATACAGGTGGACGAGGTGCAGGACCTCAACGGCATGCAGCTCGCCATCATCGACCTGCTGACAGCGGAAGACCACCCGATGGTGATGTACTTAGGCGACGAACAGCAGGCCATCTTTTCTTTCATGGGGGCGAAAACCGAGACGCTGACACTGTTGAAGATGCGCTGCAAGGGGAACATCCACCATCTGCAACGCAACCACCGTTCCCCCAAATACCTGCTCGATGTGTTCAACAGCTATGCGGAAAGACAGCTGCAGATCGACCGCGACCTGCTGCCTGTATCAGACAACGATGCCAAAGCCAGCCCCGGCGACCTGAGGATCATACACAGCAGCACGATGGAAACGGAACGCCGGGACGTTACCGAAGAGGCACTCCGTCTCTACGAACAGAACAAAGACGAGCGTACCGCCGTCATCGTCAGCGCCAACTCGGATGCTGACCGTATCAGTGACACTATGACACAGGCGGGTCTGACTCACTTCAAGGTATCGGGGCGCGACCTCTTTGACACACCTGAAGTCAAGCTGTTACTGGCACATCTGAGCGTACTTGCCAACGACCACAACTCCATAGCATGGACGCGTATTATGAAAGGTGTGCATGCTTTTCCCTCTCACGCACTTGCCCGGCGGTTCAACTGGAAGCTGAAACAGCTCGCACTGTCGCCTTCCGACCTCCTGCTCTACCCGGGCAGCTGCTATACGGCAGAGTTCCTGCAAGCATATAACGAAGCGGAAATCGTCGTGTTCGACACGGAAACAACCGGATTGGACGTGTTCAGTGACGACATCATAGAGATTGCCGCCATCCGTATCAAGGGAGGGGAAATCATCGGCGACCCGCTCGATCTGTACATTGAGACCAGCAAACCCATCCTGCCGACGCTCGGCGACAAGGAAAACCCGATGTATGCTATCTACCATGAGAAGATGGCCGCAGACAGGCTGCTTGCCCCGGCAGATGCCCTGCAACGCTTCCTTGCCTACATCGGCACACGCCCAGTCCTCGGGCATAATGCCAGCTATGACTACAACATAATCGACAACTGCCTGAAACGATATTGCAATGATACGATGCAGACACACGGAAACCGCTGTTTCGACTCGCTCAAGCTGATAAGGCTACTGGCCCCGGGCCTCCACTCCTACAAGTTGGAGAGCCTGCTCGAGGCCTTCCGGCTGAAGGGGGTGAACAGTCACCGGGCGATAGATGACGTGAGGGCAACCATAAGCCTCATACATCTCTGTGCCAGGAAGGCAAGTGAGAAACAGGCGCAGCAGACCGCCTTCCTCCGTCATCCGAAAGTCCGGCCATTTGCCGATGCGCTCCGCAGAAATTACGGTGAATGGTACCAAGAAGCCGTCGGACGGCTTTACAGACGCTCAAATGACCATGAGCCAGCCCTTGCGAAAGAACTTTCCTCTACCTACGACCGTTTTCATTCTGACGGGCTGATCAACGAGATTCCACGATTATCGTATATCCTACGCTATCTCCGCATCGATATGCAGACAGACAGGAATGTGCCGAATGCACTCGCTCCACAGCTTTCACAGTACATCATGGACATCAACACCCTGAAAGAGGCCGACTTCTGCAACAGCCGGAGCATCCTTGAGCGGGTCTACGTAACAACCGTACACAAGGCAAAAGGGCTGGAATTTGACAACGTCATCCTATTCGATGCTGCTGACGGACGCTATCCGAACGTCTACAACAAAACAAGACAGCAGGACGAGGAAGACGCACGTAAGTTCTATGTAGCCATGTCACGTGCCAAGCGCCGCCTCATCATTGCCTACGCCATGCAGGTGACCGACCGATACGGTCGTGTACACGACCGAGAGCTGACACCGCTGATGGATGCGATACAGAAGTGGTTTGAGTAATTACGACAGAACCGTAGCAGAAACAAAACCGGCCTCCTGCCGATGTACTGATGCCCGGCACCTGCCGTGTTGAGAACCCGCACCAGTCGTGTTGAGGGTTCACACGCTTGCTGTCTGTTGCCCGGATGGTAACAACTTGCAGTAAAAGCAAAGGTTCAGGAGCACTCTCTGTTGGAAAAAAGTGAAAAGGTAAACTTAGAGGTCTCTCCATGCCCCGCCTTTCATTAAAGGCTCCGCAAGTTCCGTGACTCTGTGAGGGCGTACACTCTGAAAGATGGCGTTTCCGTGAGCTTTTATCCTCACACAGAGAACACAGGGAAAGCGGAAAAACTGCATTACACGGAGAAACCTGAAGATTTAAGGCAGGCTCTGAAAATCACCTTTGATGGATTTCCAGAACCTGCCTTATGTTCTCTACCTGATGAAGAATCCCGCTTTTCCAAAGACAATGAAAGACTGCCCGCTGAAAGGAAGTTACGGATGGAAATACAGATAAAGAGGAAACAAAGAACGTCACAAGAACGTCACAAAAAACACATACGACTATGTTTTTCTCCCATTTGCAGATGTATTCTCCCTAAAAGTATTAACTTTGTGCCCATCAATATATACAGCTAAAATAAAATGATATCAAAAAGATTCATCACATTCTGCCTATCCATATTCACGGCATCATTTACCTTTGCAGCTAACCATGAGAGTGCTCGAGACGCCCTCTCAAGCCTCTTGGGAGGGACCTTTGCCCTCGGCATCATCCTTCTGTGTGCCGCTTTCTACCTCATCTGGTATTTCATCGTTGCCATCATGGCACGCAAAAGAAACCGGAATGTGGCTCTCTGGATTCTCTTCAGCCTGTTAGGTACGCCCTGGCTGATGATGCTCATCCTCTTCTGCATTGGCAAAGATGAGCCAAGCAACAGAAGATACAATGATCAACAGCTCATCTGACATTCTTTCATCAACAAATACAATCATGACAAAAGAAAAGTTCTTCACATCCATGGGATGGATCGGTATGGTGACATCAGTTTTGATGTATATCTTCTATTTTCCGCAGATACAGAACAACCTCGCCGGACACAAAGGGACTTTTATCCAGCCGTTCATGGCAGGCATCAACTGTACTCTATGGGTATCGTACGGTCTGTTCAAAGAGAAGCGCGACTGGCCATTGGCCATTGCCAACACACCGGGCATCATCTTCGGCTTTGTAGCTGCATTCACGGCATTGTAAAGCCGGACAGCATCACGGAATCTGAGAAATAAGTGACGTTTTCGCACAGGCGGAAAGGGCTGATGCTCCACCGCCCATGACTTAAACAAGACAGCGGGAGGGATTGACAATCAATCCCTCCCGCTGTCTTGTTTGTCGGGATGACCAGATTTTCGGTTGCATTAAGTGTGACTTTAACTTGCTGATATTCAATGGGGCAATTTTATATTATTAGCTATATATCGCCGACTTTCCACCGATAGTATCGTTTTCATACTACTTTGCGCTTCAAACATTTGAGTGATATTTTCACTTATATTTTTTGAGAATTACACCGTAAAATCACTCATTGAAGCCTTCAGGATACATCTTGATTATACGGCATCTGCCACTTTTTTACCAGACTCTTCAGGTATGTTTTCGACAAGTTTTGCCGTAAGCCGGTCAATCGTTTTTTGCTGGTTTTCAATAGTTTTTTGTTGGGTGGATATGATAGAATACAGCTTTTCAGCATCAGTTCCTTTTGCGCCTTTCTGCCCCATAACCAGCCAGTTAGCATCTATATTGTCGAAACTCTCAATTATCTTTACTATCGTCTCATAATTTGGTGCATTTCGCCCTGATACGATATTGTTTGCGGAAGTCCAGGATATTCCCAACTTTCGGGCAAACGTACTAACCGTATGCCCCTCTTTCTCCATAATCTGTACGATTCTGTCTGTAATAGTTCCTTCTGCCATTTTTGGTCAATTATTAAAAATGGGAGAAATAATCACCCATTTATTTGTTTATATCAAATAAAAGTTGCAACTTTGCGCTACGAAAGAATTTTTGCGCTACGAAAATAACTAAAATTATTGATGTGGCAATGAAAACATTAAAAAAGATTAGAAATGAAATTTACAGAGTACATTAAATCGCTTCCAAATCAGAGGAACGAGGTGATTATGGATTTGACAAAACTGTGTCGTGTGAACGAGAGTACGGTCTACAGATGGCTTCGAGGAGACTTTGTTCCTGATGCTTTGAAAAGAAAGGTTATCTCAGAGTATCTGAATATTCCAGAAAAGGAGCTGTGGCCCAATGCATAGTGAGTGTCAAAGCTGCGAGTTCCATCGCAACTGCATCAATGGGTTGTATTGCCTTAAACTGAAAAAGTATGTTCAATACTCCCTTAAAAAAGAATGTGAAACTAAAACAACAAACTTATGAAGACAAAAGACTTTGAAACAGCTATTGCTGCATTAAATGTAGGTATCGTTATCGATGAGATGAAATTGAGACATTCAGATGTCCGGCAAGTCATTGCACACCAAGGCAGCAAAGGAATCGTATGGGATGAACACGGTCGCGCTTTCACTACCAGTATAGAAAAAGAAGCGTATATCGCACCCAACGAGGATGGTGTATGGGAAAGCGTAAAAGGGTATCCTCTTAATCGAAATAAATTGTATGACCTTAAATTCGATTAACAATGATCAGTATACGAAAGACTATGAAGCTGTCCAAAAGAAAGGCTGGCGCAAAAGAAATCCGTATACGTGGTAATTTCAAAGTAAAACCAGTATTCACCCCTACTTGGCGAAAACGTTGGCGAGAGGGAGTCGCGAAAACATTAAGAAATTTTCTAAAAAATGTTCATTGACAAAGATGGCTGGGGAAATTACTCCATACAAGAACTCACGGATAAAGAGCTTAAACTGCTCCGCACTGCATTACAAACCTATGTCCAGTGCAATTTTGGTCATGTAGACAAAGCTGACCGTCTGCGAATTTGGAAATTTGACAGGGAATTCAATAGTATAATGAAGCATGAAAAGTAATGGCAAAAATAAGCGGTGGACCGCACAAGAGGCTGAGTATATCCAACAAAGCCTTGGCAAGGTCTCGTTTGAGGATATGGCTGCCTACCTTGGTCGCAGCCCGATGTCCGTCAGACTTTTTGTTCTGCGCAGGAGAATGACTCCTGGCCCATTGGTTAAACGCAATTTATTGATGGAGATGCTGAAATTGAAGTTCAGGCATCCCGAAGAATTTACCCCTACAAGGGCTTTTTATAAAGAAACTGGCATAGGGCAACGCCGTTGGTGGGACTTGTACTATGGAAGGAAGTCCATCACGGGAAAGGAATACACCGCAGTGGCGGAATATTTGGGTATAACCATTCAAGAAGCGTTGGAATCACGCCAGTTAGAATTATTTGAGGAAAAATAATATGGTAGATAAGTTATTTATTGAAAAGGTAAAATCGGCTTTGAACATCGTGAATGTGGTCGAGTCCTTTACACACTTGCATAAAGCTGGTGTGAACTATAAAGGAGTCTGTCCGTTCCATGATGATCATACACCGTCTATGGTGGTAAGCCCTTCAAGGCAAACTTACCATTGCTTTGTGTGCGGAGCGAGCGGTGATGTTATCGCATTCGTCCAACACCATCTTAATTTAAGTTTCATCGAAGCTCTGCGATGGTGCGCAACCTTAGCTGGATTGGAGTTCCCACAGAAGGAAATGAGTCCTGAAGAAGAAGCCAAGTACAAGCAAAAGGAAGCACAGCGGATTGCTATCGAGGCAGCAGCCAAGTTCTTCCAAAAGAATCTATCTCAAGCCGAGAGTTTTTTGAATAACCGTGGGTACAAATTAGATGACAAAGCATTGTCCGACTTCGGTGTAGGATATGCCCCTGTAGGCAATGTCGCAATGAACACGCTTACCACAGCTGGGTATTCACTCGACCGATTAAAGGAAGTCGATGTTGTCGGTTCTACTGAAGGTAGGTTCTACGACCGATTCAGAGACCGTGTAATGTTCCCTTTCTATGATATGCAGGGACATATTATCGGTTTTTCAGGACGTATCATTACACCAAGGGAGGGTGTTGGTAAGTACGTGAACACAGGGGAAACACCCCTCTTTACAAAAGGTAAGCACATTTTTGGTCTTTACCAGGCAAGAAAGGCCATCGGCAAAAAAGGCTACGCTTATCTTGTAGAAGGGCAGTTCGATGTTATGTCCCTTCATAAGGTTGGTGTGGAGCACGTAATCGGTGGAAGTGGAACTGCATTTACAGATGACCAGATAAAGCTACTTCTTCGCTTCACGGACTCTATCGTCATGGTCTATGACGCAGACGCAGCAGGTGTCAAGGCTTCGCTGAAGAATTGTGAGCTGCTATTGAAAGCCGGGGCAAAGGTCAAATGTATTCGTCTCCCGAAAGGAACAGACCCCGACGAATTTGCCAAAGCTAATGGAGAAGCGACGCAAGAAAAGTTCAAGGAACTGACAGAACCTTTCCCAAAGGCTCTCAAAAGAATGATGATACCTCACGGCTGCAAGGACGAGACTGTTATTGCCGACTGCCTCAATACGATATGTTCGCTTGTAGCTTGCGTTCAGGACGCAGCTCTGAGATTGGAGTATATCAAGTCCATAGCGGTAGATTTCAAGAGCAAGATCGGCATCATCGATGATAAGGTCAGAGGATTACGTGCCAAGGTAAAGGAAGCATTGCCCCAAACAAAGACACAGTCGGGTATCTTCGGTATTGATGCGCTCAAGGAGAACATTGAAAGCGACCGCCCTGGTATTCTTACCTCGGTTATGCAGGAATTTCTTGACGGTTATGGTGAAGAACCTATCGTCTATGTAGCTGGTCGCCCATCCAGCAACGATATTCAGGAGCTACGCCGTGTCTATTGCTATTTCGCATCGTCAGAGACTGGCTGTAGCATTAACGCAGACGGCGAGGAGAGCGACTATTTAAGCACGCTTGCCGAGATGTTTCGTTCAGGCATCAACATTCAGATGACCTACAACGACTCCACGGGGGCGTTCGTTGATTATTACATCGGGCTGCATGGCAGGTTCTTAGAAACTTTCCAAGGAGATAAAGTCCCCCTCGTCTCTCGGTGTATTGAACTCACATCTTATGCCGAGGATACGGTAATCACGGTAAACCGCAATCACTACTGTTCAAGCCTTAAACTCACCAAGGGACAGTTTGATGAACTGAGAAAACCTTTCGTTTCCAAGCGTAAGGCTGCGATGAAGGTGAGTATGCAAGCGGATAACCTTGACGATGAGGAGTTCGATGTAAACGAGCCTCCTGACTATGTGATGGAGAATGAGGATTACCGAAAGATGTGGAAGGAGTGTGGCTATTATCCTCGTCTGAACAAGAAGAGCGAGCCTGTTTGCTATATGTTTCGGAACAAGAACGGCAACGGCATGACGCAGGTAGCCGACTTCTTTATGACTCCGCTGCTTCACATCTTCTCTGATGACTTCGAACAGAACAAGCGCGTGCTTCGCATCAACCGCCGCTTTTATGACACCCCCATTTACATAGAAATACCTTCCAAGGCAATGCTGAAGATGTCATCGATAGAGGAAGTGCTTATCAATTACGAAGCCGTGAACTTCAATGGCGAGGAATGGCAATGGAAAGCCATCAAGACCTATATGAGCCGACATTTCGTGATGTGTTCAGAGGTCAAGACATACGGCAATCAGCAGAGCGAGGGTATGAGCCGTAAGGCAGACGAACAATTCTTCGCATTCGCCAACGGTATATTCCACAACGTAGAGGGGAAATGGCAGTTTGAGCCAGTCAATGAACTGGGAGTTGTCACACACAACAAGAACAACTACTATCTGCCGGCATTCTCAACGATATATGCCGGCAGTGGAAAGCAATCGGATAAGTACGAGCTTATCAGCCAACTGGTATATAAGGAAGTTCCTGCGGAGAAAAGGGTAACCTTCGAGAAGTGGGCATCGTTGATGGACCATGTCTATAAAATCAACGATAATGGAAAGTGGGCACTTATCTTCGCCATCATGTGCGCCTTTCGAAGCAACATCCACTGCATCGACCGATTGTTCACAGCCCCGTTCTTTATGGGTCCGATGTCTTCAGGTAAGACACAGATTGCCATATCCATTCGGTCTCTCTTCATTTCCCCCAATATTCCCATCTTCAACCTGAATACAGGTACCGACGCTGCCATGGCCACCATTATGGGTATGTTCAAGGATGTCCCGGTAGTGCTTGACGAATACAATAACAAGGACATCAGCGATAATAAGTTCCAGGCATTGAAAGGTATCGTATATGACGGTGATGGAAAGCAGAAGCGTAAGGGTACATCAGGAAGGGAAATAGAAAACGACAAAGTCTTTGCTCCCGTTGTTATCTGCGGACAGGAGACCCCACAGCGTGATGACAATGCCTTAATGAGCCGTGTTATCGTATGCGAAGTACCCAAGCCTCGCAACAGAACACCGGAGGAGGTTCGTATCTTTGAGGAATTGAAAACGATAGAAGACCCAAACAAGGTGGGACTTTCAAACGTGCTGCTTCAGATATTGGAGCTTCGCCCAATGTTTATGGACCACTTTCGCCACCTCAAACAGGAGGCATACAATGAGTTGAAGCAAGATATTATCAACTCTGGAGAAATGGACCGATTGATGAAGACTGCTTCGCTATTTCTCGGCACGGTAAAGTTGATAGAGCAATATTCCAGCCTTCAGCTTCCGTTTACATACGCAGAGTTCTTCAAGATTGCGCAAGAAAAAATCAGATTCCAGCTCTCTCTCATCCGTAGCACAGATAAATTGGCAATGTTCTTCACGGCTGTCAACAATATGATTGACACGAAGCAGGTCATCGAGGGTCGTGAGTTCCTCATCGAGCAGCCAAAGAAGGTTACTGGCAAGGATTCCCGAGGCGACCAGCATACATTCACGTTCGAGCCTGACACGAACATCATGTTCATCCGTCTCAGTTCGGTATTCAGCATCTTCGACCGCAGCGGATATAATAGTGAGGGCAGCACGCTGTCTACCATCGAGCAGAACCTACGCAGCCACCCCTCATACATCGGCACTGTCCCCTCACGTAGATTCACATGGGAGGAGAGCATTGAGATAGCAAGGGCTGATGATCAGGAGACAATGGTTAAGGTGATGAAGCCGAAGAGTACATCTACAAGTGCCATCATCATTGACTATGACAAGTTCAGAGAATTATATAATATTGATTTCAGGCGTACATTTGCGCCCGAACCTGAACCCGAAGTAAAGAAAGAAGAGAATGTGCGGACAAATACACATACAACAACCACACAAGACCTCCCTTTCCCTCCTTCAGACGGTGATAATAGACCATTCTAACATATTAAAACGAGGTTGATAAAATATACTAAAACAAGTATGTAATCCCCCAATTTAACTATGTAAAGGTACTAAAAAAAGCCGATATTACCAAAGAAAAACCATATTATTTCCAGCCCAAAATAGGCTATAATTTTCCTCAATTGAGCCGTGCCAGTTCGGATGAATAGGTACGGCTTATTTCATTTCTACACCTCACGAAATCGGCGCAAATTCCCCCGTACCCCCTAAAATTTCAAGAAAACAAGGAAAACACGAGTTTTGAAAAATAATTTTCAGAAAAACACCGTCCTACAATCCTACAATCCTACAAATCAAATTATTTTCAAACCTATAATCTTATATATATCTTTATAAATCAAATAGTTATGTGTTATTATTAGTATGTAGGTTAGATTGATTCTGTTTGTAGGTTTGTAGGACGATGTAGGAAATAGGTTTTCTGCTGTTTTTCTCCATTTCAATTTCCACATCCTACAAAATATATCCTTTTGTAGGTTTGTAGGAATATACATTTGAGTGGTATAATAAAATATTTGAGTGATAATTCTTGGTTATCACACTGATTATCAGTACCTTTGTATTATTGAATCTTATTTTGTAGGAATGTAGGACAGTAGGAACATAAAAAACTAAAAACGCACATGGAAAAAGAAAAATGGGCTTCAAAAAAAATTGCGACCATCAAAATCGAACCATACCTTGCAGAGTATGTCATTGGAAAATACGGTACTGAGCATAAACACGGCACAGTAAAAATTCCACATACGACAGACCTGTATCACTGCATATGGGAGAATATGTCACGCCGGCATTCCAATCAGCCTGAAGTTGTTGCTGGAAACCTTCGTATCCTCCTGCCTGTTCGCAGATCCGGCACAGCTGGCAGCCCTTGGAAAGACCCTGCTTATTACAACTACCTCTCCGTGGCCGCAGCTAAGGAGATAGAGACGCAGATACGACGAATGTTCAATTTTGAACTGCACCGTGTTCTGTTGGAGAACGAGGAGTTCGGTAGGCAGCGTAGGAACCTTGATGTCATCTACGATTTCATTCACACCTATCAGCTGAAGTCTATCTCCTCAGATGCGCTCTTGAAGAATTATTATCGTTTCCGAAACCGCCTCAGACCTAAGAAGGTGCGCAAGTACCAAAAAGTTGCATCCAATTAAAGTTTTTTAATACAGACCGAACTATTGTTTTTGTCATTCAAATATCGCAGACTATGTTAGAGTTCTTAAATGCCGTTCAAGTGCGTCTTGTTAATCCGGATAAACACGGAAAGAAAAATGTGTATGATTTTGTCGCAGACACTTTCTCCTATATACCACAACTTACTGACAATGATGCCGGTAATTATTGGAACTGTGATAAGACCTTAGTGATAGACCTCCCCGACGAGGAGGTTCGCAGGGTATTCTCTGTTGAACGAAGTGCCATTGTTACAATCAAGACATCAGATAGGAAAACTCATCTTATAGGCACTTCCGATATTCCTGCACGAGTTCAGATTTCCTCTAATCTCACCTCTGCCAACCTCGTTATAAAGTGCAAAATGCTTACAGACCCTCTTTTGTAGGTCTTTTGCCTACACCTTATTATATGGTAAATTCGCATCAAAAATAAGTTGATGAACGAATTACAGAACCTACTTGTATCAGGTAAGCCACTATGGATAACGGTAGATGGCTTCCGTCAAGCCATGCTCTCCGTTTTTCCTCTGCATGGGAAAATTGACGATAAGGCAGACCCGAAGTCTGCACTTGGCTTTTCTAAAGCCGAGATAGAGACCTATTTGAAAAACCACACTTGGTATCAGTTTGAAACCCATACTGCCCTTCAGGAACTCATCAAGGTGCTTGCACAGGAAGAGGGGTCTGCTGTAACGCTTACCGATGAGTTCGACGATGAGCAGCTCCCCGATAACTCTATTGCCTACCACCGTGTGTTCGGCACAGTGATGGCAGAGAGTTATTGGTGGTTTTCTTCCAAGCAACTCGAAGCCGACCTCATCGCAGCTGAAGCCAACCCGCAGATTTCTTGTCACTTCCTCCACATCAACTCGCCTGGTGGCGAGGCGTGGTATCTTGACCGCCTGAGCGAAACGCTCCGCAACTGTCAAAAGCCAATCCTTACCTTCTATGAGAAGATGTGCTGTTCGGCAGGATACTACATTGGTTGTCATGGTAACCGTATCTATGCGCTGACGGAGAACGATTACGCAGGTTGCATAGGCACGATGTGTAGCTTCTATGACTTCGAGGAGTACTTTGCCAAACTCGGTATCAAGAAAGTAGAAGCCAAGGCTACCAACTCCGACCTCAAGAATAAGACCTTCGATGACCTCCGTCACGGAAAGGATGAAGCCTTCGTTCAGAATATTCTCAACCCTCTCAATGCCCAGTTCCTCGCAGAGGTAAGGGGACAGCGTAAGTTGCTGGCAGAGCTGCCCGACGATGCCCCTGTGCTTCGTGGCGAGACTTTCTACACACCACAGGCCGTGGAGATAGGGCTTGCCGATGGTAGCAAAACTATGGTTGAAGCCGTGGCCGAAGCAATGACAATGGGAAGCGAGTATTCCAACGCCAACAAATTGAAGACTGCCATATACAATATTTAATTCTTTAGTTTTTAGTTTATTATGAATTTCAAAGAAAAGTTGAAAAGCGTTCTTGACCTCTTGCAGCTCGGCAAGAAGTTCGAGGACAAGACTCTTTCTCAAGAGGAGTTCAATTCTATTGTGGCTGAATACCAGAAGAAGTATCAGACCACTCTGAATGATGACCTTGCTGCGGAACAGGCAGCCAAGCAGACCGCAAAGCAGGCTGCCGAGTTCCAGCAGATGCTCAACACCATTCAGTCTGTTATCAAGGGAGTGGATCCTGCGTCTAATGAAGGCGAGGCTCCTGAAGGTGAGCAGCCACAAAACAATGCCACTCTTGAAGGTATCCTTGAGTCGCTCAATGGTATGCGTTCCGATTTCAGAGCTCTTGCGAAGAAACCTGAAGAGGACAAACCTGCACAGACCATTACGGTTTCTCCTGTTAGTATCAATGGTTTTGGCAACACGCCAAAGTATCTCTTCGGTGTGGAACACCCAATGTTCTCGATGCAGGATCGCTGGAATAAGATTGCCGCCAATCCTCGTGCTGCCGCAGCCTTGCCTGAAGTAGACGAACAGGTAGACGGTGTTGCCTTCTACAAAGCTGCCTATGGCTTTGCCAAGTCGCTCAAGGCTCGTTATCAGTATCTTCAGGAGAATAAGTTGCTCGACGCTCCTGCATTGGCTGCTGGTAAGTATGCCACCAACTATGAGGGTGTGGACAAGGCTGGTGTCGGCGACCAGTTCATAGTTCTTCGTCAGGACGCACTCATCGCTCGTGTGCTCCAGCTCCGTGATATGACCCAGTACTTCCCAGTGGCCTACGGCTATCAGGATAGAGGTCTTGTCTTCAACGCCTTCTTTGACGAGGTTTCACAGGCTTATCAGACCGGTGAAGTATTCAAGGGCGGCATGAAGATCGAGAACCACATGGGCTACGTTGATGATGCCATGATCAAGATGGAATGGGGACCAATGAAGGAATTGGAACGCAAGTACATCGGCTATCTCAATAAGGAAGGCTCCGACCCTATCAAGTGGACAATGATTGAGTATCAGTTGCTCAACACCCTCACCACTGCGCAGGTGGAGCAGAACAAACGCCGTATGCGTGGTATCTACGTGAAGCCAGAGGCTGGTGTGGCTGGTTCTTATCTCAACGCTGGTACAGGTATCCTCTATACCTTGTTGCGCTACGTGCATCAGTACGACATCAAGCCACACGTGGACGAGGACTACCGCAGCTACACACAGGCAACGATGTTGGCTGCCGTTCAGGAGTTCCTTGCCGATGTCCGCAGCACCGTTACCGAGGATATGGATATCGACCAGCACGTTATCTACCTCAACAAGAACCATCAGGGCTGGTGGATTAAGAATGTCCGCACTACCTATGGTAAGGATACCGACTTCACGGGTCCGATGGGTGCGCTCAACGTAGTGCCTGACACCACCACGCATATCATTTGGTTGCCTTACCTCGGCCAACTCCCATTCATGATGTTGCATCAGCCCGGTAACCTCCAGTTCTTGGAGTACATTCCTGGAGAGATGCTCGCCATGAAGATGCAGGAGCAGATGGAGCAGGTGCGCGCTTGGAGTACTTGGAAGGAAGGCTGTTCGGCTTCATTCACAGGTCGTCGCTTCGATAGCCGTGATGCTATGGATAAGAACGCCTACGAATGGCAGCAGATTTTCATCAACCTCTTCGCTGCAACCATCAAGGATAAGGTGGACGGCAATGATGGTTTTTGGCAGGTTACAGGTGCAACCACCACCGCCGACACCATTACCGACATCGTCAATGCCAAGAATGGTGTGGCCTACTGCATCGAGGCTGGCGTGAAGGAGCATCTTCCAAAAATTGCTAAGTCTGGTAAGTTTGCCAATATCTCGGATGCCTTCACGGCTTCGAAGGTAGGCGACTACATTATGGTTATCATCGGCAACGATGGCAACTTCCGTGAGCTGGAGCGTTGCGTAGGTGGCAAGCGCACCATCAACAAGGAGTTGCAGCCTAATGTTCCGGGCGGACGATAAACCTCGGCCATTTTTTAGTTGTTAGTTAAATGATAGTTGAACGCAGGGAGCCAGCTTTAGGGCTGCTCCCTGCAAAACAAAAAGAACAATGATTAGAAATAAAATTCAAAAACGCCACCGTGCGTACAATCCTCTGAAGGGATTTAATTACGCCAACCGTCAGGCTCGCAATATGTTCATGGTTACGTTTGCAGTCTTTGGAGTGGTTTTGTTGCTGGGTGCATTGATTGACCATTCATTTGGTGCAGCAGCAGGTTCTGGACTCTCTCTTGCGTCTATGGCCATGCTCGGGCATATCGACGATGTGTCCGACCGTGATACCCACGGTAGCGACATCTCCTACATCGTCTATCTCGTTGCTATTGACCAGATCGACCGCACCAAGGAGTTCCCACAGCCCAACGCACAGCGTGAGGTGGCACCCATTCCGTTGAAGAAGGGAGAGATACCGCACTACTTCGAGGCACACGACATTCCTACATTCACAGGAACAACCGAGAAAGGCGACATCACCACCACGGGCGAAAACCAGTTTGTTATCATCATGGGTGGCGCACGAGTTCCGCTCTACAACTTCATCGAGGAGTATGGTGGTGGCAAGTTCATTATCTTCTTCAAACACATCAAGTCGAAGGAATGGTATATCATCGGCGAGTTGGAACGCCCTATCATCCTCTCTAACACAGAGACCAAGGACGATAAGGACGGCCGTTACACCACCTTTACCTTCAAGCGTTCTTCAGTAGACTTACCGCTGATTTACACAGGCAACCCTGCTATGAACGCATCGACGGAGGTGTCGGCAGGTGCTACGGAGATAGCCATCACGGCATCTTCCAACACCTATAAGATTGCCAACGGCACAGGCTCGGCAGCGGTTATCGTAACCGTCTCTGGTCTTACTGCCGCCGATAAGGGTCGCTACATCACCCTCGTTGGTGCAGGAACCGATAAGCCAGCCACTGTTACCGACGGTACGACCTTCGTGCTGGAGAACGGTGCCACATGGACGGCGAAGGAAGGTGCAACCCTTACCCTGCGCATCCTTGATACCACGACCTTAATCGAAGTATCTCGTACCGAAGTATAATCTTCAGGAGTTAGAGGGGCTAATTGCTTTAACTCCTCTAACTCCTTTAATTCCTTTAATTATGTATAGTGTAAAAGAGAAACTCAACCATTTTCGCCAGTTGTCAAGCCCCTCGGTTGCCGAGGCCGACCTTGCGCTATTGAAGGATAAGTCTCCAGGCAACAGCAACCTCATTCGCTACGGTCTTGCCCCAAGCAAGAACGCCGAGGACATTCTGTTCGATTTGCTCGATGTTGTTACGCACGACGAGATTGTTCGCAATCGCCGTGAATTCCTTGCAGCACAGGAAGCCGAGGAAAAAACAGACAATATCCCTGATGGCAATGAGAACCCTAACCCTGATGGCGAAAAGAATCCTGAAGATGAGAAGGATGAGATTCCAGTTGCCCTTGGCGAGAAGCAAGAGGACGAAACTCCAAAGGATGACGGCAATCCTGCTGATGAGAAGTCTACCGATGAAACTCCTGCACCTGAAGCCGAGGAAGTGGAACAACCCAAAGAGGAGACTCCCACAGAAACGACCGAGGAAGCGGAGCAGGTAACGGTTCCTGAAGAAGCTCCAGCAACAGAAGCTGAAGAGGTGGAACAGCCCAAAGAGGCAGCAACCACAGAAGCAGCTGAAGAGGTGGAACAGCCCAAAGAGGCAGCAACCACAGAAGCAGCTGAAGAGGTGGAACAGCCCAAAGAGGCAGCAACCACAGAAGCAGCTGAAGAAGTGGAACAGTCGGCAACTGAAAAAAAAAGTACCTCACCAAAGAAGAAGAGTACCCAAAAGTAGACTGGACTAATCTTCTCGATGCCGACGTGCAGATGGCAACCGTTATCTACAACGACCGCATCAACACTTGGCGACAGATGAAGCAGCTCGACGAAGTGCTTGATAAGAATCCCACAGCCCAAGCCGTAGCTGATATGGCAGAGCTAAGGATCAGAAACAATCAGGCTTTCGCCGAGCTGCAATCGTTCAATGATACTGGCAAGTTTCTCTGTAAGCACCCCATACTCTTCGGACGCTCAGAGATTGCCCAGCTCATCAAGTTGCTCCGCTCAGACCCTGCAGAGTTCCTCCGTCAGCATAAGAATGTCCTCGACAATATCAAGCGTTATCGCTCCTATCTCAAGCGCAGCGACAGAAAGGATAAACGCACTGCCGACCGTAAGAACCTCGAACGTCACCAGGAAAGGGAGCGACTTTTCAAAATGGTTCTTGAACAACAAAATAAATAATGACAATGGAAAATAGTATAAAAGTTTTTAATTTGGGTGGTCTTCCAACTGCCCCGCTGGACTCTTTTATCGAACTTCAGGAAGATTTCAAAAAGCCTGATGCAGACAAATTATCGAAGTTACAGATGCTCATCATCACTCGTGGCTTCAAGTATTCATTCAAAGTGTGGAAAGATCCTGATGGCAAACTGTGGATTATCGATGCGCACCAAAGAAGAAAGGCTCTCCTTGGGCTTCGCTCCTATGGATTCAAGATTCCCGAGATTCCCTATGAGGAAATACAGGCTTCTAACAAGAAAGAAGCTGTAGAGGAAATTGCTGCATATAACTCAGAGTTTGCGCAGAAAAATCCCGATACCCTTTTATTCACAAAATATAATATTAGCGGTGATGATCTTGCCAAATTCAATCTTGGCTATGAAGTTAAGCAAAACGATTTCTCTGTCGGAACAGATAAGTTGTTTGCCACAGAGAATGATACAGCAGAGATACAAGAAGATGCCGTTGATACCCTTCCACAAGAGGATAGTGATGTCTTTGCTCGCCCAGGCGATGTATTCAGACTCGGTAACAACAGGTTGATGTGTGGGGATTGTCGCTCGAAGAAGGATATTGCTACACTTATGAATGGTCGAGTTGCCGATATGATTCTCACAGACCCTCCTTATAATGTCAATTATGAAGGTGGAGGAGACAATAAACTAACCATTCAGAACGACTCTATGGAGAATGATTTGTTTCTCCGCTTCTTGCAGTCTGTATTCAACGTGATGTTTTCCATTGTTAAAGCTGGAGGTTCCTTCTATGTTTTCCACGCAGACTCTGAAGGAGAGAACTTCCGCAGAGCCATTCGGGAAGCTGGATTCAAGATAGCACAATGCTGCATTTGGGTCAAGGACTCCCTTGTAATGGGACGTCAGGACTACCAATGGCAGCACGAACCATGCCTATACGGTTGGAAGCCTGGGGCTGCACATTTTTGGAACTCTGACAGAAAGCAGACAACCATTTGGAATTTTGATAAGCCAAAAGCCAACCGAATTCATCCAACAATGAAGCCTATTGCGCTGATGGCATACCCAATTACCAACAGTACCAAGAATGGCGATATTGTTGTTGATGTGTTCTCAGGGTCGGGTTCTACAATTATGGCGTGCCAACAGACCGACCGCATCGGCTATGGAATGGAAATAGACCCTAAATACGTGTCTGCTACTGTACGAAGATACATGGCAATGTTTCCCCAACAACCAGTTCTGTTGGAGAGGGATGGCAATGTCTTATCAGAGGATGACACCAAAAAGATAATTCAATGTCGGAATTAGCACAGAATGAAATTCTCTCAGATGAGTATATCAATCAAGTCAGAACGTTCGGAGCATTGAATTATACCCCCGAACGTATCTGCCAGCTACTCGGTCTGAGGAAAACTAAGCGTATAGCCTTGCTGTATCGTATAGCTATGCCCGGTGATGTGTATTGTGAGGCATACCAACAAGGGCTTGCGCTTGGCGAATATAACATTGACGCAGAGCTTGCCAAGAAAGCGGAGAAAGGAGACAACGACTCCATTACCTTACTTGAGGAACGTAAGAATGAGCGTGCCGAAAAAGACCTGCGTATGAAACTCTTTGGAATATGAAAAGTGAAATTGAGAAGTTAGACTCCATACACCCTGACCTTATATCCGCATTCTTGACGAATGGGGACTGCGAGGGTATTCCACAGGAAATAAAGTTGTTCTTACAGCAACTACAATGGTCTGCGGAGATATTCGAGCATGAGCGTAACATTACAAGAGCTGCCAAAAAGCTGAAGCTCCGTATCAATGCAGAGCAACGACTAAAGATAGAGGAACGCACCTGTATGGCGAGAATCTATCAGGCTATCAACTACTTTCAGGTGGATTGTAATGTCCCCATTAAAGTTTGGGAAAGCAACTTTGCCAACAAGTATGAGGATCTTGCTAAACTCTGTGCCCTCAATCGCGACTACAAGGGTATGAAGTCATGCTATGACGCTGCTTTGGAATGTCGTCGTAGGTCTTCAGAGATAGCAGAGGCAGACAGGGATTTAGGAGTTCTCTTCTTAATTTCTCCTGAACTAACCCCCGAGGAACTTGGCTTCTCGAAGAAGAACCTCAAGGAGATTGCAGCCAAGCACAACCAAGGATTTTATGTTACACTCATCGACTCCCTGCCCATCGAGAACAAGGAGAAGAAGCGTCTGCTGCGTGATGCCGATATTCAGGATGCCGAAATAGTGGAGGAACTGCCCAATGACTGATATGCAACCAACCGAGAACCCTACGCTCGACTTCGAGCATTATTATATGAACCACGTGCAGCTATTGGCGAACATCATCGACCCCAATATGCTCTATGCCGAGTGGGCGCGTGCCACGGGTAAGACCGAGGGTGTGATTGTGCCACGGCTCATCCGTGTGGCGAACGATATGCCGGGCGAGCTGTCGTTCCTGGTACACAAGACCTACGTTGCCCTGATGACCAACGTATGGCCTAACATTCAGGCATCGTTCTCTCGTCCCGTCATGGTAAACGGTAAGCAGAGGGCAATGCTGGAGTATGGCATCGACTATGTGGTGGGCGAGTCAAAGCTGCCCTCCCACTTCCGCCGTCCCCGTTACCCCATAGCCTACGCCAAACACTCCGTTATCTTCCGCAACGGAGCACACTTGCAGCTCGTGTCTTCCGACCAGCCCGAGAGTGTGGCAGGTCGTAACGCCGTACACGCCTTCGTGGAGGAGATGAAGCACAACAGCGGCGAGAAGCTGAAGTCGCGCCTGTTCCCATCGCTCCGTGGTGGCTCGGCAGAGATTAGACGGTCGGCATATTACGAAGGTGTTACCGGTGTGAGTGATACGGCCCGTGTCGATTTGGGTGAGGACGATTGGTTTGAGGAATACGAGAACAAGATGGACCGCCAGCTCATCGAGGAGATAGCCTCGGTGTCGCTTTCCATCAACCAGTCGCTATACAAGCAGTTCACCCTTCAGCAAGAGCTGCGAAACACCAAGAACCCCGTCGTTATGGAGAAGATACGCTTGGAGAGCGAGCGGCTCAATGCCTTTGTGGCACGCTGGAAGCCTCGCCTTGCCGATATGCGCCGTAACGCCATCTACTATATCCGTGCCTCTTCGTTCTGCAATAAGGACATTCTCGGTCCCAAGTTCTTTAAAACCCAGCTCGACACGCTCGATATGGACGAGTTTCTCACGGCTATCTGCGCCATTCGACACAAGGAAGTAACCAATAAGTTCTTCACTACCTACGACCACGAGCGGCATCAGTTCAAGGACAGCTATATCTACGACCAGATACTGAAATTCGACCTCAAAGACCAGTTCCTGCTCACGGCACGCTACCTGCGCCACTACGATAAGCGAGAACCGCTCTATATGGGCTACGACCCGGGCAACTTCCAGTCGCTCATCGTGGGACAGAAGAAAGACTATGGTAACCGTTTTGACATCATCAAGGAGTTTTGGGCGTACATTCCCGACGACCAGCAGCAACTTGCGCAGCAGGTGTACTCGTTCTTCGGCACGGATGCCGTGAACAAGGTTATCCACCTCTACCCCGACCGTGCCGGCAACAAGACACGTGAGGAACTGGAGCAGATAACCACCGACTCGCTCACGATGAAGGCAGCCTTGGAGAGTTACGGCTTCTCGGTTATCCTTTACAACGACGGTGCGCCCACCATCTACCACTGGCAGCAGTTCCGCCTGTGCCAGTTGCTCTTTGGCGAGAAACTTGCCTTGCTCCCAAAGGTGCGCATCGATGAGAACGAGTGCCCTAACCTGTGCAGTGCCATTCTTATCAGCCCGCTCAAGAAAACCAACGGCAAAATAGAGCTTGACAAAGCCTCGGAGAGAAAGGAGGAATTGAAGCGGCGACCAGGGCTAACGACGCAGCTCCCAAGTGCAATGATTTACCTGCTTTATGGTCTTTATTCCGACCTTATCAAGAAGGAATTAAGCAGTTATCCCGATGATTTACCCGAAAACATAGCCATTTAAGCCCCAATAATGTAGCAAAAGCAACATAAAAAGTTGGCAAAAACAGGCAATAACGAGGGCTATTTACATAGGTCAAAAAGTTACTTTGTTGAAAATCAACGGTTTGCGTTCTGAAAATCAAAAACGAAAATAAACAAACGGCGTTTATCAGCACGCACCGCTGATTTTGGATATTGAGGTGCAACCTCTCAAAAGCACGGAAATATGACGCCAGCCCCCATTTGCCGTCCTTTGCCCCCATAGGGGAATTGCGTAATTTCGCAAGTGATGAAGAAGGCAATCGAAATGGATGGCATCAATGCGATGCAGTGGGCAAGGGAGATTAGCAAGCTCCCCAGTGGCGACTTCACGCTGTGCTTCTTCCCCTATTCGAGGTCGCAGGGCATGGCTGGGGATAAGCTCATAGTGAAACCACATTGCAAGTACCGCACCCAACTACCACAGGATAGGTTCGCAGTGGACTCGGAGAACTACTTTCTGTTTGAGGACGGGCATGGAGAACCTAAGATGTGCTACCGCATACTCATCAGATATATGGGCTTCCCACAGGATGGATATAAATTACACAAGATAAATTGGTTATGACAGACAGTATAGAACTATACGGCAATGCCGGTACATATATCATGGACGGCAACGTACTATCCTTTCAGATAGGCGAGGGCAAGCAGGTGTTTGGAACACCTGGTCTGCTCGTACCGCAGGGCAGACAGTTAGTCATGCACGAACACCAGTGGCTCAGTGTCAATGGGTATCAAGTATGTATGCGTGGCGTGAACAACGCACTCTGCGACGAAGTAACGGCGGAGATCAAGGAGAACCGTCTGCTGCCACGCTTATACAGCAAGGAGATTAAGATGCTCTACGGTCATGGTCCATGTGCCTATATGCAGACGATAGAGGGTGGCAAGATGAAGCGTGAGTACCTTGCGCTGCCCCAGTGGGACGAGTGGCTCAATACGTGGTGTGAGCGTGGGATGGAGACCTCGGCACAGGCGTTTGCCAAAACCTGCATCAAGAACTTCTACTACTTTGGCGACTTCTTCGTGAAGTGGCGTTTCACCCGTGGTAAGCGATTGGGGATGCAGCCAGTGGCTGGGCTGGAAGCGGTGGAGAACAAACACTGCCGTCTTGCCACTACACGGCAGGATGTAGCCTACGAGATGATGAGTTACAGCGACTTCCGCCATATAGCGGTGGGCAGGTGGACCTATGGTGCAAGTAGCTACAAGATATATCCTAAGTTTAATTTGTCAGAAGTAGACAACTACCAGTACGCTGCCATTTCCCACCATCGGGAGAAATCGGTCGATGAGTTCTACGGCGTGAACGAAACCCACCAAGGCGCACGCCCCTATATCCAGGGTAGCAACAAGACCGCAACTTATATTAACTCCTTCCTGCGTAACTCGCTCGCAGCCAAGATACACATCATTATCCCCAATGCGTGGGTATCGAGCAAGCGCAACCAACTGATGAAGTTGTGCGAGGAGAACAAAATCCGTAAATCGAAGAAGCAGGAGTTGGTAAAATACAACGGTATTGGTATCGGCACGGAATATAGGGAGTCGTTGCTTGTGGAGTATATGCGATTGGAGCTGCGAAAGATAGGCGACTACTTGAGCGGTTCAGACAATCAGGGGAAGGCTTATTCCTCTATCTCGTTTATGGATAGCTCAGGCAATGAGCAGCAATGGAAGATAGAGACTATTGACCTCAAGTATAAGGAATATATCGAGGCATTGATTGCCTACGACAAACGTACCGAGCAAGCCTTACTGTCGAGTGTCGGACTCGATGCCTCCATAACGGCAGTGGACAAAGACGGGGTTATCAGCAAGTCGGGTTCCGACTCTTACTATAACTACCTTATATATATAATGTCGCTTACACCAGAGGACGAGATTTGCTGCGAGCCTTTCAATTATGCGCTCCGCCTCAATTTCCCCGACCTTTGGCAGCAGGGCTATCGCATAGGCTTCTATCGTGAGGTTCCGCAGCGACAGGAAGATGTAGCACCCAAGGACAGACTTAATCAGCAACAGTCATGAAGAATGTTTTAGTAGATATTTTTAAGGACTTCGGCACCTTCAGCAAGTATGCTCCCGGTGTCGAGACGAATATGGACTTAAACGACCTCCTTTCGTCAGGCGTAACAGCCCGAAAGCGTGTGGAAACCATCATCACCGCCGAAGTGTTCAATGCCATCGCTCTTAATCCCGACGATGCGCTGACAGAGTCCCTGCGTTCTGCTGTGGCCAATATGACAATGGCTTCGCAGCTGATATTCGATAGTATCAACCGTCGTAAGAACCACGTGGATGTCTATAAGTACGAGATTGAGGGAATGAAGCGTTCCTATATGGACAACTACTACAACGCTATGGATACCATTATCCAGCAGCTTATGTCGGTAGAGGTCAATAGTGGGGACACCAGTTCTCCTGCTGCCTTATGGCGTAAGTCCCGATACTACAAGATTATCGGTGTCTGCAAGATCAGAACAGCGGATGAATTCGACTCCATCTATCCGATAGACCTGTCTTACTTCTTTTTCTTCCGCATTCTTCCCCTTCAGAAGGAAACTCTCGACGAGCGTCTGTCTGCCTACTACGACCGCCTCACGGTAGAAAACCGTGAGCGCATAGAGCCGATATTGACCCTTGCGCTGGTCAAGAAGACCGTTGCCAAGTCGCTCCGCCGATTTGACATCTTAGAGTTCCCCCCAACTATCCGCAACCTCTTTGATGACAGCCACGCCTCACGCTCGGGCAAGGACGAACATGATGCAGCCCTCGACCTCGCCGACCGTCTTGACCTCGAAGCCGAGGAACTCATCGCCAATGCCGATACCTTGCTCGCAACGGACGCATCGGTGGACTTCTGCTCTAATTCTGCGTATAACCGCCCTGATGACAAAATCATTATGCTGCCATGACAAAGGATATTGAACTCATCTATAAAGGGGAAATACACCGCATCCCTAACCGTTGGGACGGTATGACCGACCGCCAGTACATTCACCTTGTGGCCGACTTGCTTCGTATGTCCGCTGGTAAACTCTCTGCCGGCGAGGTACGCATTAACTGGCTGTGCGACGTTATGGGTTGGGATAAGCATAAGTTTCGCTCCGAGGAGCAGATTGCCAACCTTGTGGCTATCTCCGAGCAACTCACGTTTATGTTCCAAATCAACTATCCCGACAACAACGCCGTACTGGACGGCGTGGACGACGAAACTTACCAGTTATGCCGTCGCATCGATCCCTACCGTCTGCATATTCCCCTTGCTCGTGTACTGCGCCGGCTCGACTATCAGTATGTGGTGGACCTGTGCTTCTGTGCGCAGCTCATCCCTGCCGTCCGAATTGGCGAGCATCGTTATCAAGGCTACAAGATTGAGACAGGCTACGGAATGCTCACCTGCTCGCTCACAGCCCTTCAGTATGTCGAGGCACAGGAACTCATCGAGCAGGGCGACGAGTCGCTTCCGCTTCTCGCTGCCATTCTCTACTATCCCGAAAAGGAGTACCATTCCGAGCTTGCCCACGAAATGGCAAAGGAGTTCGTCAAACTACCAGTCGAAATACTTACGGCTATATCGTTTAATTTTCAGGCGTTTAACAACTATCTCTTTAGTAAGACTTCATTCTCTCTTTTGTCGAAGTTCGTCAAAAAGCCCAAACATCCCATCACTACCGATGCCTCCGATGCGCTCTACGACCTCTCCAAAGAGGGGCTTGGCGATGCTCGTCAGATAGAGCAGATGAACGTGCTTACCTATCTGAAGGTGCTGCGCAAGAAGACCATCGATGCCGTCCACGATATGAAGGGCTTTGGATGGGATAAGTTGAAAATCAGTGAGGAGGTGGGCTTGCCCATTTCCGTAATCGATAAGATATTATGATTAAATATCAGTTCCTCTATTTCGCACAATACCCATCCAAGGAGGGTATCCGTGCCATACTCACCAATGGGTCGAGCGACTTCCCGGGGTATAACGAACTTGCTGAAGCTCTTGACAATCTTCCCGATATGTCGCGCATCCCTGAAATTGCCAACTATGTCTATGGGCAGTCGTTTGACGAACTGAAGCAGCGCATCGATAAACTGGCAGGTTCGTTCCTTTTCGTTGATTACGGCGAACTGAATATGCTTGCCGACGGGCGCAACTCCTATCAGATTACCCAGCGCATCGCTATCACCGTAGCCAACAAGATGACCAACCGTGCCGACGCTGCCGAATATATGCTTGCCTCCGACGCTACACTTCGTCTGCTCTCAAGGGTTCACGCCTGGATGCTTGCCGATGCGGAGCAGGGCAATATCGAGTGGCTCTCACGTGGCGAACTCGATAAGGCGGAGATAATTCCCTTTGTCGCCACGGAACTCTCCTCCGTCGGATGGACGCTTATGCTCTCCTGCATCAGCCCCGATGCGCTCGGCACCCACCACCTCAGTCGGTCCTTTGCCAAGCGGATGCAGTAACGTAATTTTGTATCACAATTAAAGCCCCGACAATAATGAAAAGATTACCAATGATATCAATCGTCTCTGTGCCACTCACCGTGGTAACCGACCTTTCCCAATACCTCTTCCAGGACTGGGAGTTTGCCAAGTGGATAGGCGTCGCCATCATCATCGACACTATTCTCAGCGTGTGGAAGCACTTCCTCCACAAAGATGCCTCCAGCGAGGCATTCTTCGGTAAGTTCAGCAAGAAGATTGCCATCTACATTCTTCTGCTCATCCTTTCAAACGTGCTTGCCAATTTCAAGGTGAATGGCAGCGTTGTCGGTGCTACCCAGTGGATAGGAACCTATCTTTGCGTGTTTATGATGGTGCGCGAGTGTTTCTCTTGCATTGAGAACATTCAAGCCATCTATCCTATATTTCCAACCTCATTCGTCCGCCGTCTAAAGGACTTCAATGATAAGGGCGAATACATCAAAAAAGACTGATTATGGCTACAGAAGCACAGCGTGCCTTTGCACGCAACATCTATGTGGCAGCGCAGCAAGCCACCGACATCGCCCCCGAGTTCGTTACCGCCCAGGCTATCCTTGAGAGTGGCTGGGGAAAATCCCGTGTGGGCAAATACAATCTCTTTGGCATTACCAAGGGCAGTAACTGGACGGGCAAGACCGTTCTCATCCTTACCCACGAGTATTTCAATACACCCTCTCGCACCTTCACGGCTCCGGAACGTGTCGTGTCCGTATGCAAGTGCAAGACTGGTAATCGTTGGTATTACACCGTCTACCGCCTCTTTAAGGACTTCGACTCCATTGCCGACTGCCTTGCCGAGCATTCTCGCCTCCTTCAGAAGCCGGGCTTTGCCGATGCGTGGCCATACCGCCACGATGCCGAGGAGTTCGCCCGTCGCATCTGCGATAATAAGGGAAGCAAGTATGCCACCTCTCCCGACTATCTTCGGCAGATGCTCCTGCTAATAGGTTCTGTTCGTAAAATGTGTAAGTAACCTATTATGAGAAAAATCATCAATCACTTGGCAACCATCTGCACCGATAAGTACCTGCACTACCTCTGTGGGCTTTGCATAGCGCAGTTGGTTGCCCAAATCCTCGCCCATCACATGGCGTGGTGGCTTGCCTTCTTCCTTGGATTCATTATCTCTGTCGTAGCAGGACTGCTTAAGGAATGGTACGACCGTCATCACGGTGGCACGCCTGATATGGCGGATACACTTGCCACTACCTATGGCGGACTGCTGGGTGTCATACTTCTATTAGCTTCTTTGTAAATTATGAAGATAAAAGTCTCTTATATTATCGCAGGTGCATTCGTCGTACTCATCGTTGCTCTTGCCTTCTTCGTGCAGCTCTATCTCGATACGGCAGCCGACCGCGACCGCATCAAGCAGAACCAAAGCCTTCTGCTTCATAACGGCACGGTAGAGATAAGCGAGACAGGAACTGGCAACAGCCACGCCTCTGCTCCAGCCCTCACGCTTCGCACTTCCGAGTTTAAGGAGAGTGGCGACACCTTGGCAAAGGTAGCCCGTCAGATAGGTATCAAACCCTCACGCATCTCCGAGGCAGCCACCGCTGCCACCTCCACCGCAGCCGACATCACCGCACCAGTCTGGCACACCACCGACACCGCCACAGTATCTACCGACAGTTTGCATCGTCCCGATAGCCTGGTATGCTTCTCTTGGCACGATTCTTGGATGTCGTTATCTGGCTGCGTGTCCGACAGTATATTCCGAGGGTCGATAGCTTCCACCGATACCCTCGACATCATAGTCCACCGCATTCCCAAGCGTTTCCTCTTCTTCCGCTTCGGCTGTAAGCAGGTGCGAATGGACATCATTAGCCGTAATCCACACACACGGCTCACTTATGCACGATATTTTCAGTTAATCAAATAAATGTTTTCATAAGGTTTAGTTTTTAGGTTAGAAGATTGTTTAGGATGATGGGGCTTCCGCAGCGATGCGCAAGCCCCTTTTTGTATCGTTTTTTATCCTTAGATAATTACTTATAAAACGCTGATTATAAACAAGATAGTACTTGCACGTTCCTCTTTATAGTGTTACCTTAGCAGTACAATTAGAAACAAGGAACATTCAAAAAACAAAGATTATGAACGAGCAAATTCAGAACATTCTCAACGAGAACGGAACAAAGACCTCAAAGATTCAGAAACTTCTTGCCCTCGGGCTTACACGCCGACAGGTAGCCGACCTCGCAGCAGGTGGCAACTACGGCTTCGTGCAGAACGTTTACAAGCGTATGATACAGGGCTTGACTACCAACGCAGCACAGGCAGCAGCCACGGTTCTTCCCCAGCTCGACTACACCTTCAACCGCAACTTCGGCGTTGAGATAGAGGCTTACAACTGCACACGTGAACGCCTTGCACGCGAGCTTACCGCTGCTGGCATCAGGGTACAGGTAGAGGGCTACAACCATACCGACCACGCTGACCATTGGAAACTGGTTACCGACAGCAGCCTTAACGGCAATAACACCTTCGAGCTGGTAAGCCCCATCCTCCACGGTGAGCAGGGACTGGCGGAACTCGAAAAGGTATGCTGGGTGCTCGACCTCTGCGACGTAAAGGTAAACGACTCCTGCGGACTTCACGTTCACATGGACGCTGCCGAGTTCGACCTTCAGACTTGGAAGAACCTTATCCTCACCTACAAACGCCTTGAGGGAGTTATCGACCACTTTATGCCACGCAGCCGTCGCAACAACTATTACTGCAAGGGGCTTACCACAATCACCGAGGCAACCATCAACCGAGCTTCTACCATCAGCGACCTTCGGGCAGCGTTCGACCACAACCGCTACCACAAGGTAAACCTCGAAGCCTACGCACGCCACCGCACGGTAGAGTTCCGCCAGCACGGGGGCTCGACAAACTTCACAAAGATGTCGGCTTGGATTCATTTCCTCGCAAAAATGATTACCTTTGCAAAGCAGGATAAGGTAGCCACAGGCACAGCCCTTCAGAACATTCCTTTCCTCACCGAAAGCGAAAAACTATACTTCAGATTGAGAACAAAAAAATTAGCAGCATGACAACAACCTACACGCTAAGAGGTGGCGACCGCATCGTCGCCACCTCTCCAGCCGACTTCCTACACCAGCTCCGCACAGGCAGCCGTTTCGACAGCCAAGGCACGGACGACGAATATATGGTGCGCTTTGCCCACCGTCTTCAGGAACTTGAGGGCTACCTTGTTTCCACAGCCAGCCCCGAAGCCTTCCTTGCCGACCTCATTACCCACGGCTTTGCCGTAGCGGAATAACCACCCACGCTCGTTCTTTGTAGTCGTAGCAGCCCCCAAACTGCTACGGCTTTTTTGCTTCAAATGTTAAAAATCTTACTTGGTAGCAAAAAAGTTACCAAAATATTTGGAGGTTTGTAGCGAAATTGCTACCTTTGCATTGTCATTAAGACAAAAAGAGCTCTTTTAAATTATGAAGTACAATCAACTTTACAAGGAGTTGAGGAAAGCAGGATGCTTACTCACTCAACATGGTGCCGAGCACGATGAATGGACAAACCCTGCAACAGGGGCGAAAATCAGGATTCCAAGGCATGGCAGCCATGAAGTCAAAACGGGGTTGTTAAAGAAAATCTACAAGGTATTGCTCGGACGTTAATCGTCCGGGCGTACCGCCCCTTTTTTAAGAGTTGGTTTGCAGAAGTAATAAGGGAGGGCTCTTTTCTTTCAAGTATATCATAAACAATAGAATATGGCACACAAAATTTTGGTAACAATCGAGTTTGGCGACGATGGTACTTATTCATGCTATAGTGAACAACCCATTGGCGAATACGCCCTCATTGATGGCGACGGAGCAACCGCCAGTGAGGCTAAGGCCGACTTTCTGAAAGCCGTTGAGGAATGCCGTCAGGCTTATCCTGAAGACGAACGCTACACAGGGCTTACTTTCGAGTATAAATATGATCTTCGTTCATTCTTCAATTATTTCAACTTTCTCAACGTTACCGAGATAGCCAAACGTGCTGGTATCAATCCCTCGCTCATGCGCCAGTACACCAGTGGGGTGAAGACAGCAGGAGAAACCACCTATAAGAAACTCTCCTCTTGCATCTCACAAATAAGAACGGAATTACAAACCGCCTCGTTCTAAGGGGCGACGTATTTCATAATAAAAGAGCCAAAGCCTCTGGTGCGTGAAGCATCGGGGGCTTTTTTGTTGCGTGGCGCAAGAATTATTGCGCCACGTTAATTTATTTTTATACCTTTGTTGGGTAATCAAATATACGCTTATGGAAATTAACAATCTTATTATTGACGAAGACCTTATAGGGTATCTTTCAAGTAAAGAAAACATTAACACTTTTATTAACTTTTGCATCCGTGAACGGCAAAGCGTTGAAATAAAAATGTCAATGAAGAGAGTCAGAACACCATCTATTGCAGAGTTGGAAAAGAGGCACATAGCTTCTGATACATTGAAACCACTTAGTGTAGATGAAGTTGATAATCCTAATACTCCTTTCTGTGGTAAGAAAATTGTTATCACAGGACAGTTTAATGCTTTTCCAAAGCGTGATGTTCTCGGTAAGCTCTTAAGACTATATGGTGCAGATATTAATACTGCAATTAGCAAACACACTAATATAGTTATAATGGGCAACGCAGCAGGACCTAAGAAGAAGGAAAAAATTAAAGATCTTCAAGGACAGGGATTTCCAATAGAAGTGTTCAATGAATTTCAATTACTCAAGACCTTTGATGAATACAATATTCCATACGAAAAGCCAAACGAAGACGATTTTGTCATCTTGGAGTAATTTTTTCATTAAATCTTTGGCAGTTACAAAACTTCTAACTATCTTTGCAACTGTCAAACAAAGTGTAGCAATACACGAACGAAGGGCGAGGTGAACTTCAAGCCCCGAACTTATTAAAATTTCGATGGGCTTATTTTTATGGCCCATGTTGCAGCCTCGCTGCAATCAAGATATGGCGGATGCCTTCCATGTGATTTTAGCCCTTCGGGTGTAAGACACTTTGTTTGACGACAGGAAGAGCATCCGCTTTTTCTGTATCCGCACCTGACGGATTCAGGCAATAGTCAAACAAAGTGCAATATGCAACAGACAATTAATTTTGAAGCTCAGGCGCAAGCTCGCCCAGCTATCAACGTGCGTGCTACCGTGCAGCGCAAAATCAAATCCCTTAATCGTTGGCTCGACCAGAAGAGCGAGTTCTACAGCCGTATCGCCGAGTTCCCCGTAACCCGTCGTTTGGTTCTTCGTGTCAATGCCGTAACTTTGTGCCTCATGCTCGCAGCTATCGCCGTCGAGCAGCGTCCACTCGTCGCCATCACCTCCGCCCTCTGCGCAGGTTGGATGGTCTATCGCATCAACAAAACAGATAAAAAAGGAGGCGCACAATGAAAACTACTCTCATTCATTTGGGCGAGGAAGCCACAGCAACCCTTGAAGCAATGCTCGACCCTGGTTACATCTACGAGCGCACCGAGCGTCTTCAGGCCATTGAGGACTTCCTTATCGATCAGTGGCGCGATGCCAATAACATCAAGCCCGAGACAGCCCTTACCTTCCTCGACACCCTGCGCGCCCTGCGTAAGGACTTCGGCACGTTCCTCACCTCGGTAGACCCTTCAGGCGAAGCCGATTATCGTCAAACCCTTAACCCTTCAGACAATGAGTAATAAGAAAGAAACCCCTGAGCAGCCCATCACAGATATCAGCATCTACGTTGCTGCTCTTTCCACCACCTACCGCCCTGCTTCAGCACCTGCCGAAGCCACCCATTTCTTCTCCACCACCGAGGTTGTCGATGCCATCCGTGGCATCGACCCCTCTGCCAAGGTTAGCCCCGAACAAGTGTTCTTCGCACTCCGCGATGCCGGATACGAGTTCTGTAACCGTCCCGGGGCACACGGCTTAGAGTTCAAGTGGATGTTCCGTGAGCGATAATTTTCTTTTTTGTCAAAGCATCCATTCATTTGGATGTTTGTTTGTCAGGGCACTTCGTTGTGAAACGAGGTGTCCTTTACAAACAGAATAGAAGTATATAATTTTGCCATTGACAAACAAACAGGTAAAATGAATGAGAAAAATTATCAGACACGCCTCGCTCTTCAGCGGTATTGGCGCACCCGAACTCGCAGCCTTATGGCTCGGGTGGCAAAATGTTTTTCACTGCGAGATCAACGAGTTCTGTAATACAATCCTCAACTACTGGTTTCCAAACTCCATCAATTATGAAAACATCAAGACAACAGACTTCTCAAAGTGGCAAGGACAAATCGACATTCTCACGGGAGGCTTCCCTTGCCAGCCTTTCAGCTCAGCAGGGCAGCGACTTGGAGCGGACGATGACCGCTACCTCTGGCCAGAGATGCTACGAGTCATCAGGCAGATACAGCCCACTTTCGTCATTGGTGAGAACGTTGCTGGCATCCTCTCGATGGTACAGCCCGGCGAAGAGGTTAAGGTGGGAAGCACAACCTCTCTCTTCGACGAGAACGACGACATTTACAAAAAAGAACAGGAGTTTGTCGTCGAAACAGTCTGCTCAGACCTTGAGCGTGAAGGATACGCCGTCCAGCCGTTTGTTATTCCGGCTTGTGCCGTCGGTGCGCCCCACCAGCGAGACAGAGTGTGGTTCGTCGCAAGAAGGGATGTTCCCACACCTACTGCTGACACCCTGCACGAGGGAGTTCTGCGAGGACCCTGCGTCGATGAGGGCGAGGGCGAAGCGCAACGGCTACAAGAACGGAACGAAGTACAACAGCCTACTGAGCCAAGTGGTCTACTCCGACATTCTTCCCACGCCAGTAACACAAGGGCTGAAGGTATGCGAGAACGGCAAACAGAAGTTCCTTTCTCTCGGTCTGCTCCCCACGCCCTTAGCGGTGGAGATACAACACAGCAAGCGCATCAAGGCACTGAAGGAGAAGGGAGGGAAGACGATGGGCAGCAGAGCCAACGGCGAGCAACGCCCCAACGGTCTGATGGACTTCATCAACTTTCACGGCATACTGCCGACCCCGAATGCAGCCGAGGCAACGAAATGGGCTACGGCATACAACCCCGACAGTCAGATGGGGTCAGGGCTGACGGCGATGGCTATCAATGGGATGTTGCCTACACCGAGTGCCGCAGATGCGACGATGGGGGCAGTCCTCGGCAAGAACGACAGAATAGTACAGACCCCCTCAGGGACTCTGCGCAAGGTAACCCCGACAACGAATTTCAGCCTCGGTCTTGCAAGGACGGTTCAACTCCTGCCGACACCCTGCGCCCAGGACTTCAAGAAGAGGGGCGTGAACTCCAAGCAGAAGGGATTGCCCGAGATGTTCCGCAAATGCGACTGGCTGCTGACCCCAGGTGCGAGCGACGGGATGCGTGCCATGATGACGATGGACAACCTCAAGGCGCATCGCAAGAAGAACGCGGCGCAGAGCAACTTGGCGGAGCAGATTGCCCACAAGATTGGTGGAGGGACTTCCCAACTGTCTCCCCTATTTGTAGAGGAAATGATGGGCTACCCTTTGATATATCTCGTCTTACCATTCCTTTCACAAGATGGCGACAGGAGTCAATAAAAGCCCTCGGCAACTCTATGGTTCCGCAAGTTGTCCTTGAATTGTTTAGGGCTATAGAACAAGAGTTGCTCTGATATCTTCCCCCCCCCGAGGCCTCCACGCTTCGGGGATTTTTTGTCCTTTATCCTTTACCTTTCTCTTATTATCTTTGCCGTATGATAACAGAACAATTTATCAAGGATGAGTTTGTCTCTGAGATTCTTCGTCGTGATATCGGAATAATCTATAAGACGCAGGAGGAAGTTGCTAATCGTTACTTCAAGGAGCGCACAGGAACTCTTCGCCAGTTCTTGTCTCGACGTGCTTTTTCCCTTCAAGAATCGAATGGGAATTTTACTGTTTATATCGGTGTCCTGTCATATCTACGATTTCTCGATATGCAGTATCGCTTAAATTATGCAGGCTTAAATACCAGGCGAGCCAAGAAGCAGCGTGCTAAATATGCTGTCTATAATAGAGTTGTATGGGGTGTTTTGTACAACGAAACTTTCCCTGATATTCGAGCAGGATTTACAAATGAAGTCCGTGCTGCTTGGCGAAAGCAGATGGAAGAAGCCTTATCACAGAATAAATTACCCAACGAGATTAAATAGATATGAGCAAAATCAAAGAAGACCACGTTGCCTTGGTTATCGATGCTAAAACAGACAAGGCACAACAGGAGTTACGACAGCTTGAGCGTGCTACGGCAGACCTCAGAAAAGAAATGAAGGCTCGACAGAATAAAATGCTCGAGCTCGAAGCAGCAGGCAAAAAAGAGTCTGCTGAATATAAGCGTTTGCAGACAGAGATAAAGAACTATAATACACAGATAAAGGCTAATGAGACAAAGCTTCGTAGCCTTCGTTCTGCTATGGATATTAATGTGATGACTATGTCTCAGCTTAAGAAGCAAGCTCGAGACCTTCAGACAGCACTTAACAATACTTCTAAGGCTGCAAATCCGAAAGAGTATGAGCACTTAGCTTCACAGCTCCGCAGCGTAAATGGACGTATGTCAGAATTACGTCGTGATGCCTCAGGATTGACAGAGTCTATGGGAAAGCAGTCGTCTGGTATCATGGGTAAATTTGAAGGGATGTTCTCCTCCATCTCTGGTGGATGGACGAAACTCGTTGGCGTGGCTACTGCTGCTGTTGCTTCTATCTCTGCCGTGATAGAAGGAGCAAAGTGGTGGTATAATTACAATGTAGAGATTGAAGAGGCGCAGCGTCTGACTCGTGAGTTCTTTGAAATTTCTGGCGACGAATTAACAAGTGTTCGTAGTCAAATTTCAGCCATAGCTTCTGAAACAGGCAAAGAATACAAGGAGGTATTGGGAGCAGTAGACACTCTGATGGACCAGTATGGAATCACCGCCCAGGAAGCAATCAATAACATCAAGGATGGTATTCAGGCTGGTGCTGATGTCAATGGTACATTCTTAAGCCAAATCCAGCAGTATGCACCAGCCTTCAGCGATGCTGGAGGGGCGGTGAATGACCTTGTTGCCAGTATCACACAGACACGTTCAGGTATCTTCAATGAGGCAGGTATGGGGTTGATACAAACCGCAACAAACCGTATTCGTACTATGTCTTCATCTACACAGAACGCCCTGAATGCTATCGGTATCTCAAGCAAGCAGCTCGAAGCTGACCTTATATCAGGAAAGACCAGTATCTTAGAGGCTATTAAGATGATTTCAGGTAAGATAAAGGAGCTGCCTGAAAATTCTATGCAGGTGGGTGAAGTAATGAAGACTGTTTTTGGAAAGACTGCAAGCAACGAAGGTATGAAACTCGTGAAGACCTTAGCTGATATGTCTACCAATATGGAGGAATTGAAGAAAGTAACAGGCGAACACGGAGAATTGCAACGTGAAGAAATCGAGGCACAAGCTGAACTTAACGAGAAAATGTCTAAGTTCTTCGGTCTTGGTGAAAATGGGTTTGATGAACTCACAATGAAAGCTAAGATATTCGGAGTTAAAGCCTTGTCTAAGATTATCGATTACACGGTTAAGATAATCAACTACTTTATTGACTTATACAATGAATCTAAGATCTTTCGTGCTGGTATTGAACACATCAAAAATAACTTCAAGAGTACATGGGAGGTCTTCAAGTTTGGCGTCAATCTCGTAATTGACGGCTTCAAAGGTATGGGTCGAATGGCAAAGGCATGGGCAAAAATTATTGAAGGTGCATTCTCATTCGATGTTGATAAGATTACGACAGGTATCAAGGGACTGTGGGATGCCTACAAAGACACGTGGATCGAAATTGGCAATGATGCTAAGAAGATGGCTGCGAATGTACGTGATAATTTTATTGATGCGATAAAGAACACCGCCAGCAATAAGAAGGTGGCTCATCTTTCTGTCGATGTAACACCAGAGGTGAAAAATCACGCTGCAAATAAAAGCAATTCTGACATAGGCGGAAAGAGTACAATTGAAAATGGAATAAAAGACCCTAAAAAGAAAACAAAGAAGAAAAAAAACAAGAAGAGCTCTGACCCTGACGAATTGGCAACAAAAGATTTTACACACGATCGTGCTCAAGACCTCGACGCTGAAAAGCGAAGTTACGATAAGAGTTTGGATGCCTTGAAAGAAGCTCTTGCGAAGAAGGCTCTTACACAAGAGCAGTACAGCGCATACGTGGCTGCTCTCAATATTCAGCATCAGAACAAACTACTCGACATCGAGAAGACTTACTTGCAACGCTCTGAGAATATGGTGTTTAAGGATGCTGCAAAAAAGAAGACCTTGCAGGAAGGTCAAGCTAAGGCTGTCGCTGACCAGCAGCAAGCTGCGAACACTGCATATATCGAGGCAGAGAAAGAGTATTATGAGTCCTTGGATCAGATACAACAGGCAGCCCCATCTAAACCGCAGACCCTTCAGCAAGAATGTGATGCGAAGTTGCTCCTCCTGGATGGATATTACAAAGCTTCATTGCAGCGAGCAAAGGATAATGGCGAGCGTGAGAAAGAAGTTACTGAGGCTTACGAAGCTGCTAAAGCTGCTATCATTGTGGATTATGCGAAGAAAGCAGAGGAGCAAAAAGCCCAAGCACGACAGGAGTATGGGCTTGACACATTCGAAGACCAGTATGCAGCACGTCGCAAGAAGATAGAGGATGACACCCTGCTCAATGAGCAAGAGCGTCAGCAGGCTCTTACCCTTCTTGATCAGCAGGCAGAAGAACACCGTCTTCAGATACGTCAGCAGTATGGTCTTGCTTCACAGCAGGAACTCTATAATGCAGAACTGGAACAGTTGAAGATGCACCTTCAGAATAAAGAGATATCTGAAGAAGAGTATGAAGAGGCAGTGAAGAGAATGAAGATCGCCAAGATGAAGGAGGCGTTCGACTACTATTCAAACCTCTCCACTGGTGCTGTTCAGGCACTACAGCAAGCAGAGATTGCGAACGTCGATGCGAAGTATGATGCTGAAATCGAAGCTGCGAAGAACGCAGGTAAAGATACTACGGATCTTGAGAAGAAGAAAGCTGACGAAAAGCTGAAGATCCAGAAGAAATATGCGGATGTTAACTTCGCTATTCAAGCAGCACAAATCATCGCATCCACTGCTTCTGCTATCGCTAAGACTTTCTCAGAATTGGGTTTCCCAGCTGGTATTCCTGCTGCTGCCTTGATGGGTATCACGGGTGCAGCACAGCTTGCAGCAGCACTTGCTGAGCGCAATAAGGTGAAGCGAATGACTCTAAGCGGAGCAGGTGGTTCTGCCTCTGCTTCAGGCGCACGTGTTGCAACGGGACTTGAATCGGGTGGTAGTATCGATATAGAGCGCAAGCAGGATGGAAAGATGTTCCGTGCGGACTACGAACCTGACAAACGTGGATTTATCGATAAGCCAACCGTTCTCGTCGGAGAAGGTGGCTATGGTCATAGCAAGGAGTGGGTTGCCTCCAATGCAGCAGTCGAGAACCCTACCGTCGCTCCCATCATCGATATCATCGACCGCGCCCAGCGTGCTGGTAAGATTCGCACCCTCGATATGAACAAGTTTCTCATACAGCAAGCCTCAGGGCGTGCTTCGGGTGGCAGTCTTACGCCAACCGTCAATGATGTTCGCCCTCTTGCCCAGGACTCCTTCAAGGACTCGCTCATCAAACGCCTTACCGATGTTCTCGACCGCATATCAGTGGAGGGCATTCCTGCCAGTGTGGCATTGAACGAACTCGAACAAAAACAACAACTGCGTGATCAAGCGCGTAAATATGGAAGTAAGGAATGAGAGTAACAAACTTAGAAAAGGGCGAGGACTACAACCTCAAGCCCGACACACAGATACAGGTAGAACGCACCAATCCGTTCTTCAACGATTATGGCGAGCAGACCACACCGCTTGAGTTGCCCACCTCCGAGCGCAACCGCCGTCTGCTGGGCTTCCCCGACTCCTTCGGTCGCCGTGTCAAGATGTCGGCGGTCGATGTGGCCATTCAGGACGGAGAGTATTTCGCCCAGTGCCGTCAGGTGGTTCTCTCTGCACAGCACAAGGGCAGCATCTCCACCTCGTTCTACATCAACGACGGCTCGTTCTATTCTCGCATACAGAAGGTAAAGCTCAAGGACATCTTCAAGGGCGAGTACATCCCTGGTGTGTTCACTCCCGAGCAGGGCATAGAGTTCTGCCGTGGCTTGCGCAGTAACACCAATGAGCAGTACGGTATCTTCCCCGTGCTGCTCACCGACGACTCAGGCGTGGACTCGGGATTCAACTACAAAATGCTCAATGCCTACGGCAAGCAGAAGGCCATCAAGTCTAAGGATGTATGGATGTGGACAAAACAGGGCTACCAGCTTGTTCCTGTTACCACACTGGCTGCTTTCTCCCCCGACGAGTCGGGTGAAGGCTGCGACTTCTACAATGCTGTCCAGCGTACAGAGTATGTCGGCGAAGTTCCCATCACTCTTGCACCAGGCTACTATATCTCGCCCTTCATTCGTGCCAATTATCTTCTGAAGCGCATTTTCGCCCATTTCGGTTATGAATTGCAAGACAACTTCTTCACCCACACAGAGCCTTTTTCAAAGATGGTGGTGGTCAATAATGTCATGGACGCACTCGTCAATGGGCGCATCAAGGTTGCCGACCTTGTTCCCGATGTTACCTGCGCCGACTTCATTGCCGTGTTCCGCAAGAAGTTCTGTTGCGAGTTCGTGTCCGACGAGGGAAAGCGCACAGCCAATATCATATTCCTGCGTGAAGCCCTCGCTGCCCGTCCCACCGAAGACCTCACACGCTGCGTAACTGAAGAACCGACCATATCCTACAAGGCAGAAAAAGACTACCAGCGTGTTACCATTACATCTGCGGATAAGGTAGACACCGACCTCTCCGACTCTTACGATGACCTTGATAGTATGGTCAAGGCCAACCCCAGTGCCTATTTCAATCCGCTCGACGGTGCTTTCTATAAGGACGGCTTCTCGGGCGATTACAGTGTCATCACTAAGATTGGCGAGGCTTCACAGGACTACAACACGGGCGAGGATCTTGAACCCAAGGAGATAAAAGTACCTGACGTTATGCCTGAGTTCCGTCAGCTCAAGCATAAGGCAACCGTCGAAGATACAGAGGTAAAGACCGACTTCGGCACATACCTTTATGTCGGGTCGTACATCTCGCTCAATTCCAAGATGGTTGTTGCCGGAGAGAACAAAGAGTCGGCTTCCGAGTCGGCAAGTAAGCAAAAGGCGATGCTTGCCTTCAGCTATCTCTCGGGAGGTCGCCCTGAAGGAACTATATCCTCCTACGACATCTACGCCCCCACGCATCCTCGCATCTTCGACTATGCCCTCTATTACCACGGACCTGATGGTATCTTCGAGAAGTTCTACCGCGACTACGACCTGCTGCTGCGCAACTCGCTCCACGAGATGAAGGTCAAGTTACTGCTTTCCCAGTCGCAGAAGCAGAACCTACCGTCCTATGCCAAGGTGGTAATTCGTGGTGTGGCTTTCTTTTTCAATAAACTCAAGTTCACGCTCGGTGGGAAGAATGAGCCTGTAGAGTCGGAGCTGCGCACCATATCCCTTATGGAGCCTTCCATCTCTGCACCTGCTATCACCGAGCAGCTCACGGCAATGAAATCCAAGTATAAGTGGGTCGGCCATGAGCGACAGACCGAGGTAAGCAGCGACGATTACCACAATTCGGGACTCGACAAAGACCGCACCTTCACCACCATTTATCCACCGGTTCCTTCAGCCGAATATGTAGGGAAGCCATACGGGCAGCAGTCCTCATTCACTTCGCAGATGCTTAGACACGGCTCTTTTTGGCGTCATTCCAAGTGGAAATATACACGCACGGACGTTTGGCTGGAGTGTGTTCCCAAGTAACAAGGGTGTCCTTTATCGGACACCTTTTTTCTTGTAAATTTGCCATAAACAACAACGCCAATGGATATATTGTTAAAACCTGATTCTCTCTGCCTTTCAGGCTCGATGAATCACTTTGTTATATCAACCAACAACGAGATAACCTTCGTGCTGAAGTATGCCGACACAGGAACAACCATCGTCCAGCATACTTACACACCCAATAAGTCTAACCGCATCGAGGTAGACTTGGAAAGCATCATTACCCCCCTGTTGTCGTTCCGCCTTCAGGATATATCCGATGTCTACAAGCAGCCATCCATCGTTCGCCAGTTCACAGCCCAAATAACAGAGGTCGGTACTTCCAATACTGAAGCCTGGACATTCTCCGTCCTGCGTGCCGGCATTGACCACTTCTCCGACTCGGCAGCCAACTGGCTGAAGGCAAACTTCCTCACGTGGCAGCCCACCGTGAAGCCCGTTACCTACTATACCCCCGAGTTCCTTACCTACTATGCCGTTGTGGATTCCGTTGTGCGCTGCCGTGCCTACGTGGAGAAGAATGGCGAGTATGCTTCCTACGACCTCACGCTGGCCAACCTTGCCAGTGGCGGCGTATGGACCATTCCCGTGCAATACGCCATCATCTCGGGCAAGCTGAACAAATTACCGTCCTACTACGACGTATGGGTAGAGACAAAGACCGGCACACGCCTCACTTACCTCCAGCGGTACTATGCCTCCGACATCAGGAGCGAGCAGGAGCAGTGGGTTCTGTTCGAGAACTCACTGGGTGGCATCGACACCTTCCGTGCCTATGGCGATTCGGAGAATACCGCCAAGCATACACACAACATTGCAGAGATAGAGAACGATGCAGAGGAGTACCGCGTCGATACTACCCGTGAGTATAAGAAGAATACCGGTTTCCTCTCCGATGGCGAACGCCGGTGGTTGCTCGACTTCTTCCCCTCGTTGGGGAAGTTCCTCTACATCGACTCCTATATCCGTCGCATTGTCGTTACGGAGAGCGATGCCATCTGGCAGACAAAGGAACAGCCTTCAAGCTACACGTTTACTTATAGGTATGCCGACGCACGACCTTATCTCAACATCTCCCGTACCGAGCAGCCGACAGAGGTTCTCAACATCAAGATACCCGATGTCGGTTCTTTTACGGTCGCCCCACGCTTGGTTGAGTTCGACAGGCTCTCGCTAAGTGGTGGGGCTCTCTTCCCCGTTCAGAATCCTTACTCGGATAAATGGAGCGTTACCACAGCGGCAGCCTTCCTCGACTTCCTTGCGCACGAAATCACGGCTGCCTATAAGGGCGACGGTTCTTTCGGGCATTCACATGGCAATATGTCCTTGCTCGACTCTCTCACTATTTTCGGAAAATACTTGCTCGTCAATGCTCAGAAGATTGCAGCTGGGGAGGCGGACTTTGCCACCCTCGCCGCCAATCTTGACCCTAAGAGCAGCGACTGGGACAGGATACTAAGAAAAGACCGCGACGACACAACCCAGCACAGTCTTGGCGTAGGCGGAGACCTCACCGTAGAAGGCAGTCTTGGTGGCAAGGACTTCGTTCACGGCATGGACGGTGCTGGTTGGCGGTTGTGGTTGCAAAATGAACTGGCTAACCTTGAGTTGGATAATCTCACGGTTCGTCAGACGATGCGCATCTTTGAGTTGCTCATCGACCATGTACGCAGCGTCGGGGGGCAGATGGTCGTGTCGGCTGCCAACGGTAAGGTTTACTCCGTATCGGAGAGTGGCGACGATATTCTTTTATCGTTTGAGGTCGGCTGCGAGTTCGAGGCTGGCGACTTCATCCGATGTCAGACATTCAATGGCAACAAGCTCAAGCATTACTGGGTTCAAGTCAAGGAAGTGCGCACCATGGACGACGGACAGGTGTTCGCCGTCATCAGTAAAAATGATATCGGTTGGTTCTCGGGGACAGCTGCTGCTGGCGATGAGTGCGTACTGTTCGGCTCTGATAAGGACGGCAGGCAGGGACTTATTCTTATCTCCGCCACTGATGACGGGCAGCCACGCATCGATATCCTCAATGGCATTCACGAGCGTAACCTGAACGATGGCTTGCGCACACGGCTTGGTTCTTTGGACGGTATCCGTGACGATGCGTTCCCTGAAGACAATCAACCTCACGGTTATGGACTCTATTCCAACAATGCTTACCTCCGTGGCGATTTCATCCTACGCACAGGCATCAATATCAACACATGGGTATCCATCGTCGAGGGCAAGGTACGCAGCGAAATCGACTCTATGCGTTCCGACTTCATCGTCGGCAAGGGTTTCCTATCCAATTCCCTCTTCCTTGACGGGCTGAACAAATGGAAGACCGAGAACAACACCACCTTCTTCACTATCGGAGGAAAATGGATATGGGCAAACAATAATGTCTATTCGTGGAAGGGCGACTCTGCTGTCGTTGGAGCAGACAGGGGGCGCACGGTTATGAAAATCAGGAATAAGTACATCGTTCAGAAGAACGCCGACTTCACCGCACACCCTAAGTTCGAGAAAGACAAGGACGGCAAGACGATACCGCAGCCCATCTACCTTACCTTCTACTATCGCGTGGTAAAGCCCGGTAAACTCACGGCAGGTTTTGTCGATACGGACATCACTACCACGCAGGACAACTACGAGCAGCTCACGGTAAGCGAAGACTTATCAGTTACAGAGGGCTACGAGCAGTACAAGGCTGTCGGGCAGTGGAACGGAACAGGCGACTTCAAACTCAGTTTCACGGGCGAGATTTATGTATATATGCTCATCCTTACGCAGCGTGAGATAGATGACTTGGAGTACAAGTATCGCACCCTCTTTGAGCAGACCGACCGCCTGATACAACTCACGGCTGGCATATATGGGAAAGACCCTGCTGCTCTGAAAGTTCTGCGAGAGAGCGGACTGGTTATAGAACCTGAGGGCTCGGGTATCTTTGCCAAGGATGCCGACGGCAAGGTGGGCTTTATCGGTGTGAGCGTTCAGGAGGTAGATACCGACGGTAACACCAAGACGGTCATCAAGCTCACTGCCGACAATATCAAGCTCGAAGGACTTGTTACGGCGAATGGCAACTTCAAGATACTCGAGGATGGAAGCATAGAGGCCCTCAACGGTAAGTTCAAGGGCGAGATAGAGGCCACCAAGGGGCATATCGGCAGGTTCTCCATCTCACAAGACCACATTGGTATAGACAGTGCTGTCAGGGATAGCGAAGGGAAAATCACATTCAAAGAGGATTATAATGGTTTGTTCCTGTATGATCAGATGATTGGTTTCAATGCCAAAGACCGTCAGGCAATCCTCGGCACGTGGAATAATTTTGGTATCCCAATTCTCTGCCAACTTACCGACACAAAGAAAGAGTTTCTGTCAAAATATGGTCTTGTTGTCAATGTGTCAGGAAGCCAGTTCGATAATGTTGCCATAGATATGGAAGGAGGACATATACAAGGCATGGCCATTAAGACTGAGATTTACGGTTTTGAGAACATTACGAAAAAAGACCGACCCACCGCCCCCGTATCAGTAACATTGAAGCACGGTGTTGGAGCGGTATTGGCCACCACCCAGTTCTATTGGCGTGAAAAAGCCACCGATGACGCAGGAAGAGAAATAGAGTATGCTACTGTAACCAGAGACAGAAATATCATCCTCCCCGAAGTCCACGGCTGCGATGACGGACACATGGTTTGGATTAAGCGTGGCTCCAATAATGGTAGTGCCGTCAATATCAAGCCCGGAGTTTTCTATCGTCCGATAACTTCTTCAACGGGATTTTACAATACAGAATTCAGTGAGGAGAAGCGCAGTACATATATGATCATCGATAATGATGCAGAAGTATTTGACCAGGTAACCCTTCAATCAGAAGGCGATGCGATGTGCTTCGTGTTCTTTGCTGGACTTCATGTCAAGCGTAAGGAGAGTGACGGCAGTTACAAGGACTATTACGGTGCGTGGGTGCAGTGGAAGAATCCACGGGATTGGTAATCAAATAGATATAGATATGAACAAAATCAACTTCAAAGAATTCAAAATTCCTCTTGGCATAGCAGCCAAGAAATGGGAAACAAGGGATGTGCGCGAGGAAATTGCCGATTTTATCTATACCAAGATGAGCGGTATTCGTGCGCACACACTTGCCCACAAGATTTATGACAGCGAGGGCTTAATGGAACTCTCCGACGAGGACTTGAAAGCCGTCAGAGTGATATTCGAGCAGTTCGCCATCGGGCCTTATATCGATGGGCTGAACGCACAGTTGGACACTAAAGACGAATAATTATGGCAACATTGACCGATTCGGAGAAAATGGAACTCAAAAACGACATTAAGAAAGATGTCTTGAGTGAGTTGAAAGCCGGCTCCACATCAGAGCAGGAGCTGGAAGAAGTGCAGAGTCTCGACAATATAGACTCCCTTCCTGCTGCCCGTGGCAACGAAATGGTAAAAGTCCCATTGAAATTATTGGGTAAGGAAGCCACCGACGCAGCCAAGGAGGTAGAGAAAGCTATGAAGGAGCTGGAGACCATCAAGACGGACGCACAGGCCGTTGCGGATATGAAAGACAGCCTTACCCAGCTGAAGACACAGGCAGAGACTGCCGTTCAGGATGCACGGCAGGTAACACAGAACTTTCAGTCCACCTCCCTTGCTGCCTTACGGGGTGCCACCGTCCGTTTTGCAGGGTTTGACACCGAGAGACGCACCGTTGAGCAAGCATCAGCTATACCAACCGATGCTGTCGGAGTCTTTTTTAACACAGTTGCCAAGTGCTTTCTTTTGAAAAAGAACGCAGGAGACAACTTCGAGTATTACCGCAGCTGGCAGGTGTCAGAGGGCAAGTTCGAGGCTCATACTATGTATCAGACGGATACAAGTGCCGTGCTTACCGATAAGATATTCGTCTGCAAAGTCAAGGGCAAAGATAAGTTCTATACCTTCTCGCAGTCAGACGGACTCGTCGAGTTCGGCGGCAACAACACCGGCAACACTATCAATATGGCGATGATAGCTCCTTTGCCACAGGGACAGTACTATACTCTTGAAACAGCCATCAAGGCTGTTCCTTCAGAGTACAGAGGATTGCTTCGCTGCATTACCTTCCCTACGGAGAAAGGAGCTGAAACTAAGCAGTTCCTCGCCACTTCCATCGATAGCTGGGAGTCAGCAGCCTCTTGGGGCGATTTTGGCAGCGGTGGTAAAATCAAGTCAGTACTGCTCAACGGTCAGAAACTCACGCCAAGCGATGACGGGGCGGTAAGCATCAATATAGACACTATAGAGGTTGACTCCTCTCTGAACAAGGAATCCACCAACCCTGTTCAAAACAAGGTCATTGCCGAAGCCATAGAGGGAATGAAAAACCCTACGTTTAATGCCGATGTGGATACGGACGATGAAGGCAGCACGGTAACCCTCACCACAGAGTCGGGGCATCAAGTCGTACAGTTCAAGGTACAGGGCGGTGGCGGCGGAACTTCCACCACTTCCAAGATAGTCTTGACGGCCAATGTGGACAACTCGAAGGTCAAGGAAGGTGGTCATTCCACCCTAAACTGGGTATACAACCATGTCAATGCCGACGGTGCGGAGGATGGAGTTGTCGGTGATGTTACCCTTACCATCAAGCGTGGATCTGTCACACTCCACGAGGAGACGTTTACAGGGGTCAATCCAAGCACGGTGCCTCATACGGTAGTCCTCGATGCGTGGCTGAAGGAGGCAGGAACCGTGGGGGCATATATCTCCGCCACAGCAAATGCCGATGGCTCTGCACAGAAAAAGTCATTCTATGTGCCTGTCAATGTGGTCTCTCTCGACCTCGTCCTCACCAATGTCAGCAGTATCGTCGGCGCGATAGCCTCGGGTGGCTATACCGATGGAAGCATCATTGATATTGCCTATGCCGTCAAAGGTAGTGGAGAGAAGGTGGTTAATATGTATATCGACGGCAATGAGACGCCAACCACACAGACGGTTACGAAGTCAGGAACTACCAACGGCTCGTTCGCCATCCAGGCAAAGAACCTTACCGCTGGTCGGCATACCGTGCAGCTGGTCGCCGAGAACGGGAATATCCTCAGCAAGAGTTCGTACATTGACATATTGAAGGCTGGCGACACAGCCCCTTTCATCGGTATCTACTTTACCTCGGAGGAAGGCAGGGTATTCCACGCAGACTGGCGCACCCCAACCATCGTCGCCAAGCAGTACGAACAGTCCTCGTTCCAGTATATAGCCTACGACCCCAGCCATACGCCAGCGACGCTCGTGGAGTACCAGAACGAGGTGCGGATGAAGTCGTTTGCAGCGGCGCGTTCCCTTCAGACCTATTCCAACCGATACACGGGCAAGGATACCATTGAGGAGAAGTTTGTCTGTGGCACGACAGAATACCGTTTCAATATCGATGTGCAGAAGAGTTCTATCGACATCAGCAAGGCCACCGCAGGGCTTGTATTCGAGTTATCGGCGGCAGGACGCAGCAATGGCGAGTCTAACCCTGCGGTTTGGGAAAATAAAGGCATCACAACCAGCTTCCAAGGTGTGGACTGGAAGTCCAGTGGCTGGAATGGCGACGCACTTGTGCTTCGCAATGGTGCGAGAGCCGTCGTAAGCTATCTGCCGTTTGATGAGACACAAGACCCTGCATCCGTGGGTAAGACCATTGAGATGGAGTTTAAGATTAGCAACGTTGCCAAGGCCGACGCTGATGTCATCAGCTGTATTCACAAAGGCAAGGGCTTCCGTGTAACAGGCGAGAAGGTCAGTATGCTCACAGGCTCCTCTGTCTCCTACCATGACGAGGACGGTAACGAGCAGAACCGTATCGTAGGCGTGGAGAAGTATCTTGCGGAGGACTTGGACATTAAACTGGCTCTGATGATAGGCAAACGTTCCGAGTATCGCCTGATGGAGCTGTATATGAACGGTACCAGGGAAAAAGCCGATATTTACAATACCGACGATAATTTCGTACAGGCGGTACCACAGGGCATAACATTCGACTCTGCCAATGCCGACATCGAGCTTCGCAGCATAAGGGTCTACAACCGTGCCATCAGCGATGATGAGGAAGTGGACAACTATATCGTGGACCGTAAGACCAGCGAGGAGATGCTGAGGGAGTTTGATAAAAACGATGTTCTCGACGATAACGGCAAGTATGACATCAACAAGATCCTCGCCAAAGGCAAGGGAGTCGTGCGGTTTATCAGGAAAGGCGGTCTCGACGAGGTAAACAGCACCAATAACAAGAAGAAGGACTTTCTAACCGACTTCATCTACTACAGTCCTTTCGGTAGGGAATGGGACTTGAAGGTGGAGGGCTGCTATGTCCGCATTCAAGGTACCTCGTCCACCAAATACCCACGAAAGAACTACCGCATCTATCTGCTTAAGCCTGGTACTGTCAAGATCTCTCGCCGTACCAAGGAGGGGACATGGTATCTCGTAGAGGACTTCAAGGGCTGGCCGATAGTCCCTGAAGGCATATTATCTTCCTTGATATGCTTGAAGGCGGACTATTCCGACTCATCTATGACGATGAACACGGGAGGAGCGCGTCTGTTCGATGAGATGATGCGCTCACTCGGGTTGCTCACTCCTCCGCAGGAACACGACAAACGTGTCCGTCAGGCTATTGACGGCTTCCCCGTGGACGTGTTCAGCTCCGAGTCCGAAGACGGCAGCATCGAATACTACGGGCAATACAACTTCAACAACGATAAATCCAAGAGTGGCGATTTGTTCGGTCATTCCAACGTGTCGGGATTTGACACCAGTAAGTCCGTGGCACTGGAGTTCCTTAACAATGGTAGTCGCCCCGGGCAATTCCAGTCCGCAGGTTCTGCCGACAGCAGTGAGTTGCTCAGGCAGATGCAGACGGAGTTCGACGATGCCTTGGAGTTCAACTTCCCCGAGGATTTCAACTGGAGTACCATCGACAACAAGGTACCAGGCACACAGAAATCCCTGCTACGACTCTTCGGCTGGATATACGACTGCGTGCAGGAGTGTGTGAAGAAGAACGGGCTCGACCTCTCCAGGACAGACTACAAGAACATCTCTCTTTTTAAGAGTGATAAGTTCAAGGCCGAATTATACCAGTACTTCCCCGTAGAGCATCTGCTTGGCTACTATTTGTGGACTGATTACCATATGAGCGTAGACCAGCGCGTGAAAAACATCATCATGCGCTCGTGGGACTTGATACACTGGTATATGAAGTATTATGACGGCGACTGTGCCTTCGGCAAGCGTAACGACTCATTCCTCAAGTACCTCTACACACTCAGCCGTGAGACTTGGGATGCCGATAAGAGCAAGTATGCCTTCGAGGGACATAACTCATGGCTTTGGTGCCTGCTTCTTGCCAACTTCAGCGACGAGCTTCGTGCCATGGCCAAGAAGATGCGTGGCTTCCTGACCAACGAGAGAGAGTTTGAGATGTGGAATGTCAAGCAGATGGGTAACTGGTGTGCGCGTGCCTACAACAAGAGCGGAGAGTTCAAGTACATCATCCCTGCCACCAAGGGCGTAAAGGTGATAAAGGATGGCGTTGAGACTGACGGCGTTACCTATCCGTACATCTATGCGTTGGACGGCACGAACTATGCTCACCGTGTCAATATCATCAAGAAGCGTTTTTCTCTCCTTGATGCCTACTACGGCTGCGACAGTTACAAGGATGACAACGTGGAGATGTACATCAGCCGTCTTGCCAGCGACCCGACAGGACACATCAGGATTACTGCCAATAGTATCTATTACTTCGACTGGAACACCAAGAACGGTAGCCATACTGATACAAAGAAAGCCGATACGGGAGAGACCGTATCCCTTGAGTTTACCGGTCAGATTACCGTCAATGACCCAGTGGACCTATACGGGGCAAGCCGAATAGAGAAACTCGACCTGTCGGGTGTGGCCGCCTCCGTGCAGAACGGCGTGAACTTGAACAAGGCTCTCGTCCTCAAGGAGATTGACGCACACAGCGACAGGCCATGCTCGCAGTCATGGTGGTTCAACTTCGAGAGCTGTCAGAAGATAGAGGTCATCGACTGTACCAACCAGCAGGGCGTGAAGACGGGCACAAGTTCCAGCACGGAGTTCGATGTCAGCGGCCAGACGCGTATCCGCATTCTTCGTCTCGGCGGAACAAGGGTTCAGGGTATAGTGCTTGCCGACGGCGCACCTGTGGAGGACTTGGTTCTTCCCGAGACCCTCACGACCCTGAAGCTGCGCTACCTGCCCCTGCTCGATATGGAACACCTGAACATTCAAGGGTACGACAATGTCACTACGATGATTTTCGCCAGCTGCCCCAAACTTGACTGGCAGGAATTGCTAAGCCGTTGTACGAACGTTACCCGATTGAGGATAGAGGGAGTCAATATCACCGATGACGGCTCGTTCCTTGAGAAATACAAGCACTACAAGGGTGTCGATGCCGAGGGTAACGCCGTAAGTACCTGCCAGCTTATCGGGGATATCTACCTGACGGCCTATATCGCTGATGAGCAGTACGAGCAGTACAAGGTCATCTATCCGAACCTGAATATCCATCAACCCGATTACACCACCTTCGAGTTTGATGATTCTGTTTCTGATGACAGGAACGTAAGCAACCTTGACAACAAGACGGGCTACAAATTCGGCAATGCCTTTGCTATGAGCGGACACAGACTCCGCATCGCCAAGATGCGTCATAGAGTCCTTGCTAAGATGACGGAGAAGGGAAAGGTGATGACCTACTTTCCACTGCATGACAGCAACTCGAACTTCTATGCCGACGCAGAGAATGTGAGTGGGTGCAGTGCTGCCAAACTCGACTCTACCGAAGGAGATGTGATGATGTATGAGCCACATTACTGGTTCAAGGGTGTCAATGACTTCTTGAACAACAAGCACTGGTCATGCTATAGCTCCAACGAGCAGATGCCCCCACGCCCAAAGGCAACCGTCCTCACGTTTGACGATATTCAGGGCGGTGGAGACTTACGCAAGGGTTATAAGGTTATGTCGGGTAAACCAAGTATTACCGAAGCCTATGCCACTGACGGCAACTATTCCACTTGCCGTGTCCAGGTGTCCGGCTATAAGAAAGTCAGATTCCCGACCGTTCCTGGAGCATCGTTAGTGGGGTCTGTGTTTACAAACGCTGACGGCAAGGTACTCAAGAGCATCGTCGTACCTACATTGACCAATAAGTTCAATCCAGGTATGTACCTTATCGACGACATTCCTTCAGATGCAGTCAATCTCTACTTCACGATCAAGCAGACCGCACCGTTCGACTGCGTAGTCTTGAGCAACAGCGATAATATCCTCGACATGGAGCCTGACTGGGTGGAGCATCAAGAGTGTCTAACCGCCGTATTCGGAAGTACCGTCATCGGCAGCAAGCTCAGAAGCTGCGTCTCGGGTGGCTCTACCACAGGTAACCTCTCTTGGACGGACTTCCATTTCTACAGCGAGCAGCGCGGTATGCAACAGATTGATTATGAGATGCACAGGGACATAGCCAATCTCTTCTTCACTGGTTATGGCCGTCGAGACTCCCAGTCTCAGTGCGGAGCTGGTCAGCATAGCGAATCGCGAAAGACTGGCGGAACGGCAGAAATCGGTATGCAGGACACCGTTAATACAGACGGAAACACCATAGGCGGAGTTGACGGCAATAATTCATTGGCGTTCTATGAGGTCAAGACGAACGACGGCTTAGGTTCATTCGTCCGTTTGAACAACACCAACTGCCTCGGCTATGAGGATGTCTATGGCCATAAATGGGACATGATGGATAAGGTCGGAGTTCCCAACGGCAGTGGGGAGCAAGGAGTTTGGTATATAGAGATGCCCGACGGCACTACCCGTAAGGTGCAAGGTGCCACGACCGGTCTTTGGATTACCGCTGTTGTCCATGGTAAGTATATGGACATAATCCCCGCAGGTGGCGCAAGCGGCAGCTCCTCCACATTCTATTGCGACCGCTTTGAATTCAGCGGAGCTGCGTCCCGTGTGGTCTTCCGTGGTTGCAGCAATGCGTACGCGTACGGTGGCGTTGCGTACTCGAGTGCGTACAATTTTGCCTCGGGTTCGTGGTCGAACGTCGGGTCGCGTCTGGCCTTCAGAGGGCGACTCGTCAAAGCGAAGAGCGTAGCGATATTCAAAGCGATAACCGAGGTGGCGTAAGCGAAAACGTAAAGCGTGTCGCGAAGCGACTCCCAACGAGCGGAGCGAGCGATTTTCGGGGGATATATCCCCGGGGATTACTCGCTCTGCCAATTTTTTACTAATTTTGCACTCATAAAGGCGGATTTCCCCAAAGTCCCGTGTGGTCTTCCGTGGTTACAACAATGCGAACGCGAACGGTGGCGTTGCGTACTCGAATGCGAACAACGATGCCTCGGGTTCGTGGTCGAACGTCGGGTCGCGTCTGAACAACAATCATTAATATAACAATCGGCATACGACAAAGAGGACGTGTCCTCAAAGCTGAGCCGAGGGGAATGAGCCTCGCCAACAGCACCCTATGGTGGAAAGGCGGAACATAAACAGGATGGGTAGAGTTCGGTAGGCCGAACGGTTCGAAGAAGTCAGGCCCAAGGATTGAAGGCTTCAGAGCCTTATTCATAAAGCAATGGCGATAAGAGAAGGGTACATTATCGAGGAAATCGTCGACTATAGCAATATGTCCGACGCTTTTGATGAAGTCCTTAGAGGCACTGCAAGAAAGAAGTGTGCCGAGGGACGCTACCTTCTTGCGCATAGGGAGAAGGTCATTCAGAGACTTTCTGACGGTATCCTCAAAGGGCATCTACCCAAAGCCAAGTGTTATTTCATCACCGTTCGTGAGGGCGGTAAGGATAGGAGGATAGCCATATATGATATGACGCTCCGAATTGCCGAGAATGCGGTTATGAGGGTTGTCGATAGGCATATAAGAAACCGCTATATAAGAACTACCGCAGCCAGCATAAAGAAAAGAGGGATGCACGATCTCTCCCTATATATGCGAAGAGATATAGCTGAAAACCCTGAGGGTACACGATATGCCTACCAATTCGACCTAAAATCTTTCTATGACATGATAGAAGGCGACTTCATCATGTCATGTGTCAGGCATTTATTCAAAGACAAAAGGCTGATAGATATTCTTTCGAGCTGCGTATACTCCCATGAGGGACTTGTAAAAGGCAGGAGGAGTTCCCAAAGTTTAGCGAACCTGCTCCTCTCCGTTCATCTCGACCACTATCTCAAGGACGAACTGGGTGTGCGTTATTTCTATCGATACTGCGATGATGGGCTTGTTCTCTCCCACAGCAAGGAATATCTTTGGCAAATCAGAAACCTTATTCATCAGCGGATGAACACAATCCATCTGACCGTTAAGCCTAACGAGAGAGTATATCCCATCACAGAAGGAATAGATATGCTCGGATATGTAGTATACCCTGACCATGTCAGGATTAGGAAGCGTGTCAAGAAAAACTGCGCAAGGAAGCTGCACGAAGTCAAAAGCAGGAAAAGGCGCAAGGAAGTGATTGCAAGTTTCTATGGAATGGCGAAACATTCAAACAGTAAACATTTATTTCAAATATTAACTGGAAAGAACATGGAAGAATCTTTTAAAGACTTCAAGAACAAGCAAGCCCCCTTTGTTAAGGACGGCAAGAAGAGATTTAGAGGCCCTTGCGTGTCGCTTAGGACTTTGTTGAACAAGACGGTTACGATACTTGACTTTGAACGGGACATCAAGACAGAGAATGGAATGCGATGGCTCGTATCCGTTGATGACGGAGGTGTCCTTAAAAAGTATTTCACCGACGACAAGGAAATGGAATATGACCTTGAGTGCCTTGAGAAGGCAAACAAACTTCCCTCGATGCCCATAACGATTGGGTGGGATGACTCCAACGGCTTCGGACATTATATATTCACATAAAAAGAATAAGTATGAAAAGAGTTCAAGGTTCTTCAGGGGTACGCCTTATAGAGTGCGTGAACCCTGTGCAAGACAAATGGAGAGTGCGTTGGGATGTGCAGACCACCGATGGTGAAACCTCCTACATGGAGGAGGAGTTCTCGGGTAAGCCAAGTATTGAAACTATCAAGGCTCTGATCTTCGGTTGGATAAACGAGCGTGTGGAAGAGAGGATTCTATCCGATTTCACTTACCTCGGAAAATCTGTGTGGCTATCTCACGAAAATCAGTTCAATTACAAGGCGTGCTACGACCTTGCGATACAGACGAATGGTTCTAATCTTCCGATAGCATTCAAGTTTGGTACGGACGATCTTCCGTACTATGTCACATTCAATACCCTTGATGAACTTACGGACTTTTATACAAAATTCGTGAACTTCATAATGCAGACCGTTGCCACAGGCTGGAAAGAAAAAGACTCAATTGATTTCACCTTATATATATAAGGGCAAATTGTAGGAAAGATGGACAGTAGGAAGCCTATACGGGCGTTCCTACTGTCTATTTTTGAAGAATATCAAAGCACCCCCTTGTAATTTAGCAGTAATTTGTTAGCTTCCTGAATATCTTTCGGGGTGTATATGTCCGTTACCAATATCGAGGAGTGGCGTGCCTGGTCCCTCACAGTCAGGATATCCGTGTTGGCTCGAAGCATATTGGTAATACCCGTATCTTTTAGTGAATAGAACTTATATCGGTCAGTAAGGTTCAGGTTCTTGCGCAGCTCACGCCCCCAATAATCCCTGAAGCATTTTTCACTCTTACGCTTGGGTCCTGGGGCAAAGTCATCACTGAATAGATAGTAGTTCCCCGGGCTGTTGAACACATGAAGGTCTATCATCAGCTTCATCACGTGGTCAGGCATAGTGAGCAATGCATCATTATGGTTCTTGGTATTTGCCCCGTGCAGGAACAAAGTCTTCTTCTTGATATTGAAGTCGCCTATCTTCAGATAGCTCATTTCCTTCGGTCGTACAAACAGGTAATGCAGGATATAGCACGCCAGCAGATAATGCCTGTTATGCACCATCAGCCAGCTTTTCAACTCTGCAAGAACCTCGTCGGGTATCACATCCCTGTTCTTGAGTTGCCCTCTACGCTGGACGATGGAATAACTCTCCGTAGGATCAGTCGGGATATACCCTCGCTCAAGGAGATACTTGCAGAAAGTTTTTAACCAAGAAAGGTAATTGTTCCTGGTGCGGATGGTGTTGTTCCTATCCACGAATACATAGTCAAGAAACTGCCCAACCAGGCGACTGTCGAATTGATAAGTATAGAACAGGTTGATTTTCTGCTTCTCCTTCCATTCCTTCAGCACTCTTATTCTACTGGTGTAGGATATTACGGATTCTTCTCTCATATTATGCTCCTTGAGCAGCTTAAGCAAGTAATCCTCATACTTCTTGCACACATCATCGAAAGAGGAGTATTCAAGAGGCTGCACCATCTCCACCCAAGGATTCCATCCCTGCATCAGCTTCTCCGTGAGCCTCTTGATAAGTGCCTCTCCATATACCCGTTGGTTACGCTTGCCCTTGATATGGTCAAGCATAAACTTCTTGATGTGAAACTTACCCCTCGTGGGGTCAAAGGCTGATAGAGATACATAACATTCCGAAGCCTGATGAAACTTCGGAGTCTTCCAACCGACAATCTCATTGATTGCCGTCTGTCTGTTCTTAGAAGAAAAATTTTTTTTAGGCATTTCTAAATTTTGAGTGAAATGCCCGATTGAACTATCAAATAAAGTAGAAGTCAAACTTCACCGACTTTTCGCCGACCTCTTGACCCCCGACCAAGCGAAAGGGGCTGAAAATCAGCCCCTTTGCTTGCAAATCGTCGGGATGACCAGACTCGAACTGGCGACCACTGGTCCCCCAGACCAGCATTCTAAACCTACTGAACTACATCCCGTCCTGTTTAAAGCAGTGCAAAATTACACACTTTCTGTGAGATTAGCAAACTTTTTGACTTCTTTTTCTCTCATGCCAAGTTTATTTTGTAATTTTGTCTTGTAATCAATCTGCACAGCATACGATGCAATACACGATAACTCCCCCCCGAAACGTTGATACCCGCATCCAGCTCCCAGCATCGAAGAGCATCAGCAACCGTGCGCTGATTATCCATGCGCTGACAGGAGGGAACATAACACCGGCGAACCTGTCGGACTGTGACGATACGGAGGTGATCATCCGTGCCCTGGCACATCGGCCGGAAGTCATCGACATCAAGGCGGCCGGTACGGCCATGCGCTTCATGACGGCATACCTCAGCGTCACGGAAGGCGAACACACGATCACGGGTACGGAACGGATGAAGCACCGCCCGATAGGTGTTCTCGTAGATGCGCTGCGTTACCTGGGTGCGGAAATCGAATATGCCGGAGAGAAAGGATTCCCTCCGCTCCGCATCCGTGGCAGACAGCTGGAGGGCGGCCGGCTGGAGATACCCGGCAACGTCAGCTCACAGTACATCTCGGCACTGCTGATGATAGCCCCTGTCCTGTCGAAGGGACTGGAAATGAAGCTCACGGGCGGCATTGTCTCCCGGCCCTATATCGACCTTACCCTGCACCTGATGCACCAGTTCGGCGTATCAGCAGAGTGGACGGACATCGACAGCATTACGGTGAAGCCGCAGCCCTACCGGCAGCGTCCCTATACGATAGAGAACGACTGGACGGCAGCGAGCTACTGGTATGAAGTCCTCGCACTGACGGATGAGCTGGGGGCGAAAGTCATTCTGCCGGGCATGATGGACGGGTCGCGGCAGGGTGATTCTGCTGTCCGGTACATTTTCTCTCTGCTGGGTATCAAGACTGCCTTTGCCGACAGAGAGGCCGACCGGCTGACTGATGCCACGCTGACACGCCACTCACGCATGCTGAACCGTATGGACTATGACTTTACCAATCAGCCCGATCTGGCACAGACGCTCATTGCCACCTGTCCTGTCCTGGGAATACCGTTCCACTTCACAGGGCTTGGAAGCCTGAGAATCAAAGAGACCGACCGTATCGAGGCAATGAAGACGGAGATGGAGAAGCTGGGCTATATCCTCCATGCTGACAGCGGGACAGAACTGTCATGGGAGGGGGACCGCTGCGAACCGGCGGCGCAGCCTGTCATAGACACTTATGAGGACCACCGCATGGCAATGTCGTTTGCTCCGCTGGCCATCCGGCTGGGCCGGATCGGCATCAATCACCCGGAGGTGGTGTCGAAGTCTTACCCTCATTACTGGAACGATCTGCGAAAGGCCGGATTCCATATCGTGCAGACGGATTAACCGGTTGCTTCACACCAGACTGCCAAGGAGGGGGACAACGGAGAAATCCTAAAGCCAGGCTCTGTTTCCTATCACTAAAAACGTCATCAACAAGCAACCGGTCTGTAAATGATCACGCATTGAAAAAACATCTGGCAGTCCTCCGGCTGACACCCGGAAGAAGCTCTGTCGATGTCCGGCTGGAAGCCAGTAAACACCCGGTTGAAAACCAAGGCATGGCTGCCGGAAATCAACAGGAACAAAGGGGCGGAATCTTCTATGCGATTCGCATACAACAGGAGAAGTTCACCTTATTATATACAGACTAAAAAAGAAAGAATGGATATATTCGTTATCGGTATATGCTCACTGCTGCTATTGGCGATTGTCGCAGCCCTGACGACCAAGTTCGCCCGGAGGAAAGAGGGAGAGCCGGAGGTCGTCATGCCCGCATCGGGCGACTGCTCCTCCTGTGACGGGACGGACGACAGGTGCGAACAGGTCTGCATGATGGAAGCCGCCACGAAGGAGATAGAGTATTATGACGACGAAGAGCTCGACCGTTTCCGCGGGCGGCAGTCCGACCAGTATACCGACAAGGAAGCAGAAGAGTTCGCCGAGGTGCTCTACACCATGCAGCCGCATGAAGCGAAAGGATGGAACAGGAGCCTCATTCTGCGGGACATCAATGTCCCCGACCAGATCAAGGACGAGCTGATAGCGATGATCGAGGGCTGAACGTCTGTCTTCTGCTCTGCTCGGCCATTCCGAAAATATGTCCCGGCTTCAGAGGCACAGTCTCTGGAAAAACAAAAACAAACGTGAAGAAAAGAACTATCCGACATATCATTTCCCTTCTCCCGGCAGTCGTCCTGCTGGCTGCTGCCGGCTGCTCCACGAAGAGCAACACCTCGCAGTCGCGCTGGTGGCAGGCCTTCAACACACGTTATAATGTCTATTATAATGGTGCGCAGGCTTATATCGACGGTTCACTGGAAAAAGAAAAAGGAAACAAGGACAACTTCACCGAGCTGATACCGCTCTATCCTGTCGGCAACAAGAGCAGCCGTGAACTGGGCAAGGGCAGCTTCGACCGGGCGATAGAGAAGGCAGAGAAAGCCATTGCCCGGCACAGCATCAAGAAGAGACCGGAGTGGACCAAGAACAGGCGGAAGACCGAACGCGACATCGAATGGCTCTCACGCCGTGAATACAATCCTTTCCTGTGGAAGGTATGGATGCTGATGGGACGGTCGCAGTTCCACGAAGGGGCTTTTGAGGAAGCGGCCGCCACCTTCGCTTACATGAGCCGCATTTACAAGGGACAGCCTGCCATCTACGGGAAGGCAAGGGCATGGCTGGCGAAATGCTACATAGAACAAGGCTGGCTCTATGACGCTGAGGACATTATCCGAAATATGCAGCGGGACTCCCTGGACTGGCGGGCCGTAAAGGAATGGGACTATACCTATGCGGATTATTATCTGCACTCAGGCGAACTGAGCAAGGCGGTCCCTTATCTCCAGAGGGTCATCAAGCATGAAATGCGCCGGAAACAGAAGGCCCGCGAACTGTATCTTCTCGGGCAGGTGCTTGCCGCTCTCGGACGGAATACGGAAGCCTACAAGGCCTTCCAGCGGGTAATCCGTGCCAATCCCCCCTACGAGCTGGCCTTCAATGCGCGTATAGCACAGACCGAGGTTACCGCAAAGGGACAGTCGAAGAAGATGATCGGCAAGCTGAAACACATGGCTGCTTCAGACAACAACAAGGAGTATCTCGATCAGGTGTATTATGCCATGGGCAACATCTATCTCGCCGACCGGGACACGCTTGCCGCCGTCAACGCCTACGAACAGGGGAACCGGAAAGCCACACGGAGCGGTATCGAAAAAGGAGTGCTGCTGCTCCATCTCGGCGACCTCTACTGGGCAAAGGAGCGTTTCGGTGATGCCCGACGCTGTTACGGTGAAGCCATCGGACTGCTCGACAAGGACCGCAAGGACTACGAACAGCTTTCCGAACGGTCGAAGATACTGGACGAGCTGGCTCCTTATACAGATGCCGTACAGCTCCAGGACTCTCTCCAGCACCTTGCGAAGTGCCCGGAGGAAGAGCGCAATGCGGCGATTGACCGTGTCATCGCAGCACTGAAGAAGAAGGAGAAGGAAGAGAGAAGCCAGCAGCAGGGACAGGACAACGTCCGACAGCAAGGCAACGGAGGCGACATGGGAAGCAACAGCCTTGGAAACGTCAGCCGGCAGGACAACCGCCGTCAGCAGGGCAGCACGTGGTATTTCTACAGCCCCACGGCTGTCCAGCAGGGTAAAATCACGTTCCAGCAGCTGTGGGGAAAGCGTGAGAACATTGACAACTGGCAGCGCATCAACCAAGGAGTCGTGGGTAGGATCGGTGATACGAAGACGCCCATCGAACTGACCGACCAGCAGCGGGACTCTATCCTGCAGGCCGAGGCACGGCAGGATTCGATTGACAATGCCAGAGACTCGCTGAAGAACGATCCGCACAAGCGGGAGTACTATCTGGCACAGATTCCGCTTACCCCAGTACAGCTGGAGGCAAGCAACAAGATACTGGAAGACGGTCTGCACCATTCCGGCGTGATCTTCAAGGACAGACTCGACAACCTCCGATTGTCCGAGAAGGCCCTGCGCCGTGTGTCCGACGACTATCCGGATTATGAACAGATGGACGATGTGTACTATCACCTCTATCTTCTTTATATGCGGAAGGGCGACCAGCAGATGGCTGACAGCTACGTCGCCCGGCTGAGTCGGAAATATCCGAAAAGCAAGTGGACGGTTCTCCTTACCGATCCCTATTACAAACAGAACCTGCGGTTCGGCGTGCAGATAGAGGATTCGCTCTATGCAGCGACCTACGATGCCTTCAAGCAGGGGCGTTACGGAGAGGTGGCGGCCAATACCCGGATTTCCGGGACACGCTTTCCCATGGGAGCCAACCGGGACAAGTTCCTCTTCATCGGGGGACTGGGCAGGCTGAACAGCGGCGATCCTGCGGGCTGTATCAGTGACATGAAGGAGGTGGTGAAGAACTATCCGGGCAGCCGCATCAGCGAGATGGCAGGCATGATTGTCAATGGCGTAGAGGCGGGGAAAAGGCTTCGTGGCGGGAAGTTCGACCTCGACAATGTCTGGAACTACCGGTCGAACGTGCTGAACGACAGCGACAGCATCCAGCAGGCCAGGCTCTCGCCGGAACGTGACATAGACTTCAGATTCCTGCTCGTTTACCATCCTGACTCACTGAACGAGAACAAGCTGCTCTTCGAACTGGCACGGTTCAACTTCACGAACTTCCTTGTCCGTAACTTCGAGATCGAGATACAGGATTTCAGCGGCCTGCACCAGATGCAGGTATCGGGCTTCCGCAGTTTCGACGAGGCCTATCAGTATGCCCGGCAGTTCTTTGCGTCGAAGGCTGTCGTGCAGCAGATGGGCAGGACGGCGAAGGGCATCATCATCAGTGACAAGAATCTCAGGCTGATAGGCACCGTCTACAGCTACAAGGATTATGAAGCGTTCTATGCGGAACATTTCGCACCGCTGACGGTAACACGCCGTTATCTGCTCAGCGAACCGGCAGAGGTGGCGACACCCCGCGAACGTGACCTGCAGCAGGAGATTGAACAGAAGCAGGGAAATGTTCCTGACCTCTATCCGGACACGCAGGATGTGCCTGCTGACAACACGATGACCATCCCGCTGGATGTGCCAAAGCCGGTGAAGACAGAGCAAAAGGATACGGAGCAGAACGGCAGCACCTTTGAGATACCGGCAGAGGAGAAGAAACCGGCAACGGAGAAGAAGACGGAGAGAGAGGACGGTAATACATATATTATGCCGGAAGAGAAACCGGTGAAGCAGACCGATTCCGTGAAACAGGAGCACCCTGCCGGGCTGACCGTACCGTCTGCACCTGTCAGCCCCGTAAAGCCGGCTGACTCCATCACGCCGGTGAAGCCTGTTATACCGAAGACACAACAGCCTGCTCCGCAGAAACCGCAGACAGTCCCGGCAAGGAAGAAGCCTGTAGACGACGGTCCGGTCATCTATTTCGGCGATGATGAACCCCAACAGGACAAGAACAAGACAAACAACAAGAACGATAAGAAGAACCAGCCCGTCCAGCCAGACATCGAGGATGAATACTACGATCTGGATGGGTTCTAAGACAAGATAGAAGAAGATATGAGCAACGGATTATTACTCTGG